>NZ_NCJH01000007.1 GCF_002278925.1 Polaromonas sp. 39-63-25
GTTGCCCGCGTTGCCTTCGAGACGGTTGTTCAGCGTATTACCAACAGCGTTGATGTTGGCGCTGCCTGTCAGGGTCAGGCGTTCGACGTTGTCTGCCAGGGCGTAGGGAACGCTGGCATAGACGGTGTCGGTGCCTTCCAGGGTGTTTTCAACCACCAGGTCGTCACTGGAGTCGACCCAGTATTTGTCGTGGCCCAGGCCGCCAATCAGGATGTCGGCGCCTGCTCCTCCGTCCAGGCTGTCGTTGCCCAGGCCGCCCCAGAGTTTGTTGGAGACGGCGTTGCCGGTGAGTTTGTTGGCAAGATCATTGCCCATGCCGGCTTCGGCGCTGCCGGTGAGCGTCAGGTGCTCGACGTTGTCTCCCAGGCTGTAGTTGACGCTGGCTTCTATGGTGTCGCTGCCTTCAGCAGCGTTCTCGACGACGCTGTCGGCCTGGCTGTTCACGATGTACAGGTCGTTGCCTTTGCCGCCTATCAGGACGTCGGCGCCCAGCCCGCCGTCCAGGGTGTTGCCAGCGTTGTTGCCGGTCAGGACGTTGGACAGCTCGTTGCCGGTCAAACTGGCTGCACTGCCCAGCAGGACGCCGTCTTCGACGTTGGCGGCCAGGGTGGCTGCGCTGATGCGGCTGATGAGGGTGTCGCGGCCGCCGTTGACGTCTTCGATGATGGTGTCCAGATCGTCTTCGAAGAGGTAGGTGTCGTTGCCGGTGCCGCCTGCCAGGGTGTCGGCGCCTTTCATGCCGTTGAGGGTGTCGTTGCCGGCACCGCCTGTCAGGAGGTTGTCGGCCACATTGCCTTGCAGGAGGTTGTTCATCTCGTTGCCGGTGCCGTCTGTGGCCAGCAGGCCGGTGAGGAGGAGGTTCTCGACGTTGGCGCTCAGGGTGTAGGTGGCTGTCGCCTCTACCGTGTCCACGCCTTCACCGGCCAGCTCGGTCACGACATCGGCGGTGTTGTCAACTTCGTACAGGTCGTCGCCTTCCCCGCCCAGCATGTGGTCTGCGCCCAGGCCGCCTGTCAAACGGTCGTCTCCGGCCAGACCCGTCAGGGTGTTGGCACCGGCGTTGCCGGTGAGTTTGTTGGCGCTTTCGTTGCCGGTGGCGTCGTTGTTGGCGGTGCCTGTGAGTTGCAGGTCTTCGAGGTTCTCGCCCAGGGTGTAGCTGATGCCGGCGAGCACTCGGTCTGTGCCCTGGTCTTGTTCTTCAATCACTTCGTCGCCAGTGTTGTCGACGTAGTAGCTGTCGTTGCCCTGCCCGCCTTGCATCACATCGGCCCCGGCCCCGCCGTTGAGGGTGTTGTTGGCGCTGTTGCCGGTCAGCACGTTGTTCAGGCTGTTGCCGCTTCCGTTGATGGCTTCCGTTCCAGCCAGCGTGAGGTTCTCGACATTCGCAGCCAGGCTCTTGCTGACCGTGGTGATGACCGTGTCTGTGCCTTCTGCAGTTTTTTCCACCACCACGTCTGCAGCGTTGTCAACGTAGTACGTGTCGTCGCCCAGGCCTCCTGTCATGCGGTCTGCGCCGGCAGCACCGTCGATAACATCCCGATTAACCGTTCCTACCAAGACGTCATCGCCGGTTGTCCCGTTAATTCGATTGACCGGAGGCTGTACCTGCGCCCGGGCGATCTCTAACGCCTCAGCCAGCGTAATTTTCTGTCCATCCTGGAACTCCAGAATTTCTACGCCTGTACCCAAGGGATCGGCCGCCGTGCCGGGTGAAGCGATGGCCCTAGCCAGCTCGATTGCAACCAATCTTCGGCCGTCCCGCTCCACAACCAGATAGGGTTGAGGATCCCAATATCGGCCGACATTGGGCAGGAAATACTCGGAATCGGTGCTGGCGGTTTCAACGCTAAATTGAAGATCGTCCAGAAAAATGCCAGGACCGAACTCGACCGTGTCGATGTCCGCCCCGGGAGGCAAAATTTCCTGGGGAATCCCACCATAGATATAGAACAAATCATTCTTGAGTGGATCGCTGACGGAGTTGTCGGCAATGTAGTCGAACCCAACGCCATCCGCTCTGTGGTCGACCACCAAATAACGATCTGGTCCAGCGCCCCCATCGAGTGAATTGAAACCCGGACCACCGTAAATCACATCCGACACTTCGGAACCACGAATCGTATCGTTGCCTTCCCCACCATTCATCCAACTGGCAGTAGCTTGCCCAGTCATCAAAATTTCGTTTCGGTCCGTCAGGGCTACACTTTTCCCACTGATGACCGAATAATCCTGGCCCCATGTTGGCCATAACGTCACATAGGTGTTCCGCGCGAAGGACGCCAGATTCGCGGTGATCTGATCATCACCCTCTCCGCCATTAACCAATCCCGCGGAAAACGTAAAGGTATTGTTCGCAGACCCTAGCTGCACATCCACAGAAGTGGGGGCAGGATCGAAGGTGTAGTCCGTGGTGTAACCGACCCTCTGCTCGGTAAATGCGGTCAGATTGGGGATGGAGTAGGTGACAGAATGCGGGATCTCATTGAAACTGAGGAGAAATTGCCATGCACCATCTCCCAAGACCCGAATACCTGTGGTCGTAACGGTTGTTGTGTAGGTGGTCAACGTATAGTAATTTGTTGCGTAAACGTTGCCCTGTGCATCGTGGTAGCCACTGACCGTATAGTAATAAGGCGTGCTTTCAGCGACATAGGAGGAGACCGATACGTCTGTTATCGGCTCATTTGAGGTGATTTCCTCCTTCAGCGCCCCTTTTGCATCGCTTGGATCTTCACGCCAAGCTAAAGCACCAATGCTTCCGGCATATTCAATTTGCATGCGCGCCTTGTATTCATGCTGGGCTATGAAGCTTGCATTCGCCCGGGCGGGCGTTGTCGGCGGCTCTTCTGTTGGGGGTGCAACCAGATAGTCTGCAAGCGAAGTGCGCACGCCGTCTATGTCCAATTGGAAGCGCGTCAGTGCGTCGCTTCCTCCTTTTAACTTGACGCCACCCGTGCCCCACAAAACACTGTATTCCTGATTTCCCAAGGAAAATACTTTGACCTCAGACGCTGACGCTCCTTGCACTTGAATGACATCTGCACCCAGCACGTCAGTGATCTGATCTGCCTCGGCAATGCGGTTGGCGCTAAACGGATCACCATCAAACACGTACAAGTCGTTCCCTTCGCCCCCGTTCATCGTGTCTGATCCCAACCCTCCATTCAAGACATCCTGGCCGCCGCCACCGAGCAGCACATCGTCGCCTTCGTTTCCAAGCAGGGTGTCGTCTCCATCTCCACCCTCCAGATGATCGCTCCCTTCTCCGCCTTGTAACCTATCCACGCCAGCACCACCGTACAGAGTGTCGTTACCCAACTCACCTATCAGAAAATCATTGTCGGTATCACCCCATAGAATGTCGTCGTCCTCGCCACCAGCAAGCAGGTCATCACCATTCCCTCCGTGCAATACATCTGCCCCGGCACCGCCCGTCAGAACGTCTTGCCCCAGGCCGCCCCGTAGCAGATCATCGCCGTAACTGCCATCGAGAATGTCGTCTCCGCTACCACCGTCGACAACGTCGTTGCCATTCAGGGCGAACACATTGTCATTTCCACCCAAGGCGTCAATCACCTCTGAACCAGGGTGACCATAAATGATGTCGTCGCCTTCTGTGGCAGGCGTAAACGAAAACAGCAACTCATGAATCGAAAGCACGCTGCCGTCCTCAAATGCCACAGTGGCAGCTGACCAAGCAGCAGCACCTACACCTGAGTCGAAATACCCTTCCAGACGCACACTGGAACTGGTGCCAGACTCCGTGAGATGCGCCGTAATGACCAGGGAGTTGTCTACACGGCTGGTCACCCATGTGTACTGAGACTTCGCTCCGGTGAAAACAATCCGGTCAGCGCCGGCTTGTTCCGCACTTTCACCTGGATCCAGCCCAACCAGCAAGGTCACACTTCCAGCATTGGGCGTAATGACGTAGGTGTCATTGCCTTCTCCGCCAACCAATATGTCGTCGCCACCATCCGCAATCAGGGTGTCATCGCCCTCGTAACCAAGAAGAACGTCATTGCCTGCCGCACCCCGAACCACGTCATCAAACACAGACCCCACAACAAGGTCATTCCCTTCAGTTGCACGCCCAGCGAGGTCCCTCTGGACCAGATCAGACAATTCGAACAATTGATCGTCGTCCTGGAACCTTACTTCAGTAATTCCTCCTCGAATCTGCGCACCGGTGGTTCCATCAACCGTTCGGACCAAAACTTCACCCTGGGCGCCACGTTCAATCACTATGTCGTTAAGCGCAATGCCGCTGCCAAACTCAAGCAAATTGGTTTCCCCGGCAGCTGGGACAGAGCCGTCGATTCGATCAATACCGTCCCCTGCTCTGATCAACACCGTGTTCCCGGTGCTGTACAGGCCTATGTCGTCGTCGCCCTTGCCAGCGGATACCAGTGTGTTGTTGTGCTCTGCCTCCAGATAGTCAGAATCCGCGCCCCCGGCCAAAGTCCGTCCTTCCTGCGCGGTTCGGCCATAAACCCAGTCTTGCAAGTGGGTGCCAATAAATTCCAGGAAATCAAATGTTTGTCCCTCGATCTCAAGCCATTTGATGGCGCCGCCAGCCAGGCCGTCCTGAACTGCAACTTTGGCGCCCGTAGCGTTGTAAGTTATGGACAAATATTCAGCGCCACCACTCCGGGCATGATTGAGTTGAATATCCGCAAGCGACGCGCCTTCTATGCGCAGGGTATTGACGCCTTGTGAATCGCTGATGACGTCGACTCCATTTGCGACAGCGTCACTGGTACGGACCACATACTCGTCATCGCCTTCACCGCCGAATAGCGAATCGGAACCATTGCCGCCATCCAGTGTGTCATTTCCAGCGCCGCCACGAAGCGTGTCATCGCCGTCATCTCCATTCAGTAAATCATCACCGTCATCGCCTGATAGCACGTCGTTCTCTGCACCACCCATCAGGACGTCATTGTCTGCGCCGCCGTGGAGTTGATCCACGCCATCGTCGCCCTTCAGCAAGTCAATGCCTTCATCGCCCCACAGAGAGTCGTCGTCCAGGCCGCCCGTCAGGACATCGTTGTCCGCACCGCCATTGAGGTGGTCCGCGCCTTCGCCACCCATCAGTTCGTCCTGCCCTGCATCGCCAAACAAGGTATCAACGCCGGCACCGCCATCCAGCACGTCATTACCCTCGCCGCCTTGCAGTTCATCAACGCCGTCGCCTCCCCGGAGATCGTCATCGCCCGCATCGCCGTACAGCAAGTCGTTGTCTTTCCCACCGACGAGAGTATCGTTTCCACCCTCGCCGCGCAGCTCGTCATCGCCATCGCAGCCATCAAGAAAATCGTCACCTTGGTATTCGACGGCGTCCTCTTCCATGTCGCCCACTAGCAAGTCATTGCCCGTTCCGCCCAACAAATAGTCCTCTCCCGCGCCGCCGAACAACTTGTCGTTGTCGGCCCCGCCTTCAAGATAGTCATTGCCTGCGCCTGTCCCTGTGACGCCCGGGCCATCGCCGTAAATCTCGTCTTCCCCCGAACCACCGAAGAGAAAATCAGATTGGCCATTTCCGAAAATGATGTCATTTCCACCTTCTCCAGCGATGTAGTCTGAACCGTGCGTCGCCAGGTCCAGTCCGGTGTTGAATTTAAGAAGGGCCGTGAAAAAGTCCAAAATACCGTTCGTCTCGGGTGTCGCGCCTTCCGCATCTCCATCCAGACGATCATTGCCTTCGCCGCCCCAGATTGCATCGTCCCCTGCGCCGCCCACAACGATATCGTTGCCCGAACCTGCCAAAACCGTGTCGATTCCGCCACCGGCATTCACTACATCGTCTCCCCCGCCTGCATAGATCGTGTCGTTGCCTACATGGCGCGCAGTGTTGAAACTCTCTTCGACTCCAAAAGCGGCCGAGTCGCCCGGTTGATGCACAGTCTCAGAGCCGACCTCCGTGTTGCTGTCGAGTAAAAGATCACCGTGGGTATAGCCCAGGTTGCGGACGTCCTGGCCTATCAAGGTGCGAAGGTTTTGATAGTCAATGTCGATAGTCATATCCAGCAGCCGCACCAGGTGCTGGCGGTAGACCCGGCGACCGCCAGTGTTATCTGCGTCACTCACATAGAGTCGGGCCCCTTCGTGCACGACGTAAAGCGTTCTCGCATCGCCCGTTAACGGATCATTGCTCCCCGTTACCCAGCCCGCCTCTGTTACGTTTCTTATAGCTCCCGCATCACCATCGCTATTGATCAGATCGCCTCCTGCCCCGCCCACGATAGTGTCATCACCGGCACCGCCGAACAGAACATCGGCGCCAGTGCTTCCTACGAGCAGGTCATTGCCGGCTCCGCCATCGATCAGGTAATTGGAGCTCGCACTGTCTGGCAGGGTTTCGCCCTGCTCTATCGCTTCTTGCAGGGTCTGCTCTAAATGCGCATATATTCGATCGTTGCCGCCATTGCCTCGTATGTCCTGTTGATCGATGGCCGGAGCCGATCCGCCTTCAATGAGGTCGTCCCCTTGAACGCCTTCTCCCCAAGCCGTTGACTGGGCAACATTTTGCAAGTGACGTGCCATCTGAGGATTTGGGTTAATGGACGCCCAATACGCTGAGTCACCTTCATCCGTACTCATGTCGTACGTGGCGGTGACAGGCGTCGGCGCAGGCCCGACCGTCGGCGCTCCTGGCAGGGTGATACCCAAATTGCCGGAAGTGAATTTATTAACACGCGCTGTAACGCCTGGACCGCTGATAAGCAAGGTGGTGCTGCCGTCACCTTCCTGGCTGGTGGTATAGGTGAAGCGTTTGTCTTCGGACTGCCAAGTGTTGTCGCTGGTGGTGAGCTTGTTGATGACGCCTGTGCCCAAGATCGTTTCACTGCTATCTGAAGCGATGACCTTGATGCTGCCCAGACCGTCTGAGTCAACAATGGTGTCTACGCCAATGTCACTGGCGCGCAAAGTGTAAGTGTCGGTGCCGTTTCCGCCTTTGAGGATGTCTGAGCCCGCTCCGCCGTCGAGTTGATCATTGCCCGTACCGCCTAGGAGAATATCTTGGCCATTGCCGCCTTTGAGGGTGTCGTTTCCGACGTTGCCTTCTAAGTAGTCGTCGCCGGCATTGGCATTGATATAGTCGTCGCCTGCTCCACCGTACAAACGATCCCCCAGACCAAACGCCTCTGAATTTGAGCCGACCAACCCGTTGTCCTGATCGTTGCCAAACATGACTTGCTGGGCTTCTTGTCCGCTGGCGTTCGCAGCCATGCCTCTGAACTTGATGACCTGGCTGCTGGTGAAGTCGGTATAGGTGTAGTTGGCATTGACTCGGCCCGGAAGCGCTATGTCGTAGCTTTTATCAACAAGGTTGTGGGAAATGAGCCCTTGCAGCATGGCTGCGCGGTCTGTGTACCAGTTGTCGCTGTAGTCAAAGACCTTGGTGGTGTCGCCGTACAAGCGCGCATTGTTGTCGGCGGTCCAAGCAGTGGATAAATCGGGGTTTGCTGCTTTGAGGGCACTAATGGCCGCCGCATCGGTAGTGCTGATGACGACTGGGCTTAGGGCATTGAGGCCCAAGAAGACGCCGAAATCTGTCTTCGCCTTGGTGGCTAGGGAATTGTCTGCCAGCGTCAGAGTACCTTTTTCGAGAATGGCCCCAAAACCGGACGACTCACTAAGCGCCTTCATATTGGCGTGAAGCGATTTACGGGTAGCACTCAGTTGAGCGGCTTCAGTACTGTCCAGGCTCGTCGCTGGCAGAGCGTTACCCAGAATGACTTTTCTGAGGCCATCAAGCAATGATTCGTAACTTGCTCCGGGTGTGTTCGATGCGCCGTCAAACAATGCTTTGGCAATACGCGGGTCACTCATATACCGCGCGTCGAGCTTTCCAAACAGCTCAGCCAACGCCAAGCCATCAGCAACATTCGCAACCGAATGATTGGTGGTCAGGGGTGCCAGTACTTCAGAACGAGTTTCCATACCGACAGTCAGCGTCGTACCGGGATAGGTTCGGGCGATTTCAGAAACACCGTCGCCAACTGACTCCATACGCAAAATTTTGCTTTCATTCCATTCACCGAACTGTGAAAGTACGGCCTCTGAGTTTGTCGCATTCAGACTACCAGGTGCTGCAAAGGGGGGGGCATAAAAAGCTACTGCATTGACGGTAATCACATCGTCAAACGCACCGGGAAACAAGCGTTGCGCCAGCATGGCCAAGTGACCGCCAAGACTGTGTCCAGCCAAATCAATCTCTTGACCAGGACCCATCAATGCGACCCCGTCAACACCGCCCTCAACCCCTCTATCGGCTCTTAGTTGGGTTTTGAAGGCATCAAACAATACGTCAGTACCGCCAAGCTGAGAAAAACTATTGCCGTCGAGAAGATAGAGGCTGCGCAGATCAGCTTCACTGTACTCAACCGCAGCACCACCAGCGGTCTGCAACTGCCTGACATACCGATACATCGCAAGTGCTTGTGGCTTGGCATAACCAACTATGCCAATCTGTGCGTCGGTGACCAGGCCATCGCGCAGCGCATCGGTTTCAAACTCCGTACCGGAAAAACCCAGCACCAGCCGATTAGGGTTACTTTTGTCCTGAAACAAAGTAGCGCTAAAGCCACCATTTGCCAAGGTGTCTTCGTCACGGAATTGGTTCAGAACGCGATAGCGGTTGGTGAAATCAATGGATTGCTGCTCGGCGAAAGCTCCATTAGGAGAGGACTGAAGCAATGCTTTAGTTTGCGCAGTGGCTAGATCGCTATCCGAATAAATTGCTTGTTTATTGAGCAGCGCGTAGGACGCTTGTGCAAGTTGTGCAAACTCTTTGAGTTCAGTTGTAGTCTTCATGATTGCTTTCGAAAATTATTTCAAAATTAATTTAGCAAGAGGCTCGTAGGGCAGAATTACGGCATCCGGCTGGCGCTGGTCTGGACAACGCCAAGTGGGCAACGCATCGGGGTAATGAATCCCTGTCCACCAATGCACCAGTTCCGTATATTTGGCATAAGTCGTGCCACTCCTGCTTAGCCGTGTTTCTTTGATCGTGCCATGGGGAATATCGGATTCATGCACACTGATCTCAAACACCGTTGGGTCCAAGGTGTGTACATTCGCTTCTGAAAAAATGAGCTTTGGCTCTTTCCTAGAATCTTTTTCCATGGGTAGACCTGCTCTTGGATTCACTACTGCTGTGTAAGAAAAATAATCCTTTATTTCTTTCCCATCGCTTGCCCGTTTTCCCGAATTGGACTCAACGAGTTGTAGTTGAGGGAAAAACTGCCAAAGAAGAGCCTTGGAGTCAGTGCTGTTGTAGCGATCCCCCACCAACCTCACTCGATCTACTTTCTCTGGCTGAATTAAAACTCTCAGCCCGCCGACGTCCGCGCACATCCTGGCGTGCTCACTTTTAATCTGGTAATACGGCCAACAGTACAGAATTGCGGGGACCGGTAGTAGCGCCCAAAGCACAAAACGCCGCCCCCAGGTTTTGCTGCGTAGGCCGATAAAGATGAATGCGACAGGGTGCAGCGCTGCAAGGATTAAAAAAAGTAACCAACTCATGATTTCCCTAGAATAAAAAACCTCATGCACCGGAAGTTTGAGCGCTTAGATGATGCGATGAATTGAGCATCAAATCGGTCTTTACGGGTTGAGTTAGTAGAGTCAACTATTAATTCAATAGCACTACTTAACGTCAATGTTGTCTTCACCGCTCCCTCCCCGCCTCAGCCGACACCTTCTGCACCGGGCTCAACAAATACTCCATGATGGTTCTGCGCCCCTGGTGAATTTCTGCGGCTACCTGCATGCCGGCCTCCAGGCCCTTGCGTTGGCTGGCGTCGCCGTTGAGGGACTCCAGGTACTGCGTGTCGAGCTTGACCAGCGCCTTGTAGCCCTGCGGGGCTGACTGGCCCGGGTTGTTGTTATTGCTGGCTTGCGAGTCAGGCGCCAGGGTCTGGATGCGGCCTTCGAGCAGGCCGTATTTTTGAAACGGGTAAGCTGCCACCTTGACGCGCACGTGCTGACCTGTTTGCACAAAGCCCACGTCTTCATTTTTTACCTGCACCTCGGCCAGCAGTTGCTCGCCTCTGGGCACCAAGGTCAGCAGCACCATGCCGGGCTGCACAACGGCGCCCTTGCTGGTGGTGGCCACGTCTTTAACGATGCCGGCTTGCGGTGCCTTCAGTTCGAGCAGGCCGGTTTTGTAGCCCATCTTCTGCGTGTCTTGCTCCAGCTTGGCCAGCTGGCCCATGGCCTCGGTGCGCTCAATCAGCAGCTGGCTGCGAAAGGTGCTGGAAAGTCCGGCGATTTTTTTGTCTTGTGCGGTGATGGTGGAAAGCAGACCTTGCACCGTTGCGGCCTGGGCTTTGAGGTCCTGTGACTTTTCAATCGCTTCACGCTCTTTGTCGTTGCCGGCTATGGGGCTCAAGAAACCTTCCGCCACCAGCTTGCTGTGCGCCTTGGCGCTTTGTTCGTAGCTGGGCAAAGTGTTCTTGAGTTTGGTGAGCGTCTCCTGGGCTGAGCGCAATTCGTTTTGTGCACGTTCACGCGTTGCCACTTCCTGGGCCAGTGAATCAGTGAATGCTTGCCGGTGGGCGTTGGCCTGGGCCTGCACCTGGGCAATCATCACGGGGTCGTCACCGTCCTTGATGGAAAGCGGTATGCCGGCCAGTTCTGCATCTACCCTGCGCAGCGTCAGGCGCTTCAGGCTCAGCTCACTGGCCAGGCTGCGGCTGTCGGCACCGGTCATGGTGGGGTCCAGCCGGATCAGCACCTGGCCGGCCTGCACCTGGTCGCCCTCGCGCACCAGAATTTCTGCCACCACACCGGCTTCGGCCGGCTGCACAATTTTTGTGTAGCTGACGGGTACCAGCTTGCCGTCGGCCACGGCCACCACGTCTACCTTGGCAAAAATGGCCCAAGCCAGCAAGATGGTGAAGAGCCCACCAACAAGGTACAAAATCAGCCGCGGCAGCTTGGGCATGGGGCTTTCCTGAATGGCCAGCAGGCCCGGGGAAAACTCAGCCGCATCCGGCAACAAGCGCTTGGTCAAGGTTTGGGCCAGGCTGCTCATGCGACCGCCTTCGCTTGAACAACTTTCTTGAGGTGTCCGCCACCAATGACAAAGATCTCGTCCACCTGTAGCGTCTTGGGCAATGCGTGCGTGACAAACAGCATGCTGACCTTGCCGCGCAAGGCGTTGACCGTGGTGGCAAAAGCGTTGGCGGTTTGCGCATCCAGTGCGCTGGTGGCTTCGTCAAAAATCAGCACCTTGGGTTTTTTGAGCAGGGCACGGGCAATGGCCAGGCGCTGCTTCTGCCCGCCAGACAAGCCGGCACCGCGCTCGCCGATTTCGGTTTGGTAACCCTGAGGCAGGGTCTGGATGGCGTCATGGATTTCGGCCATCTGGCAAGCCTGTACCACTTGCTCAAAACTGGCGTGGGGGTTGGCCATGAGCAGGTTGTCGTACACAGTGCCGCTGAACAGCACAGTTTCCTGTGGCACCACGCCAAAGTTAGCGCGCAACTCGTTGGCGCTCAGGTGCAGGATGTCGATGCCGTCCACCTTGATTTGCCCTTCGGTCGGGCGGTAGAAGCCCTGCAGCAGTTTGGTAAGCGTTGACTTGCCCGTGCCGCTGGGTCCCATGATGGCCACCGTCTGGCCCGGCTCTATGGTGAGGTTGACGTTTTTGTAGAGCAGCGGCAGATCAGGCGCGTAGCGAAAGCCGATGTCTATGAGTTCAATCTCACCCCTGGCATCGCCCTTTCTGCTGGGCGCCAGGCGGTAGGGCTCGGTTGGCACGTTCATCAAATCGCCCAACCGATCTACCGCCAGGCTGGCTTGCTGAAACTGCTGCCACAAACCGACCATGCGAAGCATGGGCTGGCTGAGCTTGCCGGCAAACATTTGAAACGCCACCAGCATGCCGACGGTGAACACCGTGCCGGTGCCTGCGGCCAGGGCAATGGTGTCGGGGTGCATCACGATCCACGCGCCGATGACCAGTATCAGCAGCGTCATCATCTGCTCCAGCGTGTTGGCGATGACGTTGTAGGTGTTGGCTATCTGCTTGGTCTGAAAGCCTGACTGCAGGTAAGTGGCCAGGTAGCCGTCATACCGGGTTTGCAGCTGCGGCTCAAACTGCAGACTTTTGACGGTCTCCAGGCCGGCGATGTATTCGGTCAGAAAAGCCTGGTTACGCGCGCCCAGCATGAATTGCTGGTTCAGGCGAGTCTGAAAGACCGGTGCCACCAGAAAAGACAACAGGGCAATGACAGACAAGATGCCCAACACGATGAGCGTGAGCGTGACCGAGTAATAAAACATCACGCCCATGCAAATCAGCAAAAACGGAACATCCAGAATAATGGTTACCGCTGCCGAGGCAATGAACTCGCGTATGGTTTCCACCCCATGCAACCGGGCAGCGATCACGCCCGTGGGCCGGTTCTGAAAATACTTGGGTGGCAGACGAAACAGGTGCTGAAACACCGCGGCGCCCAGCACAGCGTCAACCCGGTTGCCCGTGTGCAGGATGGCGTACTGGCGCACCCAGGTCAGCAACGCGGTGAAGAGCATGAACACCGCCATGCCGATGCCAAGCGCCACCAACGTGCTTTCGGTGCGATGCACCACCACCTTATCGATGATGGCCTGCGTGAACAGTGGCAAACCCAGCGCAAGAAGCTGCAGCACCAGGCTGGCGCCCAGCACTTCGTGCCATACCTTGCGGTGTTTGAGCAGCTCAGGCACAAACCAGCGAAACCCGAAGGACGATGCCACGCCAGCGGCAGAGTCCGGGTCCCGCACGGCCTCGTCTTCCGGGTAAAGCAGCACTGCCTGGCCACTGAGAGTTTGCGTAAATTCAGCCTTGGGGCTTGTGACGGGCGAGTTGCTGTTGGCGGGCAACCAGACAACCTGCTCGTCGCTCACGGCTATAACGATGCCCAGTGTCGGAGCAAGGGGAGTGACGTCCTCAGGGCCTTCCGGTGCGGGAGCAAGTTCACCCTCGGCACGCGTGGCGCGAAGTTCGACCACCAAGGGCAAAGGCAATTGCGCCAGTACTTTGGGTTCTACAACGCGTAACTGCGCCTTGAAACCCAAACCCCGCGCCGCGCGAACTAGACCCGATTCGTCATACGGCGGTGGAAACTGCTGCAACAGCAATTGCGCGTCAAACGGACGGCGATGCACCGCACACATGGTCTGCAGCGCCCACACAAAATCAGTTTGTGCATACTCTTTTTGCATGACTCCCTTACCCGCAAGCTGGTTACGGGCCCTCCCTCTATTCGTATATGGCAGAGCACACAGTTGAAACATCTCGAAACACCGTCGATGATCAACGAATAGGAAAGCGATGCAACACCAACCCCTGTCAATGTTGACAGGGTAGGAGTTAAAACAAGGGTAAATACTTGAAGGATCTGACTGCGGCGCCAGATTGATGGCATGCCAACAAAATTCAGGGTGCAGCAAGACCTGTGCGAGATGTCAAGACCCATGCTGCCCCACAGACGGCAACAAAAAAGCCCCGTCAACACTTGGTTTACGGGGCTTTTGGGGGTCTGTGTTGGACTACATCAAACCGGTTCTTGGGAGGGTGTCGTTCCCATCATGGGCGCTAACCCGCATGGATGTTAGGTTCTGCTATGTTTGAACACTGACGTACCCCCAAAAATACCCCCCCGCGACGGCATTTTGCGTTATTCGCTGATCACCCCGAAAATCGAGCGCGCCCTTCTGCTTGCGGCGTAAGCCAATCATTGCCAGCCCTATAAGGAACACCATGAGCACCATAAATCAGGCCCTGAAAGATCACCTAGTACGCCAATTGAAATTTCTGACAACCTCATGCGTCACGTTTGACGCAGGTGATAGAGAAGAGGCGCTACGGATCGCGACCGCTATACGTGTCATTTTCTATGACACCACAAACAGTCATTCAATCCTTTATCAGATGGGCGTCAAGGCATCAATTCAGTTGATCTCGACCACTAATCCAACTTCAACCGCCAATGCCCTCGCTATGTTGCCGACCATCGATTTCGGGTCATTCTTTCCCATCACACTTGGGAAACATCTGGACTACACGCCACCGAGCGTCGGCGCTTTAACGCAGTCAGTCGAAGACTGGTGGAACCAGCCCGCTTTGTACACCAACCAAGTTTTATTGACGCGGGGACGTGTGGTGCTTGCAGCCGCCCACAAAGATGGCGGAGCTCACGTCGATCTAAAAAAGGATTTGGACGACATCAACGCCTTGAAAGATGGGCAAATGTTTAACCGCATCATTAAGCAAGCCGACGGCACCCAGAAAGAGGAACGGATCGCCGATCATCATTTTGCTTTATTGCGACATTTCGCCGCTGAGATCTTAGCGAGTCCCGATATTCAGGCGTTACAGACCTAGGGGAATGCGGGCCAATTCCACAGTCCTTTTCGAGGGAGTTTCTTTGCGTGGCGACCAGTTCGATTTCTGCCCACGCCCCTCCAGACTTTTTACTCCCTATATCTATGTGCCCCTTATAGTGCACCCGTCACCGCTAGGAATCGCGCCGTAAATTCGCAGAACGCATCTTCGCGCCTTTGCTCACAGGCTTCCAGTTGATCTATCAGCCGGTCATAGGTGTAATGCCTCATGCCCTTGGGTCGCCGCCAATACTCACCCAGCCGGGCCTCCAGTTTTGATTGCTTGCGCCACATCCGATCCAGCACATCACCTGACTGGCTGGCATAGCTCACCCGCTGGCAGTGCCTGCAGGCAAACCGCCCCGCGCGCATGTACAGCACACCCGCGCGTCGCTGGCAGACGGGGCAAACAAACCAGGGCCGGGACTTGCCGTAATTGCAGGCTGTATGCGCAAGCCGGATAGTTTGGCTCCCATCGCGCCGCTGGTCGTCACTGCCCACCATGTATTGCAGGGCCAGCGAGTCAGTGCCATGCACCAAAACCCCAATGCTGCCCGTAGGTTCATCGCCCCGATGCCAGCTCCAGGTAAATGACTGCCCTGCGCGCAAATAGCCGCCGCGATGCCATCGGCCAATTTCTACGCGTAGCAGGTGTTCCGCCTTGAGCTTGTAGCTGGGCCTGCCAGCGCCGTACCTCATGCCGCCTCTACTCATTCGCCACCTCCACAGAAAACGAAATCAATAGGCCAACTCGCCTTTTTTCAATCAAGGCAACGGCCATCAACCGCCCCCGGTCACGCGCGCGCACCTTTTCGCCTTTTTGCCCATGCCTGTATCTGTGGCTTTGAATGCCTGCAATAGATGGTATTTCTAGATACTCCCCGCCTATCGGGTTAGCGCATTGACTGAAAGTGGCCGGATAGCCCCGATGAGCGGGGCAAAGCCCGTTACACCATCGCCAGAAATCGGGGCTGTTCATACCCTTCCTACCCCGACCTTCGGGTTAAGCGCCGCAAGTCTGTACTGCCCTGTCCGATAGGTTTTTGGATCAAGGTCTATGCCGTCCGTCACGTCCAGGGCATACCAGCCCAATGCAAACCAGGCCGCACGGTTAGGCCGCATACCCATGCGGGTTTCAATCAGCAGCCCCGCCTCCTTGACTTCCGTCAGCGCGCGCGAAACGGTGTCGTGACTTCGCCAGCCCATCGGCTTGAGGTACTTCGCGCAAGCCACCAGCCGCCCGTTATTGCTGCCCGTGTACTGGCGGGCAATATCAAGCAGCAAGGCGCGCGCAGCGTACCCCAAGGCGCGATAGCTGGGGCTGTCAATCACCACATGCGGTAAGGCCACGTAGCGATCACCGTCCCGCTTGTCCTTACTGCGCTTGTAGCTCTTGCTCACGGCCTGCCTTTGTGCGTTTAGCCAGGTACTCGCGCGCCGCGTCCAGGCTATCCAGGGGCTTCCAAAGCCCATAGCGGGTGGCGTAGTAAGGCGTCTGGCCGATCACCTCCGGGTCGCCTTTAATCAGCTCTATGCCGATCAAGGCGAATTGCGCCGCCAGCGTTGCATAGGCTTTGCGCTCACGCTGCCCGGTAGGCAGGTCAAGGTCGTTGTGTACCGCGTCAGGCGTGTTCATTGCTTGCCCTCCCGCGTATACAGGCCCACACAATGCCTCACCCCGGCCTCCGTCACCACGGTCTGCCTGTGCGTCAGGATTCGGTGGCCTTCCTTGCGCAGCTGCAATATGCGCGCGGGGCAGTGGTAAATGTCCAGGTAGCGCATGGCCTCGAACGTGGTGATGGGAAACCGCGCCAGGGCCTCCAGCAGCCGCGCGCATTGCGTATCGGCACTGGTGCCCTTAAACTCTGCCCTGATAGCTTCTAGGGCCGCTTTCTTTTCGGGGGAGGTGGCCTTATTTTTTTCCATGGCTTGCCCGCTTACTTCGCTGCCTGCGCTTTGAGAAAAGCGTCTATGGCGTTGATGTCGAACAGCGTGACTTTTTCCCCGGCCTTCAGGGGCTGCGGGAAACCATGGCGGGATTTCGTCCACTGCCACAGGGTTGACCGGGCTATCTGGAAATGCGCGCAGGCTGCTTTGGCGCGTGCGTAGTGGGGCTTTTGGTCGGTGCCTTGAACCGAGGTTTTGCTGACCATCAAATAACTCCAAGTGTGTCCAGCGCCGTGGTGGCTGGCATGGAGTCGATGATGTTGGTCTAGGCTGTGGAAGTCATTACCCGCCTGCCAGCTACCCGGCCGGTTTGCCTGCAGGCGGGGTATCGCGCAGCCAGACCTCGCGCAGTTGTTTCTCCGTTACCGTCACATTCATTTCGTTCCACACACGTCGCACATAGTCACGTGCGAATGCGGATTTGTTGTCCCCGTAGTTCTCGCGATGCAAACTCCACTCCGCTTGGACGAATTCTTTCGCTTTCCTGTGTGGAGCATGTTTTAACAGTGCTTTGGCGGAATTTGTGTCACTGATGACTATTTCAATTACTTCGATCATGGACAGGGGGTTAGCTTTTTGTCTAAAAACTTCCATCGCCCGCATGTGCATATACGCAAAGGCGTAGCGTTCACTATCACCTTCAATCTCATCCAACCTGCTCATGTCGGGCAACACTGCGAGCAATGAGCGCGCGTCCTCTAACGCGTCGTCTGCCATTTGGCTTGCTTCCAAAATTGAGCGTTCAGTCATTGCCTCAAACTCAGCAGCCGCTAACCCTCGCCTCCGATAGGCAAGAACTGGCCTCGATTTTCCCTGTAGCTTTCTAATATGCGACATGCGGCCCCCGCGCCCCTGATAAGGTGCCAGTCCAGCCCGTCAGGGAAACGGGTTTTCGGGGATCAGCCTAGGACTGGCAAAAATCTTTTAGTTCAAGCTGCCTTGCGTTTGAAGGTCAACACTTTGCCTGATGTGCAGTTCTCCAGATAGTCGCCCCAATGCTGCATCATCTTGGCGCGTTCCTTGAGATAGGTTGCATGGTTGTAGGCCGCGCTCACTTGGTCGCGCTCTTGATGCGCCAATTGCAACTCGATATGGGCATGGTTAAAGCCCATTTCATGCAGAACGGTTGACGCGATGCCCCTATACCCGTGCCCAGTCATCCTGCCCTTGTAGCCCATGCGCTCCAGCGCCTTCAAGATGGTGTTGTTGCTCATGGGCTTTTCATGGTCGCGCTCACCGGGGAACAGCAAAGCCCCATGCCCTGATACCAATTGCAGCGTGCGCAACACCGTTACCGCCTGTGATGACAAAGGCACGATGTGGGGGGTTTTCATCTTCATGCGCTCAGGCGGAATATCCCAGCGCCCGGCCTCCAGGTCAAACTCAGCCCAGCGCGCGCCTATCAGCTCAGAGGTGCGTACAAAGGTCAGCGCCATCAATTTCATGGCTAGGCGCGTGACGGGTGCGCCTTGATAGGCTTCCATGTGGCGTAGCAGGTCGGGCAGCTCTTTAGCGTCCAGCCGGGCATAGTTACCCGCCTTGCGTGATGCCAATATGTCTGCAGGCTTGATGTCGGTCGCCGGGTTGCGCTGTGCCAGCCCATGCGCGATGGCATAGCGGAACACCTGCCCCGATGTCTGCAAAGCGCGTTTGGCAATATCCAGAGCGCCGCGCGCCGCGATGGCCTTGACCATTGCCACCAGTTCGGGGGCCTGAATGTCCGAAATGGGCCTTTTGCCGATGGCCGGGAAAACATCGGCCTTCAAACGCTTATGCACGTCATCAGCATGGCGAGGGCTTTTGGCGCTGCGCCATTGATCCCACCACAGCAGGGCCACGGTCTGAAATGAGTTTTCGGCTGCGGATTGCTTGGCCAGCTTGTCAGCCTTGCGCTGCGCCATCGGGTCGCTGCCCGTCGCCAGCAGCTTGCGCGCCGCGCCCATCGCCTCCCGCGCCTGCGCCAAGGACACATCCGGATAGGAGCCCAGGGCCATCACCTTTTCCTTACCGTCCGCCCGGTACTTCCAGCGCCACAGCTTTGAGCCGCTTTCAGTCACCAGCAGGTACATGCCCTTGCCGTCGCTCAGTTTAGCCGGGCTGGGGCCGGGTTTGGCCTTCTTGATGGCGGTGTCTGTCAGGGGCATGGAAGGCTCCAAACGGCCTTTTTGGAAAAATACCCCCAAGGTTTTGAGCCGATACCCCCGAACATACCCCCAAATCATCCCGACTTGCAATACCCCACATTGGACGACCGGAAACAAAAAAGCCCCGTAAACACTGGGTTTGCGGGGCTTTTGGGGGTCTGTGTTGGACTACATCAAACCGGTTCTTGGCGGAGAGGGTGGGATTCGAACCCACGGTACCTTGCGGTACGCCTGATTTCGAGTCAGGTACATTCGGCCACTCTGCCACCTCTCCTAAATCGAGCCGCAATTCTATCAGGCCGGCGAACCTGTCAGCGGGCAGGCGGTGCCAGCACCGTGATGCCGCCCATGTAGGGCTGCAAGGCAGCCGGCACCGCGACGCTGCCGTCTTCGCGCTGATAATTTTCCAGCACCGCGACCAGCGTGCGGCCCACCGCCAGGCCGGAGCCGTTGAGGGTGTGCACAAATTCGTTTTTGCCCTGCGCGTTTTTGAAGCGGGCCTGCAGGCGGCGGGCCTGGAAGGCTTCGCAGTTGGAGACCGAGCTGATTTCGCGGTAGGCGTTCTGGCCCGGCAGCCAGACTTCCAGGTCGTAGGTCTTGCTGGCGCCGAAGCCCATGTCGCCGGTGCACAGCAGCATCACGCGGTACGGCAGGCCCAGCTTTTGCAGGATGGCCTCGGCGTGGCCGGTCATGGCTTCGAGTGCGTCGTAGCTGTGGTCGGGGTGGACGATCTGCACCATCTCGACCTTGTCGAACTGGTGCTGGCGGATCATGCCGCGGGTGTCGCGGCCGTAGCTGCCGGCCTCTGACCGGAAGCAGGGTGTGTGCGCGGTGAACTTCAGCGGCAACTGCGCTTCGGGCAGCACCTCGTCACGCACAAAGTTGGTCAGCGGCACTTCGGAAGTGGGTATCAGGTACAGCGCCGTGCTTTCGGCTTCTGCCGCCCCTTCCTGCCCGCCCTTTTTGGCGGCAAACAGGTCCTCTTCGAACTTGGGCAATTGGCCGGTGCCGCGCAGGGAATCGCCATTGACGATGTAGGGCACATAACACTCGGTGTAGCCGTGTTCGGCGGTCTGGACGTCGAGCATGAACTGCGACAGCGCCCGGTGCATGCGTGCGAGCTGGCCCTGCATGACCGTGAAACGCGAGCCGGTGAGTTTGGTGCCCAATTCAAAGTCCAGCCCCAGGGGCTGCCCCAGGTCCACATGGTCCTTGACCTCGAAGGCATACGCAGGTGGCTCACCGCCCAGGCCTTCAACCGGCGTCCATTTGCGCACCTCGACGTTGCCGGCCTCGCCCGCACCGTGCGGCACGCTTTCATGCGGCAGGTTGGGCACGGCCAGCAGCAGGGCCTGCATCTCGCCCTGGATCTGTTCGAGCCGGACGCTGGAGGCCTCCAGCTCGGTCTTGGAGCTTGTCACCTGCGCCATCACGGCGCTGGCGTCTTCGCCTTTGGCCTTGAGCTGGCCGATCTGCTTGGACAGGGTGTTGCGCTGGTTCTGCAACTCTTCTGTCCTGATCTGCAGCGCCTTGCGCTCGGCCTCCAGCGCCTGGAAGGCTTCCACGTCGAGGAAAGCTTGCGGGCTTTTGCGGGTTTCCAGCCGGGCGATGGCCGACGGCAGGTCTTTACGGAGCAGGTTGATGTCTAGCATGGGGTCATTGTATTTTGTGCCGCGGCAGGCCGGCCACCGGGGCAGGGTTCAGTTCAGGCTGGCCGGGTCGAGGTTGGCGCCGCAGATGATCAGGCAGACTTTTTCGTCCGGCCGCGGCAGATAGGCGCCGCTGTGCAGCGCCGCCAGCGGCAAGGCCGCGGCAGGCTCCACCGCCAGCCTGAGCTCCTTCCACAGCCACAGCTGGGCGGCCCGGATGGCGTCGTCGCTGAGCAGCAGCGCATCACGCACATGCGCCTGGGTGGCCGCCCAGCCCAAGTCCCCAATGCGCTTGGCGCCCAGTGAATCGGCGGCAATGCCACCGACACTCACATCGACCGGCTGCCCGGCTTCGCGCGCCCGGAACAGCGTGGGCGCGAGTTCGGGCTCCAGCGCGACAACGCGTGCGCGCTGCTCAAACCAGCTGGCGATGCCGGCGATCAGGCCGCCGCCGCCCACACTGACCAGCACGGCATCAGGCAGGCCGGCCTGCTGCTCGATCTCCAGCGCCAGCGTGCCGGCGCCGACCACCACCTCGGGCTGGTCGTAGGCATGGGTCAGCAACGCACCGGTTTGCTGCTGGCGCGCCAGGCAGGCCTGCAGCGCTTCCGAATACGCCGCGCCGGTGACGACGACCTCGGCACCCAGTGCAGCGAGTTTGGCGCGTTTGGCCGGGCTGGACACTTCGGGCACAAACACCTCGCAGCGCACGCCGAGTTCACGCGCGGCGGCTGCGGTGGCAATGCCGGCGTTGCCGCCCGACGCCACAATCACGCCGCTGGGCGGGATGGTGTTGGACAGCAGGCGGTTGAGCATGCCGCGCGCCTTGAAGCTGCCGCTGGTTTGCAGTTGCTCGAGCTTGAGCCAGACTTCGGCGCAGTCCACACCGAGGGCCTTGCCGGGCAGCTTCCACACCGGGGTTTGACGAATAAAGTGGCTGTAGCCCTCGTGGAACCTGCGCTGGCAGCTCTCGATTTGATAGCGGTCTGGCATATCTGGCATACCGGGCCTAGGACTCTGCATGCAGGTCGCTGCCGATGGCGTCCAGCGCGGGGCCGTCCAGCTTGAGCCCCTTGGGCAACGGAAACTTGAGGGTCTCCTCGATGCCGGCCATCTTGCGTACCGACACTGCGCCCAGCGCCTTGATGCGGTCTATCACCTGCTTGACCAGGATTTCGGGCGCCGACGCCCCGGCGGTCAGGCCGACGCGGCTTTTACCTTCAAACCATTCGGGCTTGAGCTCGGTGGCGTCGTCCACCATGTAGGCCTCGGTGCCCAGCTTGGCGGCCAGCTCGCGCAGGCGGTTGCTGTTGGAGCTGGTCGGGCTGCCGACAACGATCAGGATGTCGACCTGCGGGCTCATGATCTTGACGGCGTCCTGCCGGTTCTGCGTGGCGTAACAGATGTCCTGCTGCTTGGGCGCGCGCACGTTCGGGAAACGCGCTTTCACGGCGGCGCTGATGTCGGCCGCGTCGTCCACACTGAGCGTGGTCTGCGTGACCACCGCGAGTTTTTCGGTCTGCGCCGGCTGGATGCGCGCCACGTCGGCCACGTCTTCCACCAGGTGGATGCCGCTGTCGAGCTGGCCCATGGTGCCCTCGACCTCGGGGTGGCCCTTGTGGCCGATCATGATGAACTCGTAGCCTTCCTTGTTGAGCTTGGCCACTTCCACATGCACCTTGGTCACCAGCGGACAGGTGGCGTCGAAAATCCGGAAGCCGCGCGCTTCGGCTTCGCGCTCGGTGGCCTTGCTGACGCCGTGGGCGCTGAACACCAGCGTGGCGCCCGGCGGCACATCGTCAAGGTCTTCAATGAAGATGGCGCCCTTTTGCTTGAGCTCGTTGACGACATAGGTGTTGTGCACGATTTCGTGGCGCACATAAATCGGTGCGCCGAACTTGCCGATCGCGCGCTCGACGATTTCGATCGCGCGGTCGACACCGGCGCAGAAACCGCGCGGTTCGGCCAGGATGATTTCCTGGGGCAATGCCTTGTCGTTCATAAAACGCCTATGACCTGGACTTCAAACACCACCGGCTGGCCGGCCAGCGGGTGGTTGAAGTCAAACTGCACGGCGTCGCCGTCTGCCTTGACCTGCTGCACGCTGCCGGCGTACTGGCCCATGCCGTCGGGCGTGGGGAACTGCACGACATCGCCGACCTTGTACTGCTCGTGGGGGTCGCCCAGTTCATTGAGCAGCTTGCGCGCCACCCACTGCACCAGCTCGGGATTGCGCTCGCCAAAAGCCTCGCCGGCGGCCAGCTCGAAGCTGGTGCGCGTGCCTTCGCACAGGCCCAGCAGGCGCTGCTCGATCGCGGGCGACAGCTCGCCGGTGCCCAGGCTCAGCGTGGCGGGCTTGCCGGCAAAGGTGTTGATGATGTCGGCGCCCGGTTTTCCGTCCACAGACGGCCCGGCCATGCGGTAGTGCAGGGTCAGGAAGGAACCAGGCTGGACAAGGGCGGGAGCGAGTGTTTCCACGGTGGACATAGGACTTTCGGGTGCCGGCCCGGGAGGCCGCCAACTGTTTGTAAACTGCCCCTATTGTAGAAAGTGCCGACCGTCCGGGAAACAACAGCCCGTTTAGCCCTGATACTGGCCCTGTGAAGGCGTTTTTTTCAATGCTTGCCCACCTGCCGGAATGCCCATGCTCCTGAAAGACCTGCCCGAGGACGCCCGCCCCCGCGAAAAACTGCTGGCCCGCGGCCCCGGCGCGCTCAGCGACGCCGAGCTGCTGGCCCTGCTGCTGCGCAGCGGCATTCCCGGCAAAAACGCACTGCAGATGGGACAGGAGTTGGTGGACACTTTCGGCGGGGTGGCCGGCCTGCTGCACACCGGGCATGAGGCCCTCAACCGCATCAAGGGCCTGGGACCGGCCAAACGCGCCGAGCTGGTGGCCGTGCTGGAGCTGGCACGCCGCGCGCTGGCGCAGGAGCTGCAGGACAAACCGCTGTTCACGACGCCGCAGGCGGTGCGCGACTACCTGCAGTTGCAGCTGGGCAGCCGGCCGCATGAAATTTTTGCGGTGCTGTTTCTCGACAGCCAGCACCGGCTGATCGCGCTGGAAGAGCTGTTTCGCGGCACGCTGACACAAACCAGCGTCTACCCGCGCGAAGTGGTGGTGCGGGCACTGGCGCTGCACGCCGGCAGCGTGGTGCTGGCGCACAACCACCCGAGCGGTGAAGCCCGGCCCTCGCGTGCCGACGAAGCACTGACCCAGACGCTCAAAGCCGCCCTGGCCCTGGTGGATGTGCGGGTGCTGGACCATTTTGTCGTGACCAGCACGCAGGCGATCTCGATGGCGGAACGGGGGCTGCTCTGATGGCAGCCAGACCACCGGCCATCAAGGACCTGAAGGGCCTGAAAGCCGTCAAGCTCGAGATAGAAACCCGCGCCCGGCAGGAAGCCGAACTGAAGGCCGCGCGCGCGGCCGCAGCTGCGAAGGTCAAAGCCGAGAAAGAGCTCTTTTCACGCGCCATCGGCCCGGTCAAGGCGCTGCCGGCCAGACACCGGCCCGGCCACCGGGCACAGCTGGCGCCGGCCCAGCCCGCGCCGATCCCCGTGCAGCAGCAACGCGACGAGCTGTCGGTGATGCGCGAGGCGATCTCCGACGAATTCGATGTGGAAACCCTGCTCGACACCGATGAGGCGCTGAGTTTTCGCCGGCCGGGCATGGGGCCGGACGTGGTGCGCAAGCTGCGCCGCGGCGGCTGGAGCATCCAGCGCCAGCTCGACCTGCACGGCCTGCGTCGCGAGGATGCGCGTGATGCGCTCTCGGCCTTCATTCGCGAAGCCCACAAGGCCGGCATGCGCTGCGTGCGGGTGGTGCACGGCAAGGGCCTGGGTTCGCCGGGCAAGACGCCGGTGCTCAAGGGCCGGGTGCAAAGCTGGCTGATCCAGAAGCAGGAAGTGATCGCCTTTGTGCAGGCGCGGCCGGCCGAAGGCGGCGCCGGTGCGCTGGTGGTGCTGCTGGCGCAGAGCTGAATTTCCCCGTTCCGCTATGAATTCAATAGCTGTTGACGCCCGCACGATAAGGGCTGAAGGCCGATTTCATCAGAAACATCAATATAAATGATGTTGCAAGACGGCTTGTGGAATTTTCTGAAGAAAAAGTGCCGCCAGCCAAGGCGGGACGCTCGCAGGAAGCTATCAAATAAATAGCGCGCCCTAGGCCGGCGAATTGCGCATCCAGTCGGCGGTCTGGAAAAAAGAGGCCCGCAGCCTGGCGCGCAGTTCTTCATCGACACCGGTTTCACCCATCGCCTGGTCCATGCAGGCCAGCCACTGGTCGCGTTCGAGGATGCCGATGACAAAGGGCATGTGGCGCAGGCGCAGCTTGGGGTGGCCAAAACGCTCGGTGTAGTGCTGCGGCCCGCCCAGCCAGCCGCACAGGAACCAGAACAGGTGCTGGCGCGCCTTGGCCAGGTCGCTGCCGTGCGCCGCGCGCAATGCTGCGTAGCCGGGCTCCAGGTCCATCAGGTCGTAAAAACGGTCGACCAGCACCTTCACCCGTTCTTCGCCGCCTATCCAGGCGAAGGGGGTGTCGAAGGGCGGTGTGCCCGGTGGTTTTTCTTCGATGTTCATGATTATTCTGAAAAGGGAATCTCTAGGTGAGTTTGTCATTGCGGACTTGATCCGCAATCCATGCGGCGCGAGCCAGGGCTGTGGTTCATGCGGCATGGATCCCGGATCGAGTCCGGGATGACGAGCCGGAGGGAAATTATTGGGCCTTGCGCAAGGTTTCCACGACTGGTGTGTTGAGTACGGAACGCAAACCCCACCAACCCGCCGCCATCGCCAGCACAGCGCCGGCGAGGCTGCCCAGCAGCGGCACGGTCCAGGAGCCGGTCCAGCTGAAATCGAACACATAACGCGCCAGGCCCCAGCCGACGGCGAGCGCCACGATGGAAGCGAGGAAACCGGCCAGCAGGCCGACGCCGGCGAGTTCGGCGCGCTGCACCTGGCGCAGCAGCGAGGCGCGCGCCCCGACGGCGCGCATGATGGCGAACTCGTGGGCACGCTCTTCGCGTGTCGCCGTGATGGCCGCGAACAGCACCACCAGGCCGGCCGCCAGCGTGAAACCAAACAGGTATTCGACCGCGCGTATCACTTGGTCCAGCACGCGCTGCACCTGGGCGATGGTGCTGCTCATGTCGACGTTGGTGATGTTGGGAAAGGCCTTGACCAGTTCGTTGTCAAAGCTGCGCGGCTTCACCCCGTCCTGCGCGGGCACACGTTCGGGCGCGCGGAAGGCGCTGATGTAGGACACCGGCACATCCGTCATCTTTGCCACCGGGTACATCACGAAAAAGTTGACCCGCATGGAGCCCCAGTCGACCTTGCGCAGGCTGGTGATTTTTGCCTCGCTGGTCTGGCCGCCGATGTCGAAACGCAGGCTGTCGCCCAGCTTGAGGCCCAGCGTGCTGGCCAGCCCGTCCTCGACGCTGATGGCGCCCGCCTCGTCGGGCGTCCAGCGGCCGGCCACCACCTGGTTGTGTGAGGGCTGCAGGGCGGCATGGGACAGGTTGAACTCGCGGTCCACCAGGCGCTTGGCGCGGTCGTCCTCGAAGTCCTCCGGCGTCACGTCCCTGCCGTTGATCGCAACGAGGCGGCCACGGATCATGGGGAACCAGTCAAACCTGGTGACGCCGCCATCGCGCAAGGCCTGCTGGAACGCGGCGCCCTGCTCGGGCTGCACATTGATGACAAACCGGTTCGGCGCATCGGGCGGCGTGGCCCGGCGCCAGCTGCTGATCAAATCGGTGCGCAGCAGCACCAGCAGCATCAGCGCGAGCAGACCGACCGCCAGCGCGCTGACCTGCACCACCGCATAGACCGGACGTGCCGACAGCTGGCGCGTGGCCAGCACCAGCCAGCGCGGCGCGGTGGCTTCGTTGACGCTGGCGCGCAGCAGCTTGACGGCCGCGAAACTGGCCACGGCAAACACCGCCACCGCGCCGGCGAAACCGCCGACGGCAATCAGGCCGAGTTTGAGGTCGCTGCTGGCAGCCACCAGCAGGGCCGCAAAACCGAGCACGCCGACCACCAGCACCGCCAGCGAGGCCGGCCGCAGGTTGCCGACATCGCGGCGGATCACCCGCAGCGGTGGCACCTGGGCCAGCTGCAGCACAGGCGGCAGGCCGAAAGCGAGCAGCAGGGTCAGACCCATGCCCATGCCGAAAGCCACCGGCCAGACGGTAGGCGCCGGCAGCGCTGTCTCAACCAGGCCGGCCAGCAGCAGCACAAAACCATAGTGCACGGCAAAACCGATCAGCACACCGAGGGCGCTGGCGGCCATGCCGGCCAGCACAAATTCAAAGGTGTAGGCCAGCGCGATGGTGCGTTGCGGCTGACCCAGCACGCGCAGCATGGCGCAGTCGTCCAGGTGTTTGGAAGCAAAGCCGCGTGCCACGATGGCCACGGCCACGGCGCTCAGCAAGGCCGCCAGCAAGGCCACCAGGTTGAGGAATTTTTCGGCACGGTCCAGCGTCTGGCGCATCTCGGGGCTGCCGCTTTCCAGCGACTCGATGCGCACGCCGCGCAACTCGGCCTTCTTGATCTCCTGCGTGGCCCACTGGACATAGGCTTTCACCGCGGCGTCGCTGCCGGCCACGGCAAAGCGGTAGTTGGTCCGGCTGGCGGGCTGGATCAGGCCGGTGGCCGCCAGATCAGCGCTGTTGATCATCACGCGTGGCGAAAAATTGGCAAAACCGCCGCCACGGTCCGGCTCCTGGACGATCACACGCGTCAAAGTGAAGCGGGCGTCGCCCATCAGCAGGGTCTGGCCGATGCGCAGGCCCAGTGCATCGAGCAGCGATGCGTCGGCCCAGGCCGTGCCGGGGGCGGGAATCTCGCGGGTGGCCGCGCCGGCAGTCTCGGGGCTGGCAGCGACCTGCAGGGTGCCGCGCAAGGGGTAGCCCTCGGGCACCGCCTTGAAGGCCACAAGTTTGCTGGCGCCGCCGTCTTCCTCGCGCGCCCGGCCCATGGTCGGAAAGGTCACTGTCGAGGTGACCTGCAGGCCCAGGCTGCGCGCCTTGGCGATGAACACCTCGGGGGTCATGCCGTCGCTGCGAAGAACGGCGTCACCGCCGAGCAGCTGGCGGGCATCGCGCTGCAGGCCTCCCTTGAGGCGGTCCGCAAAAAAACCGACGGCCGTCAGGGCGGCGACGGCCAGTGTCACCGCGACGATCAGCAGGCGCAGTTCCCCGGCGCGCAGGTCGCGCAGCAACGTCCGCCAGCCGAGTTTGAGGAAAAGGGTGTTCATGCCATGACCATAACGCAAAGTCCACAGCCCCGGCGCCTGTCGGTTTCTGCCGGTGAACAGCCCGGGCAATTCAGCGGGTCGCCCCCTCTGTGGGAATGCCGCACCGCCGTCAGGCCATCAAGCCGTCTCTGGCGCCCGGAGCCTGGGGCCGGCGAGGTCCGGCTGCAGCTTGAGCCGCTGCGGCTGGGCGTAACAGACAAAACGCCGATTGGTCGCGCGACCTATGGCACACAGCCCGACGGCCTGCGCCACCTGGTGGCCCATCTGCGTGATGCCGCTGCGCGAGACCACGATCGGCACGCCCATTTGCGCCGACTTGATGACCATTTCGCTGGTGAGCCGCCCGGTGGTGTAAAACACCAGACTGGTGCCCTCTTCACCAGCCAGGGCCGCGGAACCGGCTTCGCCGGGCCGCAGGCGCAGCGCCCCTTTTTCCCGTGCAAGGGGCAGCGCACCGCCGAAGGTACGCGCAGTGGGGAGCGTGGGGGCCAACAAATTGATCGCCATCCAGCCCGCAATGGTGTCGATGGCGTTGTGCCGTCCCACGTCCTCGACAAACAGCAGCATCTCCGGCTCCGCGGCTGCCAGGGAAAACAGCGCGCAGGCGTGCACGGATCCGGCCGACTTGTAGGTGGTCTCCTTGAGGCGGATGGTGTTGACCAGGCCGTAGAGCTGGGCTTGGGTGATGCAGGCATCGGCCGGCAGCGCTATCTGGTCCACCTCGTCCATCAGGCCGCCGAACACACTGCCCTGCCCGCAGCCGGTGGTCACCACCTTGCGCGCGGTTTTTTCCTCGATATCCGCGATGCCGTGGCGCGTCTTGACCGCCGCGGCCCCCACATCCCAGTCCACCGTGATGGATTCAATGTCTGCGGCGTCCCTGACCAGCCGCTGGTTGCGCAGGTAACCCAGCACCAGCAGTTCGGGGTGGGCACCGAGTGTCATCAAGGTCACCAGCTCGCGCTTGTCGACATACACCGTGAGGGGGCGTTCGGCGGGAATGGCAATCTGGAGCGGATCACCGTATTCGTTGACAACGTCGATGTCGCAGGTGAGCGGCGCCCGGGCCTGGGTCAGGTATGGCAGAGGCATGGTTGGAGACTACAACAAAAAGGCCGACACCTTGCGGGGCCGGCCTTTTTGCAATGGATGGGCGATGGTCAGGATTTTTTCTCAGGAGCAATGGCTGCCGCAGGTGTCTTGCTGCTGGGCGGGCTGGTTGCTGTAGCTGCCGGAGAGTGCGCACCTGCCGCCTCAAGGGGCTTGGCTGCCTCAGGCGGCTTGTAGCTGAAGGCGCCAGGGTCTGCGCACGCAGGCGTGGCCACCGGCGGCTTGGTTTCCTTGCCGGCCGCCTTGGCCGTCTTGTAATAACTGGCCGCGACCTTGTCCATGGATTTGCACAACAGGTAGCCATCGACCTTGCCGGCCCAGGCCGCCTTCGCGGCGGCCTCGGCGGCTTTGGCCTTGGCCTCATCGCTGACCGGGGGGAGCTTGGCCAGCACCATGGTGGACACGCCGGCAAACAAGGCGGCAATAAGAATTTTTTTCATGGAATCCTCGCTGTTCGAATCTGATCTAGGCCTGGACGGTCTGGCCAGGCGGCGCAGGCTCGCTGCGCTGTGCCGGAATCTTGCCTGCCTTCACGTCGTCATACCAGTATTCGTGGTGCTCCCTGGCCCAGGTCTCGTCCACATAGCCGGTTTTCATGCCGTCGTAGGCACCCTGCATGCCGATGGTGCCGATGTAGATATGGCCGATGAACATCGCCATCATCAGCACCGTCGCCACGGCATGCACCATGTGCGCCACCTGCATGGTGTCGCGAACATAGATCAGCCCGGGGATCAGTTTGTCGAGCACCAGTCCCGAGGCCACCACGATGATGCCGAGGAAAAACACGCCGCCCCAGAACACCAGTTTTTCGCCCGCATTGAAGCGGTGTGACGGCACTTCCTTGGCGGCCAGAAGACCACCGCCCTTGAGAAGCCAGCCCATGTCACCACGCCGTGGCAGGTTGTCGCGGACAAAGGTGAAAAACACAATCACCAGCGACACGGCAAACAGCGGGCCGGCAAAATTGTGCATGTTCTTGAGCAGATAGGTCAGCCAGCCGAACAGGGTGCTGCCCATGATGGGTAGCAGGAAGAACTTGCCGAAGGCCATGACGACGCCGGAGATGGCAAGAATACAGAAAGCAATGGCGTTGGCCCAGTGTGCGGAACGCTCAAACGGCGTGAAACGCTCGATCTTGCGGCCCGTTTCGGAACCGTGCAGATTGATCCTGCCCTTGCCGAAGTAAAACAACGCGATCGCACCCACCACGATCAGCAGCAGCGCGCCACCGTAGGGAATCAGCCAGTTGTTGCGCACCTGGCGCCAGGCCTCACCGGCATTGGTCAAGCGCGAGCCCGGGTATTGCACAAAAGGCTGGATCAGGTTGCCGGCCTCGGGCGCCTCGCTTTTGGGCAGGCTACTGTAGCCGGTGACGCCGGAGCCGACCTGCCGCCACATCGGCGCATTGTTGCCGGGCTGGACCCTGGCGCGCTCGCCATTGGTCTGCTCGGCGTATTTGGGATCAGCGCTCGCCTCGGGTTTGACCTCGAAGATGTTGGCGCTCTGAATACCGCCTGCGGGTGCGGGTGCCGCAACTGCTGCGGCCGGGGTGGCCGCAGGTTGCGCCGACACCGTGGCCGAGAAGCCAAACGCTGCAAAGAGGAGTGCTGCCAGGAATCGCGATGGGCGTTGCATGTGAACTCCCTGTTATTTCACGCGGTTGTATTCGTTCTGACCGGCCTGCGCGCGGGTCTTGAGCTGCTGCTCCCAGGCGGTCTTGTCGCCGGCTTTCCAGCCCGGGGCATTGAAGGCGTTGCCGGTCCCCTGAAACGCGGCCGTGTCGCTCTTGACGCCGCCAGCGGACTGGGGTTTGTCGCCGCAAGCGGCAAGTGCCATGACAGCAGCCGTAAGCAGTGCGAGACGCATCATGATTTGGCTCCTTGCACGGGAGGCTGGCCAGCCTGTTTTGAACCGTAGGCCGTTCCCCAGCCCCACACTTCAGCGCCCTTGCCGCGCTGCACCACACGGGTGCGGAAGATGTCGGCAACCACATCGCCATCGCCGGCCAGCAGCGCCTTGGTCGAGCACTGCTCGGCACAGGCTGGCAGCTTGCCTTCCGCCAGCCGGTTGCGGCCGTATTTTTCGAATTCGGCCTGGCTGCCGTTGGCCTCAGGGCCACCAGCACAGAAGGTGCACTTGTCCATCTTGCCGCGCACGCCGAACGTACCCTGGGACGGGAACTGGGGCGCGCCGAACGGACAGGCATAGGAGCAGTAGCCACAGCCGATGCAGACGTCCTTGTCATGCAGCACCACACCCTCATCGGTACGGTAGAAACAGTTGACGGGGCACACAGCCATGCAGGGCGCGTCGCTGCAATGCATGCAGGCCACGGAGATGGACTTCTCGCCGGGTACACCGTCGTTGAGCGTCACCACACGACGGCGGTTGACGCCCCATGGGACTTCGTTTTCGTTCTTGCAGGCAGTAACGCAACCGTTGCACTCGATGCAGCGCTCCGCGTCACAGACAAATTTCATGCGTGCCATGGTATTTCCTTATGCCTTCTCGACGTTGCAGACCGTCGTCTTGGTTTCCTGCATCATCGTCACGCTGTCGTAACCGTAGGTGGTCGCCGTGTTGACCGCTTCGCCGCGCACCACAGGGGCGGCGCCCTTGGGGTAGTAGGCCAGCATGTCGGCACCCTGCCAGCGTCCCGAAAAGTGGAAAGGCAGGAATACGGTGTCGGGTCCCACACGCTCCGTCACCAGCGCCTGGACATTCAGGCGCGCACCCGTCGGCGTGCTGACCCAGGCGCGTTCGCCATTGCGAATACCCTTCTCGGCAGCCACCTTGGGATTGATCTCGATGAACATCTCCTGCTGCAGCTCGGCCAGCCAGGGGTTGGAGCGGGTTTCCTCGCCCCCCCCTTCGTACTCGACCAGACGGCCCGAGGTCATGATCAGCGGGAATTTTTCATGCACCTTGTCAGCGATGTTTTTCTGCTGGATGGTTTTGTACAGTGTCGGCAGGCGCCAGAAGGCCTTCTTGTCATCATGCGTCGGGTACTTGGCCACCAGATCCGGCCGGATGCCGTACAGCGGTTCGCGGTGCTGCGGAATGGCGTCCGGGAAGTTCCAGACCACCGCCCGTGCCTTGGCGTTGCCGAAGGGATGGCAGCCGTGGCCCTGCATGAACACCCGGATCAGTCCGCCTGAGGAGTCAGTCTTCCAGTTCTTGCCCTCAGCGGCGGCCTTCTCCGGCTCGGTCAGTTCATCCCACCAGCCGAGCTTCTTGAGCAGCAGATGGTCGAGTTCCGGGTAGCCGGTCTGGATGTCGGCGCCCTTGGAGTGCGAACCGTCTTCGGCCAGCAGGTTTTTCCCTTCGCGCTCGACGCCGAAATTGGCGCGAAAGTTGCCGCCGCCGTCCATCACGTGTTTGGAGGTGTCGTAGAGGTTGGGGGAACCGGGGTGTTTCATTTCCGGCGTGCCGTAGCAGGGCCATGGCAGACCGAAATAGTCACCCGTCGTGTCGTAGCCCGTTTCCTTGTCCTTGCCGCCTTTGGACTTCAGCGTCTTGACGTCGAACATGTGCATGTTGCGCATGTGGGCCTTCAGGCGCTCCGGGCTTTGCCCGGTGTAGCCAATGGTCCAGACGCATTTGTTGATCTCGCGCAGGATGTCTTCCGGCACGGGCTCGTCCATGCCCTTGACCTTCTGCATCTTGTAGTTCTTCGACAACTCCTTGGCAAAGCCCAGTTTCTCGGCCAGTTGGTGCATGATCATGTGGTCGCTGCGGCTTTCCCACAGCGGCTCGATGACTTTTTCACGCCACTGCAGTGAGCGGTTGGAAGCCGTCACGGAACCGCTGGTCTCGAACTGCGTCGCGGCCGGCAGCAGGTAAACGGCGCGGTTGGGGTTGAGGTCTTCGGCCTTGCCTGGCATGGCCGCCATGGCGGCTGTGGCCGACGGATAGGGATCAATCACCACCAGCAGGTCCAGCTTGTCCATGGCGCGTTTCATCTCCAGGCCACGGGTCTGGGAGTTGGGCGCATGGCCCCAGAACACCACACCGCGAAGGTTGGAGTCCTGGTCGATGAATTCGTTTTTCTCCATCACGCCGTCGATCCAGCGCGACACCGTGATGCCGGGTTTGCCCATCATGGCGGGCGAGGCATAACGCCCCTTGATCCAGTCGAAGTCCACGCCCCAGGTCTTGGCGAAATGTTTCCACGAACCTTCGAGCAGGCCGTAATAACCCGGCAGCGAATCCGGGTTGGGGCCGACATCGGTCGCACCCTGCACGTTGTCATGGCCGCGGAAAATATTGGTGCCGCCACCGGAGACACCGACGTTACCAAGGGCCAGCTGCAGGATGCAGGAGGCGCGGACCATGGCGTTGCCGATGGTGTGCTGGGTCTGGCCCATGCACCAGACGATGGTGGACGGCCGGTTTTTGGCCATCATCTCGGCGGCCATGTACACGCGCGCCTCGGGCACGCCGCAGGCTTCCTCGACCTTGTCCGGCGTCCACTTCGCGAGCACGTCTTCCTTGACCTTGTCCATGCCGTAGACACGGTCGTTGATGTACTTGGTGTCCTCCCAGCCATTCTTGAAGATGTGATACAGCATGCCGAACAGGAACGGGATATCGGAGCCGGAACGGATGCGGATGTACTCGTCGGCCTTGGCTGCGGTGCGCGTGAAACGCGGGTCCACGACGATCATCTTGCAGCCGGTTTCCTTGGAGTGCAGCATGTGCAGCAGGCTGACCGGGTGGGCTTCGGCGGCGTTGGAGCCGATGTACAACGCGCACTTGCTGTTTTGCATGTCGTTGTACGAATTGGTCATGGCGCCGTAGCCCCATGTGTTGGCAACGCCAGCCACCGTGGTGGAATGGCAGATGCGCGCCTGGTGGTCGCAGTTGTTGCTTCCCCAGAAGCTCACGAACTTGCGCATCAGGTAGGCCTGCTCGTTGTTGTGCTTGGACGATCCGACCCAGTACACGGAATCAGGGCCACTGGCCTTGCGCAACTCCATCATGCGTGCGCTGATTTCATTGAGTGCCGTGTCCCAGCCGATGCGTTCGTACTTGCCGTTGACGAGTTTCATCGGGTAGCGCAGGCGGTATTCGCCGTGGCCGTGTTCGCGCAGCGCAGCCCCCTTGGCGCAGTGCGCGCCGAGGTTGATCGGGGAGTCGAACACCGGTTCCTGACGGACCCAGACGCCGTTTTCGACGACCGCATCGACGGCACAACCCACCGAGCAATGGGTGCAGACCGTGCGCTTGACCTCGATTTTTCCGCTACCGTCCCCCGCGCCGGGCGTGGCAGCCCTGGCTTTCTTGACCAGCGTCAGCTGGGTGGCAGCCAGACCGACGCCGACCCCCAGGCCCGAGCGGCGCAGGAAACCGCGGCGGTCCATGGTGGGCAGCGCATTCGACAGTCCGCGCGACAGGCTTTGTACAAAACGTGCAGATCCGGCGCGCTGCGCCGTATCGCCGTGAACACCGTGAATTTTTTTCGTGAGCAGCATGGAGCTCTCCGTAAGAGGGGAAACGGGGAAAACTAGATACGCGCGGTCTGGTAGTAGCGCTTGACGTGATCCGACAGGCTGTAGCCGCCGCCTTTTTCCGGCGCAGGCTTGGGTTCCTGGAGGGCGGCCTCGGGCGCTTGCACTCCGGGCAGGGCGACCGCCACGGCGGCAACTGCACCGGTGGCGGCAGCGCCGAAAAAGAAGCCCCGGCGCGAGGGTTTTGGCTGGCTGTCCTGCATAGTGGTCTCCAAGGAAGCTTGCTGTTATGAACTGGTTTGCATACTTACTGACCTGCCTACTTTACGTCAGACCTGTGCGTGCGACAACGGTCAGGCCAAGCCAAAAGCAACACTTAGGGGAAAACGATAGGGTATCTTGGTTTTTACCCCGATGCTTCTAGTCAAAGGAAAATGTCGCATTTTGAGAAAATCTGCTGCGCGGGAAGTGCCTGACATTGACCCGGCCTCCTCAGGCCAGCATGTCAAAGCCCTGGGTTTCAACGCTGAGAAAGGTCTGCGTGAATCCGGCCAGGCTGCGGTAGAAATCCGCCTTCGGATGGGCACTGACCGCATCGCACAGGGTCGCCGCCCAGGGCTGCAGATGACGTGCGAAAAACTCGCGCTGGCGCGTCAGGTTGGCGACCGCCACATCGTCCCCCGCAATCAGGTAACGCATGACCTCGCACAGGTAGGCGATATGGTCTTCGGTTTCGGGCATGGCTTCGTCGCGCGCCAGGCCCAGCGCCTCCAGATCGGTGCGCAGCGCCGCCAGCGGCTTCTCGTTGAGAAAGCCGCTGAGATAATGGGAGCCGAACAGATAGACCTCGGGCTTGCCGACGCCGCCAAACAACGCCTCGTATTCCCGGGCAATCTCCCCGTCCGGCAAGCTGCGGGCGGCGCCGACCAGTTCAGCCCACGAGGCTTCCAGCAAGGCGCCGGCCGCAGGCGCTTCGGTCACGGCCACCCGAAGGTTGTCGAGCAGGGCAGCCGGGGGAGGTGCGTAATACAGCGCGGCCAGCAGTCCATAAATTTCGGCGCGGGCGGTTTCTTCGTCCAGCGTGGACGGTACGAGTTGGGCGGGCAGGGTCATGGGATGGATTTAGCGAATGTCCGTGATCTTGATTTCGTTGTCGGCAGAGTAGATGTCAATCACGCGGCAGTCGCTGCACATTTTCAGGCGTTCGGCAGCCGCCCCCTGGAACATTGCATGGCCGGCCAGCTTGCCCAGCATGGACTCGATCGCCTTGAGGGTGCCGAACGGTTTGCTGCAGCGTATGCACTGGTAGGGCTGGCTCTCGTTGAGCACACGCGCCTCCTTGCGCTGCGGCGTGAGCAGCAGGCGCGGCTGCAGGGTGATGGCGTTTTCCGGACAGGTCGTCGCGCACAGGCCGCACTGCACGCAGTTTTTCTCGATGAATTTGAGCTGGGGCCGCTCCGGGTTGTCCTGCAGCGCGCTGGCCGGGCAGGCGCTGACGCAACTCAGGCACAAGGTGCAGGCATCCTTGTTGATGGACAGCGTGCCCAGCGGCGAGCCGGCGGCCGGCAATGCAATCGCCTCGGGCCTGGCAGTGGCCTGCTGCGTCATCAGGTGATCCAGCGCCAGCTCCAGCGTGGCACGTTTGTCGGCCTGCACGGCAAAGCCGGCCGCCTGGGCCACGCCCTGCGCTGGTGCCGCCTGCAGCTCGGCATCGAGTGCTGCCAGGTCGCGTGCATCCCTGGCTTCGAGGATGCGGAAGTGTTCCCCCTGGTAACCGAGGCCGCCCAGGATGGCCTGCGCCACGTCCATCTGCTCGCGCACGGCCTCACGGTACTGCGGCGCTTCCTCGGCCGTCATCAGGACCCACACCTGGGAAGCGCCGTGGGCGATGGCCGAGAGCCACAACTCCAGGCCCACCGACACGGTGTGCCACAAGGCCAGCGGCAAAACGCGTGCCGGCACGCCATGCGTGGCCGGATCGAGCCGCGCCAGGCGGCCCAGATCGCCCAATAACCGCATGCCCGCTTCCTGGCTGTGCAGCAGCAGGGCCGCCTGCTTGCCGCCGGTACGCGCATAAGTGCCCAGCAGGGTCTTGATCTTCGCGCCCTGCTCCCCGGGACGCGGGTAGGCAAACGTCAGGGCACCGCTCGGACAGACCGTGGTGCAGGCACCGCAACCCACACACAGATTGGGATTCACAACGATTTGCTGCCGGTCACGCTCACTGCTTATCGCCGAGGCCGAGCAGACATCGATACAGGCCGTGCAGCCGGTTTTTTCATTGCGGCTGTGGGCGCAGAGCTTTTGCTTGTAGTTGAAGAACTTGGGCTTTTCGAACTCGCCGACGAGCGAACGCAGCTGCAACAGGGTGCGGCTGTCCTGGCCATCCCAGCGGAAATAACCTTGGGGCAAGGCATGTTGGGTAAAGGCCGGGGTCGCACGCAGATCCAGCACCAGATCGAATTTTTCACTCAAGGCCTCGGGTGCGCGGCCGAAATCAATCGCCCCGGCCACACCGCAAGCCTTGACGCAGGCCCGGTGCGACTTGCACAGGGCGTTGTCGATCTGGTAGTCGAAACCAATGGCGCCTTCGGGGCAAGCCGCCAGACAGGCGTTGCAGCGCGTGCACAGGTCGAGGTCAATCGCGTTGTTGCGCTGCCAATGGAGTTCGAAAGCTCCCAGCCAGCCGGTCAGGCGCTGGATCTTCCCGGCCAGCACCGGGTAGCGCCGCTCCTGCAGACCGCCGTCGCGGCCCGTCCCCAGACTGAACAGCGTGACGTCCAGCGCGTCCGACAGCAGGCCGGCGGCGCGTTCGGCCGCGTCGAGCTCACCGATGATGAGCACGCGACCCGCACTTTTATAGGTCACAGTCGCCACGGGTTCGGCATCCGGCAGGTGGGCGACCGCAAGCAGGGCCGCAATTTTGGGGCTGGCCTGGGAGGCGTCCCGGCTCCAGCCGCCGGTCTCGCGGATGTTGACGAACTTGATGACCGACGTGGCGCCCTCGGTCTGCTGCGCCAGTTCCGCAAAAAGCCGGGTCTCCTGGGTGCAGGCCACCACCACGTCTTCGCCGGACTGGACCGCCTTCTGGAAGGCGCCCGCTTCGCGGCGGCACAGCGCCGAATGCAGGGTCAGTTTTTCATCAAGTGCCGCGCCCAGCGTCTGGGGCTGGAGCGGCATGGTCTGGTTGCAGTCGCAAATCAGTGTGGGCATGGTTTTCTTGGCTGGCGCCAGAGCCAGGCTGCGGCTCGGGTTGGCTGGAATGTTCTGGGGAAATGGCCGGATCGGATAGGTCCGGGCCTTCGTGGGACTGTGCCACGGTTTCATCCGTGGGGTTATTCGCAGTTTCCCGTGGTGCCGTGGCCGGTGCCGTCTTAACGCCCTCTTTCCCTTCCTTTTCTTCATCCTCAAACAGATTGAGAAACTTGGCACTCGTCATCTGCCGGAGCATGGACTCGGGAATGGGATCGGACCTGGAATAGTCGTCGATGTAGATGTCCAGGCCGTCCATCACATTGAAGTGCGGGTCGGCGAACAGCTTCTTCATCGCGGCATTGCGCACCTCGGGCCCGACATCACCGGCCATGAAGGGCTTGAAGTCGGAATCCCTGGTCAGCAACTGCGCGTCCTCCAGCGTCAGCAGCTTTTTTTCGGGTGGCGCGACGGCATCGTCCGGGGCCGACACGGGTGCTGCAGGGGGTGGGGGTGGCGCTGCCGTCCGGGCGACATCTGGAACCACAGGCGCGGTGGCGGCAGGCGCCGGTTCGTCCAGCCGTTTGCCCTGTAGCGCGTCCGTCTTGCGCCGCGCCCACCGGCCCAGGAATCCAGGGGTTTCGTCAGCCATGGCCGCCCCCGCCAAACTTCTTGTCGGTGCTCACGCGCGCGGGGTTGCCAAACCGGTCCTGCAGCGGCTTGAAGCTTTGCGGGCGCTGGCGACGCTTGGCCTCCAGCACGTAGTGGGCATCGACAAAAGCCTGCATCCACTCGACCACATCGCGCGGCGCCGCCACCTGCTCCACGGTCTCCTGCGCGTCCAGCCAGCGACCGGCGTCGTGGTAACTCAGGGTCACGGTCTGCGGCACGGCCACCGGCTCGTCGGCCAGCGCCGCCTCTTCCTCCATGCGCCAGACCACCCAGAAGCAGGGTTGGGGCGTGCTGACGTTGAGGTAATAACCTTCGGCGTCGTCGGTGAACAGCTCCACCTTGAACCCGGGATGCAGCCAGCGCTCTTCCTGCTCGTCCTTGAGCAGCAGGCGCGGCTGCGTGCCAAAACTTTCCTCGTGCGGCACGATGTCGGCCAGCGACCAGCGCCAGGGCTGCCAGCGGTTGTCGATGCGCTCACGGCGCATGACCACGGCCACCGCCACACAGGGACGGCGAATGACCGTATCGGCACCGGGAAGCTGCAGGACAAATTCAGACATGCCCGCAGTGTACGGCTGTCTTCATGCGCATTTTCGGCACAACTCTTTTGCCACCCACGGTCTTGAAGGTTAAAGGCGTCCGGCAGCACCGGGCCCGTAACCCGCCGCTCCTGCGGGCTGGCCACCGCGGTGAATCGCCACGGCGCAGTACTTGAACTCCGGAATTTTTCCGTACGGGTCCAGCGCAGCATTGGTCATCAGGTTGGCCGCGGCTTCGTGATAGGCAAACGGAATGAACACCGCGCCCTGCGGCATGCCGTCGTCGCGCCGCACATGAAGGGCGACCGCCCCGCGCCGCGATTGCACGGTTATCACATCGCCCGGTGCCAGCCCCAGCGCCAGCAGGTCGGCACCGCACAGCGAGGCCGTGGCTAGGGGTTCGATGGCATCGAGCACGGCAGTTCGCCGCGTCATGCTGCCGGTGTGCCAGTGCTCGAGCTGACGCCCCGTGATGAGCACGAACGGGTAGTCGGCGTCGGGCCGTTCGTTGGCAGGAATGATGTCGGCCGGGACCAGATGCACACGTCCGTCGTCGGTGGCAAAGTGGTCGATGAACACGGTGGGCGCACCGGGGTCGTCTTCGCTCAGGCAGGGATAGGTCACGCTGGACTCGCGCTGCAGCCGCTCCCAGCTGATGCCCGCGATCGCGGCATGCATGGCCTGACGCATCTCCTCGTAGACTGCGGCCACGCCATCGTGCGCACCTGCGTAATTCCAGTTCAGCCCCATGCGGCTGGCGAGTTGCCGGATGATCCACAGATCGGGCCTTGCATCACCGGGCGCCTCGACCGCCTGCCTGCCCATCTGCACCATGCGGTCGGTGTTGGTGACGGTGCCGGTCTTTTCAGGCCAGGCAGTGGCCGGTAACACCACATCGGCCAGCCAGGCGGTCTCGGTCATGAAAATGTCCTGCACCACCAGATGCTGCAGGCTGGCCAGCGCATGGCGCGCGTGGTTCAGGTCGGGGTCGCTCATGGCCGGGTTTTCGCCCATGATGTACATGCCGCGCACCTTGTGCGGGTCACTCTCGGGCGCCAGCGCCTTGTGCATGATTTCAACCACGGTGTAACCGGGTTTCTCGTCGAGTTTCGTGTTCCAGAAATTCTCGAACCATTGGTGCGCGGCCGCGTTGTCCACACGCTGGTAGTTGGGAAACATCATGGGGATCAGGCCGGCGTCACTGGCGCCCTGCACGTTGTTCTGGCCGCGCAACGGGTGCAGGCCGGAGCCGGGCTTGCCGATCTGCCCGGTCACGGTGGCCAGGGCGATCAGGCAACGCGCGTTGTCAGTGCCGTGGACATGCTGGCTGATGCCCATGCCCCACAGAATCATCGCCGCTTTCGCCCCGGCAAATGCCCGGGCGACCTCGCGCAGGGTCGCGGCGGGAATTCCGCAAACCGGCGCCATGGCCTCAGGGCTGTAGCCCTTGACGTTTTCCCGCAGCGCTTCGTAATTGCTGGCGCGCCTGTCGATGAAGTCCTGGTCCACCAGGCCCTCCTCGATCACCGTGTGGATCAGTGCGTTGAGCATGGCCACATCGGTGTCGGCCTTGAACTGCAGCGTGCGCCAGGCGTACCTGCCGATATCGGTGACACGCGGATCGGCCAGCACGATTCTGGCGCCCTTCTGCGCGGCGTTCTTCATCCAGGTGGCGGCCACGGGATGGTTGGCCGAGGGGTTGGAGCCGATCACAAAAATCAGGTCCGAATGCGCAACGTCGTTGACCTGGTTGCTCACCGCCGCCGAGCCCACGCCCTCCAGCAGGGCCGCCACGCTGGAGGCATGGCACAGCCGCGTGCAGTGGTCCACGTTGTTGGAGCCAAAGCCGGTGCGCACCAGCTTCTGGAACAGGTAAGCCTCTTCGTTGCTGCCCTTGGCAGAGCCAAAACCGGCCAGCGACTTGCTGCCATAACCATCGCGCAGGCCCCTGAACCCGCCGGCCGCCAGGCTCAGCGCCTCTTCCCAGCTCGCTTCGCGAAACACCTCCGACCAGTCCGCCGTGTGGCGGTTCAGATGCTGCAGGGCGGCCGGGTCCTTGGGGACACCGGTTTTGCGGATCAGGGGTTTGGTCAGGCGCTGGGGGCTGTGCGCATAGTCGAAACCAAAACGCCCCTTGACGCACAGCCGCGACTGGTTGGCCGGACCGTCGCGACCATCAACGCTGACAATTTTGTTGTCTTTCACCTTGTAGGTCACCAGGCAGCCGACGCCGCAGAAGGGGCAGACCGAATCAACTTTTTTATCGACGGCCTGGGACCCCACCAGGGTCTTGGGCATCAGGGCGCCGGTCGGGCAGGCCTGCACACATTCGCCGCAGGCCACGCAGCTGCTGTCGCCCATGGGGTCGCCCAGGTCAAAGGCGATTTCGCTCTGCGCGCCGCGCCGCGCATAAGCGATCACGTCATTTACCTGCTCCTCACGGCAGGCGGTCACGCAACGCTTGCACTGGATGCAGGCGTCCAGGTTCACGGCCATGGCCGGGTGCGACACATCGGCGGCGGGCTGGACGCGGCGCAACGCCTTGAGTGCGGGGCGCACCGTCACGTCCAGGCGATCGGCCCAGTCGCTCAGCTCGCCGTGTTGCAGCGATTCATCGGTCTCATCCCATTTGTAGCCGGTGTCGGGCATGTCGGAGAGCAGCATCTCCAGCACCAGCTTTTGGCTTTTGCGTGCACGCTCGCTGCCCGCCTGCACCTGCATGCCGGCGCTGACCTGGCGGCAGCAACTGGGCGCCAGGGTGCGTTCGCCCTCGATCTCGACCACACAGGCACGGCAGTTGCCGTCGGCCCGATGACCTTCGCGGTAGCAAAGGTGCGGAATGTCCACGCCGAGACGCTGCGCGGCCTGAAAAATGGTGTCGCCCTGCTGCGCCTGCACGGTTTTTCCGTCCAGCGTGAAGCTGATGGGCTGCGCCGGAACTTCGGCCAGGCGGGCGGTCGCGTTCATGAAGCCTCCCTGCCGGCGGCACGCTCGGTTCCGACCGCGGCACCCGGCCGCGGTAGGTCGCCCGGCCAGGGGGCTTCGCCGACTTCGTGCGCAAAATACTTGTGAATGCTGCGAATCGGGTTGGGCGCGGCCTGGCCCAGCCCGCAGATCGAGGCATCACCCATGACCTGGGCCAGGTCGTCCAGGGTCTGCGCGTCCCAGCGCGGCGCCTGCATCAGGGCCGCGGCCTTGACGGTGCCGACCCGGCAGGGCGTGCACTGGCCGCAGCTTTCCTCGGCGAAAAAACGCATCACATTGAGCGCGGCGTCGCGCGCCCGGTCGTGGTGCCCCAGCACGATGACCGCGGCGGAGCCGATGAAACATCCGTAAGGCTGCAAGGTGTCGAAGTCCAGTGGGAGCCCATTGAGACTGGCCGGCAGGATGCCGCCCGAGGCGCCGCCTGGCAGATAGGCATACAGCTGGTGGCCGTCGGCCATGCCGCCACAGTATTCGTCGATCAGTTCCTGCACCGTGATGCCCGCCGGCGCCAGCTTGACGCCCGGGTTCTTCACGCGCCCGCTGACACTGAAAGAGCGCAGGCCCTTGCGGCCGCGGCGGCCGAAGCCGCTGAACCACTGCGGGCCTTTTTCCACAATGTCGCGCACCCAGTACAGGGTTTCGAAGTTGTGCTCCAGCGTGGGCCGGCCGAACAGCCCGACCTCGGCGATGTAGGGCGGGCGCAGGCGCGGCTCGCCGCGTTTGCCTTCGATGCTTTCGATCATGGCCGACTCTTCACCGCAGATATAGGCGCCCGCACCGCGCCGCAGCTCGATCAGGGGCAGCGGACACGGCGGATCGGCCAGCAGTTTGGCCAGCTCGGCCTGCAGCATGGTGCGGCAATCGTGGTACTCGTCGCGCAAATAGATGTAGCAGGACGCTATGCCCACCACCTGCGCCGCGATCAGCACGCCTTCCAGAAAACGGTGCGGATCACGCTCCAGCCAGGTGCGGTCCTTGAACGTGCCGGGCTCGCCCTCGTCGATGTTGACCGCCATCATGCGCGGGCCGGGCTGGCCCTGCACGATGCGCCACTTGCGCCCCGCCGGGAACCCCGCGCCACCCAGGCCGCGCAAGCCGGAATTTTCCATGGCGGCCAGCACCGCCCCGGCATCTTCTTCCCCGTTGACCAGCGCCGCCGCGAGCGCGTACCCCCCGTGGGAGCGGTAGGTGGCGTAGTCCGTGAAGGCCGGCAGCACCTCGTCGGCCGAGCCGGGGACACTTTTTTCAGCATGCTCGGACGCTACAAAATTAATAGCTTCTTGCGCTTTCCCCTTCTGGGCTGGGGGCTGATTTGCCATCAAGACCACAGCCTCGGCCGTGGCCAGCGGAAGCGCCTGCTGGTGCACCAACACGGCCGGCGCCTGTTCACATCGGCCCAGGCAGGGCGCGGCAATCACACGCACCTCCTGCCCCAGCAGCGCGGGCAGGCGCGCCAGCAGGTCCTGTGCACCGGCCAGCTCGCAGGCCAGCCCATCGCACACGCGAACCGTGAGCCCGGGCGCCTGGCCGTCACCCTTGACGATCTCGAAGTGGTGATAAAAGCTCGCCACCTCGTACACCTCGGCCATGGGAATGTTCATCTCCCGGGCCAGCGCCACCAGGTGCCGCTCATGCAGGCAGCGCCAGGCGTCGTTGAGTTGGTGCAGGTGTTCGATCAGCAGGTCACGCCGGTGGCCGCCTTCGGGCCGCCCGCCTATGAGCGCGCGAACCTCGGCCAGAGAAACCTCGTCGGCCTGGCGGCCCTTGAGTTTGCTTTTGCGGCGGATGCGCTCGCGCATGTCGTCCAGCGTGGCCAGGGCCACGGCGGGAACAGGAACAGGAAGGACCGGGGAAACGTTCATGACGCACTGTCGCTCCTGGGCCCGCCGGCGTCAAATTGAATTCATGTATGCGCTGATTCAGGATCTGAATGCAGCGTCCCGCTGTGCTGCGCCGCGTGACGCAGCCACTCCCCCTCTTGGGCCAGCACCAGCGCGGCCTGCAGCGCCCGCGAGGGGCTGGCCTTGGCCAGCGTGAAAAAGCCGACGGGTGTCGTGAGTTCGGGCTGGACCAGCGGCAGGGCTTCGAGTTCGGCATAACTGCGGACCGCGCCCACCAGCGCACCCGGCAACACGCTGCAGACCTCGCCGGCGACCACGCTGAGGGCCAGTGCCAGGATGGAGTTGGTTTCCATGACCGGCCTGACCGCCAGCCCCAGGCCGGCAAAAGCGCTGTCCACGATGCTGCGGTTGTGCATCTCGGGCGTCAGCAGGCACAGCGGCAACTGCGCCGCTTCGCGCCAGCCCATGGCCGGGCCCACACGCAGCCCGCTGCCTGGCCGGCCGGGCGTCGCCGCTCGGCGCACCAGGAAGTAGTGTTCGGTGTACTGCGGCAACAGCTCGAAACGGCTGGCGCGCTGGTTCAGGCGTTCGACAAATCCCAGGCCCAGGTCCAGCGACAGGTTCTCCAGGCCGAGTTCAATTTCCTGAGAGCTCAGCGACCGCACCACGGGCGCGATGCCCGGGTAACGCTGCCGGAGCCGGGCCGCAAAACGCGTTGCCACCGGCACGGCCGTCGGTACCACGCCCAGCTGCAGCGCACCCTGCGGCTGACTGGCACTGCTGCGCAGCTCTTGCTGCAGCAGTTCGTGTTCGTGCAGCATGCGTTGCGCCGTGGCCAGTACGCGTTCGCCTTCCGGCGTGAGGCCGGCGTAGGTGCGGCCGCGCTTGACGATGGCGATGCCAAACTCTTTTTCCAGCGCACGCAGGGCGTTCGACAGCGCCGGCTGGGTGATGCCGCAGGACTGGGCGGCCCGCGCGTAATGCCGGTGCTCGCTGAGGGCCACCAGATAACGCAGCGAAGCGAGCATGTTCATGGTTGGCCCCCGACGCCCGGGAAGATCAGGTGTTTTTCGAGATCGTGATGGTCGGGAACTTGGCGGAAAAATCCTTGGCCTTGGCGGCAATCGTGATGGCCACCTGGCGCGCCACGGCCTTGTAGATGCCGGCGACTTCGCCGTCCGGGTCGGCCACCACGGTGGGCCGGCCATTGTCGGCCTGCAGCCGGATCTGCATGTCCAGCGGCAGCGCGCCAAGGTAACTCATGCCGTAGTCGGCCGCCATCTTCTTGCCACCGTCTTCGCCAAAGATGTGCTCGGTGTGGCCGCACTTGCTGCACACGTGGACCGCCATGTTTTCGACGATGCCCAGAATCGGCACGCCGACCTTCTCGAACATCTTGATGCCTTTTTTGGCGTCGAGCAAAGCGATGTCCTGCGGCGTGGTGACGATCACCGCACCGGTCATGGGCACGCGCTGGGACAAGGTGAGCTGGATGTCGCCGGTGCCGGGCGGCATGTCGACGATCAGGTAGTCCAGGTCTTTCCAGTTGGTCTGGCGCAGCAGCTGCTCCAGCGCCTGCGTCGCCATCGGGCCGCGCCAGATCATGGCTTCGTCCTGCGCGACCAGAAAACCAATCGACATGACCTGGATGCCGTAGTTTTCCATCGGCTCCATGTTCTTGCCGTCCACGCTTTCGGGCCGGCCCTCGATGCCCATCATCATGGGCTGGCTGGGACCGTAGATGTCGGCATCGAGCAGGCCGACTTGTGCGCCTTCTGCGGCCAGGGCCAGCGCGAGGTTGACGGCGGTGGTGCTTTTGCCCACGCCGCCCTTGCCGGAGGCCACGGCCACGATGTTTTTGACATTGGGCAGCAGTTGCACGCCGCGCTGCACGCTGTGGCTGGCGATCTTGAAGCTGACGTTAACCGACACGTTGGTGACTCCCGCCACACCCTTGGCGGCGGCAATCAGCAGCTTGCGGATGCCGGCGAGCTGGCTTTTGGCCGGATAACCGAGTTCCACATCAAAGGCCACGTCGCCACCGGCGATCTGCAGGTTTTTAAGCGCCTTGGTGCTGACAAAGTCCTTGCCGGTGTTGGGGTCAAGCACGCCTTGCAGGGCGTTCAAAATTGCCTGTTGTTCTACAGCCATCTGGGGAATCTCCGATTGAATCTGGGGTGGCAAGCCGGCCGCACCGGGGGCGCGCCGCGCGGCAGCGGGTTGGGCTGAAGTCTAAGCCAATGCCCGGGCCGGCGCAGGCAGACCGGCGATGACCTGAAAAACCGGCCACGACCGCGACTCAAGGTGAGTTGCCAGCCTGATCCGTCGATGCAGCCGGGGAGGACTGGCCCCAGCGGGTCGCACCAAAAGCCTCCAGGAAGTCGTCCAGATCCTGCGCCGGCAGGCGGTTGATGCCTGCCGCACCGGCCCGGCCGGCACCGCCGAAACGGTGGCAAAGCTCTCTCGCGCCACCCGCGGCGGACAGCGGCGCACGCACGCTGACAACATAGGCATCGCCGCGCACCGCCTTGAGCACGGCATGTGCCTGCTCCGGCTCGGCGCGGGCGAGTTCATTGGCCAGGCAACCGATCACGCGCCGGCTCCAGCCGGCATCCGGCAGCAGCGTCGCACTGGCACGGTCGTTCTGCCAGTACGGCGGCAGGTCCGCCGCCCGGCGCAGGTCCTCGCGGCGCAAGGCATCGAGCTGCTGCGCCAGCGACTCGCGCTGCAGCAGCTCAAGCGGATCGCGGTAACGCAGCAGCGTCTCGTACAGGCGCGCCGGCGCCATGAAAACATCGCTTTCCTCTTCACCGTAAGCGTTGTAATTGATGGCCTCGCCGAGCATGCGCAGGCGGTCACGGTCCTGGTTTGTCATGCCCGTCTGCACTGCGAGCGTGTCGGCCACGCCGGTCAGGTTGTCGCCGTAGGCCCCCACCAGGGCCCAGGACCGGTGGGCGCCGCCGAGGTAGCGGTCCATCAGCAGACTGGTGCAGGTCTGGCTGTCGAGGTCAATGTGGGTTTCCAGATTCGGATGGTCCGGCACATCGGGCGGCGCGTGGTGATCGAAGTAGCGCACCCGTGCGCCCGCGGCGAGCAGGCGCAGCAGGGCCACCCGGTTGCGCTGCAGCGACACGTCGCACACCAGCACCTCGTCGCCCGGCCCGGCCTGCACCCGCTCCAGCAGCGCAATATCTCGCTTGAGCCCCGTGACCAGCACAGCCGATGCCGGCTTCTCCAGCCGCCATTGCAGCACGGCGCACAGGCCGTCGGCGTCGCCGTTGCAGACGTCGATGTGCCGCCCTGCGGCCGGCGCCGCGGTCATTGCCCTTCCGGGTGGGGCGGCGACGGACCTTCTGCGGGCTCGCCGGTCTCGGGATCCAGCCATTCGCCGATGCCGATCTCGCGTTCAGCCTCCTGCAGGCTGAGGGTCGGCTCCTGCTCGCCGCCGTCGGCGGCATCCATGTCCTGTTGCGCCAGTTCCAGCGTTTCGAACGGGCCGAACTCCTGTTTGCCGTCCTGCGCCAGCCAGTGGTAGCCGTCCGGCCTGGCCACGATCCGGCCCGGTTCCTCAGCGGGGTCGGTGGATTCGGACGGCTCCTCGGGCACTTCCTTGCCGTGCCGGGCGTCTGCCGGGATAGTTGTCTTGCGTGTCATTCGTACTCCTTCCGTGGCGGCAGTAGTTCACCTGCCCCACACATGCTAGCGACCTGATCCGTTTTTTTTTGCAGTGTCTCCCCCATGCCGCCAACCCAACCGTGATGTGGATCAAGTTCCGCGCAGATGGCGCAATCAGCCACAAGAGCGCAGTACCGGCGAAAGCGGGCCCCCGTGGGCCCTGCGGGCGCCGCAAGGCCGTCCGACTTAAAATCACCGGTTAGCCTCAGCCAGCTCAAGCAGCTCACCAAAGCACCACCATGTCCCAGCGCCGCCTTTTCGTCACCACCGCCCTGCCCTACGCCAATGGCAATTTCCACATCGGCCACATCATGGAGTACATCCAGGCCGACATCTGGGTGCGCTTCCAGAGGATGCAGGGCCATGCGGTGAATTTTGTCGGCGCCGACGACGCTCATGGCGCGCCCATCATGATTGCAGCTGAAAAGGCCGGCAAGACGCCGCAGCAGTTCGTGGCCGACATCGCCGCGGGACGCAAACCCTACCTGGACGGCTTTCACATCAGCTTCGACAACTGGCATTCAACCGACGCGCCGGAAAACCACCAGCTGGCCCAGCAGATCTACCGGGACCTCAAGAAGGCCGGCCTGATTTCGACCAAAACCATCGAGCAGTTCTTCGATGTCGAAAAAAACATGTTCCTGCCCGACCGCTTCATCAAGGGCCAGTGCCCCAAGTGCGGCGCGAAGGACCAGTACGGCGACAACTGCGAGGTCTGTGGCGCGGTGTATGCACCGACCGACCTGATCAACCCCTACTCGGCCCTGTCGGGCGCCACGCCGGTGCTCAAAAGCTCCGAGCACTTTTTCTTCCGGCTGTCCGACCCGCGCTGCGTCGAGTTCCTCGAGCAGTGGACGCAGGACGGCAAGCTGCAGCCCGAAGTGGCCAACAAGGTCAAAGAGTGGTTCTCGGTGCGTGACAATGCCGACGGCACCCAGAGCGAAGGCCTGGGCGACTGGGACATCTCGCGGGACGCGCCCTACTTCGGCATCGAGATCCCCGACGCACCGGGCAAGTATTTCTATGTCTGGCTGGATGCGCCCGTCGGCTACCTCGCGTCGCTGAAAAACCTGCTGGGCAAGCGCGGCGAGGACTACGAGGCCTACATGGCCGACCCGGCGCTGGAGCAGTACCACTTCATCGGCAAGGACATCGTCACCTTCCACACCCTGTTCTGGCCGGCCATGCTGCATTTCAGCGGCCGCAAGACGCCGGACAACGTGTTTGTGCATGGCTTCCTGACCGTCAACAACGGCGAGAAGATGAGCAAGAGCCGCGGCACAGGGCTGGACCCGCTCAAGTACCTGAGCCTGGGCATGAACCCCGAGTGGCTGCGTTATTACCTGGCCGCCAAGCTCAATGCCAGGAACGAGGACATCGACTTCAACGCCGACGACTTCATGGCGCGGGTCAACAGCGACCTGGTCGGCAAATACGTCAATATCGCCAGCCGCGCGGCCGGATTCATTGCCAAGCGCTTCGCCGGCCGGCTGGGGGAAATCTCCGCCGACGGCGACGCGCTGCTGTCCGTGCTGCGCGCCCAGAGCGACACCATCACGCAGCTGTATGAATTCCGCGAATTCGCCAAGGCCCTGCGTGAAGTCATGCTGCTGGCCGACCGCGTCAACGCCTATGTGGACCAGAACAAGCCCTGGGAACTGGCCAAGCAGGCCGGCATGGACGGACGGCTGCATGATGTGTGCACGGTCTGCATCGAGGCGTTTCGCCTCTTGAGCATTTACCTCAAGCCGGTGTTGCCGGCCCTGGGCGCGGAGGTGGAAAACTTCCTGAAGACCGGGCCACTGGGCTTCGCCGATGCCGCTGCCGGCCTGGGCAACGGCCACATCATCGGTGACTACAAACACCTGCTACAGCGTGTCGACATCAAACAGCTCGAGGCCTTGTTTGAGCCGCCAGTCCAGGAAACACCTGCGCCATCAGCTATCGAATCAATAGTACCTGGCGGCGAGGAGATTGCACCCGTCATCACCATCGACGACTTCAGCAAAATCGATCTGCGCATCGCAAAAATCGTCAACTGCGAAGCCGTCGAAGGCTCGACCAAGCTGCTGCGGCTGACGCTGGACGTGGGCGAAGCAAGCCTGCGCAACGTCTTCAGCGGCATCGCTTCAAGCTACCAACCGCAAGACCTGATCGGCAAGCACACGGTGATGGTGGCCAACCTGGCGCCGCGCAAGATGAAGTTCGGCATCAGCGAGGGCATGGTGCTGGCCGCCAGCCATGCCAATGAAAAAGCCGAGCCGGGCATCTTTGTGCTCGAGCCGCTGCCCGGCGCGCAGCCCGGCATGCGCGTCAGGTAAAGAGGCGCTGAATGAGTCCTTGCGGATGAGCTGATCGCGCCGCAGGGGACTTGTTCGGCGCTTCCTTCAACTCAGGCGACAAATCGCAGGGCCTTGCCCGGGCGGGCTGCCATCTCGGTGACCGCAGCATCGAGCGCCTGCAGCAGCAGTGCCACCCCCGCCGCCTGAAACGGCGCCGCAGCAATGGCAACCTTGAGCTGCAGCACCGCACCCGGTGGCAGCCGTTCGCTGGGCGCCAGTCCCCGCGCAATCAGGCGCTGCCCCATTTCCGAGATCTGGTCGCGCGTGACACGGCCTTTGAGGATCAGCACAAAATCGCCGTCACGGTGGCGCGCCACGGTGTCACCCTCGCGGGCCACCTGGGTGATGCAGGCGCCCGCATGGACCAGCGCCATCTGCGCCACCTGCAGGCCGTACTCGTCGCGGATTGCCTGGAGGTTGCCAATGCGCACGCGCAGCGCCGCACCCGACGCGGGCTCGCGCAGCTGGTGAACCAGCAGCTGGTGCAGACGTTCAAGCATCACCCGATGGTTGACCGCACCGGTCAGCGGGTCGATCCGGGCCATGGCGCCGATGCGGGCCCGGTTGTCGCGCCGTTCCCGGGTGCGCACGTACAAGGCAATCAGCAGCAGGGGGATCTCCAGCGCCACGCCCAGCTGCGCGCCATATTGCGTCATGAAAGACACGGGCACCAGTTGCATGTTGCGCAGGACCGGGAACACGGCGCCGGCCAGCACCGCCAGCACGCCGGCCAGCACCCACAGGCCGACCCGCGGAATACGCCAGGCGTACCACAGCGCCACACCGAGATAAATCACGAAACTGGCCAGGTAGTAGGGGCCGGAGATCGCAAAAAACGGGTTGCGTCCGACAAACAGGAAACCCAGCGCCAGCATGGCACCCACGCCTGCCATGGTCAGCATCAGGCGGGTGACCCAGAGGGCGCCGCGCCCGACCACCAGAGCCCGCATGAAGAGATGGCCCAACGCCGCGCCCGTCACGGGCAGCACATTGGACGCCACGTCATTCCACCAGGGGTTGTCCGGCCAGAAATACTCGCCGGCCAGGCCCGTGAGCGAGAGCTGGCCCAAGGCGATCACCGCCACATAGGCTGCGTAATAAAAATGAATGGAGTCGCGCCAGAAATAGGCGTTGACGGCGCAGATCACCAGCACCAGTGCCACCAGCCCGGCATAGGCGCCCAGCAGGAAATGCCAGCGCTTGCTGGACGCCTGGAAATCGCGCGCAGACCACACCGTCCAGCGCACGCTGATGGGGTGGCTGTGCTGTACCCGCAGGTAGCTGGGCCGGGCTTCCCCCGGCTGCTGCACCAGCTCGAACGCCGGATGCAGGTAAGGCAAGGGCCACTGCGACACCGGGATCGAATCGCCCGACCGCAGGGCATGCCAGCTACCGTCGGCTGCGGGCCGGTACAGATCCACGCGGTTCATGCCGGGGTGCGGCAGCGCCAGCACCAGCGGGGTCGGCTCACTGACGGCGGGCAGTGCCAGCTGGTACCACAGGGCAGCGGTGCCGCCCGACGGCATGATGCGGTCTGCGCGGGCCGGTGTGGCCTCGCCGCCCGCAAAACGCTGCTGAACCTGCGCCAGCGTCTGCTGACCCGCTGTATCCACCAGGACCAGCGCGTCGCCTTGCCGGCCCAGCCATCCGGACGCCGGGGCCGACCCGCTCTGCGCCAGTGTCAACGAACTGGCCGACAGCCAACATGCCGCCAGTACAAAGGCAACAAAGGCGAACAGTGCCCGGCCGGGACGGCCCGTGGCCCGACATGACAAACACCAACGGCGGAGGCAAAGTGGCATGGAGCGTGCGTGAGCGGCTTAAGATGAGCAACCGCAGGTATTTGAAATAAGAAAAGACGTGTCCCACTTTAGCAAGGGACTCCCGGTCTGACCATCCCACAGTTGGAGGATGACCCGGCCGATGTGTCATTCTGGAGTCTTCTCATGAACTTGCCCGCCTACCTCGCGCCGTTTCGCCCCCGCATCCTGTCGGCGCTGCGCGGCTACACGCGCGAGCGTTTCAGCAAGGACCTGGGTGCGGGCATGACCGTCGGCATTGTGGCCCTGCCGCTGGCCATGGCCTTTGCGATTGCATCGGGGCTGTCGCCGCAGGCCGGCATCTGGACCGCCATCATTGCCGGCGGGCTGATCGCCCTGCTGGGCGGCTCGGCCGTGCAGATTGGCGGGCCGGCGGGTGCCTTCATCGTGATCGTCTACGGCATCGTCGAGCAATACGGCCTGCCCAACCTCCTGATTGCCACCGCCTGCGCCGGCGTGCTGCTGTTCCTGCTCGGGTTTCTCAAGATGGGCACCCTGGTGCGCTACGTTCCGGTCAGCATTGTGGTCGGTTTTACCAACGGCATTGCCGTGCTGATTGCGCTGTCGCAGCTCAAGGATCTGCTGGGCTTGCAGATTGCCAAAATGCCGGCCGACTTTTTCTCGCAGATCAAGGCCCTGGCCACAAACATCGACTCCTTCAACGCCAGTGCCCTGGGTCTGGGTGTGGCCTGCTTTCTGGGCCTGGTGCTCTGGCCCAAACTGTTTGTCCCCCGCCCCGGCGCTGGCAATGGCCTCGCCGCGCGCCTGATCAAGCGGGTACAGGTGGTCGAGGGCCTGCAACTGGTAGGTGCCACCCGGGTGGTGTCCCGCGTGCCGGGACCGGTGGTGGCGCTGATCACGCTGACGGCCTTTGCCTGGCTGCTGGGTCTGCCGGTGGAAACCATAGGCTCGCGTTTTGGCGGTATCCCACGCTCGCTGCCGGCCTTTGCACTTCCCGATTTTTCCTGGGATACAGTGCGGCTGCTGCTGCCGCCCACGCTGACCATCGCCGTGCTGGGCGCGGTGGAGTCGCTGCTGTGCGCACGTGTCGCCGACCAGATGTCCGGCCTGCCCAAACATGACCCCAACCAGGAACTGATGGCCCAGGGCGTGGCCAATTTTGTCGTGCCCTTTTTCGGCGGCATGCCGGCCACCGGCACGATCGCCCGCACCGTGACCAACCTGCGCGCGGGCGCGACCTCCCCGGTCGCCGGCCTGGTGCATTCACTCATGTTGGTGGGGGTGGTGCTGATCGCCGCGCCGCTGGCCGTGCATGTGCCGCTGGCCGTGCTGGCGGGCCTGTTGCTGCATGTGGCCTGGAACATGGGCGAGTGGCGCGAGTTTGCGCACCTGCACCAGTACAGCAACCACTACCGGCTGCTGATGCTGGGCACTTTCTTCCTGACCGTGGTGTTTGACCTCACGGTCGCGCTGCAGGTCGGTATGCTGCTGGCCTGCGTGCTGTTTGTGCAGCGCATGAGCAGTCTGTTCCAGGTGGTGGAGACCGGACGCACCGACGACAGCATCCACTTCCAGCTCTATGGTTCGCTGTTTTTCGGCGCGGTCGCCAAGATCGACCCGGTGCTGTCGGTGGTTGAAAGCGCACCGCAGGGCCTGCTGGTGCGCCTGGATGCCCAGTCGCTGCAGTCGCTCGACGCCTCCGGGCTGGATGTGCTGGGTCAGCTGCACAAGGCCATTGTGCTGCGCGGCGGCCGGCTGGTGATCTCCGGCCTGAACGCCCAGCCGCGCGCGGTCATGGCACGTGCGGGTTTTCTGGCGAAGGTGGAAGAACTATGAAAATGATAGCTGTCCACGCATATCCCATAATGGCCGCAGCCCTTTTTGACACCTGATTTCAGCGGCTGGGGCCGCTGGGGCCCGTCACCTCGGCATCGACCGAGGCGGTGCGCACGACGCGCAGATCCCGGTCGAACACCACGGTGAAAATTCTCGGCGTGCCTGGCGGCGACAGGTAACGCCAGTCGTAGTGGGTTTCCTGCTGCAGGGCATACGGCGTGACCCGCATCGGTTTGCCCAGCATCTTTCGCACCTGCTCCATCGGCATGCCAGGCAGGACCAGCGCGAAATTCTGCGGTGTCAGGACCTGGCGCAAGGCGCTCATCCTGCCGTCCGGACCGATGGTGATCATGTAGTTGACCTGGCCTTCGGGCTGGCGGTTGTATTCCAGCGTGCGCGCACCGGGCTGGGCGGCCACGCCGGGAAAGGGGTTGCCGGCCAGGTCGGCGGCTTCCCAGATTTTTTCGGGCTCACCGAAGCGGGCGCGCACATCGGCTTCGGTCGCCACACCTTCCTCGAGTTCGGCGATGCGCTGCGGGTCGCAACCCACCATCCCCAGCAATACCGACAGCAGTCCCATGAGAGCCCAGGTCCTTGTGTGCACCCGGCCCGCCGCTGCGCGGTCTGCCCGGAAAACGAAAAAAGGCAGGCGCATGGTGGTCCCCGGTAAAATCAGCCAATTCAACACTTCAGGCAGTTTAGCCCCATGTCCATCTTCGCCCGCCCCCACTACAGCTCGGAAGCGACCCAGTTCATTGAGGAACTCAAGGCGAAAAAACCCACGCTGGAGGCCGAGCAACGCGCGGGACGCGCGATCTGGTGGGACAAGAAGCTGGACCGTTCCGAGCAGGCCGACTACCAGGACGCACGCGTGCCGCAGCAGCCCTATGTGTATGGCACCAGCGGCCACCCGAACAGCGAACCGGCCTGAGATCAACAATAAAAAAGGCCTCCAGCCCTTGCTGGATATGCGCCAGCAGCTATTGTTTTCATAGTTACTGACGCCACGGCCCCACCCCATGTCCACGATCACCGAACTGCCGCCCACACCTTCCGAGCCGGGATCGCCCCCCGACGCGCTGGCGCTGGCCGGCATGCCCGCGGTGATCGACCAGGTCGCACTGGCCCGCCTGTACGGCGAGCCGCTGTTCGCGATGCCGCAGGACCTGTACATCCCGCCGGACGCGCTGCAGGTGTTTCTGGAAGCCTTCGAGGGCCCGCTGGACCTGTTGCTGTACCTGATCCGCAAGCAGAACTTCAACATCCTCGACATCCCGATGGCGGCGGTGACGCGCCAGTACCTGGTGTATGTCGACGAAATCCGCGCCACCAACCTGGAACTGGCCGCCGAGTACCTGCTGATGGCCGCGATGCTGATCGAGATCAAGTCGCGCATGCTGCTGCCGCCGAAAAAGGTCGCCGACGGCCAGGAGCCGGAAGACCCGCGCGCCGAACTGGTGCGCCGCCTGCTGGAATACGAGCAGATCAAGCTGGCGGCCCACAAACTCAACGACATCCCGCAATTCGGCCGCGACTTCCTGCGCGCCCAGGTCTATGTGGAACAGGCGCTGCAGCCGCGTTTCCCCGATGTCAGCGTGGTCGACCTGCAGGAAGCCTGGCGCGACATCGTCAAACGCGCCAGGCTGGTCCAGCACCACGTGATCTCCCGCGAGGAACTCTCGGTGCGCGAACACATGAGCATCGTGCTGCGCAAGCTGCAGGGCCAGAAGTTCGTCGAGTTCGAGCACCTGTTTGAAACGGCCCGCGGCATGCCGGTGCTGGTGGTCACCTTCATCGCCCTGCTCGAACTCTCCAAGGAAGGCCTGATCGACGTGACCCAGGCCGAGGCCTACGCACCGATCTACGTGCGCCTGGCCTACACGCCGGCCTGAACGGCAGGTATTGCCGGCGGTGCAGGCAGAAAAGGCTGCGCGGGTGACTGCTCCCGCTGCATGCGGCGGGTTTCTCCCGTCCGCCCCAGGCGCACACTTCAACGGACAAGCACCGGGTCCCTCTGGCCGCCGGCCTGGACCGGGCCTGACGGCCGGCGAAGGTCCTTGACCCACATGTCATATTACAAAATATAAATACTATTAACTATTTAATGAGTTGTTGTTATTTATCAAATTAATAACTTCTTACAGTTTTCCGGCCTGCCCGCCTACATTTTTTAACAAAATGGACGCTCATGATGACTTGGCACTTCAAGGCCAAGCACCATGCACCAGACTCACCGCCCCCACCGGGGCACCAACACCCCTTTGTCCACCGCTCCCCGGGGCTCCGGTTCCTGGCGTTTTCCTCTGAACAAGGGCTTGGTGCCGTTTGCACTCCTGGTGCTCAGCCAAAGCCTTCTGGCCCAACAGCCTCCCACGGCGGGCAGCCAGTTGCAGCAGATTCCTGCGGCCCCGGTGCCGCAAAAAGCACCGCCGGAAATCCGCATTGAACGAGGGACCCCGCCCGTCGCCTCCACTGCCGATGAGGCAAAAATCATGGTCCGCAGCCTGCGCGTCACCGGCGCCAAAGCCTATACCGAAGCCGAGCTGATCGCGATCACGGGCTTTACCCCGGGAACCGAGCTGACACTCACCGATCTGCGTGCCATGGCGTCGAAGATCACGACCCACTATGCAAAAAATGGTTATTTTGTGGCCCGGGCTTACCTGCCCGCGCAGCAAATAACGGACAACACCGTCACCATCGAGGTCAGCGAAGGTCAATACGGCAAGATCATCCTGCGCAACCAGAGCACGCTTTCCGACGATCAGGCCTACCGACTGCTTGACGGCCTGAACAGCGGCGACCCCATCCTCAATGATCCACTGGAGAGCCGCCTGTTGCTGCTCTCGGACACGCCGGGCGTGAATGTCAAATCGACGCTGGTGCCGGGCGCCACGCCGGGCACTTCCGACCTCATCGTTGACGTCACACCGGGCAAACGCGTGAGCGGCAGCATAGATGCCGACAACGCCGGCAACCGCTATACCGGCGAGTACCGCGTCGGGGCGACCGTCAATCTCAACAATCCGCTGGGGCTGGGCGACCAGGCCAGCGTTCGCGCCGTCACTTCCGGCTCGGGGCTCAACTACGGTCGTGCGTCCTATCAGGTGCCCTTCGGCAAAACAACCGTGGGCGTCGCTTACAGCCGGCTGGAGTACGAACTGGGCGAGGAATTCGCTCCCCTGCAGGCCAACGGCACGGCAGAGATCGCCAGCGTCTACGCGATCCGTCCGCTGATCCGTTCGCGCAACAACAACCTGTACACCCAGCTCGCGTACGAAGCCCGGACTTTCCAGGACAGGATCGACAGCACCATCCCCCCATCGGTCACCGACAGGAAAGCGGATGTGCTGATGGCCAGTCTTTATGGCGATCACCGCGACAATCTGGGCGGCGGCGGCATCAGCGCTTATTCGCTGACCTGGTCGATCGGCAACCTCGACATACAAACGCCGTCGGCGCTGGCCGCCGACGCGGCGAGCGCCAGAACCAACGGTTCCTACAACAAGCTCGGCTTCACCGCCACGCGGCTTCAGCGAGTCACCAACCTCGTGTCGCTGTATGGGTCCATCAGCGGGCAGGTCGCCTCGAAAAATCTTGATTCCTCGGAGAAGATGGACCTGGGGGGCATGACCGGTGTGCGCGCCTATCCCCAGGGTGAAGCCTCCGGCGACGAAGGCTACCTGGTCAACCTCGAAGCCCGGCTGCTGCTGGGCAAGCTTTCTGACCGCGTGCCAGGCCAGGTTCACCTGATCGGCTTCGTCGATGCCGGCAGTGTCACGATTCACAAAAACCCCTGGTTCACCGGGAATAACCACAGAAACCTCGGTGCTTACGGCGTGGGCGCCAGCTGGGGCGAACCTGGCAACTTCCTGGTGAGGACGTACTACGCCCGCAAGCTCGGCAACGAGCCGGCGCTCTCCGCCCCAGACAAGTCAGGCCGGTTCTGGATCCAGGCCATCAAGTATTTCTGACATTTGCCCGCCTCTGCGCCAACACGACAGCACACAAGGAATCACCCATGAACCGCATTTACCAATCCATCTGGAGCGACAGCTCAGGCGCCTTCGTCGCCGTGTCTGAAAACGCCGGCGGCGCAGGCAAGAAAAAATCCTCGTCCACGACGGGGCGCCCCAGCGCCGCGAGCTTCGCCGTCAAGGCCCTGTCAGCCTGCCTGATGCTCGGCTTGGGCGCCTCTGCCTACGCGCTGCCCACAGGCGGTGTGGTGGCGGCCGGCGGCGCCAGCATCACCAGCGGCGCGTCCTCCACGACCATCACGCAGTCCACCGCCAACGCGGTGATCAACTGGCAGAGCTTCGGCATTGCCGCCGGCCAGTCGGTGCAGTTCGTGCAACCCGGCACCACGTCGGTGGCCCTGAACCGGGTGCTGGGCGCCGATCCGTCCAACATCATGGGCAACCTCTCGGCCAACGGCAGGGTCTTTCTGCTCAATCCGAACGGCGTCCTGTTCGGCAGCGGCGCCCAAGTCAATGTCGGCGGGCTGGTCGCGTCCACCATGAGTCTTAGCGACGCCAGGTTCATGGCCGGCGACTACGCCTTCACCGACGCGGGAAGCGGCTCGGTCGTCAACCAGGGCAACATCACCGCGGCCGACGGCGGTTACGTGGCACTGATGGGCAAAACCGTCAGCAACCAGGGCGTCATTTCCGCCCGACTGGGTTCGGTGGTACTTGCCGCCGGCAACGCTGTCACCATGGACGTGGCCGGCGACGGCCTGCTCAATATTTCGGTGGCTCAAGGTGCTGTCAACGCACTGGTTGCAAACGGCGGCCTGATTCGCGCCGATGGCGGCCGCGTGCTGCTGACGGCCCAGGCGGCCGGCAACCTGCTGCAAACCGCGGTCAACAACACCGGTGTGATCCAGGCGCAAACCATTGGAAACCGCAACGGCACCATCCTGCTGCTGGGCGACATGCAGAGCGGCACCATGAATGTAAGCGGCACGCTGGATGCCAGCGCACCGAACGGCGGCAACGGCGGCTTTATTGAGACCTCGGCGGCGCACGTCAATATCAAAGACGATGTGCGCGTCACCACCGCCGCGCCTCAAGGCCTGATGGGCACCTGGCTGATCGATCCCCAGGACTTCATCATCGGCGCTGGCGGCAACATCTCTGGCGCCACACTCTCGGCCCAGCTGGTGAACAACAGCATCAACATCACCACAGCCGCTGGCCCAGGCAACGGTGATATTTTTGTCAACGACGCGATCACCTGGACAGCCGCCGGCGCCCCGACGACCCTCACCCTGACTGCTGACCGGGACACCAATATCAATGCGGCCGTGACGGCCACCAACGGAAACTTTTCAGTCTGCTGCGGACGCGATATCAACGTGAACGCCGCCCTGACGACCACCAACGGAAGCATCCTGCTGGCCGCCGGACGCAACGTCAACCTGAATGCCGCCGTCACCACCACAGACGGCAACCTCATGATGTGTGCCGCCAACGATGTCAACGTCAGCAGCAAAATCACGGTGACCAACGGCACGCTGGACACCACCCGCAGCCTGGGCTTGCCCCGTGGCCTGACCATCAGCGCGGACACGGACGGCACAGGCCCCGGTGTCGCGGGCGGCACGGTGATCTTCGCGCCACTCGCGCCACTGGCGGCCGTCACCAATGCGCCGGTCGTCGTCACCTACAACCCCGTGTCCTACACCACGCCAACGGACTATTCGACCAAATTCACACTGACCGCGGGTGCAACACTGACGCAACGCATGCTGGTCTTTCCCGAAGTCACCAAGAACTTCGACGGTACCATCGCGGCGGTCCTCACCACACTGAAAGGCAACCCAGCCGGCGTGAGCCTGATTGCCGGCCCCGGCGCCACCGCCACCTTCGACAACGCGACCGCAGGAACGAACAAGACCGTCACCTTAACCGGCTATACCCTCGGGGGTCCCAATGCCAGCCAATTCGCCCTCGCGTCCAATTGCTGTGGAACCATCGTCCAGAAAACCACCGGCACCATCAGACCGGCGGTTTTCGGTTTCAACCCGGATGGCAGTGTCAATCTACCCTATATTGAACTGGCCATGCCAGCACTCGCCACTTTGGCGTCGTATCGGTCGGGGCTGATGCCAACCTACATGTCTGACGCTGGCGATGTGTTTTTCGTCACCAAGGAAGAAGAGGTGGCAACGCCCACGGTGATACCGTTCGCCCCTCCTCCGCCTTATATCGCACCACGTTATGCGCCCCGGCCAGCGCGTAACTGACCGCCGCACATTCGGTGCGTAAAGCTTGCACACAGGTTTTCGGCATGCCGGTGCAAGACTATCCGATGCAGAAAATAGTGCAGACATGCAGCCCATCCGGTTTGAGGCGGGCCGGACTTTGCCTGACCCTGCTGTTCACAAGCCTTGCGTATGCCCCGGCCTTTGCCGGCGGCGAGCTGGGGCAACGGTCCGGTCCCGCCCCGGTCTCCGGAATATCAGCCGACGCAGCCATGGCCAGCGCTCCGGCTCGGGCCCCGGTCCACAGTCCTCCCAGGCGCGCCTACTTCGGACAGGAGCGCGCGTCCCCTGAGGCCATCCACATCGCTGACTGGGTCGTCGATTCCGCCGACAACCAGGGCATGCCCTTCATGATTGTGGACAAAGTCCATGCCAGGGTGCTGATGTTCGATGCCGCCGGCCGCTTGCAGGGCTCGGCTTCAGCGCTGCTCGGTCTGGCTCGTGGCGACGACTCCGTGCCTGGCATTGGCGAACGCAAGATGTCCACCATTCGCCCCGAGGAGCGGACGACACCCGCCGGGCGGTTTGTCTCGTCCCTCGCTCGCGATATCCATGGCCAGGAAATGCTCTGGGTGGACTACGACACGGCCATCTCGCTGCATCGGGTCGTCAAGGGTACGCCCGGTGAGCGGCGGGCACAGCGACTGGACAGCCCAGCATCGGATGACAACCGGATTTCCTACGGCTGCATCAATGTGCCGGTGAGGTTCTACGACAAGCTGGTCAGTCCGGCCTTTACAGGAACAAACGGCGTCGTCTACATCCTGCCGGAGACCCGCTCAGCCCGTGAAGTCTTCGGCTCCTACGACGTCCATGAACGCTCCCTTCAGGTGGCCAGGCAGCAGGCAGCCACCCCGACGGATTCGTCGGCCGCCATCCGGAAATAGGCCCCCGGGCGATCACTGTCATCCCGCATGTCGCTGCCCAGTGCACTAGAATGGACTCGCTCCGGGGTGCAGCCCGACCATGGTGGTCGGGTCGCTGAGATGGCCAACCCAAACCCGTGAACTTGAATCGGTTCGTACCGACGTAAGAAGAGCTGACTGCCACCGGTCCCCGGCCCAGTCAACGACCAACACCACAGCGCTGGTGCTGGCCACACCTTCGGAGCATTTTGTGCCGCAACGCACGCCAAGGAATGCCCCGATGAACGCCCCCGACCCATTCGCCCAGTTGCTGTCCCTCACCCGTGAGCCTTTCCCCGCCTCGCGCAAGATCCACGTGCCTGGCCAACTCCATGCCGGCATTCGCGTACCCATGCGCGAAGTCAACTTGAGCAACGGCGAATCCGCCACGCTCTACGACACCTCCGGTCCCTATACCGACCCGGCCGCCGACATCGACGTGCGCCGCGGGCTGGACGCGCTGCGCACGCCGTGGATCGAGGCACGGGGTGACACCGAGAACTACACCGGCCGGACCGCGCAAGCCGTGGACGATGGCACCCGGCGGGAGGATCGCACGGATGCCTCGGACCCGGAGGCGCAACGCATCGCGGCCCTGCGCGCCCAGGCCGCCGGGCTGCAGCGCACGCCGCGGCGCGCCAAAGCCGGCGCCAACGTCACCCAGATGCACTACGCGCGCCGCTGCATCATCACACCCGAAATGGAGTACATCGCGCTGCGCGAAAACACCAAACGCGAATGGATGGCCGAGTACCTGGGCGATGCCGAACGCGCAGCCCGCGTGCGTGGCAACCCCATGGGCGCGCAACTGCCCGCCTTCGTCACGCCCGAGTTCGTGCGTGACGAGGTGGCGCGTGGCCGCGCCATTATTCCCGCCAACATCAACCACCCGGAGGTTGAGCCCATGATCATCGGGCGCAATTTCCTGGTGAAGATCAACGCCAACATCGGCAACTCGGCCGTCACTTCGAGCATCGAGGAAGAGGTGGAAAAACTGGTCTGGGCCATCCGCTGGGGCGCGGACAACGTGATGGACCTGTCCACTGGAAAAAACATTCACACCACACGTGACTGGATCATCCGCAACTCGCCGGTACCCATCGGCACGGTACCAATTTACCAGGCCCTCGAAAAAGTCGGCGGCGTCGCTGAAGACCTGAGCTGGGAGATTTATCGCGACACGCTGATCGAGCAGGCCGAGCAAGGCGTGGACTACTTCACCATCCACGCCGGGGTGCGCCTGCCTTTCATCCCGATGACGGCCCATCGCCGCACCGGCATCGTCTCGCGCGGCGGCTCCATCCTGGCCAAGTGGTGCATGTCGCACCACAAGGAAAACTTCCTATACACGCATTTCGAGGAGATCTGCGAAATCATGAAGGCCTACGACGTGAGTTTTTCGCTGGGCGACGGCCTGCGACCCGGCTCGGGCGCCGACGCCAACGACGAGGCGCAGTTTGCCGAACTGCGCACGCTGGGCGAGCTGACAAAAATCGCCTGGAAGCACGATGTGCAGACCATGATCGAAGGGCCCGGCCATGTGCCCATGCACATGATCCAGGCCAACATGGACGAGCAACTCAAGCATTGCCACGAGGCGCCGTTTTACACCCTGGGCCCGCTGACCATCGACATCGCGCCTGGATACGACCACATCTCGAGCGCCATCGGCGCGGCCATGATCGGCTGGTTCGGCACCGCCATGCTGTGTTACGTCACGCCCAAGGAACACCTGGGCCTGCCGGACCGCAACGATGTGAAGCAGGGCATCATTGCCTACAAGATCGCCGCGCACGCCGCCGACGTGGCCAAGGGCCACCCCGCCTCCCGCGCGCGGGACGAGGCGCTGTCGAAGGCGCGTTTCGAGTTCCGCTGGCACGACCAGTTCAACCTGTCGCTGGACCCGGACACCGCGCGCGAATTCCACGACGAAACCCTGCCCAAGGAAGTGAGCAAGGTCGCCCACTTCTGCTCCATGTGCGGACCGAAGTTCTGTTCGATGAAAATCAGCCAGGAAGTGCGCGAGTTTGCGGCACAACAAGGTATTGCGGAAAACGCGGCGCTGGACCAGGGAATGCAGGCAAAATCGGCCGAGTTCCGCGAGGGCGGCAGCGAAATCTACATCCCCATCCAGAAACTCTGAGCGTCTGGGCGCACGCAAAAAAGGCGGACATCATCATGCACATCGGCATCGCAGGCGCAGGCCTGCTCGGGCGGCTGCTGGCCTTCGAACTGAGCCGGGCCGGCCATTCGGTCGAGGTCTTTGACCCTGCGCCCGGCCCACAGGCGCCCGTCTTCGGCCCGGGCACGGCGCCCTATGCGGCAGGCTGGACCGCCGCCGGCATGCTCAGCCCCACGGCCGAACTGGAGGCGGCCGACGAACACGTGTTCGCGCTCGGCTTGCGTTCGCTGGATCTGTGGCCGGCCATCGTGGCTGACCTGGGCGTGCCGGTGGAACTGCACCGGCGCGGCAGCCTGCTGCTGGCACACCGCGGCGACGAAGGCGCGGCGCACCGCGTGGTGGACCTGCTGCAGCACAAGGCGCCGGCCGGTCACGCGCCGCAGCGGCTCGACGCTGCAGCACTGCGAGAGCTTGAACCCGACGTCCACGGCGTGGCGCACGCCTGGCTGCTGCCGCATGAGGGACAGATCCATACCGTGCAGGCCATGGAGGCCCTGGCCCATGCCGCCACAGCGGCGGGTGCGCGCTGGCACTGGGGCGTGGCCGCAAGCCAGCTGCAGGCCGGCGAGATCCACACACCGCAAGGGGTCAGCCGGTTCGACTGCGTGTTCGATGTGCGCGGCACCGGGGCGCGCCCCGACCCGGCCGGCGTTGCACCCAACGACGGCTTCACGCCGCAGGTCCGCGGCGTGCGCGGAGAAATCATCTGGCTGCATGCGCCCGGCGTGGCACTGCAGCGGCCGGTGCGCCTGCTGCACCCGCGGCACCGGGTCTACCTGGTGCCGCGTGAAGGCGGCCACATCGTCGTCGGCGCCAGCGAAATCGAAAGCGAGGACCGCTCGCCGATCTCGCTGCGCAGCACGGTCGAACTGCTGGCTGCGGCGCACAGCATCATTCCGGAACTGGCTGAAGCGCGTATTGTTCATACCGAAACGAATTTGCGCCCTGCCCTGCCCGACAATCTGCCACGCGTCGACCAAAGCCCCGGGCTGGTCCGCATCAACGGCCTGTTCCGCCACGGCTGGCTGATTGCGCCGGCGCTGGTCGAACAAACGCTCAAGGACCTGGCATGACATCCATCACCATCACCCTGAACGGCGAAACCCGTGAGCTGCCCGCAGGCAGCACGCTGGCCGATGCCCTGGCGGCCGGCGGCCAGCCCGCGGCATCGTTCGCCAGCGCCGTCAACGGCGAGTTTGTGGCGCGCGACGCGCGCGCCCGCACCGTACTCGCAGACGGCGACGCCGTTTTTACCTTTCAAGCCATCACGGGAGGCTAGCCACGCCATGACATTTCGCATTGCAGATACAGAACTGAACAGCCGCTTTTTCCTCGGCACCGCCAGCTACCCCTCACCGCAGGTCCTGCAGGACGCGATTGCCGCCTCCGGCGCCGAGGTCGTGACCGTCGGCCTCAAGCGCCAGATGGCGGCCGGCGGCGCGGGCACACAAAACGATTTTTATAAGATGATCCGGGCCAGTGGTGCCCGCCTGCTGCCCAACACCGCCGGCTGCCGCAGCGCACGCGAAGCCATCACCCTGTCGCAGATGGCACGCGAGCTGTTCGGCACCCACTGGATCAAGCTCGAAGTGGTCGGCGACGAACACACGCTGCAGCCCGACCCGTTTGAACTGGTGACGGCGGCAACTGAACTGGTGCGCGATGGTTTTGAAGTGTTCCCCTACTGCACCGACGACCTCGTCAGCTGCCAGCGCCTGCTCGACGCCGGCTGCCGTATCCTGATGCCCTGGGGCGCACCCATTGGCTCGGGCCAGGGTCTGGTCAACCCCTACGCGCTGCGCACGTTGCGCGCCCGCCTGCCCGGTGTGCCGCTGATCGTGGATGCCGGCATCGGCTCGCCAGCCGACGCGGTGCAGGCCATGGAACTCGGCTACGACGCCGTGCTGCTCAACTCGGCCGTGGCCCATGCGCGCGACCCGGTGCAGATGGCACGCGCCTTCAAGCTCGGCATCGAGTCCGGGCGCCTGGCCTACAAGGCCGGCATCATGGCCCAGCAGGACATGGCGGTCGCTTCCACACCGGTGACAGGCCGGCCCTTCATCCTGTGAGCGCCGCCAACACCCCGTCGGTCTGGACCTTTGCCGGCAACGCGAAGGACATACAAGCGCTGCTGGCCGGCAGCGCGCGGGACCTCCCGCGTCCCGCCCTGCTCTGCCTGGATCGCAGGGAAGCCGCCACCTTGCTCGGCACGGCTGCACTGAACAACCCCGAGGCCGTGACACAGGCCGCAGCCCGTTTGCGCGCCGCCGTTAGCGAGGCGGTCGTGATCACCGGCGACGAAGCCGACTATGCCGACACGCCGCAGGCCAGCGGCTGGCTTGAGCTGCCGGACGGTGCCGCGCCGCCGCTCACCGTCCCCGGTGCCGACGCCGTGTTCACCGCCAGCGCGGCCGCGGCCCTGGCACAGGGTTTCGTCGCGATGGAAGCCATCATCCTGGCACGCATGGCGACAGCAGATGCACTGCGACAACAGGCCCTGACAGGCCTGTTGCAGCCGCGTCCTGATTTTGCAGGGCTTAGCAGCAACCTGCCGCACTTCAGCCTGCCCCGGCCCACGACCGTCAGCGGGTTTGCCGCACTCAGCGACCCGGACCTGGGACTGTATGCCGTGGTCGACAGCGCCGCCTGGGTAACCCGCGTCGTTGCTGCCGGCGTGCGCACGGTTCAGCTGCGCATCAAGGACGCGGAAGGTGAGCAACACCGCGCGATGGTGCGCAAGGAAATTCGCCAAAGCATTCGCGCAGCCACCGCAGCCGGCGCCCAGCTTTTTATCAACGACCACTGGCAGCTCGCCATCGAGGAAGGCGCGTACGGCGTGCACCTGGGGCAGGAAGACCTGCACGTGGCCGACCTGGCTGCGATCAAACAAGCCGGCTTGCGGCTGGGCATCAGCACCCATGCTTACTGGGAAGTCTGCCGCGCCTGGGCACTGCGGCCCAGCTACATCGCCTGCGGGCCGATTCACCCCACCCAGGCCAAGGCCATGCCCTGGATACCGCAGGGCAACAACAACCTGGCCTACTGGTGCGCCCTGCTGCCCCTGCCGGTCGTCGGCATTGCCGGCATGGACGTGGCGCGGACCGAACAGGCCGCGCGGGCCGGCGCCGCCGGTGTGGCGGTGATCAGTGCCATCACCGCAGCGGCCTCACCGGAAACGGCCATCGCACAGTTGCAGGAGGCCGTGCTGCGTGGCCGGGCGAGTCCCCCCGTCACGGCGCCCCTGTTTCCCAAACCCACACTTTCACTCACGCCTTCACCCACGGTTTAAGGGCTTGAGACTCCATGCAACGTACCCTTCTCGCCGGAAAAATCCACCGCGCCACCGTCACCCAGTGCGAACTGCATTACGAGGGTTCCTGTGCCATCGACGACGACTTGCTGGAAGCCTCGGGCATTGCCGAGTTCGAACAGATCCACATCTGGAACATCAACAACGGCGCGCGTTTTGTGACCTACGCGATGCGCGCCCAGCGCGGCAGCGGCACTATTTCCGTCAACGGTTCGGCAGCGCGCCAGGCCGCCGTCGGTGACCTGATCATCATTGCAGCTTTTGGCCAGTTGCCGGCAGACCAGGTGGCCAGCTTCCAGCCTAAACTGGTGTTTGTCGACAGCGCCAACCGCATCCGGGAAGAGCGCTCCACCATTGCAGTACAAGGCATCTGATCCGGCCGCACCACCCTCCCGATCAAACCCGGGGTCAAACGACTCTCACCTCCAGGAGCCACGACATGTCCAGCGTTTTTGAACAACCCGTCACCCTGCATCGCCCGCGCCAGAGCGTCCCGGCCAGCTCCGAGGCCCGCTGGAGCGTGGATGCCATCGAAGCACTGTTCGACCTGCCTTTTCCCGAGCTGATGCACCAGGCACAAACCGTGCACCGTGAAAACTTTGATCCAACGCGCATTGAATTTGCCACACTGCTGTCGGTCAAGACAGGTGGCTGCCCGGAAGACTGCAACTACTGCCCGCAGGCGGCACGCTTCGACACCGGCGTGGAGGCCACCAAACTGATGGAGCCGCATGAGGTAAAGCTGGCGGCGCAACGCGCCAAGGATGCCGGTGCCACGCGCTTTTGCATGGGTGCGGCCTGGCGCGCGCCCAAAGACCGCGACATTGAAAAAGTGGCCGAGCTGGTGCGCACGGTCAAGGCCCTCGGGCTGGAAACCTGCGCGACGCTGGGCATGCTGGAAGACGGCCATGCGCAAACACTGCAAAACGCCGGCCTCGACTACTACAACCACAACCTCGACAGCGCGCCTGATTTTTACGGTGACATCATCACCACGCGCGACTACCAGGACCGGCTCGACACGCTGGCACGTGTGCGCGATGCCGGCGTCAAGGTTTGCTGCGGCGGCATCGTCGGCATGGGCGAAACCCGGCGCCAGCGCGCTGGCCTGGTGGCCGAGCTGGCCAACCTGTCGCCCTACCCCGAGTCGGTGCCGGTCAACAACCTGGTGAAGGTCGAAGGCACACCGCTGGCCGATCAGGAGGATCTGGACCCGTTTGAATTCGTACGCACGATTGCCGTTGCGCGCATCACCATGCCCAAAGCACGTGTGCGCCTGTCGGCCGGCCGCCAGCAAATGGGTGATGCGGTGCAGGCCCTGTGTTTCCTCGCCGGTGCCAACTCCATCTTTTACGGCGACAAGCTGCTGACCACCGGCAATCCCGACACCGACGCCGATGTGGCTTTGCTGGAGCGCCTGGGCATGACACGTTCTGCACCGGACACAAAACCATGACGCAGGCACCCGCCCATCCACCGGCCGCAGGCAGCACCAGCCCCTACGGCACGCTGCCCGCCGCGCCGCCCCCGGCGGTACGCAAACCCGTCAGCCTGCCGCGCCTGCGCGAGATGCATGCGCAGGGCGAAAAAATCACCATGCTGACCGCCTACGACGCCACCTTTGCCGCCGTGGCCGACGCGGCCGGCGTCGAATGCCTGCTGGTCGGCGATTCGCTGGGCATGGTCTGCCAGGGCCTGTCCAGCACCGTGGGGGTGACGCTGGAAACCATGCGCTACCACACCGAATGTGTGGCCCGTGGCCTGCGCCGCGCCCAGGCCACCGCCTGGCTGATTGGCGACCTGCCTTTTGGCAGCTACCACGAGTCGAAAGAGCAGGCACTGCGCAGCGCCGTGGTGTTGATGCAGGCCGGCGCCCACATGGTCAAGCTCGAAGGCGGCGGCTGGACCACCGAGACCGTGCATTTCCTGGTCGAGCGCGGCATTCCGGTCTGCGCCCACCTGGGCCTGACGCCGCAAACCGTGCATGCCCTGGGCGGCTACCGGGTGCAGGGCCGGGGCGACGAGGCCGCCGCCACCTTGACCAGCCAGGCGCACGCGCTGCAGGACGCTGGTGCGTCCATGCTGGTGCTCGAGATGGTGCCGGCGGCCCTCTCCGCAGCGCTGACAAAGGAACTCACCCATTGCGCGACCATAGGCATAGGCGCCGGTGTGGGCACCGCCGGCCAGGTACTGGTGCTGCACGACATGCTGGGCATGAACCTCGGCAAAATGCCGAAGTTCGTGCACAACTTCATGGCCGAAGCCCACAGCGTGCAGGGCGCGATGCAAGCCTATGTGCAGGCGGTCAAGCAGCAGCGTTTTCCGGTCGATGCGCTGCACGCCTGGTGAAGATATGACCCCCACGCTTGTCACTCCGTGTACTACGCTGCCCCCCGAGGGGGCCGCTGCGCCTGCGGCCCGGCGAAGCCGGTTCCGCGGCCCCGGCTGGTCTGAATTCGGAACCCCACGCTTGTATAGTTCGCCTCTTTTGAACTGCAATCCCACATAGCACGCATGAAAATCGTCCACACCATCCCCGACCTGCGCGCCGCGCTGGCGCCTTTCCAGCACCCGGCTTTTGTGGCCACCATGGGCAACCTGCACGACGGCCACATTGCGCTGGTGAACCAGGCCAAACCGCTGGGCGACGTGACGGTGGCCAGCATTTTCGTGAACCGCCTGCAGTTTGCGCCGCACGAAGATTTCGACACCTATCCCCGCACTTGGGAAGCCGACTGCGAGAAACTGCAGGCCGCCGGCTGCGATGTGCTGTTTGCGCCGCGGGAGCACGACCTCTATCCCGAGCCGCAGACCTACAAGGTGCATCCGCCGGCCGAACTGGCCGACATCCTCGAAGGGCATTTCCGCCCCGGCTTTTTTGTCGGTGTCAGCACCGTGGTGATGAAGCTGTTTTCCTGCGTGTTTGCCGGCAAGTCCGGGGGCACCGCGCTGTTCGGCAAAAAAGACTACCAGCAGGTCATGATCATCCGGCGCATGGTGCAGCAGTTTGCCCTGCCGATAGCGATCGTCCCCGGTGAAACCCTGCGCGCCGCGGACGGCCTGGCGCTGTCCTCGCGCAACGGCTATCTGGATGCCGCGCAGCGTGCCGAAGCCGTGTATCTGTCCAGGGCCTTGAAGGCGCTGGGCGAGGCCGCCAGGGCGCAAGGTCTGGACACGCTCGATGTCCTGGAAGCCCAGGCGATGCAGGCCCTGAGCGCGCGCGGCTGGGCCCCCGACTACCTGACCGTGCGCCGTCGCACCGACCTGTTGCCGCCCGGAAGCAGCGAGGCAGCGGAGCCGCTGGTGGTGCTGGGCGCGGCCAGACTGGGCACCACGCGGCTGATTGACAACCTGGAAATCTGAGTTGAGGTCAGTCCGCTTCTTTTAAGAGAAAAATGCCTCCGCCCCAATAGACACGAGCGCAAGCAGCTATCTATTCAGGAGCATCAAAGGCCCGGTGAACGCGCACGCTGCCGCGCAGGCGCAAGATCAGGAGGCAGGCGGTGGATCGCCCTCGTCTGCCGGCCCGGTCGCAGGCGGGCGCTGATCTGCCAGCCACTGGTAACCCTTCCACACCAGCAGGGCCGAACCCGCACCGAGCAAGGCGTAACGCAGCAGCGGCCGGCGCGCGCCGGCCAGCACCAGCGACAACACCGGGGTGAGCAGGGGCGCACGCTTGAGCAGGCCCAGCGCCAGCGGCAAGCCTTTACCGAACACCCCTCCCGGGATACCGCCTTTGAACATCGTCACCGACTGCCGCGCCGCACCGAGAGCCTGGACCAGTTCGGCGCGCTCCGTTGCCGAGCGCATCAACAGCAACTGCTTTCTCAGCGCCCGCTGGCTCTGGGGGGTGGCGTTATCCATGGGGGTCTCTGCCCTGCGGCATGGCGCTGGTCGCGGCGGCTTGCAGGGCATTGCGGTCCTGCGCCATTTCGGCAAAGGTGGCCTGCAGGAAGGGCGGCCGCGTGGCCAGCGTGCGCTGCACGCGCCACCAGAACCAGCCGCCCAGGCCCAGGTACACCGCCGCAAAAAACGCCAGCACTGCAACACGCTGCGCAGGGTCCACGGCCAGCACCACCATCAAGGTGACCATCAGGACGCCGACCAGACCGAACACGAGCAGGCCCAGCAGGCTCAGCAACAGGCCGATCAGCCGCTGCAACTCTTCCTCGAGCTCGACGCCTGCCAGCGCCACGCGCGTGTGCGCCATGGACAGCGCCGTCAGGCCCAGCTGGCGCAGCGATGCGAACAGGCGCGGCGGCTGGGGGCCGTCCGGACGGTCATGAGAGGGTGTGTTCATGGCAACAACAGGCACACCGGCACGCCGGTGCTTCCCGCCATGGCAATCATGACCTGCGGTTGACCAGCAGGCCGATCAGGAAACCGGCCGCGGCGGCGATGCCGACAGCCCTCCACGGGTTGGCATGGACATACTCGTCCGTGACCTTGGCCGCCTCCTTGCCCTTGAGCAGCGCCGCCTCCTGCAAGCCGGTCAGTTTTTCGGTGGCGAGCTTGAGCTTGCCCGCAGCTTTTTCACGCAGCGCGGCCGCCGTCTCGCCGGTGGCGGCGGTGGCGGCCTTGAGCAGATCCTCCACGTCGGTGAGGACCACTTTCATGTCGGTGATCAGTTTGTCTTTGCTGGTGGTGTCCATGGCATGCTCCCAAGTGCGGTGGTAAAAAATCAGGCATCGCGTGAGCCCAAGACCAGTTTAGTCCCATCCGGAAGCCGCAGGCTGCGCACAGGTTGAAACCTGCCGGGGCCTTGATTCACCGCAATAATGCGGACTGCCCAAATCCGGCAAGCCCCTCTGACCCACCCACCCGCGAGCCCGCCATGGACCCCACCCTCCTGACCCCCTTGTTCACCCTGCTGGGCACGCTCGTAGGCGGCCTGGTGACCTTTGCCGTGAACCGGCAGCAGTTCAAGCACCAGATCCAGGCGCTGCAGCAGCAGTACCGGACCGAGTTCATGGCCGAGGAAACCGCGCGCCATTTCCTGAGCCACAAAAGCTTCACCGACCGGTCCTTCGAGGTGCTCAAAAAACACCTGGGCGGTTTCGACGACGACGAACTGCGCAAGATCCTGGTGCGCGCCGGAGCGGTGCGAACCTATCGCGACGACGACAGCGAGTGGTGGTACCTGCTGTCGCGCATGAGCGAGCGGATTGAGAAGATGCAGCAAAAGGGCTGACCTCTGCGTTGCGGCATCACGCTGCGTTCCTGATTCGCGCTGGACAGCAGGAGCGACTCCCCACTCCCTCCCCCCGCCCCTTGTATGTTCAGAAATCTAGAATGAACAGGCCGATGATGGTTTCGGTGTGGCAGCTCGTCCGCCCCTGGGGATATCCAAGCCCGCGAGGGAGCAAGGAGCGTCACATCGTTTTTCAGCGATAGCCCGAACGGTTGCCTGGGCCTGCAAGCCCGCATATTGCAAGGAAGGGTATTGGTATGAACGACACTGAAGTGGAGGTGTTTGTCGGTATCGATGTGTCCAAGTCCACTTTGGACGTTTGCATTGATTCAAGCGCTGAAGTCATACATGTCGAGTACGACGATAAAGGTATCCGCAGTGTCTGCGAACGCCTGACGGCGGCGCAGCCGGCGTTGATCGTGATGGAAGCCACGGGAGGTCTGGAGATGCGGCTGGCCTGCGAGCTGGCAGCGCAGGGACTTCGCGTGGCCGTCATCAACCCGCGCCAGGCACGCGACTTTGCCAAGGCCACCGGTCGCCTGGCCAAGACCGATCGGGTCGATGCTGCCATGCTGGCAGCCTTTGCCAAGGCGATCCGGCCACAGGCGCGGCCTCTGAAGGATGAGCAGACCCGGAGCCTTGACGAGATGGTCAGCCGGCGCCGGCAATTGATTGCCAATCGGGTGCAGGAAACCCTGCGGCTCGATACGGCCGGAACCAAACCGATGCAAAAGAGCTTGAAGGCGCACATTGCCTGGCTGGACAAGCGCATTGCCGAGATCGATGCCGACCTGAGCCGGCGCTTGCGGGCCTCTGACGTGTGGCGTGCCAAGGATGATTTGTTGCGCGGCATTCCCGGTGTCGGCGCCGTCACCACCGTGACCTTGCTGGCCAAGTGCCCGGAATTGGGAACCCTCAACCGGCGCGAGATCGCCGCCTTGGCCGGTGTGGCGCCGCTGGCCAACGATAGCGGCAAGCATCATGGCAAACGCTTCGTCTGGGGCGGCCGGGCCGATGTGCGAGCGGTCTTGTACATGGCCACCATTTCTGCCATGCGCTGCAATCCAGGCATGAAGGTGTTCGCCACGCGACTCAGGCAAGCGGGCAAACCGCCCAAAGTAGTCATCGTTGCGTGTATGCGCAAGTTGCTCACCATCATGAATGCCATGGTGAAAAACAGTGAGCCCTGGGCACCAAAAAGCGCTTGACTTTGAACACGGTTGCTCCCTCGCCCCGCTGGGCGATGGAGGGGGACTTCATTTGGCCGCGTGTGCTGCTCCCGCGTGCAAACATAACGGCCGCTCGACGCTGACATGACGCGCTTTGCGCGTCATGTCTCCCCGCACCCGAACCCGAACCCGCAATTTTCCCCCACCCGTCGGGCTGGGCCGAGGAGCGCAGCCGAAAGCGGATCAGGGCGAGCGATTGTCTGAGCGCAGCGAGTTCGAGCTCGACCCCGCTTTCGGTGAGCACCGCAGGGTGCCCGCAGCGGAGCGGAGGGACCCAGACCATCGGGTCGCCTTTTCTTTGGTGACTTTCTTTTGGCGACGCAAAAGAAAGTTACTTGCCGCCGGGCAACCCCCGGCTTGCTGGCAAGCTACCGCACTTTGAACAACGCGGGGGACAGCAAGCATGAATCGTGGATTAAGTCCGGGAGGACAAGCCACAGAAAACATTTGCTACAAATTCAATAGCTTCCTGCGCCCGTCGATTAAGGGCTGGAGCCATAAAACACCATCAACCGGGCCCGCAACAGCCGCTAACGCAGCTCGGCCGCCGGATCCCGTCCCATCAGCGCCGCCACCGCCTCAGCCGGCTTCACCTGCCCGTCCAGCAAGGCCACCACCGCTTCGGAAATCGGCATCTCGACACCAAGCCCCTGCGCCCGCTGCACCACCGTGCGGGCGCAGTACACCCCTTCGGCCACATGGCCCAGCGAGGCGACGGCCTGCTGCAGGCTCTGGCCCTGGGCCAGCAGCAGGCCGACCTTGCGGTTGCGGCTGAGGTCACCGGTGGCCGTCAGCACCAGATCGCCCAGGCCCGACAGGCCGGTGAAGGTTTCGGCCCGCGCCCCCAGGGCCAGGCCCAGGCGCGTCATTTCGGCCAGGCCGCGCGTGACCAGCGCGGCGCGGGCATTGAGCCCGAGGTTCAGCCCGTCGCACAGGCCGGTCGCAATCGCCAGCACATTCTTGACGGCGCCGCCGACTTCCACGCCGACGATGTCGTCGTTCGCGTAGATGCGCAGGGTCGGGCTGTGGAAGGCCGCCACCAGCGCGTCGCGCACTTCGGCGTGTTCGCTGGCGGCCACCAGCGCGGTCGGTTGGCCGCACGCCACTTCCTGTGCAAAACTCGGGCCGCTGAGCGCGCCCGCTCTCAAATTAATAGCTACCTGCGCCCGTATTTCATGGGCCAGGAGCCCAAAAGGCTTGAAGGATGAGGAGATGGATGGAACGGCCGGAAGAGCCGGAAGTGGCGCCTCAAACCCCTTGCACAACCAGGCCACCGGCACGCGAATCTGCTGCATGCGCTGCAACATGCCGCGCAGGGCCGCGATCGGGGTGGCGATGACGATCAGGTCCTGCTGCGCCAGCACGGCATCCAGCGAAGCATCGGAGCCGCCCGCCAGCAGCAGGGCATCGGGTAAGGCGATGCCGGGCAGGTAGCGTGTGTTGATCCGCTGCGCCTGCATCGCCGCCAGCTGTGCGGCGTCACGCGCCCACAAGGTGACCTGATGCCGCGCAGAGGTGCCGCCAGCATTGGCCGCGCTGATGGCCAGCGCCGTGCCCCAGGCACCGGCGCCAATGACGGCAATTTTCATGGGAATGAAAAGGCCAGGGGCAATGCCAGTACCACCGCGTCCTTAAACGATGATCTGCGGGGCTTCCTGGGCCGCCGAGGCTGCCGCGGCCTGTTGCTGCTCGAACATGGCCTGGAAGTTGATCTCCGCCAGGTTGACGGGCGGGAAACCGCCGCGCTGGATCACGTCGGCCACATTGCCGCGCAGGTAGGGGTACACGATCTGCGGGCAGGCAATGCCCAGCACCGCGTTGAGCTGCTCGGCCGCCATGTTGCGGATCTCAAAAATGCCGGCCTGCTTGGCCTCGACCATGAACACGGTCTTGTCTTCGATCTTGGTGTGCACCGTGGCGGTCACGCTGACTTCGTAGAGGCCGTCGGCGATCGGGGCCGCCTCGACGCCGAGCTGGATATCGACCGCAGGCTGCTCCTGGTTGAGCAGGATTTCGGGAGAATTGGGTTGCTCCAGGGACACGTCCTTGAGGTAAACGCGCTGGATCTGGAACACGGGGTCAAGGTTGGCTTCGGCCATGGTGGTCTTTCGGATTGCTTGAAAAATGAAAGCCCGCTGGACAACAGGCATGGGACATTATCCCCGTTCGGATAACCGGCCCCGGACAGCGCGCGGCCCGGGTGGTGCGAGCGGCCGCCTGTGCGTTCAGCCGGCCAGCAGGGGCAACAGGCCGCCACGGCCGTCCAGCGCCATCAGGTCGTCGCAGCCACCCACATGGGTCTGGCCGATGAAGATCTGGGGCACGGTCCGGCGACCGGTGATTTCCATCATTTTCTGGCGCTCGTCCGGTTGCAGGTCGACGCGTATTTCCTCGATCTCGGCCACACCACGCTGCTTGAGCAATTGCTTGGCCTGAATGCAGTAGGGGCAGGAGGCGGTCAGGTATATCTTCACAGGGGACATCGAAAATCTCCGGGTCGGGTCAATGGGCAGTGGCAGGTTTTCAGGCCTTCTCAATGGGAAGGTTAGCCTCTTTCCACGATTTCAGCCCGCCCGACAGGCATTGGGCCTGCTCGTAGCCGAGCTTTTTGGCGATGGCCACCGCCCGGTTGGCGCGCGCGCCGGAGGCACACACCAGAATCAGGGGGAGTGCCTTGTTTTTCACGGTGGCGGGCAGTTTTTCCTCGAATTGTCCCAGCGGCAGGTTTTTGGCACCGGCAACGTGGCCCGCGGCGAATTCCGGAGCCTCACAGACATCGATGACCACGGCCTTCTCACGGTTGATCAGCTGCACGGCGCCGGCGGCGCTGAGCGAACCGGCTGCCATGCCGCTGGAAATCAGGGGCCAGAGCAGCATTCCGCCGGATGCCAGCGCAATGGCGATCAGCATCCAGTTGTCGATGAAAAATTTCACTGTAAGTCCTTCTTGGGTTTTGCAATTAAGGAGTGATTTTAGAATGCAGGGAGCGCTGCCGGCTTTCCCCTGGGCTTTCCCGGATGCCTGCCGCAGTCTTTGCCCGCCTTTCTGGACACTTTTTTCGCCTCGGGCACCCTGCCGGGGCCCGCCCCTTTTCAACTTCACGAAGCTGCCTCACACCATGTACAAACTTGTGCTCATCCGCCACGGCGAATCAACCTGGAACCTGGACAACCGCTTCACCGGCTGGACCGACGTGGACCTGACCGCCACCGGCGTGCAGCAGGCCGTCAACGCCGGCCGGCTGCTCAAGAACGAGGGTTACGACTTCGACCTGGCCTACACCAGCGTGCTCAAACGCGCCACGCGCACCCTGTGGCACACGCTCGACGAGATGGACCGCACCTGGTTGCCGGTGGTTCACAGCTGGCGCCTCAACGAGCGCCACTATGGCGCCCTGCAGGGCCTGAACAAGGCGGAGACTGCCAAAAAATATGGCGACGAGCAGGTCCTGATCTGGCGCCGCAGCTACGACACGCCGCCGCCGCCGCTGGAGCCGAACGACCCGCGCTGCGAACGTGACGACCCGCGCTACGCCAGGTTGAAGCCCGGCGAGGTACCGCTGACCGAATGCCTGAAAGACACGGTGGCCCGGGTGCTGCCTTTCTGGAACGAGTCCATGGTGCCGGCCATCCTGGCTGGCAAACGCATTGTGGTGGCGGCACACGGCAACTCGATACGCGCGCTGGTGAAGTACCTCGACAACATTGCCGACAAGGACATCGTCGGACTGAACATTCCCAACGGCATTCCGCTGGTGTACGAACTCGATGCCAGTCTGAATCCGCTGCGCCACTATTACCTGGGCGACAGCGAGGCCATTGCCAAAGCCGAGGCGGCGGTTGCCGCCCAAGGCAAGGCCTGAGTACCCGGACCGCTGACGGCGCCCTGCTGGCGCCCCTGTGTCAACGCGAGGTAAAGGTGGCCCGTTTCTGAAACATTCCGGCACGCTGGCACCCGAGTGGCGTCGACTGCGGGAACTGTTGGCAAGGGCCTTTCTCCAAGGTGTATATTGTTTCGAATTCTGTGACAACTGCCCCAAAATCGGGCAAATGAAGGTGTTTATGGGTCAGAAACTCAAGATAGCAGGCTGGATTTCCTTCGGCGCGGTCGCCGGTGCGCTGACGACCGTGCAACTGCAGGCGGTTGCGCGGGGCGGACTCACGCCGCTGCCGCTGGAAGAACTGCAGCAGCTGGCCGCCGTGTTCGGCATGGTCAAAACCGACTACGTGGAGCCTGTTGACGAGAAAAAACTCATCACCGACGCGATCTCGGGCATGGTTGCCAGCCTGGACCCGCATTCGGTCTACTTCGACAAGAAGTCCTTCAAGGAATTCCGGGAGGGAACGAGCGGCCGCTTCGTCGGCGTCGGCATCGAGATTTCGCAGGAAGACGGGCTGGTCAAGGTGGTCTCGCCGATCGAAGGCTCGCCCGCCGACCGCGCCGGCCTCAAGCCCAATGACCTGATCACCAAAATCGACGACACCGCGGTCAAGGGCCTGAGCCTGAACGAAGCGGTCAAGAAAATGCGCGGCGAACCGCGGACCAAGGTCACGCTGATGATCTTCCGCAAGGACGAAAACCGCACCTTCCCGGTGACCATCACACGCGAGGAAATCCGCACGCAGTCGGTGCGCAGCAAGGTCATCGAGCCCGGTTATGCGTGGATCCGCCTGAGCCAGTTCCAGGAACGCACGGTCGATGATTTCGTCGTCAAGCTCGAACAGATCTACAAGCAGGAGCCCAACCTCAAGGGGCTGGTGCTGGACCTGCGCAACGACCCGGGCGGCCTGCTGGACGCCGCCGTCGCCGTGTCGGCCGCCTTCCTGCCCGAGAACGTCACCGTGGTGACGACCAACGGGCAACTGGCTGAAAGCAAGTTCACCTACAAGGCTTCTCCCGAGTTCTACCAGCGCCGCAATGCCGCCGATCCGCTCAAGCGCCTGCCCGCGGCCGTGAAGAACGTGCCGCTGGTGGTGCTGGTCAACGAAGGCTCGGCATCGGCCAGTGAAATTGTCGCCGGCGCGCTGCAGGACTACAAGCGCGCCACCATCATGGGGAACCAGACCTTCGGCAAGGGCTCGGTGCAGACCGTCCGGCCGCTGGGTCCCGACACCGGCCTGAAACTCACCACCGCGCGTTATTTCACGCCCAGCGGCAAGTCGATCCAGGCCAAGGGCATCGTGCCCGACGTGATGGTGGACGAAACGCTGGAAGGCAGTCCGTTTGCGGCCCTGCGCACGCGTGAAGCCGACCTGGAAAAACACCTCGCCAGCGGCCAGGGTGCCGAAGTGAAAGACCCAGGCCGTGAAAAAGCCCGCGAGGAAGCGCTCAAGCGCCTGGAAGAAGAGTCCAGGAAGAGCCCCGAACAGCGCCGCCCACCCGAGTTCGGCAGCGACAAGGACTTCCAGCTCGCGCAGGCCATCAACCAGCTCAAGGGCCGGCCTGTAATGATCAGCAAGACCATGGTCGAGCGCAAGGAAGAGAAAAAGGAAAACTGACCGTGTCTGCCCGCCAGGGTGCTGGTCCGGACGGGCCGGCAGCCTGGTTGCCCCGCACTGCCCGGGTCACGTCCGCCCATGAACGACACCCAGCTGCTGCGTTATTCCCGCCACATCCTGCTCGACGAACTGGGCGTGGAAGGCCAGAACACCCTGCTGTCGTCGCGTGCGCTCATTGTGGGCGCTGGCGGCCTGGGCTCACCGGTTGCGCTTTATCTGGGCAGCGCCGGGGTCGGGCGCATCACCGTGGTGGATGACGATCCGGTCGACGCCACCAACCTGCAGCGGCAAATCGCCCACACGCTGGCACGTGTCGGCCAGTACAAGGCGCACTCCGTGCAACAGGCCGTCGCCGCCATCAATCCGGACGTCGAGGTCACTGCCGTCACCACGCGCGCCGACGCTGCCGTGCTCGAAGAACACGTCCAGCAGGCCGACGTGGTGCTGGACTGCACCGACAACTTTGCCACGCGCCAGGCGATCAACCGAGCCTGCGTGAAACACCGCAAACCACTGGTATCCGGTGCGGCCATCCGCTTCGATGGCCAGGTGACGGTCTACGACCCGCGCCAGAGCACCTCACCGTGTTATGCCTGTGTCTTTCCGCCGACGGAGACCGTGCAGGAGGCCCAGTGCGCCACCATGGGCGTGTTTGCCCCGCTGGTGGGCATTGTCGGCACGGTGCAGGCGGCCGAAGCGCTCAAGCTGCTGTGCGGCATTGGCCAGGCACTCACGGGGCGGCTGTTGATGCTCGACGCACGCAACATGGACTGGCATCACGTGCGGGTCGCACGCCATCCCTCCTGTCCGGTGTGCGGCGGCGCGTCGGCCTGAACGCCGGGCGCCCCTGAGGCGCCACGGCCTATTTGGCCGCCGAGCTGGCCGCCGCGGGCTTGTCCGGCGGCTTCACCGGACTGGCCACTGCCAGCACCCGTTCGCAGTCGGCATCTTTGCCAGGTCCGGTTTCCACCGTGGCGGCCAACGCGAGCAAGGGATTGATCGCGCCGAGCAGCAGTGCAATGCCGGCCCGGCCCGCCAGCGCCGCCTTGTCGGGGCCGGCCGCCGGCCGGGCAAACGTGCCGGTGATTTTCAAGGGAGAGCGCAGGCTCAGGATGCTCTGGTCCTTGGGCTGCGGGTACAGCACCAGGTCCAGCGTTTCATCGGTCAGGCTGATCTGGCCCGTGCCGTTGATCAGCGTGTCGGAGGTGTCCAGCAGGATGGCCCGGCTGGTCATCAGGCCCTGCTTGACATCAAATGCCGCGGCAGCGCAACGCAGGGTGACATTGCGGTCGCCGCTGGCCAGAAACTTGATGATCTCGCCGCCGTCCAGCCCCATGAACTCGAGCAGGATGTTGCTGACCTGGCCCCGGCCCATCAGCAGGGCCACGCTACCGGAGGACGAGCCCAGAACCTGCGCGCCGGAGTTGCCGCGGCCGGTCAGGTCGATCCGCCCGTTGAGCTTGCCCAGGCTGCCTTCGGTGCGTTCGATGCGCGGAAACAGCTGGTTCAGCTGCAGCGTGCGAGCTTCGAGTCTGGCCTGCACCAGCGCGGGTTTGCTGTTGGCGTCGATACGGACTAGGCCGGCCAGCCGTCCACCGGCAACCCCCATGTCCAGCGGATCGAGCTGCAACACGCCGTCCTTGAGCAGAATGCGCGCGTCAAAGCGATCCAGCGGAAAGGCGCCGGCGTTCTTGACATCCACCACCTTGTAGTTGACGTCGGCATTCATGGTTTTGAGCCGCTCGAAATCCAGTGTCGCCGTCGGCAACACCTTGCCGGCCGCCTGCACCTGCTTGGCGGCCGAGGAAGGCTTGCCTTTGGCAACGGTTTTGGTCGTTGCGCGTGAAGCACCTGTCGGCACACCAATCAGCGGGCCCAGGTCCTCGAAATCGAGCGATCTGGACTGCACCTTGCCCGACAGCAGGGCCAGCTGGCCCGAGCGGTCGTAGGTGAGATCGCCCGACAGGTCGGATTTGCCCAGACGCCCCTGGATGGCGGCCACCTTCCACACGGCCCCCTGCTTGCCGAGGTGGCCGCGCAGGGCATAGGTGGGGGTATCCGGCAAAACGACGCCCAGCAGGTTGTAGAGGTCGGCCAGCGTGCGGCCCTTGAGGTCGAAATTGGCATCCAGGCCGTCGAGCGACGCCAGATTGCCGATGCTGCCCCTGGCTTGCAGCGTTGTACGGCCTGCACTGGCATTGACGTCCATCGGAAACGGGTTGATCTGGGTGTCGCTGAGTTGCAGCACACTGCCAGCGCGCCCCTGGGCCGAAAAGACCTCTTTTTTCCAGGTACCACGCGCCTTGAAGCTCAGCGGCATGTCGCGGGCCGCCGCCGTTGTTCCGGCTTCGGCCTCACTCGCTGCGACCATGCCAAACTCGGTTTTGATGTCGGCCCCCTGCGCTTCGGCCAGATAATTGAGTACGCCCTGGTCCACCAGCAGCTGGCCAACAAGCGGCACGGTAGAGGCATCGGACGTGTCCTTGCCCAATGCCCAGGTGCGCCGGCCATCCGGCTGGATTTGCAGTCCCAGCACCGGCTGGCTCAGGCTGACGCGCGGGAGTTCAACCCGTCCGCGCAGCAAGGGCCAGAACCGGATGTCGAACTCGGCGGACTCGGCCTTGACCAGGTACGGGTCGCGCGCCCAGTCGGGGTTGGCGAAGGTGATGCCATCGGCCTTGACCGTGATGGTGCGCCCCAGCTGCACGTCCAGCCGCCGGGTGATTTCGAACGGGCGCCCGGTCTGGTCACTGACGTAGCGGTTCACCGGCCCGCGCAACCAGTCCCACGGAAAAAAAACAATCACCAGAATCAGGACCGCCAGAACCAGTGCCGCGCCCGCCACGAGCCGACCCCATGTTGGGAGGAGGCGAAGGCGGGAGACGGTGGAAGCGACACGGGTCATGGGGGCGGCCTGCGATTCTTGATTTGGGAAGACCGGGAGAGGCCCGACACCTGCAAGTGGTTGGCACCGCGCTGTGAAAGCGAAGGGGAAATCAGCTGACAGTGAAGTATCTGCCGGTAACCGCCTTCACACCGTGGGCCACAGCCATCGATGACTGTCAGTGCCTGCCTACAGTTGCATCGTAGGAAACTTCCTACAAACCAAGCACGCTCACCCTGTCAGAATCGGTCTGAAGACATGGATACATTAGTTAACAGATAGATCGGTGTGCGGCCAACAGCCGTTGTAACCGTTTGAAAAATGCCGCGGTCAAGGATGGCAGACCGGGATTGAAGCTCAGTGGGACTAAAAACTTATATCGTCGAAGACAACGCCACCATCCGCGACAACCTCCTGGCTACGCTCGAAGAGCTGGCCGGTATTGACGCAGTGGGTACGGCGGAGACAGAAAATGAAGGCAAGGCCTGGCTGCTGGCAAACGGTCAGCAATGGGACCTGGCGATCGTGGACCTGTTTCTCAAACAGGGAAGCGGACTGGGCGTTCTCGAAGCCTGCCGCAACCGCCAGGTGCATCAAAAAGTCATCGTGCTGAGCAATTACGCGACGGCCGACATCCGCAAGCGCTGCGCCCAGCTCGGCGTGGACGCGGTCTTCGACAAATCCAACGAGATCGACGCACTGATCGACTATTGCATCGAGCAGTGCAGGTCGATCCATGCCGGCCAGCCCCAGAAATAGGGCCGGCGGCTTGCGGCAGGCGCTCAGTCAATCAGCTTGTTCTTGAGGGCGTAATACGTCAGGTCGCTGTTGGACGCGAGACTCATTTTCTCCATCACGCGGGTCCGGTAGGTGCTGACCGTTTTGACACTCAGGGACAGCGCCTTGGCAATGTCGCCCGCGGTTTCGCCCTTGGCAAGCTTGAGGAACACCTGGAACTCGCGCTCGGAAAGCTGCTCGTGAGGCGTGGCATCGTTTTTCCGGTTCAGCTGCTGCGCCAGCAACTCGGCCACTGCCGGCGTGATGTAGCGTTTCCCGAGCGAAATCACGCGGATCGCATTGACGATCTCCATCGGATCACACTCCTTGTTCAGGTAGCCGCTGGCGCCCTGGCGAATCAGGTTGACCGCATAGTGCTCTTCCGGATACCCGCTGAGAATCAGGATGCCGACATCGGGGGCCTTGGCGCGGATCATGGCCAGGGCATCGATTCCGCTCTGGCCAGGCATGGACAGGTCCATGACCAGAATGTCCAGCTCGACATTTCGCACCAGGTCAATGGCCTCGCGGCCACTGGCGGCTTCACCGACAACCCTGAAATCGACCTGATCCGAAAAGAACTGCTTGAGCCCGGAGCGCACGATGGCATGGTCATCCACAATTCCGATTTTGATCATTTCATGTCCTCTTGGTTAGGCTGACATCGCCAAACGGCACAATGCAGCAACACGGCCTCGCGCAATTGCGGGCTTCTGTCTTCAGTAGCGATTATTCACGAATTATTGATCCATGCCGAACGGAGATCAGGATGAGATGGTTTGCAATCCCCAAAATGGCAATCAGCCTGCCGCTGGCGGTGCTGGCAGCGGTCGTTCTGATTTCCATCAACGAAGCGGGTTTTCGCCTGTCCACCCAGGCCGTTACCCGCATTGAGCAGTCTCAGGCTACCCGTGGGGCCGTCCATCTGCTGCTGCAGCAGATGCTGGATGCCGAGACCGGGCAGCGCGGCTACCTGCTGACCGGCGATCCCAAATACCTGGAACCTTACGACGCGGCAACCGCCGCCCTCAACCACACCCTGGACACCCTGCGCGGACACTACACCGCCTATCCCGCGGAGCTGGCGGAGTTTGGCCTGCTGTCGCGCAGCGTGTCGCGCAAGCTGGCGGAGATGGACCTCAGCGTACGCATGCGCAAGCAGGGCAACGAGGAAGCCTGGAAGTTTGTGCTGACCACCGACGTGGGCATGGACCAGATGAACGCCATCCGCAGCCAGATCGTCAAGCTGATCCAGGCCAGCAACAGCAAGATGGGCACAGCCCAGGCCCAGATCACCCGGTCGTTGCAGTTGTCACGCATCGGCATCGCCCTGATCGCTCTGGCCGGGCTGCTGGCGTTTTACATGTATCTGCGGCAAACCGGGGCCCTGCTGGACGCCGGCAGGCGCGAACAGGAAGCACTGCAGCGCGAACGCGACCAGCTGGACAAGGAAGTGCGCGATCGCACGGCCACGCTGGCCGAGCTGGCCACCCACCTGCAGCAGGTGCGGGAAGATGAGCGTGGCCACCTGGCACGTGAACTGCACGACGAACTGGGCGCCCTGCTGACGGCAGCCAAACTCGATGTGGCACGCATCAAATCGCGGCTCGGGGTCATGTCACCGGAAGCGGCCGAACGCATGCAGCACCTGATCGAGACGCTCAACAGCGGCATTGCCCTGAAGCGCCGCATTGTGGAGGACTTGCGGCCCTCGTCGCTGTCGCACCTGGGGCTGGTCGCCTCCCTCGAAATCCTGGCGCGCGAATTCGAAGACCGGTCCGGCCTGAGCATCATCACCGACCTGGAGACGGTGGAGCTCGGCGGCTCCGCACAACTCACGATCTATCGGCTGGTGCAGGAGTCGCTGACCAACATGGGCAAATACGCCGATGCAAAACAGGCCGAAATCAGCCTGCATGATTTTGACGGCTACATCATGGTCGAGGTGCGGGACGACGGCAACGGCTTCGACACCACGCAAATCAAGGGATCGAGCCACGGGCTGGCCGGCATGCAGCACCGGGTCGAAGCGGCCGGCGGACGCCTGACCGTGGCCTCCAGTCCCGGCCAGGGCACACGCATCTCCGCAGTGTTGCCCAAATCGCTTTAAGCGCCGGCGTTCCCGATGGCGGGGCCACAACAACAAACCCCGGCCCGGGCCCAGCCACATGCGCAGAAGCGCCTATCGGCAGCGTCCTACACGGCATGTTCATGCCAGCCGACAAGGGCATCCGGCACTCACCGATGAATGGATGGGGCTTCGACGTTTAACCTTGCTACAGGTGTTTCATTTGCGAGCGCCACGTACATCATGGGGCGCGCCCCTGCAAGGAGATCGACATGCTGCACTATTCCGTTGTTTTCCTCGTGATCGCTCTGATTGCAGCCGTGTTCGGTTTCGGTGGCATTGCCGCCGGTGCCGTCGAGATTGCCAAGATCCTCTTTTTCATCTTTGCCATCATGGCCGTGATCAGCTTCGTGGTCGGCCTGATGAAAAGAAAGTGAATTCCCATCTCCCGGTCCAGGCGCAGATTGCGCCGGATCTGTCTTTTTCCATTTCCCAAGGAACCCCATGAAAAACCCGCTCTCCAGCCACCCCCAAGCCCAAGACACGCTGTCGGGTGCACGTCATATGTCCGAGCAGATGCTCAACGGTGCCGAGAGGGCCATGGACAGCACCCGCAGCCTGGCCAACGACACGCTGGACCGCGCCGAGGACAAGGTTCGACATTTGCGCGGCAGCATCGACCCGCTGGTCGACAAGCTGGCCACCCAGGCGCAGAAACTGGCACGCCAGAGCCTGGACATGGCCTCGGAGGCCAGCGACCGCGCGCAGCGTTCCATGCACCGCTATGCGGACGCAACGACACGTTATGTGTCCAATGAGCCGGTGAAGTCCGTCCTGATCGCCGCTGCGGTGGGCGCCGCCGTCGCCTTGCTGGTGGCCTCGACCGTGCATCGCGACAAGCGCTGATTTTCGCGGCTTCGCCCCCTCTTCACGACCACTGAGGCTTCATGCTGCATCCGCTGTTTTCCATTCTCGTGCGACGGCCCGACCTGGTGGTTGATCACCTGTCGGCCTATGGCGCCCTGGTCCACGAGGAAGCCTCGGAAGCCGGGTCGGAACTGCTTCAGCGCGGGCTGGCGTGGGGTCTGGTCATCCTGTGTGCCGGCGTGTTTTTGACGCTGGCCGGTGTGGCCCTGATGCTGGGCGTGTTGTTGAACCAGTTTCACTGGGTGCTGGTTGCCATTCCGGCGGTCATGCTGGTGCTGCTTCTGGCCGCCTTCAGCAAGGCGCGGCAGCCCCTGGCCGCGACCCGTTTTGACGAACTCAAGGCCCAGCTGGACCGCGATGCGCAGGCATTGCGCGCAGCAGCCTGACCCCGATGATGAACGACAACACCGTGCTTTCTCCCCGCGAACGCCTGGACAAGAGCCGGCAGGCAATTGTTCGCCAGATGGGGCATGACAACGCCACGGCGGTCGAGCATGGCGGCAGCGACACCGAAATTGATGCGTCGGCCAGCACCTGGTCGCTCGTCAAACAGACGGCCTCATCGTGGTGGCATGGCCACCCGGCCAGCCTGGCTCTGGATTTTGCCCGACCGAGGATGCAGCGTTTTGCCCAGGAGCAGCCCCTGAAGCTGCTGGCCATTTCTGCGGGCATGGGCGCAGCGGCCGTGTTGCTGCGTCCCTGGCGTCTGATATCGCTGACCGGCCTCGTGCTCGCGGCTCTGAAGTCGTCCGAGGTCACCGGCCTGGCCAGCTCCCTGCTGGCCTCCGGCACCCGGAACGACCGCTTTCGATGAATTCCATTCGCAAACCGACCGGCGTGGTGCCGTCAGTCGGCCAGCTTCTCAACTCTCAGCACCAAAACATATTTATAAACTTCAAGGAAACACCATGAAATACGCTCGCGCAATTGCATTCGCCGCCCTGGCCGGCATCACCATCATCAGCGCTGGTTGCGCAGTTACCCGCGGTCAGGAAACTGCCGGCTCTTACATCGACGATGCCGCCATCACCACCGCTGTGAAGGCCAAGTTTGCTTCGGACAAAACGGTTGCCGCCACCGCCATCAGCGTGGAAACGCTGAACGGCACGGTCCAGCTTTCCGGCTTTGCCAAATCGGCCGCTGAAAAAGCCCAGGCTGAGGCCATTGCACGCGGCACCAAGAACGTCCGCGCTGTGCGCAACGACATCGTCGTTCGTCCTTGAACTAGCCACTATGGGGTAACACAGGCCGGCCCTGCCAGCCTGTCAACGGGGTCCGGTTGTCTGCAACCGGACCCCGCTTTGCCTTGTGGGGATCCATGCGCGATGCGCTGCCAGTTGGTCGACGCACCCTGAGCGCAGAGGGTCACGGCCCGGCGCCCCCGCTTCCAGCAAACGCCCATAAAAAAGTCACTGGCCCGCCACCCGAAGGCGCGCGCCAGTGACCGGCTTGGGCGGAAGAGTGAATTAACCGGGTGTGACCACCAGCTGGTTATTCACCGACGTCACGCCTTTGACCTGCCTGGCGATGTCTGCGGCCTTGTCTTTCGCTACAGCGCTGGGCGCCGGGCCGTTGAGCGTCACCACGCCATCCTTGGTGTCGACATTGATCTTGATCGCGCTCAGATCCGGGTCCTTGGCCAGTCCAGTGGAGACGGTCGCCGTGATGGTCACGTCGTCTATTTTTTCACCCATGGTGGTGCTGGCCTGGCTGCCCGTGGCTTGCGCGTCCTTGGATGCTTCCTTCATGGTGTTGCCGGCATCCTTGGCCGCCTGCTCGGTCTTGGCGATGCCGGAGTCGATCGACTGGCCGACGGTCTTGCCGTCATCCGCCTTGTTGCAGGCCGTCAGCGCCAGCAGCACGGCAGCGGAATACGCCAGCGCCAGAAGCGGGCGCCGCGCGTGAAGAGGGGTCGGGTTCATGATGGCTCTCCTGGTGTGGGATGAGATTCGCAAGCGGTGCGTTCAGATCTTGTCGATCAGTTTTTTGGCGTCGTCCTTGACGCTTTCCTTGGCGTCGCCGTAACCCGCCTGGGTTTTGCCCTTGACCTGGTCCGCCAGACCTTCGGCCTCCAGCTTTTCATTGCCAACCACGCGGCCAGCCACTTCCTTGGCTTTGCCCGCAGCCTGGTCCACACGGCCTTCGACTTGATGCTTGTTCATGGTGCTTCTTCCTTTGAAAATGGGGTGCGGCCCGCCTGGATGGCGAGCACATCCCCACTGTAGGCAGGCCGGTTGGGGCGGCCCGTCAGCGCCTGCGGAATTTTTTGTAGGACGGCAGGCATTCACTGCGCAGCGGCACGTCAAGGGTGGCAGGCGCCGTGCTGTTTGCGGAAAAGGCGGGGCGGCAGCGCCTGCGGATCGGCAAACAGCCCACGCTGCGCCGACCGGGCCTGCGCCTGCAACTTCAGGTAGGGCCCGCCCTCACGCCCATACCGGTCCGACCAGGCATGGCCTTGCGCGACCATCCAGCCGGCCATGTCTTCCCCACCCAGATGCACGGTCGCCACGGCGCGGCCGTAGTCGTCATGACGGTGCGTTCTCACGACCACCGTGCGGCGCGCCACGCGGCTGGCCAGCGCTGCACGCGCGGCACGGCCGCCGGCCTGGCAGATCTCGGGTGCATCGATGCCGGCCACGCGCAGCTTCACCGGCTTGCCGCCTCCGGCGGGCCGGACCCACAGGGTGTCTCCGTCGGTGACCCGAGTGACTTTCATGCTCTCCGCCCATGCAGGATGGGCGGAAGCGGCTATCAAAAATATAGCAATCTTGAACGCGGTCATGGTCATGCAGTAACGATCCAGCCCTCAATCGGGTCGACATCACTGGGCAGGCCGTAACGCGCGACGCCCTGCGCATGCTGCGCTTGGGCCCACGCGGCCTGCATCAGGCAGAGCGCCGCGTCCAGACTGTCACCGCTGGCGTCGTCGACCAGGGTGTCACGCTGCGCGTGGCTGAGCTTCAGGCGCAGGCCGAGCCGGGTCTGGCCCATTTCCAGCGCGGTGATCAGGTCCTTGCGCGCGATCAGCCGGTCCGGCGTCTGCTTGAGCCGGTCATCACTTTTGTAGGATCGCCGGCCCAGCACCTCGCGCGCGAGAAGCCCCGGGTAGGCTTCGAGCGCAACGCGCGACAGGTCGCCCGCGTGCAGGCCCGGCAGGTGAACGCCCGCTGCCAGCAACTGCGGCACACCCGCGTGAAGCATGAAGGCCACCGGCGGATTGATCCATTTCATGGACGGGCTGGAACCGGCGGGAATATCGGTGGCGCGGTGCGCAAACTTGCCGCCCACAGGACGCGCCGCGCAGAAGGCCGCAAAAGTCTGACGGATCTCTTCCCGGCTGAGGCTGGCGTAGTGGGCCATCAGTTCCGTCCAAGTGCCCGGCCAGCCGAGATGCTCGACCAGCTCGCGCGGCAGGCCGAAGGGAAAGTCGAACGCACCCAGCCACGCGCGCGGCTGGTTCAGCCAGTCGCCGAAGGCGTCCAGCGACGCAATATGCTCCAGGCCGGTCAGCAACACGCGCCCGCCGGAAAGTGATCCGCTGGCCAGGACAATCGGCTTGCGGCGCGTCGGGCTGCTGGAGAAATCGCAGCCGATCAGCAGGGGCAGGGTCTGAGGCATGGCCGCTTCCGTTCAGCCCAGGGCGAGCGCGGTCACGCCCGCGGCAATCAGGCCGGCGCCCAGCAGGCGCTGCAGGCGGTCGCCCTCGCCGAGCAAGTGCCCGCCGATCAGCGCGGCGAACAGCATGGAGACTTCCCGCGCCGGTGCCACATGCGACAGCGGCGCCACCTGCATCGCATACAGCACCAGCACGTAGGAGACCGGGCTGATAGCGCCAACCAACAGCGCGTACCTCCATTGCTCGCGCCACAGCCGCGCCGCCGCCGGCCTGTCGCGCAGGACCACCGGTGCCAGCAGCGCCAGCCGCACGAAATTGCCCAGGTAGTCGAGCAGGATGGGCGACATCAGCATGAACTTGACCGCATAACCGTCCACCACGGTGTAGCTGGCGATGAAAGCCCCGGTGAGCAGGCCGTACAGCATGCCCTTGTGCACGCGGCGGCGCTGGGCGGGATCCTGCGCGGCACGCAGCAGGCCGGGCCCGCCGGCAATCAGGAACACACCAACCACCACACCAACAATGCCTGTCAGCCCCAGCGCCGAGATCTGTTCGCCCAACAGGGTGATCGCCACCAGCGAGGACAGCAGCGGCCCGGAGCCGCGTGCCAGCGGATAGACCACCGTCAGATCGGCCTTGCGGTAGCCGCGCAGCAGGATCACGTAATACAGCACATGCAACACACCGCTGACGGCGATAAAGACCCATTCGCGCCAGCCCCAGCCGGGAATCACGCCCCAGGCGGCCCATGCACCGACCGGCGCCCAGACCAGCATCAAGGTCACGCTGGTAAAAAAGGCGAAACGGGCGTCGCCGCCGGCTTTTTTGGCCGCAATGTTCCAGCTGGCGTGAATCAGGCCGGCAAGCAGGACCAGGGCAAAAGCGGACAGCGGCATGACGCAAGCGGCCGGCGGCGCGCATGAACGCCGTGCGCCCGCGCAGCCGCCTGGCCAGGAGAACTCAGACCTTGCCGCAGATGGAGGCGGTGGCCATCAGGTCTTCCAGCAAGGCCAGCGACACCTTGCCCGACACCGAATAAGGGTCGAGCTCGGCCTTCTCGGAGTATTTGAGCAGGATGGAGGTGTTGATGCGCTCGACATTGACCTGGCCCATGGTCCAGCCGCCAAAACGCCGCTCGGAGATTTCCTCGTAATGCAGCAGCACCACGTCCTTGTGGCGCGGATCTTTCTGGATGTGGCCGTAGAGGTCGCTGATCTGCATGCGTCCGCCTTCGAGGGCCTGCAGGAAAATGCCGCCGCCGTAGCAGAGGATGCCGGTGATGCCCATGGCCGGGTTGTGGCTGCGCGACTGCGCAAGAATGGATTCGGTGAGATCGCTGGAGCCGGGGTTGACCGAGCGGCTGGCGTAAAGAAGGCGTACCAACATCGTGTGTCCTTAGCTGCTGCTCTTTTTCGGGATGAGTGACAAAAATTCGCGGCGCAGGTTCGGGTCCTTGAGGAAGACCCCGCGCATGACGGAATTGATCATCTTGCTGTCCAGGTCCTTCACACCGCGCCAGCCCATGCAGTAGTGACTGGCCTCCATGACGATGGCCAGGCCGTCAGGCCGGGTTTTTTCCTGGATCAGGTCGGCCAGCTGCACCACCGCCTCTTCCTGGATCTGCGGGCGGCCCATGATCCACTCCGCCAGGCGCGCGTATTTGGACAGGCCGATGACGTTGGTGTGTTCGTTGGGCATCACGCCTATCCAGAGCTGCCCGATCACCGGGCAGAAATGGTGCGAGCAGGCACTGCGCACCGTGATCGGACCGACAATGATCAGTTCGTTGAGGTGCTCGGCATTGGGAAATTCGGTGACAGTGGGGCCGGCCACATAACGGCCCTTGAACACCTCGTTGAGGTACATCTTGGCCACGCGGCGCGCGGTGTTGTTGGTGTTGTGGTCGCGCTCGGTGTCGATCACCAGGCTGTCCAGCACGCCCTGCATCTTGCCTTCCACCTCGTCCAGCAGCTTTTCCAGTTCACCCGGCTCGATGAAGGCGGCAATGTTGTCGTTGGCATTGAAGCGTTTTTTCGCCAGGGCGAGGCGTTCGCGGATCTTGACGGAGACCGGCGTGCCTTCGTCAAGAAGGGCGGGGGAATCAGGCGTATTGGATTTCATAAGCATGGCCAGATGTTACCAGTCTGCCCCAAAACGGCCATGCCCCTTTTTTACAAGGGTTTTAGGCCTCCAGCCCTTGATGGACGTGCGCTGACAGCTATGAATTAAGGAGCGTTTTAGCACCTGCCGGGGAGGAGCCCCGTCAGCAGGCGAATCGGCACGGGCTCAATAACGCTGACCGGCGATCAGCAGGGCCAGGCGCATCAGGGCGTAGGCGATGTAGTCCAGCGCCCGCTGGCGCCACGGCCGGCGGCTGTAAATGTCCGGATCCAGCCGCACGCCGCTGGCCGTCATGGCCAGCACCAGGCGCTCGCGCAAGGCCTGCGCAAAGCCGGGGTCCTGCACCACCACGTTGGCCTCGCGCGCCAGCAGCAGGCTCAGGGGATCGAGGTTGGACGAGCCGACAGTGGCCCAGCGCCCGTCGATCACCGCCACCTTGGCGTGCAGGAAACCGGCGTCGTATTCATGGATCTCCACACCCGCCGCCAGCAGCGCGCCATACACCGGCCGCGCCGCATGGTATTGCATGAAGTATTCGTAGCGGCCCTGCAGCAGAAGGCTGACCTTGACGCCGCGCCTTGAAGCCCGGATCAGGGCTCGGCGCAACTTCCCGCCCGGCACGAAGTAGGCATTGGCAATGATGATCTCGTCGTGCGCCTTGCCAATGGCCTTGCGGTAGGCGCGTTCGATGGTGCGGCGATTGAGCAGGTTGTCGCGCAGCAGCAGGCCCGCGGTGTCGCTGCGCCCACGCGTCGGGCGAAAGGAGGCGCCGTGACCCAGCCCGGCGGACCGGCCACCGTAACCGGCAGCCTTGACAGCCTCCCAGGCGGCGAGCAGGTGGCGCTGGCGCGCGCTGTAGCCGGCCTCCACACGCCACCAGAGCAGCGCCATGGCGTCGGAGGCTTCCACCGCCAGCGGCCCGATGAGCGCCACGGCAAAGTCGAAACGCGGTTCCGTCAGCGGCCCGTGGTTGGGGTCGTAAAAATCGTCCAGGATATTGATGCCGCCGCAAAACACGATGTGTTCATCAACCACACACAGCTTGCGGTGCAGGCGGCGCCAGCGCTCGGGAACCAACAGCCCCAGCGCAGCAAACCGGCCGCGGCCCAGCGGCGCGTAAAAGCGCCATTGCACCCCGGCCTGGTCGAACTTCTCATGCCATTCAGGAGAAATGCGGTCGGTGCCTACGCCGTCGACCAGCACCTGAACCAGCACACCGCGGCGCGCCGCGCGCACCAGCGCTTCGGCGACGTCCGCCCCCTGCCCATGGACGTCGAAGATATAGGTTTCCAGCTGCACCCAGGCCGTGCCCGCGTCGATCGCCTGCACCAGCGCCGGGAACAGCGCCTGCCCGCCCTGCAGCAATTGCAGCGCCTGCGGATCCTGGTTTTGAAGTGTGGGCATGGTTCAGGGCTTGTGCAGGGAGCGGACCATGTCGGGCGGCGCCGGCGCGATGCCGCGCCGGGCAGGCAACAGCCCTTTACCCCGCAAATTGTGGCAGCATCAGCACGGCCTCTGCGTTGGAGGGGGAAAAGCACCGGTCCGCCGCTTCCCGGTAAGGCAGCCACTCCCAGGCACGGTGTTCGCGGGGGCTGAGCGTGACCGGCGTGACCGGCGGCACACACAGGCTGAAGACATGTTCGGTGTTGCGTGTCACGCCGGGCGCGTAACGATGCCGCCAGACCGGGTAGATCTCGTAGACGTTGGCCAGCGCCCAGTCCCGGAAATCTTCCGGCCGCACTGAAATGCCGGTTTCTTCCATCACTTCACGCGCGGCGGTCTGCGCCAGGGGCTCCTCCACGGCGTCCATGGAGCCGGTGACACTTTGCCAGAAACCGGGCTGGTCGGCCCGTTCGATCAACAGCACCTCCAGCGCCGGCGTGTGAATGACGACCAGCACCGACTCGGGAATCTTGAAGGAAGTCATGGCCTGGGTCCTCTTCTGTCCGGACAGGTAGCGATGCGCGGGAGCTGAGCCGCTCCCGCCGAGCACCGTGCAAATGGCCTGTTTTCACAAGACAAATTGGTCTCCAGCTCAATAAACACGGACGCCAGCAGCTATCAATATCGCAGCACGCCGCTGCACCGGCATCAGGCCGGCTGCGGATTGCGCAGGCGGATGTGCAACTCGCGCAGCTGCTTCTCGTCGACCGGGCTGGGTGCATGCGTGAGCAGGCACTGCGCGCGCTGGGTCTTGGGGAAGGCAATCACGTCACGGATGGACTCGGCGCCCGTCATCATGGTCACGATGCGGTCCAGGCCGAAGGCCAGGCCACCGTGCGGCGGCGCGCCGTACTGCAACGCATCGAGCAGGAAGCCGAACTTCTCCTGCGCTTCCTCCGGCCCGATTTTCAGCGCACTGAAGACCTTGCTCTGCACCTCGGCGCGGTGGATACGCACCGAACCGCCGCCCAGCTCCCAGCCGTTGAGCACCATGTCGTAGGCCTTGGCGATACATTTGCCGGGATCGGTGTCCATCCAGTCCTCATGGCCATCCTTGGGCGCCGTGAAGGGGTGGTGCACCGCGCTCCAGCGCTGGCCGTCCTCGTCGAATTCGAACATCGGAAAGTCCACCACCCACAGCGGTTTCCAGCCGGCGGTGAAGATGCCGGTCTTCTTGCCGAAGGCGCTCAGGCCGATCTTCAGGCGCAGGGCGCCTATGCTGTCGTTGACCACCTTGGCCTTGTCGGCGCCGAAGAAGATGATGTCGCCGTTCTGCGCACCGGTGCGCTTGAGGATCTCGGCCACCGCTGCGTCATGGATGTTCTTGACGATGGGGCTTTGCAAGCCGTCGCGGCCCTTGGTGACGTCGTTGACCTTGATCCACGCCAGGCCCTTGGCACCGTAAATCTTGACAAACTCGGTGTAGCCGTCGATCTCGCCGCGGCTCATCTCGGAGCCGCCCGGCACGCGCAGGGCCACCACGCGGCCGCCTGGTGTCGTGGCCGGCGCGCTGAAGACCTTGAAGTCCACATCGGCCATCACGTCGGTCAGCTCGGTGAACTCCAGGTTGACGCGCAAGTCGGGCTTGTCGGAGCCGAAGCGGTGCATGGCGTCGGCATAAGCCATGACAGGAAACTCGCCGAGGTCGGTGGCCAGCACGGTCTTGAAGATGTTGCTGATCATGCCCTGGAACAGGTCGCGGATGTCCTGCTCGCCCATGAAGGACGTCTCGATATCGATCTGCGTGAATTCCGGCTGGCGGTCGGCGCGCAGGTCTTCGTCGCGGAAGCACTTGGTGATCTGGTAGTAACGGTCGAAACCGGCCACCATCAGCAGCTGCTTGAAGAGCTGCGGACTCTGCGGCAGCGCAAAAAACATGCCTTCGTTGACGCGGCTGGGCACCAGGTAGTCGCGCGCGCCTTCCGGCGTGCTCTTGGTGAGCATGGGCGTTTCGATGTCGATGAAGCCGTTGGCATCAAGGAACTTGCGCGTTTCCATGGCCACGCGGTAACGCAGCATCAGGTTGTTCTGCATGTAGGGGCGGCGCAGGTCCAGCACACGGTGCGTGAGGCGGGTGGTCTCCGACAGGTTGTCGTCGTCGAGCTGGAAGGGCGGTGTCACGCTGGGGTTGAGCACGATCAGTTCGTGGCACAACACTTCAATCTTGCCGCTTTTCAGCGCGTCGTTGACCGTGCCGTCCGGGCGGGCGCGCACCAGGCCCTTGATCTGCACGCAGAACTCGTTGCGCACGCCTTCGGCCGTGGTGAACATGTCGGCGCGGTCGGGATCACACACCACCTGCACATACCCCTCGCGGTCGCGCAGGTCGATGAAAATCACGCCGCCGTGGTCGCGCCGGCGATTGACCCAGCCGCACAGGCTCACAGTCTGACCCATCAGGGCTTCGGTCACCAGACCGCAATAGTGGGAACGCATTTGGGAGGTCATAGATATATCGCTTGTACTGGTGGACGCTTGCACGCCCTGGAAGAAAAGATTATTTCGGTTTGTAGCTGGCGGGGCTGCCGGGCACCACCACACCCATGGAAATCACATAGGTCAAGGCTTCGTCAACACTCATTTTGAGTTCAATGCAGTCGACCCTGGGGAGCATGATGAAATAGCCGCCAGTAGGGTTGGGCGTCGTCGGGACATACACGCTCAGGTAGTCCCCCTGCAAATGGTTGGCCACATCGCCGCCCGGCATGCCGGTCTGGAACGCGATGGTCCAGACACCTTCGCGCGGCCACTGCACCAGCAAGGCCTTGCGAAACGCATTGCCGTTTTCCGAGAACAGGGTGTCGGAGACCTGCTTGACGCTGGAATAAATGGACCGGACGATGGGGATGCGGCTAAGCAGGGCATCCCACCAGCTGACCAGCTTCTTGCCGAGAAAATTGGTCGCCAACGCACCTATCGACAGCACGATGGCCAGCGCCAGCAGAACGCCAAAACCCGGAATGTGAAAACCCAGCAGTTTGTCGGGATGCCAGTCACCGGGAAGAATTTGCAGCGTCTGGTCCAGCGTGCCAATGATCCAGTTGAGCAGCCAGACGGTGACCGCCAGCGGCACCAGGACCAGCAACCCGGCCAGCAACCATCGGCGTATCGCGCCCATCAACTCGCCTTGGTTGGACCGGAAGCCGCCGGCGCCGGCGCGGGAGCAGCCGCGGGGGCAGCGGCTGTTTTCCCTGTCGGCTCGGCGGGCTTGCTGTCTGCAGCAGCAGCAGCAGCAGCAGGGGCTTCGCCGCCGCTGACGGGCGGAACCGCGGTGGGACCGCCGCCGCCGCGAAAATCAGTCACGTACCAGCCCGAACCCTTGAGCTGGAAGCCGGCCGCGGTGAGCTGCTTCTTGAAAGCGGGCGCGCCGCACTGGGGGCAGTCGGTCAGCGGGGCATCGGACATTTTTTGCAAAACGTCCTTGGTATGCCCGCAGGACTCGCATTTGTAAGCGTAGATTGGCATGGTTTCAGAGGTTTTGTCAGAGGGGTGCTGTCCCGAAGTGACCCTCAGGATGCAAAACCTTCAATTATAGGCGCTACGGCTTTCTGAAGCCGGCACCCGCAACCCGCCCGGGATGGGCGCCTGGCGCCGCTGGCGGCGCCGGTCAGCCTTCGGTGGACAGCCGGTGGTGGCTGCCCCGGCTGTTCTCTATCGTCTGCGGCGTCAGCGACCCCACCAGCATGCCCAGCGTCGCGGCCAATACACCCGCCAGCTGGGCAGGGAATTGTTCCCCCAAGGTACTGAAGGTAAACAGCAGCCAGGTCGCGATGCCACAAACCACCGAGAAAATGGCGCCCTGGGTGCTGGCCTTTTTCCAGTACAGCCCAAAGACCAGCGGCACAAAAGCGCCGACCAGGGGCACCTGGTAGGCGCCCGACACCATGTCGTAAATCGAGGTGCCCTGCATGAAGATGGCGTAACCCAGTACCAGGGCACTGAAAATCAGCACCGTGGTCCGCATCAGCTTGAGTTCGCGTTTGTCGCTCATGCGCGGTTTGAACTGGCGCCAGATGTTCTCCACAAAGGTCACGCTGGGCGCCAGCAGGGTCGCCGACGCGGTGGACTTGATGGCCGACAGCAGCGCACCAAAAAACAGCACCTGCATGATGAAGGGCATTTTTTCGAGCACGAGCATGGGCAGGATTTTCTGCGGGTCTTCCTTGAGCAGCAGGGCCGTCTGCTCGGGCATGATGATCAGCGCACTGGCCACCAGAAACATCGGGACAAAGGCAAACAGGATGTAGAAGATGCCGCCAATAACCGGCCCCTTGGTCGCCGCGCTCTGGCTGTTGGCCGACATCACGCGCTGGAACACGCCCTGCTGCGGAATCGAGCCGAACATCATCGTGATGGCCGCGGCAAAGAAAAACACCATGTCCCTGAAGTTCGGTTCCGGCCAGAACCTGAACAGGTCCTGGCTGGTGGCCAGGGCGATGACCTTGTCCGCGCCGCCGGCGAGGTTGCCGGCAAAAATGGCCAGCACGGCCAGGCCGGCAACCAGTACGATCATCTGGATGAAGTCGGTCACAGCCACCGACCACATGCCGCCGAACAGGGTGTAGGCCAGCACCGAGGCCGTGCCGATGACCATGCCGGCGGTTGTGCTGATGGCGCCGCCCGACAGGAGGTTGAACACCAGCCCGAGCGCGGTGATCTGGGCGGCCACCCAGCCGAGGTAGCTGATCATGATGATGATGGAGCACACTACTTCGATGGTGCGACCGTAACGCTCGCGGTAGTAGTCGCTGATGGTCAGCAGGGACATCTTGTAGAGCTTGCCCGCAAAAAACAGGCCCACCAGGATCAGGCAGGTGCCGGCACCGAAGGGGTCCTCCACCACGCCGTTCAGCCCGCTTTCGACGAACTTGGCCGGGATGCCCAGCACGGTTTCAGAGCCGAACCAGGTCGCAAACGTCGTTGTCACGATCATGATCAGCGGCAGATTCCGGCCGGCGATCGCATAGTCGGCGGTGTTTTTGACCCGCCTGGCGGCGTACAGGCCGATGATGATGGTGATCAGAAGATAGACAAAAACCAGGGTCAAGAGCACGGCGATCTCCTCAGGAATGCGTGATTATCACCAGATTTTCCGGCTTAAAAAAGCCGGATTTTCAGCACTATTTGCATGGCCAGCAGGCCCAAAGCAAAACCCAGACCACCATAAATCAGGCTTTGCAGCAGCTTGTTGGTGCGCCTCTGCTCCTGCAGCAGCTCCTGAAGCTCCCGACGGTTTCCGCCGCTTTGGCCCTTGAGGTATTGTTGCAACAGGCGCGGCAGGCCGGGCAACAGCTTGGCGTAGGTCGGCGCCTCGGCCTTGAGTTGCTCCAGCAGTTTTTCCGGCCCGACCTGCTCGAGCATCCAGGTCTCCAGAAAAGGTTTGGCCGTACTCCACAGGTCCAGCTCGGGGTCCAGCTCCCGGCCCAGGCCTTCGATGTTGAGCAGGGTTTTCTGCAGCAGCACCAGCTGCGGCTGGATCTCCACATGAAAACGGCGCGAGGTCTGGAACAGCCGCATCAGCACCATGCCCAGCGAGATTTCCTTCAGCGGGCGATCAAAGTAGGGTTCACAGACGGAACGGATGGCCGATTCCAGCTCATCCACCCGCGTCTGCGGCGGCACCCAGCCGGATTCGAGATGCAGCTCGGCCACCCGTTTGTAGTCGCGCCGGAAAAAGGCACTGAAATTCTGCGCCAGGTATTCCTTGTCGACCTCGGTGAGCGTGCCCACAATGCCGAAGTCCAGCGAAATGTAGCGTCCGAAGGTCGCTGGGTCCAGGCTGACCTGGATGTTGCCGGGGTGCATGTCGGCGTGAAAAAAACCGTCCCGGAAGACCTGGGTGAAAAAGATGGTGACGCCGTCGCGCGCCAGCTTTTTCATGTCCACCCCGGCGTCCCGCAGGCGCTGCACCTGGCTGATGGGCACGCCGTCCATGCGCTGCATGACCATCACGTTCGGCATGCAGAAATCCCAGACCATTTCCGGAATCAGCACCAGGTTCAGGTCCTGCATGTTGCGACGCAGCTGGGCCGCATTGGCGGCTTCGCGCAGCAGGTCGAGCTCGTCATGCAGGTACTTGTCGAATTCGCCCACCACCTCACGCGGCTTCAGGCGTTTGCCGTCGGTCGACAGGCTGTCGACCCAGCCGGCCATCATGTGCATCAGGGCCAGGTCTTTTTCGATCGCGGGCAGCATGTTGGGACGCAGCACCTTGACCGCCACCTCCCGGCCACCAGGCAGCGTGGCAAAGTGCACCTGCGCAATCGAGGCGCTGGCCACGGGCTGGCGCTCGAAGGTTTCGAAGATGGCGGCTATCGGTCGGCCGAAGGCTTTTTCAATGATGGCAATGGCCACATCCGGGTCGAACGGCGGGACCCGGTCCTGCAGGCGGGCCAGTTCGTTGGCGATGTCCAGCGGCAGCAGGTCGCGGCGGGTTGACATGACCTGGCCGAACTTGACAAAAATCGGGCCCAGACTTTCAAGGGCTTCGCGCAGGCGCTCGCCGCGGGGCGCTTTCAGGTTCCGGCCGACCGAAACAATACGCGTCAGCATCCGGACCCAAGGCCTGCTGAAACTGGAAAGCACCAGTTCGTCGAGGCCGAAGCGCAACACCGTCCAGACGATGAAAACGCCCCTGAAAAGGCGGCTCATGCGGCAGCTTTCGGGGGCTCCGTCGCCGGCGGCACACCGGGTTGCACCGGGGAAGAGGACGAAAACGGCCGCGGCGCCTGGGCCAGAAACTGCTGCAAGCCCGTCAAGCCCTGGCGCGCCGCGCTGGCCAGCGTATGCGCCGGCACGTCGCCGATCAGGCGCGAAAGGTCTTCCTCCACATCCCAGCGCAGGTTGTCCGCCAGCCAGCCGAGTTCGGCGGCAAGCTGGACATCGCCTTCAATTTTGACCGGCGGAGCCTTGCCGGCGAGCACCGACTGCAACACCACCGCTGGCGACTCGTCGGCGACGGCCAGCAGCAGATCCGGCTTGGCGCCGGGCTGGGCCCGGTCCACCAGCCCGGCCGGCGTGATGACCAGATCCAGCGCGAACGGGCCCCAGCGCACGTGAACCACGCTGCCCTTTTTACGCAGGAGGCGGTTTTGCGCCTCTTTTTCCTGCATCAGCACATGGTTCAGGAAAAGGACCAGCTTCTGCTGCCCTTCATCAACCGCCCAGGCGGGAGGCTGAAAACGGGTGGCCAGGGACTGCAGAAAAGAAAAAGGGGACGTGGTATTCATACGTCCCCGATTTTGCAGCAGATTGAAGAAGTCCCTCCATCGCGTCAGCGATGGAGGGACTTTAAAGTTCAGTAGGGGCCGCGGGTCTGGCTTTGCCAGCCCGCAGGCGCAGCGGCCCCCTCGGGGGGCAGGGAGTTACGCGAAGCGAACGACCGTGGGGGCTTATTGAAGCGCTTGTACGCCAGCAACAAGCCAGCCACCACCGTTGCGCGGCTTGGTCATGTTCCACACTTCGCGGAAGGGGCTCGGGCCCGCCGAGGCGTCTTCACGGATCATGCCGGAGAACTCCACACTGGCCATGTAGACGTCGCTGAGCTCTTCAATGCCCAGCAGCTGGGCATCGAGCATGACCACGTCGGTCTTGTTGGCCACGCCGCCGGTGTGCGATTCACGGTCGGCCAGCTGCGTCTTGATCTGCTCGAGCATCTCGTCGGTCATCATGGCGCGCAGGCTGTTGACATCGGAACGGTCCCAGGCGTCCTGCAGGGTCACGAAGTTGGCCTTGCAGGCCTTGAGGAAACCTTCGGCATCAAAACCGGCTGGTACACCCCAGGACTGCGAACCGCCGAGGGCGGAACCGATCATCGAGCCGCCGCCCGCGGCAGTTCCGGCGCCCGCCTTGGTGGCATCAAACGCCATGCTGCTGCGCTCCCAGGGCCGGGCCGAGGCGTCGTTACCGACGTTTTCCGGGCTGTAGTTGCGCGGCGTGGTGGCGTTACCCGCCCCCTGCATGGCATAGGGCGTCGCACCCTGCCCGGTATTGCCCTTGAGCTTGCGCATGATGAAACCGACGACCACCATCACCAGCATAGCGAGCAGGGCAAACATGATGATCTGCCCAAATGCGCCGCCCAGACCGAGCGAAGAGGCCAGCCAGGCCAGACCCAGGCCTGCGGCCAGACCACCCAGCATCGCGCCCCAGGGCTTCCTGGGCGCTGCCGCAGCGGCCCCGGTGTTGGCCGGCGCGGCCGGTGGGGTGGCCTGGCGCTGCGTCACATTGGACGACTGACGGCCGAACGACCCCCCGCCGCCCATGCGTTTGGCTTCCGCAGGCGCATACGCCAGGAGCATGGTGGTGGCCAGGACAGCCGCCAGAATCGCAGACCAAATTTTCATACCGTTTCCTCTAAATAAATATCTCAACACTTGATTCCAACATGTAATGCCACTACCCCGCCGGTGAGGTTGTGATAGTCCACATGGCCGAAACCACCTTTATGCATCAGGGCTTTTAGTTCTTCCTGGCTGGGATGCATGCGGATGGACTCCGCCAGATAGCGGTAACTCGAGTCGTCGTTGGCCACCAGCTTGCCCAGACGGGGCAATACCTTGAAGGAATACCAGTCGTAGGCCTTTTCCAGCGGCTTGGCAATTTTGGAGAACTCCAGCACCAGCAGCTTGCCGCCCGGCTTGAGCACGCGGTTCATCTCCTTGAGCGCCTCGTCCTTGTGGGTCATGTTGCGCAAACCGAAAGCTACCGTCACCAGGTCAAAACTTGCGTCAGGAAAAGGCAAATGCTCGGCATCACACACTGCGGTCGGAAGAATTTTTCCGGCGTCGAGCATCCGGTTGCGGCCTTCGCGCAGCATGGCTTCATTGATATCGGTGTGCACCACGCAGCCGGTGCTGCCGACTTTTGGGGCGAACGCCAGGGCCAGGTCGCCGGTGCCTCCAGCGATGTCCAGCACACACTGGCCTTCCCGGACATCGGCCACCATCACGGTGTAGGCCTTCCAGACCCGGTGCAGGCCCATGGACATCAGGTCGTTCATGACGTCGTATTTCGGCGCCACGGAATCGAACACGCCACGCACGCGGCGCGCCTTGTCTTTTTCGTCAACCGACTCGAATCCGAAATGGGTGCTGCTCATAAGGTAATGCTAGGGGTGAATGCCGGCAATTCAAGCGACAACCCTGCCCCTGATTGGGGCATTGCCGGGGATTTATGTTGAAAAACAACAGCTGCGCCCACATACCGGGCGTCGTCAGCTATAAAAAGAATAGCGAGCGAGGGTTTGCCCGCATCAACCATCAATGGCTGCCGCAGGCATGGCCGCCTGCGACGACCATGGGCGCATCGCGCTGCATGCCGGCCGCCTCCAGACGCTGCAGGTAGTCGGTCCACAAACGGGCCTGCTCCGACCCCAGGAAGTGAAGGTAGTCCCAGGAAAAAATGCCGCTCTCATGGCCGTCGGAAAACACCGGTTTGACGGCGTAGTTGCCGATGGGTTCGAGTTCGACCAGAGTGACCTCGCGTTTGCCGGTCTGCAGCACCTCCTGGCCGGGGCCGTGGCCCTGGACTTCGGCCGAGGGCGAATAAACGCGCATCAGTTCGAACGGAATCTTGAACTCGCTGCCGTCCGAAAACGCAATCTCGAGCATCCGCGACTGCGCGTGCACGGTCAGCGCGGTGGGGGTGGGGGTGTCGGGGGTCAGGCCTGCCATGAACTTTTCCTTCGGTGAATCAGACCAGCACGCGTTCGATGCCGCCGTTGTTGGCCGCTTCGACATAAGCGGGCAGCCACTCCTTGCCCAGGATCTGGTTGGCCATTTCCACCACGATGTAGTCGGCCTCGAGCAAGCCGTTTTGCAGGTCGTCGCCGTACCGGGTCAGGCCCTGCAGGCAGCTCGGGCAGCTGGTCAGTATCTTGACGTTGCCGGTGCCGGCCACGGCGCCGCTGGCGCGCAATTTGGCCTCGTCCTTGCGCAACTCTTCTTCCTTGCGAAAGCGGATCTGCGTGGAGATGTCCGGTCGCGTCACGCCCAGCGTACCCGACTCGCCGCAGCAGCGCTCGGACTTGAGCACCTGGTCGCCGAGCAGGGCCTTGACGGTTTTCATCGGTTCCTGCAGCTTCATCGGGCTGTGGCAGGGGTCGTGGTAGAGGTAACCCTGGCCCGGCTGGTCGGTGCGCAGGGTGATGCCTTTTTCGAGCAGGTACTCGTGGATGTCGATGATGCGGCAGCCCGGGAAAATCTTGTCGAACTCATACCCCTGCAGCTGGTCGTAACAGGTGCCGCAGCTCACCACCACGGTTTTGATATCGAGGTAGTTCAGCGTGTTGGCCACGCGGTGGAACAGCACCCGGTTGTCGGTGATGATTTTCTCGGCCTTGTCGAACTGGCCGCTGCCGCGCTGCGGGTAACCGCAGCACAGGTAACCGGGCGGCAGCACGGTCTGCACGCCGGCATGCCAGAGCATGGCCTGGGTCGCGAGGCCGACCTGCGAAAACAGGCGCTCCGAGCCGCAACCGGGGAAATAAAACACCGCCTCGGTCTCGGCCGTCGTGCTGGCGGGATTGCGGATGATGGGGACGTAGTCCTTGTCCTCGATGTCCAGCAGCGCGCGCGCGGTTTTCTTGGGCAGGCCGCCCGGCATCTTCTTGTTGATGAAGTGGATCACCTGCTCCTTGACCGGCGCCGGACCGACCGTCGCGCGCGGCCTGGCCGTCTGTTTGCGCGCCAGGCGCTTGAGCAGCTCGTTGGCCATGCGCTGGGCCCTGAAGCCGACGTCCACCATCGCGCTGCGCATGAACTTGATGGTCTGCGGGCTGGTCGCGTTGAGGAAAAACATGGCCGCCGCATTGCCGGGACGGAAGGACTTCTGGCCCATCTTGCGCAGCAGGTTGCGCATGTTCATGGACACCTCGCCGAAGTCGATGTCCACCGGGCAGGGGCTCAGGCACTTGTGGCAAACCGTGCAGTGGTCGGCCACGTCCTCGAACTCTTCCCAGTGCTTGATGCTGATGCCGCGCCGCGTCTGCTCTTCGTACAGAAAGGCCTCGACCAGCAGCGAGGTCGCCAGGATCTTGTTGCGCGGGCTGTACAGCAGGTTGGCGCGCGGCACGTGGGTGGCACAGACAGGTTTGCATTTGCCGCAGCGCAGGCAGTCCTTGACGCTGTCGGCAATGGCGCCGATGTCGGACTGCTGCATGATCAGCGACTCGTGGCCCATCAGGCCGAAGCTCGGCGTGTAGGCGTTGGTCAAATCTGCGAACAGGCTCTCCGGTGTGAAGTTATCAGTCTTTTTGGCCTCCAGCCCAATACCGGCGGGCGCAAGCAGCTCCTGATTTCGTAGCAACTTGCCCTTGTTGAAGCGGCCCTCGGGGTCCACCCTGCCCTTGTAGTCAGCGAATGGCTGCAGCTCCGCGTCTGTCAGAAACTCCAGCTTGGTGATGCCGATGCCGTGTTCGCCGGAAATCACGCCGTCCAGCGAACGCGCCAGCACCATGATGCGCGCGACCGCTTCATGCGCCGCCTGCAGCATCTCGTAGTCGTCGCTGTTGACCGGCAGGTTGGTGTGCACATTGCCGTCGCCGGCATGCATGTGCAGCGCGGCCCAGACCCGGCCCTTGAGCACCTGCTTGTGGATGGCGCTGCATTCGGCCAGGATGGGCGCAAAAGCGGCGCCGGAAAAAATCGCCTGCAGCGGCGCGCGCAGCTGGGTTTTCCAGCTGGCACGGAGCGAATGGTCCTGCAACTGCGGAAACAGCGTGTCCACATCGCGCAGCCAGCCCGACCACAGGGCACGCACATCGGCAATCAGCGCCACGGCCTGGCCGACACGGTCTTCCAGCAGCTCGGCCGAGGGAATCTCGCCGGCGTCGTCCGACTTGCCCAGGGGCAGCTTGCCCTTGAGGAAAAAAGCTTCCAGCGCATCGCACAATTTGACCTTGTTGGCCAGGCTCAGTTCGATGTTGATGCGTTCGATGCCGTCGGTGTATTCGGCCATGCGCGGCAGCGGAATCACCACGTCTTCGTTGATCTTGAAAGCGTTGGTGTGGCGCGAAATGGCGGCGGTGCGCTTGCGGTCCAGCCAGAATTTCTTGCGCGCGTCCGGGCTGATGGCGATGAAACCCTCGCCGCGGCGCGAGTTGGCGATACGCACCACTTCCGAGGTGGCGCGTGCCACCACGTCGGCATCGTCGCCGGCGATGTCGCCGAACAGCACCATCTTGGGCAGGCCGCCATGGGTTTTGGACTTGGTGGCATAACCGACCGCCTTCAGGTAGCGGTCGTCCAGGTGTTCCAGGCCGGCCAGGATGGCGCCGCCGCGCTTTTGCTCGGCGAACATGAAGTCCTTGATCTCGACGATGCTCGGCACCGCGTCCTTGGCATTGCCGAAAAACTCCAGGCAAACGGTGCGGGTGTGCGCCGGCATGCGGTGCACGATCCAGCGCGCGCTGGTGATCAGGCCGTCGCAGCCCTCCTTCTGGATGCCGGGCAGGCCGCTCAAAAACTTGTCGGTCACGTCCTTGCCCAGGCCCTCCTTGCGGAAGGTCTTGCCGGGGATGTCGAGGCGTTCGGTGCGCACGGGCGTCTTGCCATCGGCCTCGAAATATTTCAGCTCGAAGCTGGCCATCTCGGCGTCGTGGATCTTGCCGAGGTTGTGGTTCAGGCGGGTGACTTCCAGCCACTGCGCCTCGGGCGTCACCATGCGCCAGGATGAGAGATTGTCCAGCGCCGTGCCCCAAAGCACGGCCTTCTTGCCGCCGGCATTCATCGCGATGTTGCCGCCTATGCAGGAGGCTTCGGCCGAGGTCGGATCGACCGCAAAGACGTACCCGCCGCGTTCGGCCGCATCGGCCACGCGCTGCGTGACCACGCCGGCTTCGGTCCAGACGGTGGCCACGGGCTGGTCCAAGCCGGGCAGCGCCACCTGCTCGACCTCCGTCATGGCCTCGAGTTTTTCGGTGTTGATGACGGCCGACTTCCAGCTCAGCGGAATCGCGCCGCCGGTGTAGCCGGTGCCGCCGCCGCGCGGAATGATCGTCAGCCCGAGCTCGATGCAGCCCTTGACCAGGCCGGCCATCTCGACTTCGGTGTCCGGTGTCAGCACCACAAACGGGTATTCGACGCGCCAGTCGGTGGCATCGGTCACATGCGAAACGCGTGACAGGCCGTCGAACTTGATGTTGTCCTTGAGCGTGAACTTGCCCAGCCTGCGCGCGGTCTGGCGGCGCAGGTCGGCCATCTCCTCGAACGAGGTGGAAAAACGGCTGACTGCCGCGCGCGCGGTTGCGAGCAGCTCGCCCACAATGGCGTCGCGCTGGCTGTCCGCCTCGGGTGTGCGGCGTTTTTCGACCTCGGAGAGACGGTGCTGCAGGGCCTCGACCAGCATCCTGCGGCGCTTGGGGTTGTCCAGCAGGTCATCCTGCAGATAGGGGTTGCGCTGCACCACCCAGACATCGCCGAGCACCTCATACAACATGCGGGCCGAACGGCCGGTGCGGCGCTCGTCGCGCAGCAGGTTCAGCAGGTCCCAGGCCCGTTCGCCGAGCAGGCGGATCACAACTTCGCGGTCGGAAAACGATGTGTAGTTGTAGGGAATCTCGCGGATGCGGGCTTGCCCGGGCACCGCGTCGGGCGTCGCTTCGGTAGCGAAAACGTTCAGTTCTTGGAGGGTGTCAGGGGCGTTCATCGTGGGGGAAATTCCGCCGCGCTCAGCGGCCGTGCGTGCTGTGGGCCTAATGTTACCGCAGTGCCACATTTGTTCCGGGCTCGCCCTGACCCTCGTGGAAACCCGCTTGTAGGCGCAGTGTCAAATGGCTTAAATCCAACTGTCATAAATCTTTTTTAGACTAACGGTTCATTGTTTGTTCATCCGTTCCAATCAGGAGTTGTAATGAAAAAAAGCCTCACCGCGATCACTTTGGCCGCGTGCGCCTTGGTCGCACCCGCCATCGGCCACGCGCAAACCGAAATTCAGTGGTGGCACTCGATGACCGGTGGCCTCAACGACTGGGTCATGGACCTCGCCGACGGCTTCAACAAGAGCCAGAAGGAATACAAGATCGTGCCGACCTACAAGGGCACCTACGACGAAACCATGCCGGCAGCCGTTGCCGCCTTCCGCGCCGGCAACGCGCCCCACATCCTGCAAGTGTTCGAAGTGGGCACCGCCACCATGATGGCCGCCAAGGGCGCCGTGGTGCCCGTGGGCAAGGTACTGAGCGATGCCGGCTACAAGTTTGATCCCAAGGCCTATATCCCTGCCGTGGTGGGTTACTACACCGCACCCAGCGGTCAAATGCTGAGTTTCCCGTTCAACAGCTCGACCACCGTCTTCAATTACAACAAGGACCTGTTCAAAAAAGCCGGCCTTGACCCCAACAAGCCGCCGGCCACCTGGCCTGAAGTCGTGCTGGCGGCGGCCAAGCTGAAGGCAGCTGGCGTGAACTGTCCGTTCACCACCAGCTGGCAGGGCTGGACCCAGCTGGAGAGCTTCTCCACCTGGCACAACGTCGAATTTGCGACCAAAGGCAACGGCTTCGGCGGCACCAGCGCCCGACTGGTCACCAACAGCCCGCTGCACGTGCGTCACATCGAGAACCTGTCCAACATGGCCAAACAGGGCCTGTTTGTCTACCGCGGCCGCGGCAACAAGGCCGACGCACCGTTCTATTCGGGCGAATGCGCCATGGCCACGGCCTCGGCATCAACCTACGCCAGCATCAAGAAAAACGCCAAATTCGACTTCGGTATCGCGCCACTACCCTACTACCCCGATGTGGCAGGCGCGCCGCAGAACACCGTGATCGGTGGCGCCTCGCTGTGGGTCATGGGCGGCAAAAAACCGGCTGAGTACAAGGGCGTGGCCGAGTTCTTCCACTACCTGACCAGTGCCGAGATCCAGTCGAAGAGCCACCAGCGCACCGGCTACTTGCCGATCACCCTGGCTGCATTTGACATGACCGAAAAGTCAGGTTTCTACAAGCAAAATCCCGGCACCGACGTGGCTGTCAACCAGATGATCCGCAAAACCACGGACAAGTCGCGCGGCATTCGCCTGGGCAACTTCATCCAGATCCGCGCCATCGAGGACGAAGAACTCGAGCAGGTCTGGGCTGGCAAGAAGACAGCCAAGGAAGCACTGGACGCCATCGTGAGCCGCGGCAACGAGCAACTCGAGCGTTTTCAGAAGGCCAACAAGTAACGCGTACGGAGTCGGGCGTGCTCAGGCACTAAACTCGCTGCTCCGATTGCCGCGCTCCAGCCCGGGGCGCGGCGTTTCCAGATTTAAATACTGTGGCTTCTGAAAAACGCGTTGTTTTCCGTTCGGCATGGCTGCCCTGGGTGTTGTTGACGCCCCAAGTCGCGGTCATCGCCATCTTCTTTTTCTGGCCGGCCGCCCAGGCCCTGTTGCAATCGTTCCAGCAATCTGACGCTTTCGGCCTGTCCACCGAATGGGTGGGGCTCAAGAACTTCACCAACCTGCTGCACGACCCAACCTACCTCGCCTCGTTCAAGATCACTGCCATCTTCTCGGTGCTGGTGGCGGGCCTGGGGATTGGGTTGTCGCTGGTACTGGCTGTGTTTGCCGACAGGGTGGTCAAGGGAACGGGGATCTACCGCACCCTGCTGATCTGGCCCTACGCCGTCGCACCCGCTGTGGCGGGGGTGTTGTGGCTGTTCATGTTTGCGCCATCCATTGGCATTGTGTCGTTCGCGCTGCGCAAGCTGGGCATCGACTGGAACAGCCTACTCAACAGCAACCACGCCATGACGCTGATCGTGGTGGCGGCGGTGTGGAAGCAGATCTCCTACAACTTCCTGTTTTTCCTGGCCGGATTGCAGAGTATTCCCAAATCGCTGATCGAGGCCGCTGCCATTGACGGCGCGGGTCCATGGCGCCGCTTCTGGTCGATCCAGTTCCCGCTGCTGTCGCCCACCACGTTCTTTCTGTTCGTCATCAACATGGTCTACGCCTTCTTTGACACCTTCGCCATCGTGGACGCGGCAACCGAAGGCGGCCCCGGCCGGGATACCGCCATCCTCGTCTACAAGGTCTATTACGATGGCTTCAAGGCGCTCGACCTGGGTGGCTCGGCCGCGCAGTCGGTGGTGCTGATGTTCATCGTCATCATTCTGACCGTTATCCAGTTCCGGTTCGTCGAAAAGAAGGTGCAGTACTGATGGTCGAACGCAGCCCTTTCCTGCGCATCCTCGCGCACCTCGTACTGATCATCGGCGTGTTTGTCGTGGCGTTTCCGCTGTATGTGACCTTCGTCGCCTCCACCCAGACGGCCGACGAGATTTTGCAGGCACCGATGTCCATGCTGCCCGGCTCGCACATGGTCGAAAACTACACCGCTGCGCTCAAAGGCACCGGCATGGGCGCGGCCTCGAATGCGCCGGTGGGCCGCATGATGATGGTCAGCCTGATCACGGCACTGGTCATCGCGATCGGCAAAATCGTCATCTCGCTGCTGTCGGCGTTTGCCATCGTGTACTTCCGGTTTCCGTTTCGCATGTTCTTTTTCTGGGCCATTTTTGTCACGCTGATGCTGCCGGTGGAGGTACGCATCGGTCCGACCTACCAGGTGGTGTCCGACCTGGGCATGCTCAACACCTACGCCGGTCTGACCATCCCGTTGATTGCCTCGGCGACAGCCACCTTCCTGTTCAGACAGTTCTTTCTGACCGTGCCCGACGAACTGGTGGAAGCGGCACGCATGGACGGTGCCGGGCCATTACGCTTTTTCAAGGATGTGCTGGTGCCGCTGTCAACCACCAGCATTGCTGCGCTCTTCGTGATCCAGTTCATCTACGGGTGGAACCAGTACCTGTGGCCTCTGCTTGTCACCACCAACGAAACCATGTACCCCGTGGTGATCGGCATCAAGCGCATGATCAGCGGTGGCGATGCCGCCACCGACTGGAACATCGTCATGGCAACCGCCGTGCTGGCCATGATTCCGCCCGCACTGGTGGTCATGCTGATGCAACGCTGGTTCGTCAAGGGCCTGGTCGATACAGAAAAATAAGACGGAAACAGAACATGGCTTCGATTCAACTCAAAGATGTCGTCAAGCACTACGGCGCCGGCAAAACCGCGGTCAAGGTGATCCACGGCGTCAATGCCGAGATTGCCGACCACGAATTCATCGTCATCGTGGGCCCCTCGGGCTGCGGTAAATCGACCCTGCTGCGTATGGTTGCGGGACTGGAAGAAATCACCGCTGGCGAGATATCCATAGGCGGGCGTGTCGTCAACGATCTGGAACCGGCCGAACGCGACATTGCCATGGTGTTCCAGAACTACGCGCTGTACCCGCACATGAGCGTCTTCGACAACATGGCTTATGGACTGAAGATCAAGAAGGTTCCGCTGGACGAAATCAAGACCCGCGTCGACAAAGCCGCCAAAATTCTGGAGCTGGGTCATCTACTGGACCGCAAGCCGCGGCAACTTTCGGGTGGCCAGCGCCAACGTGTGGCCATGGGCCGTGCCATCGTGCGCCAGCCGCAGGTTTTTCTCTTCGACGAGCCGCTGTCCAACCTGGACGCCAAGCTGCGCGCCCAGACCCGGCTGGAGATTCAGAAATTGCACCGCGAACTGGGCATCACCAGTCTGTTCGTGACGCACGACCAAGTTGAAGCGATGACGCTGGCCCAGCGCATGATGGTGATGAATGCCGGCGTGATGGAGCAATTCGGCACACCCGAAGAGGTGTATCACCGCCCAGCGTCCACCTTCGTGGCCAGCTTCATCGGTTCACCACCGATGAATCTGCTCAAGAACGCCCCCGGCGCACGCGAGGGAAGCATCATGGGCATACGACCCGAGCATCTGGACATTGGCAACACTGGCTGGGAACTGAAGGTCGAGACCGTGGAACTGCTGGGCGCCGAGCGCCTTATTTACTGCCGCCTTGGGGACGAGACGCTCATCGTGCGCACCGACGAACAGTACCCCGCTCCCAAGCCCGACAGCACCATCCAGGTTGCACCACGCGAAGACCGGGTGCACTGGTTTGACGGCGCCACGGGCAAGCGCCTCTGACGCGGTGACCGGTTTGCCCGATTGGCCCTATCCGCGCTGGATCGCGCACCGCGGCGCCGGCAAGCTGGCGCCTGAAAACACGCTGGCAGCCTTCCGCCTGGGCGCGGCCCACGGCTACCGCATGTTCGAATGTGATGTGAAGCTCAGTGCCGACGGCGTGCCCTTCCTGATGCATGACGCCACGCTGGAACGCACCACCAGCGGCCGGGGCACTGGCGGCGAGCAGCCTTGGGAGGCGCTGTCGCGGCTCGACGCGGGCGGCTGGCACTCGCGCGCTTATGCCGGTGAGCCGCTGGCCAGCCTGGACAACGTCGCGCGGTATTGCCTGCGCAACGGCTATTTTCTGAACATCGAGATCAAGCCCACCCCGGGCGCGGAAGCGCATACCGGCACCGTCGTGGCCAACGCCGCGGCCCGCCTGTGGGAAGGTGCCGCCGTGCCGCCGCTGCTGACTTCTTTTCAGCCCGAGGCGCTGGAAGCCGCAAAAGCCGCACAACCGCAGCTGCCGCGCGGCCTGTTACTCGACAGTTTGTGGAAGGGCTGGCTGGAAACAGCGCTGACGCTGGACTGCGCAGCGCTGGTCTGCAACCAGGCCCTGTGGGACAGCTCCACCGTGCTGCAGGCCAAAAGCGCCGGTTTTCGTTGCCTGAGTTACACCGTCAACGACGAATGGGCAGCCCAGCGCCTGCTCGATCTGGGGACCGACGGCATCATCACCGACCGGATCGACCTGTTCGCCCCCGACGCCTGAGCAGGGCGTTCAGGCTTTCCAGCCACGCAGCAACACCCACTGGCAGGTCGCCGCACCCACGGCCAGCAGGGCATAACTGGCCATCTTGCCGTCGCGGCCAAAAATGACCAGGCCGGCCACCAACAAGGTCAGGGACGCTACAAAAACAATAGCTATCTGCGCAGACAGGGAAAGGGTCAGAGGACTTTTTGATCTGAGAATTCGGGCAAAGGCACGGGCCGCCAGCACCACGAACAGCGCCACAAAGGCGGCCGGAGCCATGAAATTGAGCAGCTGGTTGATCAGGTTGAGTGCAGTCATGCCGGTGGCGGATTGAAGGGATTCAGGCGGGAATCATCGAAAGGAGCCGGGCGCGCCATCTGCCCCCCGGCTTGCCCTGTATCAAGGGCATTGAAAGAATGTCCGCGTCGGACCATCCCTTCAATTTTATAATCGGGCCATGTCAGTCTGGACCTTGGGGATCAACCATACCACCGCACCGCTCGATTTGCGCGGCCGGTTTGCGTTCGCCATCGACCAGATCGAGCCCACTTTGAGGGGCTTGCGCGAGTCCCTGGCGCGCCAGCCCGAGGCCACGCTGCTGTCGACCTGCAACCGCACCGAGATCTATTGCGCCGGCGACAAGTCCGACCTCGAGCACACGCTCGAATGGCTGGCGCACCGCGGCGGCGTCTCGCCGGCCCTGCTGCGCTCCCACGCCTACACCCTGGAAAACGACCATGCCGCGCGCCATGCCTTTCGCGTCGCCAGCGGGCTGGACTCCATGGTGCTGGGCGAGCCGCAGATCCTGGGCCAGATGAAGGACGCGGTTCGCGCCGCCGAAGACGCCGGCGCCATGGGCACCACGCTGCACCAGCTGTTCCAGCGCTCCTTTGCGGTCGCCAAGGAAGTCCGCACAAGCACCGAGATCGGCGCGCACAGCATCAGCCTGGCGGCCGCGTCGGTCCGGCTGGCCGGCCAGCTGTTCGAGGATCTGGGCGACATCAAGGTCCTGTTTGTCGGCGCGGGCGAGATGATCGACCTGGCCGCTACCCACTTTGCCGCCAAAAACCCGAAAGCCATGACGGTGGCCAACCGCACCTTGGAGCGCGGCGAAAAGCTCGCCGGACGCTTCGGCGCCGAGGTCATGCGCCTGGCCGACCTGCCTGGCCGTCTGCATGAGTTCGACGCGGTGATCAGCTGCACCGCCAGCACCCTGCCCATCATCGGCCTGGGCGCGGTCGAGCGCGCCGTCAAGCTGCGCAAGCACCGCCCGATGTTCATGGTCGATCTGGCCGTGCCGCGCGACATCGAGCCGGAAGTCAAGGAACTGCCGGACATCTACCTCTACACCGTCGACGACTTGGCGCATGTGGTGCAGGCCGGCAAGGACAGCCGGCAGGCCGCAGTGGCCGAGGCCGAAGTCATCATTGACGCCGGTGTGCAGAACTTCATGCACTGGCTGGACCAGCGGCGCACCGTGCCGCTGATCCAGCAGCTCAACGCCCAGACCGACGAATGGCGTGCGCTGGAAATCGCCCGTGCCAAAAAACTGCTGGCCAAAGGCGAGCCTGTGGATGCGGTCCTCGAGGCGCTGTCGCGCGGGCTGACGCAGAAAATGCTGCACGGCGCACTCGCCGAGCTGCATGCCGGCAGTGCGGACACCCGCGAAGCGACGGCTCAAACCGTCTCCCGGCTGTTTTTGCGCGGCAACCTGCCAAGGGAACAGAAAGAGCGTTAGCGTCACTGTCGCGCGAACCACAGCCCGTGCATCGGGCTGAACGCGGGGCCGGGTTACCGGCCGCCTGTCTCCTGAACGTTTTTGCTCCCGGCCTTTCAATGAAACCCTTTCTCCGCCAGACACTTGACCGCCAGATTTTCCGGCTGCACGAGCTTGACGCACTGCTGTCGGCCGCCGACGTGGTCAGCAACATGGAGCGTTTTCGCAACCTGACGCGTGAACATGCCGAGGCCAGCATCGTGGTCACGCAGTACCAGCAACTGACGGCGCGCGAGGCTGATCTGGCCAGTGCGCAGGCCATGCTGGCCGAGGCGAAAGACGACCCCGAGATGGCGGCCATGGCCGAAGAAGAGATCACGGCCGCGCAGGCCGACATTGCCCGGCTGGACGAAGCCCTGCAGCTGATGCTGATCCCCAAGGACCCGGACGATGCGCGCCCGGCGTTCATCGAGATCCGGGCCGGCGCCGGCGGCGATGAATCCGCGCTGTTCGCCGCCGACCTGTTTCGCATGTACACGCGTTACGCCGAACGCAAGCGCTGGACCGTCGAGATCATCAGCGAGTCGGTCAGCGAGCTCGGCGGCTACAAGGAAGTGGTGCTGCGCCTGGACGGCCCGCCTGATGCCTTGGGCGTCGGTGTTTACGGCAAGCTGCGTTTCGAGTCGGGCGGCCACCGCGTGCAGCGCGTGCCGGCGACCGAAACCCAGGGCCGCATCCACACCAGTGCCTGCACGGTCGCGGTGCTGCCCGAGCCCGACGAGGCGGTGGCCATCCAGATCAATCCGGCCGACCTGCGGATCGACACCTACCGCGCCAGCGGTGCGGGCGGGCAGCACATCAACAAGACCGACTCGGCGGTGCGTATCACCCACCTGCCGACCGGCATCGTGGCCGAGTGCCAGGAGGGCCGCAGCCAGCACGGCAACAAGGCCCAAGCGCTGAAGGTGCTGACCGCCCGCATCCATGAAAAAGACCGTTCCGAACGCGCCGCCAAGGATGCGGCCATGCGCAAGGGCCTGATCGGAAGTGGCGATCGAAGCGACCGGATCCGGACCTACAACTTCCCACAGGGGCGGCTGACCGACCACCGCATCAACCTGACGCTGTACAAGCTGCTGTCCATCATGGAAGGCGACATGGACGACGTGGTCACCGCCCTGCAGGTCGCACGCGGCGCCGAACTGCTGGCCGACCTGGAAACCTCGTCCAATGGCTAATGGTTGATGGCTGAATTTTTAATGCCAAATTGGCCTTCAGCCCTTGATCAATGGGCGTCACCAGCTCCTGTTTTCATAGCAGTGCACCGTGACTGAATCCCTTCCCAAAAACACCCTCACCTGCGCGCAGGCGCTGACAGCCGCCCGCGGACTCGGGCTGGAGCGGCTGGACGCCCAGCTGCTGCTGCTGCACGCACTCGGCAAACCCGGTACTGACCGCGCCTGGCTGCTCACCCATGACACAACCCCTTTGCCGGCAGAGGCAACGCAGTGTTTCCGCGAACTCAGCCTGCGCCGCGCTGGCGGTGAGCCGCTGGCCTACCTCGTCGGCAGCAAGGAGTTTTTCGGCCTGGAACTGCAGGTGGATGGCCGCGTGCTGGTGCCGCGTCCGGACACGGAAACCCTGGTGGAATGGGCCCTGCAACAACTGGCCCAGACGGACATGCCGGCGTCCGCCCGGGTGCTCGACCTGGGCACCGGCAGCGGCGCGATTGCCCTGGCGCTGAAGAAAACCCGGCCGGCGCTCGACGTCACGGCGGTGGATGCCAGCAGCGATGCGCTGGCGGTGGCGGCTGCCAACGCAGGGCAGCACCAGTTGCCGGTCCATTTCCTCCAGGGCAACTGGTTCGAAAATGTAAGTGCCCGCTTTCACCTGATTGTCAGCAACCCGCCTTATGTGGCCGATGCCGATCCGCATTTGCCCGCCTTGCGCCACGAGCCCCCGCAGGCACTGACGGCCGGAAAAGACGGCCTGGACGATCTCCGGCGGATCATCGAACAGGCGCCTGCCTACCTGCAGCCGCAAGGCTGGCTGCTGCTCGAGCACGGCTACGACCAGGCCCGGGCGGTGTGCGAGCTGCTCCGGCAGCGGGGCTTTGGCGATGTGCAAAGCCGGGCCGACCTGGCGGGCATCCCCCGCTGCTCGGGAGGGCGCTGGCCCGACCCTGCTCCGGGCACCGGCAGCCAAACGGCGGGATAATCACCCATTGATTTACCGCGTCCGACATCCATTTATTTGAACAAGGCAAAGGCCGGCTTTCCTTCGGCCACCCAACACTTCCATCCAAAGGACCCCTCATGAACGATACCCAGCAACGCATTGACCAGATCGTCAAGTCCAGTGAGGTTGTGCTTTTCATGAAAGGCACGGCCCAGTTCCCCATGTGTGGGTTTTCCGGACGCGCGATCCAGGTGCTCAAAGCCTGCGGCGTGACCAAGCCCGCCACCGTGAATGTGCTCGAGGACGAAGAGATCCGCCACGGCATCAAGGAATACAGCAACTGGCCGACCATTCCCCAGCTGTATGTCAAAGGCGAATTTGTCGGCGGCTCGGACATCATGATGGAGATGTACCAGAGCGGCGAGTTGCAGCAGGTGCTGGGCACACCCGCCGAATAAAACCCTTCCCGGACCTTCCCGCAGGCCTGCCCGTCACCGGCAGGTCGTGGAGCTCTCAGGTCTGACGCCCTTTTTACTGGGTATACCCTTCACACGCCCCCGCATTGACACGGCCCTTGCACTCGCGCTTGAGCCTTGCAGAGCGCTCCCTGGCGGTTTCCTGCGAGCCGGGCATGAACTTGACGCTTTTTCCCGGTGGGGCACTGGCCTTTTTCTGGGCCTTCTTGCTGGCCGCCAGGCTGGGCCCAGCCGAGAAGCCAAGCAGCAGGGCCGCCGCCAACACGGCCGCCGAGCGGCGTGCCAATAGTGCTTGAATCATGTCCCTCTCCTCCTCGTTGACCGACGGCCTGCCATTTGCAGTCCTGCCGTTTTTACACGATGACAGGCCCTATTGCAATCTGGCGTCGCCGTAGACCTGGTCATCCGGCGGCGCATCGGCTGGCAAGCGAAAACCCTCGCTGGCCCAGGCGCCCAGATCGATATTTTTGCAACGCTCGCTGCAAAAAGGCCTGAAACGGTTTTCCTGCGCGTAAATGCTGGGGCCGCCGCAGGTGGGGCAGACCACTGTTTTGGGTGGGGGCTGGTCTGGATTCATGGTCGCAAGTTCAAACTCAAAATCAGGGGTCAGGATCGGCGTCCACGGACCGGCCTCAGGAACAAAGTGTCAATTCGAAGGCGGCGTCGTCGGTACAGGGGTGTAGCCGGTCGTCACTTTCGTGGCGCATGAGGCGCACGGAAACCATCAGGCGGTTGCCGCTGATCTCCGGAATCAACCCCAGGCTGGGGTCGATCAGCAGGCGCAGAAGCTGGAAGGTACGTCCCTGCGGCAGGGTTTGCTGGTACTGCCCGCCCGACGCCACGACTTTTTGCGGCAGACCGGAGTCGCGTAGCAGCTTGAGCAACATCCGGACCGACTCGGCCAGCGGCACCAGTGTGGCAATCCAACGCTGCAAGTCCTGTTGCCGCAGGTGTGTTTCAAAGTGCTGCCAGGCGAAATAAGCCGGCAGATCGAATTCACAGGTTCCCCCGGGGATGCCGATGCGGCTGCGAATGCTCATGAGCCAGTCGTTTTCAGTCAGGGACTGCCCCGCTTTTCCGGGCAGGCTGTTCAAAGCCGCAAAACACCCATCCAACTGTCCGGTGACCTCGTCGAGCACCGCCTCGGAAATCGCCGGGTTGCCGCGGTAGCCGTTGAGCGTGTGTTTCTGCCGATCCAGGTCCTTGAGTACATCCGTTTTCAGGTCGGCACGGGCCGCCACGTCCATGATTTCGAAAATCGTCGTGATGGCGTAATGGTGGTCAGTCGGATGTTCGCGCGCGGCCAGTTCGCCCAAGCGGTGAAACAGATGCTCAAGTCGCAAATAGGTACGAATGCGTTCGTTGAAGGGATACTCGTAAAGGATCACTGCGATATATCTTTTTCAGCGGGTTGGTGGTCCATCCATCATAGCCCGAAGCGCTGCGACAGTTGCCGTACCATGACCGCCAGCGCGGCCAGCGACAGGGGCGCGTCGTTGTAAATGCAGATGTCGGCGGCGGCGAGCCGCTGGTCGCGGCTGGCCTGCCCGGCCATGACGCGTTCTACCGCTTCACGCGTCCATCCGTTGCGTGCCATCACCCGGCTGACCTGGGTTGCCTCGCTGCAGTCCACCACCAGCACCTGGTCTACACGCTGGCGCCAGCGCCCTGACTCGACCAGCAGGGGAACATCAAATACGATACAGGCGCTGGCGGCCTGAGCTGCCTGGCGGGCGGTTTCTTCGCCGACCAGCGGATGCACAATGGCCTCCAGCTGCTTTTTTGCCCCGGCATCCGCAAAAACCAGCTCGCGCATCGCGTCGCGGTTCAAGCCGCCTTCCGGTGTGATGAACCGGGCACCAAACTGCCTGGCAAGCCCGTCCATGGCGGCGCCCCCCGGTGCCGTGACCTGACGCGAGATGGCATCGGAGTCAATCACCGCGGCGCCCCAGTCGGCCAGCATCGCGGCAACCGTGCTTTTTCCGCTGCCAATGCCACCCGTCAAGCCAACGCGCAACGCCCGCATCCGGCTACAGCCCGATGAAGCGCAGGATGGACTGGGGGCCAAACACCATGGCCGTCAGCCCCGCACCTGCCAGGAAAGGGCCAAAGGGCACATACCCTCCTTCGCGCAAGCCGCTGGAGAACTTCAACGCAATGCCGACCAGGGCACCAATCACCGACGCCATCAGGATCATCGGCACCAGCGCGCTCCAGCCGAACCAGGCCCCCAAGGCCGCAAAAAGCTTGAAGTCCCCGTAACCCATGCCTTCCTTGCCGGTCACCAGCTTGAAAGCCCAGTACACCAGCCACAAGGACAGATAACCGGCCACCGTGCCCCACAGGGCATCGGTGAGCTGCACCGCCGGGTTCCAGCCCAGCGCGGCGACGATCAAGCCGGCCCACAGCAGCGGCAGGGTGACGTCGTCGGGCAACAGCGTGGTATCCCAGTCAATCAGCGCCAGTGCCAGCAAGGTGGCGGCAAAACCGCTCCAGGCCAGGCCGGTGGCGGTCAAGCCCCAGCGCCAGGCGCAAAAAAAGAACAAGGCGCCCGTGACCGCTTCCACCAGCGGATAGCGCCATCCGAACTTCGTCCCGCAGACAGAACATTTTCCCTTCAGGAAAAGGTAACTCAGGAGGGGGATGTTCTCGTACCATGCAATCATATGGCCGCAGTTGGAGCAGCGGGAGCGGGGCACCATCAAATTGAATTTTTCGGTGCCGTCCACAGCCTTGCCGGCAAGCTCGGCACATTCGGCCGCCCACTGCCGCTCCATCATTTTCGGCAAGCGGTAAATGACCACATTGAGGAAGCTGCCGACCAGCAGCCCCAGGATACCTGCCAGCGCGGCGTTGAGTTCGGCAGGCAAACCGAGCGCGAGCCCGGGCATCAGACCACTTGGCCCAGTTTGAAGATCGGCAGGTACATGGACACCACGATCCCGCCGATCAGGCCACCCAGGAACACGATGATGATGGGCTCCATCAGGCTAGACAGGCCCGCCACCATCTCATCGACCTCGGCCTCATAAAAATCTGCCGCTTTGCCAAGCATGTGATCCACAGAGCCAGACTCCTCGCCGATGGCGCACATCTGCAGCACCATGGTCGGAAACAGGTTGGCATTACCCATGGCCGCCGTCAGGCTGGTGCCGGTCGAGACTTCCTGCTGGATCTTCCGGGTGGCGTCCTCGTAAAGGGAATTGCCGGAGGCGCCGCCCACCGAGTCCAGCGCCTCGACCAACGGCACGCCGGCAGCGAACATGGTCGACAGCGTACGCGTCCAGCGGGCGATGCAGGACTTTTCGATCAGGGCGCCAAACACCGGCATTTTCAGCAGGAGCCGATCCATGAATCGCTGCACTTTTTCGTTGCGCTTCCAGGCCTGCATGAAAAAGTAAATCCCCCCCCCTACGCTGCCAAAAATAAGCCACCAGTACGCCACGAAAAACTCGCTGATGGCCATCACAAACAGTGTCGGGGCCGGCAGATCCGCGCCGAAAGAGGAGAACACCTCCTTGAACGCGGGGATCACGAAAATCATGATCACCGCAACCACCACAAAAGCCACCACCACCACCGAGGTCGGGTACATCAGTGCCGACTTGATTTTCGACTTGATGGCCTCGGTTTTTTCCATATAGACGGCAAGGCGATCGAGCAACTGCTCCAGGATACCGGCGGCCTCGCCGGCTTCCACCAGGTTGCAATACAGCGCATTGAAGTACAACGGGTATTTTCGAAAGGCGGCGCTCAAGGACGTGCCGGTTTCCACATCAGTCCGGACGTCATTGAGCAATTTGGTCACGCTGGCATTGGCGTTACCGCGTCCGACAATGTCAAAAGCCTGCAGAAGCGGCACACCGGCCTTCATCATGGTGGCCAGCTGACGCGTGAAGATGGCGATATCCCGGGGCTTGATGGACTTGCCCGAACGCATACTGCGCTTCTTGATCTTGGTCGCCAGGACACCCTGACGGCGCAAGGAGGCCTTGACCTGGTTTTCACCGACCGCGCGGGTTTCGCCCCTCACCTGCTTGCCATTGCGATCCTTGCCCTCCCACTCGAAGACAAATTCCTTGATGTCTCTGGATGCTGCAGTTGCCATGGTGCCTTCTTCAGTAGGAAAGTGATGATGGGGACTCGAAATGTCCAGCGACGCGACAAACCCGCTTGTTGAGGGGCAAGGGCTTAAACATTGGTGCAGGCCAGAATTTCTTCGAGTGAGGTCATGCCGAGTTTGACCTTGTGCAGACCTGCTCCGCGCAGGCTTTTGACACCTTCGCTTTCTGCCTGCGCAGCGATTTCGAGTGCGCTGCCATCACGCAGGATGATCCGCTGGAGTTCCTCGGTGATGGGCATGACCTGGTAAACCCCCACCCGGCCCTTGTAACCGTTGTTGCACATGGAGCAGCCCACCGGCCGGTAAGGCGTCCAGGTGCCATCCACATCATCCTCCTTGAAACCCGCGTCCAGCAAGGTCTCGCGCGGAATGTCAGCGGGGGCCTTGCAATTGGGGCAAAGGCGCCGCGCCAGGCGCTGGGCCGTGATCAGGATGACGCTCGAGGCGATGTTGAAGGGGGCAATGCCCATGTTGCGCAGCCGCGTCAGCGTGGCCGGCGCATCGTTGGTATGCAAGGTGGATAACACCAGGTGGCCGGTCTGGGCGGCCTTGATGGAGATTTCGGCCGTTTCCAGATCGCGGATCTCGCCGACCATGATGATGTCCGGGTCCTGTCGCAAAAACGCCTTCAGGGCCACGGAAAACGTCAGGCCAGCCTTGTCGTTCATGCTGACCTGGTTGACGCCAGGCAGGTTGATCTCGGCCGGGTCCTCTGCCGTGGCGATGTTCACGCCCGGCTTGTTCAGGATATTCAGGCAGGTGTACAGGGACACGGTTTTGCCGGAACCGGTGGGGCCGGTCACCAGCACCATGCCGTAGGGACGCTGCACGGCGTTGAGCAGGCGCTCCTTTTCAACAGGCTCGTAACCCAGCGCATCAATGCCCAGTTTGGCGCTGCTCGGATCCAGGATACGGATCACGATTTTTTCACCGAACATCGTGGGCAGGGTGCTGACCCGGAAATCGATCACCCGGTCGGGCCCGATTTTCAGCTTCATCTTCCCGTCCTGGGGAATCCGCTTTTCCGAAATATCCATTTTCGAGATGACCTTGATCCGCGAGGCCAGCTTTTCCTTGATCGCCACAGGCGGCGAGGCAATCTCGCGCAACTCGCCGTCGATGCGAAAGCGCACCCGGTAGGTGTGCTCGTAAGGCTCGAAGTGCAGGTCCGAGGCCCGCATGCTGAACGCGTCGAGCAGCATCTTGTGCAGGAACTTGACAACCGGCGCGTCCTCGACTTCCGAAACACCGGTGTCGTTGCTGTCCGCGCTGGCCGCCTCCGCGGAGGACTCATCAAACTCAAAATCATCACCAATGATGCTGTCCATGGCTTCGGTCGCAGTGGTGGCAGACGCCTCCACCATCTTGGACAGCTTGTCGTACTCGGCAATGACCCAGTCCACGCCCATCTGGGTGGAAAACTTGATTTTTTCTGCGGCTTCCTGGTCGGACGGGTCGGCGGTCGCGACGATCAGGCGGTTGCTGCGCTTGCTCAGAACCACAATCCGGTAAGCCTGACAGATTTTGGTGTCCAGCAAACCCTTGGGCAAGCGCTGTGTATCTATCGCATTCAGATCAAGAAGGGGGGCCGCAAACGCGGTGGACATGGTGTGGGCGAGGTCCGACGGGGACACCGCGCCGGAGCCGGTCAATTCGGCAATAAAGCTGGTACGCCCGCTCTGGGCCTTGCGAAAGATGTCCTCCGCGGCCTTCTGGCCCAGCTTGCCGGCAATGACCAACGCCCTGCCCAAGCCGGGCAATGCCAGCGTGGCGGGTGCATTGCTTACAGAATCGACAGCTGCCATGGTTTTGAGAATCCAGCCCGAATTGATAAAATTGACATCATCGCCGATAGATCTGGCGGTGTAAATCTAAAAGCGTTCTGCCTTTGCTCCGGTGTTGGAACAAAGCAAAGTCAGACATCCGCGGACGGGATGCGGGGCTCGGAAGCGGACCATGAATGGTCGGGGTGAGAGGATTCGAACCTCCGGCCTCTACGTCCCGAACGTAGCGCTCTACCAGGCTAAGCTACACCCCGAAAAATGCCGCCTCAGGCGTCAGGAACGACGCTGCAGCAGCTGAGAAGCCAATTGTAGCAAGGCCTCGCTGTAGGGGTTGACCCCCAGTGCCGCCAAGGCCTGGACAGCGCGTTGAGCCTCCGCGGCCGCTGCATCCCGGGTCGCCTGCAGGGCACCGGTCTTGCGGACGATCGCCACTATCTCGGCCAGCTGCCCCGTCCCGCCGGTCTCGATGGCCTGCCGGATGGTGGCCTGCTCGTCCGCGGTGCCGCGCTGCATGGCGATGATCAGCGGCAGGGTCGCCTTGCCCTCGCGCAGGTCGTCCCCTAGGTTTTTTCCCATTTCCTCGGCGTCGCCGTCATAGTCCAGCACATCGTCAATCACCTGGAAGGCGGTTCCCAGCGCCTGTCCGTAGTCGGCGCAGGCAAGCTCTATGTCAGCCGGCGCCTGCGCCAGCAATGCAGCCAGCCGGGCGCTCGCCTCGAACAACTTGGCGGTTTTGGAGCGAATCACGCGCAGATAGCCTTCTTCGGACAGACCGGCATCGTGCATGTTCATCAATTGCAGCACTTCGCCTTCGGCAATGATGTTGGTCGCCTCGGCCAGGGTTTGCATGATGCGCATGTCGCCGGCATCGACCATCATCTGGAAGGCCCTGGAATAGAGGAAATCTCCCACCAGAACACTGGCCGGGTTACCAAATGAAGCGTTGGCGGTGGCCCGACCCCGGCGCAGGGCGGACTCGTCAACCACGTCATCGTGGAGCAAGGTCGCCGTATGTATGAATTCCACCACAGCGGCCAGATTGAAACGCTGCTCGCCGCGGTAACCCAAAGCACCGCACATCAGCAGCAGCAACGCAGGGCGCAGGCGCTTGCCACCGGCGGCGATGATGTACTGCGATACCTGGCTGACCAGGGGCACTTCGGTGCTCAGGCGGCGCGCGATCACCGCGTCCATGGCTTGCATGTCGTCGGCAATCAGGGCCAGTGCGGCGGCGGTGCTAGAAGAATTTACAGACAAAACGGTCCAGACATGAGATTTCAGGAATTATAGAAAGCAAGCCCCCAGCCCGGCACACCCAGCGGCGCCGAATGGAAGTCCCGTGACAAATAACGGCGCCGTGCTAGAATCTAGGGCTCTGTGGAAATCCGTCCGCAGAACTCACATACGAGGTCTCACATGTACGCGGTCATAAAAACCGGCGGCAAACAATACAAAGTTGCCACTGGTGAAAAAATTAAAGTAGAACAGATTGCTGCGGACGTAGGCCAAGAGATCGTTATTGACCAGGTATTGGCTGTCGGAAGCGGCAGCACAATCACGGTTGGTACGCCCTTGGTGTCCGGCGCTACTGTTACGGTAACTGTCCTGTCTCACGGCAGGGGCGACAAAGTGCGCATTTTCAAAATGCGTAGGCGCAAGCACTACCAAAAACGTCAAGGTCACCGTCAGAACTTCACGGAACTGCAAATCGGCGCCATCGCCGGTTAAGCAGCGACGCACCAAGGAGTATTGAAAAATGGCACAGAAAAAAGGCGGCGGCTCTACGCGAAACGGGCGGGATTCCAAGCCAAAGATGTTGGGCGTCAAGAAGTTTGGCGGCGAAGTGATCAACGCAGGCAGCATCATCGTGCGCCAGCGTGGCACCAAGTTCCATCCGGGCGTCAATGTCGGCATCGGCAAGGACCACACCCTGTTTGCACTGGTGGACGGTTCGGTATCGTTTGCTGTCAAGGGCTCGCTGAACAAGCACACCGTCAACGTGACCCCAGCGTAAGCTGATCACTTCGATGGCATCGAAGCCCCGCTTGGTCGGGGCTTTGTTGTTTTGGCCCCTCTTGTTTTCCAATCTTTGTAAACTACCTTCAGGACTCGGACAGCCCGTGCTGCCGGACACCCTTTAAAAATCATGAAATTTGTTGACGAAGCCTATATTGACATCGCCGCTGGCGATGGCGGGAGTGGCTGCGTCTCCTTCCGCCATGAAAAGTACAAGGAGTTCGGTGGCCCCAACGGCGGTGACGGCGGCCGCGGCGGGCATGTTTATGCCCTGGCGGACGTGAACCTGAACACCCTGGTCGATTTCCGGTTTTCGCGCCGCCACCACGCACGCAATGGCGAGCACGGCATGGGCTCGGACATGTTTGGCGCCAAGGGCGACGACATCATCCTCAAGATGCCGGTGGGCACGATCCTGACCGACGCCGAAACCGGCGAGGTTCTGTTTGAGCTGCTGGTGCCCGGCGAGGAAGTGCTGATCGCCAAGGGCGGCGACGGCGGCTTCGGCAACCTGCGCTTCAAGAGCTCGACCAACCGGGCGCCGCGCAGCAAGACGCCAGGCTGGCCCGGTGAACACAAAAGCCTCAAGCTGGAACTGAAAGTCTTGGCCGATGTCGGTCTGCTGGGCATGCCCAATGCCGGCAAGTCCACCTTCATTTCGGCCATTTCCAACGCCAGGCCGCGTATTGCCGACTACCCGTTTACCACCCTGCACCCCAACCTCGGTGTAGTGCGGGTTGGCCCGGAACAGAGTTTTGTCGTTGCGGATTTGCCCGGCCTGATCGAGGGCGCCTCAGAAGGTGCCGGTCTGGGCCACCTGTTCCTGCGCCACCTGCAGCGCACCCGCCTGCTGCTGCACATCGTGGACATGGCGCCGTTTGATGACAGCGTGGATCCTGTGGCACAGGCCAAGGCCATTGTGGGGGAACTCAAGAAATACGATGAAGCGCTGTACAACAAGCCGCGCTGGCTCGTACTCAACAAGCTCGACATGGTGGATGCGGACAAGCGGGCCGCGCTGGTCAAGGACTTTGTCAAACGCTTCAAGTTCAAGGGCCCGGTCTTCGAGATCTCGGCCCTGACACGCGAGGGCTGCGAGCAGCTGGTCAAGACGATTTACCAGCACGTCAAGTCTGTGCAGAAAAGCGAGCAGGAACCTGAAGAGGTCGACCCGCGTTTTGCGGAGTTGCCGGCAGACCCGCCGGCAGCCGGCTGAAAACGCCTGCAGCCGCTCTTTTGCCGTGCTACATAAATAGTAGCTACTCGCGTCCAGCCACCAAGGGCTGGAGCACTAAAATGCCCTGAACATGCAGGAAAAACCAGTGTCCACCGTCCTCCTCAACGCCAGACGCATCGTCGTCAAGGTCGGCTCCAGCCTGGTCACCGATGAAGGCCGGGGACTGGACGCGCAGGCCATCGGCCAGTGGTGCCAGCAGCTCGCCGTGCTGGTCAAAAGCGGCCGTGAAGTCATCATGGTCAGCAGCGGCGCCATCGCCGAAGGCATGAAACGGCTGGGCTGGGCCACCCGCCCCAAGGCCATCCATGAGCTGCAGGCCGCTGCTGCCGTCGGCCAGATGGGGCTGGTGCAGGTGTACGAAAGCCAGCTGCGCGAAAACGGCGTCGGCAGTGCGCAGGTGCTGCTCACCCATGCCGACCTGGCTGATCGCGAACGGTATCTCAATGCGCGCTCCACCCTGCTGACCTTGCTGCAGCTCGGTGTGGTGCCGGTGATCAATGAAAACGACACCGTGGTCAACGACGAGATCAAGTTCGGCGACAACGACACCCTGGGCGCGCTGGTGGCCAATCTGGTGGACGCGGACGTGCTGGTCATCCTGACGGACCAGAAGGGCCTGTACACCGCCGACCCGCGCAAGGATGCTTCTGCGCGTTTTGTCCATGAGGCCCAGGCCGGTGACCCGGCGCTGGAAGCCATGGCAGGCGGCGCCGGCTCCAGCATCGGCAAGGGCGGCATGATCACGAAAATCCTGGCGGCCAAACGCGCGGCCGGGTCCGGCGCCTCCACCGTGATTGCCTGGGGCCGCGAACCGAATGCCCTGATCCGCCTGACACAGGGCGAGGCCATTGGCACGCTGCTTGTTGCCCAGACGGGAAAGAACCAGGCCCGCAAGCAATGGATCGCCGACCATCTGCAGCTGCGTGGCGCCGTAACGGTGGACGCTGGCGCGGCCGTCAAGGTACGCGACGAGGGCAAAAGCCTGCTGCCCATCGGCATGACCACCGTGCAGGGCGAGTTTTCCCGCGGAGATGTGATTGCCATCCGCGACGGCGACGGCACCGAAGTTGCCCGGGGGCTGGCCAACTACTCCAGCGCCGAGGCCCGGCTGATCTGCCGCAAACCCTCTTCAGAATTTGAAAAGCTGCTCGGTTACACCGGTGAAGCCGAAATGATCCACCGGACCAACCTGGTGCTTACGGCCTGAGTCCCTGGGTTTTGAGCAGGCGGACCATTTCCTCGACCGAGGACGGGGGCGCAGAGTTGTTGCAGGCCCCGGCCTTGGCCAGTTGCAGCGCGTGCCGCGTCGATGCGCTGCCGAAAAGCGAGCGCCATTCCGGCTTGTCGACCTTGACCCAGGTGCCTTCCGGGGTGTAGCGGGCATAGGTCTTGAGCTCCCCGCTGATGCAGCGCAAGCCTTCATAAAACACATTGCGCGCACCGCTGGCGCTGCTGGCAACCATCACGTAGCGGACAATCCCGTCGTCCGAGATACGCAAGGTGGCCGGATCCACGCCAAAAACCAGCGAGGAACCCGCCACATCAAAAGTCAGAAGTTTTCGCGTGTCAAAAGCCGGTGGCGCTGGCACCTCGCCTTCTTTCCAGTCGAGGGGATCGGTGTTGATATTGGGCTGTGCCCAAGCCGCCAGGGAAAGGCCCAGCAAACATGCCGCACCCCAGGATTTAAATGTCATGCTTGTCTTTTCTGGCAGCAGCCATGAAGCTGGTTTGGGGATCGGGCTCGAACGTTGCACCAGGAGGCAATTCGAAAGATGCACCTGGCAAGCCGGGCCCGCGCAGCCCCTGAAGACCGGGCTCGCCCGAACCGACATCGGCCGGATCGCGGTGGCGCATGCCGCCACGCAAATAGCGGTTCCGGTGGTCGGGCCGCGGCTCGAAGCGGTTGTCAAAACGCGGCACGAAACGCGACAGTTCGGTCAGCGCCATTTCATAGACGCCGCGCTTGAATTCCACAACGACGTCCAGCGGAACCCAGTAGTCGTTCCAGCGCCAGGCGTCGAACTCCGGATGGTCGGTTGCGCGCAGGTTCAAGTCCCAGTCGTGACCGACCAGCTGCAGGAGAAACCAGATCTGTTTCTGGCCTTTGTAATGTCCGCGCGCATCGCGGCGGATAAACCGGTCAGGCACCTCATAGCGCAACCAGTCACGGGTCCGGGCAAGCAATTGCACATGTTGCGGCATCAGCCCCACTTCTTCGTGCAGTTCGCGGAACATGGCCTGCTCGGGATTTTCGCCCCGATCAATGCCACCCTGCGGAAACTGCCACGAGTGGGTACCCGAAAGCCGTCCCGGTCAAGCATAATCAAACCTCAATTTTTTAAACTGAGTCCATTATGCACAGCAGAATGCTCAGAGCCAAGCGCACGCCGGGGCGGCAGTCCCAAAAACCTCACGAAGCCCGGAAAAACCATCCATGAAAGCCTCCCAGTTCTTCATTTCCACCCTCAAGGAAGCGCCCGCTGACGCCGAGGTGGTGAGCCACCAGTTGATGATGCGCGCCGGCATGATCAAGAAACTGGGCGCCGGCATCTACAACTACATGCCCATGGGCCTGCGCGTGATCCACAAGGTGGAAGCCATCGTTCGCGAGGAAATGAACCGCGCCGGCGCGGTGGAAATGAGCATGCCGGTGATCCAGCCGGCCGAACTCTGGCAGGAAACCGGCCGGTTTGCATCCATGGGGCCGGAACTGCTGCGCATCAAGGACCGCCATGGCCGGGACTTTGTGGTGCAGCCGACCAGCGAGGAAGTCATCACCGACGTAATGCGCCAGGACATCAAGAGCTACAAGCAGCTGCCCAAAAACCTGTACCAGATCCAGACGAAATTCCGCGACGAACGCCGGCCACGCTTTGGCCTGATGCGCGGGCGCGAGTTCATCATGAAGGACGCCTACAGCTTTGACCGCGACCAGACCGCCGCCAAGGCCAGCTACCAAGTCATGGCGCAGGCTTACCGCCGGATTTTTGACCGCTTCGGCCTGACCTACCGCGCCGTCGCGGCCGACAGCGGCGCGATTGGCGGCGACCTCAGCGAAGAGTTCCAGGTGATCGCCGCCACCGGCGAAGACGCCATCGTCTACTGCCCGGAGAGCGACTACGCCGCCAACATGGAAAAAGCCGAGGCGCTGGCGCCTCAGGGGGCGCGCCCTGCCCCGGCGCAGGACATGACCAGGACACCGACGCCAGGCAAAGCTACCTGCGCCGACGTGGCCGAACTGCTGGGGCTGCCGCTGGCACGCACCGTCAAGTCGCTGGTGCTGGCCACCGATGAACTCAACGACTACGACGAAGTAGTCAAGACCCAGGTCTGGCTGCTGCTGCTGCGCGGCGACCACGACATGAACGAAGTCAAGCTTGGCAAGCTGCCGGGGCTCAATGCAGGCTTCCGTTTTGCCACCCTAGAGGAGATTGAGGAGCACTTTGGCTGCAAGCCGGGTTACCTCGGGCCGGTGGGCTTGAAGAAGCCGCTCAACATCGTGGCCGACCGGGAGGTGGCGGCAATGAGCGACTGGATCTGCGGCGCCAACGAAGCAGACTTCCACATCACCGGCGTGAACTGGGGCCGCGATCTGCCCGAGCCCGACCTGATCGCCGACATCCGCAACGTGGTCGCCGGTGACGCCTCCCCCGACGGCAAGGGCGTGCTGGCGATTGAACGCGGCATCGAAGTGGGCCATGTGTTCTACCTCGGCACCAAATACAGCCAGGCGATGAACGCGACCTTTCTCGACGAAAACGGCAAGCCGCAATTCCTCGAAATGGGCTGCTACGGCATCGGCATCACACGCCTGCCGGCAGCGGCGATCGAGCAAAACCATGACGAGCGCGGCATCATCTGGCCGGACGCGATTGCACCTTTTACCGTGGTGCTCTGCCCCATCAGCCCGGACCGTTTCCCCGAGGTGAAAGCGGCGGCGGAGAAGCTTCATGACGAACTGGTCGCCGCCGGTGTGGATGTGATCCTGGACGACCGGGGCGAACGGCCGGGTGCCATGTTTGCCGACTGGGAACTCATCGGGGTGCCGCACCGCGTCACCATCGGCGACCGCGGCCTGAAAGACGGCCAGCTGGAATACCAGCACCGCCGCGACGCCGCATCGAGCAAGATCGACCTTGCCGGCGCCTTCCACTTCCTCAAGGGAAAACTGGCCCTCTGAGCTCAATGAGGCCGTCCAACTTCTTTTTGTCACCCCAGACACCCGCTGCAGCCGCGCCCCCGCCGGCTTCCGGGCTTTCAAGAAGAAAGTGCCTGCAGTCCTTTTCCATTCTGGGGGGAGCGCTCCTTTTTTCGGAGCAATCCCAGGCCGGTGCGCAGATCGAAGAACCCCTGATCGACTCGGTTCGCACGGCGTTGAGTTCGGCCGTCGCCAGCCAGGCGCCGCCGGTGCCCGAATTTCGCGACACCGAAAGCCGCCTCGCCTACCTGCGCTGGCTGGGCGCCATGAGCGACCGGCTCAGGAAGAAAAAGCCGGAATGGCAGATCCGCAAGGAATTCCTGCAGACGGTCTGGTACGAAAGCAAACGCGCCGGCCTGGACGTGGCGCTGGTGCTGGGCCTGATCCAGGTCGAAAGCAATTTCCGCAAATTTGCGGTCAGCCGTGTCGGCGCCCGTGGCTACATGCAGGTCATGCCTTTCTGGACCCGAGTCATTGGCGACGGCGATGCCGGCAAGCTGTTTCACATGCAGACCAACCTGCGTTTTGGCTGCGTGATCCTGCGGCACTACCTGGACCGGGAAAAAGGCGACCTGTTCCTGGGCCTGGGCCGTTACAACGGCTCGCGCGGCAAGGCGGCCTATCCGGATGCGGTGCTGGGTGCGAGAAAACAGTGGGAATTCACGGCCTGAGGCCGGCGCCCAAACGATACGCCGAATTTTCAAGCCAAAAGTGCCTACAGCCCTTATTCAGCAAGCGCAGGCAGCTATCAATAACAGAGCACGTCAAGGCCGCCGGTGCACGAACCGGTCAATCGGCAGCGTGCGTCGCGCCGGGAAACCGGCGTTCGGCCGCGAACCAGCCCAGCACCGGCAGCGTACCCGGCAACACAGGCCAGACCTCCACCGGCAGGCGCTGCCAGGCACACTGCTGACCCTCGTGCATCTGCAACTCGCCGGTCCAGTCGAACACCTTGCAGAAATGCAGCCGCACCAGCGCGTGTGGGTAGTCCACCAGCTCGATTTTCCAGGGCTGGACGGCGCCAATCGTGATACCGATTTCTTCCCGCAATTCGCGGCGCAAAGCCTGCTCCACTGTCTCGCCGGGTTCCAGCTTGCCGCCGGGGAACTCCCAGTAGTGTTCATAGACTTTGCCCGGGGGCCGCGAGGTCAGCAGGAAGTCGCCGTCCGGCCGCAACAATACCCCAACCGCGACATCGACCACCTTGCGGTCGGCGCCGCCCTCGCGCGGGCGCTCGCCGTCGGCAACCAGCACACTCATGTCGCGTGATCAGCCGCCGCGTCGCCGGGCCGCTCGTATGCCGCGATGGGCGCTGCGGCGGTGGGCCGCTGCTCGCTGTCACGGCCGGCGTAGTCGCGCGCGAACTGGTAGGCCACGCGGCCGCTGCGCGAGCCGCGCTCCAGCGCCCAGACCAGTGATGCCGGTTGGGCCGCGGTGATCGCGTCCTGGCCGACGCCGAACGATGACAGCCACTGCGCGACGATGATCAGGTATTCGTCCTGGCTGAACGGGTAGAAGCTGACCCACAGGCCAAAGCGTTCGGACAGCGAAATCTTTTCCTCGACCACCTCGCCGGGATGCACCTCGCCGTCTTCACTGCGGGAGTAGGTGAGGTTTTCCGTCATGTACTCGGGCAGCAGGTGGCGCCGGTTGCTGGTCGCGTAAATCAGCACATTCGGCGTGGCCGCGGCGATGGACCCGTCGAGGATGGACTTGAGCGCCTTGTAGCCCGGCTCGCCTTCTTCAAAACTCAGGTCGTCGCAGAACACGATGAATTTTTCGCTCAGACCGGAGACCACATCGACGATGTCGGGCAAGTCGGTCAGGTCGGTCTTGTCGACCTCAATCAGGCGCAGGCCGCGCACCGAATAGGCGTTGAGGCAGGCCTTGATCAGCGAGGACTTGCCGGTGCCGCGGGCGCCGGTCAACAGCACATTGTTGGCGGGCTTGCCGAGCACGAACTGCTCGGTGTTGCGCCGGATCTTTTCCTTCTGGCCGTCGATTTCCTTGAGGTCCGTGAGGCTCATGCTGCCGATGTGGCGCACCGGCTCCAGCGAGCCGTGGCCGGAGCTGCGCTTGCGGTAGCGCCAGGCGATCGCCTGGCTCCAGTCGGGTGCGGACAGCGGTTGCGGCAACACGGACTCAATCCGCGCCAGCAGGGATTCCGCACGCGCCATCAGGCGCTCAAATTGCTCGTTCATGGTCGATCAGGTACGAAGGAAAAGCAGGGACGCTCAACTGCGGTAGTCGGCGTTGATCTTGACGTAGTCGTAGGACAGGTCACAGGTCCAGACCGTGTCCACGGCCTGGCCGCGACCCAGCAACACGCGCACGGTGATTTCGCTTTGTTTCATCACGCGCTGGCCGTCGGCCTCGACATAGCCCGGATGCCGTCCGCCGTTTTTGGCCACCAGCACATCGTCCAGGTAAAGGTCGATTTTTGTCTGGTCGAGATCGGCGATGCCGGCATAACCGACGGCGGCCAGGATGCGGCCGAGGTTGGGATCGCTGGCAAAAAAGGCCGTCTTGACCAGCGGCGAATGCGCAATCGCATAAGCCACGAGACGGCATTCGGCAGCGGTTTTGCCGCCCTCGACCTTCACCGTGATGAACTTGGTGGCACCCTCTCCGTCGCGCACGATGGCCTGTGCCAGCTTTTTCGCGATATCCAGCATGGCAGCCTTCAGGACCTGGCCGTCGGGGCTGTCCAGCGAAGTGACAGGGGCATGCCTGGCCTGGTTGCTCGCGATCACGACAAACGAGTCGTTGGTGGAGGTGTCCCCATCGACCGTGATGCGGTTGAAAGAGCCCTCGGCCAGTTCGGTGGCGAGCTGCGCCATCAGGCCTTGCGCCACACAGGCGTCGGTCGCCAGAAATCCCAGCATGGTGGCCATGTTGGGCCGTATCATGCCGGCGCCCTTGCTGATGCCGGTGATGGTCACGGGTACACCACCCAGGGTGATGCGGCTGGAAAACGCCTTGGCCACGGTGTCCGTGGTCATGATGGCCTCGGCAGCCCGGCCCCAGTTGTCGGCCTTGGCATCGGCCAGTGCAGCGGGCAGGCCTGCGGCGATGCGTTCGTGCGGCAGGGGCTCCATGATCACACCGGTGGAAAACGGCAGGATCTGTTCCGGAGCCACATTGAGTTCGCGCGCCAGCGCAATGCAGCTGGCGTGCGCCCGGCTCAGGCCGTCCGCGCCGGTGCCGGCATTGGCGTTGCCGGTGTTGATCAGCATGGCCCGTATGCCCAGGCTCTGACCGCCTTTTTTGGCGAGGTGCTCGCGGCAAATCTGCACCGGTGCGGCGCAGAAGCGGTTTTGTGTGAACACCGCACCGACCGAAGCGCCCTCATCGAGCAGCAGCACCGACAGGTCCTTGCGGCCGGCCTTGCGTATGCCCGCCTCGGCAATGCCCCAGCGCACGCCGGGCACGGGATGGAGCTGGTCGGCAGGCGTGGCAAGCAGGTTCACAGGCATGTTGTCTTGGCTCCAGAAGCAGGCCGGCGGGCGAAACTCAATTGAGTTTGCCGTGGCAGAGTTTGTATTTTTTTCCCGAGCCGCAAGGGCACGGATCGTTACGGCCCACCCGTGGCACGGCGCCGTCCGGCAAGGCCTGCTTGTAACGCAGCGATTCCTCGTCCACCGTGGTTTCCACTTCGCCGGTTTCAGTGGGCGCCGTGTAGGTCACGTTGGCGATCCTCTCCGCGCGGTCTTCCATTTCCTCGGCGGCCTGACCGAGCTGTTCGCCCGACTGGACCTGGACCGTCATGAGCAATTTGGTGACTTCGTTTTTCACGCTGTCGAGCAACTGGCCGAACAGCTCGAAGGCTTCCCGCTTGTACTCCTGCTTGGGCTGCTTCTGGGCATAACCGCGCAGGTGGATGCCCTGGCGCAGGTAGTCGAGCGAGCTCAGGTGCTCGCGCCAGTGCGAGTCAATGCTCTGCAGCAGCACGATGCGCTCGAACTGGGTGAAGTTTTCCTCACCGATTTTTTCAACCTTGTCGGCAAAAGCCGCGTTGGCGGCGGCAATCACTTTTTCCAGCAGGTCTTCATCGGTGATGGCAGTCGCTGCTTCCACATCGCCCTGCAGCGACAGCTCCATCTGCCACTCATCACGCAGCACTTTTTCCAGGCCCGCAATGTCCCACTGCTCTTCCACGCTTTCGGCCGGGATGTACTGGCGCACCAGGTCGGTAAAGCAACCCTCGCGCAGGGAGGCGATCTGCCCTTCCAGGCTGGCCGCGTCCATGATGTCGTTGCGCTGCTGGTAAATCACCTTGCGCTGGTCGTTGGCCACATCGTCGTATTCCAGCAGCTGCTTGCGAATATCGAAGTTGCGTGCTTCCACCTTGCGCTGGGCGGATTCGATGCTGCGCGTCACGATGCCTGCTTCGATGGCCTCACCGTCCGGCATCTTGAGCCGCTCCATGATGGCGCGGACCCGGTCGCCGGCAAAAATGCGCATCAGCGTGTCGTCCAGGCTCAGGTAAAAACGCGAGGAGCCGGGGTCACCCTGGCGGCCCGAGCGGCCGCGCAGCTGGTTGTCGATGCGGCGGGACTCGTGCCGCTCCGTCGCGATGATGCGCAGACCGCCGAGTGATTTGACTTTTTCATGCTCTTGCGCCCATTCGGCGCGCAGGCGTGCGATTTCCGCATCCTTGGCATCTTTGGGCGCATCCTCCATCGCCTGAACCGCTTCAACCTGTTTCTCCACATTGCCGCCAAGCACGATGTCCGTGCCGCGGCCGGCCATGTTGGTGGCGATCGTGATCATGCCGGGGCGGCCGGCCTGGGCCACGATGTCCGCTTCGCGCGCATGCTGCTTGGCGTTGAGCACCTGGTGCGGCAGCTTTTCCTTGTCCAGCAACTGGTCGATGATTTCCGAATTTTCGATCGACGTGGTGCCCACCAGCACCGGCTGGCCGCGTTCATGGCACTCGCGAATGTCCTTGATGGCCGCCTCGTATTTTTCACGCGTGGTTTTGTACACGCGATCGAGCTGGTCCTCGCGCCGGCTCGGGCGATTCGGCGGGATCACTATGGTCTCGAGCCCGTAGATTTCCTGGAACTCGTAGGCCTCGGTGTCGGCCGTTCCGGTCATGCCGGCCAGCTTGCCGTACAGGCGGAAGTAATTCTGGAAGGTGATCGATGCCAGGGTCTGGTTCTCGGCCTGGATCTCCACGCCCTCTTTCGCCTCGACGGCCTGATGCAGGCCCTCGCTCCAGCGCCGGCCCGACATCAGGCGGCCGGTGAACTCGTCGACGATCACGATCTCGCCGTCCTGCACCACATAGTGCTGGTCGCGGTGGTAGATGTGGTTGGCACGCAGGGCCGCGTACAGGTGATGCATCAGCGAGATGTTCGCCGGGTCGTACAGCGTGGCGCCTTCGGGAATCAGGCCCAGGCTGAACAGGATGCGTTCGGCATTTTCATGGCCCTGCTCGGTCAGGAACACCTGATGCGTCTTTTCATCGAGCGTGAAGTCGCCGGGCTTGATGATGCCCTCGCCGGTACGCGGGTCGGCCTCGCCTTCCTGGCGCGTCAGCAGGGGAACCACCTTGTTGATGGCCAGGTACATCTCGGTGTGGTCTTCGGCCTGGCCGCTGATGATCAGCGGCGTGCGGGCTTCGTCGATCAGGATCGAGTCCACCTCATCGACGATGGCGTAGTTCAGTCCGCGCTGAACACGGTCGGCCACTTCGTAGACCATGTTGTCGCGCAGGTAGTCAAAACCGAATTCGTTGTTCGTGCCGTAGGTGATGTCGGCACGGTAGGCTTCCTGCTTCTCGGGGCGCTGCATGTTCGGCAGGTTGATGCCGACCGTCAGACCCAGGAAGTTGTAAAGCTTGCCCATCCATTGGGCGTCGCGGTTGGCGAGGTAGTCGTTGACCGTGACCACATGCACGCCCTTGCCGGTCAGCGCATTGAGGTAGACCGGCAGCGTCGCTGTCAGGGTTTTGCCTTCGCCGGTTCCCATCTCGGAAATCTTGCCGTTATGCAGCGACATGCCGCCCAGCATCTGCACGTCGAAATGGCGCATCTTCATGACACGCTTGCTGCCTTCCCGGACCACGGCAAAGGCTTCGGGGAGGATGGCGTCCAAAGTCTCGCCCTTGGCCAGGCGGTCTATGAATTCCCGGGTCTTGGCACGCAGCTGCTCATCATCGAGGGCTTCCAGTGGCGCTTCCAGTGCATTGATTTGCTCGATGGATTTGCGGTAGGTTTTGAGCAGGCGGTCGTTGCGGCTGCCGAAGATTTTGGTCAGGATATTGGAAGCCATAAATGCGAGGCCGCGCTGACAGCTCCCATGAGCGGGCAGTGCGGCCGAAATCCTTATTGAGTATCGACTTAGGTGTGGGCGCTGCCAGCTGGTTTCAACTGCGCGCGAAGCGCAGATTTTACCTCTGCCGCGCTCTTACTTCGGCCGGACGGTCTGGACGGCCGGTCCCGGGGCCGAAGGAGCAGCGGCAAGCGCCATCGGCGCGGGCAGTTTCTGGCCCGCCGTCAGGAATTTCTGGGGATCCTGGAACACGCCCTGCACCAGCACCTCAAAATGCAGATGCGGCCCGGTCGAACGCCCGGTCGTGCCCACCTCGGCAATTTTCTGGCCCCGCTTGATCAGGTCGCCCTTTTTAACCATCACCCTCGACGCATGACCATAACGGGACACCAGGTCGTTGCCGTGGTCGATTTCGACCATGTTGCCGTACGCCGGGTGATATTCCTGCGTAACCACAACGCCTCCCGCCGCCGCCAGAATCGAGGTGCCGGGTTCGGCCGGGAAATCCAGCCCGGTGTGGAGTGCGGAGCGACCGTTCAGCGGGTCAATCCGCCAGCCAAAAGCGGAGCCGAGCACGCCGGCCGCCACCGGCTGCTGGGTGGGCACCATCATCTTCTTGATCTTCTGGTCAAACAGCCTGGACTCCATCACCGTCATCAGGTCCACACGCTGATCTGTCAATTTGTCGAGGTCGGCCAGGGTCGCCTGCAGCTCTTCCATGCTCAGCGAGCGTCCTTCCACCAGCGCACCGCCGCGCCCAGGCTGGGTCCTGATATCGTTGGGATTGACGCCTGCCAGGCCCGACACCCGCTCACCAAGCGATTCGAGCTGCATCATCTTGGCCTGCATTTCGCCCAGGCGTTTGGCCATGGCGTCGAGGTTTTCCCGCATGAAGCGGTCCCGTTGTTCGAACTCGTCCTTGACCACCAATTTGACGAGGGCACCGATCACCGGCCAGCCCTCGCGCGCACCCTTGAGGAAAACCCAGTGGTACATGCCTGCCGCCACCAGCATCAATGCCAGTGCCGCGACAAAACCCGCCACCACCAGCTTGGTTCCACTCAGATAAATGGCACGGCTTTGCGCCAGCCAGGCATCCGTGATAATCAAATGCACGTGTTCGTCTCCTTCACAATCAGAGCCTGATAACCTTGAACTCCAGCCCTCGTCTCCACCAGGCCGTCACTTTCAGCCAGGCTGTCGAGAACTCGCCATCGCTGGCGCGGCTGGCCGGGCTTATCCAGGAATCCAGCGACCGGCTCAAGGCTGTGGAGTCCCTGATTCCTGAAGCCTTGCGCCCCGCGATTCAGGCTGGACCGATTGAAGACGGCACCTGGTGCCTGCTGGTCAGCAGCAATGCCGCTGCGGCCAAAGTACGCCAGTTGCTGCCCCTGATCCAGTCCCGCCTGATCGACAAAGGTTGGAAGGTTACCTCAATTCGGTTGAAGATACTAATCGGCCGAAAGTAGTAGCCAGCCTGACCTGCTCACGGCCAAGGCCAGCCTGCCTTGGCCGGACTGCTATCAAATGGGGAGTCAACACTGTCCGCTGGCAGCAGGCCGGGGCAGGATGGAGGAAAATGGTGCCGCTTGTCGGATTCGAACTGACGACCTACCGCTTACAAGGCGGTTGCTCTACCAACTGAGCTAAAGCGGCACAAACTCTATTTTACTTGACGCGCTTGAGTGAAGGGCGCTTGCCTTGTTGCGGCTTGGGTGGTTCGGGCGGTTCCGGATCATCGTCGCGCACCGAAGAGGCCGAAGAGGAATTGTTGGCTGGAACCAATTGTACGATCTTCGCCTCCGAGGCTGGAGACGGGTCCACCTCCGTTGCGACAGGCGGCGCGTCCGCCTGAACCGGTGACTGGGGAACACCCTCCGACGGCCCTGTCGCCAGCGGAAACGCCATTCCCTGACCGTTCTCGCGGGCGTAAATGGCAATCACACGGCCAATCGGCACCATGATCTCGCGGGCACTCCCGGCAAAACGCGCCTTGAACTCGATGAAGTCATTGCCCAGCTTGAGCGAGCTCGTCGCATCAAAACTGATGTTGAGCACGATCTCGTTGTTCTTGACGTATTCACGCGGCACCTGCACGGTTTCATCCACAGCCACCGCCACATAAGGCGTGAGCCCGTTGTCGGTACACCAGTCGTACAGCGCCCGAATCAGGTAGGGGCGTGTGGAGGTGGAGTCCAGGGCGTTCATGACATCAGCCAAGCGAGATCCGGGCCATTGCAATAGACGAAGCTGCAAGCGTGGGGTCCCGCTCCTTCAAGCAGGGGCCGCGGGTCCGGCTCTGCCGGCCCGCAGGCGCAGCGGCCCCCTCGGGGGGCAGCGCAGCACACGCAGTGGCAAGCGTGGGGGCCATTACTTTCTCATGACCTTCTCGGACGGCGTGAGCGCCTCGATGTAGGCCGGACGCGAAAAAATGCGCTCGGCGTACTTGAGCAGCGGCGCGGCATTTTTCGACAGGTCGATGTCGTAGTAATCCAGGCGCCAGAGCAACGGGGCAATCGCCACGTCGAGCATGGAGAAGTTGTCGCCCAGCATGAACTTGTTTTTCAGGAACACGGGTGCCAGCTGCGTCAGGCGGTCACGGATGTGCGAGCGGGCCTTTTCGAGCGCCTTTTCGTTGCCCTTGGAAGCGCGTGCTTCCAGCGTGCTGACGTGGACAAACAGTTCTTTTTCAAAGTTGAGCAGGAACAGGCGAACCCGCGCACGGTCGACCGGGTCGCCGGGCATCAGTTGCGGATGCGGGAAACGCTCGTCGATGTATTCATTGATGATGTTCGACTCATACAGAATCAGGTCGCGCTCCACCAGAATCGGCACCTGGCCGTAGGGGTTCATGACATTGATGTCTTCGGGCTTGTTGTACAAGTCCACATCGCGGATTTCGAAGTCCATGCCTTTTTCAAACAGCACAAAACGGCAGCGATGCGAAAACGGGCAGGTCGTGCCTGAATAAAGGACCATCATGGTTCGGAACTCCTAAATGCAAAGGAGTGGAACCGTTGAAGGCATCCACTCCAGAAGGTGCCGGGAAGCCAGCCCCGGCGAAAAAAAATTACTTGATGTCTTTCCAGAATGCCGCGTTCAGGCGCCAGGCAACGAAAGTCAGACCCAGCAGAAACAGCAGCACCCAAGCACCCACCCTGACGCGGGTATTCTGTGCAGGCTCGGCCATCCACTGCAGGTAGCCCACCAGGTCGCCCATGGCCTGGTCGTACTGAAGGTTCGTCATGGTGCCAGGTGTCACCTGCTGCCAGCCCTTGAAGACCGCCACCTTGTGGCCATGCTCTTCCTTTTCCTCATACAGCGGCTTGCGCTCGCCGGACAGTTCCCACAACACATGCGGCATGGCCACAGTGGGGAAGGCCAGATTATTCCAGCCGGTGGCAGTATTGCCGTCGCGGTAATACGTGCGCAGATAGGTGTAGAGGTAGTCCGCACCACTGCCGCCCGCACCTGCGCGTGAGCGCGCGATCACGGTCAGGTCAGGCGGGTTCGCACCAAACCAGTCCTTGGCCTGCTTCGGGTCGATCGAGGCCTTCATGGTCTCGCCCACCTTGTCGGTGGCAAACAGCAGGTTGTCCTTGATCTGCTGCTCGGTCAGACCGATGTCGCGCAGGCGGTTGTAGCGCATGAACGCGGCGGAGTGGCAGTTCAGGCAGTAGTTGACGAACAGCTTGGCGCCGTTCTGCAACGCGCCCAGGTCGTTGGTCTTGTTGGGCGCCTTGTCCCAGGCAATGCCCGTGGTCGCCGCGTGCGCGCCCGTACCGGCCAGCGCCAGCACGACGGCAAAACCCAGAGCCAGTTGTTTCAGTGTCTTCATCATGTCAGGAGTCTCCGGCTCAATGGGCAACAAAAGTCACGCGGTCAGGAACCGGCCGGAAAGTGCCCAGGCGGCTCCACCAGGGCATCAGCAGGAAGAAGCCGAAATAAAACAGCGTTCCGACCTGCGAGACGCGCTCGTTGATCAATGAGGGGGGGTTGATGCCGAGGTAACCGAGCACCAGGAAGTTGACGACAAAAATGCCGTACAGCCACGAATGCCAGGTGGGCCGGTAACGGATCGATTTGGCGGCACTGTTATCCAGCCATGGCAGGAAAAACAGGATGATGACCGCGCCACCCATGACAACCACGCCCCAGAACTTGGCGTCGATCATCAGCATCGCGCCTATCAGCACCACGGCGGCGCCAACAATCACCAGCTTGAACAGCGCGGCGATTTTTGCCTTGAGCGCACCCAGCATCGCACCCGCCAGCACGCAGGCAATAAGCGCATACATCATCTCGCTGGTGATGGCGCGCAGCATCGAGTAGTAGGGCGTGAAATACCAGACCGGGGCGATGTGCAGCGGCGTCTTCAGTGGGTCGGCCGGGATGAAGTTGTTGTACTCGAGGAAATAACCGCCGGCCTCGGGGGCAAAGAAGATGATGGCCGAGAAGATCATCAGGAACACGCTGACCGCAAAAATGTCGTGCACCGTGTAGTAGGGATGGAAGGGAATGCCATCGAGCGGCTTGCCGGCGGCGTCTTTTTTTGCCTTGATTTCCACACCGTCGGGGTTGTTGGAGCCGACTTCATGCAGCGCGATCAGGTGCGCGACCACGAGACCCAGCAGCACCAGTGGCACGGCGATCACGTGGAAGGCGAAAAAGCGGTTCAGCGTGGCGTCGCCGACCACGTAGTCGCCGCGGATCAGCAGGGCCAGATCAGGGCCGATGAAGGGAATGGCGGCAAACAGGTTGACGATCACCTGGGCGCCCCAGTAGCTCATCTGGCCCCATGGCAGCAGGTAACCCATGAAGGCCTCCGCCATCAGCGCCAGGAAAATCGCACAGCCGAAAATCCAGATCAGCTCGCGCGGCTTGCGGTAGCTGCCGTAGAGCAGTCCGCGGAACATGTGCAGATAGACCACGATGAAAAACGCCGATGCGCCTGTCGAGTGCATGTAGCGGATCAGCCAGCCCCAGGGCACGTCGCGCATGATGTATTCGACCGAGCCAAACGCCAGCGCGGCATCAGGCTTGTAATGCATGGTCAGGAAAATGCCGGTGACGATCTGGATGACCAGCACCAGCAGCGCCAGCGAGCCGAACACGTACCAGAAGTTGAAGTTCTTCGGTGCGTAGTATTCGCTCATGTGCTCTTTGTAGAGCTTGCTGGCCGGGAAGCGGTTGTCGACCCAGTTCATCAACCTGGCGGCAGCCGGCGCATCGGGGGAAATTTCTTTGAATTCAGCCATAAGGGGTCCTATTTGCTACTCGATGGGGGACTTGGCGGGCGCCACGCGGCGCCGGCGGGTTGTCCAGCAAAGCTTCAGGCTTTTTTGTCCTCGCCAATCAGCAGCTTGGCATCTGACAGGTACATGTGAGGCGGCACTTCAAGGTTGTCCGGCGCCGGCTTGTTTTTGTAGACGCGGCCGGCGATGTCGAAGGTGGAACCGTGGCAGGCGCACAGAAAACCGCCCGCCCAGTCATCAGGCAGCGATGGCTGGGCACCAGGGGTGAACTTGTCGCTGGGCGAGCAGCCCAGGTGGGTGCAGATACCGACAGCCACAAAATATTCGGGCTTGATGGAGCGGTTTTCGTTGCGGGCGTACTCGGGTGTGAGTTCGCCGGGCTTGCGCTCGGATTTCGGGTCGGCCAGCTGCGGGTCCAGCTTGGCCAGACCGGCCAGTTGCTCGGGCGTGCGCCTGACGATCCAGACCGGCTTGCCGCGCCATTCCACCGTGAGCTTCTCGCCCGGTTTCATGGTTGAAATATCAACTTCTACCGAAGCGCCGGCGGCTTTTGCGCGCTCGGAAGGCTGGAAGGTGCTGACGAAGGGCACGGCGACAGCGGCCACACCGGCACCGCCGACAGCGCAGGTCGTCACGATCCAGTTTCTTTTGTCTTTGTCAATCGGTGCGCCGGGCGGCACGTTAAGGCTTGCTTGGGTCATGGATGTCCTACAAGAACAGGGCTTGAAAAACTTGAAAGAGGGCTTATTGGGGTCAACCCGGGATTGTAACGGAGCGCGAATGGCATTTTCAAGCCGCGAGACCCATTCCGACAGCGCGGCTGCGACATCGGCAGGCCCGGAGCGCCGGGACAGTCCGAACAGACATCGTTACGCCTTTGCCTCGCAGCATGGGCACAATGGCGGGTGTTGACCAACCACACAAGGAGCACCCCCCATGGGAATGATGAAGGAATTCAAGGAATTCGCCGTCAAGGGCAATGTCATTGATCTGGCTGTGGGCGTGATCATAGGCGCCGCTTTCGCCAAGATTGTGGACTCGGTGGTCAGCGACCTGATCCTGCCGCTGGTGGGGGCGGTGATTGGCAAGCTCGACTTCTCGAATCTTTTTGTGGTCCTGGGCAACGTACCCGCGGGCACGGCCATGACACTCGACGCGCTGAAGAAAGCCGGCGTTCCGGTATTTGCCTATGGCAGCTTCATCACGGTGGCGGTCAACTTTGCCATCCTGGCCTTCATCATTTTCCTGATGATCAGGCAGATCAACCGGCTGAAAAGGGAAACCCCGGCAGCGCCGGCTACGCCCGCCGCCCCGCCCGAAGACGTGGTGCTGCTGCGCGAGATCCGCGACAGCCTGAGGAAATAAGCTCCCCCCTGTGGCTCGCTCACTTCGTGTAGCGGGCCTCTCCCCTGCAGGGGACGGCGCCTGCCGGCTGGCGAAGCCAGACCGGCGGCCCCCGCTGAGCCATACATGGCGCCTGCTATCCATCTGATAGCTACTTGCGCCCGTTCTGCCTGGACTGCAGGCCTTTTAACCCCCGAAAAAGGCCAGTTTGCGCGCCATGCGGATGGCCGCCAGCAGGCTGGACGCGTCGGCCCGGCCGCTACCGGCGATATCAAACGCCGTGCCGTGGTCCGGGCTGGTGCGCACCAGCGGCAGGCCCAGCGTGACATTGACGCCCTGCTCCACCCCCAGGTACTTGACCGGAATCAGGCCCTGGTCGTGGTACATCGCCACCACCACGTCGAACTCGCCGCCCTGCCCGGCCGGAGCGCGGGCCCTCATGAACACGGTATCGGGGGCGAAGGGGCCGCTCACATCCAGTCCCTCTTCACGGGCCCTGGCGATCGCCGGCGCGATGATGTCCACCTCTTCGCGGCCAAACAGGCCGCCCTCGCCGGCGTGCGGGTTCAGGCCGGCCACCGCGATACGCGGCCGGCCGCCCGAGGCGCTGCGCACCGCCTGGTGCGTGATGCGCAGGGTCTGCAACACGTTGTCGAAAGTCACGGCGGCTATCGCCTCGCGCAGAGAGAGATGGATGCTGACCAGCACGGTCTTGAGCTCGTCGTTGGCCAGCATCATGCGCACCGGCAACGCGGACACGTCCTTGCCGAGGAAAGCCGCGGCTTCGGACTGCAACAGTTCGGTGTGGCCGGGAAAACGCGCAAACGCCGCGCCGGCGGCGGCCAGCGCTTCCTTGTGGATGGGCGCGGTGACCATCGCCGCACACTCGCCGGCCAGGGTCGCCTGGGCCGCCCAGACGATGCAGTCTGCCGCCGCCTTGCCAGCCAAAGCACTGATTTTCCCAAAAGGGACGGGCGCAGGCAGCTCGCATTTTTGTAGCACAGGGATGCAGCGCGGCGGCACGGCCTGCCAGTGGTCGGCCGCGTCAAGTTGGGCCACGGATGACGCCAGGGCCGGGCCGCCACCGACCAGTTGCGCGGCGCGGCGCAGGCTCGCGACATCACCCACCACCACGCAGCCGGCCAGTTCGGCCGGCGCGTCGCGAAAGGCCCTGGCGATGATTTCCGGCCCAATCCCGGCCGGATCGCCCATGGTGATGGCCAGTGGCCGCTTTCTCAGGTCCTGCATCTCTTCCCCTGGCGGTCTGTACGTCCCATAATGGTTTGCATGGCGCTGGTGCGTCACGGTGTCACAAGCTGCTTGCCGACCCACCTGACGGACAGGTAGCCGGCAAGGCCACTGAACAGGGGAAAGCGAAGACATGCATCCTGCCGGTATTCTCGCGCAAACCCTGACCTGCGCCCCTGCCCCATGGTGGAAGGCGGCATGAACACGGCCGAAACCATCATCTGGAGCGCCGCCGCAGGATCGATTGGCCTGGTGGTCCTGCTCGGCGCGGCAGACGCGCTTGTCAGCCGGAGCCGCGCCAGTGTGCAAAGCCTGGTTTACCTCACGGCTTGCTGGCTGTTTTTCACGCTGCTCAGCGGTCTTGCGGCAACCATGCTGCCACGCCCCGATGTGTCCTGGCTGCATACCGCCCAGGTGCTGATCGGCCCCCTGTGCGGGGGTCTGGGCACTTACGGTGCGAGCCAGTGGCTGGCCGCCGCCCGGCGCGACCGGCTCACCGACCTCAGCTTTCGCACGGTCAGCACCCTGTGCCTGGCGGGTGGACCGCTGTGCCTGCTGCTTGCGCCAGGCCTGCAGCTGCCGGCCTCGGCGGGGCTGGCCGTGCTGAGCCTGTCGGTGACCTTGTGGCTGGCCGTGCGTGCGGCGCAGCAGGGCGACCGGCTCGCTTGGGGGCTGGCCGGTGGCTGCCTGTTGACACTGCCGCTCCAGCTCGGCCTGTACTGGCTGGTGCTCAACACCGGCCGGCCCTCGGTCCTGTTGCAGGGCGGCGTGGCCCTGCTCGGTTTGCTCAGCGTCTCGGTGATCGCCGTGACTTTGTGGCTGCGCAACCACCAAGACCTGGAAATCCGCCATGCCGGCCAGTCGCGGCGCGATCCCACCACCCAGCTTTACAGCAGTGTCGTGCTGGTGCAGAAAATCCTGCGTGCGCAGCGCCGGCTGACGCGCACCCGGCGCGATGGCGCGATCATGGCGGTACGGGTGTTCGAGCCCGAGCGGCTGCTCGACCAGGTGGGCCAGCACGGCCTGAACGAGATTTACGCGCAGCTGGCGCGGCGCATGCAGCGCCACACCGGCGTCGTCAACCCCGCGGGGCGGTATTACGACCGCTGTTTTGTGGTGCTGATCGAGAGCCTGCATTCGCCCGGCTGGATACGCACCATGGGACTGCGCGTGGCCTCCAGCCTGCGGCGGCCGCTGGAGATCAGTGCGCTCAACGGTGAGCGCATCAGGATCAGCGCCGACATCAGCGTCGGCATGGTCCATTTGACGGGTGCAGGCAGGGACGTGGCCCAGCTGCTGCACGAGGCCGAGGAGATGGCCGCGGCCGCACGCGGCATGCGCTCGCGCGCCGCGCTGCTCGACGAGATCAGCCGCCAGGCCGTGCCGGTGGAAAATGCCCAGCTCGGCGTGAGCTGGCATGCCATGCGCTCGGGGCGTCAGCACCACGCACGCAACAACGGCCACGGCGCCCGGCCACGCAGGACGCCGGCCTGACAGCACCCGGTGCTCAGGCCGGATTGTCGATGTCGATGAACTCGTGCGCCAGCCCGAACTGCGCGGCCACGTGCGCCGCCACGGCGGGCGCGCCGTAACGCTCGGACGCGTGGTGACCGCAGGCGATGAAGGCCACGCCCATTTCGCGGGCGTAATGCGCCTGCGGCTCGGAGATCTCGCCGGTGATGAAGGCGTCGGCCCCGGCGGCAATCGCGTCCTCGAAGTAGCCCTGTGCGCCGCCGCTGCACCATGCTATGTTTTTAATAGCTGCTGGCGCCCGTCCAACAAGGGTGACCGGCCGATTTAATGCATTTTTGACATGGGAGGCCAGGCTCTCGGCGCTGTCAAAACCTTCACTGGTGCCACTGCGCCCGCCCAGGAAACCCAGCTTGTTCTCGCCGAACCAGCGGTCCGCCTTCAGCCCAAGCTGCAGACCCAGCTGCGCGTTGTTGCCGAGTTCGGGGTGGGCATCCAGCGGCAAATGGTAGGCGTAGAGGTTGATGTCGTGTGCCAGCAGCAGGCCCAAGCGCTGTTTCATCCAGCCGGTGACGCGTCCGTCCTGGCCGCGCCAGAACAGGCCATGGTGCACAAAAATCGCGTCGGCCTGCGCGGCCACTGCGGCTTCAATCAGGGCCAGGCTGGCGGTGACACCGGAGACGATCTTGCGCACCTCCGCCTTGCCCTCAACCTGCAGGCCGTTCGGCCCGTAGTCCTTGAAAGTCTCGGGCTGCAGCAACTGGTCGAAAGCGGCCAGCAGCAACGCGCGCGGCGCAATCGCGGAGCTGTCAGAACTCATGGGCACCCCACCTTTCTTTTCCAGCCGGGGCCGCGGAACCGGCTTCGCCGGGCCGCAGGCGCAGCGGCCCCCTCGGGGGGCAGCGTAGTACGCGCAGCGACAAGCGTGGGGGTCATTGGGGCAGGAAGCCTTCAATCGACAGGTAACGCTCACCGGTGTCGTAGTTGAAACCCAGCACCGTGCTGCCGGCAGGAATCTCCGGCAGTTTCTGCGCGATGGCCGCCAGCGTGGCCCCTGACGAGATGCCGACCAGCAGGCCCTCTTCGGTCGCGCTGCGGCGGGCAAAGTCCTTGGCGGCATCGCCTTCGACCTGGATCACGCCGTCCAGCAGGCTGGTTTTCAGGTTGGCCGGAATGAAGCCCGCGCCTATGCCCTGGATCGGGTGCGGTGAGGGTTTGCCGCCGCTGATCACCGGCGAGGCCGAGGGCTCCACCGCATAAACCTTGGTGTTTGGAAATTTGGCCTTCAACACCTGCGCCACGCCACTCAGGTGGCCGCCGGTGCCGACCCCGGTAATCAGGTAGTCCACGCCGTCAGGAAAGTCCGCCAGGATTTCCTCGGCCGTGGTCCTTACATGCACTTCGATGTTGGCCGGGTTTTCAAACTGCTGTGGCATCCAGGCGCCAAGGGTCTGCGATACCAGCTCTTTGGCGCGGGCAATCGCGCCGTTCATGCCTTTTTCGCGCGGCGTCAGCTCGAAACTGGCGCCGTAAGCCAGCATCAGCCGGCGCCGCTCGATGCTCATGCTGTCGGGCATCACCAGCACCAGTGTGTAGCCCTTGACCGCCGCGACCATGGCCAGCCCGACACCGGTGTTGCCCGAGGTCGGCTCGATGATGGTGCCGCCGGGCTTCAGCGCGCCCGACTGCTCGGCCGCTTCCACCATGGACAGCGCGATGCGGTCCTTGATGGAGCCGCCCGGGTTGCTGCGCTCGGACTTGATGTAGATCTGGTGGGTCTGGCAGGCCGCACCAAAAAGCCGGTTGATCCGGATGTGGGGCGTATGACCGATGGTGGCGAGGACGCTGGCAGCTTTCATGGCGGGTTCCTTGTGTTTTTGCCCGGAACCGGAGCGGTTGCGCGGACGCAGGGCTGCTGCAAATTATGTCTCCTCCCGACGGGGCGCGCTGAACACGGACCGCCCGCCGGCCGCACCCCTGCGAAGTGGGGGAAAATCGCAACTCTTGGTAATTTGCTGCCGGCCCCCAACTTTGCTGTTCAGCCGCATTTTTTTGTTTTTCTGCTCTGTTTTTCTGTCTTCACGGCCGTTTCCTTCTGGACCCACCATGCGCAAATTCTGGCTTCTGTTTTCCCAAACCGTGACGGTTTTCCTGGCCGCCTACTTTGTCGTGGCCACGCTCAAGCCCCAGTGGCTGAACCGGCCGGGCATGGGCGCGGTGGCGGTGATCGAGGCGCCGGCCGGCCTGACTGGCGCCCCGGCACCGGCCGGCAGCTTTGCCGCGGCGGCCAAGGCGGCTTCGGCGGCGGTGGTCAGCATCAACACCAGCAAGGCGGCAGCGCGCAACCCGAACATGGACGACCCCTGGTTCAAGTTCTTCTTTGGCGACCAGGGGGGGCAAAACGAGCCGCAGGTCGGGCTGGGCAGCGGCGTGATCGTCAGCCCCAACGGTTACATCCTGACCAACAACCACGTGGTCGAAGGCGCGGACGACATCGAAGTCATCCTCAACGACACGCGCAAGGCCAAGGCCAAAATCATAGGCACCGACCCTGAAACCGACCTGGCGATCCTGAAAATCGAACTCGACAAGTTGCCGGTCATCGTGCTGGGCAGCTCGGACACCCTGCAGGTCGGCGACCCGGTGCTGGCCATCGGCAACCCCTTCGGCGTCGGCCAGACGGTCACCAGCGGCATTGTCAGCGCGCTGGGCCGCAACCAGCTGGGCATCAACACCTTCGAGAATTTCATCCAGACCGACGCCGCCATCAACCCGGGCAATTCCGGCGGCGCGCTGGTGGACACCCAGGGCCGGCTGCTGGGCATCAACACCGCAATTTATTCGCGTTCGGGCGGCTCCATGGGCATCGGTTTTGCCATTCCGGTGTCCACCGGCAAGCAGGTGCTCGAAAGCATCGTCAAGGACGGCCAGGTCACGCGCGGCTGGATAGGCGTGGAGCCGCAGGACCTGAGCCCCGAAGTGGCAGAGACCTTTGGCATCAAGCCCGAGGCGCTGGGCGCGGGCGGCGTGATCATCACCGGTGTGCTGCAAAACGGCCCGGCGGCGCAGGCCGGCATCGTGCCGGGCGACGTGATCACCACCGTGGCGGGCAAGCCGGTCCGGACCGTGACCGAACTGCTGAGCGCCGTGGCGGCCCTCAAGCCGGGCGTGGCGGCACCGCTGGGTGTTCTGCGCAAGGACAAAAAAGCGGAAATTGCCGTGATTCCGGGGACCCGGCAACGGCCGAAAATCCAGCGTTAATACGCTTCCTGCGCTATCGATTCAGGAGCTGCCTGCGTCCCACGGACAAGGGCTGCAGGCCTTTTTTGCTTATGGCTTGGCGGCTTCGGCGTCGCTGTCGCTGTCGGGCTTTTTGGTGTGTTTGGCGAACATCTGCGCGGCCACAATGCCGACTTCGTACAGACTGCCGACCACCAGCAGCAGGATGATCATCGAGCCCGCGTCTGGCGGCGTGACCAGCGCGGTGCCAATGGCCGCGATCACCCAGAAATAACCGCGGTATTCGCGCAGCTGCGCGACGGTGAGCACGCCCATGCGCACCAGCAGGATCACCGCGATCGGCACTTCAAACGCCAGGCCGAACGCCAGGAACATGCCGAGCACGAAGTTGAGGTATTCCTCGATATCCGGTGCGGCGGTGATCGACTTGGGCGCAAAGCTCTGAATGAAGCTGAAGACCTGGCCGAACACAAAGTAATAGGAAAAGGCCACACCGATAAAAAACAGCAAGGTGCTGGACACCACCAGCGGCATCACCAGCTTTTTCTCGTGCGAATACAGGCCCGGCGCCACAAAGGCCCAGACCTGGTACAGCACCACCGGCAGTGCAATCATGAAGGCGGCCATGAAAAGGATCTTGATCGGCACCACAAACGGCGAAATCACGTTGGTGGCGATCAGCGTGGCGCCCTTGGGCAGGGCCGCGACCAGCGGCGCCGCGAGCAGGTCGTACAGCGCGCCGGGGCCGGGGTACAGCGCCAGCAGGGCGGCACAGACGCCAATGGCGATGACCACCTTGATCATCCGGTCGCGCAGCTCCATCAGGTGCTGCACGAAAGGCTGCTCGGTGCCCGCGAGTTCGTCGGGCTTGTCGGTGTTGGGGTCGCTCATGGGAGGTGTTTGCGCTGATGGGGTGGCGCCGGAAGGTGCGCGGAAAGAAAAAGATCAGGAAGGATCAGGCATTGCGCCCGGAGGAAGGGCCGGAACGGGGTCGGTAACGCGCCACACGCGCCGCGCCGGACAGCGCGCGCGTACGCGTGCCGGAGCGGGCCTTGTACCACTGCGGCGTGGCGCCGGTCTTGAGGCGCCAGTTCTTTTTCGGGTGTTTGTACTCGGGGAAACTGACCATGCCGGGCAACTCGTCGCTGGTGGCCGTGCCGGTGGTTTCAGCCCATGATTTCTCGAAATCGCTGGCGTTGGTCTGGATGGAGTTTTCGACGTCGCGGGCGGCACCTTCCATCGTTTCCTTCATTTTCTTGAGCTCGTCGAGCTCCATCGAGCGGTTGACTTCCTGCTTGACGTCGGCCACATAACGCTGGGCCTTGCCCAGCAGGGTGCCCACCGTGCGCGCCAGGCGCGGCAGTTTCTCCGGGCCGATCACGATCAGGGCCACGGCGCCTATCAGCGCGATTTTCGAAATGCCGAGATCAATCATTCGAGATCAGCAGACAGGAACGGGCGAACGTGGCGAGACTGCATTGCAAGCAGGGGCTGCGGGTCCGGCTTCGCCGGCCCGCAGGCGCAACGGCCCCCTCGGGGGGCAGCGAGCCGCCGCAGGCTCGCAGTGGCAAGCGTGGGGGCCATTCAAGACTTCTGCTTGGCTTCCACGTCAATCGTGGCTTTGTCGGCCGTCTGCGCGTGGCTGACCTGGCCGGCCGGGGTGTCCTTGGCATCGGCGGCATTCTGACCACCTTCTTTCATGCCGTCCTTGAAGCCCTTGACGGCGCCACCGAGGTCGCTGCCCATGTTCTTGAGCTTTTTGGTGCCGAACACCATCACGACGATCAACAGCACGATCAGCCAGTGCCAAATGGAAAATGAGCCCATATTTCTCTCCTAAACTTTAATTGCAAGCTTGCACAACATTGTGCCCATTCTAAGGGCCTTGTCAGGGGGATGGACGGGAATGACCCGCATTGACCACCCTGGCAACACACCTGCCTCAATTGGGGTCCGGTCCGTCGACTGCAAGTGGGCATTTACCCTGCGAACGAACGTGGAACTCTCTTGAACGCAACCGGGGCCGCGGGTCCGGCTCCGCCGGCCCGCAGGCGCAGCGCCCCCTCGGGGGGCAGGGCGCTACGCGAAGCGAGCAACCGTGGGGGTCAACCTTTCAGCCAGGGTCGGGGCCCGCCCATCACATGGATGTGCAGGTGGTGCACTTCCTGGCCGCCTTCCGCGCCAGTGTTGCTCACCATCCGGAAGCCTCCTTCGGGGTAAGGGTTGCAGCCCTGCGCCACCGCAAGCTGCGGGGCCAGCACCATCATGCGGCCCAGCAAGGCCGTGTGTTCAGGCCCGACCTGCGCCAGCGACGCAATGTGCGCCTTCGGGATCATCAGGAAATGCACCGGCGCCCAGGGGTGGATGTCGTGGAAAACGAAAATTTCCTCGTCTTCATACACCTTGCGGCTGGGGATCTGGCCGGCGGCAATCTTGCAGAAAATGCAGTTGTCAGGGGCGTGTGTGCTGGACGGGCTCATGGCAGGCTCTTGCGGAAAAAGGGGTCAGAGGGATGAGGAAGTGCTGCGGGCGGGCCGGTGGCTGTTGAAACGCATCCAGCCGCGCACGCAGCGGTACAGGTACCAGAGCCAGACGATGCCGTAGGCAATGGCGCCCGGCAGGACCAGCAGCAGCCACAGCGGCGACAGCAGGACCAGCCACATCAGTGTCCACCAGAAGGTCTGGATCATGTAGTTGTGGTGGTCGATGTAGAGCGCGTCGGACTCCTCGCCACGCCGGATGTAGTTGACGATCAGCGCAATCACCGCAAAAACGCCGCCGCTGAACCAGGCCAGCGTGTGCAGACCGTAAAGCACATGCATGACGATGCGGTCGTTGGGGCTTTTGGTGTCGAATTCGGCCAGGTCGGTCTCGCTCATGGATGCCCTTTCTTGCTTCGTTTTATTTTTCAGCCGTCTCACGGGCCTGCACCTTGCGCAGGGCTTTTTCCTCGATGCCGCTGGTGCCTTCGCGGCGCTCCAGCTCGGCAATCACGTCTGCCGGCGACAGGCCGTAATGCGCCAGCGCGATCAGGCTGTGAAACCACAGGTCGGCGACTTCACCGACCAGCTTGGCGGGGTCTCCGCCATGGTCGAGGTCTTTCGCCGCCATCACCGTCTCCGTGGCCTCTTCACCGATTTTCTTCAGGAAGGCGTCCGGTCCCTTGTGCAGCAGACGCGCCACGTAGCTGGTTTGCGGGTCGCCGCCGCGGGCCGGCTTGCGGCTTTCGATGATTTGCGCGAGGCGCTGCAGGGAGTCGTTGGAAGTCATGGCTTACTTGTAAATGGTTGTCGGGTCTTTGAGGACCGGCTCGGTCACCACCCATCGCCCGCCTTTGTAAATGCTGAAAAAGCAGCTGTGGCGCCCGGTGTGGCAGGCAATGCCGGGTTCGTGGCCGAGCTGCGTCACCTTCAGCAAAATCACGTCGTTGTCGCAGTCCATCCGGATCTCGTGCACGGTCTGCAGGTGGCCGGACTCCTCGCCCTTGTGCCACAGGCGCCCACGCGAGCGGCTGAAATACACGGCCTGGCCGAGTTCGGCGGTTTTTTGCAGCGCCTCGCGGTTCATCCACGCGAACATCAGCACGTCGCCGCTTGATGCCTCTTGCGTGATGACCGGGATCAGGCCCTTGTCGTCCCATTGGATGTCGTCTAGCCAGTTCATCGGCATATTATCGCCCCCACGTTCGCTCGCTACGCGTAGCTCTCTGCCCCCCCCGAGGGGGCGCTACGCCTGCGGACCGGCAGAGCCGGTTCCGCGGCCCTGGCTGAGAGGGGAACAGCACTGCGCGACATTCACTATCGAATTTATAGCTGCTCACGCCCGCCAGATATGGGTTTGATGCCAAAAAGGCTTGGAACTAGAGACGGACCGGAATGCCGCGCGCGGCCATGTGGGCCTTGGCCTGCTGCACCGTGTATTCCCCGTAATGAAAGATGCTGGCGGCCAGCACCGCGTCGGCGCCGCCGAGCTGGATGCCGTCGGCCAGGTGGTCGAGGTTGCCGACGCCGCCGGAGGCGATCACCGGCACGCTGACCGCGTCGCTGACCGCGCGTGTCAGGGCCAGGTCGAAGCCGGACTTGGTGCCGTCGCGGTCCATGCTGGTCAGCAGAATTTCACCGGCGCCGCGCCGCGCCATCTCGGTGGCCCAGGCCACGGCATCCAGCCCGGTGTTCTTGCGGCCACCGTGGCTGTAGACGTCCCAGCCCGGACCGCGCGTCAGCGCCTCTGCATCGGAGCGGCGTTTGGCGTCGATGGCCACCACGATGCACTGCGCGCCGTATTTGCCAGAAGCGTCTTCAATCACCTGCGGATTGGCCAGCGCGGCCGAGTTGAAGCTGGTCTTGTCGGCCCCGGCGTTGAGCAGCCGGCGCACGTCATCGACCGTGCGCACACCGCCGCCCACCGTCAGCGGAATGAAGACCTGCGAGGCCACCGCTTCGATGATGTGCAGGATCAGGTCACGTCCGTCGCTGGTGGCCGTGATGTCCAGAAAGGTCAGTTCATCGGCGCCCTGCTCGTTGTAACGCGCAGCAATTTCCACCGGATCACCGGCGTCGCGCAGTTCGACGAAGTTGACCCCCTTGACCACGCGGCCGCCGGTGACGTCAAGACACGGAATGATTCGTTTAGCGAGCATGCTGATCGACGGGTAAGGGCTGTCGATCAGCCGTTCAGCTCATCCGCTCTGGTCTGGGCCGCGGCGAAATCCAGGTCACCGCTGTAAATCGAACGGCCGCAGATCACGCCTTCGATACCTTCGTCTTCCACCGCGCACAACGCCTCGATGTCGGCCATGTTGGACAGGCCGCCGGAGGCGATCACCGGGATGGTCAGCGCCTGCGCCAGCTTGACGGTGGCCTCGATGTTGATGCCGGTGAGCATGCCGTCGCGGCCGATGTCGGTGTAGATGATGGATTCAACGCCGTAGTCCTGGAACTTCTTGCCGAGGTCCACCACTTCATGGCCGGTCATCTTGCTCCAGCCGTCGGTGGCGACCTTGCCGTCCTTGGCATCGAGACCGACGATGATGTGGCCGCCAAAAGCCGTGCAGGCATCCTGCAGGAAGCCGGGGTTTTTCACCGCCGCCGTGCCGATGATCACGTAGCGCAGGCCGGAGTCGAGGTAACGCTCGATGGTGTCGAGGTCGCGGATGCCGCCGCCCAGCTGCACGTCGATCTCGCTGCCGACCTCCAGCAGGATCTTGCGAATGGCCGCTTCATTTTTTGGTTTGCCTGCAAAGGCGCCGTTCAGGTCCACCAGGTGCAGGCGGCGCGCGCCCTTGTCGACCCAGCTGCGCGCCATGGCGGCCGGGTCTTCGCTGAAGATGGTGGACTGGTCCATGTCGCCCTGTTTGAGGCGCACACAATGGCCGTCTTTCAAGTCAATCGCGGGGATGAGTAGCATGGGCAATGAGGCAACGGTGGATGAAAGTGAGACGTGAGGAAAGCGGTGCGGCAGAGATGGCTGGGACGGGGGCAGGCATGCCGGTAGTGAATCAGGGATTCCAGTGCAGGAAGTTGCGGTACAGGGCCAGTCCCTGGTCTGCGCTTTTTTCGGGGTGAAACTGGGTGGCGAAAATATTATCGCGCGCAACCACCGCCGTAAAGCGTGCGCCGTAGTCGGCCTCGCCCGCGGTGTGGCGCGCATCCGACGGGCGCGCGTAAAAGCTGTGCACGAAATAAAACCAGGAGCCATCGGGGATGCCCGCCCACAGGGGATGCGCCGGCACCGACTGGTAGACCTGGTTCCAGCCCATTTGCGGCACCTTGTAGCGGCTGCCGTCGGGCTGCAGCCGCCCGGCCAGGTCAAACTTGAGCACCTCGCCCGGAATCAGGCCCAGGCCACGCGTGCCCTCACCGCCCCGCCCTTCCGCGCTGTGGTCCAGCAGCATCTGCATGCCGACACAGACGCCGAACAGCGGCTTGCTGGCGGCCGCCTGCAACACCGCCTCGAGCATGCCCGAAGCCTGCAGCTCGTGCATGCAGTCGGCAATCGCGCCCTGGCCGGGCAGAACGATGCGGTCGGCGTCCAGCACGTCCTGCGCGCTGGAGGTCACGAGCACCTCGAACCCGCTGTCGGCCGTGACATGCTGGACCGCCTGCGACACCGAGCGCAGGTTGCCCATGCCGTAGTCCACCACCGCGATTTTCTTGAATTTGGCCATCAGGACGGAAGTTTGCTACTGTTTTTATAGCTGTCTGAGCAAGTACAGCATGGACTGGAAGGCAAAAACATACAAGGATTTGCCTACAGCGAGCCCTTGGTCGAGGGAATCACGCCGACCGACCGGGGGTCGATCTCGAGCGCCATGCGCAGGGCGCGCGCAAAGGCCTTGAAGACGGTTTCGGCCTGGTGGTGCGCGTTGTCACCCTTGAGGTTGTCGATGTGCAGGGTCACAAAGGCGTGGTTCACAAAGCCCTGGAAGAACTCGTAGGCCAGCTGGCTGTCGAACGCGCCTATCATGCCGCTCTTGAAGGGCACATGCATGTCCAGCCCGGGCCGTCCTGAAAAGTCGATGACCACGCGCGACAGCGCCTCGTCCAGCGGCACATAGGCATGGCCGTAGCGGCGCAGGCCTTTCTTGTCGCCAACAGCCTGAGCCACGGCCTGCCCCAGGGTGATGCCCACGTCTTCCACCGTGTGGTGCCCGTCGATGTGCAGGTCGCCCTTGGCCTGGATGTCCAGATCGATCAGGCCGTGCCTGGCGATCTGGTCCAGCATGTGGTCGAAGAAACCGATGCCGGTGGACAGCCTGGCCTGGCCGGTGCCGTCGAGGTTGAGCTTGACGGTGATCTGGGTTTCGGCGGTATTGCGCGAAACTTCGGCCGTTCTCGGGGCAAGGGGCGCCATGGCGGTGGGGGTGGTCATAGGGATTCTTTGAGGGCTGCCAGCATCTGCACATTGTCGTCGGCGGTGCCGACGGTCAGGCGCAGGCAGTTGGCCAGCAATGGATGCATTTTAGAAACGTTTTTGACCAGCACCTTGCGTGCCCGCATGCCCTCGAAGGTTTTCTGGGCATCGGGCACACGCACCAGGATCATGTTGGCATCGCTTTTCCAGGCCCGGACACCCGCCATAGCCTGCAGCGCTTCGAAAAGAATAGCACGCTGCGCCCGTATTTCCTGGGCTTGCGCCCCAAATACCTCGGCATGTTCGAGCGCAAACAGCGCGCACTCGTAATTGAGCACACTGATGTTGTAGGGCGGGCGCACCTTGTCGATCTCGGCAATCAGCGCCTTCGGGCCCATCATGTAGCCAATGCGCACGCCGGCCAGGCCGAACTTGCTCAGCGTGCGCATCAGCAGCACATGGCTGTGTCTGCCGATGCGGTCGATGTAACTTTTGCTCGAAAAGGGCTGGTAGGCCTCGTCGATCACCACCAGGCCGGGGGCGGCGGCGATGACCTTCTCGATCACCGCGTCGTCCCAGAGGTTGGCTGTCGGGTTGTTCGGGTAGGCGATGTAGATGATGGAGGGTTGGTGTTCGGCGATCGCGGCCAGCATGGCGGCTTCGTCGAGCTCGAAATCCGCCGTCAAGGGCACACCGATGAATTTCAGGCCCTGCAGCTGCGCACTCATGGCGTACATCACAAAGCCGGGCAGCGGCGCGAGGATGGAGGCACCAGGCACGTCGCAGGCCATGGCCAGCAGCGAGATCAGCTCGTCGGAGCCGTTGCCCAGCATGATGTCGAAACCTTCGGGCATGTTCGCGTAGCCAGCCAGCGCCTGGCGCAGGTCGTTCACGCGCCCGTCCGGGTAGCGGTTCAGGGCCAGTGCACCCAGGCGCTGCCCCAGCTGCGCCTGCAGGGCCGGTGGCAGGCGGTGCGGGTTTTCCATCGCGTCGAGCTTGATCAGCCCCGCCGAGTCCTGAATGGCGTAGGCGTGCATGGACAACACGTCCTGCCGGATCAGTTTTTTGAGCCCGGGGGCAACATCGTTCATTGTTTTTTCATTCTCATTTCGGCGGCGCGGGCGTGCGCCTGCAGGCCTTCGCCATGAGCCAGTTCGGCGGCAATTTTCCCCAGGGTCTGCGCGCCGGCTTCGCTGACTTCAATCAGGCTGGAGCGCTTCTGGAAATCGTAGACGCCGAGCGGGCTGGAAAAACGCGCGGTACCGCTGGTCGGCAACACATGGTTGGGGCCGGCGCAGTAGTCGCCCAGCGATTCACTGGTGTAGGCGCCCAGGAAAATCGCGCCGGCGTGTTTGAGTAGCGGCTCCCAGCGGTGCGGGTCACGGCTGGAGACTTCCAGGTGTTCGGGCGCAATGCGGTTGCTGATGGCACAGGCCTCTTCCATGCTGCGCGTGTGGATCAGGGCGCCGCGGCCGGTGAGGGACTTGGCGATGATCTCCGCACGCGGCATGGTGGGCAGCAGGCGATTGATGGCCTCCTGGACAGCATCGATATAAGCTGCATCCGGGCACAGCAGAATGCTTTGCGCGAGTTCGTCATGCTCGGCCTGGCTGAACAGGTCCATCGCCACCCAGTCGGCCGGCGTGCTGCCGTCGGCCAGCACCAGGATTTCGCTGGGGCCGGCAATCATGTCGATGCCTACCGTGCCAAACACGCGTTTCTTGGCGCTGGCCACGTAGGCGTTGCCGGGGCCGGTGATCTTGTCGACCTTGGGGATGGTCTGCGTGCCGTAGGCCAGCGCCGCCACCGCCTGCGCGCCTCCGATAGTGAAGGCCCGCGTGACGCCGGCCACATAGGCGGCAGCCAGCACCAGCGCGTTTTTTTCGCCTTTGGGCGTGGGCACCACCATGATGATTTCGCCGACACCGGCCACATGGGCGGGAATGGCGTTCATCAGGACCGAAGACGGGTAGGCCGCCTTGCCGCCCGGCACGTAAATACCGACCCGGTCCAGCGGCGTGACCTTCTGGCCGAGCAGGCTGCCGTCTTCGTCGCGGTAGCTCCAGCTCTCGCCGTTGGCCTTTTTCTGCGCCTCATGGTAGCTGCGCACGCGGCGCGCGGCGGCTTGCAGCGCTTCGCGCTGCGCTGCGGGAATCGTGTCAAAAGCGGCCTTGAGTTCGGCCTGCGTGAGTTCGAGCGCATGCATGCTGGCTGCGGTGAGCCCGTCAAAACGCGCGGTGTATTCCAGCACGGCCGCGTCGCCACGCTGCTGCACATCGGCCAGGATGCCGGCCACGCGCTGCTCGATCGCCGCGTCGGTGTCGGCCGACCAGTGCAGGCGCGCCGTGAATTGGGCCTCAAAAGTGGCCTCAGCCGTTGACAGGCGGACGGGGGTAGCTATTAAATCCATAGCAATCTCATACCACAGGCCGGGCGATGGCCGACGAAAAAGCATCGATGATGGCGCGTATCGGCGCCTGCTTGAGCTTGAGCGCGACCTGGTTGACCACCAGATGCGAGCTGATGTCCATGATGCGCTCGACCTCGACCAGGTGGTTGGCCTTGAGCGTGTTGCCGCTGCTGACCAGATCGACAATCGCGTCGGCCAGGCCCGTCAGCGGCGCGAGCTCCATGCTGCCGTAGAGCTTGATCAGGTCGACGTGCACGCCCTTGGTGGCGAAAAAATCGCGCGCGATGCTGACGAACTTGGTGGCCACCTTCAGGCGCGAACCCTGTTTCACCGCCGCTTCATAGTCGAAACCGGCACGCACCGCCACACTCATGCGGCATTTGGCAATCTGCAGGTCCAGCGGCTGGTACAGGCCCTGGCCGCCGTGTTCGATCAGCGTGTCCTTGCCGGTCACGCCGATATCGGCGCCACCGTACTGCACATAGGTCGGCACGTCGGTGGCACGCACCAGCACGACGCGCACGTCGGGCCGGTTGGTGCCAATGATCAGCTTGCGCGATTTTTCCGGATCTTCCAGCACTTCGATGCCGGCGGCTTTGAGCAGCGGCAGGGTTTCGTCGAAGATACGTCCCTTGGACAGTGCGAGCGTGATCATGACTTGATTCTTTCGATGTCCGCGCCTATGCCGCGCAACTTGGCTTCCATCTGGTCGTAACCCCGGTCCAGATGGTAGATGCGATCAATCAGCGTCTCGCCCTCGGCCACCAGGCCGGCGATCACCAGGCTGGCCGACGCGCGCAGGTCGGTCGCCATCACGGTGGCGCCGGAGAGTTTTTCCACACCTTCGATGATGGCGAACTTGCCGTCGATCTCGATCTTCGCGCCCAGCCGCACCATCTCGTTGACGTGCATGAAACGGTTTTCGAAAATCGTTTCCGTCACCTTGCTCGGACCCTCGGCAATCGCATTGAGCGCCATGAACTGCGCCTGCATGTCGGTCGGGAAACCCGGGTATTCGGTGGTGCGGAAGGACTGCGCCTGCATGCGCCCCGACGCCTGGACCCGGATGAAGCCGTCGCCCGCGGTGATCACCGCACCGGCATCGCGCAGCTTGTCGATCACGGCTTCGAGGTGCTCGGCGCGGCCATGGCGCAGCACCACGTCGCCGCCGGCGGCCGCCACGGCGCAGAGAAAGGTGCCGGTCTCGATGCGGTCGGCCACCACCTGGTGCGTGCAGCCGTGCAGGCGTTCCACACCCTGGATGCGGATGCGGCTGCCGCCATGGCCTTCGATCTTCGCGCCCATCTTGATCAGCATTTCGGCCAGGTCGCCTATCTCCGGCTCCTGCGCAGCATTTTCGAGGATGGTTTCACCCTCCGCCAGAGTGGCGGCCATCATGAAATTCTCGGTGCCGGTGACCGTGACCATGTCGGTCAGAATGCTGCAGCCCTTGAGGCGCCCGCGCTGGCCATGAGGTCCAGCCGGCAGTTTGGCAATCATGTAGCCGTGTTCGACCACGATGTCGGCGCCCATGGCCTGCATGCCCTTGATGTGCTGGTCCACGGGCCGCGAGCCGATGGCACAGCCGCCGGGCAGCGACACCGTGGCCTCGCCAAAACGCGCCAGCAGCGGGCCCAGCGCGAGCACCGACGCGCGCATGGTCTTGACCAGCTCGTACGGCGCCTCAGGCGAACTCAGGGCGCCCGCGTTGATGACCACGCTGCCGGGCGCGCTGTCGCTGCGTTCGGCCGTCACCCCCATGTTGCGGATCAGCTTGAGCATGGTGGTCACGTCCTGCAGGCGCGGCACATTTTCAAGCGTCACGGTATCTGCCGTCAGCAATGCCGCGCACAGTTCCGGCAGTGCGGCGTTTTTGGCGCCAGAGATATCGACGGTGCCGGCAAGCGGCCGGCCGCCCCTGATGAGTAGTTTGTCCATGGGTCTGTTTATTCTTCCGCGCCGCTGGCGGCCCACTCGGCCGGTGTGTAGGTTTTCATGGACAGGGCATGCACCTCGTCCGTCTGCATGCGCCCGCCCAGCGTGGCGTACACCCGCTGATGACGCTGGATCAGGCGCTGGCCTTCAAAAGCGGCAGACACGATGGTGGCATACCAATGCCGGCCGTCGCCGGTCAGGGCGATGTGTTCGCAGGGCAGGCCTGCGGCAATGATGGTTTGGAGTTCTTCGCTGGTCATGGTGTATCGCTCACTGAGTATCTGTATTCATTCAAACAGGGGCCGCGGGTCCGGCTTCGCCGGCCCGCAGGCGCAGCGCCCCTCTTCTTCGTGCAAGGGGCAGCGCACCGCCGAAGGCACGCGAAGCGAAAAGCGTGGGGGTCATATTCAGTGCCTGATTTTGTAGCCGATGCGAAGCAAATTCACCGCGATGCCGCTGACCACCAGCAGTGCGCTGCCCACGATGGCCAGACTCAGCCAGGGGGACACGTCGCTGACACCGAAAAAACCGTAACGGAAGCCGTCGATCATGTAGAAAAACGGGTTCAGGTGGCTGACGGTTTGCCAAAATGGTGGCAGCGAGTGGATGGAGTAGAAAACACCACTGAGGAAAGTCATGGGCATGATCACAAAATTCTGGAATACCGCCATCTGGTCGAATTTTTCTGCCCAGAGACCGGCGATCAACCCCAGAGCGCCCAGCAAGGCCGCGCCGAGCACCGCAAACACCACAATCCACAGCGGTGCCAGGAAACTGGGCTGGCCGAAATAGACGGTGACCACAAACACCCCCAAGCCGACGGCCAGACCGCGCACGATGGAAGAGCCGACATAGGCGAAAAACCAGTGCCAGTGCGACAGCGGGCTGAGCAGCACAAACACCAGGCTGCCCATGATCTTGCTCTGGATCAGCGAAGAGGAGCTGTTGGCAAAAGCGTTCTGCAGCACGCTCATCATGACCAGGCCTGGCACCAGGAAGGCCGTGTAGCCGACCGTGTCGTAAACCTTCACATGGTCCTGCAGCACATGGCCAAAAATCAGCATGTACATGACGGCGGTGAGGATGGGCGCGCCTACGGTCTGGAATCCGACTTTCCAGAAGCGCAGAACTTCCTTGTAGAAAAGCGTTTGCCAGCCGGTCATGCGGTCACCCCGATTTTCTCGGCCATGACCTCAAGAAAGACGTCTTCGAGGTCGGCCTTGCGAATCTCGACGTCCTCGGCCACCAGGCCGGCCTCGCGGATCGCGCTGAGGTAGTGCTCGATCTCGTTGGCATTGTGCGCTGGCAGCTGCACGATGCGGCCGGTGATGCGCGCCTTGTCGGCGATCGCCTTCGGCAGTTCGCTGTCGATCTTGAACCTGAGCACATTCGAGGAGGCCGCCTTGAGCAACTCGGAAGTGGTGGCCAAGGCCACCATGCGGCCCTGCTTGAGCATCGCAATCCGGTTGCACAGCGCCTCGGCCTCTTCGAGGTAATGCGTCGTCAGCAGCACGGTGCTGCCCTGCTTGTTGAGCCTGGCGACAAACTGCCAGAGTGTCTGGCGCAGTTCCACATCCACGCCAGCGGTGGGTTCGTCAAGCACGATGACCTGGGGTTTGTGCACCAGTGCCTGCGCCACCAGCACGCGGCGCTTCATGCCGCCCGACAGCTGCCGCATATTGGCGTCCGCCTTGTCGGCCAGCCCCAGACTGAGCAGCAACTCGTCGATCCAGCCGTCGTTGTTTTTGACACCGAAATAGCCGGATTGAATGCGCAGAGCCTCACGCACCGTGAAAAAGGGATCAAACACCAGTTCCTGCGGCACGATGCCGAGCTTGCGGCGGGCAGCGGCGTAGTCGGTCACCACATCGCTGCCATGCACCAGCACACGGCCGCTGCTGGCCCGCGAGAGGCCCGCCAGAATGCTGATCAGCGAGGTTTTACCGGCCCCGTTGGGGCCCAGCAGGCCGAAAAACTCGCCCTGCTGGATATCAAAGCTGACATTGTCCAGCGCCCGGACCCCGGGACCAGTCTGGCTGCGTGTCGATGGGTAGATTTTTGAGACGGACTGGAATGAGATGGCGGGCATGAGCCGGCTATTTTAAGGGCTGACGCCTGTTTCTTCCGGCCCGGCAGCGCAAATGTCCCCAGCCCTGCACCCAGGCAGGGGCCAAAAAGCGCGAACCTGCCCGCTTTCAGGTTCAGGCCGCGGCAGCCGCTGCTGGCGGAATCAACTCTGCGACGCCATACAACTCGGCCAGTTCCCGCAGTCGCGCAGGGGCACCGCGCACCGAGAAGCGCTTGCCTGCGGCCAGCGCATGACGCCGGCATTCCAGCAGGACCGCCAGCGCTGAGGAGTCAAACTGCTGCAACCCACCGGCGTCGGCCACCACTTCTGCGGGCCCGGCAAACAGCTCGGGTTTCAGGCCGCGGGCAAAACCAGCCGCTGCGGCGTGGGTCAGGACAGGAGGAAGCGTCAGCACGGCAGCATTCCCGTTCAGGACTTTTTCTCGCCCACGTTCGTTTTCTCGCCCGCGTTCGACTTGTTGCGCTGGGACAGTGCGGCGATCAGTCCATCCACGCCCTTTGCAGTGATTTCCTGTGCGAACTGGGTACGGTAGGTTTCCACCATCCAGATGCCCAGGACGTTAAGGTCGTAGATTTTCCAGCCCGTGGGGGTTTTTTCCATGCGGTAATCCAGCTGGATCGGTTCACTACGGCCGATCACTTCGGTGCGCACGATCACTTCGTTGTCCGTTGGCGCGGCCCGCAGGGGTTTGACATTGACGGTCTGGTCCTTGACCTGGGCCAGCGCCCCGGAATAAGTGCGAACCAGCAATGTCTTGAACTCTTCCTGCAGGCGCTTTTGCTGCTCGGGGGTGGCTTGGCGCCAGTTCCGGCCCACGGTCGCCGCCGTCATGCGCGTGAAATTCACATGCGGCATGACCTTGCCATCGACCAGCGCAATGACCTTCGCGGTGTCGCCGGCCTGGATGGCCTTGTCGGCCTTGATGATGTCAAGCACTTCGGTGGAGGTACGCTTGATCAGCGCGTCCGGCGCTTCCTCGACGGCACCTGCAACAGGGCCGGCGGCCAGCAGAACACCTGCGAGGCAGGCCCCCACGACATGGCTAAAAATTCGACGGTTCATGGCTTTCTTTCGGTTCGGAACACGGGCCTGCCGGGCCGGGCGGATGTCCCTTTGGCACAACTGACAGGCAAGTGCTTGATTTGACAGCGTTTTCCAGGCTTTGGTTCAGGCGGTTCAGTGAAGTTATGGCACTGCGTGTAAATGTTCTTTACTTGGCCGGCGCCGGCGAAGGCGATTCGGGCAGGTCATACCGCTCCTCGGTATCGCCGTTGGTGTCTATCACCACACCGCGGCGCTGCAGGTAGGCGTCGCGCGTGAAACTGTATTTGTCCAGGGCCGCCTGATCTAGCACCTCCCCGGCGCGCAACAGGCTGGCGCGAAGGTCTACCGCGCGCAGGACATAGAGAGAATTGCGGACAGGTACATTGTCGATCTGCAACACCAGGTCGCCTTTGGCGTCGACTACCCGTGCAGCAGCATCACGCACCGTCGAGGGGCCCAGTACAGGCAGCACCAGGTAGGGACCGGTGGCCACTCCCCAGCGTCCCAGCGTCTTGCCAAAATCCTCGCGGTGACGCTCTATGCCCATGGGCGTGGCCCAGTCCAGCACGCCGCCCAGGCCAATCAGCGTGTTGACGCTGACACGCATGAAGCTGTCGACGGCCGCTTGCGGCTTGGCCTGGAGCACGTTGTTGACGAAAGACCATGCGTCCGACAGGTTGCCGAAGAAGTTGTTGACGCCCGTGCGCACCGGCGAGGGCACCGTATCCTGGTACGCCTGCGCCACCGGCTTGACGATGGCCTCGTCGAGGCCGTCGTTGAAACGGGTCACGCTGCGGTTGAAGGGTTCGAACGGGTCACGCGGGTTCGGGCCGACGGCGCAGCCCTGCAGCAGGGCAAGCGCCAGCAGCCCGGCCCACAGGCCGGTCCGGTTCATTGTGATTCGTGGTTTCATTTTTTTTCGTTACTCCCTGAGGGCGGTGCAGTCACCGAGCCAGAACTGCTGTCCGCCGCCTTGCTGTACAAAAACTGGCTGATGAGATTTTCCAGCACAACCGCGGATTGCGTGCTGGAGATGGTGTCGCCGGCCACCAGATTCTTCTCGCTGGCCCCGGCCTCGATGCCGATGTACTGCTCACCGAGCAAGCCGCTGGTGAGGATCTTCAGCGAACTGTCCTTGGGAAAGGCATAACGACTCTCCATGGCCAGCGTGACACGCGCCTGGAAAGACTTGTCGTCAAACACCAGTGACTCCACACGACCAACCACCACACCGCCGCTGCGCACCGCGCCCTTGGGTTTGAGGCCGCCGACGTTGTCAAATTTGGCCGTGATCCGGTAGGTGGACTGGAAACTCAGGTTCAGCAGATTGGCGGCCTGCAATGCCAGAAACAGGATGGCCGCAGCGCCGATCATGACAAAAATACCAACCCACACATCATTTTTTGAGCGTTGCACAACACCCTCCTCAGGTAAACATCATCGCGGTCAGGATGAAATCCAGACCCAGAACCGACAGGGAAGCCACCACCACCGTGCGCGTCGTGGCGCTGGCCACGCCTTCCGGTGTGGGTTGCGCCTCGAACCCCTGTAACAGCGCAATAAACGTCACGGTAAAGCCGAAAACAACACTCTTGATCACACCGTTGCCCACATCTTTCCAGACATCGACCCCGCCTTGAATCTGGCTCCAGAAAGACCCTGCATCGACCCCGATCATGACCACGCCAACGGCCCACCCGCCAATCACGCCCATCGCGCTGAACACGGCAGCCAGCAGGGGCATGACAATCACGCCGGCCCAGAAACGGGGCGCCAGGATGCGCTGCACCGGATCGACGGCCATCATTTCCATGACGCTGATCTGCTCGCCGGCCTTCATGAGGCCGATTTCTGCAGTCAGCGACGTGCCGGCCCGCCCCGCAAACAACAAGGCCGTCACCACTGGCCCGAGTTCGCGCACCAGCGTCAGGGTCACGAGCAAGCCCAGCGCATCTGACGAACCAAAACGCTGCAACGTGTAATAACCCTGCAGGCCGAACACGAAGCCGACAAACAGGCCGGACACCGCAATGATGACCAGCGAATAGTTGCCCAGGAAATGGATCTGGTCGCGCACGAGGCCGAAACGGCGGAAAGTCGAAGGCAGGGAAAGGAGGAGCCGAAAGAAAAGGCGTGCGCCCAGACCCAGGTCGGCGAGTTTGCTGCGGGTGGCAAAGCCGACATCCGAAGGTTTGTACCAGCTCATGGTGCCGCTCCTGGCTGGCTGGCAACGGGCGCGAGGCCGGGGCCAAAATCTTCCTCAACCGACAGGCCGGGATAGTGGAACTGAACCGGGCCGTCCGGCAGGGCGTTGACATACTGGTACACCAGCGGATCGGTGCTTTGGCGAACTTGCTCGGGCGTCCCCTCGGTCGCAATTTTTCCGTTGGCCAGGATGATCACATGGTCGGCCACGGCAAAGGTCTGCTCGAGCTCGTGCGAGACAAAAATACTGGTCAGACCCATGGCGTCGTTCAAGTGCCGGATCAGCCGCGCCGCCGTTCCCAGTGAAATCGGGTCCAGACCGGAAAAAGGCTCGTCATACATCACCAGCTCGGGGTCCAGCGCGATGGCGCGGGCCAGCGCGATACGCCGTGCCATGCCGCCGGACACCTCGCTGGGCATGAGGTCACGCGCGCCGCGCAGGCCGACCGCGTTGAGCTTCATGAGGACAATGTCGCGAATCAGGGCTTCGGGCAGGTCGGTGTGTTCGTGCAGCGGAAATGCCACATTCTCGTAAACGCTCAAGTCGGCAAACAGGGCTCCGAACTGGAAAAGCATGCCCATGCGACGCCTAGCTGCATAGATCTGCTCCTGATCCATCCGGGTGACATCCTGGTCATCGAACAGCAATTCGCCGGATTGGGCACGGATCTGGCCTCCAATGAGCCGCAAAATGGTCGTTTTCCCACCGCCGGAAGCCCCCATCAGTGCCGTCACCTTGCCGCGTGGCACCGACAGGGAAATGTCGTCCAGAATGACACGCTCACCGTAACCAAAGGTAAGGTGACGCAATTCAACAAGGGAAGGATTGGAAGAGGAGGCCATAAAAAGACACAAGCCGGATATCCGGCTTATTGATCATAAGGGATTACTCTGACCCGCGCGGGCGGTCGGAATCGTTCATTTTTCACAGAAATCGCCCCGGAAAGATGCCCGATTCAGGCCGGGCAGCCTAACCTTCATCGCGCGCGCCGACAAAGATGAAGGAAAGACCGGGAAAGACTGCGGTTTTGCGCGACAGGTCGCGGCAAGGCGCGCCTTCGATACCCTTCCGGGTCCGTCATGCCGGCCAGGTGTTGGCACATAAGCCGCCAGCCATCGGAGCCGCGTTTTCCTCAGGTTCGCGCGCCCTTCGCGGCGCGCGGCCAGCACGCCAAGCCTCGACTTCGCACCCTCGCGGGCATCCGCGAGGGGCCGCGACGGTCAGCGCGGCAGGTCGCTGAAGCCCATCAGGAACTCGTCGACCGAGCGCGCCACCTGGCGGCCCTCGCGAATCGCCCAGACCACCAGGCTCTGGCCCCGACGCATATCGCCCGCCGCAAAGACCTTGGGCACATTGGTGGCATAACCACCGGTGAAGTCGGTAGTCGCCTTGGCGTTGCCGCGTGCGTCTTTCTCGACCCCAAAAGCGTCCAGCACCGGTGCCACCGGCGCTACAAAACCCATGGCCAGAAGCACCAGGTCGGCCTTCAGCAACTGCTCGGAGCCCGGTACCTCCTGCATCTTGCCGTCTTTCCACTCAACGCGCACCGTTTTCAGACCGGTGACCTTGCCCTTGTCGCCGATGAATTCCTTGGTGGAAATGGCGAATTCACGCTCGCAGCCTTCTTCATGGCTGGAACTGGTACGCAGCTTGATGGGCCAGTAGGGCCAGGTCATGGGTCGGTTTTCTTCTTCAGGAGGCTGCGGCAGCAGTTCGAACTGCGTGACGCTGGCTGCGCCATGACGATTGCTGGTACCGACACAATCCGAGCCGGTGTCGCCGCCGCCGATCACGATCACGTGTTTGCCATCGGCGCGCAACTGGTCCTTGACCTTGTCGCCGGCGTTGACCTTGTTCTGCTGCGGCAGGAATTCCATCGCGAAATGGATGCCTGCGAGTTCACGGCCTGGCACGGGCAGATCACGCGACTGCTCGGCTCCGCCGGACAGCACGATCGCGTCAAAATCCTTTTGCAGCTGTTCGGGCGTGATGGTTTCCTTGGCCCAATTGGTGACTTTCGAGTCCTTTCCCAGCGCGTCCTTCGCCCGTCCGACCATGACGCCAGTACGAAAGGTCACGCCTTCGGCCTGCATTTGCGCCACACGGCGATCAATATGGGTTTTTTCCATCTTGAAGTCGGGAATGCCGTAACGCAGCAGGCCGCCGATGCGGTCGTTTTTCTCGAACAGGGTCACGTCATGGCCGACCCGCGCCAGCTGCTGCGCCGCAGCCATACCCGCAGGACCCGAACCCACCACGGCCACCTTTTTCCCGGTCCTGTGTGCAGGTGGTTGTGGCTGGACCCAGCCCTCGGCCCAGGCACGGTCGATGATGGCGTGCTCTATGGACTTGATGCCCACCGCGTCGTCGTTCACGTTGAGCGTGCAGGCCGCCTCGCAGGGTGCGGGGCAGATCCGGCCCGTGAACTCCGGAAAGTTGTTGGTGCTGTGCAGGGTGTCAATCGCACTTTTCCAGTTGCCCCGGAACACCATGTCGTTGAAATCAGGAATGATGTTGTTGACGGGGCAGCCGCTGTTGCAAAACGGCGTGCCGCAGTCCATGCAACGCGCGGCCTGCTTGTTGGCCTGCGCATCGTCGAGCCCGATCACAAACTCCTTGTAGTTTTTCAGCCGCTCGGGCACAGGCTTGTAGCCTTCCTCGATGCGCTCGTATTCCATGAAACCGGTGACTTTTCCCATGAGGCTACTCCAGATACTTCTTGTTCAGGCTGAGGCTTTGGCGGCTTTTTCACCGACCGGCTTGGACGCCGCTTTGGCGGGTGCGGCTGTGGCGAGCTTCCTGGCCGCCATTTCGCCGAGTGCCCGCTTGTATTCCAGCGGGAACACCTTGACAAACTTGCCGCGCGCTTCCGCCCAGTTGTCCAGCAACTCGCGGGCACGCTTGCTGCCGGTCCAGCGGTTGTGGTCTTCAAGCAGTTTCTTCAGTTGCGCTTCATCGGTCTTGCCGCCGTGCCACAAGGCATGGTCGGACCCGGCCTCCTGCTGGGCAGCAGGCTGGACTTTTTCCAGCGACACCATGGCCGTGTTGCAGCGTTTGGCAAACTGGCCGTCCTCGTCGTACACGTAAGCCACACCACCGCTCATTCCGGCCGCGAAGTTGCGCCCGGTTTTCCCTAGCACCGCCACGGTACCACCGGTCATGTATTCGCAACCATGATCGCCCGTTCCCTCGACGACCGCCGTGGCGCCCGACAGGCGCACCGCAAAACGTTCACCGGCCACGCCGCTGAAAAAGGCTTCGCCGGTGGTCGCGCCATAGAGCACGGTGTTGCCGACGATGGTGTTCTTGACCGCGTCACCACGGAAATCGATGCTCGGGCGTACGACAATGCGCCCGCCCGACAGGCCCTTGCCGGTGTAGTCATTGGCATCGCCGATCAGGTACATGGTGATGCCTTTGGCCAGGAAAGCGCCGAAAGACTGGCCGCCCGTGCCTTCGAGCTGGATGCGCAAGGTGTCGTCCGGCAGGCCCTCCGGGTGGCGCCGCGTCAGCTCGCCGGACAGCATGGCGCCGACGGTGCGGTTGACGTTGCGGGCCACCTCGATGAACTGGACTTTTTCACCCTTTTCAAGCGCTGCTTTCGATTTCTCGATCAGGCGCACATCCAACGCCTTTTCCAGCGCATGGTCCTGCTCCATGACATGTTTGCGCGGTACATCGGCCGGTACGTTGGGCTGGTAGAACAGGCGGGAGAAGTCCAGCCCGTCGGCCTTCCAGTGCTCGATGCCCTTCTGGGTATCGAGCAGGTCGGCACGGCCAATGAGTTCGTCGAACTTGCGCACACCGAGCTGCGCCATCAATTGGCGAGCCTCTTCCGCCACGAAGAAGAAGTAATTCACGACGTGTTCGGGCTTGCCGCTGAATTTCTGGCGCAGCACCGGGTCCTGCGTGGCGACGCCGACCGGGCAGGTATTGAGATGGCATTTGCGCATCATGATGCAGCCCTCGACCACCAGCGGCGCCGTGGCGAAGCCGAATTCGTCAGCACCGAGCAAGGCACCAATCACAACGTCGCGGCCGGTTTTCATCTGGCCGTCGGCCTGCACGCGGATGCGGCCGCGCAGGCGGTTGAGCACCAGTGTCTGCTGCGTCTCCGCCAGGCCGATCTCCCAAGGAGATCCTGCATGCTTGATGGACGACCATGGCGAGGCGCCGGTGCCGCCGTCATGGCCAGCGATCACCACGTGGTCGGACTTGGCTTTGGCCACGCCCGCGGCGATCGTGCCAACGCCGACTTCGCTGACCAGCTTGACGCTGATGCTGGCGCGCGGGTTGACGTTTTTCAGGTCATGAATCAGTTGTGCCAGATCCTCGATGGAGTAGATGTCGTGGTGCGGCGGAGGCGAGATCAGGCCCACACCCGGCACGGAGTAACGCAGCTGGCCGATGTACTCGCTGACCTTGCCGCCCGGCAGCTGACCCCCCTCACCCGGCTTGGCACCCTGCGCCATCTTGATCTGGATCTGGTCGGCCGACACGAGGTATTCGGCCGTGACGCCGAAACGCCCCGAGGCGACCTGCTTGATGCGCGAACGCAGCGAGTCTCCGTCCTGCAAGGGCAGGTCAACCTCAACCACGCTCTCGCCAATCACGCTCTTGAGTGTCTCGCCCTTTTTGATCGGGATACCCTTGAGCTCCTGACGGTAGCGGTTCGGATCTTCTCCGCCCTCTCCGGTATTGCTCTTGCCGCCGATGCGATTCATGGCCACGGCCAGCGTGGCATGCGCCTCGGTGCTGATGGAGCCCAACGACATCGCGCCGGTGGCGAAACGTTTCACAATTTCCTTGGCCGGCTCGACCTCGTCGATCGGGATGGCTTTCGACGGATCGATCCTGAACTCGAACAGGCCGCGCAGCGTCATGTGGCGGCGGTTCTGGTCGTTGATCAGCTGGGCGTATTCCTTGTAGGTGTTCCAGTTGTTCGAACGTGTTGAATGCTGCAGCTTGGCAATCGCATCTGGCGTCCACATGTGGTCTTCACCGCGCACGCGCCAGGCGTATTCGCCGCCGGCGTCCAGCATGTTGGCCAGCACCGGGTCGTTGCCGAAGGCGGCCTTGTGCATGCGCAGCGCTTCTTCGGCGATCTCGAACACGCCCATGCCTTCGACCTGGCTGGCAGTACCGGTAAAGAACTTGTCGATGGTGGCGCGGTTCAGGCCGATCGCTTCGAACAGCTGGGCACCGCAATAACTCATGTAGGTGGACACGCCCATCTTGGACATGATCTTGGACAGGCCCTTGCCAACCGCTTTGGTGTAGTTGTAGATCGCCTTGTCGGCACTCAGGTCCCCGGGCAAATCCCTGGCGAGTTCGGCCAGCGTTTCCATGGCCAGATACGGGTGCACGGCTTCCGCGCCATAACCGGCGAGCACGGCAAAATGATGGACTTCACGGGCCGAGCCGGTTTCCACCACCAGACCTGCCGTCGTGCGCAAGCCCTCCTTGACCAGGTGCTGGTGAATGGCCGACAGCGCCAGCAAGGCCGGAATTGCGACCTGGGTCGGGCTGATGCCACGGTCGCTGACGATCAGGATGTTCTTGCCGCTCTTGATCGCGTCGACCGCTTCCGCACACAGCGAGGCGAGCTTGGCTTCAACCCCTTCGTGGCCCCAGGCCAGCGGGTAGGTGATGTCCAGCGTATAGCTCTTGAATTTGCCCTGGGTGTGGGTTTCGATGTCGCGCAGCTTGCGCATGTCGGCGACATTGAGGACCGGCTGACCGACCTCCAGCCGCATTGGCGGGTTGACCTGGTTGATATCGAGCAGGTTGGGCTTGGGGCCCACAAAGGACACCAGCGACATCACAATCGCCTCGCGAATCGGGTCGATGGGCGGGTTGGTCACCTGCGCGAACAGCTGCTTGAAGTAGTTGTACAGCGGCTTGTTCTTGTTGGACAGCACGGCCAGCGGGCTGTCATTGCCCATGGAGCCGGTGCCTTCCTCGCCATTGACGGCCATGGGCGACATCAGGAACTTGATGTCTTCCTGGGTGTATCCGAAGGCCTGCTGGCGGTCCAGCAAGGAGTGCGACTCGGTCAAGCCGGAGCTCGACGCCGAGGTCGCGCTCGCTTCGTCGGAACCCATCTTCAGGCCGTCCGTCGGCGCAGGCACCGTCGTCGCCTGCACATCGTCGAGCCGGATGCGCAGGTTTTCAATCCATTGCTTGTAGGGCTTGCTGTGGGCCAGCGTGGCCTTGATCTCCTCATCGTCGATCATGCGGCCCTGTTCCAGGTCGATCAGGAACATCTTGCCGGGCTGCAGACGCCATTTGCGCACGATCTTGTTTTCCGGAATCGGGAGCACGCCCGACTCGGATGCCATGATGACCAGGTCGTCGTCGGTCACGCAATAGCGGGACGGACGCAAGCCATTGCGGTCCAGCGTCGCGCCGATCTGGCGGCCGTCGGTGAACACGATGGACGCCGGACCGTCCCAAGGCTCCAGCATGGCCGCGTGGTACTCATAAAAGGCCTTGCGGCGCTCATCCATCATGGTGTGCTGTTCCCAGGGCTCGGGAATCATCATCATCACGGCCTGGCTGATCGGGTAGCCGGCCATGGTCAGCAGTTCCAGGCAGTTGTCGAAAGTCGCGGTGTCGGACTGGTCGGCAAAGCTGATCGGGTAAAGCTTTTGCAGATCGGCGCCCAGCACCGGCGAGGACATCACGCCTTCGCGCGCCTTCATCCAGTTGTAGTTGCCCTTGACGGTATTGATCTCGCCGTTGTGGGCAACATAACGGTAGGGGTGGGCCAGCGGCCACTCGGGAAAGGTGTTGGTCGAAAACCGCTGGTGCACCAGGCCCAGTGCAGACACGCAACGCGGGTCGGTCAGGTCCAGGTAATAAGTGCCCACCTGGTCGGCCAGCAGCAGGCCCTTGTAGACCACGGTACGGCTGGACATGCTGGGGACGTAATATTCCTTGCTGTGGGTGAGCTTCAGGCGCTGGATCGCGGCACTGGCGGTTTTGCGGATCACGTAGAGCTTGCGCTCCAGTGCGTCCTGCACGATCACATCATTGCCGCGGCCAATAAAAATCTGGCGCAGGATGGGTTCTTTCTCGCGCACCGTCGGCGACATCGGCATCTCCCGATTGACCGGTACATCACGCCAGCCCAGCAGCACCTGGCCCTCCATGCGCACGGCACGCTCAAGCGCCTGTTCACAGGCCAGCCGCGAGGCATGTTCTTTGGGCAGAAACACCATGCCCACGCCATATTCACCCGGAGGCGGGAGATTGAAGCCCTGCCTGGCCATCTCTTCACGGTAAAGCGCGTCGGGCAACTGGATCAGGATGCCGGCGCCGTCACCCATCAGTTTGTCCGCCCCCACCGCGCCCCGATGATCCAGATTCTCGAGAATCTTCAGACCCTGCTGCACGATGGCATGGCTTTTGTGACCCTTGATGTGCGCAACAAAGCCAACGCCGCAGGCGTCATGCTCGTTGGCCGGGCTATAAAGACCGTTTTGTTCAAAATGCGTGATTTCAGCAGCCGTGGTCATGGCTTACTCCTGGGTCGGTAAGGGAGAACAGCGCCGGAGTGCACATTGCACACCAGCCTGTCTGCCAAGTTTCGTAATAAATCGGAAGGACTGACAGCATAGTGCAGTGCAACAACAATGCCAAGCAGAAAAATTGGGGTCAGATTCTAATTAAAACGAACAGGCAATCTCATTGCATTAATTGGGGACAGATTAAACTGCAAATTAGCGTGGCAGCCCCAATTTGGAAAACCGCTCACGGGCCGTCTGGTTTTCGCGCCGGGCGTCCCACCCGCGTTTTGACGACCCGGCGTTCTGTTATTTTTTGCAGGTCCGTCAGAAAATCAGCATTCCCCAGAGCCCAGCCACTCAGGGCCGATTCCGTCAGTGCTGCCTGCTGACTGGCGGACACACCGCCACGCACCATGTCGGCGTAGGCCGCTTCGCGCGCAAAAGGTGTGTTCCCCAAAGTCCAGAACAGGGGGTGTGGTGTTACCAGCCGGTCGCTGCGCAATCCGACGTAGTGGCCGTGGCTGGACCAGGGGTAATCGCGTGCCTCGGCGACCAGCCCTGCCCGCACCGGATTGAGATCGATATAGGCCATGCAGGCCAGCAGATAGGTTTCGGTCTGGATCGGCGTGGAACGGTAGCGACCCTCCCACAGGGTGCCCGATCGCCCCTGCCTGTCGTTGAAATAGCGCACATACCGCCTGCCCACGGCCTGCATCATGCTTGGCAGGGAATCGGCGGCCTCCGGCGTAACCAGCAAATGAACGTGGTTGCTCATCAACACATAAGCATGCACGGCGACGCCTGATTTTCTGGCGTGTTCCTCAATCAGATCCAGCAAGGTCTGGTAATCGGCGGGGCACGAAAAAATAGCCTGCCGGTTGTTGCCGCGCAGGATGACGTGGTGCGGGTAGCCGGGAAGGCTCAGACGGGGAAGGCGGGCCATGACAATGTACGCTGTGGTTCAGCGCCATCATAGGGGAACCCTCCTCCCCTCTCCCTTTTATGCACTTGCGGATGCGGTGCGCTTTACGCCTAGCGGACCACCTTGCCGTCCGGGGTGATGGTCACCAGATCCACCAGACGGACCGATTCGTATTTTTTGGCACGCAGATTGACGCGAAAGCCGCCCACGTCATAGTCGGTCATGGATTCAAAGGCTTTCTGGAGCCCGGCGCGATCTGCTTTTCCACCGCCAGCGGCGCTGCGCCGCACGCCCTCCGCAAAGGTACGTGCGGCGATATACCCTTCAACACTTTCGTAACTGGGCGTCTGGTCGGTCACGTTCAGCACGTCCAGGTACTCCTTGATGATGGGGGTTCCCGCGCTACGCGGCGAAGGCACGACTTGCGAGATGACCACGCCGCCGATTTCCTTGCCCAGCGCCGTGAACAGCGGATCAATCCCGACCACCGAGAAGTTCAGGAACTGACCGGCGAAGCCGGTTTTGCGCATGGCGCGGATAAAGGCCGCCGAGGTGTTGAACAGGCTGACCTGAATGATGGCCTGGGGCTGGGCCTTGGCCAGCAAGGCCACTGCCGCTTCGACCTTGTCGCTGTTGACCGGCGCGAAGGCGCTCGCCACAAGAGGCGGACGCTTCAGATCAACCAGCGCCTGGTTCACCGCTGCCAGCCCGGCACGGCCCATGGCGTCGTCTTCTGCAAAAACAGCGATGCGGTCCTGGCTCAGGGTAGCGCAATGGCGCACCATTTTGTAAGCCTCGTCAGCCAGGGCCGGACGGATATGAAATGCATTGCTCAGCGCGGCTTCGCGCAGGCCATCCGATGCGGCGAACGGGGCAAAAAACAGCGTGTTGGCCGGCTTGGCGACGGCAAAAGCAGCATCACAACTGGCCGTTCCCACAAAACCGAACAGTGCATCCACGCCTTCGTCAATCAACTGTCTGGCGTTGGCCGCCGCCTTGGCCGGGTTGTAGCCATCATCCAGCGTCTTGACTTCGATCCTGTAGCCCGCCGCACCGTTTTTGGCGTTGATCGCATCAAAGTAGAGCTTCGCACCATTGAGGTAGGCCAGTCCGATCTGATCGGCCGCACCCGTCAAAGGAACCGATTGGCCAATGACCAGTTTGCGGCCACCCTTGCCCGTCTGTGAATGCGCCAGCGGGGTAAGCGTCGCCACGCCAGCTGCCAGGCCGCCCATCACGAGCGCACGTCGATTGATTCTCATGCAATACCTTTTGAAATGTCATCTCGTTAAGCACGATGGATGCCTGAACGCGGGCAAACAGTCCAGGCGCGCTCTTCGTAACAAATTAAACAAGTCCTGCAGAGTAGTCGTTCGGGACGAAAAAAGGCGGTGTGGAAAATGCCAACACGTCATAAGGCTATGCAAGGGCGAGTCTCCGTCCATGGGTAAACCCGACAAGGCCATGGCATGGCCACTTTCGCACTGCCGACCCGGGAGTCGATGTCGGTGCGAACCTAGGGCTCGCGCTCCAGCAGGCCGTGAATCTGCCAGGCCAGCCCCATGCCAGCCAGCGCGCAGGCACCGGTCACCGTCCAGGTCAGCTGCCAATGTCCCACCAGACCAGCCACCCACGCCACCAGCGGCGGTCCGCAGAACTGGCCAAAGGCCGACCATTGCTGCATCCAGCCCACGGTGGTGGGCACGGTGGCCGTGCTCGGTGCCAGACGAACCGCAAGGCTGAACAGCGTCCCCGGGATCAAGCCTCCCACCATTGAAAAAGCCAGCACCGCCAGATACCGTAGCCAAGGGCTGGCATCCACCCCAAAGGCCAACAAGGCACCTCCGCCCATGGCGGCAAACCCTGCAACAAGCAAGGCCAGCGGAGGGACACGCATGTGCAGCAAGCGGCCAGCCCCCAAGTTGCCGATGATGTTGACGGCCGCCGCCAGTGCGGTGAGCCAGGCAGCGACGCCGGGGGGCAATCCGGCCTGGGCGTAAATCGACGGCAAAAATCCGACAACAGCCAGCCACTGACCCGAATACATGGAAAAGCACAGGGCCACCAGCCAGACCCCGCGTGAGCGCAGCGTCAGGCGCAGAAGGCCACGGCTACCGGAAAAAAGCGACGTCCCAGGGGATGAGGCTCGCGATGACTTCTCTTCCAGAGACTGGTCAGCAGGGACGCTGCGATACAACAGGATGGCGAGCAAAACGGACAAGGCGGACAGGAGCCACCATAAAATTCGCCATCCCCAGGCGACATCGGCCTGCGCCATCACCCACGGCCCCACGAGCATGGCCAGTGCTGCGCCCAGCGGCATGTAGGCCCCCCACGCACCCAACGCACGACTCAAACGCCCGGAGGGCACCAGCGCACGCAGCAACCCCGGCGCGGGCAAAACCACACACAGAAACCCCAGCCCTTCAAAGACGCGGCTTGCAAGCAGCCAGGCCGTACCCTGCGCCGCGCCGCCCAGGGCGCTGGCCACGCTGAGCACCAGCAAGCCGGCGAGCATGCTGCGCCGCGGACCGTAGCGCTGAATCAGCAACCCGGCCGGCAAACCCAGTGTCATTCCGGCGAGCTGAAACAGCGCCAACAAAAAACCCGCCTGCACCAGGGACACGCCTAGCACCTGCTGCAGCGCTGGCAACGCCGGCGGCAGTTTGCCCACATGCAGAGCCGCCACCACGCCGGCGGCGATCACCAGGCTGGCGGGATGAACGGCTTTCAAACAGGAAACACCACGCGGCCGTTCAGGCGCTCGTGTTCCTTGGTGGCAAACCGGTCTGTCATGCCGGCGATGTAGTCGGCCACCACACGCTCGGGTTTGGCTTGGCGCTCTGTGCCGCTGACGGGCCTGCTGCCCAGTTGATCGAAGCGGTCGCTGTGCGCCTGCGGCATCTGCGCCGGATCGGCCATGTAAGCGGCAAACAGGTCGCGCACCACCTGCTGGGCCGTCTGTGTGGTCTCGACCACCTGTGGATGGCGGTATAAATTTTGCAGCAGGAAACGCTTGAGGGACGAGGACTTCAGGGCCATTTCATCACTGAAGCAGACCAGCGGCGGATGCCGGCGCACGGCCTGCACATCGGCCGGCATCGCAGCCCGCAAGGCAGCGCCGGTGGCGTCCATCACGTCGTACACTTGGGCACTGAGCATGCGGCGTATGGTTTCAAACAACAATCGCCGCCCCTGCAAACCGGGGTGCCTGGCGAGCGTTTCCCGGTGGTACGTCTCAAACAACTCGACCTCCTTGAGCTGCGCCAGGCTCAGCAGGCCAGAGCGCACGCCGTCGTCAATGTCATGGGCGTTGTAGGCGATCTCATCGGCGAGATTGGCAAGCTGGGCCTCGAGGCTGGGCTGCTGCGCGTGCGGGCCGTCGCCGGAGGGGGCCAGGAAACGCTGCGCCACGCCACCAGGTTCACGCCCTTCGATCCGCCGGGCGTTGCGGCGGGAGCAATGCTTGAGAATGCCCTCGCGGGTTTCAAAGGACAGGTTCAGGCCGTCGTAGTCCGGGTAACGCTCCTCGAGCGTGTCCACCACACGCAGGCTTTGCAGGTTGTGCTCGAAGCCGGCGCTGTCAGGGTTGTGGCTTTTCAGGCAGATGTTGAGCGCATCCTGACCGGCGTGGCCAAACGGCGTGTGGCCGAGATCGTGTGCCAGCGCGATGGCTTCGACAAGGTCTTCGTTCAACTGCAGCGTGCGGGCGATGGAACGGCCAAGCTGTGCGACTTCGAGCGAATGTGTCAGGCGGGTGCGGAACAAATCGCCTTCATGGTTCAAAAACACCTGGGTCTTGTAAACCAGGCGGCGAAATGCTGTGGAATGCACAATCCGGTCGCGGTCGCGCTGAAAGGCCGAACGGGTCGGCGCAGCGGGCTCGGGATAGCGACGGCCGCGCGACCGGACCGGGTCGCAGGCGTAGGGAGCCAGTACAGTCATCAATCAAGCATCCAATCGGGCTTCCGCCCTTTCAATACGTGCGCAAATAGCTATTATTTTGATAGCAATCCATCGCAGGAGCATTCATTCGCAGCATGCGTCGATCACCTCGCGCACCAGTGCATCCGGCGCACTGCGCACCGTTGCATGGCCAGGAGCGTTGATCACGACAAATCTGATTTCGCCAGCTTCCGCCTTTTTATCCACACGCATCAGTTCGAGGTAGCGCCCCGCGTTGTCGGTGGCAGACAGCCTGGGGCCGACAACCGGCAGCCCGGCGCGCTGGACGAGCGCACGCAGGCGGTCGACAAACGCCACGTCGACGAGGCCCAGCCTTTGGGACAGCCGCGCAGCCATCACCATGCCGCAACCCACGCCTTCGCCATGCAGCCATTGACCGTAACCCAGTCCCGACTCGATCGCATGTCCGAAGGTATGCCCGTAATTCAGAATGGCGCGCAGCCCGGCTTCACGTTCATCCTGACCCACCACCGCGGCCTTGATCTCGCAGCTGCGCCGGACGGCGTGTGCCAGCGCCGCCGGTTCGCGCGCGAGCAGGTCCCCGATGTTCGCCTCGATCCAGTCCAGAAAAGCCATGTCGGCAATCGGTCCGTACTTGATGATCTCCGCAAGCCCGGCGCTCAACTCGCGCGGGGGCAAGGTCTGGAGCACGTCCAGGTCGCAGATCACGCGCTCCGGCTGGTAAAACGCGCCCACCATGTTTTTGCCCAGCGGGTGATTGATGGCCGTTTTCCCACCAACCGAAGAATCCACCTGCGCCAGCAAGGTGGTGGGTACCTGCACAAACGGCACACCGCGCATATAGCAAGCTGCCGCAAATCCCGTCATGTCACCCACCACGCCACCGCCCAGCGCAAAAAGCACGGTCTTGCGATCACAGCCGTTGGCCAGCAGGGCGTCGAAAATCAGTTGCAGGGTGGGCCAGTCCTTGTGTGCCTCCCCGTCGGGAAGAATCACCTGCAACACCTTTTTGTAATGCCCCTGCAGTGCCAGCTGCAGGGACTGGGCATAAAGAGGGGCCACCGTGTCATTCGACACAATCAGTGCGGTGCTTGCACTCGGCAGACTCAGGTAAGTACCAGGATCACCCAGCAGGCCGGCACCAATGGTGATGGGGTAGCTGCGCTCGCCCAGGTCAATGAAAACCTGCTGCGTTGTCAGGAGGGAATTTGAAGCCATGACACAAGTGTAGAGGCTCTGCCGGTCCGTACGGCGCTCTGCGGCCCGCATCACGGCGCTTCGCCGTCATACCGTGCTGCACATCAGCCTGGCGTCTGCGGCAGATGGGGCGTCAGGCGCCAGGCGCAGGAAGAACACCCGCCAGCTCAAGCTGCATCATCACCATGTTGACCAGTGCAGCCACCGAAGGCCGCCCGGTTTCCACCACAAATCGGGCGCTTTCGCGGTACAGCGGGTCGCGCAGCGCATACAGCTCGCGCAAGCGCGCCAGCGGGTCAGGCACCTGCAACAGCGGGCGATTCCGGTCGTGCCGCAAGCGGCGAAAGACCTCTTCGGGTGCCGAATGCAGATACACCGCCTGGGTGCGCTGCTTCAAATGCTGGCGATTGGCCGGCCGCAACACCGCCCCGCCACCCGTCGATAGAACGCAGGGCTGGCCCAGCGTCAATTCATCGATGACGCTTTGTTCAAGGTCACGAAAGGACTCCTCGCCCTCACGCTCAAAAAACTCGCGGATGGACAAACCGACGCGCTGCTCAATGACCTGGTCGGTGTCGATGAAAGGTCGGCCGAGACGTCGGGCCAGTTGGCGCCCGATGGTGGACTTGCCGGATCCGGGAAGACCGATCAGCGCCACGTGGGCATGCTCGCTCAACAGATGCCCCCGTCAGGATGAATCACGGCAACAAAAAAAGAACGTGTCGTTGAACATATCTCGGCCTGAACAGGACATGCAGACACCGTATCCCTCGGAGAACAGCCAGCCCGGCAAGGCGAGCCGGGAGGCCATCCCGGCTTCGCGTCGCGTCGCGTCGCGTAGTCAATGCTAGCGCAGGGCCGCGCCGTTGGAAATCATTTTGGGCGAGATGAAGACCAGCAATTCGGACTTGTTGGCCGTACGTGTCCTGGTTTTAAACAGGTTGCCCACTGCAGGCAGATCGCCCAGCAAGGGAACCTTGGTTACGTCCTCACGCTCGTTCTGTTCAAAAATGCCGCCGATCACCACTGTGCCGCCGTTTTCAACCAACACCTGGGTCTGAATGTGTTTGGTATCGATCGCAAAGCCGTTGCTCGTCGACCGGCCCACACTGTCCTTGTTCACGTCAACATTCAGGATGATGTTTCCTTCAGGCGTGATTTGCGGGGTCACTTCCAGCTTCAGGTTGGCCTTGCGGAAGGCGATGGAGGTCGCGCCACTGGAAGTCGCTTGCTGGTACGGCAACTCCGTGCCTTGCTCGATCAGGGCCTTGACCTGGTCGGCCGTCACGATACGCGGGCTCGACACAATCTTGCCTTTGCCATCGGCTTCCATGGCTGAAATTTCAAGATTGAGCAGTCGAGTGGCGCCTGACGAAAAGAGGGAAACTGCAAAAGTGGCAGCATTGAATCCGTTTTGGCCCACGCCAGGAAGGTTCAGAAAGTCGCCTGTAGTAGTTCCGTAGTTCACGCCCTGAACGGGAGCTCCGGGTGTGGTACCTGGATTGATGTAAGTCGGACCGAATGATGCATTACTTGCACCGTTGAGCGTAAACGGCCGACCACCTAGTCGAACACCCAATGATTTCCCGAAAGTATCCGAGGCCTCCACAATGCGTGCCTCAATCAGGACCTGCCGCACGGGAATGTCTATTTTTGCAATGAAGCTCTGCACTTGTTCCAGCTTGGAGGGAATGTCGGTCACGAACAGCTGATTCGTTCTGGCCTCTGCAATTGCACTGCCACGATTGGACAGGATGCGGGCACTGGTTGGGCCGGTGCCACCCGCCGTGATTTGGGCACCGATATCCGCTGCTTTTGCATAGTTGATCTGGAAGGACTGCGTGCGTACCGACTCCAGGGTCTGGATCGCGTTGCGCGACTCCAGATCGAGCTTGTCTTTTGCGGCCAGTTCGTCCTTGGGTGCAATCAGCAACACATTGCCTGTTTTCCGCATTCCCAGACCTTTGGCCTGCAAAATGATGTCCAGAGCCTGATCCCATGGCACATCCTTGAGGCGCAGGGTCACGGCACCTGACACGCTGTCGGATGTGACGATATTGAAATTGGTGAAATCGGCAATGACCTGCAACAGGGACCGCGTCTCGATATTCTGGAAGTTCAGGGACAGTTTTTCACCCGTGTAGCCGGGCCCCTGCGACAGCTTGGATTCGTCCACTTTTTGCTGACGGACTTCCAGCACAAACTGGTTGTCGCTCTGGTAAGCACTGTGTTCCCATGAGCCTTTGGGTTCGACCACCATGCGGACCTTGTCCCCCAGCTGGGAAGTGGTCACGCTTTGAACCGGCGTGCCGAAGTCGGACACATCCAGCCGGCGACGCAAGCCCTCGGGCAAGGCGGTTTTCAGGAATTCCACCACCAGGGTCTGCCCCTGCTGGCGGATGTCGACGCCCACCTGGTTATTGGCAAGATCGACCACAATCCGGCCCGAAGCGTCCGTCCCCCGCCGGAAATCGATGTCTTTCAGCGGCAAGGTGTCGCGGTTGCGGTTTTCGGCAAACACAGGTGCAACGACGGGTGAGGGCGTCGCAACGGCCACCGGGTCCAGCGTGATCAGCAAGGATTTCCCCTGAATCTGCGCCGTGTAGGCCGTCGACGCCTTCAGATTGAGGACAACGCGCGTTCTTTCGCCCGCCTGGACCACGTTGGCAGAGCGCAGATTGCCCAGGTTCAATTCAAGGGCCGAGCGGCCCATGGAATTGCTGACGCCAGGAAAATCGAGCGCAATCCGCGCGGGCGTTTGAATCGTAAAGCCAGTGGGAACTGCGGTCAGCGCTTCTTTCAGGTCGATACGAATGACTTCCGAGCCACCCTGGACGGAACCCGACACCGCCTCGATGGCATTGGGCGTCTGGGCCCATGCTTGCGTTGCCAGCGCGAGCGTCACCCAAGCCGTACCGATGGCCAGGCCAGCCGATATCCGCGACCATGCACCCCGCGTCGGGACGGCCTGCGTCGTCCATGCATTTTTGTTCATTTTGACCCCTCTTGAAGCTGTAAAGTCGCTGTCCGCTCTAACCATTCGCCTGCAGCGTCCTGCACAATTTCCCGCAGGGCGACCTCAGTCTCAGAAATTTTCGTGATGCGCCCGTAGTTCTGGCCCAAGTAGTTGCCCACCCGCACCTGGTACAGCAGGTTGTCCACCCGCACCAGCGCCACCGGCTGCCCTTGCTTGGTCAGGCTACCCACCATCGCGACCGCATCGAGCGGCATCGCTTCCAGCGGCTCCTTGCGTCGACTCAACTCAGGCGCAATCAGGGCTGCATTGGCAGTTGCCCGGTTGGAGTCTCGGTTCAGCGCCTGCGTCAATTTCTGGGGGCTGAAAGGCTCGACAGCACCCTCCTGGGTATAAGCCTGCGGCGAAAACCTGGTGGGCTCAGGCAAGGGGTCGATCCTGGGCCTCGTCAGATTGCGTTGCTCGGTCATCCACTGCTGCAATTCCTCTTGCTCGGAAGAACTGCAGGCCGTCAGATTCATGCAAACCACCGCCGTGGACACCAGCATGAGCGTCTTTTGGATAGTTGTTCGCATCATTTCTTGGGGCCTTTCGCTGGCGCCGCTTTACGCTGCAAGGCAACTTCTTCAGGATCGAGATAGCGGAATGTCTTGGCGGTCGTGTCCATGCTCATCATTCCGTCCTTGACCGGAGCAATCGTCATGTTGTTGAGCGTCACAATGCGGGACAGATTGGCAATATCGGCTGCAAAAGCCCCGATGTCGTGATAACGCCCAGACACCTTGATCGCAATGGGCAGCTCCGCGTAATACTCCCTGACGCTGACCTGTCCGGGCCGAAACAGCTCAAACTGCAGACTCCGGCCCAAGCCAGCCTGGTTGATGTCTGACAGCAAGGCATCCATTTCGGCCTTGCTAGGCAGTTGTTTCTCCAATTGGGTCACGTATTGCTGGACCTGCTCACGCTGCTTTTTCAGGGCTTCCAGGTTGACCGCCTGCGCCAGCTTCTTCTTGAAATCTTCCCGCAACTGTACTTCCTTGGCCTGTTCTGCCTTGAGTTCCTCGTCAGAATCGCTGAGCCATACAAACCACAGCGCAACCACAACGGCGGCGGTCACAAACACATACAGGAGAAAACGAGGAAACGCCGGCCAGGAAGAAGGGTCATTCGGGTTGAGACCGACAAATTGCGCCTTCAGACCGTCCTGAAGCGCAGAAAAATTAACATTGAATTTCGGTGTACGTGCCATAGTCAGTGCCTGTTCGGGGCTGGTTCGTCAGCTCTTGGCCGCAGGAGTGCCTGGCTGGGCGGGCTTGCCCACGGCGGCGCCGGAAGACCCCGCCGCTGATGCTGCCGCTTTCTGCACATCCGTGGCCCGCCTGAGTCCCACGCGCATCGAAAAATTCGCAACACGCCGCTGGTCGCGTGCGCCCAGCGTGATTGTTCTGCCTGTGATTTCAATCAGTTCGGGCCGGGTCAACCAGGGACTGTTGTTGCCCAGATTGCGCAGCAATTCGGAGACCCGCTCGTTGGACTGGGCCACGCCAGTCAACAACACCACCTGGTTGTCCTGTTTCATGCTGGTGATGTAAACACCGTCCGGCAGTTGCCTGACCAGCTCATCGAGCAGATAGACCGGCAGATTCCGGTTGCCCTGCAGGTCTTCCACCGCCATTTGCCGGGCACGCAAAGCAGCGATTTCCTGCTGCAGGCCTGCAATTTCCTTGATCTGGTTTTCAAGACGGGTGATTTCGGTTTTCAGAAATAAATTCTTGCCCTGCTGCCCCGAAATTTGGGCCTGGTACCAGGAATAGACCGCTCCGCAGAGCAGACCGCCAATAAGGGCAGCAATGCCCAAGGCGACGAAAAAAGCCTCACGGCGGCGTTTGCGCGCCGCTTCGCGATGAGGAAGCAGATTGACCAGAATCACTGGAAAAACCTCCGCAACGCCAGCCCGCAAGCGGTCAGGTAAGACGCGGCTTCACGCTTCATCTTGTTCTCCCTTACATTGCTGCCCAGAACCATGCCCTCAAAGGGATTGGCAACCATGCAGGCAAATGAAGTCTGCTGGGTCACTGCCTCGGTCAACCCCGGCAATGCGGACGAACCGCCCGCCAGCATCACGTAATCCACCTTGTTGTGCGGTGTACTGGTAAAAAAGAACTGGAGCGCACGGCCAATTTCCTGAGCCATGCTGTCGACAAAGGGTTTAAGCACGCTGGCATCGTAGTCATCCGGCAGGTCGCCGCTACGTTTTTTTCCCTCCGCCTCTTCCGGAGAAAAGCCATACTGGCGAACGATCAGCTGGGTCAGCTGCGCCCCGCCAAAAGCCTGATCGCGCTCATACAGCACTTCGTCGTTCTTGATGACCTGCATGCTGGTGGTGAGGGCGCCGACTTCGAACAGGGCCACCATGGTGTCCAAGCCCTTGTTCGGCAGGCTTTCAATCAATCGGGCCGTCGCCAACCGTGAAGCATAGGACTCCACATCCACCACCACCGGTTTGAGACCTGCCGCCTCGGCCAGCCCCTGCCGGTCATTGACTTTTTCCTTGCGGGATGCGGCGATCAGCACTTCCACGTCACCCGCCGAGCTGGCGCTGGGACCTATGACACAAAAATCAAGGCTGACCTCATCCAGTGAAAAGGGGATGTATTGATTGGCCTCGGCCTCTACCTGGATCTCCAGCTCCTGCTCGCTCATTCCGCCGGGCAGGATGATTTTCTTGGTGATCACCGCCGACGCGGGCAGGGCCATGACCACATTTTTGGTACGTGTTCCGCTCTTTTTGACCAGTCGGCGCACGGCCTCGGCAACTTCGTCAAATTTCTCGACGTTGCCGTCGGTGATCCAGCCCCGTTCCAGGGGCTCAATGGCACACCGGTCAAGCACCAGGTTGCCGGCCTTGTCCTGGCTGAGCTCTACCAGCTTGACGCTGGACGAACTGATGTCCAAGCCCAGCACGGCTGGCGATTGACGGTTTAATAAAGACCCCAGAGAGATCAAGACGGTCCCCAGATGACGGCTAATATGTAGCCCTACAAACTTAAGAAATCACTTGAATGCTATCAGTAAGGTCCTTGTACAACAAAGGATTTTTCGGTTTTAGCTTACTATCACCGTTGTCAAAAGTAGACGCTTCCCATGGCTTGACCGGGCTGATGCCAGCGCGGCGACAAGACCACAATTGCAAAATGTGAAATCCCTGACAACCTGCAAAGTCTTCCAGCATCGTGGATTTTTACAATGCTGGCGCGAACTTACGTTAAACCCATGCCGTCAAATTCTTCGACTTCCGAATCCCGCCCCTCCCCTGCCAGCCAGCGGCCCTGGCCGCTCAAGTTGCTCAAGGCCTTTGCGTGGGGCTTGGGTCTGGCGCTGGCTGGCCTTGTTTCACTCCTGATCATCATTGCGGTTGCGCTGGCGGTCGCCTACCCGAACCTGCCGGATGTGTCCGATTTGCTGGACTACCGACCCAAACTTCCTCTGCGCGTCTATTCAGCGGATGCGGTTCTGATTGGTGAATTCGGCGAGGAGCGCCGCAACCTGACACCGATAGGCGAGATACCCAAGGTCATGAAGGATGCAGTGCTGGCCATTGAGGATGCACGCTTCTTCTCCCATGGGGGGGTTGATTACATCGGTGTGATCCGGGCCGGCCTCGCCAATGTGGGGCGAGCCAAGAGTCAGGGCGCCTCGACTATTACCATGCAGGTCGCCCGCAACGTCTACCTGTCCACCGAAAAGAGCTACACGCGGAAGATCTACGAGATTTTGCTGACCTTCAAGCTGGAACACCTTCTGAGCAAGGACCAGATTCTGGAGATCTACATGAACCAGATCTTCCTGGGGCAACGCGCTTATGGCTTTGCCGCCGCGTCCGAGATTTATTTCGGCAAGCCTCTCAAATCCATCAGCATTGCCGAGGCCGCCATGCTCGCGGGGCTGCCGAAGGCCCCTTCCGCCTACAACCCGGTCAGCAACCCCAGGCGAGCCCGGGCGCGTCAGCTTTACATCATTGAGCGCATGGAAGAAAACGGCTTTATCACGCCGGAACAGGCGGTGATGGCCAAAAACGAGGAGGTCAAGGTCAAATCCGGCCCTGACACTGGGCGGGTGCATGCCGAATTTGTGGCAGAAACCGTGCGCCAGCTGGTTTATAGCCAGTATGGCGACGAGACCTACACGCGCGGCCTGAATGTCTTCACCACCTTGCGGGCTGCCGACCAGACCATGGCTTACAAGGCGCTGCGCAAAGGCATCATGGATTATGAAAGGCGGCAGATCTACCGCGGCCCCGAAAAATTCATTGCCCTGTCCAGCGATCCCAAGGAAACCGAAGACGCGATTGACGACGCATTGGCCGAGAATCCGGACAACGATGACGTGATGTCGGCTGTGGTGCTGGAGGCCGGACCGAAAAAAATCGTGGCCCTTCGCCAGAACAGCGAAACCATTGAAATCACCGGCGACGGCCTCAAACCGGCCCAGTCGGGCCTGTCCGAAAAAGCGGCACCCAACATCAGAATCCGTCCCGGTGCCCTGATCCGCGTGACCAAAACACCCAAAAATACTTGGGAAATCACACAACTGCCGGAGGTCGAGGGCGCTTTTGTGGCGCTGGACCCGCGCAACGGCGCCATCAGGGCGCTGGTCGGCGGCTTTGACTATGAGAAAAACAAGTTCAACCATGTGACGCAGGCCTGGCGCCAGCCTGGTTCCAGCTTCAAGCCGTTTATCTATTCAGCCGCCCTCGAGAAAGGTTTCACCCCGGCGACGGTCGTTAACGACGCGCCCTTGTTTTTTGACGCAGGCGTCACCGGCGGCCAGCCTTGGGAGCCAAAAAACTATGACGGCACCTTCGAAGGCCCGATGAGCCTGCGCCGGGGTCTGGCCAGGTCAAAAAACATGATTTCCATCCGGATACTGCAGGCCATCGGCCCCAAATATGCCCAGGAATGGGTGACCCGGTTTGGTTTTGACGGTGACAAACACCCGGCCTACCTGACGATGGCACTGGGCGCCGGCTCGGTCACACCGCTGCAAATGGCCATCGGCTATTCGGTGTTTGCCAATGGCGGCTACCGCGTCAATCCCTACCTGATCACCAAAATCACCGACCAGAAAGGCAAGGTTGTGGTCGACAGCCCGGTGCCAACACTCGACGAGTCGGTTCGTGGCATCGAAGCGCGCAACGCCTTCATCATGTCCAGCCTCTTGCAGGAAGTTGCCCGCAGCGGCACCGCCGCCAAGGCCCAGGCGACCCTGAAACGGCCAGACCTCTATGGAAAAACCGGCACCACCAACGATTCGATCGACACCTGGTTTGTGGGCTTCCAGCCGACCCTCACTGCAGCCGTATGGATGGGCTACGACACGCCGAAAAAACTCGGTGACCGGGAGACCGGGGGCGGCCTGAGCCTGCCGGTCTGGATCAACTTCATGGACTACGCGCTCAAAGGCGTTCCGGTGACCGAGTTTTCAGCCCCCGAGGGTGTTGTCAATATCGGCGGAGAGTGGTTTTATGATGAATACGCCAAAGGTTCCGGCATCAGCAGCGTCGGACTGGGAGACCGTCCCGCCGCAGGCGCCGGGGTCGACAACCCGATCACCGGCCAACCAGTCCCCCCCGGCGCCACCATCCAGACTCCGCCACCGAGCGATGAACGTCGCCGGATTCTGGATCTGTTCAAGAACTAGCGGAGCGCGCGCCTGACGGTGCGCTGAACACGAGCGGCTGCCCGGCCTGCGCGCTGGCGTAGCGCGACAGCTCAGCAAACAGCGCGCTGCCATCCTTGGTGTCTGTCCAGTGGCCCTGGTTGAATCTGTAATGAAAACCGCCAGCGCGGGCGGCCATCCAGATTTCCTGCAGCGGCTTCTGGAGATTGATGATGATCTGGCTGCGGTCGGCAAAAGTCAGCGTGATCATGCCCCCGGTTCTCTGGTTGTCGACGTCGGCATCCGTTTCGTCGTTGATGCGGTCACACGCCATTTCAATCGCCTTGAGGGCGGCCTCGGCTTGGTCCAGATATTCCAGGTCGGTCATTACAATCCCATCATGTTTGCAAGATTTCAAATCCAGCGTCAAATTCTAGGCCGCCGCCAGGCTGCCTCCTGCGCTCATGGCCTTTCAACCGCCGCCGCGGCCCTGGCCATTGCCATGGGTCTTGCCGCTTGCGGCCAGAAGGGCCCCCTTTTTCTCCCGCCGCCGCCCAAAGCCCGTCCGGCGGGCATTGCCCCTTTCGCGGCGCCTGCGCCCGCCGCCGCCGCCAGCGCACCGGAAAGTGCCACAGCCGTCCCGACCGATCTGCCGGCACCGCCACCCGCATCCGGTCCCGCGACCTTGCCGCTGCGATGAAAGCGCCGGGCATGAGCACCACTGCATCAACCGCCCTGCCGGGCGCACCCCAGCTGGCCTACCGCCAGGACGGCCTGTACCTCGAAGCGGCCCGCCTCGATACCCTGGCCAGCCAGTACGGCACACCGCTGTTCGTGTATTCCAAAGCTGCCATGCTGGCGGCCCTGGCGGCTTACCAGCAGGGCTTTGCCGGACGCAATGCGCAGATCTGTTATGCCATGAAGGCCAACTCCTCCTTGGGCGTGCTGCAGGTGTTTGCCCGTGCAGGCTGTGGCTTTGACATTGTCTCCGGCGGTGAGCTTGAGCGGGTGCTGGCGGCAGGCGGCGATGTGCGCAAAGTCATTTTTTCCGGGGTCGGCAAAACACGCTCCGAAATGCAGCAGGCCCTGACCGCAGGCATCGGCTGCTTCAATGTCGAGAGCGAGGCCGAACTGGATGTACTGTCCGGGGTGGCGCTGGCCATGGGCCGCATCGCGCCGATCAGCATTCGCGTCAACCCGAATGTCGACCCGAAAACCCACCCCTATATCTCGACCGGTCTCAAGGGCAACAAGTTCGGTGTGGCGCACGAGGATGCACTGCGGATTTACCGATACGCGGCGTCGCTTGAAGGACTGCAGGTAGTCGGCATCGACTGCCACATCGGTTCGCAAATCACCGAAACCACCCCTTACCTGGACGCGATGGACCGGGTGCTGGACCTGGTCGACAGCATAGAAGCGGCGGGCATCACGATTGAACACATCGACTTTGGCGGGGGCCTGGGCATCAATTACAACCAGGACGCACCGCCCGCGGCAGATGTGCTCTGGCAGGAACTGCTGGCCAAACTGGATGCACGCGGCCATGGCGGCAAAAAACTGATGGTCGAGCCGGGTCGCTCGCTGGTGGGCAATGCCGGCGTCTGCCTGACCGAGGTGCTTTACCTCAAGCCCGGTGAGCAGAAGAATTTCTGCGTGATCGACGCCGCAATGAACGACCTGCCGCGTCCCGCCATGTACCAGGCGTTTCATGCCATCGTGCCGCTTGAGACGCACCAGGACAGGCAGGAGTCGTCCTACGACGTGGTTGGCCCGGTCTGCGAAAGCGGCGACTGGATAGGCCGTGACCGCACGCTGGCTGTGGCCGCAGGCGATCGTCTGGCCGTGCTTTCGGCGGGCGCCTACTGCATGAGCATGGCGAGCAACTACAACACGAGGGGCCGTGCCGCCGAGGTACTGGTCGATGGTGAACAAGCCCATCTCATACGCAAGCGCGAAACAGCGGCCGACACCTTCCGCGGCGAAAAATTGTTGCCCTGAGGACAACGTCACTTGATACTCATCAAATGACCCTTGCAGGGGTGGGGGTAGAGTCGATTTACTTCAAATCGACGTTAAGCACTGACATGGCTCTGGAACTTTACCGCGACAAAAATCACGCCTGCCTGATGTTCACCGACCTCATTGAGGAAGATGGACAAGCGGTTCAGGCCAACCAGTTTCTCATCGTGGACCACGGCACGGGGGCCATCATTGATCCCGGCGGCAACCTGGCCTACAACGAACTGTTCATGGGCATGACGCAGCATTTTCCGCCGCACAAGCTGTCCTACATCATCGCTTCACATGCCGACCCCGACATCATCGCTTCACTGGATCGCTGGCTAAGCAGCACCCAGGCCATGCTGGTAATTTCAAGGGTGTGGGAGCGTTTTGCTCCGCATTTCACCAAGGTCGGCAAGACCGAAAACCGTGTGATCGGCGTGCCCGACGGTGGCGGACGCCTGCCTCTGGGTGCCAATGAACTATGGTTGATCCCGGCGCACTTCATGCACTCCGAAGGCAATTTTCACTTCTACGATCCGATCAGCCGCATCCTGTTCACCGGCGATCTCGGCGTGTCGATGATGTCCGGCGCCCAGGCGCGCCAGCCGGTCACCAGCCTCAAGCCGCACATACCCCTGATGGAAGGTTTCCACCGGCGCTACATGGTCTCGAACAAGATCCTGCGGCTGTGGGTCAACATGGTGCGCCCCATGGACATCGCCATGCTGGTGCCGCAACACGGCGCACCGATCGTCGGCAAGCAGGCGGTGAACGAATTCTTCGACTGGATTGAAAACCTGATGTGCGGCATCGACCTGTTTGACGATCGCGCTTACCAGTTGCCGACGGCAACCATCGACCCGGTCGCACGCCAGACCCGGCCGGCACTGCGTGCCGTGAATCGCTAGGTTTCAGGCAAAAACATGCTCCAGCCCTTATCTATCATGCGTCTTCAGCTCCTGATTCAGGAGCATTTGCTTCACTGCAGGCGCCTTGCGGCGGCAGGATGGGGACCGGCCGAACGCTTGCGCCGGCCCCAGCGCTGCCAGACGCGCCAGCCCAGCAGCGCCGCGATGATGGCCGCATAAACCGACACCTCGGCAAAATCGTTTTTGCCTGAGCGCATCCAGAAAAAATGCAGAAGGCCTAGGCCCGCAATCAGGTACACCAGCTTGTGCAGCATCTGCCAGCGCTTCGCACCGAGCTGGCGGATGGCCGCGTTGAATGAGGTCGCAGCCAGCGGTGTCAGCAGCAGGAAAGCGGCAAATCCCACCAGGATGAACGGCCGCTTGATGATGTCCTTGACGATATCAGCCACATCAAAGCTCATGTCGAACCAGCTGTAGCTGAGCAGGTGGAGCAGCACGTAAAAATACACAAACAGCCCCAGCATGCGGCGAAAACGCGCCAGCGCGGGCGTGTTGCTGATCACCCGCAGCGGTGTGACGGCCAGTACGATGCACAAAAAACGCAGGGTCCAGTCACCCGTTGCCCGGATCAGCGCTTCCGCGGGGTTGGCGCCCAACTGGTTGGTCAGCGCACTGTAGAACAGCCAGATGAACGGCAGCAGGCAGGCAAAAAAGACCACCGGCTTGGCCGCGGGATGGAGGAGAAGTTTTTTCATGGTTGAAAAACCGAATCGGCGCCGAGGTGCATGACGAGGTGTTGCGTCCTGGCGAGCCTCGGCTGCGAATCAATAAAACTTCTTCAGATCCATGCCCGCGTACAACTGCCCCACCTGGGCCTCATAGCCGTTGAACATCAGGGTTTTGCGTTTTTTTGCAAACAGGCCGTCTTCCCCAATACGGCGCTCGGTCGCCTGGCTCCAGCGCGGATGGTCCACGGACGGGTTCACATTGGAATAAAACCCGTATTCGTTGGCAGCCGCCTTGTTCCACGCGGTACGCGGCTCCTTGTCGGTAAAGCGGATCTTGACAATGCTCTTGCCGCTCTTGAACCCGTATTTCCAGGGAACCACCAGACGCACCGGCGCACCGCTCTGCTTGGGCAGCACTTCGCCGTACATGCCGAAACTCAAAAGGGTCAGCGGGTGCATCGCCTCGTCCATGCGCAGCGCCTCGACATAGGGCCAGTCCAGCACGCGCGAGCCGACAAACGGCATGGTTTTCGGATCGGCCTGGGTGATGAACTCGACATATTTGGCGTTACCCAGCGGTTCGACCTTTTTTATGAGCTCCGCCAGCGAATAGCCAACCCAGGGAATCACCATGGACCAGCCTTCCACGCAACGCAGGCGGTAAATGCGTTCTTCCTGGGCGCTGAGCTTGATCAGGTCCTCGATGGCCCAGGTTCTGGGCTGCTTGACCAAGCCTTCGATGGCCACGGTCCAGGGCTTGGTCACCAGGGTGTGGGCATTTTTCGCCGGGTCCGACTTGTCGGTGCCGAATTCATAGAAGTTGTTGTAGCTGGTGACGTCCTTGTAGTCCGTCACTTTCTCCATCGTGACCGCACCCGCCACCCCCGATTTGGCACCGGGCAAAGCCGCCAGCTTGCCTGGCTTGGTGACCGCCTGAGCCAGCGCTTGCCGACCGGCCCAGGATGCGATGGTCGCACCAGCGGCGCCGGAAGCCATCAGCTTGATCAGATTGCGCCGCTGGTGGTAAACGCCCTGGGGCGTGATGTCGCTGGGAATGGCGTGGTCGAAGCCACTGTGGTCGGTCTTGATCAGCATGGTGTGTCCTTGTTGTCGTGGATGGCTGAGAGTTGGTCTTGGTACGCAGCCACTTCTTACAAGGATTCAAACCCCGGCTACAAGGTTCCGTAACTGTGCAGGCCCGACAGAAACATGTTCACCCCCAGAAAGGCAAAGGTGGTGACGGCCAGCCCCACCAGGGCCCACCAGGCGGCCACGGTACCGCGCAGGCCCTTCATCAGCCGCATGTGCAGCCAGGCTGCGTAGTTGAGCCAGACGATCAATGCCCAGGTTTCCTTGGGGTCCCAGCTCCAGTAGCCGCCCCAGGCCTCGGCCGCCCACAAGGCGCCAAGCACGGTGGCGATGGTGAAAAACGCAAAACCGACGGCAATGGCCTTGTACATCACGTCGTCGAGCACTTCGGCGCTCGGCAGGCGTGCCGCAATGCGCTGGCGGCCCAGCAAAATGGCGGCGGCAATCAGGCCGGAGACCAGCAGATAACCGAGCCAGTAATTGGTACCCCCGATTTCGGTTGACTTGCGAAACACAATCGGCACAAAACACAGGACCACGCCCAGCAGCCACAGTGGCGTCAGTTTGTACCAGCGGGTCTCCTGCGCCTGCTGTTTGATCAGGTAAGCCAGCGAGACCATGGCCGCCAGCGAGAACATGCCGTAACCGATGAAGTTGGCCGGCACATGCAGCTTCATCCACCAGCTTTTGAGGGCCGGCACCAGTGGCTGGATTTCATGCGCCTCGCGGACCACGGTGTACCAGAGCAGAAAACCCACGGCAGCACTGACCACCAGCATCACAAACGCACCCATGGTGCGGGTCTTGTACTGCGCTTCGAAGTAAAGGTAGAACGCCGCGGTCATCCAGCTGAACAGCACGAACACCTCGTACAGGTTGCTGACCGGAATGTGGCCGACGTCGGCACCGATGAGGTAACTTTCGTACCAGCGCACCATGGTGCCGACCAGTGCCATGCCCACAGCCACCCAGGCAATCCGCGAGCCCAGCAACTCCATCGTGCCGCTCTGCCCCCGGGCAAACATGCCCATCCAGTAGAACGCCGTGCTCATGAAAAACAGCACACTCATCCAGAGAATGGCCGACTGGCTGGACAGGAAATACTTGAGCCAGAACACCTGTTCGGCGCGTGCCAGATCACCCTGGTAGGACACGATACCGAGCAGCGAAAAGCCCGCTACCAGCAGCATCAGCGCGCGCAGCGGCCGCCAGAACCAGCCCATCGCGATCACGGCAGGAATCGCGCCCAGCAAAATGCCTTTTTCATAGACATCCATGAAAGCGCCGTAACGGGCAAGGGCATACAGCCCGCCGGCCAGCGCAATGGCCGCAAAAATCCAGTCCAGCGCATTGCGCTTGGCGAAATAGCCTTGCTGCAAGCTGATGGTGGTCGCGTCCGTGGTGCGCGAGTTCAGGGTGGTGGTGGTGTTCATCGGGGCACCTGTAAAAGTTTTGTTTTCAGCATTTCAAATTCCTTACCGCCGTCCATGGTCTGGCGATTGGTCGACATGGCCATGGTCGCCTGGCTGCCTGCGCCAGATTCTGGGCCCTTTTTTTCAAGCTCTTTTCCGGGTTCCATGGAATCCGCACCGTCTTCGGCCGGCGCCAGCCAGACCCAGAGGCGTCGTTCGCGTACATAAAGCATGGCAAAGATGCCCAGAATCAGCAAGGCGCAACCGAGGTAGACAATGTTTCTCCCGGGGGCACGCGCCACCTGGAACACACTGGCCTGCAGCTGCGTGAAGTCCTTCAGTTCAAACGCCATGGGCGCCGGGTAATGGTGGGCATCACTGAGAGACAACACGGCCTGTGCCATGAAAGCCTGGGTTTTTTCGTCGCGCGGCAGCGGCTGCAGGCCGCTTTGCTCACGCGTGAGCTGCACCAGTTCAAACAACACGCCATTCAGAATGCGCACCAGCACTTCTCCGGCACGGCTGCGCTCGTCTTCCGGCACGTTGGTTTCCATGAAATCGGAAACCGCCTGCAGTCCGGCCAAGGGCCTGGCCTGGGCTCCGGCCACCGGCTGGTCGGGGCCGGCGAACAGGGCCAGTGCCCGCGACGCGGACGCGGACAGCTGCGCTGCCAGATCAGGCCGGTCCGTCGCGATGGCCTGGCGCACATAACGCTGGACGGCTTTGTCGCGCTGGGCCGGGTCGGCCAGCGCACGACGCAGGCGCAGGAAACCCTCCATGCTGCCTTGGTCGTCGGCGGGGATGCGCAGGTACTGGAATGGCTCTGCCGGGGTATCACGCACGCCCAGCAAAAACAGCGCCGGGCTGAACTCGGCCGTGTCCATCTTGACCGGCAGCATGTAGTTGTGAAACTCCCTGGCCTGGCCAGACGCGTCGCGCAGCTTGTAGCTCACACTGGGGCCGACGTTGCGCAGTTCCTTCTTTTCGCGGGTCTTGTTGGCTGCGCCCAGGCGTGAATCGAGGGCCTGGCGTAAATCGACCTTGCGCACATCCGCGCCCGACGTTGCACCCATGCTGCCCGAGCCGCCAAAATTCTCGACGTTGATGACACGCAGCGCGGTGTACTCCAGCGTCATTTTTTCGGCGCCTTCCCCTTGACCATTCGTCAGGCTGCTGGAGCCGCCAATCGTGCCCTGGATTTCAAAAGGCTTGCTGGCCCCCTGGCTGCCGGTGGCCAGCGGCACCGCCTTGAGCGTGACGCTGGAGCCGCCATCATCAAAGCTGGACTGGTAAATTTCTATGCCTTTGTGGCGGACCGGATGATTGACCTCGACACGGGCCGGGATCTTCTCGCCGGTTTCCTTGTCGTGAATCACGATCTCGCTGGCAAACAGCTTGGGCATGCCGGTCGAGTAGTACTCGACGATGAATTTTTTCAGCTCCACCGCAAAGGGCAGATCCTGCAGCAAAACGCCGCCGGGCTGGTTCAGGATGGCGGTGCTCGACTGCGTGCCCTCGGCGACCAGCAGGTTGGCGCGGAAGGTCGGGTTGCGCTCGCTCAGGCGGTGCTGGGCCGGCACATCGGCAATCAAGCCGCCGCCGGTGTAGATGGTCTTGTTGTTAAGCCACATCTGCGCCCTTACGATCAGGTCGCCATCGAGCAGTCCGCCCACACACACCAGCACGATGGCACTGTGCGCCGCAATGTAACCGAGCTTGTTGGCGGCGCCCGCCTTGGCCGCCACCATCCAGCCTTCGCCGCCGGCGGTGGTTCTCTGCTGCAGCTTGACCTTCCAGCCGCCCTGCACCAGCGTCTGCCCGATGCGCCGCGCGGCCGCTTCAGGCCCTTCATCCAGCGCCGCTTCGGCGCGGTGCCCGAAAGCCTTGAGGCTTTGTTCACGGATGTTTTCCTTGAGCTGGTTCAGGTCAGCGAGGATTTTCGGGGTATTGCGGCTGATGCACAGCGAGGTGGAAACCACCAGAAAGGCCAGGATCAGCATGAACCACCAGGCGCTGTACACCGTGTACAGGCTGACGGCGCCAAACACCTGCGCCCAGAACGGGCCGAACTGGTTGACGTAGTTGCTGATCGGCTCCTGCTGCTTGAGCACCGTGCCTATCACCGAGGCGATGCAGATCACCGTGAGCAGCGAGATGGAAAAGCGCATCGACGACAGCAACTCCACGGTGGAGCGCAGGGCGTGTGAGCCCGCCCTGAGCCTCAGGCCGTGGGTGGAAACTGCGTGGCTGGGAACGGTCATGCGTGGGTGTTCGGTTGGGCGGCAACAAAAAAGGCGGGTCTTCTGCAAAAGACCCGCCCTGTATGGAGTGATTATTCTGGCTGGGGTTCAATACAAACCGGGCGAACCCCTGTATTTTCCCGGAAAAGAGGTTTCACCCTTCCCTCCAGCCATGGATTCCATGGGCTTTTCAGGGAATTCAGCGCAAACCGGCGATGTAGTCAGCCACGGCGCGGATTTCCTTGTCGTTCAGTTTGGCGGCAACCTGCGTCATCTGCAGGTTGTTGTTTCGCCCACCGTCGCGGAAAGTCGTCAGCTGGGCTGCGGTGTATTCGGCATGCTGGCCGCCCAGACGCGGGTACTGCGACGGCATGCCGGCGCCGTTCGGGCTGTGGCAACCGGCACAGGCTGGCACCTGGCGGTCGGAGATGCCGCCGCGGTAGATGCGCTCACCCAGCGTCACCAGTGCCTTGTCCTTCGCGAAACCGGGCTTGGCTTTTTTGCTGGTCACCCAGTAAGCGATGTTTTTCATGTCGTCGTCGCTGAGGGCGCTGGCAAACCCCTTCATGACGGCATTGTTGCGCTTGCCCGACTTGAATTCCTGGAGCTGCTTGACCAGGTATTCGGGGTGTTGCTGCGCCAGTTTCGGATTGGCGGCAATCGCGGAATTGCCGTCCGCCGCGTGGCAGGCGACACACACTGCGGTGTAAGTGGCCTCCCCCTTGACCAGATCCGGCTTGGCCACCTTGGCCGGAGCGGCCTCGCCGGCCGCCCGCGAGACAGCCGGTACAAGCAGCAGGGCGGCAAATAAATAAGTAATCAACGAAGTGGAAACAAGCTTCATATCGGGGGTTTAATAGTTGACTCTAAGTTGGACCAGGCAATCGGCGCACAGCCTTGGGCTGAAATTAATAGCCCGCTGGGGCGCCGACCAACGCAAAACTCCCTGATTTTACAATGGCTTGGGGGACAATCCCAAATATGAGCATATCTCCCCGATCTACACCCGTTAAAACGCAGAAGCCGACCGCCAAACGGGCGCCGCCCAAAGAAGCGGCGGCCAAAATGGCCGCCGCGCTGGCCGCCCAGCCACCCCAGTCCGCCGAGGCGAAAATTGCCATGGGCTGGCTGCATACCGCCAAGTTTCTGACCACGGCCCCCGAACTCAAACACCTGCCGATGTATGAGTTTCCCGAGATTGCCTTTGTCGGCCGCTCCAATGCGGGCAAGTCCACCTGCATCAACACGCTGACGCAGATCAACCGCCTGGCCTTTGCCTCCAAGACCCCGGGCCGCACGCAGAGCATCAATTTGTTCTCGCTCGGCAAACAGGGGGTGACCGATGCGGTGCTGGCCGATTTGCCGGGTTACGGCTACGCAGCCGTGCCCAAGGCCGCCAAATACCGCTGGCAGCAGGTGATGGGCAACTACCTGCAGACGCGCGACAACCTCAAGGGCGTGGTACTGCTGTGCGACCCGCGCCTGGGGCTGACCGAGCTCGACGAAATCCTGCTGGACGTGATCCGCCCGCGGGTCGAGGAAGGCCTGAAGTTTCTGGTGCTGCTGACCAAGTCCGACAAGCTCAACAAGACCGAGGCCGCCAAGGCGCTGTCCATTGTGCGACTGCAGGCTGGCGGCGGCGATGTCAAACTGTTTTCTGCGCTCAAGCGGCAAGGCGTGGAAGAAGTGGCCCAGCACCTGTGGCAGTGGGCTCATCCGCCGGTCAAGCCGGACAAGGCCGCCAAGGCGGTGACCACCCCGCCGCCGGAAGAAGAATCAGAGTCCGGCGAGGCCTGAGTCCCCGCCGGCAAGGCCGGATCTGCCGCTTGTGCATTTTTCAAGCAAAAACTGCCTGCAACCCATATGAAACGGGCGCAGGCAGCTATCGAATACATAGCGACATGGTTGAAATCCGCCAGATCCCCCTGCCCCACGGCATCAGCCTGTCCTGCCACATGGCGGGTGAACCGGGCCGGCCCGTCCTGATGTTCCTGCACGGCTTTCCGGAAGGGGCTTTTGTCTGGGACACCCTGCTGGCGCATTTTGCCAAGCCGGAGAACGGGGCTTACTTCTGCATCGCACCCAACCTGCGCGGTTTCGGGACGTCGAGCGCACCGCCGGAGGTGGACGCCTACCGGCCCAAACACCTGATGCAGGACATCGCCGCGCTGGTGGCGGCAGTCTGTCCGGCCGACCGGCCCCAGCTTGAATGCCTGGTGGCGCACGACTGGGGCGGCGCCATCGCTTGGAACCTGGCCGCCGCCATGCCGCAGCTGATGAAAAAACTCGCCATCATCAACTCGCCGCATCCCGGCACGTTTTTGCGCGAGCTGCAGCACTCGCCGGCCCAGCAGGCCGCCAGTGCCTACATGAATTTCCTGATCCGCCCGGACGCCGAGGCGCTGCTGGCGAAGGACGATTTCCGCCGCCTGTGGCAATTCCTGACCAACGGCAGCGACCATCCGCCGGCTTGGCTCACGGACAGCGTCAGGGACCAGTACCGCGAGGTCTGGCGCGCCGGGCTCACGGGCGGCTGCAACCTGTACCGTGCATCGCCGTTGCGTCCGCCCCGGCTCGGGCCACCGCACAACGACCCGGCCGCTGCCGCCGTCACGCTGGCGCGCGAGCGGCTGACGGTCCTGCTGCCAACGCTGGTGATCTGGGCGCTCGACGATATCGCCTTGCCGCCGGCGCTGATCGAGGGCCTGGCCGACTACGTGCCGGACATGCAGCTGCAGCAGGTGCCGGGCGCCTCCCACTGGATCGTGCACGAGCAGCCCGAACGGGTGGCCGGCTATCTGCAGGACTTTCTGGGCCAGGTCCGTTAGCTATTGTTTTTATAGCTGTCTGCGCTTGTCCCATAAGGGCTGGAGACCGAAAATACACGAAAAACTGGGCTGTTCGACCTAGTAAAGCGAAGGCTGCTCTTCCGGCCGCGTCTTGAACCGCTTGTGCACCCAGTAGTACTGCGCCGGCATGGTATCGATGTAGGCCTGTAGCTGGGTATTCATGAATGCGGTATCCGCCACCGGATCCTCCGACGGGAAGTGGGTCCAGGCCGGCAGCACCTCCACCTCGTAACCCCAAGACGTGAGGCGCGGCACCAGCGGCACCACCTTGGCGCGGCCCAGGCGGGCGAAGCGGGAGAGCGAAGGCACGGTTGCTGTCTGCACACCGTAAAACGGCACAAACACGGAGTCGTCGGGACCAAAATCCATGTCGGGCAGCAGGTACAACGGCTGCCCTTCGCGCAAGGCCGTCACGATGGGCTTGACGCCGTCAGCCCGTCCGAACAGCCGCAGGTGGCCAAAACGCTGGCGGCCGCGCAGTATCCAGCGGTCCACCAACTTGTTCGACTGGTCGGTGTAGATGGTGGTTGACTGGCGCGGCGAATGCAGGGCGGCGGCGGCCCAAGCCGCATCGAGACCGACAAAATGCGGCAGAAAAATCACCGTGGGGGCGTTGCCGGCGAGTTCGTGCACAGCGCCGGTCAGCCGCACGCGCCGCTGCACCCACGCCTGCGGCGCGTGCCACAGCCAGGCACGGTCCAGCCAGGCCTGCGCAAAATACACAAAGGTCTGCCGGGTCAGCTGGCGCCGCTCGGCCTCGCCGAGTGAAGGGAAACACAGCTGCAGATTGGCCTGCACGACGCGCCGGCGCGCCCCGACCAGGCCATACAGCGCCCAGCCCAAGGCCACACCGAACGCCCGCGCCAGGGGCAGCGGAAATACCGCCAGCACCTGCATCAGCCAGATGACGGTTCGGGTGACCAGACGGCCAAGCCATGGGCGGGAGTGCTTCAAAACGCGTCCTTGCGTGGTGTCTTGTAACGCGCGTAGCCCCACAGGTACTGCCCCGGCTGGCTCAGCACGATGGCCTCGATCGCCTGGTTGATGCGCGTCACAACATGGAGGATCTCGGCCTGCAATGGCCCGGCGCGCGGGCCGCCTTCGGCCGGCGGCGATTCCTGCGCCTGCAGGCCGGCGAGGGGCGGCCAGATCTTGAGAAAATAGCCTTCACCGCGCGGCAGGCGCTCGCAGCTCACCGGCAGCAACACGGCCCCGCTTTGCAGCGCCAGCCGGGCCGCCAGCGTCATGGTGTAAGCCGGCTGGCCGAAAAACGGCGCCCATACCCCCAGCCCCTCAGGCGGCACCTGGTCTGTCAGCAGGGCCACGGCCTGGTTGGCCTTGAGTGTCTTGTGCATCAACCGGATGCCGCTCAGGCTGGCAGGCACCACCGTCAGCTGCGGCCGTTGCCGGGTCGCCTGTTCAATCGCCGCCAGCCAGGACTTGCGGGCCGGCCGGTAAATCGCGGTGATCGGGCCATACAGCTCGGCCAGCGCCTGCGGGCCCAGCTCGAAGCTGCCGCAATGCGGTCCGAAAAAAATCACGCCACGCCCCCGTCCAAACGCCTGCTCGGCATGCGGCTGGCCCTCGACCTGCACATTGCCCAGGCATGACTCGGTTTGCGGCCGCATCCAGAGCTTGGGCAGTTCAGCCACAAAACGTCCAGCCTCGGCAATCGCCGGCCGGGCTGCCTCGAAAGTGATGCCCGCCTGCGCCACATTGGCGCGAAACTGCCGGCGGTAGCTGGGGCTGAGCAGCCAGACCAGCCAGCCCAGGGCCGCGCCCAGCGCATGCAGCGCGCGTAAAGGCCAGTGGGAGAAAAAACGGAACAGCAGGATCATGAAGGGCAGCTATGGGCGGGAACCCCTGTCGATGGACAAAACGATATAATTTAGGTTGTCGCCGAGTTACTGAACAACTTGCAGGGCGACATTAAACCAAACTGCTAAAGCGTTCGCCGAGGCACCCCAAGCCGGCAACGCGCCGACTAACTTCATGGAGTGTACGCAATGGCGAACGATTTTCTCTTTACTTCCGAATCCGTCTCCGAAGGCCATCCCGACAAGGTAGCCGACCAGATTTCCGATGCCATCCTCGATGCCATCTTCAAGCAGGACCCGCTTTCGCGCGTGGCCGCCGAGACCCTGACCAACACCGGTCTGGTGGTGCTGGCCGGTGAAATCACCACCAATGCGCATGTGGACTACATCCAGGTTGCCCGCGACACCATCAAGCGCATCGGTTACGACAACACCGAATACGGCATCGACTACAAGGGTTGCGCGGTGCTGGTCGCCTACGACAAGCAGAGCAACGACATCGCCCAGGGTGTGGACCATGCGTCTGACGACCACCTGAACACCGGCGCCGGCGACCAGGGCCTGATGTTCGGCTACGCCTGCGACGAAACGCCGGAGCTGATGCCCGCGCCGATTTATTACGCCCACCGCCTGGTCGAGCGCCAGGCCCAGTTGCGCAAGGACGGCCGCCTGCCTTTCCTGCGTCCGGATGCAAAAAGCCAGGTCACCATGCGCTACGTGGACGGCAAGCCGCACAGCATCGACACCGTTGTGCTCTCCTCCCAGCACAGCCCCGACCAGAGCGAAACGCCGCACAAGATGAAGGCCTCGTTCATCGAAGCCATCATTGAAGAAATCATCAAGCCGGTGCTGCCCAAGGAATGGCTCAAGGACACCAAGTACCTGATCAATCCCACTGGCCGTTTTGTCATCGGCGGCCCGCAGGGCGACTGTGGCCTGACCGGCCGCAAGATCATTGTGGACACCTACGGCGGCGCCTGCCCGCACGGCGGCGGTGCATTCTCGGGCAAGGACCCCTCGAAAGTGGACCGTTCGGCCGCTTACGCCGCCCGTTACGTGGCCAAAAACATCGTGGCCGCCGGCCTGGCACGCCAGTGCCAGATCCAGGTGGCCTACGCGATCGGCGTAGCACGCCCGATGAACGTTACGGTGTACACCGAAGGCACGGGCGTGATGTCCGACGAAAAACTCTCGGCGCTGGTCAATGAGCACTTTGACCTGCGCCCGAAAGGCATCATCCAGATGCTGGACCTGCTGCGTCCGATCTATGAGAAAACCGCTGCCTATGGCCACTTCGGCCGTGACGAGCCGGAATTCACCTGGGAACGCACCGATAAAGTAGCCGCCCTGAAGGCAGCGGCCGGCCTCAAGTAATTTATTCCCCTTGCGCCGGTGGAAGCCCGCAGATGGCCCCGTTTCCGCCCTGCGCTCAGGGCGGTAGTCAAAAAAAAGCCACCCGGGACGGTGACTTTTTTTGTTCGGCTGGACGGATTCTCAGCGGGTAAAGGGTGACGGCTCAATCCATTTGCCAGCCCCGACGTCGGTTGGTTTGGCATTCCGGTCGGGCTTGGACTGCGTCTTGTTCGTTCCCTCCTCGCCAAAGGTCTTGTTCAAGGCGCTGTCTTTTTCCACTTCGGTTTCGTTCTGGTCCCGCTGGTTGCCTTGTCCCACACTGACGTCAGCCATATCTTCTCTCCATGGTAGTTAAGGGATCAGCTCGCGAAGCCAGACGGGCTGCCGGAAGGCTTCTGCAACTGCGCGACCGCCGCTGGAGTACCGGCTTTGACAAGAAACGGCCATGCCGAGCGGACCACGCCGCCACCCATGCCTGTCCCGTACAACCTGCCGTCTCCAGTCGCTGGACGCTCGTAACGAATGCCCGGCTGACCGGTTCCCGTGGCAATAACAAATTGGCTCATAAATTCCCCAATGTGGGCGAACGTGCCCGTCCATCAATCGTCAAGCCACTTTAAATCGGCAACCAGGCGCCCGTTGTCAGACGCCGGCCAGACTTTTGTAGGACAAACCATGCCGCTCCCCCTATGCGGCGGCGCCCACGGCAGGACATGAAACCGCCAGCGGCCTGTCCATTTTTGTGCCTTCTGACTTGAAACCGCCATGAAACGGCCTTATGATTAGCACTCGATGGTATTGAGTGCTAACAACCACTTACACCAGCCCATTCACAAGCACCCGCGTACCGCGCTGGTGCTTTTTGATTCCAAACCTGTTTCAAAACAAGGAGCTCCCATGAAACTTCGTCCCCTGCACGACCGCGTGATCGTCAAACGTGTTGAAAACGAAACCAAAACCGCCTCCGGCATCGTCATTCCCGACAGCGCCGCTGAAAAGCCTGATCAAGGCGAAGTGCTGGCTGTGGGCCCCGGCAAAAAGAACGACAAGGGCGAAATCAGCGCCATGGCCGTCAAGGTCGGCGACCGCGTCCTGTTCGGCAAATACAGCGGCCAGACCGTCAAGGTCGATGGCGACGAACTGCTGGTCATGAAAGAAGACGATTTGTTTGCAGTGGTCGAGAAGTAATTTCTCCCACGTCCACAACCCCTATTAACTGAATCTGGAGAATTAAACATGGCAGCAAAAGACGTCATTTTCGGCGGCGAAGCCCGCGCACGCATGGTCGAGGGTGTGAACATCCTGGCCAACGCAGTCAAGGTTACCCTGGGCCCCAAAGGCCGTAACGTGGTGCTCGAGCGCTCTTTCGGCGCCCCCACCGTGACCAAGGACGGTGTGTCCGTCGCCAAGGAAATCGAACTCAAGGACAAGCTGCAGAACATGGGCGCGCAGATGGTCAAGGAAGTTGCTTCCAAGACCTCCGACATCGCTGGTGACGGCACCACGACCGCAACCGTTCTGGCACAAGCCATCGTCCGCGAAGGCATGAAGTATGTCGCCGCCGGCATGAACCCGATGGACCTGAAGCGCGGCATCGACAAGGCTGTCACGGCCCTGGTCGAAGAGCTGAAAAAAGCTTCCAAGCCCACTACCACCAGCAAGGAAATTGCCCAGGTCGGCACGATTTCCGCCAACAGCGACGAAGAAGTCGGCAAGATCATCGCTGAAGCGATGGACAAGGTCGGCAAGGAAGGCGTCATCACTGTTGAAGACGGCAAGTCGCTCAACAGCGAACTCGACGTGGTTGAAGGCATGCAGTTTGACCGCGGCTACCTGTCGCCCTACTTCATCAACAACCCCGAAAAGCAGTCCGCCATTCTGGACAACCCGTTTGTGCTGCTCTACGACAAGAAAATCAGCAACATCCGTGACCTGCTGCCTACCCTGGAACAAGTCGCCAAGTCCAGCCGTCCTCTGCTGATCATCTCGGAAGACGTCGAAGGCGAGGCCCTGGCCACGCTGGTTGTCAACACCATCCGCGGCATCCTGAAGGTTGTGGCTGTCAAGGCCCCTGGTTTCGGCGACCGCCGCAAAGCCATGCTCGAAGACATCGCCACCCTGACCGGCGGCAAGGTCATCGCTGAAGAAGTCGGTCTGACCCTCGAAAAAGTGACGCTGGCCGACCTCGGCCAGGCCAAGCGCATCGAAGTGGGCAAGGAAAACACCATCATCATCGACGGCGCCGGTGCGGCTGCTGACATCGAAGCCCGCGTCAAGCAGGTTCGTGTCCAGATCGAAGAAGCGACCAGCGACTACGACCGCGAAAAACTGCAAGAGCGCGTGGCCAAGCTGGCCGGCGGTGTTGCCGTGATCAAGGTTGGCGCTGCCACCGAAGTCGAAATGAAAGAGAAAAAAGCCCGCGTGGAAGACGCCCTGCACGCTACCCGCGCTGCTGTGGAAGAAGGCATTGTGGCTGGTGGCGGCGTGGCTCTGCTGCGTGCCAAACAGTCTGCTGGCACCATCAAGGGTGACAACCCTGACCAGGACGCCGGCATCAAGCTGATCCTGCGCGCCATTGAAGAGCCGCTGCGCATCATCGTTTCCAACGCCGGCGAAGAGCCAAGCGTTGTCGTGAACGCTGTGCTGGCCGGCAAGGGCAACTACGGCTACAACGCCGCCAACAGCACCTACGGCGACATGATCGACATGGGCATTCTGGACCCCACCAAAGTGACCCGCACGGCCCTGCAGAACGCAGCATCCGTGTCGTCGCTGATGCTGACGACCGAGTGCATGGTGGCCGAGGCTCCGAAAGACGAGTCCGGCGCCGGCGGTGGCGGCATGGGTGGTGGCGACATGGGTGGTATGGGTGGCATGGGCGGCATGGGCATGTAATCCGGCTACTGCGCAGGCGCCATGCGTCGTTGGGCAGAAGGGGAAAGGAAGGGGCCCCTCCCCCTTCCCGTCGGAATCCTCACGTACCCAAGGTACGTTCCGGTTCCTGCGCTCCGTCCGCCTAGCCTGGCACCTGCTCGCTACGCCGTCCGGACTTTCCGGACAGCAAACAAAAAACCCGCAGGGCTCGCGCCCTGCGGGTTTTTTCATGCGCACGCGAAACTCAGACCGATGCGTATTCGCTGCCAGCGTCGCGTGCCGGCTGGACCCACCAGTAGACCAGCACGAACCAGCCGATGACGGTGAGCATGATGAGTTGCCACCAGCCGCTTTTGCCGATGTCGTGAAGACGGCGCGTACCGGCGGCCAGGGCCGGCAGCAGCAGTGCCAGGCCTACCAGGCCGCTGAGCGTGTCACTGAGCATCGAAGCGGCGATGGAGACCAGGATCTGGAACAGAAAGAACCACCAGAATTCAGGGCGCGATGCGCGACCGGAAAAGGTCGCGTACTTGGCGAAACAGGTGGAAATGGCTTGACCGAAGTTCATGTTTTTTCTCCTCCTCAGGATGCAGACAGGGCAAATTCCCCGCGCCATGATATGCCAGACCCGTGCCAGCGCTGTGGCTGTCCCTCAGCGAAGGCGCTGCAGCAAGCCCGCCGTCGAGGCGTCCAGCCCCGAAACATCTCCACTGCGCAGGCGCAACTCGATGTTCCTGGCCAGCACCTTGCCGAGCTCGACGCCCCACTGGTCAAAACTGTTGATGCCCCAGATGGCACCGCTGACAAACACGCGGTGTTCCTGCAGGGCAATCAGTGCCCCGAGGCTGGCCGGGCTCAGTTCTTCGAGCAGCAGGAAAGTGCTGGGCCGGTTGCCGGGGAAATGCTTGTGCCCACCTGTATCGTCCTTGCCCAGCATCAGCGCCTGGGCCTGGGCCAGCACATTGGCGAGCAGCTTGTCATTGTGGCCAGGCAAGCCATGGAAGGATTTTTTGACCGCGACAAACTCGACCGGCACCACGTCCGTGCCCTGATGCAGCATCTGGAAGTAGGCGTGCTGACCATTGGTGCCGGGCTCGCCCCAGAGCACGGGCGCGGTGGCAAATGGCAGCGGCTGGCCCCGCGCGTCCACGCGTTTTCCGTTGCTCTCCATCTCCAGCTGCTGGAGATACGCCGGCCAGCGGCGCAAGGCGCTGCTGTAGGGCGCCAGACTGCGGCTGGTGAAACGGTGAAAGTTGCGGTACCAGACATCGAGCAGGCCCAGGCGCACCGGCAGGTTCTGCGCCAGCGGTGCTGTGCGGAAATGGCCGTCCATCGCGTGCGCACCAGCCAGCAGCGCGCGAAAGCCCTGCGCGCCGATGCTGATGGCCAGCGGCAGGCCAATGGCCGACCACAGCGAATAACGCCCGCCCACCCAGTCCCAGAAACCAAACGTCGTGCTGATACCAAAGGCCTGGGCCGCTGCGACGTTGGTCGTCAGTGCCGCGAAATGACGCGCGATGTCCTGTCCGCCCTGTGCCTCGAACCATTGCCTGGCCGACAGGGCATTGGTCATGGTTTCGGTGGTCGTGAAGGTTTTTGACGCGATCAGGAACAGGGTGTTCTTCGGCCTGAGCTGCGCCAACACGCCGGCGAGCTCCTGCCCGTCGACGTTGGAGACGAAGTGAAAGCGCTTGCCGGGGATGCGCAAGGCGTCGAGCGCCAGCACCGCCATCTGCGGACCGAGGTCGGAGCCACCTATGCCGATGTTGACGATGTCGGTGATGGCCCCGTCCAGGCGCACCTGCTCTGCGTAGGCCAGCATGGCGGCCAGGGTCTCATGCACCTGGACGAGCCCGTTTGCTATATTTTCAGGAGCGGCTGTCGCCCGTCCCTGCTGGGCTGGAGCCTGATTTCTCAATAGAAAATGCATGGCCGCACGGTCTTCGCTGCGGTTGATCTTCTCGCCGGCAAACATCGCATCGCGGTATGGTTCCACGCCACGCTGGCGCGCCAGGTCCAGCAGCAAGGCCTGGGTGGGCGCGTCGATCAGGTTTTTGGAGAGGTCGGCAAAGACGTGAGGCGCCTCCAGGCTGAATGCAGCGAACCGGCCGGGATCGGCCGCAAAGGCCTGGCGCAGATCGAACCTTTTCCCTGTCGCGTCAAACTGCGCCTGCAGCGCAGCCCAGGCCGGGGTCTGGTGGCAAGGTGGTCGGTTCATCGGCCGGACCTAGGCGGCCAGCATCAGCTGTTCAAGCTTGACCGCATCGGCCGCAAAGGCGCGTATGCCTTCGGCCAGCTTTTCGGTGGCCATCGCATCCTCGTTGAGCGCGTAGCGGAAGGTCACCTCGTCAAAGCCGACGGCCGGCAGGTCCAGCGCCTGTGCGGCCTGGGCGTCCAGCGCGCGCGCCAGTGGTGCCTCGCTGGCGGCCAGCTGGCCCAACAGCTCGGGGCTGATGGTCAGCAGGTCGCAGCCGGCCAGGGCGGTGATCTGCCCGATGTTGCGAAAACTCGCGCCCATGATCTCGGTCTTGATGCCGAGTTTCTTGTAGTGGTTGTAGATCTGGCGCACCGACTGCACGCCCGGGTCGTTGGCGCCGGCATGGGCGGCCTCGTCCCACGCGGCGCCTGCCGATTTTTTGTACCAGTCGTAAATACGACCGACAAAGGGTGAAATCAGCTGCACCCCGGCCTGGCCGCAGGCCACCGCCTGACAGAAGGAAAAAAGCAGGGTCAGGTTGGTGTGGATGCCCCGGTCTTCGAGCCGGCGCGCGGCCTGGATGCCCTCCCAGGTGGCCGCCACCTTGATCAGCACGCGGTCGATGTGGATGCCTTCGGCCTCGTACAGCTCGATGATGCGTTCGCCACGCGTCAAGGTGGCGCTGCTGTCGAAGCTAAGGCGTGCATCCACTTCGGTCGACACCCGGCCCGGGATGATGGACAGGATCTCGCAGCCAAACCGCACCAGCAGCCGGTCCATGGTTTCATCGAGGGCGTGGCCGCGAAACTTCGCCACGGTGTCCACCAGCAGTGGCCGGTAATCGGACTTTTGCACGGCCTTGAGAATCAGCGAGGGGTTGGTGGTCGCGTCCTGCGGCTTGTAGGCGTCGAGCTGTTTGAAATCACCGGTGTCGGCCACCACGGTGGTGAACTGCTTGAGGGCTTCGAGTTGGTTCATGGTGAAAGTGTAGATGGGTCACGGCCAGGGCACTGTAAGACCAGGACCTGATTGAGTTACGATTATGGCAACATCCTATGAAACTTTATTACATATCTGCCGATCGGGAAGGTTGGGGCACATGAGTTTTGATCTGGTCCTGTTTGGCGGCACGGGCGACCTGACCTGGCGCAAGTTGATGCCCGCGCTGTTCCAGGCCTTCCGGCACGGCTCGCTGCCCGCAGACGGCCGGATTGTGGGTGTGGGCCGCGATGCCATGAGCGATGCAGAGTACCGTGCATTGATACGCGCACGTTTTGACAGTGTCGAGCTGGCCAAACGCCCCACCGGTGACGAGTTCGAACGTTTTGCCGCGCTGCTGCACTACCTGCGCATGGACCTGTCCGGTCCGGCCGACTATGCGGAACTCGCGACCCTGCTCAAAGCACGCCAGGCCGACACCGTGGTGATGTACCTTGCCACCGCGCCGACACTGTTCAAGGCGATCTGCGAAAACATGGCGACCGTCGGGCTCAACGGCCCGCAAACCCGCGTCGTGCTGGAAAAACCACTGGGCCATGACCTCGCTTCGAACCGCGCCATCAACGAAGCCGTGCTGCGTGTGTTGCCGGAAAAGCAGATTTTCCGCATTGATCACTACCTCGGGAAACCTTCGGTGCAAAACCTGTTTGCGCTGCGTTTTGGCAACTCCCTGTTCGAGCCGCTGTGGCGCCGCGAGACCATTGCCAACATCCAGATCACGATTGCCGAGGAACTCGGCGTGGAAAAACGCGGTGCCTTTTACGACAGCACCGGCGCGCTGCGCGACATGGTGCAAAACCATGCGCTGCAGCTGCTCTGCGCGATCGGCATGGAGCCGCCGATCAACGCCCACGCCGATGCCATCCGCGATGAAAAGCTCAAGGTCCTGCGTTCGCTGAAGGCATGGACACCGGAAACCCTGAAGCATCACGTGATTCGCGGCCAGTACGCCGCCGGCAACATCAACGGCGAAGCCGTGCCCGGCTACCTGCAGGAAAGCGGCGTCAGCTCGGACAGCCGGACCGAAACCTTTGTCTCCCTGCGCGCCGAAATCGCCAACTGGCGCTGGGCCGGCGTGCCGTTTTACATACGCACCGGCAAACGCCTGGCCGATCGCGACGCCCACATCGAGGTGAACTTCCGCCCGACGCCGCATGCCATCTTCAAGTCGCCATTGGGCGCCGGCAACCGGCTGGTGATCAACCTGCAGCCCAAGGACGGGCTGGAGCTGCACCTGCTGGCGCAAGGCCAGGACAACCGGCAGGGTGTACGCGCGGCCAGCCAGACGCTGGCGCCGGTGCAGCTGGACCTCGACTTTGACAAACGTTTTGGCACCGAACGTGTCGGTGCCTACGAACGCCTGCTGCTGGACGTGATCGATGGCCGGCTGAACCTGTTTGTGCGTAGCGACGAGCAGGAGGAAGCCTGGCGCTGGGTCGAACCGATTCTGGACGCCTGGCAACACGACACCGACGGCCCGCGCCCTTATACGGCCGGCACCTGGGGACCCAGCGCATCGAGCGCCATGATCGCGCGGGACAGCCACTGGTGGAGCGAAGAAAGTTGAGCCCCCACGGTCGCTCACTGCGAGCCTGCGGCAACTCCCTGCCCCTTGCATTGGAAAAGGGGCCGCTGCGCCTGCGGTCTGGCGAAGCCAGTCCCGCGGCCCCTGCTTGCAATATCCTTGTCATGCGCGACCATTGGGGATCTTCCAGTGCTTGACCGCATCAAAGCCTGTCTGCCCTCGCTGGCGCCGGCCGAGCAGCGTGTTGCGCACCTGGTGCTCAGCGATGCACGTGCCTTTGCCAGCCTGCCGGTGACCGAACTGGCCGCGCGCGCCCATGTCAGCAAGCCGACGGTGATCCGGTTTTGCCGCAGCGTCGGGTATGACGGCCTGTCGGACTTCAAGCTCAAGCTGGCCGGCAATGTCAGCGAAGGTGTGCCGTTCATTCACCGCAGTGTCGATGCGGACGACAAGACCGGCGACGTGCTGGTCAAGGTGATTGACAACACGGTGGCCGCTTTCCTGAAGTACCGCAACGACGCCAGTTCGGCGCTGATTGAAAAGGCCGTGCTGGCCCTGGTGGCGACCTGCAGCAGCGGCCAGCGCATCGAATTTTTCGGTGTCGGCAATTCCGGCATCGTCGCGCAGGACGCGCAGCACAAGTTCTTCCGCCTCGGGGTGCATGCCATTGCCTACAGCGACGGGCACCTGCAGGTCATGAGCGCCTCGCTGCTCAGGCCGGGCGACTGCGTGGTGATCATCTCCAACTCGGGCCGCACACGTGACCTGATGGACGCCTGCGACATCGCCCGCAAGAACGGCGCCACCACCATCGTGATCACGGCCAGTGGCTCGCCGCTGGCCGCCGCCGGCCACATCCATCTGGCGGCCGACCACCCGGAGGGCTACGACCGCTACAGCCCCATGGTGTCGCGCCTGCTGCACCTGATGATCATCGACATCCTGGCCACCTGCGTGGCGCTGCGCATTGGCAGCCCAACCCTGCACCCGTTGCTCAAGGAAATGAAGAACAATTTGCGGAGCAAGCGGTACGCGTAGGGTTCTTCGGTTTTTTTCTTACTGAGCCTGTTGAAGCCGCGTTTTCCCTCAAGGCTTTTTGGTTCGCTGCTGCCTGTTGGCCGGGGGTTGCCCGGCAGCAAGTAACTTTCTTTTGCGTCGCCAAAAGAAAGTCACCAAAGAAAAGGCGACCCGATGGTCTGGGTCCCTCCGCTTCGCTGCGGGCAGCCTGCGGTGCTCGCCGAAAGTGGGGTCGAGCTCGAACTCGCCTTCGGCTCAGACAATCGCTCGCCCTGATCCACTTTCGGCTGCGCTCCTCGGCCCAGCCCGACGGGTGGGAGAAAGAAAAAAATGCGGGGGAAGAAAATCCGGAGTCCTTGAAGCGCGCAGCGCTTCAAGGAAGGGAATTTCAACAAACGGCCATGTGTGCACGCGAGCGCAGCGCACGCAGCCAAATGAAGTCCCCCTCCATCGCCCAGCGGGGCGAGGGAGGGGTTAGGGGTGGGAGTGGGGAGTTGCGCCTACTGTCCCGAGCAGACCGCAGGCGCAGCGTGATGCCGCGAAGGGCTTGCACCCTTTTTGCGCCCATTTGGGAATGAAATCAGCCTCTAGCCCATATACAACAAGCGCCACCAGCTACAAAAAAAGGAGCGGTTAGATGCGGCCTTCTTCCACCGCATGGCAGGCGATCTTCACACCCTGGATGGTCAGGAGCTGCGGCCGCTCGGCGCGACAGCGGTCGTTGACGTGCGGGCAGCGCGGGTGAAAGGTGCAGCCTGTCGGCGGGTTCAATGGGTTGGGCACCTCGCCCTGCACCGGGGTGCGGGCGCGGCCGGTGTCATGCATTTTCGGGATCGCGTCCAGCAGCATGCGTGTGTAGGGGTGCTTCGGGCTGGCGAACAGCGTCTGCTTGTCGGACAGTTCGACCAACCGTCCCAGGTACATCACGCCCACCTGGTCACTGACATGGCGCACCACCGCGAGATTGTGCGAGATGAACAGGTAGGTCAACCCGCGCTCGCGCTGCAGGTCTTTCATGATGTTGAGCACCTGCGCCTGCACACTCACGTCGAGCGCCGAGGTCGGCTCGTCGCAGACCAGGAATTCCGGCTCGGTGGCGAGTGCCCGGGCAATCGAGATGCGCTGGCGCTGGCCGCCCGAAAACTGGTGCGGAAACTTGACCATGTCCAGCGGCGACAGGCCGACGGACTTGAGCAGTTCGCCCACGCGCGCCTTGAGCTCGGCCTCGTTGGTGATCAGGCCGTGTTCCTTGAGCGGCTCACCCACGATGTCTTCCACGATCCAGCGCGGATTCAGGCTCGCGTACGGGTCCTGGAAAATCATCTGGATGCGGCGTCGCAGTTGCCGGCCCTGTGGCGTCTTGAAGGCGGCATGCGCATCCTGGCCATCAAAGGTCAATCCGCCACGGGTCGGCTCGTACAGGCCCACCAGCAAACGGGCCACCGTGCTTTTGCCGCAGCCCGACTCGCCAACCAGAGCCAGTGTCTTGCCTTTTTCAATCTCGAAGCTGACGCCGTCGACGGCATGCAGCATCAGCCGGGGCTTGCCTTCGAGCACGCGGTTCAGCCAGGGCGGGGATACATCAAAGGTCTTGGCCAGGTCAAAAGCCTGAACCAGAGGAGCCCCCACGCTTGTCGCTGCGCGTACGTCGCTGCCCCCCGGGGGGGCTGTTTTCCCTTGGGGCGGCCCTGCGGGAAAACGGTCGCCCACGCTTGTCGTTTCACTGTTGCTCATGCGGTCGCTCCCACCGTGGCATCGTGCAGCCAGCAGGCGGCGCGTGTGGCACCGGCAGGCAGCAGGTCCGGCCTGTCCTGCGTGCAGCGGTCAAACACCTTGGGGCAGCGCGGATTGAAGGCGCAGCCCTGTGGAATGGCGTTCAGACGCGGCATGGCGCCGTCAATCTGGTTGAGTCGTTCGCGGTCCAGCGTGATGTCGGGGATCGCCTCCATCAGGCCTGCGGTATAGGGATGGGACGGGTGATTGATCACCTCATGCACCGGGCCAATTTCGGCAATCCGGCCGGCGTACATCACGGCCACCCGGTCGCAGGTTTCGGCAATCACGCCCATGTCGTGGGTGATCAGCATCACCGCGGCACCACGCTTCTTGCAGATGCTTTTGAGCAGCATGATGATCTGCGCCTGGATCGACACATCGAGCGCCGTGGTCGGCTCGTCGGCCACAATCAGCTTGGGTTCGGCGGCCAGCGCCAGGGCGATCACCACGCGCTGGCGCATGCCGCCCGAGAACTGGTGCGGAAAATGTTCAATGCGCTGCTCGGCCGCCGGAATGCCGGTGTCCTGCAGCAGGGAAATGGCGCGCTGGCGCGCTTCGGCGTTGCTGACCGGCAGGTGCGCCTGTATCGTCTCGATCAACTGGCGGCCCACCGTGTACAACGGGTTCAACGAGGTCAGGGGGTCCTGGAAAATAGCGCCGATCTTGCGGCCGCGAATGTGGCGCATCTGCTCGTAGGGCAGGTTGTCGATGCGCTCGCCTTCGAGCAGGATCTGCCCGCCGCCGATGCGGCCCGGCGGCTCCAGCAGGCCGATGATGGCAGCGCCGGTCAGCGACTTGCCGGCGCCCGACTCGCCGACCACGCCGAGGATTTCACCGGGCGCGATATCAAACGAAATGTCGTCGAGCGCCCGCAGCGTACCGCGCCGGCCGGGAAACTCGACGATCAGGTTCTTGACTTGTAAGAGGCTCATGTTGAAATGCAGTCAGTTTCAGCGCGATGGCTGTTTAGCGCAGGCGCGGGTTCAGGGCATCGCGCAGCCAGTCGCCCAGCAGGTTCACGCTCAGCGAAATCAACACCAGCATCAGGCCGGGAAACACCGTGATCCACCACTCGCCGGAAAACAGGTAGTCGTTGCCGATGCGGATCAGGGTGCCCAGCGACGGCGACGTGGGCGGCGCGCCTACGCCCAGAAAGGACAGGGTGGCTTCGGTGATGATGGCCGTGGCCACCTGGATGGTCGCCAGCACCAGCACCGGCCCCATCACATTCGGCAACACGTGGCGGCGCATGATGCGCATCGGTGTCACACCGGTCACACGTGCTGCCTGCACGTACTCCTTGTTGCGTTCGACCAGCGTCGAGCCACGCACCGTTCTGGCGTACTGCACCCATCCGGTAAGCGTGATCGATATGATCAGCACCCCCAGCGCCAGGGAGTCCTGCGCATTGGGAAACAGGGCCCGCCCCACCCCGGCAATCAACAGAGCCACCAGAATGGCCGGAAAAGACAGCATCACGTCACACAGGCGCATCAGGGCGGAGTCAATCCAGCCGCCATAAAAACCGGCCAGCAAACCCATGCCCACGCCGAACACGACCGACAGGATCACCGAGGCAAAACCCACCGCCAGGGAAACGCGGGCACCGTACATCAGGGCCGAGAGGATGTCCCGCCCCTGGTCATCGGTGCCCAGCAGGTACTTGCTCGAGCCCTCGGCCGACCAGGCCGGTGGCAGCCGGGCATCGCTCAGCTCGAGCGTCGTCAGGTCAAACGGGTTGTGCGGCGCCACAAAGCCCGCAAACACCGAACAGAAGATGCAGATGAGGGCGACTGCAGCCGCAGCCATCGCCACCGGAGAGGTGCGAAAGCTGTAGCCAATGTCGCCATCCCACCATCGGAATAGCGCGCTTTTCATCAACCCTTGTTACTTGTTGACTTTGACGTACTTCCAGGGCATCCCGTTGTCGGGCCACTGAACCATTTCAATGTTCTTTTTGGCAGCCCAGTTGAGCGCCTGCTGGTGCAGCGGCAGATGGCCCACCTCGTCCTGATGGATCTTCAGCGCTTCGTGGATCATCTCGTTGCGCTTCTTGTCATCGGTCTCGGAAGCCACCAGGTTGGTCAGCTGGTCAATCCTGGCATTGCTGTAGGCACCCAGATTGAACTGGCCGCGGCCACCCTCACCTGGCGTGGATAGGATGGGGTAAAGCACGTTGTGGGCGTCCACCGTGCTCGGCGTCCAGCCCAGCATGTAGAAGCTGGTGTCACGGCGCAAGATCTTCGGAAAGTAGGTGCCCTTGGTTTCGGCTTCCAGATTGATCTTGACCCCGATGCGCGACAGATTTGCGGCCACGGCCTGGCAGATTTCACCGTCGTTGACATAACGGTCGTTCGGGCAGTTCATCTTCAACTCGAACCCTGCCCCATAACCGGCGTCAGCCATCAGCTTCTTGGCGGCTTCCACGTCAAACGGCAGGCGTTTGGCGAGGTCGGGGGCGTAACCCTTGATCTCGGGTGCCAGCAGTGTGGCCACCGGCGTGGCCGCACCGCGCATCACACGGTTCTTGATGGCTTCGATGTCGATGGCCTGGTAGAAAGCCTGGCGGACGCGCTTGTCCTTGAACGGGTTTTTGCCCTTGACGCTGGAAAACTGCAGTTCGTCGCGCTTCTGGTCCATGCCGAGGAAAATGATGCGCAGCTCGGGGCCTTGCAGCACCTTGAGCTCGGCATTGGCCTTGATGCGGGCCACGTCCTGCACCGGCACCGGCTCCATCACGTCAATTTCGCCGGACAGAAGTGCCGCGACGCGGGTGCTGTTGTTGCCGATGACGTTGAAGACCACTTCGTCCACATTGCCGTCGATCTTGCCCCAGTAGCTGCCGTTGCGGATAAAGGTGGTGCGGACATTGGGCTGGCGCTCACGCACGCGGAAGGGGCCGGTGCCGTTGGCACGGAAAGACGCGGCGTTTTCAATGCCTTTGCGGCGGTCCACTGGCTTGGTGGCCTGGTTCGTTTCGCACCACTTCTTGCTCATGATGTGCCACTGCGTGAACAGCTCGGGCAGGATCGGAAAGGGGTTGTTCAGCACGAAGTCGATCGTGTGATCGTTGATCTTCTTGATTTCCTTGATCTGGCCGACATAACTCTTCATGTCGGAGCCGTCACCCTTGGCGCGTTCATAGCTGAAGATCACATCGTCCGCGGTGAACGGCGAGCCGTCATGGAACTGCACGCCCTTGCGCAGATTGAAGCGCCAGACCGTCGGCGAGGTCTGCTTCCAGTCGGTTGCCAGCGAGGGGGCCAGCTTGTAGCTGCGATCGCGCGTGACCAGCGGTTCGTACACATTGCCCACCACCGTCAGTTGCAGCGATTCGTTGAGCGAATGCGGATCCAGCGAGAGGGCATCACCCTGGTTTCCGACCCGCAGGGTCACTGCGGACGCTACAAAAGTTGTAGCTGCCAGCGCTGTACCCACAAGGGCAAAAGCGGCTTTTTTCGTGAAATTCATGGGACTCTCCTGTTGAACAAAAAAATAATCAGCGCGGCACGGACAAAGGCATGGATTGCTCCACCAGCCCGGCATGCAGGGCGGCACCCAGCGGCAGGATGTCGTCGTTGAAATCGTAACGGCTGTTGTGCAGAAAACAGCTGCCGACACCGTTTTCGGCCCCCTGGCCGATGCGCATGTACGCGCCGGGTTTGACCTGCAGCATGAAGGAAAAGTCTTCGGCGCCCATGCTGGGCTCCATGCCGCGCACGACGTGGTCCTCGCCCAGCAAGGTTTCCGCCACATCGGCGGCAAACATGGCTTCATCGAACGCGTTGATGGTGGCCGGATAAATGCGCTCGTAATGCACGGCGGCGGTGGCACCAAAGCCGAGCGCGACTGCGGTGCAGAGTTCGTTGAGACGACGCTCTATCAGGTCCTGCACGTCCGGGTTGAAGGTGCGGACCGTGCCCACCAGGGTGGCCTTGCCCGGCACCACGCTGAAGGCGCCCATGTCGCCGGCGTGCATTGCGCACAGGCTGATCACGGCGCTGTCAATCGGCTTGACGTTGCGCGAGACAATGCTTTGCACCGCCGTGATGATGTGCCCCGCCACCAGCACCGGGTCGACCGTCATGTAGGCGTGGGCGCCATGCCCGCCGCGGCCGGTGATGTCGATGGTGATGCGGTCAGCGGCTGCCATCATGGGCCCCGGGTTGATGCCCACCGTGCCCGGCTTCATGGACGGCCAGTTGTGCATGCCGTAAACCGCCTGCACCGGAAACCGGTCAAACAGGCCGTCTTCAATCATGACCCGCGCGCCGGCAAAGCCCTCTTCGCCGGGCTGAAAAATCAGCACGGCCGTCCCGTCAAAATTGCGCGTGGCCGCCAGGTAACGGGCTGCGCCCACCAGCATGGCAACATGCCCGTCATGGCCGCAACCGTGCATCATGCCGGTCCGCGAGGATTTCCAGGCAAAGTCGTTGTGTTCCGTCATCGGCAACGCGTCCATGTCGGCACGCAGGCCGATCATTTTTCCGCTGTCACTCTGCTGGCCCTTGATGACGGCCACCAGCCCGGTCTTGCCGATGCCGGTATGCACCTCGTCCACGCCACAGCGCTGCAGCGCTTCCTTCACGCGGGCGCTGGTGTAGACCTCTTCGAAGCCGAGCTCCGGATGGGCATGCAGGTCGCGGCGAAAGGCCGTGATTTCGGGATGGAACTCGCTGATTTGCGCGAAGGCGCGGCCGTTGGCCTTGAGCACCGGAGCAGGCCGGGGCGACAACATCAGTGCCCCCCCGCCGAACCCACGCGCAAACGTGGGTCCACCACAAAATACAGCAGGTCAACCACCAGGTTGATCACGACAAAAATCAGTGCAATCAGACACAGGTAGGCGGCCATCACGGGGATGTCGGCAAAAGTCACCGCCTGGATGAAGAGCAGGCCCATGCCCGGCCACTGGAAAACGGTTTCAGTGATGATCGCAAAAGCGATCAGTCCGCCCAGCTGCAGGCCGGTGATGGTCATGACAGGCACCAGGGTGTTTTTGAGCGCGTGCCCAAAATGGATGGCGCGGTTGGACAGGCCACGTGCGCGCGCAAACTTGATGTAGTCGGTGCGCAGCACCTCCAGCATTTCGGCGCGGACCAGCCGCATGATCAGCGTAAGCTGGAAGATCGCCAGCGTCACGGCCGGAAGCACGATATGGTGCCAGCCCTTGGCAGTCAACAGGCCGCTGCTCCACCAGCCCATCTGCACCACGTTACCGCGCCCGAAACTGGGAAACCAGCCGAGGCCTACGGAGAAAGCCAGGATCAGCAGGATCCCGATCAGGAAGGTCGGAAGCGACACGCCCACCAGCGACACCGTCATGAGCAGCTGGCTCAGAAAAGTTCCGCGGCGCAGGGCCGCATAAACACCCATCGGTACACCAATCACCAGGGCCATGACGGCGGCCACCAGAGCCAGCTCCAGCGTGGCCGGAAAACGCTCCGCAATCAGGCGTGAGACCTTGGCCCCCTGACGCAGGCTGAGACCAAACTCGCCCTGCACGGCATTGACCAGAAAGTGGCCGAACTGCACGAAAAAGGGCTTGTCCAGCCCCAGATCGGCGCGCAGCTGCGCAATCTGGTCAGGCTGCGCATCCTGCCCAAGCAGAAACACCACCGGGTCGCCAACATACTGGAACAGCATGAATGCAATAAAAGCCACAGCGACCATCACGATCACAGCCTGGAGCAGGCGACGGAGAATAAATGCAAACATTCGGGGGTATGGTTTTGAGCGAGAGCCCATGCTAGCAGAGCAAGCACTGTGCCGACACCGGGATTTCCTTTAGGCCTAAAGAAAAGAACTACAAAAAAGGGCCCCGAAAAGCCCTCTTGGATTACACGCTCAGTTGACCTTGATCAGTCGCCAGTCGAGCCGGTTGTCGGCGCGGTGCACGACATCAATGTTCTTCTTCATCGCCCACGGAATGATCTGGTTGTGCAGCGGAATATGCGAAACCGTGTCGTTCGACAGCTGCAAGGCCTCGGTCAGCAGGCGGTTACGCACCGGCAAATCGGTCTCCACCTTCACACGGTCCACGATGTAGTCCATGCGCGGGTTGCTGTAGCGGCCAACGTTGTAGTTGCCATCACCGCCGGCGCCCACGCTGCGGACCAGCGACTGCAGGCTGTAAAAAAAGCGGGTGAAGTTGCATGGTTTTCCCCTGGAAAGTAAGCACCAGATATACAACCTGCTCCTCAGGACAAAGCAAGGGATTTCCCCTGAACGGGACCCCCTGAAACCTGCGCGAGGGCCAAGGCGATGCGCCCGGGGTGCACGCCCGTCAGACGCTTGCAACTCTCAGGCCAGGCAATCAGCTAGTGCGCGTGCGCAACCTTGTCGAGCGTGACCGGCCCGTACCAGGCGGAGGTATTCGAACGCGTGTTGTCACTGTCGGTCATGATGCCTATGCCCACCAGCGCGCCCGGCGCTTCGCCGAAAGTCATTTCATAGTCCGCGCGAATATCGCGCTCGTAGTCGACCCACTGGCGCAGCTTGCCGGCGCCGGATTCGACGACAAGCTTGCGTATCCTGTCGGTACGCGGATTGACAATCACCGTGCCCGGCGGGCGGGTGTTGCACCACACGTACATCAACGTTGCATAAGGCAACTCCTCGCCGGTCAACGCGCGTGCCAGTTCGGACAACATGGCATTCTTGCTGGAGAACTTGCTGCGGTCGCCTTCAAACACCAGCACCACGCGTACCGGTGAATCATCAGCGTCGCGCAGCGCCATGTCGGCTTGCGCAATCAGCTCAGGCACTTTCCAGGAAAAGCGCACGCTGGCCAGATCATCTGGCTCCACGCGCAGCGCCTGGCGCACCATGCTCGCAGAAGAGCTGGAAGTTGCAGCCATCGCCTCGCGCCCGTCCTTGCGCTCATAACGAAAGTGGCTCGGTTTCTTGCCCGGAAAAGGGTAGTGCCGCCAACCTGGCGTGACCCGGTCACCGGTGGACGCAGTCACCCAAGGGGTGGCGCTGAGCCGTGCGGGATCAGCCGGGGTAGCCGGCGGCATGAAAGATGCACAGCCCACAAGCTGCAGCAAGGCCAAGAACATCACGCCACCACCCGACCTACCCCACCGTTGCGCCCGGTCAACCTGCGTCATCAGCATCTCCCCCAAAGTGGCACGCTTTTACATTTTCCATGAAAAAAGCCGCCCGAAGGCGGCTTTTTAAACTCTCTTGATTGAAGCTGGCACAAGACCAGCCATCAATTAGAAGGAGTGCTTGATACCGAAGTCGTAACCGGTCGAACGTGCGTTCGCTGCAGTCACGGCGCCGTTCAGAGCCTGGGAAGCACCACCGCTGTTGGTCACGCGAGCGATCGTGGTGTACAGAGCCGTACGCTTGGACAGGTTGTGCACATAACCCAGAGCCCATTTTTTGGACTTAGGCGTGGTCGCAGCGTCGGTTTTGTAGGTGGAGTAGGCCACACGGATCTGGCCGGCACCCATTGGGACCAAAGCACCGATCAAAGCGCCCTTGCCCGTCACATTGGTGGGGACAGAGTCAACTTTGTCACGGGTCACCAAAGCCATGGCTTGGGCGACACCGAAGTCATACGAACCGCCAATGTTGGTGGACTGGATCTTGCCCGTGGTGGCGGTCGCAGCGTACTTGGTGCTGGACGTTGCCAGAGCCACGTTGATCGGGCCGTTGGCGAAGCCGAGGCGGATGGCAGAACCGGTGCCGTCTTTTTCAGTCGCCACGCCGGTTTTGTTGTTCTCACCGAGGTAGTGCTGGAACTGGCCGTAGAAGCCGCCCAGATTGCCTGGCAGGAAGTAGCCAACGCTGTTGGAAGCGCGAACGCTGACTGGCCCACCAAGGCTGGAAACGTTGGCCTGGGAGCCGCCCACGCCAACCGTACCGAACGGATCAAACACGGTCTGATTCCAGAACTGTGGCGTGTAGTCACGGCCCAGACGCAGTTCACCCAGGCCGCTGGACAGGCTGACCGTCGAACGACGGTTGAAGGTCAGGCCGCTGCCCACGGAAGCGCCATTAGCCTGGTTGTTGGTGTTCGTGGCTTGAAAGGTGCCATTGTCGGCGTTTATGCCGGCTTCCAGCCAGAAGCTGGCAGACATGCCACCGCCGAGGTCTTCCGTACCACGGAAGCCCAGACGGCTGGTGTTGTAACCACCGCTCGTCAGTTGGCTCTTGCTGGAAGAACCAACGCCGGAACCGGAGCCGTGAGCGTAGTTCACGTCAACAACGCCGAACAGGGTCACGGAAGACTGGGCCGAAGCCACGCCGGCAGCAGCCAGGATAGCCAAAGCGACTAGGGATTTTTTCATTGCGAGTTTCTCCAAGGTTAAACATAGGGCTCCAGGATTTTGGATCCCCGGGCCAACCTCCATTTAGGAAGTTGTATGTATTGCACCAGAGGCTGAGAGCTTTCGCAAAGGAATTGGCGCGATAAATTCAATTTCGTTGCACCCCTGCAACAAACGCAAAAACCGCTTGCGCGGCATTTATTCGTCTTTCAAAAGCTGGCTGGCGTCGATACTCATGTACTACAATTTGTACTACATTTACAAAAATCATCTGGACAAAAAGATAGCCGCGTTCGATAACTTTCCGGCCCACCATTCCCAATGACATTCCAGCTGATTTCGCTGCGCGACGCCAACCAGAATTTTTCGAGGCTCATTGCCGCGGTTGAACGTGGCGAGGCCTTCTGCATCACCCGGCGTGGACAGGAAGTGGCGCGGCTGACCCCCTCGCCCACGCCTGCGCCTCAGGGGAGGTTGTCTGGCATACAAGACCGGTTGCCGGCCGAAATAGCCGCACCGGACGCATCCCTCGGGGAACGTGTCCGCCAGCTTGAGGTCCGACTGGATAAACTTTCATCTGCACTTCCGCCCACTGACAAGCGATAAATACCATCATGGATGCCCTGCTCACTTCCGCCGACAGCGCCCTGCGCACCCTGTTTGCCAAACCCCGTGCCAGCCGGACATGCCCGACCGTGCCCGCACAGGACACCGAACTGAGCGTCGCGGACAAGGCGCTGGCCGGCGCACTGATGCGGGTCAACCATGTCGGCGAGGTCTGCGCGCAGGCGCTCTACGCCTCGCAGGCCCTGAGCACACGCAATCCCGTTTTGCGCCAGCAGTTCCTTGACGCCAGCAAGGAAGAAGGCGACCACCTGGCCTGGACGCGTGAGCGGCTCGATGAACTCGGCGCCCGCCCTTCCTTGCTCAACCCGCTGTGGTACGCCGGGGCTTTCGGGCTGGGCCTGCTGGCGGGCCGTCTCGGCGACCGGGTCAGCCTGGGTTTTGTGGTGGAGACAGAGCGGCAGGTCGAAACACATCTGGCCAGCCACCTGGAACGCCTGCCGGAAGGCGACCACGCCTCGCGCGCCATCGTGGCGCAGATGAAGGACGACGAGGCGCGTCACGCACAGGAAGCGCAAAGTGCCGGAGCGTTGATGCTTCCCGCGCCCGTCAAGGCGCTGATGCGGGCATCGGCCAAAATCATGACGACAACCGCGCACTACGTCTAGGAACCTGTTTTGCGCTGTGACAACCCTTCGACAAGCTCAGGGCGAACGGGCTTGTAGCGCTTCAATGAGCAGCGATGCCTCGCAGTCGCTATATTTTCAATAGCTAATCACGCTTTCCCCACAAGGGCTGTAACCCCATTCACTCTAAAAATCAGGCTTCGATCAATTCAAAACTGGTGGTGATGTCAGCCGTTTTTCCGAGCATGATGGTGGCCGAGCAGTATTTGTCATGGCTCATGGCAATCGCGCGTTCCACCGCGCTGGCCGCGATGCCGCGTCCCGTCACGACAAAATGCATGTGGATTTTCGTGAACACCTTGGGGTCGGTTTCGGCCCGTTCGGATGTCAGCCTGACCGTGCAGCCGCGCACATCGTGGCGGCCGCGTTTGAGGATCAGCACCACGTCATAGGCCGTGCAGCCGCCGGTGCCGGCGAGAACGGTTTCCATCGGGCGCGGCGCCAGGTTGGCGCCGCCGTTTTCCGGCTTGGCGGCGTCGGGCGCGCCATCCATCACCAGCGTGTGGCCGCTACCGGTGGTTGCCAGAAAACTCATGGCCGAGCCAGAAGTTGTTGTTGTCCCCGTGGCGGTGTGGAGGCCGGTCCAGCTCACTGTGCATTCCATGAAATACCATCCTCAAAAGTCAGAAATAGTTGTCAAAAGTAGCTGCGAGTGTTTATTTTTCACAACAAAACATTGTTGCAGTGCAACATGCCTCCGCTATACTGAAATCATCGCATGAAGACAGTTTTTTTCATGCAATGGTTGTCTCCTCCATCCCTGAAAGGGTGGATTTACAGGCCCAGACCGCAAGGTCTGGGCCTTTTTTCTTGCCTACTATGATGTCGGGTTGCGAGAAAACACATGCCCACCCCCCCCAAACCCGCTCCCCGCCGTTCACCCGGCACCCCTCGGCCCTCCTCCGCCGGGGCGCTCACGCCCGCTGACTACCTGAAAAAAATCCTGACCGCACGCGTGTATGACGTGGCGGTGGAGTCCGCCCTGGAGCCGGCGAAAAACCTCAGCCGCCGGGTGCACAACACCGTGCTGCTCAAGCGCGAAGACCAGCAGCCGGTGTTCAGCTTCAAGCTGCGCGGCGCCTACAACAAGATGGCGCACCTGAGCCCCGCCCAGCTCAAAAAAGGCGTCATCTGCGCCTCGGCCGGCAACCATGCGCAGGGCGTGGCACTCGGCGCGCACAAGCTGGGCGCACGCGCGATGATCGTGATGCCGGTGACCACGCCGCAGGTCAAGGTCGATGCCGTCAGGGCGCTCGGCGGCGAGGTGATCCTGCACGGCGACAGCTACTCGGACGCCCACCTGCATGCCGTCACGCTGGAGAAAAAAAACGGCCTGACCTTTGTGCACCCGTTCGACGACCCGGACGTGATTGCCGGCCAGGGCACGATCGCCATGGAAATCCTGCGCCAGATCCAGACCATCGGCAAAGGCTCGCTCGACGCGGTGTTTGTGGCCATCGGCGGCGGCGGGCTGATTTCCGGCGTCGCCAACTACATCAAGGCCGTGCGTCCCGAGGTCAGGATCATCGGCGTGCAGATGAACGATTCCAACGCGATGGCCCAATCGGTCGGCGCCGGCAAACGTGTCACGCTGCCCGACGTCGGCCTGTTCGCCGACGGCACGGCCGTCAAGCTGGTGGGCGAGGAAACCTTCCGCATCAGCCGCGAACTGGTCGATGAATTCATCACGGTGGACACCGATGCCGTGTGTGCCGCGATCAAGGACGTCTTCATCGACACGCGCAGCATTGTTGAGCCCTCGGGCGCCATGAGTGTGGCCGCTATCAAGCAGTACGTGGCTACCCACAAGACCAAAGGCGAGACCTACGCGGCCATCCTGTGCGGCGCCAACATGAATTTCGACCGCCTGCGTTTTGTCGCCGAGCGTGCCGAGGTCGGCGAGGAACGCGAGGCGCTGTTCGCGGTGACGATTCCCGAGGAGCGCGGCAGCTTCCGGCGCTTTTGCGAACTGATTGGCGAGCTGCCGGGCGGCCCGCGCAGCGTGACCGAGTTCAACTACCGCATCAGCGACGCCAGTCAGGCCCATGTGTTTGTCGGCCTGACCACCCACGGCAAGGGCGAGAGCACAAAAATCGCCGGCAACTTCAGCAAACACGGATTCAAGTCGCTGGACCTGACCCATGACGACCTTGCCAAGGAACACATCCGCCACATGGTGGGCGGGCACACCGCGCTGTCCAAAAACGAACGCCTGCTGCGTTTTGTATTTCCCGAGCGGCCGGGGGCATTGATGAAGTTCCTCGGCGCCATGAAACCGGGCTGGAACATCTCCCTGTTCCACTACCGCAACCAGGGCGCGGACTATGGCCGCATCCTGGTCGGCCTGCAGGTCCCCAAGGCCGACAACAAGGCTTTCAAGGCCTTTCTCGACACCCTGGGCTACCCGCATGTGGAAGAGACCGACAACCCGGTCTACCGGCTGTTTCTGCAAAGCTGACAGGCCTGGCCATGACTGCGGCAGGCGCATCCGCTCCCTCCAATTCATCATGCCCCCGTTGCGGTGCCGCTTTTCGCTGCGGCATGGTGGGAGGGGACACGGAATGCTGGTGCGTCAAGCTGCCTCACATCATGCCGGTGCCGTCCACCCCATCATCCACAACCGGCACGGCGGGAGCCTCCTGCTTTTGCCCCGCCTGCCTCCAGAAAATCACCGATGACCGACCACAAGACATTTTTCCTGCCCGCGATTGAACCGACCGCCAACGCCGCGCTGGCCGCCCGGCTACAGCACAAGATCGACCAGAAAACCAAGCCGCTGGGCGCGCTCGGCCAGCTCGAAGCCCTGGCGCTGCAGCTCGGCCTGATCCAGCGCAGCGAGGCCATCACGTTCCAGTCGCCGCAAATGGTGGTGTTTGCCGCCGACCACGGCATTGCCAGCGAGGGCGTATCGGCCTTTCCGCAGGCCGTGACGCTGCAGATGGTGGGCAACATGCTGGCCGGCGGCGCCGCGATCAATGTGTTTGCGCGCCAGCACGGTTTTGCCCTGCAGGTGGTGGACGCCGGCGTGGCCGCCGACCTGGCCGACCACCCGCAGCTGCAGCAGCGAAAAATTGCCCCGGGCACCAACAACATGTGCGAGGGTCCCGCCATGTCGCTCGCGCAGGCCCACGCCGCGTTGCAGGCCGGCATGGATGTCATGCAGGGCCTGTCCGGCAACGTCGTGGCCTTTGGCGAGATGGGCATTGCCAACACCTCGCCCGCCGCCCTGCTGCTGGCCCGGCTGGCCGGCCTGCCGATCGGCGACGTGGTCGGGCGCGGCACCGGCCTGGACGATGCGCAGCTGGCCCACAAACAGGCGGTGCTCACGCGCGCCCTGGCCCGCCACGCCGATGTGCATGAGCCGCTGGCCGTGCTGGCGGCGCTGGGCGGTTTCGAAGTCGCCATGATGGCCGGCGCCATGCTGCAGGCGGCCAGCGAGCGCCGCGTGGTGCTGGTCGACGGCTTTATCGCCGGTGCCGCCGCGCTGGTGGCGCGCGCCCTCGTGCCGCAGGTGCAGGACTACCTGGTGTTTTGCCACCGCTCGGCCGAGCGCGGCCACCACCTGCTGCTGGCCCACCTGAAGGCTGTGCCGCTGCTCAACCTGGACATGCGCCTGGGCGAAGGCACGGGCGCGCTGCTCGCCTGGCCACTGCTGCAATCGGCAGCGCTGTTCATGGCAGAGATGGCGAGTTTTGATTCGGCCGGGGTCAGCGGGAAGAGTTAGACATGCTCCAGTTCATTCGCCACTACCTGCTGGCCGTCCAGTTTTTCACCCGCATTCCGGTCACCGGCGCGCTGGCGGCGTGGACCGGCTACAGCCCGGCCATGCTGCGCGCCAGTGCCGCGCATTTCCCCGGCATCGGCTGGCTGGTCGGCGCCGTGGCGGCCGGCGTGTACAGCCTGCTGATGGCGCTGCTGCCACCCACCGACTTCGCACCGCTGGTGGCCGCCGTCCTGTCCACGGTGGCAACGGTGCTGCTGACCGGCGGCTTTCACGAAGACGGGCTGGCCGACGTGACGGACGGGCTGGGTGGCAGTTACGACCGGGACCGCGCCCTGGAGATCATGAAGGACTCACGCGTCGGCGCTTTCGGCGCGATGGCGCTGGTGCTCGCACTGCTGGCCAAGGTGGCGCTGGTGGCGCTGCTCGGCTCGGTCGAAAGCGCCCTGTCCGGCATGGAAGAAGCTCCCGACCTGCCCCTGGACGGCTGGCTGGTCGCCGCGGCCCTGTTTGCCGCGCATGTGGTCTCGCGCACCCTGCCGCTGCTGCTGATCCGCGTGCTGCCGCATGTCGGCGATGCCGCGGGCTCCAAGTCCAAACCCCTGGCCGACCAGATCACGCTGGCCAGCGTGGCGGTGGCGTTTGTATGGTCATTTTCGGCCCTGGCCCTTGCCAGTTATGCGCTTTCAGCTATGACTTTGATAGTGGCCTGCAGCTTCTCCGTGCTCGGCCTGCTGTGGATGGGCCGCCTGTTCTCGCGCCGCCTGCAGGGTTTCACCGGCGACTGCCTGGGCGCCACGCAGCAGGTCTGCGAGATCGCTTTTTACCTCGGCCTGGCGATCGCCTTGTAGTCAGCTTGGCAGGCATTTTTCCCGTTCGCCCTGAGCCAGTCGAAGGGCCCTGCGTCGAGCTCAGGACAGGCTTCGACAAGCTCAGCCCGAACGGTGTAACGGCATGACCCTCTGGCTGGTGCGCCACGCGCAGGTCCTGCTGGCGCCGGGCACCTGTTACGGCGCGCTGGATGTGGCGGCGGACCGGGAGGCGACGGAGCAAAGCGCTGCCTCCCTGGCCGACGTGCTTCCCGCTGGCGCGCAGATCAGCACCTCGCCGCTACAAAGATGTGAGCAACTTGCGCAGGCGCTGATTGGGCTGCGGCCGGATTTGACCTTTCAAACCGACGCCCGGCTGCAGGAGATGAACTTCGGTGCCTGGGAAGGCCGGCGCTGGAGCGACATCATGCGCAGCGACTTCGACGCCTGGATGGCCGACTTTGCCGGCCACGCCGTCGGCGGCCACGGCGAAAGCGTGCGCGCCGTGATGGCGCGCGTGGCCCAGGTTTTCGACGAACTGCCGGCCGGGCCGGACACCGTCTGGATCACCCACGCCGGCATCATCCGCGCCGCGCAGCTGCTGGCCTGCGGCGTGCGCGAGGTCACGCGGGCCGACCAGTGGCCGCTTGAGAGCGTGGCCTGCGGACAATGGCGCACACTTGAGCTATCGTTGACTCCACCCCCGCAGTAAACAGGTAAACCCATGGCAGCAACTCTGGACGGACAACTGGTGGTCGCGATTTCATCGCGCGCGCTGTTTGATTTCGAGGAAGAAAACCGGGTGTTCGAGGACGGCCTGGGCCAGCCGCCCGCGCCCGGCACCAAGCGTGACGCCGCCTACATGCAGCTGCAGCTGGACCGGCTCGACGTGCCGGCCAAACCCGGCGTGGCTTTTTCGCTGGTCAAAAAGCTGCTGGCTTTCAACGACGCGCCCGACAGCCTGGACGACGCCTCGCCTTCGGCCAAGCTGGCACAACGCGTCGAAGTGGTGATCCTCTCGCGCAACGACCCGGTCTCCGGCATGCGTGTGTTCCGCTCGGCCCAGCATTACGGCCTGGCCATCCAGCGCGGCACCTTCAACCGTGGCGAGCCGCCGTGGCGCTACCTCAAACCCCTGCATGCCAACCTGTTTTTGTCGACCCACCTCAGCGATGTGCGCGAGGCGCTGGCGGCCGGCGTGCCGGCCGCGCAGGTCTATCCGCAGTCGGCCCATGCCAGCGACCAGCACCCCCATGAAGTGCGCATCGCATTCGACGGCGACGCGGTGATTTTTTCCGACGAGGCCGAACGTGTGTTCCAGGCGCAGGGCCTGTCGGCCTTCCAGGCGCATGAACGCGACAAGGCCACGCAGCCGCTGCTGGCCGGGCCTTTCAAGCCGCTGCTCGAAGCGCTGCACCGCCTGCAGCAGGTCGGCACCTCGCGCATGCGCATACGCACGGCGCTGGTCACGGCGCGCAGCGCGCCGGCGCACGAGCGCGCAATCCGCACACTGATGGACTGGAACATCGAGGTTGACGAAGCCATGTTCCTCGGCGGACTGGCCAAGGGCGAGTTTTTGCGCGAGTTCGAGCCCGACTTTTTCTTCGACGACCAGACCGGCCATGTCGATTCAGCCTCGCAGCATGTGCCTTCCGGCCATGTGGTCAGCGGCGTGTCCAACCAGCTGTCGTGAGACCGCATTGCCAAAGGTTTGTCATTGCGGACTTGATCCGCAATCCATGCCTGCAGACTGACAGGCCGGTAGTTCATGCGGCATGGATCCCGGGTCACGCCCGGGATGACAGATAAAGCCTAACGCCCCACAAACTTCGCCGGCCGCTTTTCCACAAACGAACGCACACCTTCAGCCGCGTCTTCGCTGCGCGACAGGCCTTGCTGCACCGCGATGAAGTCCTGCATGGCCAGCACCGGGCCGTGTTCCACCGCCTTGAGTGCATTTTTTCGCGTGGCCACCACCGCCAGCGGCGCTTGGGCGGCAATGGCCTCGGCAATCTGCAATGCCTCGTCCAGGACCTGACCGGCGGGCACCACCTTCTGCACGAAGTTCAGCCGCAGAGCTTCGGCACTGCCAAACTCGTCGCCGGTCAACAGGTGCAGCAGCGCATTGCCCAGGCCGGCACGTTCGGCCATGCGCAGCGTGGCGCCGCCGGTGGCCATGATGCCGCGCTTGACCTCGAGCTGTGAAAACCGGCAGTCGTCTGCGGCCACCACAATGTCGGCCGCCAGCATCAGCTCGATGCCCAGGGTGTAGGTGATGCCCTGCACAGCGACCACCATGGGTTTGCTGCGGCGCCGGTACCCTTCCATGCCCAGGTCCAGCGGATCGACCAGGCCCAGCGGCACGGCTTTTTCGCCGCGCTGCATCAGCGGCGCAATCGTCGGCAGGTCCAGCCCGGCGGTGAAGTGATCGCCCAGCGCATGCAGCACGCCCACGCGCAAGGCGGGGTCGTCATCGAGGCGGGTGTATGCCTGGCCCAGCTCGCGAAACATCTTCGGCGTGAAGCCGTTGCGCTTGGCCGGGCGGTTGATGGCGATCAGCAGCAAGGGGCCGCGCACGGCGCAATCTATGCTGCCTTCGGGGGAAGGGGGCGTGGAGGTGTTCATGCCGGCATCCTAGCGAATTCCCGCGCTACGGCCATTCACTCGTGCGACAGGCGGCACTACACTGGCTTCCATTTCCGCACCCAAGGATGACTCCCATGCCCCTGACGCCCCTGGTCCCCGCCGTGCACGGCAAGTTAGCCGCCTTCAAGGATTTCTGCCGCAAGGCCTGGGCGCTGACACGGCCCTACTTCGAATCCGAGGACAAATGGAAGGCGCGCGGGCTGCTGGTCGCCATCGTGCTGCTCAACCTCGGCGCGGTGTACATGCTGGTGCTGATCAATGAGTGGAACCGGGTGTTCTACGACGCGCTGCAGGACAAGAACCAGCCGGTGTTCTGGGAGCAGCTCGGGCGCTTCACCTACCTGGCCTTTGCCTTCATCATCATCGCGGTCTATCGCTTTTACCTGACGCAGCTGCTGGAGATACGCTGGCGCGCCTGGATGACGGCCCACTACCTGCAGCGCTGGCTGGCCGACCATGCCTTCTACCGGATGGAGCTGGCCCGTTATGCGAGTCATGGCGCGAATGGCAATGGCGGCAATGGCACGGCCGCACCGGACAACCCCGACCAGCGCATCCAGGAAGACCTGAACCTGTTCACCACCTACACCATCTCCCTGAGCATGGGCCTGCTCAACGCCGTGGTGACGCTGCTGAGTTTTGTCGGCATCCTGTGGAGCCTGTCGGGGCCGTTTGGCTTCACGCTGGGCGGCACCAGCTTCAACATTCCCGGCTTCATGGTCTGGATGGCGGTGCTGTACTGCGCCGCCGGCAGCATCATCACGCACTACATCGGCCGGCCGCAGATCCGGCTCAACTTCCTGCAGCAGCGTTACGAGGCCGACTTCCGCCACCACCTGGTGCGGGTGCGCGAATACAGCGAATCGATTGCGCTCGACAAGGGCGAGGCGGTCGAGCGCGTGCACCTGGAAGGCCGTTTTTCCACCGTGCTGGGCAACTACCTGACCTTGATCAAGAAACAGAAAAACCTGATCTGGTTCACCAATTTCTTCGGCCAGGCCGCCGTGGTGTTTCCCTTTGTGGTGGCCGCCCCGCGCTTTTTCAGCGGTGCCATCCAGCTCGGCCAGTTGATGCAGATCTCGTCGGCCTTCGGCCGTGTGCAGGACTCGCTGAGCTGGTTTGTCGACAACTACAGCAGCCTGGCCGCCTGGCGCGCCACAACCGACCGTCTCACCAGTTTTGAAGAGAGTTTTACGGCCCTGGCCCAGGCGCGGCAAGCGCAGACAGCTATGAATTCAGTAGCAACCGACGAATCCGCCACCAGCCTGGACACGCAGGACCTGACCTTGGCGCTGCCCACCGGAGCGGTGTTGCTGGAAGGTGTTTCGCTGCATGCCGAAGCCGGCGAGAACGTGTTGATCAAGGGCCCGTCGGGCAGCGGCAAATCGACGCTGTTTCGCGCGCTGGCCGGCATCTGGCCCTTCAGCCGCGGCTCTACCCGTCTGCCGGCCAACACCATGTTCATTCCTCAGCGCCCCTACTTCCCGAACGGCAGCCTGCGCGACGCGCTGGCCTACCCGCAGCCGGCCGCGAGCTACAGCGACGCACAACTGCGGCAGGCGCTGGAAGACGCGCTGCTGCCGAAGTTGATGCACCGGCTGGACGATGAAGACGCCTGGAGCCAGAAACTCTCTGGCGGGGAGCAGCAGCGCCTGGCGATTGCCCGCGTGCTGCTGAAAAAGCCGGCCTGGCTGTTTGCCGACGAAGCCACCAGCGCGCTCGACGAGGACGCCGAAAAAACACTGTATGAACGGCTGCTGGCCCAAACCAGGCAAGCGGGAGGCGCTATTGTTTCCATAGCGCACCGCCCCACGGTCGCCGCGTTTCACGGCAAGCGCTGGGAACTGGAGAAACAACCCGAAGGCGCGACAGCGCTGTACCAGCTCAAGGAGACATCCGCATGATCGCCGCCACACCGCCAGCCCCCTACTACGCCGTGATCTTCACCTCCCTGCGCACCGAAGTGGACGCAGGCTACGGCGCCATGGCCGAACACATGGTCGAACTGGCCGCGCAGCAGCCGGGTTTTCTGGGCGTGGAATCGGCGCGGGAAGGTGTCGGCATCACCGTCAGTTACTGGGAGAGCCTGGAGGCCATACGGGCCTGGAAGACCAACGCCGAGCATTTGGTGGCGCAAAAGACGGGGCGCAGTGACTGGTACCGCCGGTACAAGACGCGCATCGCCCGCGTTGAACGCGACTACGGCTTCGACAGCGCGGCCGCATAGGCCGCATAACCCCGCAGGCGCAGCTCGCAGGCCGGGCACTGGCCGCAGCCATAACCCCAGGCATGGCGGTGCTCCCGGTCGCCGAGGTAGCAGGTGTGGGTGTGTTCGATGATGAGTTGCACCAGCGCCTGGCCGCCCAGCGCCTCGGCCAGCGCCCAGGTGGCCGCCTTGTCGATCCACATCAGCGGCGTCTCGATCAGGAAACGTTTGTCCATGCCCAGCGACAAGGCGAGTTGCATGGCTTTCATGGTGTCGTCGCGGCAGTCGGGGTAGCCTGAAAAATCGGTCTCGCAGACCCCGGTGACCAGTACCTGCAGGTCGCGCCGATAGGCCAGCGCCGCCGCCAGTGTCAGGAACAGCAGGTTGCGCCCCGGCACAAAGGTGTTGGGCAGGCCCGAACTCTCCATCTTGAAAGCCGTGTCGCGTGTCAGTGAGGTCTCGCTGACCTGCCCCAGCACGGCAAGGTCGAGAAAATGATCCTCGCCAAGCCTGGACGCCCACTGCGGAAACTGCGCCCTGATCTCGCGCAGCACCACCAGGCGCGCCTGCAGCTCCACGCTATGGCGCTGGCCGTAGTCGAAACCCACGGTTTCCACACGCTCGTATTTCGACAGCGCCTGTGCCAGGCAGGTGGTGGAGTCCTGCCCACCGGAGAACAGGACGAGGGCGGTGGTGTGCATGGGGAAAAGTCGGTGCGTTGTGCGGGAGCGGCTATTGTGCCGCGCCGCCTAAAACCGGTAATTCGCCGACACGCTCAACACGTGATTGCGGCCGGCGGCCGGTTCGAAATAGCGGCCATTGCCTTCATTGACGATGACGGAGCCCGCGTAGCGGCGGTCGGTCAGGTTGTCGATGCGGGCCGCAGCCGACAGGGTCCAGCGCTGGATCTCGGCCACATAGCCGACATGGGCGCTCAGCGTGACAAAAGACGCCGCTGCATCGCTGTTGACATCGTTGACGGCCACGCTGCCGAGGTAACGCGCGTCAATACCGGCACGCCAGCCGGTGGACGGCCGCCAGCCAAACTCGCCGGCCAGTGCGTGGCGAGCGGTGCCGGGGAGACGGTTGCCTGCCGCCACCACGCCTCCTGGACAGAGGCTGGCGTTGACCGGGCAGGCAAAGGCGTCGCGGTAGCTGGCGTCCAGCAAGGTGTAGGACAGCTGCGCCAGCCAGTCGCGTGCGGGCACGATGCTGCCTGCCAGCTCCAGCCCGCGCCGGCGCGTGGCACCGGCGTTGCGGAAGGTGCTGCGGCCGCCGACATTGGACTGCGTAACGATCTCGTCCTGCGTCGCCGTATGAAAGACAGCCGCCGTGGCCTCGATGCGTGGCGTTGCTCCGGCGGCGCTGCGCCACTTGGCGCCGGCTTCGAGGTTGTCGCTGCGTGACGGGCGCAGCGCAAAGTTCAGCCCGGTGCCGGCCGGCCGGTAAGCCAGCTCGTTGAAGGTCGGCGTTTCGAAACCGCGGCCGGCGGCCACGTACACACGCCACTGCGCCGACGGCGCATACGTGATACCGGCCGCCGGCAGCGTGGCGCTATAGCGCACGCTGCCGCTGTCGTCGCCATTGGTCCCGACGATGTAGCGGTCGGCGGAACTGAAACGCACCAGGCTGTGGCGCACCCCGGCATTCACGGTCCAGTGCGCAGCGGGCTTCCAGGTGGCTTGCAGGTAGGGGTCCAGGCTGGTGACGCGGTTGTCTTCCTCGCGCCGCACGGCGCCCTGCACGCCTGGTGTTGTTCCCTGGAAGTTCTGCCAGCCGCGCCGCGTTTCCTTCATCGCGTCATACGCCAGGCCGCCGACGATCTCCAGCGGGCGCTGCGCCAACAGGGTGCGGCTGGTCCAGCGCAGGTCCAGCCCGCCGTAGTCGCGCGCCAGGCCGATCACGCCGCCGGGGTGCAACGGATTGGCCTGCACGCCCGTGGGGATGGCCTGGAACTGCGTGGTGGCGCGCTCGCCGCCGTACACCATCAGCCGCAGCTGGTGGTCAGCATCGACCCGCTGCTCGTAGACCGCGCCGAGCTGGCTCTGGCGCACGGTCTTGCGGGTGTTGAAGGTGGTCGCCGAGGCATCGGCACTGTGTGGCGCGACATCGAACTGCGCGCGGCTCAGGCCCAGCGGGTCCTGCGCCTGCACCGACACCGTGTTGGCCAGCAGGGTCAGCTTGCGATCGCTGTCCAGCGCCCAGTCCAGCCGCAGGTTGGCCCCCTCGCGTTCGGCGGCGCTGTGCGCACGATAACCCCCGGTGCTCAGGCGGCTGGCGCTCAGAACGTACCCCAGGACCCCGGCGGCACCGCCGGCCTTGACGTCGAAACGCCGAAGGCCATGGGACCCCGTCGCCGCGCTGCTGCTCACCACCGGGCGGCCCTGGCCTTCTTCGGTGAAGACCTGCAAAACACCGCCCGACGAGTTACCGTACAGCGCCGAAAACGGGCCGCGCAATACTTCCAGGCGTCCGACCGAGGCCAGATCGATGTGCGAGAGCTGGCCCTGGCCGTCGGGCATGGTCGCGGGAATGCCGTCCACATACAGGCGCACGCCGCGCACGCCAAAGGTCGAACGTGCGCCAAAGCCGCGCACCGACAGCTGCAGGTCCTGCGCCTGGTTCTGCCGGTCACGCGCCAGCAGGCCGGGCACCAGCGCCAGGCTTTCCGACAGGTTGAGCTGTGCCCGCCCATCGGTGCGGATGCGCTCGCCATCGACCACATCCACCGAGGCCGGCACGTCGAAGGGCGGCAGTTCGGTGCGGGTGGCGGTGACGCTGATGGGTGCCAGTGTCTGCGCGTTGGACGGGACGGCGCCGGCCAGGGCCAGGCAGGCCAAAACAGGGGACAGGTGGGAGCGGACAGGTTTCACAACAGGACAGTGCGTTTGATGCGCTGATTCTGCCTGCCGGTGAGCCCGGCCGGCATACCTCACCCGTATAGCCCTGCTAAGTAGGGATCAAACCCCGAGAAAGCCAAACCCCAGTTCCGGCCGCTGGCCGTCGATCAGCTCGGCAATGGCCTTGCCCGACCCGGCGCCGTGGGTCCAGCCCAGCGTGCCGTGGCCGGCGTTCACCCAGAGCTTGCCGACCTTTGTCCTGCCGATGCAGGGAATGTTGGTCGGGGTGGCGGGGCGCAGGCCTGTCCAGAAGTTGGGCTGGCCGCCCTGTGCCTCATTGCGGGTGTCGCACACGCCCGGCAACACCTGCTCGATGCGGTCAGCCAGCATCTGGCAACGCGCCCGGGCCAGCGGCGTGTCCAGCGACAGGTCGTAACCCGCCACCTCGATGGTGCCGGCGACACGCAGGGTGTCGCCAAGACGGCTGATGGCGCACTTGACCTCGTCGTCGATGGTGCTGACCCAGGGCGCGAGTTCGGGCTTGAGCAGCTTGAAGGTGGCGCTGTAGCCCTTGCCGGGATAGATGGACAGATCCACGCCCGCCGTGCGCAGCAAGGGTGCCGACCAGGAACCGCAGGCCACGACGAAGGCATCGGCCTGCCAGGCCAGCAACTCCCCGGTGCTGCGTTTCCTGAGCTGGACCGCGCTGATCTCGCCAGCGGTTTTCTCCAGCTGCACAATGTCGTGTTCATAGACAAACCGCACGCCGGACGCTTCGCAGCGTTGCGCCAGCTCCTGGGTGAACACCCGCGCGTCCCCGCTTTCGTCGCTGGCGGTGTAGGTGCCGCCCACGATGGGATCGGCAAACGAGCGGTAGGCCGGTTCGATCTCGAACAGCTCGCTGCGGTTGACCACCCGGCGGTCCACGCCGAAACCCCGCATCAGCGCGGCGGCCTGCGCTGCCGCGTCAAATGACTTCTGGTCGGTGTAGTAATGCGCGATGCCGCGCTCCAGCCGGTTGTAGCTTATGCCGGTGCCCTGCACAATGTCCTTGAGGGCCACGTGGCTGTAGACGCCCAGCGCCACGATCTGCTCGACGTTGCGGCGAAAGGCCGCGTCGGTGCACTGGCTTAAAAACTGCAGGCCCCAGCGCCACTGGCGCCAGTCCAGCCGGGGCCGGAACAACAGCGGTGCGTCCTTGCGAAACATCCATTTCAGCAGCTTGGCCGGCGCCTCCGGGTTGGCCCAGGGCTCGCAGTAGCTGACGGAGATCTGCGCCGCATTGGCAAAACTGGTTTCCATGGCAGCGCCGCTCTGGCGTTCGACCACCGTCACCTCGTGCCCGCGTTGGGCCAGATGCCAGGCCGTGCTGACACCGATGATTCCCGCGCCCAAAACAATGATTTTCATGGGCTAGGGCCTGTTCACACTATTTATACAAGTGCGAACGTGGTTAAAACAGCGCCAATCTAGGCGCGCGACGACGCTCAGCCTGGGCGGCTGGGCTAGGAGTACAACGACGAGTGGTGCTGTTTTAACCATGTTCCCTTCGGGTTGCGGCCAAAAAGGCCATGCGCAGCGTTGCAAAGCCTGGCCGGGCGTCAGCCCGGCTGCGTTTTGCGCCTCGCGCATGACTTTTTTGACTCGCAACGCACCTTGCATAAATAGTGTGAGCAGGCCCAAGTCTGGATGAGCTTGCCGCAAATTAACAGCCTCGTTAAACTCTTTGGCAAATCATTAGGAAGGCTAATAAGCCTATGTACGATCCCCTTGCCCTCGAATGCCTGGCCGCCATTGTTGAAGAAGGCGGTTTCGAGCGCGCCGCCCAGCGCCTGAACGTCACGCAATCGGCCATCTCGCAGCGCCTGCGGGTGCTGGAGGGCCAGGTCGGCGCCATCCTGATCGTGCGCAGCCGGCCGCTGAAGGCCACCTCGGCCGGCAAGCTGCTGCTCAAACACACCCGGCAGCTGCGCCTGATACGCGCCGACCTGGAACGCGACCTCAAGGAGCTGGCGCCGGGCTTGTCGGGCGGCGTGCGCGAGGAAGAGCGCATCTCGATTGCGGTCAATGCGGACAGCATTGCCAGCTGGGCGCTCGACGCCCTGACCGGCCTGGTCAGGCAGGGTCTGCCGGTCGAGATCATCGTCGACGACCAGGATTTCACGCACGACTGGCTGCGCCAGGGCCATGTGCTGGGTTGCGTCACCACCCTGAAGCAGGCCCTGCGCGGCTGCAAGGTGGCCCAGCTCGGTGCCATGAACTATGTCGCCGTGGCCGAGCCGGCTTATGCAAAAAACCATCTGCCCGGCGGGCTGGACGCTTCGAATTTCCGCGCCCTCACCTATGTGGCTTTCAACCGCAAGGACGACATGCAAAGCGAGTTTGTCGCCCGGGCTGTCGGCCTCAAGCGGGTTTCGCTGAGCCAGCTGTTTGTTCCCAGCTCCGAGGGGCAACTGCGTGCCGCCCTGGCAGGATGGGGTGTCAGCGTGTTGCCGGAGCTTCTCGTACGCGGCTTGATCGACGACGGCGAGCTGGTCAATGTCGCGCCCCAGCACACGCTGCCGGTGCAGCTGTTCTGGCACTGCTGGAACCTGGAGTCGGCCGTGCTGGACTCGATTTCCGCCGCGCTGGCGTCCGAAGCCGACAAGCTGCTGCACTGAGAAGCCGAGCCCGGCCGTCTTTGCGCGAAAATGGCGGTTTGTCATCCCACCAAGACCCGCCATGAACATCGAAAAAGACACCGCCGTCACCCTGCGCTTCAAGGTCTCCGAAATCGGGGGCAAGCTGATTGAAGAAAGCAAGGAGCCCATGGTTTACCTGCACGGAGGTTATGGCAACACCTTGCCCAGGATCGAGGAAGCGCTGGAAGGAAAAACGCGCGGCTACCAAACCACGCTGGAACTGCAGCCCGAAGACGCCTTTGGCCTGCGTGATGAGGCGCTGCTGCGCACCATTCCCAAAAGCCAGTTCCCGCCCGGCGTGAAAGTCGGCGGCCAGCTCGAAGGCCGCGACAACGACGGCAAGGTGCATGCCTTCACCGTGACAAAAATCAAGGGCGACACGGTCCTGATGGACGGCAACCACCCGCTGGCCGGCAAGGCCCTGCGTTTCAGCCTGACGGTGACCGACGTGCGCAAGGCCACTGAAGAAGAAATTGCCCACCGCCATGTGCACGGCGAGCACGGGCACCATCACTGAACGAAACGGCCAGGCAGCCCGTCAGGCCTGTGGCCTCAAGCCTTCCTGAGGTAACACGCCTTGAGCATGAAGCTGCCGGCGTCCATCTTGCAATCCACCTCATGGTCGCCGCCGACCAGGCGGATGCTCTTGACCTTGGTGCCCATCTTGAGGGTGATGGACGACCCCTTGACCTTGAGGTCCTTGATCAGCACCACGGCATCGCCGTCGGCCAGCACCTTGCCGTTGCTGTCCCTGACCACGGCGCTTGTGTCGTCGTCGGCAGCCGCGCTTTCGACCATCGGCCATTCGTAGCCGCAATCGGCGCACACAAGGTTGTCGCCATCAGGGTAGGTATTTTCCTGGCCGCACTGGGGGCAGGCTGGTGTATTGGGCATGTTCACTCCACCGTCACGCTTTTGGGAAGATTGCGCGGCTTGTGGTGATCACATCACGTCGCTGCGCGACACGAGAGCTCCCCCAAACCAAAAACCTGGCGGCCGCGCCGGGCGGCATTTCATGCCGCCCCAAACCCATCATTCTACGGTGACGCTCTTCGCAAGATTGTGCGGCGGTGGTGATCACATCACATCGCTACGCGACATGAGCGCTCCCCCAAAACCCCGCAGTGCGCCTGCGCGCACCGCGACTGTCATTCGACAGTCACGCTCTTTGCGAGATTGCGGGGTTTGTCCACGTCCGTGCCGCGGGCCACGGCGGTGTGATACGCCAGCAACTGCAGCGGCACCACATGCAGCAGCGGGCTCAGGGCGCCGTAGTGCTCCGGCATGCGGATGACGTGGATGCCGTCGCTGCTCTCGATTTTGGTGTCGGCGTCGGCCAGCACGTAGAGCACGCCGCCGCGGGCGCGCACTTCCTGCATGTTGCTCTTGAGTTTTTCCAGCAAGGTGTCGTTGGGCGCGACGGTGACCACCGGCATGGCGCTGGTGACGAGCGCCAGCGGGCCGTGCTTGAGTTCACCGGCCGGGTAGGCCTCGGCGTGGATGTAGCTGATTTCCTTGAGCTTGAGCGCACCTTCGAGCGCAATCGGGTAATGCAGGCCGCGCCCCAGGAACAGGGCGTTTTCCATCTTTGCAAAATCTTCGGCCCAGCTGATGACCTGCGGCTCGAGCGCCAGCACGGCTTGCAGGGCGGCCGGCAAGTGGCGCATGGCCTTGAGGTGGCCCTCTTCCTCCTGCTCACTCAACCGGCCTTTGCTCTGGGCCAGTGCCAGCGTGAGAAGGAACAGCCCTGCCAACTGGGTCGTGAAGGCTTTTGTCGATGCCACACCGATTTCGACGCCGGCGCGCGTGATGTAGGCCAGCTTGCACTCGCGCACCATGGCGGAGGTGGACACATTGCAGATGGTCAGTGTCTGCGTCATGCCCAATGATTGCGCGTGGCGCAACGCGGCCAGCGTGTCGGCGGTTTCGCCGCTTTGCGTGATGGTGACCACCAGCGTCCTGGGGTTGGGCACCGAGGTGCGGTAACGGTATTCGCTGGCCACTTCCACCTGCGTCGGTATCCGGGCGATGGACTCCAGCCAGTACTTGGCCGCGCAGCCGCTGTAGTAGCTGGTGCCGCAGGCCAGGATGAGTACGGAGTCGATGTCCTTGAATACGCGGTAGGCGTCGTCGCCGAAGAGTTCGGGAACGATGCCCTCGACGCCTTCGAGCGTGTCGGCGATGGCGCGCGGCTGCTCGAAAATTTCCTTTTGCATGTAGTGGCGGTAAGGGCCGAGCTCGGCCGCGCCGCTGTGCGCCTGCACGGTTTTGACTTCGCGCTGGACGGCCTTGTGGTCACGGTTGATGACCCAGTATTTGCCCAGCTGGATGTCGACCATGTCGCCTTCTTCCAGGTAGAGGATCTGGTCGGTCACGCCGGCCAGGGCCATCGCGTCGCTGGCCAGAAAGGTCTCGCTGCCGTCCTTGCCGACCCCCAGGATCAGCGGCGAGCCCGAACGGGCGCCCACCACACGGTGCGGCTCGTCCTTGCAAAAAGCGGCAATCGCATAGGCGCCATGCAGGCGAGCGGTGGTGGCCTGCAGGGCCTCGAACAGATCACCGTCGTAGAGGCTGTCCATCAGGTGCACGATCACTTCGGTGTCGGTCTGGCTGGCAAACACATAACCCCTGGCCTGCAGCTCTGCACGCAATTCGTCGTGGTTTTCGATGATGCCGTTGTGCACCAGCGCCACCCGGCCCGGCTTTTGCGCAGCGTCCCCGCTGCCATGGCTGAAGTGGGGGTGGGCGTTGTGCACGGCTGGCGCGCCATGCGTGGCCCAGCGCGTGTGGGCAATGCCGGTGCCGCTTTCGAGCTTGTCAGCGCTCACCTGCTCCATCAACTCGGCCACGCGGGATGTGCTGCGCGCCCTCTTCAGGCCGTCGGCATAGACCGCCACACCGCAGGAGTCATATCCCCGGTACTCCAGCCTTTGCAGGCCCTGTACAAGGATGGGAACAATATTTCTTGTCGAAACCGACGCCACAATGCCGCACATAAACCGCTCCTGAAAAAACAATAGGCGGATGCTATGCCTTTTTAATTTTCCATGATCGTCAAAATTCAAATAATAATGAAATTAAATTTCATAAGAATACATTTATGGAATAATATTCCTTAATCATTAGATATATGGAATAAAAATGAATATTTCCATCGACGGGATTGACGTCAAACTGCTTGAAGCCTTGCAGGACGATGCCTCGCAGAGCAACCAGGCCCTGGCCGCACGCGCCCATATCTCACCGCCCACCTGCCTGCGGCGTATCAAGCGGCTGCGTGACGCCGGCCTGATCGAACGCGAAGTCGCCATCCTCCACGCCGACAAGCTGGCCGGCACCCTGGGCCACGGCCTGACGGCGCTGGTGGAAATCACCCTGGACCGGCAGGGCGCCGAGCAGCAGGAAGTATTTGAAGCCCGGGTGGTGCTCGACGGCGCCGTCCAGCAGTGTTACCGCGTCTCGCCGGGTCCGGACTTCGTCCTGGTGGTGCATGTGCGTGACATGCCGGCTTACCTGGCGCTCGCGCAGCGCCTGTTCACCAGCGACATCAATGTGCGCAATGTGAAGGCCTTTTTCAGCATCAAACGCTCGAAGTTTGAGCCAAAACTGCTTCTAGCCCAATAGATACGTGCGTAAGCAGCTATGAATTAAATAGCATACTTACAGGACCCTGCGGGCCGGTAGCCATCGCCACGTCCGCCAGATCGGCCTGCTCCGCCTAGGCGCCGGGCTTGTTTTTGACCGGCCGCTGCCAGTTGGCAATGTTGACCTGCTTGCCGCGCGCCACGCTCAGGGCGCCGGGCGGCGTGTCCTTGGTGATCGTCGAGCCGCCGCCGACGGTGCCGCCTGCGCCTATCGTGACGGGGGCCACCAGCACGCAGTTGCTGCCGATGTGCACGTCGGCTTCGATCACGGTGCGGTGTTTGTTGGCGCCGTCGTAGTTCGCGGTGATGCTGCCGGCGCCGTAGTTGACGCGTTCCCCCACCGTGGCGTCACCGAGGTAGGCCAGGTGGTTGGCCTTGGCGCCTTTGGCCAGCGTGGAGTTTTTCACTTCGACAAAATTGCCGATGTGCACCTCGGCGCCCAGCTGCGCGCCGGGGCGCAGGCGGGCAAACGGGCCAATCAGCGCGCCCGCGCCGACCTGCACGCCGAGCTTTTCACCGTCGATGTGGGTGAAGGGATGGATCACCGCGCCGGCGGCAATCGTGGCGTTGGCAATGCAGCAGTTGGCGCCAATGCGGACGTCGTCACCAAGGCTCACCCGGCCTTCGAACACGCAGTTGACATCGATTTCCACGTCCTGCCCGCAGGCCAGCGAGCCACGCACGTCAAACCGCGCCGGGTCGCTGATGCGCACGCCCTGCTCCATCAGGGCCGTGGCCTGGCGCAGCTGGTAAACACGCTCGAGTTCCGCCAGTTGCACCGGGCTGTTGACACCGGCGACCTGCGCAGCGTCCGTGATCTGGTGCGCGACCACGGCCACGCCATCGGCAACGGCAAACTTCACGATGTCGGTCAGGTAATACTCGTTCTGCGCGTTTTTGTTGTCCAGCCGGGCCAGCCAGCTGCGCAGCAGACGCGTGGGCACGGCCATGATGCCGCTGTAGATTTCGCGGATCTCGCGCTGGGCATCCGTTGCATCCTTGTGTTCGACAATGGCGCGCACCTGGGCGGAGGGTTCTGCACCGGCACGGACGATACGCCCGTAACCGGTCGGGTCAGCCATGCTGAGCGTGAGCAGGGCCAGGCGCTGGCCGTCGCACTGCGCCAGCAGAGCCTGCAGGGTGGCGGCCTGGGTCAGGGGCACGTCGCCCGACAGCACCAGCGTGACACCGTCGTCCGCCAGCAGTGGCAGCGCCTGCTGCACCGCGTGGCCGGTGCCCAGCTGGGGCTCCTGGCGCGCAAACTGCAGTTTGGGCATGGCATTCACGGCGGCGACGGCCTGCGCCATTCTGTTGCATGCGGACTCCACTTCGGCAGCACCGTGGCCGGTGATGACCACCGCCTGCCGGGCCGATAACCGCGTTGCGCAGTCAATCACATGCGCCAGCAAGGCACGGCCGCCCAATCGGTGCAACACTTTGGGCAATGCGCTTTTCATCCGCGTGCCTTTGCCCGCGGCCATGATGACGACATCAACTGGAACTGGAGTGGCCATGAAGTTTCCTGTGAATTGGGGGTCTCGAAAGTGGCGTCCGGCCAGGCCGGAACTGAAACGCAGCACCCAGATTATCGGGGTGCTGCTGCTGAGCGGGACACTGCTGGCCTGCAGTGCGGTCAAATTCGCCTACAACCAGGCGACCGAGCTGGCGTACTGGCAGCTCAACAGCTACTTCGAATTCGACGACACCCAAAAGCCCCTGGTCCGGGAAGAACTGGCACGCCTGCATCAATGGCACCGGCAAACACAGCTGCCAGCCTATGTCGAAACACTGGAGAAATGGAAGGCCTGGCTGCCCGCCGAGATCGACGAGGCGCGGGCCTGCGGCATCTTTGAGGAGGTGAAAACCCGCCTGCAAGCCATTTCGGACCGCGCCGCGCCTGCCATGGGCGGCGTGGTGGGTAGGCTGGGGCCGGAGCAGCTGGAGGCCCTGAAGCGGAAATTCTCGAAACTCAATACGGAGTACCGCGACGATTTTCTGGAGGGCAGCCCCGAAGACCTGATCAACCGGCGGCAGAAGAAAGCGGTCAGCCGTGCCGAGATGCTGTACGGTACGCTGGACGACAGGCAACTGGCGGTGCTGCGCAGCCGCATTTCGCAGTCGGTGTTTGACGCGCGGCTTTCGCTGGCCGAATACCAGCGCCGCCAGCGGGACGCCTTGCAGAGCCTGGGGCCGCTGATTGCCGGCCGCGCCACGTCCGAGCAAGCCAAGCCGCTCATGCAGGCCTACTTTGACCGAGCCGTCAATTCGCCGGACCCCGCTTACCGCAGCTACCAAGAGCGGCTGACACGCGACAGCTGCAAAACCTTTGCGGCCCTGCACAACAGCACCACGGCGGCACAACGCGCGAGGGCGGTGCAAACCCTGCAGGGCTACGCGCAGGACTTCGGCATTCTGGTCGCCGGGCGCTGACGCCCAGGCGCCCGTCAGGGCCGCCGCCCTTCGTCGCCCTTATTGGCCCCGGACTTGGCGTGCGACAGGCCTTCTTGCTCAGCCTGCTTCAGCGCTTCGGCTTCGGCGGCGTCCGCAGGACGCGCGGCCTGTGCGTCGGCCGCCACATCGGCGTCTTCCAGGTAGGTCTGGATGCTTTTCTGGTAATCACGTGTGCCCTCGTAGCTGCCTTCGCCGATGGGCGGCACCTGCCGCTGCTCCCTTGACGCTGGCTTCGCGGACGTGTCGGGCCGGGGCAATATGGATTTTTCGCTTGTCATGATAGATCCTTGATGGCAGGGCAGCGACCGTCACCGCTGCGGGGGGTTGCTGTTGGCCAAGGCTGCAGAAGAGGACTCACCCGCCTGCCTGAGCCGACGTGGCTGAAATTCACCGGAACCACTGCTTTGCTGCTGCTGCCGGTTCGCGGGGTACTGCGGCTGTTGCTGCAGACGGCGTGGCGGGGAAATGCTTTTGCTATTCAAGGCAAACTCCTGAAGCAGAACGTCCCTGTGTCACAGCAACACATCGACGACACCTTGGGGTTTAGCGTAAAAAGACGGGTGGGCGAGACCTGTCATCAAGCCCATCCGCTTGCTGTCAGACCCGGCCTACAAGGACACTAGATCAGGGGCACTTTGCGCATCGGCAGGTCGTAATAGTCTGCAATCCGGTGCAATGCCTTGGGGTTGAGCAGAGACAGCTGCCCGCCCTTGAGCTCATGCAGCCCCAGCTGGTGCAGGCGCCGCAAGGTCTTGTTGGTGTGCACCAGCGACAGGCCCAGCGCATCGGCGATGTGCTGCTGGTTGATGGGGAAAGCCATGGCCCTGTCCTGCACCAGCCCCAACTGCTCGGCCCGCCGGTAGAGATGGATCAGCAGCATCGCCACCCGCTCCGTGGCATTGCGCCGGCCCGTCGTCAACAGGCCTTCATCGACCATGCCTTCTTCGCGTGCCGACAGCCAGGTCACGTCATACCCCAGGCTGGGGAATTGCCGGAAAAGGTCCCACAGGCCGTCCCGCGGAAACACGCACAGGGCGGCGTCGGTCAGCGCCTCCACACCGTGCGAGGCCCCGTCGGCAAACTCCTGCTGCAGGCCGATGAAGTCGCCGGGCAGCAGGAAATTGAGAATCTGCCGCCGCCCGTCACTCAGGGTTTTGTAGCGGAAGGCCCAGCCGGCATACAGGGTGAACAGCTTGCCGTTGGGGTTCTGCTCCGAAATGATGGCGCTGCCGGCCGGGGCAAAGGCCGCGCCGCTGCGGAATGACTCAATAAAAGCCAGTTCCTCCGCGGAGTTCGGCTGGAACGCCTGCATCCTGCGCAACCCGCAGTCTGCACAACGCCGGGGACACAGGCTGGAACTGGAGAGCGGCGTGATGATCACCGGAAAATTTTAATACCGAAACCCTGTGTCTTTTGACGTTGTCGCGTCGCGGCACGCTGGCTACATTACACGCCACCCATGAACAAAGTAGCAGAATTGCATGAAGTGCTGTACCTCAGCACCCTCGCCCCGGGCGCGCCTCTCAAGGTCATTTCCGACATCGCCTCCAAGGCACGCAGGGCCAACCAGGCCGCAGGCATCACCGGCCTGCTGGTGTTTGACGGCATGCAGTTTTGCCAGCACATCGAGGGGCCCCGCGAGGCGGTGCTGGCGCTGACCGAACGCATCCGCCAGGATCCGCGGCATGTCGATGTCGACATCCTGCACCACGGCCCGCTCGCACAGCGCCGCTTCAGGCATTTTGGCCTCGCTTACACCGCTGTCGAGGACGTGGATGTACTGGCCCGGCTACGGGACGCCGGCGCCGAAGCAGCGCTGGCACATTTTCTGGCACTGTTATCGACCCTGGATATGGACAGCTGAAACCGCCGCCGGCCAGGCACATTGCCGCAACCACTGCAGACCGCTATATTGCATGCACCCATGCCTCATACCGATCCCACCGCCGAGTTGCACGAAGTCATCTACGTCAGCACCCTCGCCCCCGACGCGCCCACCAGCGTCATTGCGGACATTGTCGGGAAAGCCCGCCTGCACAACCCCTGGCTGGGCATCACGGGCCTGCTCATCTTTGACGGCATGCGTTTTTGCGAGCAGATGGAAGGCAGCCAGAAAGACGTTCTGGCGCAACTGGCGCGCATCCGGCAGGACACGCGTCACATCAACCTGCGGGTCGTGCACCAGGGGCCTCTTGCCGTGCGCAGGTTCCGGCGCTTCAGCCTGGGCTACACCACGCTGGACGATGACGATGCACTGGGCCGGCTGGAAGCACTGACCGGCCAGGTCGCCATCACCGCCTTCCTGGCCCTGCTTTCAAGCCTTGACCTGGACGCCTGACACCGCCGCCTGAATGGAATCAGGCTTGTTGCAGCGCCGCCCACATTTCCTTGTCACGCTCGGCCGTCCAGATGCGTGGCGAACAGTTTTTCGACCTGCGAGGGGCCCCGCTTGCGGGGATCGAAGCGAAAAACTGTGAGGTTAATCCGCGCGCCGCCGGGAAACCGGATCAGGCTTGCAGCGCGGCCCACATTTCCTTGTCACGCTCGGCCGTCCAGATGCGCGGATTCTTGATCCCGCTGGCTTCGTCGTAAGCCCGGCTCACGTCAAACGGCAGGCAGTGTTCGTAAATGAAGACCTGGCCAAAAATCGGGTCCATGCTCTTGCGGGTGTGATCCATCGCGGCCTTGAGGTCCATCTTCGCGGCAGCTGCTTCCTTGCCGCAACGAAACAGCGTTTCAACCCACTGCTTGGTGTAGTCGATGGCCTTGTTCACCTCGGCAGCCCCTTTCATCGCCTCGCCGCGGCCGGGCACGATGGCCTCGGCCCCCAGCGCACGCAACGCTTCCAGGGTGGCGGGCCACTCTTCGAGCTGGGCGTCACCGGTGTAAACGCCGGCCTGGTACTCGACCAGGTCACCGGAAAACAGCACTTTTTCCTCTTCCACCCAGGCAATCGTGTCGCCGCGCGTGTGGCCCGGGCCCGGATGCCAGACCTGCACCTTCACGCCGCCGAGGTCGATGACCAGCTTGCCGGGGACTTCGCCCTTGACCGGGTTGCCGCCGGCAATCACCATCGTCGGCCAGGTCAGGCCGGGCACACTTTCGGCATTGCGGAACAGGCGCGGGAAACGCTCCATCTCGCTTTGCATGTCCTGGGCGCCGCGCTCGACGATCAGCTCGTAGGTGCCCTGGCTGGCGATAACCTCGGTCGCGCCTTCGGCGATGTAGGCGCTGGCGCCCAGCACCCGCACTGCGTGGTAGTGCGTCAGCAGCACGTACTTGATGGGCTTGTCGCTGACGGCGCGGATGCGCGCAATCAGGTCCTGCGCCATGGCCGGGGTGGCCGTCGCATCGCTGACCATGATGAACTTGTCGCCAATGATCACGCCGGAGTTGGGGTCGCCCTCGGCGGTGTAGGCCCAGCAGTGGGCACTGAGCTGCTCGAAGGTGATTTTTTTGTCCGTGAGGTCGGACTGCGAGGCGAAAGCTTTGGACATGGGGGAAGTCTCCGTTGGGGAAGGGCCGAGAGCACGGCCTGAATCGCTGAAATTTTACTATACGTAACTTATTACGAATAGTAAAACCCCCAAAAGCCCCCAACCCTTCTGCGCCGCAGTCAGCAGTCAGGACAGTCCGCGCTCAAGCATGGCAACCACCTCCTGGGCATAGTCCCGGTAACTCATGGGCCCGTCGGGACGCATCCAGGTGAAGGTCCAGTTGATCATGCCGAACAGCATCATGGTCACAGCCGTCTGGTTGGCGGGCGTGATGCGCTGCGGGTAGGCGCGCTTGAGAAAACGCGTCATGGCCGACACCACGTCGCGCTGCCGGTCCAGGATCAGCTCGCGCTGCACGTCCCCGAGGAACTTGGTGTCGCCCAGCAAGGCGCTGTGACGCGTGGCCGAACTTTCGTACTGGTCCAGGAAGTTGCGGATCAGTTCGTGCAGGGCAGCGCGGTCGTCCAGGTTCTTGCGCTGGGCGCTGGCCTCGGTCTGACCGATGATGGCCAGCAGGTGCTGGGTGTAGCGGTCCAGCAGGTCGAACAGGATGGCTTCCTTGCTGCCGTAGTAGTGGTACAGCCTGGCCTTGGAGGTGCCGCAGGCCGCGGCGATGTCGTTCATGCTGGCGGCCATGTAGCTGCGCTGTGCAAAACACTGCGCGGCCACGTCGAGGATGGCTTCGCGCTGGAGCTCGTGGGTGGCGGATTTGGGACGGGCCATGCGCTATTGTGAAGCACGGCACCGGCGTTAGACTTTCCCCATGGCCGCCGACCTGTCCTTTGCCCACTACTGCTGCGAACTGCTCGCCAGCGTCGGGCCGTGCACGGCACGCCGCATGTTCGGCGGATTCGGCATCAGCACCGGGGGGCTCAACATCGCGCTGTTGGCCGACCTCGGCCAGGGAGACACCCTCTGGCTCAAGGCGGACGAAGAAACCCGCGGCCTTTTTGAAGCCGCGGGCTGTGCGCCTTTTGTCTACGAGGCCAAAGGCAAGGCCATGAAGCTGAATTACTACAGCGCGCCCGCAGACGCGATGGAGTCGCCTCAGCTGATGGCGCAGTGGGCCCGGCTCTCGCTGGAATGTGCATTAAAAGCACGTGCAGCCAAGGCAGTGCGGGCGCGACCAGCTATCAAATCAATAGCAAAACGCGGCACCACCGCAAGCAAGGTCGCCGTCAAGGCGCCCGCCAGGCCGGCCAGCAGGCGGCCAGACGCGGTGGCGGCCAAACCGGCAGCCAAGCGCAAATCACGCAGCGGCTGAAGCACACCGGCACGCCACTGCGGGCTGTGGGCCAGCGCCATGGCCCGCCGCTCGGCGATGGCCAGCCCCGCCGTGGCCGGCAGCGGATCCCAGCTGAAGTAGGCCGCGGTATTTTGCGCGGCTTCCCACGACTCCATCACCAGCGCCTGGCCGGGCAGCAGCTGGAGGCTGTCTCCCGCGCCCAGGACATGGTCGCCGCCACGCACGCCGTCGTCCAGTTGCGCATGGTCGAAGGTGATCCACACCCGGCCATGCGCAATGCGCAACACCCCGGGCAGTGTGGGGCGCAGCGTCAATGCCCGATGGTCGCCCAGTTTCCAGCAGCCCGACACCGCGTCTGTGCCGGCGAATGACTGCAGCTCATGGAGGTGAAGGTGGTTCATGCTGTTCTCCTGAAGGACAAAAGTCGTTGATGGGAATGAATGATCGCGCCCCGGCCCTTGGCAGTCCAATGAATTCGCGCTACGCTATTCATTCCTGAAACGCATTAATCAGCAATTTCTGCCATGCAGCATTCAAAAACCCATTTGCGCACCCGTCCCATCTCGGCGGGCCAGCTACGCGCCTTCGAGGCCGTCGCCCGGCACCTGAACTTTCGCGCCGCCTCCGAGGAACTGGCGCTGACCCAGTCGGCCGTCAGCCGGCAGATCCAGGCGCTGGAAGAGGAAGTCGGCCTGAGCCTGTTTCACCGCCACACGCGCTCCGTGGAGCTCACCGGCGCCGGCGGCGTGTTGCTGCGTGCCGTCTCGCCTTCGCTCGAACGCATCGACGGCGCGGTGCGGCAGATCCGCCAAAGCGCCGGCCGCAAAAGTGTTTCGCTCACCACGTTCGCGTCGTTCGCCTCGATGTGGCTGATCCCGCGGCTCGAAGCCTTCCAGCACGACAACCCCGACATGGACATCCGCATTGATGCGTCCGACGTCGCCATTGAGCTGGACACCTCGGACCTGGACATGGCCATGCGTTATGGTCCCGCAGCCACCATGCCGGCCGGGGCGATACGACTGTTCGGCGAACAGCTGACACCGGTGGCCAGCCCCTGGCTGCTCAAAAGCAGCCCGCGTCTGAAAAAACCCGAAGACCTGGTGCACTTCGCGCTGATCGAGGCCGGCGATTCACATTCCACCCACATGGAGTGGCTGACTTGGCGGCGCTGGCTCGAAGTTCACGGCACCCCCAAGCTGGAGGGCAAACGCTGGCTCTACTTCAACTACGCCTACCAGATGGTGCAGGCCGCCCTGACCGGCCAGGGCATCGTGCTGGCGCGCCTGCCGCTGATTGCCGAAAGCCTGGCGTCGGGCGACCTGATCGAGCCCCTGCCGCATATGCGGCTGGAGTCGCCGATGGCCTACTGGCTGATCGTGGGCACGCGCAGCGCCGTCCGCCCCGAGGTCAAGGCTTTCTGCGACTGGCTGATGGCCCAGAGTGCGCTGACGCGCCAGGCGATTGGCGACGTGCCGGACCCGGACACGGTCGACAACATCGACTGATCTCCGGCGTCACGCTGCGGTGTGCCCAGGAGGACCTTTGGCGGGAGCAGACCCGATTGTCTCCGCCGTTTGTGGGGTGCCCACGAGCCGGGTCTCGCCCCGGCGGGCGACTCACTTTCTCTTGCTTCGCCAAGAGAAAGTAAGCAAAGAGAAGGCGACCCGATGGTCTGGGTCCCCTGCGCTGCGCTCCGGGGCAGCCTGCGGTGCTCGACAAAAGCGGGGTCTCGCTCGAACTCGCCTTCGGCTCAGAAGCCCGACGGGTGGGGAAAGGAATGCGGATCAGGTCGGAGTCAAGCGGCAGTGGTGTTTGCACGTGCTTGCAGCACACGTTGCCAAATGAAGTCCCCCTCCATCGCCCAGCGGGGCGAGGGAGGGGTTAGGGGTGGGAGTGGGGAGTCCGTCCTACTGTCCAAAAAGGATCGTAGGCGCAGCGTGAAGCAAATAAAAAAACAAACTCACACCGGCCAAACCACCCCTTTGTCATTAAGGATTGCATCAAGCGCAACATCATGCGGCTCGGGCGCCAGGTCGGGCAGCCAGCCGTGGCTGTAACCCAGCCCCACGGTGAAGGGTTTGGGCTGCAGCGTTGCCAATGTGCGGTCGTAGAAACCACCGCCGTAACCGAGGCGAAAGCCACCCGGTCCGTAACCGACACAAGGCACGAACAGCAGCGTCGGCACGATGATCTCGGTGTCCTTGGGTTTGGGGATGCCGTAAGCGTCTTCCTCCATCGGGCAGCCGGGGTACCAGGCGTGAAAGGTCAGGGTTTTGTGGACCTTGTTCACCACCGGCAGGCCGATCTTGCGCGGCGACCGGTTTGCTATGTTTTCAGTAGCAGCTTCCGCCCGTCCCTCAAGGGCCAGACCTTGATTTCCTTCGGACTCCTGACTTAAAATAGCGTCTTCCTGCCAGCGGTACAGCGCGGGCAGCGGATCAAACTCCCCCTTGATCGGCCAGTAGGCCCCAATCACTGCGTCCTCGCGGCCCACCAGCCATATCCGCATGACCCGTTGCAACAGATCGGCGCGCTGTAGCCGATCGGGCAGGCTCAGGCGTTGTTCAATCAAGTCTCTTCGCGCAGTTAATTTGTCCATAATGACCCGATGCTATCCAAATTTATTCTGAAGGCCCTGATTTCCGGCCTGTCGTCCTGTCTGCTGCTTGCGCCCGCCTGGGCACAAACCAACCATACCAGCAGCACCGCCCGCGGCGACGACGTGCTGCTGGAGATGAACAAGGCTTTCAAGCGCGGCGATAAAGCCAGACTGGCCCAGTTGCTGCAGCTGGCCCAGGGCCATGCGCTGGAGCCCTGGGCCGCCTACTGGGAACTGCGGGCGCGGCTGGACGAAGCCGGCGCGCGTGAGGTGCAGGATTTTCTGGCGCGTTACGCCGGCAGCTACCAGGAAGACCGGCTGCGCAACGACTGGCTGCTGCTGCTGGGCCAACGCCGCGACTGGGGCGCCTTTGCCGCCGAATACCCGAACTACCGCATGGGCGACGACAAGGACGTGCGTTGCTACGCGTTGCTGGTCGACGGCCTGACGAACCCGGCCGCAGTTCCGCGCGACGCCGACCAGGTCCGCAAGAACTGGTACGCCCAGCGCGAGGCCAGCGACGGCTGCACATCGGCGGCCTCGCGGCTGGTCGGCAACAAGAGTCTGACCACGCACGACGTGTGGATCAAGGCCAGGCTGGCGATGGAGGCCAATCGCCCGCGCGCCGCCCGCGATGCGGTCGAGATCATCGCGCCCGAAGCCCTCGGGCTGGTGACCGAACTCAACAGCAGCCCGACGAAATTCCTCGCCACCAAGGTAATTGCCATCCGGCAGGTGCGCAAGGAAATCATCGTGCTGGCCCTGGTCAAGCTCGCCGCCAGCGACCCAGATGGTGCCGCCCGCTTCGTCGAAGACAAATGGGGACTGCAACTCACGGCTGAGGAACGCAACTGGGTCTGGGGCGCCATCGGCAAGCAGGCGGCGACCCGGCTCAGCAGCGACGCGCTCGGGTACTTCGCCAAGGTCAGCAAGGACACCGACCTGAGCGACGACATGCTGGGCTGGAAGGTCCGCGCCGCCCTGCGCGCCGGCAGCACGCCGCGCTGGCCGCTGGTGCTGGGCGCCATCAACGCCATGAGCGACGACGCACGCAAGGACCCGACCTGGGTCTACTGGAAAGCGCGCGCCCTGCTCAGCAACGCGCCGGCCGCCGTCGCCAGCGCGCCGATACCGCCACAGCGCGCAGAAGCCCTGGCGCTGCTGCAATCGATTGCCTCGGTGCGCGGGTTTTACGAACAGCTGGCGCTCGAAGAGCTGGGCCAGAAAATCACCGTCCCACCGCGGCCGGCCCCCCTCACGCCGGAGGAAAAGGAAGCGGCACGCCTGCACCCCGGACTGAACCGCGCCGCGTATGCCATCGCCCTCGGCCTGCGCAGCGAGGGTGTGCGCGAATGGAACTACAGCACCAACCTGCACCAGCGCGGCGGCATGGGTGAGCGCGAGCTGCTGGCTGCCGCACAGTTCGCCTGCGACCGCGCCATCTGGGACCGCTGCATCAACACCAGCGAACGCACCCAGACGGTGATGGACTTCGAGCAGCGTTTCCCCATGCCGTTTCGTGAAGCGGTGGCCCAGCGCAGCCGCGACATCAACCTGGACCCGGCCTATGTGTATGGCCTGATCCGCCAGGAATCGCGTTTCATCATGGATGCGCGCTCCGGCGTCGGCGCGTCGGGCCTGATGCAGGTCATGCCCGCCACCGCGCGCGAGACCGCCCGTTATATCGGCCTGACGGGTTTCACCGCGGGCCAGATCAACGACCGCGACACCAACATCGTGATCGGCACGGCTTACCTCAAGCGCGCGCTCGACGACTTCGGCGGCTCGATGGCGCTGGCCGCCGCAGCCTACAACGCCGGCCCCGGCCGGCCGCGCAGCTGGCGCAACGGCCCGGTGATCGAAGCGGCCATCTGGGCGGAAAACGTGCCTTTTGGCGAGACGCGCGACTATGTGAAAAAAGTGCTGTCCAACACCACCAACTACGCAGCGCTGCTGACCGGACAACCGCAGTCCCTCAAGGCCAGGCTGGGCAGCGTGGGGCCGCGTGACGCTTCGGCACCACCGCCCGACGAGAAGATGCCCTGAAGCGCCTGTCCCAGCCGCTCAAGGGGTGGGACAGGTTTTGTAGGTTTTGGCCTATGTTCCGGCCCGTGCTCCCCGGCTAAAGTGACATCTCCTTTCCAGGCTGGAGTGCACAGATGAACCCGTGGTGGCAACAAGTCGGCAACACCATCGTTGCCGAATTCTCGGACCTGACCGACCCGACCCAGGTGACACGCGCCGTCCTGCGCCTGCTGGTGGCGGCCCTGCTGGGCGGCCTGCTCGGCTGGGAGCGCGAGCACCAGGGCAAGGCAGCGGGCGTGCGCACCCACATGCTGGTGGCCATGGGCGCCGCCCTGTTTGTGCTGGTGGCACAACAGGCCGGCATGGCGGCCGACGACCTGAGCCGGGTCATCCAGGGCATCACCGCGGGCGTGGGTTTTCTCTGCGCGGGCACCATCCTCAAAGGTGACCGGCTCGATGACGTGAAAGGGCTGACCACGGCAGCCGGGCTGTGGCTGACGGCGGCAGTCGGCGTGGCCGCCGGCATGGGACGCGAGTCCACCGCCGTGCTCGGCACCGTGCTGGCCCTGGGTGTGCTGGCGGTGGTGCCCCTGGTGGTCAGGTCCAGCGAAAAGCCTGCACCCTTGCTGGCTGCGGATGAGCCGCCATCCCCCAAGAGGCGTTGAATTGCCGGGTCAGGCTTTCAGGCGCTGCGAGACGAACTCGCCTTCATAGCCCCTGGCCAGCGACAGTTTCTCGGCTTCGCTGAGCACCTTGCCGGCAAGCTGGAAAATGCCCTGCTCTTCGTCCTTCAGGTGATGAAAAACCTTGTGGTGCAGCTCTTTGGCAACCGCCAGCCAGGCCGGGGAACTGAAATCGGTCTTCTCCAGTTTTTCTACCAGCTCGTCCATTTCATGGTGCTCGGCTATGCCGTGGCGCGAAGGCTCCTGCGTGATGTCGTGGGCAATCAGCGGCACGTAAAAAAACCGCTCTTCCGCCGCCGCGTGGGCCGCCAGTTCGGTTTTCAGCTCCTTGAACAGCAGGTCGCGCTCCTTGCTGTCTCCCGAGGTCTTGATGAGGTTGTCCGCCAGCTCGCGTTGGGTGTCGTGGCTGGTGCGCAAGGCTTCAAAAATATTCATTCGTCAATTATGTAAAGCCCGCCGTCAAGAAAGTGTAGGCCGACAAGCCGGGATTTGTTCAGGCCGGGGCCTACAACAACGCCCGGTTTTGCTGGCCTGTTTTGCATCGGCCGACCTGAAGGCGTCTAATATTGGCTATGAAAAAAATACTGATTCTGGGCGGCACCGGTTTTGTGGGCCGCCATGTCTGCGAGAAACTCACGCAACTGCAGTGGCGGGTGACCGTGCCGACCCGGCATGAAGCAAACGCCAGGGACATCCAGATGCTGCCCGCCCTGGATGTGGTGCCGGCCGATGTGCATGACGAGGCGGCGCTGACCCGGCTGGTGGCCGGACATGATGCGGTGGTCAACCTGATTGCCATCCTGCACGGCACGCAGGAGGCCTTCCAGCGGACCCATGTGCAGTTGCCCGAAAAACTGGCGCGCGCCTGCACCGCAATCGGTGTGCGGCGCCTGGTCCATGTCAGTGCGCTGGGCGCCGACATGCGCAATCCGGACGTGGCGCCGTCCCTGTACCTGCGCAGCAAGGGGCACGGCGAGGTGGCGCTGCACGCGGCGGCCCTCGAGCTCACGGTGTTGCGGCCCAGCGTGATGTTCGGCGCCGACGACAAATTCCTCAACACCTTCGCGCGGCTGCAGAAAATATTTCCGGTCATTCCGCTGGCAGCCAGCCACGCCTTGTTCCAGCCGGTGTGGGTCGAGGACGTGGCCAGCGCCATCGTGTATTGCCTGCAGGACGCCCACACCCATGCCACGGTTGACCAGACCTTCGAGGCCTGCGGTCCGGGCGTCTTCACGCTCAGGCAACTCGTCGAACTGGCAGGGCGGATGAGCGGCATCAACGAGGGCCGCGGCCGCCCGGTGATCCCGCTGCCGGCGGCACTCGGCCGCCTGCAGGCGCGCCTGATGGAACTGGCGCCCGGCGAGCCCCTGATGAGCCGCGACAACCTGGACTCCATGAGTCTGCCCAACATTGCCAGCGGCAACCTGCCGGGGCTAGAAGCCCTGGGCATCACGCCGGCAGCGCTGGAAGCGATAGCGCCCACGTACCTCGGCCCGCTCAGCGACGGCTGGGGCCTGCGCAGCCACCTGACGCTCAAGCGCAAGACCGCGGGACGGTTTTAGGTTTAGAACTTGTTCCTGGTCCCGGGCCGCATCAATGAGGCGGTCTTTTGGCATCAATGAAACCGCGTCCACCCGGTAGCATGGTGCTTTTTCATCCTGGGTGACTCCATGCTCAAACTCTACATCGGCAACAAGAATTACTCGTCCTGGTCCATGCGCCCCTGGGTGCTGCTCAAGCAGGCCGGCATTGCGTTTGAGGAAGTCAAGGTCCGCTTCGACTCGTTCGAGGCCGTGTCCACCTTCAAGCAGGCCATCCGTACCATCACCCCCGTCGGCAAGGTGCCGGTGCTGCTGGACGGTGACCTGGCGGTCTGGGACACGCTGGCAATCGCCGAGTACCTGGCCGAGCAGTACCCGGACAAACAGCTCTGGCCCGCCGACGTCAAGGCGCGCGCACGCGCACGCAGCATCTGCGCCGAAATGCACAGCGGCTTTGGCGCCCTGCGCAGCGCCTGCCCCATGAACATCGAGGCCGACCTGAGCGACACCGGCCGGCTGATCTGGCGCGACAAACCCGCGGTGCGCGCCGATGTCGCGCGCATCGTGGCCATGTGGGAAGAATTGCTGGCAAGCTACAAGGGCCCGCTGCTGTTCGGGCAATTCAGCATTGCCGACGCCTACTTCGCGCCGGTTGCCATGCGCCTGAGCAGGTATGCCCTGCCGGTGCCGCAGGAAATCAATGCCTACATCGAGCGCCTGAGCGCGTTGCCCGGGGTCAAGGCCTGGGTGGACGACGCCCTCGCGGAAAACGACTTTCGGGAATTCGAGGAACCGTACCGGTTCTCACGCTGATCATGGCAAGAAGCACCATGGTCACGATTTACCTGCGTTACGTCCTCGACACCCACCGGCTCAAGGAATTCGAGCATTACGGCAAGCTGTGGATTCCACTGGTGGAAAAGTTTGGCGGAAAACACCACGGCTACTTCATGCCCGGCGAAGGCGCCAGCAACATTGCGTTGGCGCTGTTCACGTTCGACAGCCTGGCTTCCTACGAAAGTTACCGGCAGCGGTCTTTTGAAGACCCCGATTGCCAGGCTGCCTTCAGGTACGCCGAAGAAACGGGCTGCATTCTGAGCTACGAGCGCAGTTTTTTCCGCCCTGTCTTTTCCTGATCCGCATGCGGGGTGGCGCCAACCCAACCGCTAAACTGCCACCATGGAAATTTTCATGGTCGGTGGTGCGGTGCGCGATGCCTTGCTGGGCCTGCCGGTGCAGGACCATGACTGGGTGGTGGTCGGCGCAACGCCCGACGAACTGACCGCCCTGGGCTATCTGCCGGTGGGCAAGGACTTCCCGGTGTTCCTGCATCCGCAGACGCGCGAGGAGTATGCGCTGGCCCGCACCGAACGCAACACGGCGCGCGGCTACCGCGGCTTTGCCATCCACGCCGCACCGGACGTGACGCTGGAGGAAGACCTTGCACGCCGCGACCTTACTATCAATTCAATAGCAGCTCCCGCACATCCTCAAAGAGATGGAGCCGGATTTGAGGCTGATCTTGAAGCGCTCATCGATCCCTACGGCGGACAGGGGGACATCCGGGACAAGGTTCTGCGCCACGTCACCGACGCCTTTCGCGAGGACCCGGTGCGCATCCTGCGGCTGGCACGTTTTGCCGCGCGCTTCGCCGACTTCACGGTGGCGCCTGAAACCCTGGCGCTGATGCGCGAGATGGTGGCGCACGGCGAGGTCGATGCCCTGGTGGCCGAACGCGTCTGGCAGGAACTGGCGCGCGGCCTCATGGAGGACACGCCGTCCCGCATGTTCGCGGTGCTGCGCGACTGCGGCGCACTGCAGCACCTGCTGCCCGAGGTCGAGAAACTCTGGGGCGTGCCGCAACGCCCCGAGTACCACCCCGAAGTGGACACCGGCGTGCACCTGATGATGGTGCTGGACATGGCAGCGCAACTGCAGGCCAGCCTGGCCGTGCGTTTCGCCTGCCTGGGCCACGACCTCGGCAAGGGCACCACAGCGGTCGAACTGCTGCCCAGACACATCGGCCACGAGGAGCGCAGCGCACGCCTGCTCAAGGGCCTGTGTGCGCGGCTGCGTGTGCCCACCGAATGCCGGGAGCTGGCCGAAGTGGTGGCACGCGAACACGGCAACATCCACCGCAGCGCCGGATTCGGTGCGGCCGCTCTGGTGCGCTTGCTGGAGCGTTGCGACGCATTTCGCAAGCCGCAACGTTTTGACGACATCCTGCTGGCTTGCGAATGTGATGCGCGCGGCCGCCTGGGGCTGGCGAACGCTGCCTATCCGCAGCGGCAGCATCTGGCGCAGGCCTTGCAGGCGGCGCAAGCGGTGGTGACGGCGTCGATCGCAGAAGCAGCGCAGGCGGCAGGCCTGAGCGGCCCCAAAATCGGCGACAAGATCCATGCCGCCCGGGTGCAGGCCCTCCAGACGTGGATCGACGGTACAGCGGCGCCTGCCGCTACAGCCCCGTCCGCCTGACGAGCACAGGGCGTCCTGCAGCGCCGCCTGTGCCAGCAGGGAATCCGGCCTACAGGCGTCGCAGAAAAATTCTGCTAAGGTAGGAAGCGATGCACATGCCCTACGACACGCTCCCCCGTATCGCGCAGGATACGGCGCTTTTTCTGGACTTTGACGGAACCCTGGTTGAGCTGGCCGCCCGGCCCGAAGCCGTAGTCATTCCGCCCACCCTGACAAGCACGCTGGCTGCGCTGTATGGACAACTCGGCGGCGCGCTGGCGCTGGTATCGGGTCGCCGCCTGAGCGACCTCGACAGTTTTCTGGCGCCGCTGCAGTTGCCGGCAGCGGTCGAACATGGCGGGCAGCGCCGCAACGCCGACGGTCTCCTGATCAGTGCACCGGCCACGGATCTGCGCGATGCGCTGCAGGCGGCCGAAGGGCTGCTGCAGCGCCATCCCGCTCTCCAGCTCGAGCGGAAAAATCTGGCCCTGAGCCTGCACTACCGGCACGCCCCCGACCTGGAAGACCTGTGCCTGCAGGTGATGGGCGAGGCCGCGGCACGCAGCCCGGGGCTGCAGCTTATACATGGCAAATGTGTGGTCGACCTGAAGCCCACTGGGGTCAGCAAGGGCACGGCGATTGCGGCCTTCATGGACGAAGCGCCGTTTGCCGGCCGTGTTCCGGTGTTTGCCGGCGACGACGTCACCGACGAGGACGGCTTCGAACAGGTGCTGCGCATGGGCGGCCACGCGATCAAGGTCGGCCCCGGACCCACGCTGGCGAAACATCGCTGCGACAACGTGGCGCAACTGGCCCAATGGCTGCTGTCGGCACGGGCGCCCGCGCGCGCGAACGGACCGGAACGGCGGCACGCATGAGCACCCCAGTCCATCCCTCCAGCTTCGCTGCACCCGCGCCGCCCTCACTGTCGCTGGGCGTGATCGGCAACTGCGCCTTCAGCGCGCTGGTGGATGCCCGGGGCCGCATTGTCTGGTGCTGCCTGCCGCGTTTCGACGGCGACCCGGTGTTCAACGCCCTGCTGGACCCAAGCGAGAACGGCAGCGCCTTTGCCATCGAGATCGAGAACTTCTCGCACAGCAAGCAGTGGTACGAACCGAACACCGCCGTGCTGCGCACGCAGCTTTTCGACACCAGCGGCCAGGCAGTGGAGATCACCGACTTCGCGCCGCGTTTTTACCGGCGCTCGCGCTTTTTCAAGCCCATGACGCTGGTGCGGCGCGTGCGGCCAATTCAGGGCGCGCCGCGCATCCGGGTCTCGCTGGACCTGCGTTACGACTGGGGCCGGAGCCGGCCGGTGGTGACCCAGGGCAGCAACCACCTGCGTTATGTCGGCGATGCGCTGACACTGAGGCTCAACACCGACGCGCCGCTGGCGCACCTGCTGTCCCGGCAAGCCTTTGTGCTGACACGCGAACACAACTTCCTGCTGGGCGCCGACGAGTCGCTGGCCGACGGCATTGCCGACACCGCGCGCCTGTTCGAGGAAGAAACCCTCTCCTACTGGCGCAAGTGGAGCCAGCGCCTGCACATTCCGCTGCAGTGGCAGGAGGCCGTGATACGCGCGGCCATCACGCTCAAGCTCTCGCTGTTTGAAGACACCGGCGCGATTGTGGCGGCCATGACCACCAGCATTCCCGAGGCGCCCAACAGCGGACGCAACTGGGACTACCGCTTCTGCTGGTTGCGCGACGCTTTTTTTGTGGTGCGCGCACTCAACAGCCTGTCCGAAGTCGGCACCATGGAAGACTACCTGCGCTGGCTCAGCAACGTGGTGGTGCAGGCTGGCGGCGGCCATATCCAGCCGCTGTACGGCATCGGCCTGGAACGCGAGTTGCCCGAGGCGGTGCACGGCCACCTGAGCGGCTACCGCGGCATGGGGCCGGTGCGCGTGGGCAACCAGGCGCAGGAGCATTTCCAGCACGACGTCTACGGCAACGTGGTGCTGGGCGCGGCCCAGGCCTTCCACGACCACCGGCTGCTGCACCGCGCCGGCGAGGCCGAATTTTCGCGGCTGGAAGCGGTTGGTGAGCAGGCCGTGCGCAACTACGACCAGCCCGACGCCGGCATGTGGGAGCTGCGCACGCGCGCCCGGGTGCACACCTCCTCGGCCCTGATGTGCTGGGCGGCCTGCGACCGTCTTGGCAAGATCGCCGTCACCCTGAAACAGCCGGACCGCGCCATCTACTGGCACGGCCATGCCAACACCATGCGCGAGCGCATCCTGCGCGAATCATGGAGCGAGGAACGCCAGGCCTTTGCCGAGAGTTTCGGCGGGCGCGACCTCGACGCCAGCGTGCTCCTGATGATCGAGGTCGGTTTCATCGACCCGAAAGACCCGCGTTTTGTCGCGACCGTGGACGCGCTGGAAAAACACCTGTGCGACGGCCCCTACATGCGGCGTTACGAAGCGCCCGACGACTTCGGCAAACCCGAGACCGCCTTCAACATCTGCACCTTCTGGCGCATCGATGCGCTGGCGCGCATTGGCCGCAAGGAACAGGCGCGCGAGATCTTCGAGACCATGCTGGCTGCGCGCAACCACCTCGGCCTGCTGTCGGAAGACACGCATCCCGTGACCGGCGAGATGTGGGGCAACTTCCCGCAAACCTACTCCATGGTCGGCCTCATCAACGCCGCCGTGCGCCTCTCTGCGCCCTGGGATAGCCAGGTATGAAGGGATGGCTCACCCCCGTCGGCGGCTCACTGCGTGTAGCCCCTTCCCCCCTTGAGTCATCGGCACACCCCCGTCGGAGACTCACTGCGTGTAGTCCCTTCCCCCCTTGCCGGGGGCGATACCTACGGCCCGGCAAAGCCGGTTCCGTGGTATCCGCGGCTGGTGAAAGTTGTGCCATATGAGCAGACTTGTGGTGGTCTCCAACCGCGTCGCGGATCCGCGCAAGACGGCCGCCGGCGGCCTGGCGGTGGCCCTGGGCGATGCGCTGTCCGCCAACGGCGGTCTGTGGTTCGGCTGGAGCGGGACGATTGTCGAAGGCGGCACGCCCGGTGAAGGCGAGATGCACACCCAGCAGGCCGGCAATGTGACGCTGACCACGGTGGACCTGTGCCGCGAAGACCACGACAGTTATTACCTGGGTTACACCAACGGCGTGCTCTGGCCGGTGTTTCATTACCGGCTGGATCTGGCCGACTTCGATGCCGGCTTCATCGGTGGCTACCGCCGTGTCAACCAGATGCTGGCGCACAAGCTGATGCCGCTGCTGCGGCCCGACGACACCATCTGGGTGCACGACTACCACCTGATCCCGCTGGCGGCCGAACTGCGCGCGATGGGCTGCAAGAACCGCATCGGCTTCTTCCTGCACATCCCGCTGCCGCCACCGCTGATCCTCGCGGCCGTGCCCCAACATGAATGGCTGATCCGCTCGCTGTTTTCCTATGACCTGGTGGGCTTCCAGAGCCAGGCGGATGTGGACCACTTCTCGCGTTATGTCGGCCAGGAGGCGGGCGCCGAAGCCCTGGACAAACACCAGTTCCGCGCCTTCGGGCGCACGGTGCACGCGCAGGCCTTTCCGATTGGCATCGATGTCGATGAATTTGCGGCCCTCACGCATGGCAAGGAAGCGCGCGAGATGTACGAGCGCATGAAGGAAGAATACTCGCGGCGCCGTCTGTTGCTGGGCGTGGAGCGGCTGGATTACTCCAAGGGCCTGCCGCAGCGCCTGCGTGCCTTCAGGCAGTTGCTGAAGATGTACCCGGAGAACCTCAACAGCGCAACGCTGATCCAGATCGCCTCACCCAGCCGCGAGGCCCTCGACACCTACAGCGGCCTGCGCCAGGAACTGGAGAGCCTGTGCGGCGCCATCAATGGCGACTATGGCGAGCTGGACTGGATGCCGGTGCGCTACATCCACCGCAACGTGGCGCGCAAGCGCCTGCCCGGCCTGTACCGCGTGGCCAGTGTGGCCCTGGTCACGCCGCTGCGCGACGGCATGAACCTGGTCGCCAAGGAGTTCATTGCGGCGCAGGACCCGGCCGACCCCGGCGTGCTGGTGCTGTCACGTTTTGCGGGCGCGGCCGAACAGCTCAAGGAAGCGCTGCTGGTCAACCCCTACGACACCCACGGCACGGCCGAGAGCATCCAGCTGGCACTGCAGATGCCGCTGCACGAGCGCCAGCGGCGGCACCAGGCGCTGCTCGAGCGCATCCGTAGCCAGGATGTGCACTGGTGGCGCCAGACCTTTCTGCAAACCCTGGCCGGCACCACCCCCGAATAGAACAAGCGCCTTCTGGCGCACTGCTGGCAGACAAGCCGGAAATGTGCAACCATTCAGTCATGAATTGAACTGACATGGTCAAACGCAATTACCTCAACCGCTCCTTGGCCGACGGCATACGCAAGGTGGGCTTTCGCAAATGGTATGAACACGAGCTGATGTCCAGCCATGCCCACATGCTGCTGGCCCTGCTGTGCACGATTGCCCTGATGGCCACGCTGGAGCTTTTTCAGGGCGGCACCCTCACCGAAAAGCTGGTGGACGTGGTCCTGTTCATCATCAGCGGCGCGGTGGGACTGTGGGCCCTGCGTCGCTACCTGTACCTGCTGCTGCATGCCGAAACCGTGGCCGACCAGGCCAATTGCCCGAAATGCGCCGAATACGGCCGGCTCGATGTTGTCGAGGAAGACCACCGCAGCGGTCAGGTTCTCGTCAAGTGCCGCAAATGCGGCGAGCCCTGGACGCTGATTCCCTGAAACCCGGGCGGCTTCTTCAGACCACCAGCGCCAGCGCCGCGTAGTCGCCGACCCGGTCCTGCAGGCCGGCCGGCACCAGCACAAACCCGTCCGTCAGCGCCGGCAGCCTGCCCCTGATGTGGGCCTGCAGACGCGGCAGCAGGTAATCGCGGTGGTGCCAGAACACGCTGCCGCCGATGCTGATGCGCTGCAGGTCCAGCGTCACGACCAGGTTGTACAGGGCCCGGCCCATCACCCGGCATAGATCATTAACAATGGCCACAGCGCCCGTCTCTCCTGCGCGAGCAGCTATCAAAATAGAAGCAGCATCGGCATACCCGAGCGCGCCAAAACGCCGCGGCATGGCATTGCCCGCCACCAGCGCCTCGACATCGCCGATGTTGCCGCAGCCGCACAGCGCATCGTTGTTGTCGCTGACGAACATGTGGCCGGCATGGCCGGCGTTGCCGTTTTTCCCGCGCAGCATCTGCCCGTCGACACACAGGCCGACACCGATGCCGGTGCTCCAGGTCACGTAAGCGCAATGCGCCATGCCCTGCAGCGCGCCCCAGCGGCGCTCAGCCTTGAGCGCAGCCAGGCCGTCATTTTCAACACGCACCTGGGCGAATACCTCGCGCAGCGGCGCTTCGAGCAAGGCCGTGGTCCAGTCGTTGGGCAGCCCGCGCGCCGCCCCGGCCAAGCCGCCGCAGATGTTGGGCGCCGCGAGTTCGACCTGGCCATCGTTCAGCACAAAGGGCCCGCAGGACGCCACGCCGACGGCCGCCAGGTCCTCGCAGCGGATCTGCGCCGCCACGCTGCTTTCCCCGATCATGCGCAGCACCTGCCGCGCCAGCGCATCGCTGACGCCCTCCTTGGCGGTCGGCTCCACCCGCCGGCCCAGAATGCCGCGCTGATCGACCACGGCAACCGACACCTTGGTGCCGCCTATGTCCACGCAGGCCACCGGGGCGGCGCCGGCAGGCAGGCGAATGTCGGGCCCGGCGAAGGGCGGAGCGGTCGGTAGAGGGCTGTTCATGGCAGGCGGTTCAAATCATCTGGCTGATGAGGCTGGCCACCAGGCTCAGGACAATGGTGGTCGTCAGCGGAATGAACCATTCGCGCCCAAACAGTTTGAAGCGCAAGTCGCCCGGCAGTTTGCCAAAGCCCAGCTTGTGCAGCAGGGGCGTGAACCAGCTGATGAAGATCAGCGCCAGGAAAATCACCAGCATCCAGCGAATCATGGGGCTAGTTTAGAGGCAAGCGCCTTGCGCCGCGTTGCCGGGTTGTTGCGAGCTGCAGTTGCTTGCCTGCAAGCCGGGTCTCGCCCCGGCGGGCGAGGCACTTTGTCTTTGCTTCGCCAAAGAAAAGTACCCAAAAGAAAGGCGACCCGATGGTCTGGGTCCCTCCGCTTCGCTACGGGCAACCTCCGGTGCTCGGTAAAAGCGGGGGCTCGCTCGAACTCGCCTTCGGCTCAGACAATCGCGAGCCCTGATCCGCTTTTGCCTGCGCTCCTCGGCCCAGCCCGACGGGTGGAGGAAACGAATACAAATGCGGATGCGGGGAGGCGAGGACGCGCTTTGCGCGTCCTCGCCGGAGTCCGATTCCGTATCCGTATCCGTATCCGTATCCGTATCCGGCTCCGCTTCCGATCCCGTCCCCACCACCCTTCTGGCTGCGCCGAGGAGCGGAGGTCCAGCCGGATCAGGGCGAGCGATTGTCTGAGCGTAGCGAGTTCGAGCTCGACCCCGGCTGGACCGAGCACCGCAGGTTGCCCCCGTAGCGTCAGCGAAGGGGGACGCAGACAGCAGGGTCGCCTTTTTCTTTGCTTACTTTCTTTTTGGCGACGCAAAAAGAAAGTAAGTTGCCGCCGGGCAACCCCCGGCTTGCTGGCAAACCTCCAACAGCAGAAGCAAAGAAGACTTCAACAAGCTCAGCCCAAACAGCTCGAAACGGCAACCCGCTACAAGGTATGGCTCCTGTCCCCTAGCGCAAACCCCAGCGCCTGCCACCCATTCCACGGACAGTCCTTCGAGTCCACGGCAAAACCGATGACCTTGAACAACTCACCCATTTCATGTTCATTGATTAGTTTCTGCACCATGACGCGTTCGGCCAGCGGCGCATCGTCCATGCCGTCCAGCACACCGCAATTGAGCAGAAAACGCGCCTGGCTGGTGTAACCCAGCACCTGGAAACCGGCGTCCTGCCCGGCCAGCGCGATGCCACTGAAGTTGACGTGCGCGGTGATGTCTTTCTCGCCAACGTCCTGCAGCGCATCGGCGTCAGCCAGGTGAGCGCGGTGGCACATGACCGTGCCCATGCTGCGCTGCGGGTGGTAATACTCGTGTTCGGGGAAACCGTAGTCCAGCAGAAACACCGCGCCGGCCTGCAGCCGGTCGGCCAGGGTGCGCACAAACGCCTCGGCCTGCGGGTGGATCTCGGTCAGGTAGTCGTGGCTGCCCGCCACGTCGAGCGGCGGCCGCAGGGCGGTCGGCTGGTCGGCCGGCACAAACATGCCGTTATCAACGGCGACGCCGCGCTCCTGCCAGGCGCCGTCCACGCGGGCCAGCAACTGCACCGGCATGGCGTCCAGCACCTCGTTGCCGACCACCACACCCTGCATCTGCGCCGGCAATTCGCTGACCCACTGCACGGTGTCGCCCCAGGCGGCCAGGCGCTCGCGCTGTCGCGCCTGCAGGCTGCCGGAGAGATCCACAATCGTGTAACGCCGAATTTGCGTGCCCAAGGCCTCGAGCAGCTGCTGCGCCAGCGCGCCGGAACCCGCGCCGAACTCCCAGACCTCCGTGGTCCCGGTGGCCGCCAAGGCCTGCGCCAGTTGCCGTGCCAGCGCCTGGCCAAAACGCGGGGAAAGCTCGGGCGCGGTGACAAAATCGCTGCCGCCGCCCTTCACGCCGGCGGGCATGAGGCCGAACTGGCGCGCGTCGCGGGCGTAATAGCCCAGACCCGGGGTGTACAGGGCCATGGCCATGAAACGGTCAAAACCGATCCAGCCACCGGCGGCGCTTATGGCCCCGCGGATGTGGGCGGCCAGGGGGCTCGTTAAACTAGGGGGTATCGTCATGGGGGAGGTGCTCACCCCCGGATTGTCGGCGATTGCCCTGTCCCCAGCACCCCCAGCCTTCACCAGATGAACCCAGCGTCTCCCGCTCCTGTTGTTCTCGTTACCGGCGCCGCCAGGCGACTGGGCCGCGAGATCGCGCTTGCGCTGGCAGCCAGCGGCTGGCGCGTGGCCGTGCACTACCGGAGCTCGGAAGAGGATGCTATTAAAACAGTAGCAGACTGCGCACAACTGGCGGGGGATGCAGCCTCTTTTTGCTGTGAACTGGAGGACGAGGCCGCGGTCCGCAGCCTGCTGCCGCAGGTGATCAACCACTTCGGCCAGGTCGATGCGGTGGTCAACAACGCCTCCACCTTCGAACATGACAGCGCCGCCAGCTTCGGTTTTGCGTCGCTTGAAAAACACATGCGCAGCAACACCGGCGCGGCGATTGTGCTGGCGCAGGCCCTGCACGCCCACGTGCTGGCGCGGCAGGCCGCCGGGGCGGCGCCTGAGCCAATCGGCCGGTTTGCAGTGATCAACCTGCTGGACCAGAAGCTCTGGAACCAGAATCCGGACTTTTTCAGCTACACCCTGTCCAAGGCGGCGCTCGAAGCCGCCAACACCATGCTGGCCATCGCGCTGGCGCCGCAGCTGCGCGTGGTGGGGGTGGCCCCCGGGCTGACACTGACCAGCCACCTGCTGAGTGACGAAAAATTCCAGGCCCTGCACAAACTCTCGCCGCTGGGCCGTTCGTCCAGCGCGGCCGACGTGGTGGCCACCGTCAAGTTCGCGCTGGACAATGCCTCCATCACCGGCACCACGCTGCTGGTGGACGGCGGACAGCACCTGCTGAAATTCGAGCGCGATTTCTCACTGATGTGAGCGCACCCTCCTACACCGCCACCTCTTGCCCTCCATGCAGACTGACTTCACCATGTTCAACACCCGTGGCACCCAGATCCTGACGCTGACCGGCCTGCGCTTCGACGCCAACCTCGGCATCCTGGAGCAGGAAAAAAACGCGCCGCAACCGATCCAGGTGGACGCCGAACTCAACCTCGGCACGCAGCCGCTGCTGCCCAGCGACGACGACATCCACCATGTGCTGGACTACCGCAAGGTGCGCCAGATCATCATCAACGAATGCACGGCCGAACATGTGAACCTGCTGGAAAGCCTGATCGGCAAGCTGGCGCACCGGCTGATGCTGCTGCCCGGCGTGCTGGGTGTGCGCGTGAAAATTGCCAAACTTGAAATTTTTGACGACTGCGAAGTGGCCATTCGCGTCGAGACCGGCCAGTGGTGAAGCACCACACCGACAACCTGAGGTAAATCCATGAGTGCCGTATTGAATGAAATGACGAATGACGCAGCCGGTGAAGAAGCGGCGGCCACGGCCAAAGCGGGCCTGAAGATAGAACGCGAGGAACACAAGCTCGAAAAACGCCTGTGCCGCGAGGTCGGCCGCGCGATTGTGGACTTCAACATGATCGAGGAAGGCGACAAGGTCATGGTTTGCGTCTCGGGCGGCAAGGACAGCTACGCGATGCTGGACATCCTGCTCAAGCTGCAAAAACGCGCACCCATCAACTTCGAGCTGATCGCCGTCAACCTCGACCAGAAGCAACCCGGCTTTCCCGACCACATCCTGCCGCAATACCTGGAAAAACTCGGCGTGCCTTTCCACATCGAGACGCAGGACACCTACAGCATCGTCAAGCGCGTGATCCCCGAGGGCAAGACCATGTGTTCGCTGTGTTCGCGCCTGCGCCGCGGCATTCTGTACCGGGTCGCCGAAGAGCTGGGCGCCACCAAGATCGCGCTGGGCCACCACCGCGACGACATGCTGCAGACCTTCTTTCTGAACATGTTTTTTGCCTCCCGCCTCAAGGGCATGCCGCCCAAGCTGGTCAGCGACACCGGCAAACACGTGGTGATCCGGCCCATGGCCTATGTGCCTGAGAAGGACCTCATCAAGTGGGCGCAGGTGCGCGACTTTCCGATCATTCCGTGCACGCTGTGCGGCAGCCAGCAGAACCTGCAGCGCGTGCAGGTCGGCAACATGCTGCGCGAATGGGACAAGAAGTTTCCGGGCCGCCTGGAGAACATGTTCACCTCGCTGCAAAACGTCGTGCCCTCGCACCTGATGGACGGCAAGCAGCACGACTTCAAGGGCATACGCAGCACCGGCATGCCGGACCCGGAAGGTGACAAGGCCTTTGACATGGAAGAGTTTTTTGAACCCGTCCGGCCCGGGCTGGGCGTCGTGACGCTGTAAGTTTTACAAGTCATTCAGACCTGGAGGCCTTATGTACAGAGCGCTGAAAGCTATCATTTTTGCAGCAACCGTGGCGGGACTCCTGGGCGGTTGCGCCAGCACCCGCATGGTCGGCAGCGAGGTCAACAGCTTCGCCCGCTGGGCGCCGGCACCGCCCGCACCGGGCAGCAGCTACCGCTTCGAGCGTTTGCCCTCGCAGCAGGCGGACATATCCCAAGCCCGGCTGGAAGGACTGACCCAGGCCGCGCTGGCCAGAGTGGGCCTGCAGCACAACCCGCAGGCGGCCAGCCTGAGCGTGCAGGTCAGCGCCAGCTCCCAGCCCATGCTGCGCTCGCGCTGGGACGGCGGCTATTACCCTTATGGCGGTGGTCCCAACATCTTCATCGGCGGCGGCAGCGGCGTGGGTGTCAGCAATGTTGGTGTGGGTTTCGGCTTCGGTTTTCCGCTGGGCGGCATGGACACGCCGATTTACCGGCGCGAAGTCAGCATCGTGATGCGCGAGCTGCGCAGCAACGTGGCCGTGTATGAAACACGCGCGGTCAGCGAGGAACCCTGGCTGGACACCGACCCGGTGCTGTCGGCCATGCTGGACGCCGCCCTGCGCGGCTTCCCGGTGCCGCCGGCCGGCCCGCGCCGAATCAATGTCGAGGTCAAGCCTTGACCCACGGGGCACGCGTGCTGGCCATCCGCCACGGCGAAACCACCTGGAATGTGGATACCCGCATCCAGGGCCAGCTCGATGTCGGGCTCAACGACACCGGGCGCTGGCAGGCCGAGCGCCTGGCCCGCGCGCTGGCCGAAGAACCCATACGCGCGATTTACGCCAGCGACCTCGGGCGCGCCCATGACACGGCGATGGCGATCAGCCGCGTCTCCGGTGTGGCGGTCACCGCCGAACAAGGCCTGCGCGAGCGGCATTTCGGCGAATTCCAGGGCAAGACCTTTGCCGAGATCGAAGCCGTTCTGCCCGAGCAGGCCAGGCTCTGGCGCACCCGCGACCCGGCTTTTGCCCCGACCGGCGGCGAGTCGCTGCTGCAGTTGCGCGAACGGGTGGTTGCCACCGCCGAAAAACTCGCAGCGCGCCATGCCGGCGAGCTGATCGTGCTGGTCGGCCACGGCGGCGTGATGGACGTGTTGTACCGGGCCGCAACGCGGCTGGACATCCAGGCGCCGCGCACCTGGGCACTGGGCAATGCGGCCATCAACCGCCTGCTCTGGACGCCGGACGGTTTCACGCTGGTTGGCTGGGCCGACACCCAGCACCTGGACAACGACAACAACTCCCTCGATGAAACGACCACCTGATGCACCTGCTGTCTGACCTGCTGGGCCGCCCTGCCGCGGCCATCGACACCCCCGCGCTGGTGATCGACCTCGACGCGATGGAGCGCAACCTGGACCGCATGGCGGCGTTCGCGGCGCAGCACGGCGTCATGCTGCGGCCACACGCCAAGATGCACAAAAGCGCCACCCTGGCCAAACTGCAGATGGCCCATGGCGCGGTCGGTGTCTGCGTCCAGAAAACCTCGGAAACCGAAGCGCTGGCGGCGCTGGGCGTCAACAACATCTACATCAGCAACGAGGTGGTCTCGCCCTTCAAGCTCAAGCGCGTCATGGCGGTTGCCAGGGAGCTGCAGGCGCTGGGCGGCCAGCTGGCCATCGCGGTCGACAGCCTCGAGGGCCTGCGCCGGCTGGCCCAGGCTGCGCACGGCCAGCATGCGGCCATCCGCGTGTTCATCGAAATCGATGTCGGCCATGGGCGCTGCGGCCTGGCGCCCGGCGCGTCCGCCGTCGCACTGGCCAATGAAATGGCGCTCCACCCGGCGCTGCAATTTGGCGGCCTGCAGGCCTACCACGGACGCGCCCAGCATCTGCGCACCGTGGCCGAGCGGCAAAAGGCGATAACGCAGGTGATCACCCATGTGCAGGCCACCCGCGCCGCGCTGCAGGCGGCCGGCCACGCAGTGCCGCTGGTGACCGGCGCAGGCACCGGCACCTTTGCGCTGGAAACCGCCAGCGGCGTGTACGGCGAATTGCAGGCGGGCTCCTACCTGTTCATGGACCGCGACTACGCCGACAACGAACGCGACCCGGCGCAGCCGGTTTTTGAGCACGCACTGTTCGTCAAAAGCCAGGTGATGAGCGTCTGCGCCAGCCATGCCGTGGTGGACGCCGGGCACAAAAGCCATGCGATTGATTCGGGCCTGCCGACGGTGCACGGCCTGGCGCTGGACTACGCCAACGGCGGCGACGAACACGGCATCCTGCGCGGCGCGGTGCTGCCGGCGCTGGGCGACACCGTGTGGCTGATCCCCGGCCACTGCGACCCGACCGTCAACCTGCACGAGCACCTGCTGGGCGTGCGCGGCGGCCTGGAACATGGCACGGTCGAGCAGATCATCAAGGTGGATGCCAGAGGCGCCCTGACCTGAACTGACGCAGGCGTCAGATGGCGATACTCGCCCCGGTGCAAGCGAGCCGGTCCAGCGTTTCCTCCCAGCGGCTCAGGTGTTCACCGTGCAGAGCAGTGCCTTCCTCCAGCACGGGCCAGAATGCCCAACCGCGAAGACCACTCACCACAAACCACTGGCGCACACTTTGCCGCACGACCCACTGCGGCGTGCGCCAGGGTCCCCAGGGCTCGGCACTTCTTGCAAAGTCAGGTGTCTGCGCCAAAGCACTCGCCGCATAGGACAGCAGTCCGTAACGACGCGGCTGGCTGGGCTGGCTTGGGCCGTCGTCATAAGTGGCGATTCGCGTCCGGTCGGCCAGCGCCGCAGGCAGCAGTTCGCTGGTCGTGAGGTGAAAGCCTGTTTCATGGGGCGTGCCTTTGACGGGATGCAGAACCGGCGCCAGGGCCCAGCCGGTCAACCCGCTGCATCGCAAGGCCTGGGCCGCATCGATTCCGCAGGCGTATTCACCGGTCCATTGGTCAACGAGCGCGATCGTCGACGGCGGCACCGGCTTGCTCAGATAAATTTTCGGTGGCAGGCGCACGCGCCACTCGCTTGCGGTCGGGTGCAGGCTGTCCGCGCTCCAGGCCGCGCGGGTCGCCGTTACATCGGAGCGCGATTGGGCGATGGTGCTGCGGCACACCACTTCAAGATGCGATGCGGCATCGATCTCACCACCGGAAAACTGCATGTCACGCAGCAGCGACAGCGATTCGCCATGGTCCTGGGCACATCGCAGCACACGTGCGAGCACCGGACCAGTCGCATCGAAGAACCTGGTGAACACATGTCCCACTGCCGCGTTGGGCCGCGCACCAAGCGCCTTGGCCAACACGGCGTCGGCGGCCAGCTCCCGGGACAGCGCGGGGGAGCAAAGGGTCAGGCGCAGCAGGATCTTCATTCTTGTCGCGAGGTCGCCATGACCCCAAAGTGGCAAATGGCGTTTTTTACCACGCCCGCTGTATGCCGGCGCCGGTCTCAGGGTTGGCGCTAAGGCGGCGCCAATCAACGCAGGCGACAATTCCGGACCATGACCCCAAGCCAGATCATCGTTCTCGCCACACCCGTCTTCTTTCTGCTGATCGCGATCGAGTTCGCCTGGGGCTACGCGAAGGGCCGCAACACCTACCGCCTCAACGACGCGATCAACAGCATCAGCCTGGGCATGCTCAGCCAGGTCAGCGCGGTGTTCACGCGGCTGTTTCGCATCGGCATCTACACCGCCATCTATTCGTCGATGGCGCTGTTTCCTGACGAAGCCTTCTGGACCACCTGGTACGGCTGGCTGATCGCCCTGGTTTTCTACGACTTCTGCTACTACTGGCTGCACCGCGCCGGCCACGAAAGCGCCGTCTTCTGGGCCGCGCATGTGGTGCATCACCAGAGCCAGGACTACAACCTGTCCACCGCACTTCGCCAGACCAGCAGCGGCGCGCTGCTCGGCTGGATTTTTTATGTGCCGATGGCGATTGCCGGTGTGCCGCCGCTGGTCTTCGGCGTGGTGGTGCTGATCGACCTGCTTTACCAGTTCTGGGTGCATACCGAACACGTGCCCAAGCTCGGCTGGTTCGACCGCTGGTTCTGCTCGCCCTCCAACCACCGCGTGCACCACGCAGTCAACGACAACTATGTCGACAGGAACTACGGCGGCATCCTGATCATCTGGGACCGGCTCTTCGGCAGCTTCCGCGAGGAAGACGAGAAATGTATTTACGGCACACGCAGCCCGCTCAACAGCTGGGACCCGCTGTGGTCCAACACCGAGGTGTACTGGGCCCTGGCCAAAGACTCCTGGCATGCCAGGAACTGGGGTGACAAGCTGCGTATCTGGTTCAAGCCGCCTGGTTGGCGCCCTGCTGACGTGACGGCACGTTTTCCGAAACCGCCTTTTGACATCACGCGGCTGGAGCGTTACCACCCACCCATGACCCGCACCCTGATGTGGTTCGGCGCCGTGCAGTTTGCCCTTCTGTTGCAGGGCGTCGCCCTGTTCCTCTGGTACGCCGACGGCCTGCCGGCCTTGCAGTCGGCCGTCTGGCTGGGGGCGCTGGCGACAGGGCTCTGGGCCGTGGGCGGCGCGCTGCAGGGCCGCCTGACGATGACCGAGGTGCTGCTGATCGAGGCCGCCGCGCTGGCGACGGCGACCAGCGTCCTTGGGCTGGTGGAGCTGCACCGCGTGTTCAAGCCGCTGGCGCTTTGTTTTGCTCTTGTTTTTGTAGCTGCTCGCGCATACCCCATAAGGGCTGTTGGCCGATTTGATCTGCTTTTGGGGGCAGGTCTGGTCTTTTCCCTCGCCGGCGATGTTCTCCTGATGTTTCCCGGTTTCTTCATCCCCGGCCTGCTGTCTTTCCTGGTCGCCCACCTGTTCTACATTGCCCTGTTCAAGCAGGGCCAGGCCTGGTTTCCCAGCCGGCGCGCGCTGGCGGTGACGCTGGGCGTGGGTGCGCTGATGTACGCCTTCCTGTTTGCCGGGCTCAACCCGGTGCTGCGTTTTGCCGTGGCCGCCTACGTGATCGTGATTGCACTGATGGCCGCGCAGGCGATCGGCCGGGCCACGGTGCTGCGTGACAAGGCTTCACTGGGCGTGGCCGTCGGTGCCGGCTTTTTCATGCTCAGTGACGCGCTGCTGGCCACCAACAAGTTCGCCCAGCCCCTGCCCATGGCCCAGCTGTGGGTGCTGGGCACCTACTACCTCGCGCAAGTCCTGATCGTGCACAACGCGCGGCCTGCCACTGCAGGGGAGCGGGCGGGCTGAACGCAAAGCCGCAAGGCCGCTCAGCACGCGACGTGCATCTCGCGGCGATAGGGAAGCGCATCCGTCGGTGCCGGCCTACAGATGGCGGGCTCATGGGTTCCTATGCTTTTGCATTTAAACAGGAGTTTTCATGCAAGAGCCATCCACCGACCGCCACCCCATCAGCAACCTGGAATATGACTGGATCACGCTGATCCAGAACAAGGCACAAGCGCTCATGGCCTACGACCAATACATCAAGGATGCCGAGCAGGCCGGCTCCGCCGAATGCGCCGCATTTTTCCGAAAGGTGCACGACAGCGACAAGGCACAGCTGGCCGAGGCCAAGGGACACTTGGTCGCCGTGCTTCAGGGAAAAATGGGCAAGTAGGCGCACCACGCCCGGCGAACGCCGCCAGGCGGAGTTCGCCGGGACAGTCAGTCTGCTTGGCACCAGCGACCGGACGCCGTGCACACACTGACCGGCGTACCGTTCAGCCAGACCTGCTCTTTGTCCAGCAGCAAGGCGGTCGAAGGGTCGATGTCGAAGCTGATCCCCAGGGCCTGCCCGACAGCGGCATTCTCAATGGGCAGTTCCCAGGTCAGGAACACCAGGCTGCAGTCCTGCCCGGCTGGAAAATCGGCCGCATCAAAGCCAGGGCCGCGGCGCTTGATCACGGCATGCGGCTGACCGGTATCGAAGACCACCACCGTGCCCCGGCGCAGGGGAATGCGATGACCTGTTGCCGGGAAATGCAGGTCCAGGCCCTTGTCCTCGCCTAGGAAGAGATTGCAGAAGGCCGCACCGCCATACTGCGCGCCATCGTGGTGGTAACGCGCGCCGCGGCAGGCCATCAGGGCGACGTCACAGGCAGCAAGCTCCACTTGCAGGCTCAGCGTGTGTGTCCAGTCCGACACCGCCTGCACGCAGCGCCGGTAGTCCGGCCAGCGCGCACGCGCTCGCACCAAAGGCAAGGCCTCGACATCTCCGGGTTCCAGTTCCAGGCGCAGCGAGATCTCCCGTTCCCAGTCGGCCACCAGCCTGGCCGGTGGCGCTGGCACGTCGACCGTGGCCGACAGCACGATATCACTCACGCTGCGGCTGCGCATGACATCGCCACTGCGGAAATAGGAAACCAGACGGTCTCCCACGCGGGGTGATGGTGGAAGGGGAGCGCTCATTTGCCCCAGTGTAGTCAGGGGGGCGTGAGCCCCTTGGCGAGGGCGCGGCCGCAGAGCTGGCCCAAACACCGTCGTTGCCTGAGAATGGCACACCTTGAACTGAAATCGTGACGGCGACTTTGTCAAATTCAATATACCTGTATAAACACGCAGTCAATCAAACTAACGTCAATGACTACAAACATCTTTTCAGGTTCTTCCGCGCCATATTGTCTGGCGAGGTGCCATGTTGTTCCGCACCTTTTCGGGACATACCAAAGTTAAACGGCAAGAATGCCCCGGCTTCCAATCCGTACTCACTTTGTCGTAGCGATTGAACTCGCCGCGTTGATTGCGTCTGTCGTTCTCGCCGTATTGTGGATGTCAAAGCCCATAGGAGCTTTCGAGCCCTACCTGGTTGCTACAGGTCTCGTCTTTGTCGTTACTGAGGCGTATCGGCGCTATGAGGGCAGGCTGTTCCGAACTGAGGGAGTCGAAAGAACGGCAGCTGAACGCGTTCGCCACCATGACGCGCTTCGCGACCAGTTCAAGGAGGAGATCGACCGGTGCAGGGCAGAGAATCTGCGAAAAGATGTGATCATCCGCCACGTAAATCGGTTGGATGACTATCCGAACAACAAAGAAGGCCCGGGAATCTCACCGTGGTTCAAGGCAGGTTTGCTTGACACCTATCACATGGGCATCAAAGTTGGCCTTGGGTGGTATGGCCTCGTTCAAAGTGACCGTGGATTGCGACGTGCGGACTACCAAAATGCGGAGGAAGGCGAGCTGACAGCAATGCTACTGGGCGAGATTCCTTATGACTTTATAGAGTCAATGAATGTCCGAGGTGACGAGTACTACTACCTTCCCCACATCTTTTGCCATTTTGCTAATCACGGCGAACCGTACCAGCGGTTGTTCTATGCACAGGAAATTAGCATGGGCCACGGGCATTCGTACTGGAAGGAGATTGCAAGTTATGAAGAGGTCAAACGGAATGGCAAGGCGAGCGCCACGTGAAGTTGCTGTTTAACATGTCAATCGACACGGACCCACAACAGCAAGAGGCGGCTGCGCCGCGCGTGTTGGTGGTTCGGTCATTTTCACGGTAAGCGGCAAATGGAGCGGTCAGCGGCTGACGACGATCTCGTAACCTGCCCAAGCTGCGGCCAACGCGACTCGCTCGTCATTCGATGGATGCCCGAGATCGACTATCGCGTCCACGCTCGGACAGAGGTCGGCTGTGAACGTTGTCAATTGTGGCAGTCTGCGAAGGAGGATCGGTGGGCCTTCGCCGATTGGAACCACTGGGCCTGCGCAGAGTGGGCTCGGAAAGGTCAACAGCACCCGCATGCAACGCTGTATGCACTGCTGGTTAAAGAGGGGCAGTTGGAACGCGCGCAAATGGCCGCGGCTGCCAACGTAAGCGAGTACCTTAAGAACGAAGTTGCTAGTCGGTGCGTATGGAAGACTGGCGACCGCTTCGAGTCGCTCGATTGGCCAAGGGGGCGCTGGTCAGTGCGTTCTGTCGAGGCCGTCTACGGAACAAACACCGGGCCTTTCTCGATAGTCAAAGCAATCGAGATACTGCCCAGCGGCATTCTTGGCGAGGAGAAACACGAGTTTTGGGATCATCAAGCCAGATTAAGGAGGCTATCGCCATACGCTCGGCCCAGGGAATGGTCTCAAGTCCACACTGGAGACCGATGCCTCCTCGATGGATTTCCCGGATTGGTCCTCTCCGCGGACACCACCAAGAGGTTGGCCGTCATCAGAATCGACGCCGGCAATGAGGAGGTTCACATTGCACGCCTCAGCAGCCTTCAAGTTCCTGTTCACCGCCTGGAGCGCGATGACGCCTAGCCCGCCGTATGCGGACTCCCGTACAAGAGGCATGGCCACGCCGTTGCGGTCCGCTCAATTTCACGTTAAACCCCGTTTTTGCTAGCGACCCTTCTCGCATTTTTCTTCAACAATTTTTCCGAGTCCACTCTCTGGTGACCGTTCCTTAAGCACGCTCCGGAATAGCCACATTTCCGCTGTTCCCCGCTGATTCTCCGGGATCAACCGGCCGGCGCGTGGGTCACAGCTTCGTCCCGCGCAATGCGCCCGTCGATCAGCTCGACCAGCCGGTCGCAGCGGGCGGCCAGGCGCGGATCGTGGGTGACCACCACAAAGGTGGTGCCGAGTTCGACGTGCATGCGCCGCAGCTGCACAAACACCTCGTCGGACGAGGCGGTGTCGAGGTTGCCGGTGGGCTCGTCGGCCAGCACCAGCGCCGGCTCCATGACCAGGGCGCGGGCAATCGCCACGCGCTGCTGCATGCCGCCCGAGAGTTCGGCCGGCCGCTTGTCCATGGCGTTGGCCAGGCCCACCGAGGCCAGCAGCGCGCGGGCATGCTCGCGTTGCTTCGTGCTGATGCGGCCGCCGCGCATCAGCGCTGGCAGCGTGACGTTTTCCAGCGCCGTGAAGGCCGGCAGCAGGTGATGGAACTGGAACACAAAGCCCAGGGTGCTGCGCCGCAGCAGGGTCAGGGCTGCGTCGTCCAGGCCGTGCACCTCCTCGCCCTGCAGCCGGTAGCTGCCAGCCGTCATGCCCTCGAGCAGGCCGACGATGTTGAGCAGCGTGCTTTTGCCGGAGCCGGAGGGGCCGATCAGCGCGATGAATTCGCCGCGTTGCACCTGCAGCGACACGCCGTGCAACACCTCGGCCTCGCTGGGCAGGCCGAGGTTGTAGCTCTTGCGCACCTCGCCCATGTCGATCAGCGCGCGGGAATCGGTGGGGGCCGTCATGGGGTCACATCCGTATCGCCTGCGCCGGGTCCAGCGCCGCAGCGCGGCGCGCCGGTGCCACCGCGGCCAGCACACCACACACGGTGGCGATCAGCGCCACCTGCAGGGCCGTGGCCAATGGCAGGCCGATCACAAACAGCGGCAGCCCGTCGGAGCCGCGCACAAATTTCGTGAACAGCCAGATCATCAGCACGGCCAGCGCAATGCCGAGTGCCGAGCCGAGCGCGCCCACCACCGCGCCCTGCACCAGGAAAAGCCGCAGGATCTGCCCGCGCGTGGCGCCCATGGCGCGCAAAATTCCGATCTCGCGGCGCTTTTGCACCACCGACACGACCAGCACGCTGGCGATGCCCAGCACCACCACCACCAGCACCACCCCGCGTATCAGCGCGGTGCTGACCGACTGGGCGTTGAGGGCTGACACCAGCTGCGCGTTGCTCTCCTGCCAGCTTTCAATCTTGTAGGGAAACTGCCGGCGCAGGTCACTGGCAAGCTCCTGCGCCGACCACACGTCCTTCACGGTCAGGTCCAGACTGGTGGCGCCGCCGGGCAGACCCAGCAGGTTTTGCGCCGCGCGCAGCGGCACGATGACGGTGCGCCGGTTCAGGTCCTTGACGCCCAGGTCCACCAGCGCGGTGACACGCACCGAGTCGCTGACCAGGCCGGTCTGCACGGTCAGGCGGTCACCGGCGCGCACGCCCAGATCGGCCGCCAGCTCACGGCCGACGATGGCCTCGCCCGGCGCCAGCCGCGCGGTGCCGCTGATCACCTTGCTGCGCAGCCCGACGACGCGGTCGTAGCGGTCCAGATCCACGCCCAGCAGCGCTATCGCCTGGGTGGCTTCACCGCGCAGGGCCAGGCCGGCACCCGACACCATGGGGGATACGCCGGCAATGCCGGGCAGGGCTTCGAGCAGCGGCATCAGGGCCTGCCAGTTGGCGACCGAACGCAGGCGCTGCGCGCGCGGCTGGGTGTCGGTCAGCGCGGTGGTGCCCGGCACGGCCGGCCAAGCGGGCGTGACCACGTCGTCCGGCGCACGCACGCTGATGTGCGCCTGCGCGCCCAGGGTCTTGGTCAGGGTGCTGCCCTGCAGGCCGCTGATCAGCGCCGAAATGTAGGCGATGACCGCCACACCGGCCGCCACACCGACGATGATGAGCACCGTCTGCATGCGCCCCTCGCGCAGGAAACGCAGCGCCACGCGCCATTCGAAACCAAGCCCGGGAAACATTCAGCGCCCGATAGCGTTGGACATGGCCGAGCCGGCTTCGGACGTGGCCGCAGCCCTGGCGACCGGCTGCCCCGGCGTCCAGGCCACGGCGCGCGCGCGAATGCGGGCGCCGGCCGGCACGCTGCTTCCCAGCAGCACGGCGTCTCCTTCAGCCAGGCCCTCGAGCACCTCGGCCGCGTCCAGTGTGCGCAGGCCCAGGCGCAGCTTGCGCTCCTGCGCGCGACCCGCGTCGGCAACCAGCACCGTCGCCGTGGTGGGCGAGGCCTGGCTGCGCAGGGCGCTCAGCGGCAGCACCAGGGCGCGTTCACGCCGGCCGGTTTCGACCTCGACCGAGAGCGTCATGTCTTCCCGCAGAAAGACCGGGGCCTGCTGCTCGAGCGCAAACTTGACTTCGATGGCGCCGCGCTGGGCATCGACCGCGGGGGCAATCGACAACACGCGGGCGGCAAAACGCTGGTCGGCAAACGCGTCGGCCACCACGGCCGCCTTCTGCCCCGGCTGCAGCTGGTCGAGGAAACGCTCGTCCACCTGCGCCGTGAGTTGCGTGGGGCCGGCCAGCGCCAGGCTCATCAGGGCCTTGCCGGGCTGCACGATTTGCCCCGGCTCGACATCGCGTGTCAACACGCGCGCATCGGTCGGTGCCAGCACGGCCGCCTGCGCCAGGCGGGCGCGGGCCGCTGCCGTGGCGGCGCTGGCCAGGGCCAGCTGCGCCTGGGCCTGGGCCACATCGGTCCCGGCATCGGCGTTGGCCTGGGTCTGTGCGCGGGCGCCGGCCTGCTGCGCACTGGCCACCTCGACGGCGCGCCGGACTTCATCGAGCCGCGCTTCGCTGAGAAAACCCTGGGCCACCAGTTGTTGGGTACGTGCGAGTTCGGCCTCGGCCGCCTTCAGCGTCGAATCGGCCTGCGCGAGGCCGGCCTGGGCGGCCGTCCGCCCGGTGCTGCGCAGGCCTGCCATGCGCGCCTGGGCCTGGCGCTCCGAAGCCAGCGCCTGCGTCACGGCGGCGCGCAGCTCCTCGGTCTCCAGCTGGACCAGCACATCGCCCTGTCGCACCTGCGCGCCTTCTGCCACCCGCACCTGCGCGACGCGCCCGGTCACGGTGCTACCCACGTCCACGCGCGACAAGGTCGCCACGCGGGCAGAAAACTGCAGGGTCCGCAGCAGCGGCGCGTAACGCAGTTCCAGCACATCAACCCGGGGACTTTTCTGGACAAACCAGGCCGCGCCGGCCGCCACCACAACCATGGCCACGACCCCTATCCAGATCCAGCCGCGTTTCAGGGAAAGGGTGTGGGCCAGGCTCATGGGGAGTTCAGGTTCCGGGTTCAAACAGGCCGGCACCGGTTCCGGGCGGTGTCACGCCCAGATGCCGGTAGGCCGCCAGTGTCGCGATACGGCCGCGCGGCGTGCGCTGCAGATAACCCTGCTGGATCAGATAGGGCTCGATCACGTCTTCAATCGTGTCGCGCTCCTCGCCGATGCTGGCGGCGATGTTGTCCAGGCCGACCGGGCCGCCGTCGAATCTGTGAATGACAGCCTCAAGCAGTTTCCTGTCCATCACGTCGAATCCCTGGGGGTCCACATCGAGCATGGCCAGCGCCTTGTTGGCGATGTCCAGGGTGATGTGGCCTGCGCCCTTGACCTCGGCATAGTCGCGCACGCGGCGCAGCAGGCGGTTGGCAATACGCGGCGTGCCGCGCGAACGGCGTGCAATTTCAAAACCACCGTCTTCGTCCATGGGCACGTTGAGCAGGCCAGCACTGCGCCGCACGATGCGCGCCAGCTCGTCAGCGCTGTAGAACTCCAGCCGCGCGACAATGCCGAAACGGTCGCGCAGCGGGTTGGTCAACATGCCGGCGCGGGTGGTGGCGCCGACCAAGGTGAAAGGCTGCAGGTCGAGCTTGATGCTGCGCGCCGCCGGGCCCTCGCCGATCATGATGTCGATCTGGTAGTCCTCCAGCGCGGGGTATAGGATTTCCTCAACGACCGGGCTCAGGCGGTGGATCTCGTCGATGAAGAGCACATCGTTTTTTTCGAGGTTGGTCAGCAGCGCCGCCAGGTCTTTGGGTTTTTCCAGCACCGGCCCCGAGGTCTGGCGCAGGTTCACGCCGAGTTCGTGCGCAATGATGTGGGAGAGCGTGGTTTTGCCCAGGCCGGGCGGGCCGAACAGCAGCACATGGTCCATGGCCTCGCTGCGTTTGCGGGCAGCACCGATAAAAATCTCGAGCTGCTCGCGTACCTTGGCCTGACCAACGTACTCGTCGAACAGCTTGGGTCGCAAGGCGCGTTCGATCGCTTCCTCGTTGGGCGAGGCCGGCGCAGCAGACATGACCCGCTTCACAGGCGGAACGCCGGACATGTCGAAGTCGTCGGTCTGGATGCTCATTTAGCGAGGGCTTTCAAAGCCAGCTTGATGCCGTCACTCACACCGATGTCTTTTGGCAGCGCCTTGAGCGCCAGGGCTGCATCACGGTCGCTGTAGCCCAGCGCCACCAGGGCCTGCAGGATGTCGGATTGGGCGTCGTCGGCCACGCTGACCGTGATGCCCATGTCGGCGCCAAGTTTGCCCTTGAGTTCGAGCAGCAGGCGTTCGGCGGTTTTTTTGCCGATGCCGGGCACCTTGATGATGCGGCCGGCTTCCTGCTGGGTCACGGCCTGGGCCAGCTCGTCCACACTCATGCCGCTGAGCACGCTGAGCGCGGTGCGCGGGCCGACCCCGGAAATCTTGATCAGCTGGCGAAAGGCGGCACGTTCGCTGGCGCTGCCGAAGCCGTAAAGGATTTGCGCGTCCTCGCGCACCACGAAGTGCGTCAGCAGCGAGACTTTTTCGCCCAGACCGGGGAGGTTGTAGAAAGTGCTCATGGGCACCTGCACCTCGTAACCCACGCCGTTGCAGTCCACCAGCAGTTCCGGGGGGTTCTTTTCAGCCAGCAGGCCACTTATTCGTCCGATCATGGGCAAATCTTAGCAGTCGTGCCCACGTGCCCGCTGACTTGAATATCGGGGGACAATCACCCATCTGTCTGTGTCCCGCCGGTTCTGACCGGTCCAACCGCCCGGAAAGCCTGCATTTGATTCTTCGCCACACTTTCACCCCGCCGAACAACACCCGCATGGGCCACCTGTGCGGCCCCATGGACTCGCACATCCGCACCGTCGAGGCGGCGCTGCAGGTCACGATTGCGCACCGCTTCGAGCAGTTCAAGATCGACGGACCCAAGGCCAAAGCGCAGCAGGCACTGGAAGTGCTGCAGGCGCTGTATGAAATGGCGCAACGCCCGATTCCCGAGGAAACCGTGCAGCTGATGCTGGCCGGCGACACCGCGCTGAGCATCGCCCCCGACGGCGCGATGGCGCTGTCCACCCGCCGCGCCGACCTGCGTGCGCGCACCACCAACCAGGGCGCCTACCTGGAAAACATCGCCACCCACGACATCACCTTCGGCATCGGCCCGGCCGGCACCGGCAAAACCTACCTGGCCGTGGCTTGCGCGGTCGATGCGCTGGAGCGCAGCGCGGTGCAGCGCATCGTGCTGACGCGCCCGGCGGTCGAGGCCGGTGAGCGTCTGGGCTTTCTTCCGGGCGACCTGAACCAGAAGGTGGACCCCTACCTGCGCCCGCTGTATGACGCGTTGTACGAACTGATGGGTTTTGAACGTGTGCAGAAAGCCTTCGAGCGCCAGCAGATCGAAATCGCGCCGCTGGCCTTCATGCGCGGGCGCACGCTGAACCACGCCTTTGTGATCCTCGACGAGGCGCAGAACACCACCCCCGAGCAGATGAAGATGTTTTTGACGCGCATCGGCTTTGGCGCCAAGGCGGTGATCACCGGCGACGTCAGCCAGGTCGATTTGCCGCGCACCCAGCTCAGTGGCTTGATTGATGCCGAACGTGTCCTCAAGCGCGTCAAGGGCATTGCCATCACCCGCCTGACCAGCGCCGACGTGGTGCGGCACCCGCTGGTGGCGCGCATCGTGGACGCCTATGACGGCTACAAGGGCAAAACCCCGGGCATAGCCGACGCTATCGATTCGATAGTGCCTGTCGCCCGCCCCACAAGGACAAAAAGCCGAAATGGCTCTTAAACAGCTGAGCCTGTCGCTGCAGTTCGGCGACATCAAGGACGCCAAACGCCACCGCGCCGCCCTGCCGCGCCACAGCGTGGCGCGCTGGATACGCCATGCGCTGGACAGCGATGCCGAGATCACCGTGCGTATCGTGGACGCCGAAGAAGGCCAGGCGCTGAACCGCGGCTACCGGCAAAAAGACTACGCCACCAACGTGCTGACCTTCGACTACACCCTGGCACCGCTGGTCACGGCCGACCTGGTGCTGTGTGCGCCGGTGATAGCCAAAGAGGCGCGCGAGAACAGGAAAACATTACAGGCGCACTATGCGCACCTGCTGGTGCACGGCGTGCTGCATGCGCAGGGCTGGGACCATGAGACGGGTGAGGCTGATGCGCAGGCCATGGAAGCGCGCGAGATTGAAATCCTCGCCGGCCTGGGCGTCAAAAACCCTTACCGCTGAGTTTTCATGTATCAAATTGGCCATCAGCCCTTATCGGGCGGTCGCCAACAGCTATTAAATCGATAGCGGATCCATGCGCAAGGGAATCGTCACCGGCCCGTCATTGACCAGGTGGACCTGCATGTCCGCGGCAAACTGGCCGGTCTCTACCTGCGGATGCGCCAGCCGTGCCTGAGCTACAAAGTAGTTATACAGCCGGCGCCCCTCATCCGGCGCCGCTGCACCGGTGAAGCTGGGCCGGTTGCCGCCCGACACATCGGCGGCCAGTGTGAACTGGCTGACGACAAGCAGGCCGCCGGCCACGTCCTGCACGCTGCGGTTCATCTTGCCGGCCTCGTCTGAAAAAATACGCAGCTTGAGGATTTTTGCCAGCAGCTTGTCGGCCTGGGCATCGCTGTCGCCGCGCTCGGCGCACAGCAGCACCAGCAAGCCGGCGCTGATCTGGCCAACCACTTCACCGTCCACCACCACACGCGCCTGGCTGACGCGCTGTATCACGCTGATCAAATCAGGTCCTTTTCATAGTCAAAGTGCGTCTCCACATCGGAAGGCAGCAACTGAATGGTGGCGCGCAGGCCCGGCACGGCGCTCATCAGCGCCTGCTCGACGCTGGTGCGAACCGCAGCGGCGCGCCCGAGTGACCAGCTGGCCGGCATGTGCATGTGCATGTCCACAAAACGGCGCTGGCCCGAGCGGCGTGTGCTGATGTGATCGAAGCGGATGGTGTGGTGCTGGAACTCTTCCAGGGTCTTGTGAATGTCGGCCAGCACCTCGGGCTCCACCGCCTCGTCCATCAGCCCCTGCGACGAGCGCCACATCAGGTGAACACCTTCCCAGAGAATGTTCAGCGCCACCCCGATCGCCACCAGCGCATCGAGCCACAGCCAGCCCGTCAGCGTGACGGCAACAATGCCCACCACCACGCCCGCCGAGGTCCAGACGTCGGTGACCAGGTGCCTGGCATCGGCTTCGAGTGCAATCGAGCGGTGCGCCCTGGCGGAGCGGAACATGATCCAGGCCAGCAAACCGTTGAGACCCGAGCTGGCCACGGACAGTGCCAGACCCCAACCCACCTGTTGCAGGGGCCGCGGGTCAAACATCCGGTGGCCCGCCGCCCAGATGATGGCCAGTGCCGCGGCGATGATCAGCACCCCCTCAAACCCGGAAGAGAAATATTCGGCCTTGTGGTGGCCATAGGGGTGGTCCTCGTCAGCAGGCCGCTGCGCAATCGTGACCATGGTCAGCCCGAAGATCGCGCTGGCCAGATTGACGAAGGACTCCATGGCGTCGGCCAGCAAACCCACCGAGTCGGTGATGTACCACGCCCCGGTTTTCAGCACGATGGTGACAAGCGCCACCACCACCGAAGCCATCAGCAGGCGCTGCGGCGTCAGGGATTGCAGTGTCGGCAGCTTCATGGCCAGCCAACGATTCAGGAAAGCGTCACACGCGCGAACTTGCGTTTGCCCACCTGCACGACATAGATGCCGGCATTCAGCTTGAGCGCCTTGTCGCTGACCACGCTGGAGTCCACACGCACACCGCCACCGTCGATCAGGCGGTTGCCTTCACCGGTGGAGGCGGCCAGCCCCGCCATCTTGAGCAGTGCAGCCATGCCCAGCGGCGCGCCGCTCAACGCGATTTCGGGGATCTCGTCGGGCACGCCCCCCTTGCTGCGGTTGATGAAGTCCTGCTCGGCGGCGTCTGCCGCGGCGGCGGAATGGAAACGGGCCGTGATCTCCTTCGCAAGCATCACCTTGGCGTCTTTCGGGTTGCGCCCGCCTTCGATTTCTATCTTCAGCGCGGCGATCTCGGCCTCGGTCTTGAAGCTCAGCAGGGTGAACCACTTCCACATCAGCACGTCAGAGATCGACAGCACCTTGGCAAACATGGTGTTGGCGTCTTCGGAAATGCCGATGTAGTTGTTCTTGCTCTTGGACATCTTCTCCACGCCGTCCAGCCCTTCGAGCAGCGGCATGGTCAAAATGCATTGCGGCTCCTGACCGTATTCGACCTGCAGGTGGCGGCCCATCAGCAGGTTGAACTTCTGGTCGGTGCCGCCGAGCTCCAGGTCGGACTTGAGCGCCACCGAGTCGTACCCCTGCATCAGCGGGTAGAGGAACTCATGCACGCTGATCGGCGTGCCGGCCTTGAAACGGTCATGGAAATCGTTGCGCTCCATCATGCGCGCCACCGTGTATTTGGCAGCCAGCTCGATCATGCCGCGCGCGCCCAGCGGGTCGCTCCACTCGCTGTTGTAGCGGATCTCGGTCCGGGCCGGGTCCAGCACCAGGGAAGCCTGGCGGTAGTAGGTGTCGGCGTTGGCCTTGATCTGCTCCGGGGTCAGCGGAGGACGCGTGTTGTTGCGGCCCGACGGATCGCCGATCAGGCTGGTGAAGTCGCCGATGAGAAAGATGACTGTATGGCCCAGATCCTGGAGCTGACGCATTTTGTTCAGCACCACGGTATGTCCGACATGAATGTCAGGCGCCGTCGGGTCCAGCCCCAATTTGATGCGCAGCGGAACGCCGGTAGCCTCTGAACGCGCGAGTTTTTTCAGCCATTCGTCCTGGGGAATCAGTTCTTCACAGCCCCGCAGGGATACGGCCAAGGCCTCCCTGGCACGGTCCGTCACGGGAAAGTTTGTAACAAGCTCTTGATTCATAAGGGTTTTTCACAGGTCGGGCAGTTGTCTGACAGATATAATCGCGTTTCTGCCGTTGCGGGGCCCCAAAGCAGCTTGGCCCGCAAATTGCAAACCGATTCTAAGTTGTTGCACCGTCCGCCTTTTGCAGGGGAGTGCGCAACACCATCATCAGTCGCTATCAGGCTGCTTCTGCAGCCTGAGGCCTACAAAGGTTGGGAACACCAGTTTTGATCAAAACCGATCTCGCGTACGCGCTGCAAGCAGTCACCAACCTGCTTCGCCGCCATCCTAAAAGAATCACAGGCTCGCTGGCCGCCTTGCTGCTGGGAACCGGGGTCACCGCTTTCGGCGTTGCACCGCTCGCACCCGATGCCGCCGACCTGCCGGTCCGCCAGGTTCTGGAAGCCGTCCAGAGCCTGCCCACCGAGGCACAGACCGAAGCCCTGGACAATTTCCAGTTCAAGCTGTTTCGCAGCGAAACCACGCGCAGCACCGACACGGCCGACGCCCTGCTCAAGCGCCTGAACATTGACGACGCTGCAGCCGCTGCCTTTTTGCGCAGCGACGCCAACGGTCGCCTGACCCTGATGGGCCGCCCCGGCAAGAATGTCACGGTTGAAGCGACAGACAACAATCAGTTGCTCAAGCTGACCGTGCGCTGGGCCACCGACGACGAAGAAAAATTCACCCGGCTGGTGGTCGAACGTGCGGCAGACAACCGTTTTACGTCCCGCGTGGAAACTGCGGCCTACACCAGCTCGACCCAGTTGGCCAGCGGCACCATCCAGACCTCGCTGTTTGCCGCCACCGACAATGCGGGCATCCCTGACGCCGTGGCGATCCAGGTCGCCGAAATTTTCTCGGGCGATATCGACTTCCACCGCGCCCTGCGCAAAGGCGACCGTTTCAGCGTGGTTTACGAAACGCTGGAAGCCGACGGGGAAGCGCTGCGCACCGGCCGGGTGGTCAGCACCGAATTTGTCAACAACGGCAAGACACTGCAGGCCATGTGGTTCCGCGACCAGGCGGGCGGCGCCAGCGCAGCCAAAGGTGGCTACTACACGCTCGACGGCCAGAGCCTGCGCCGCGCCTACCTGGCCTCGCCCATGGAGTTCTCGCGTGTCAGCAGCGGCTTCAAGATGCGTTTTCATCCCATCCTGCAGACATGGCGCGCCCACCTCGGTGTCGATTACGCCGCACCAACAGGCACGGCCGTGCGCAGCATCGGCGACGGCGTGGTCGAGTTTGCCGGCGTGCAAAACGGGTTTGGTAACGTCGTGTTCATCAAACACCGCAACAACCACACCACCGTTTACGCCCATCTGAGCCGTATCAACGTACAAAGAGGCCAGAGCGTGAGCCAGGGACAGAACGTCGGCGCCGTCGGCGCGACCGGCTGGGCCACCGGGCCGCACCTGCACTTCGAGTTCCGTGTCAACGGCGCCCACCAGGACCCGATGACCCTTGCCCAGCAGAACGAAACCGTTCCCCTGTCGGCGGCAGCGCAACCCCTGTTCCGCAAACTCGCGGGAAATGTGAAGCAACAGCTGCAGGCCGCAGCGGACATCACGCAGACTCGGGCTGAATAGGCCAAGCCCCCACGCTTTTCACTTCGTGTAATGCGCTGCCCCCCGAGGGGGTGCATTTTTCCTCGGGGCGGCCCTACGGAAAAACATGGCCCCCACGTTCGCTCACTACGTGTCGCTTCCTGCCCCCCGAGGGGGCCGCTGCGCCTGCGGGCCGGCAAAGCCGGACCCGCGGCCCTGGCTGGTCTGAAGAGCTCCCACGGTCGCCCATCCACAAATCGCGCCTCCAGTCACCCTTGCGGCAAAATGACGCATGGCTGATTACTACATGGGGTTGATGTCGGGCACCTCGCTCGATGGTGCGGACGGCGTTCTGGTGGATTTCGAGCCGGCGGTGCCACGTGTCATGGCCTCTACGTCCGTCCCCTTCCCGGCCACCTTCCGGGCCGAACTGCTGGCCCTCAACACCGCCGGCCACAACGAACTGCACCGCGCGGCGCTGGCTGCCAACCAGCTGGCCGTGCTGTACGCACAGGTGGTCCATGCCCTGCTGGCGCAGGCGGGCCACCAGGGCATCACGGCGGACCAGGTGCACGCCATAGGCGCTCACGGACAGACCGTGCGCCACCGGCCGCAGGAGTTCGGGGACGACACGCTCAGCGGCGGATCAGAGGCAGGCTACACACTGCAACTGAACAACCCGGCCCTGCTGGCTGAACTCACCGGGCTGGACGTGGTCGCCGATTTCCGCACCGCCGACCTCGCGGCCGGCGGCCAGGGCGCGCCGCTGGTGCCTGCGTTTCACCACGCTGTTTTTGCGCAGCCCGAACGGGACGTTGCGGTTCTCAACATCGGCGGCATCAGCAACCTGACGCTGCTGCCGGCGCACGGCGGCCCGGTGAAAGGTTTCGACTGCGGCCCCGGCAACGCCCTGATGGACTTCTGGTGCCTGCAGCACACCGGCCAGCCGTACGACGCGTTGGGCGACTGGGCCGCGTCAGGAACCGTGCTTCCCGGCCTGCTGGCGCGCCTGCTGGCGGCGCCCTACTTTTCCAGGGTGCCGCCAAAAAGCACAGGGCGCGACCTGTTCAACCCCGAATGGCTGGCCGGGCAACTCAGCGGCCTGGAGGCCAGCGCAGCGCAGGATGTGCAGGCCACCCTCACCGCCCTGACGGCGCAGGCCTGCGCGCGCGACCTGATGCGCCACGCCCCCCGCACCTCCGAACTGCTGGTCTGCGGCGGCGGCGCCTTCAATGACGAACTGATGCGGCAACTGGCCCTGGCTCTGCCCGGGGTGAGCGTCCAGCCCACCACCACGCATGGCCTGCCGCCGCTGCAGGTGGAAGCCGCTGCTTTTGCATGGTTGGCCCGGGCCTGGCACCACCGGCAGCCAGGTAGTTTGCCAGCCGTCACGGGCGCCCGCGGCCCGCGCGTGCTGGGCGCCCGGTATTTGGCCCCCACGGTGTCGACTGCTGACATTGAGAGGCGGGCATGAAAAAAGGACCCGTAGGTCCTTTGTTTTGAGGCCGGGAAAGCTCAGGCCGAGAAGCTGGAGCCACAGCCGCAAGTGCTGGTGGCGTTGGGGTTCTTGATCACGAACTGGGCGCCTTCAAGGTCGTCCTTGTAATCAATTTCAGCGCCCACCAAGTACTGGTAACTCATGGCATCGATCAGCAGGGACACACCATTCTTGGTCATGGTGGTGTCGTCTTCATTGGTGATTTCGTCGAAGGTGAAACCGTACTGGAAGCCGGAGCAGCCACCGCCCTGCACAAACACGCGCAGTTTCAGGTCCGGATTGCCCTCTTCGGCAATCAGGTCCGCCACCTTGGCCGCTGCGCTGTCGGTAAAGACAAAGGGGGCGGGCATTTCGGTCTGGATGTTTTCAGCTACTGCACTCATGGGGAACTCCGTTTTTCAGAACTTATGTTTTTAATAGTACAGCAATTCAATCAACCATAAGGCCCGCGCTGGCTTAGAGTCGGCCGTAGCCACTGACCGGGGCTTCTTCCCGGGCTTTCTCAACGTTATTGGCGGCCAGCTTCAGCAGGGGTTTGTCGCTGACTTCGTGGTTGGTGGGCCGCAACTGTCCAAAAATGACGGCGCCCTGGTGCATTTCAAGTGCCTTGTAAGCCACATCGCCCTGGATCTTGGCCTTGGGCTGCAGCTCGAGGAGTTCCGCCGCATGCACCGGTCCCATGACGCGACCATTGATGATGACGTGGTCGGCATGGATGGCCCCGGTGACACAGGCGGACTCGCTGATCACCAGAATGCTGGGGCTGCCCTCGTTGGCACGGATGTCACCGATCACTTCGCCGTCGATGCGCAAGCCGTCGGTGAACTTCAGGTTGCCTTCTATGCAACTGCCCTGGGCAATCAGGCTTTTGATCGGGGGCTGCGATTTTTTACCAAACATGGACAAATCCTGTGAGATTCTGGATGTTGAAGCGGGGGTTCAGAGCTTGATGGTCTGGACGGAGCGGACGGCCGTTCCTTCGAGGACCTTGGCGGTCACCGTTTGTACCACGGCCAGGGGGGGCAGGTCGAGCACCCCTTCGATGCGGCGGTACTGCTTGAACTGCAGGAGCTGGGCGCCGCCCGGCAAGCCTGTTGTCCATGGCTTGCCGGCCAGGGTACCGCTGAAAGTGAGTTCCAGCTTGCCGTTGAACACCGGTGCGTCCTTGACCGGCTGGATCACCAGCACTTGCCACTTGACCTGCGTGTCGGTCAGGGCTTCGGCCTGCAGGCCGCGAATGGCGGCGTTTTCCACGCCGCCGGCAGGCAGGAGTTTTTCAAAAAAACCGAGATCGTCGCGCAGCAGCCGGTTGTCCGCTTCGAGCTGGCGGATCTGGGCCACCATCTTTTCCTGCGCGGCCTTCTCGGCAGTCAGCAGGCTGCCCGAAATGTTGGCGATCGACTGCGATTTGTCGCGCTCCGCGCGCAGTGCGGCGACCTCCTCCCGCAGCCTGGTCAGCTCCAGCTTGGCATCCTTGTCCAGCCCCGCGATGCTGACGCCGAGTTCGAAGGTCCACAGCGCGATGGCCGCAGAAAACCCCAGCATCATCGCGCCCAGCGCCCAGCGCAGCGGCCAGGGCAAGGACGTGCGAATGGCCATGCGCGGGGAGCTGATGGTCAGGCGGCGGCGAAACAGGCGGAATTTCAAAAGCGACCTTGGGTTGTCTTCCAGGAAGTGAATTGTGCACTCAGATGCAGCCTGCGCTGAGTGCTACCCGGCAGGCAGCGGCAAGGATTTGTATCGGCAGGCCCGGCACTGGCTGCGAACACCCATGAAAAAAGCCGCCAGGCGCAAACCAGGCGGCTTTTCGGAGACAGCAACAGCGGATTAACGCTTGCTGAACTGCTTGCGACGGCGTGCCGAACGGAAGCCGACTTTCTTACGCTCGACTTCACGGGCATCACGCGTGACAAACCCGGCCTGGCTCAGCGCCGGCTTGAGGGTGGTGTCATAGTCGATCAGCGCGCGGGTAATGCCGTGGCGGATCGCACCGGCCTGGCCGGACTCGCCGCCGCCGTGCACGTTGACCATGATGTCGAAGGTTTCGACATGGTTGGTCAGGTACAGGGGCTGCTTGCAGATCATGATCGAGGTTTCGCGACCGAAGAAAGTCTGGATGTCACGGTCGTTGACCGTGATCTTGCCAGTGCCTTTTTTGATGAACACACGGGCGACGCTTGATTTGCGACGGCCGGTGCCATTGTTCCATTCACCAATCATCTCAAGGCTCCTTAAATTTCCAGCACTTTAGGCTGTTGGGCGGTATGCGGATGCTCTGCACCACCGTACACCTTGAGTTTTTTGATCATGGCGTAACCAAGCGGGCCCTTGGGCAGCATGCCCTTGACGGCTTTTTCCAGGGCGCGGCCCGGGAACTTGGTTTGCATGTCGCGGAAATTCGTAGCCGAGATACCGCCGGGGTAACCCGAATGGCGATAGTAGATCTTGTCGGTCGACTTGGCGCCGGTGACACGAAGCTGGGCTGCGTTGATGATGACGATGAAGTCACCGGTATCGACGTGAGGCGTATAAATGGCCTTGTGTTTGCCGCGCAAACGGAGAGCAACTTCGCTGGCTACTCGTCCGAGGACCTTGTCGGTCGCGTCAATCACATGTTTCTCTGATGGAAACCTCTTAGGTGGGGTTCAAGCTTCGCCGCGGGGCCAGCCGATCGCTGCGAAGCCTTCCATTATACAAAATCCGGGGCTGCGTGGGCAGCTTCGCGGGTCCGCGCGGCCGGAACGCCCTGTTCTGGCCGTTCGGCGGCCAATTCCGGGGCCTTTTTGAGCTAAAACCCGTCGGCCCGCCGGCTGTTCTGCAGTCGGGCGTTGTTTTCAACACACAGGGGGAGCTTGGCCATCTCCGGCTTCTGGCACTGCCGAAAAATACACATGGGTCGGGTCACGAAGTTGCTGTCGGCACACAAGGCGAGCGGATCGGGGGGCTTCACACGCTGTGGCAGCTCCACCCGCTCCGGTGTCACGGCAACCAACGGCGGCGGCACGGGCGCCGGGCTCGTGGCATCGGCCGGCGTCGCTGTCTTTTTCGGCGTGGCGCGCTTGACGACAGGGCTTGGCCGCAGCTCTGGCGACATAGGTGCCCGGGCGGCCGCTGCGACCTGCTGCACGGGTGCGACCGACACCGGCACGGGTTCGGCCAATGTGGCGGCCGGCGGGCTGACCACCCGCTGCACGATCTCAGCAGCGGCCGGGGCAGCCTGCGCGAGCCGGGTTTCGGGCGCGCGCGCCCCCCGTCCCAGCATCAGTCCCAGCAACAGGGCAACGATGGCCACGGCCACCACGCCAGCACCCACACGCCACGAAAGGCCAGACCGGGCGGGCGCGGCCACGGCGGCGGCCGGCGCTGGTGCCGAAACAGCCGGCCGCTGGGCGGCAAGCTCCCGCCGCCGGGGCGCAGCCGCCAGGGGTTGTGTCGGGTCATTGCGGGGTGCCGGTGCAGGAGGTTGCGGCGAAGGTGGTTCCGCCCTGGCCGCCAGCCGTGAGACGGACAGGCCCGGCGGTGCCCAGATCGGGCCCAGTTCGGCACGCCAGTCGAAACGGGACATGCCATTGGGCGTTTCGAGCGCCATGAGTTGCACCAGGGCCCCCACGCTTTGCGGCCTGTCCCTGGCGTCGATCGCCAGCGCCTGGCTGATCGCCTGCACAAACGGCTGCGAATAACCGAGGCCAAACTGCTCCTGCACCGTGCGCGCCACACGGGCAAAAGGCGGCAGGCGGTCGCGCACGGCCCGGAAAGTGGCCGGCAGCGGTGGCTTGTTGCAAAGCAGGCCATGCACCACGGCGGCCAGCGCATACAGGTCGGTCCACGGCCCCTGGCGCATGTCGGGCGCGCCGGCGTGTTGCTCCAGCGGCGCGTAGCTCAGCTTGAAGGCGTCGGTCAGGTCCTGCGTCTTGCCGCCCATGGCATGGCGCGCCGCGCCCAGGTCCAGCAGCACTGGCGGGCCGATGTCCTGCAGGAAGATGTTGTCGGGCGAGACGTCGCGGTGCACCGCGCGGCCCTGGTGCAGGGTCTTGAGTGCGCCCAGCACCGCCCACAGCACCTTGCGCAGCCAGGCCTCGGTAGGCGGGCTGCGCATCTGGCTGCGCGCCGCCTGCAGCGTGATGCCGCGGTAGAGGGGCATCACCATGTAAGCCGTCTGGTGCGCTTCCCAGTAACGGAAAACCTTGACCAGCGACGGATGGTCGAACTGCGCCAGCAGCCGCGCCTCGGCGACAAAAGACTGCAGCCCGACCTGAAAGGCCGCCTGGTCGGCCGGGTCGCGAACTACCACCGCACCATCCGCGCCGCGGCAGGCCAGCGTGGCCGGCATGAACTCCTTGATGGCCACCGGCCGCTGCAGCGAGTGGTCGAACGCCTGGTAGACCATGCCAAAACCACCGACGCCCAGCAGACCCAGCACTTCAAACTCGGCCAGGCGCGTGCCCACCGGCAAGGCATCCACATGCGTCATCAGGGAAACGGGGGTCGGGCTGGGCGAGGCTGTCATGAAGGGACTGTGGCAACAGGAGAGCTGTAGATGGCAACGTGGGGCTGTCATTAGGCATGGGCGCCCTGCCGCCGTCAAGGCGCCCGGGCGGCCAGAATGCTGCGTCCGTCGGTATTGTGTTGCAGATTGCAAGCAGCCGGCCCAGCCGCCCGGCGCGGTCAAAAAAAGAGCCTGTCTGGCGGCGCCCGTTAACATAGCGACATGTTCAGTTATCGCCACGCCTTCCATGCCGGCAACCATGCCGATGTGCTCAAGCACACCACGCTGATTGCGTTGATGAAGTATTTGACCCAGAAAGACACGGCGCTGACCGTGATCGACACGCACGCCGGCGCCGGGCTGTACCGCCTCGACGGCGACTACACCGAAACCAGCGGCGAAGCGCAGGAGGGCATTTTTCGCCTGGTCTCTGCATCAAAAGCGCCCACAACCCTTTCTGCATCAGCGCCAGCAGCTACCAAAAAAGTAGCGACCTCCAAAACGCCAGGCGCAGCAAAAGCAGCGGCCGACGAACCCCTGGCCCCCGCGCTGCAGGACTATATCGACCTGCTGCGCGGCCTGAACCCGCAGTTCGCCGCAAGCGGTGATCCGGCGCACCTGAAGATTTACCCCGGCTCGCCGTTCATCGAGCAGCAATTCCTCAGCGGCCGCGACAAGCTCAAGCTGTTTGAACTGCACCCGACCGATTTCAAGTCGCTGACCGGCAACATCGCGCAACTGGGCGTGGGCCGCCAGGTCACGGTGGCGTGCGAGGACGGCTTTGAGGTGCTGAAGACCTTTTTGCCGCCGCCGGCGCGCCGTGCCATGGTGCTGTGCGATCCGAGCTACGAGATCAAGAGCGACTACGCCCGCGTCGCGGCCTGCATGGGCGATGCCGTCAAGCGTTTTGCCACCGGCACCTATGTGGTCTGGTACCCCATCATTCCGCGCCCCGAGGCCCATGACCTGCCGCGCAAGCTCAAGACGCTGGCGACCAAGGCGGGCCGCAGCTGGCTCAACGCCACGCTCACGGTCAAGTCCAGCAAGCTGACCACCGACGAGGCCGGCGACATCAAACGCCCGGGCCTGCCGGCCAGCGGCATGTTTGTGATCAACCCGCCGCACACGCTCAAGGCCGACCTGCAGGCGGCCCTGCCGCAGCTGGTGGCGCGCCTGGGACAGGACCGCAACGCCGGCTTCACGCTGGACCACGGCGGCTGACCGGAAACTGCCGCCGGCAAAGGGTCTGTCCATGCATGTGATCCTGGTTGTTGAGGACGACGACGCCATTCGCAGCAACATCGCCCGCCTGCTGACGCTGGAGGGGTTCGAGGCGGTCTCGGCCGCCGATGGCCGGTCCGGCCTCGCACACGCCAGGGCCCGCACGCCGGACCTGATCATTTCGGACGTCAACATGCCCGGCATGGATGGCTTTGAGCTGCTGGCTGCGGTACGGGCCGACCCGGCGCTGGCGACCACTCCGTTCATGCTGCTGACCGCGCTGGACGACCGCGGCAGCATGCGCCGCGGCATGACCGGCGGCGCCGACGACTACCTGTCCAAGCCTTTCACGCGCACCGAGCTGCTCGAAGCCGTCAACGCGCAGCTGCGCAAAAAAGGTCTCGTCGACACACGCATTGCGTCCAGCCTGGCGGCACTCGAGGCGCGCCTGCGCACGGCTTTCGGCAGCGACATTGGCGGCGGCCGGCCTGAAGCCTTTCCGGTGGACATGCCGGCGGACAGCGAAGACGGGCAGGCACTCGACGCCACGGTGCTGGTGTCGACGATTCGCCACTTCACCTCGCTGGCCGAAAAACTCGAGGCTGGTGAGGTTTCGGAATTGCTGACCGGCTACTTCGATCGCAGTTGCCAGCCGGTACTCAAGAATGGCGGGCGGCACCTCAAGTTCGTCGGCGACGGCCTGATGGCGGTGTTTGCCGACACGCTCAGCGGCTCGCCGCTGCCGGCGCAGCGCCGCGCCGTTTCCGCGGCGCTGGCGATGGCGCTGGCAGCCCACGAGTTCCGCGACTGGCTGGCACAGCGTTTCCCGGACCGCGGCCTGCCGCCGTTTGCCATCGGCATCGGGCTGCACAGCGGCGAGACAACGCTGTGCCGCATGGGCCCGCCGGGCAGCCAAGAGCTGATGCCGGTGGGCGATACCGTCAGCCTTGCCGCGCGCCTGGAGGCGGTCACGCGCGAGCGCGGCTGGACCGTGCTGGCCAGCCGCGCCGTGCTGGCCGGTGCCGGCCCCGGCATCCAGACCGGCGCGCAGGAGACACTGACCGTTCCCGGCAAGAACCTCACACTGGACGTGGTGGAAATCACCGGCCTGGTGACCGGGATGGACGACAAGATCCACGGCATGGCCAGCCTGACCGAGCGTGCCAACGAGATCAGCGCGGCGGTCAGGACCAACTCCGAGATCACCGCGCGGGCCGTCAAGGATGCCCTGCAGGCCAAGCTGGCCGCGCTGAAAGAGCAGCGCTTTGCGCCCGACACCGAGCCGGTGCGCCTCAAGGGCTATCGCGTCACCCGGAAAATCGGCGCCGGCGGCATGACCGAGGTTTACCTGGCCGAACGCGAAGCCGACGGCCTGCCCATCGTGCTCAAGGTGCTGGATTCGCGCGGCAAGGAAGCGTCGGAGCACCTGGTCCGGTTTATCCAGGAGTACGCGCTGCTGAGCCAGATCAAGCATCCGAATGTGATCCGCATCCACGATCAGGGCTTCAGCGACGAACACGCCTACATCGCGATGGAGTATTTCGAGCGCGGAGACCTGCGCGGCCTGTTCGGCCCCGGCATGACCCGCGAGCAGGCACTTGCGGTGGTGCAACAACTGGCGCTGGCCCTGGCGGCCATCCACAGCCACGGCATCGTGCACCGCGACATCAAGCCGGAAAACGTCATGCTGCGCAACGACGGCTCGGTGGCGCTGGCCGATTTCGGCATCGCCAAATCCACGCTGCAGGCCGAAAGCCTGGGCCTGACGCAGACCCGGCACGGTGATGTGGTCGGCACGCCCTATTACATGAGCCCCGAGCAGGTCAGCGGCAAAGCCGTGACGGCCCGCTCCGACCTGTACAGCCTGGGCGTCATGCTGTTCGAGATGCTGGCCGGACGGCGCCCTTTCATCGCGGAATCGCTGGAACTGCTGCTGGCCAGGCACCTGCATGCGGACACGCCGGTGCTGCCTGCGGCGCACGCCGCCCTGCAGCCCATCGTCAACAGACTGATGGCGAAAAACCCCGACAACCGTTATGCATCGGCCGACGCCCTGTTGGCGGACCTCGCCCGGGTGAGCTGAAAGCCCCCTGCAGCGGAGTCAACAATTAACCGACCGATCGGTCGGTTAATTCGCTATACTCCGGCTTACCACCGCCCTGCAGACCGGGTGACAGGAGACAAGACATGTACACACAATCACTCGACGTGCCCGACACGTCCGCCCCGGCCCTGGCTTCGATCCCGGCGCCCCCCGACGCGTTGCAGACACGCTTCGACGAAAAAATCGACGCCGATGAGAAGATCGAGCCGCAGGACTGGATGCCCGAGGCCTACCGCCGCACCTTGGTGCGCCAGATCAGCCAGCATGCGCACAGCGAGATCATCGGCATGCAGCCCGAAGGCAACTGGATTTCGCGTGCGCCCTCACTCAAACGCAAGGCCATCCTGCTGGCCAAGGTGCAGGACGAAGGCGGCCACGGCCTCTACCTGTATTCGGCCGCCGAAACCCTGGGCGTGGACCGCGACACGATGCTCGATGCATTGCACACCGGCAAGGCCAAGTACAGCTCCATCTTCAACTACCCGACGCTGCAGTGGGCCGATGTCGGCGTGATCGGCTGGCTGGTCGACGGCGCGGCCATCATGAACCAGGTGCCGATCTGCCGCTGCTCCTACGGACCCTATGCGCGCGCCATGGTCCGCATCTGCAAGGAAGAAAGTTTTCACCAGCGCCAGGGCTTTGAAAGCCTGATGGTGCAGATGCAGGGCACGCCCGAGCAGCGCGCCATGGTGCAGGACGCAGTGAACCGCTGGTGGTGGCCGGTGCTGGCCATGTTCGGTCCGCCCGATGCGGCCAGCGCCAACACCGCGCAAGGCATGCGCTGGGGCATCAAGCGCATTTCCAACGATGACCTGCGCCAGAAGTTTGTCGACGCCACGGTGCCGCAGGCCGCGGTGCTGGGCGTGACCTTGCCCGACCCCGACCTGAAGTGGAACGAGGAGCGCCGGCAGCACGACTACGGCGCGATCGACTGGGACGAGTTCTGGGAGGTCGTCAACGGCAACGGCCCCTGCAACAAGGAGCGCCTGGCCAACCGCGTGAAAGCCCACGAGGACGGCCAGTGGGTGCGCGATGCGGCGCAGGCCCATGCAGCCAAACAGAAAGCCCGCCAGATGAAGGAAGCAGCATGAGCAACACACACAACGACTGGCCTCTGTGGGAAGTGTTCGTACGCAGCAAACAAGGGCTGGAACACAAACACTGCGGCAGCCTGCACGCCGCCGATGCACAGCAGGCGCTGCAGATGGCGCGCGACGTTTACACACGGCGCCAGGAGGGCGTGAGCATCTGGGTGGTGCCGTCCAACACCATCACAGCCAGCGAACCCGACGACAAGGCCGCGTTTTTCGAGCCCATGGCCGACAAGATCTACCGGCACCCGACCTTTTACGAGATCCCTGACGAAGTGGGCCACATGTGAATACCGTTGAAGCCCCCGTCAGAACAGCCCCGCTGGGCTACCTGCTGCACCTGGCCGACAACGCGCTGGTGCTCGGCCAGCGCAACGCCGAGTGGTGCGGCAACGGCCCGGTGCTGGAGGAAGACATCGCGCTGGCCAACATGAGCCTGGACCTGATCGGGCAGGCGCGTTTGTTGTACCAGCATGCGGCCACGGTGGCCGGCAGTGGCGCTACTGAGGATTCACTCGCCTACTTCCGCGGCGCTGACGAGTTCCGGAACTACACGTTGCTCGAGCTGCCGCAATCCTCCGATGCTTCGGAGCGCGACTACGCGGTGACCATCGTCCGCAATTTTTTTTACAGCGCGCTGATGCTGCTGCTGTGGGAAGCCTTGCAGAAATCCAAGGACGCGCAGCTGGCCGCGATTGCGGGCAAGTCATTCAAGGAAGTGCGTTACCACTTTCGCCACTCGCGCGACTGGCTGGTACGCCTGGGCGACGGCACCACCGAATCGCACGCCCGCACGCAGGCCGCCTTGGAGCATTTAATGCCTTACACCCAGGAGTACTGGGCGCCATCAGCTATTGAAACAGTAGCAGATACGGAAGGCCGACCCATCGATGTTGCCGCACTGAAAAGCGAATGGGACGACCTCGTCAATGACGCCCTGCAGGAAGCCGGGCTGCGGCGCCCGGCGCCCGGCACCGGTCTGCCGCAGGGTAAAAACGGACAGCACAGCGACCACCTGGCGCCGCTGCTGGCCGAGATGCAAAGCCTGGCGCGCGCTCACCCGAACGCTCTATGGTGAGCGCTTCGCACCCACCACGAGCTCCGGAGAGCTGTTATGGAACACCTCCCGCAAGCGGGAAGGTGGTGGTGAACACCCTGCAGCAGGTCTGGGACGTGCTTGAAGCCGTGCCCGACCCGGAGATCCCGGTGGTGTCCATCCGCGAACTGGGCATCCTGCGCGACGTGCGCCATGTCGAGGGCGGCGTGGAAGTCATCATCACACCGACCTACAGCGGCTGTCCGGCCATGGGGCAGATCGAGGACGACATTCGCGCCGCGCTGGCGCAGCACCAGCTCAGCGCACGCATCACCACCCAGCTCGCACCCGCCTGGACCACCGACTGGATGACCGCAGCCGCCAAAACCAAACTGCGCAGCTACGGCATTGCGCCGCCGCACACCACCACGCCCGGCAGCGACAAGGTCATCCGCTTTGCGCCCCGGCACCAGGCGGCTGAGGCCGTGGCCTGCCCGCAATGCGGCTCGGTCAACACCACTGAGACCTCGCATTTCGGCGCCACCGCATGCAAGGCGCTGTACAAGTGCCTGGACTGCCTGGAACCCTTCGACTATTTCAAGCCTTATTGATTGAGCCGCCCATGTCTGTTCCGCACTTTCACCCGCTGGTCGTCACACGCGTCACCCCCGAAGCGGCCGGGGCCGTGGCCGTCAGCTTTGCGATTCCGCCCGAGCTGCGTAGCCTGTATGGCTTTACGCCGGGTCAGTTCCTCACGCTCAAGGCCACCATAGACGGCGAGCCGGTGCGCCGCAGCTACTCCATCTGCAGCAGCACCCAGCGCCTGGCCGCAGAACACGACATCGAGGTCGGCATCAAACCGGTCGAAGGCGGGGTCTTCTCCAACTGGGCCACGCAGCTGCAGCCCGGCGACACCCTGGACGTGATGCCGCCGGACGGCCGCTTCACGCCGCGCCTGAGCGGTGCGGTGCACCGCGTCGGTTGGGCCGCCGGCTCGGGCATCACGCCGCTGCTGTCCATCATCGCCAGCACGCTGGCCGGCGAGCCGCAGGCCACCTTCACGCTGGTGTACTGCAACCAGCGCACCGGCAGCATCCTGTTCAATGAAGCGCTGCAGGATCTCAAGGACCGTTATCCGTCCCGCCTGAGCCTGGTCCACCTGCTCTCGCGCCAGTCGCAGGATGTGCCGCTGTTCAACGGCCGGCTCGACGCGGCCAAGGTCAGCGAACTGCTGGCCACGCTGATTCCGCCGGCCAGCATCGACGAGACCTTTGTCTGCGGTCCGGAAGCCATGATCGAAGGCTGCCTGCAGGCCCTGCTGGCGGCCGGCGTGCCGAAGGAACGCATCCACGCCGAGCGTTTCACCAGCGCGGCGCAACCCGCCAACGCTATGAAATCAGGAGCTGCTGACGCAAAAGGGACGGGGGCTGAAGGCCAAAAAGGCTTGAAAAACGAAGGGGCCATTGGCGCCATCCGCCTGTCGGTGCAGCTCGACGGCAAGGCGCATGAGTTGCGCATGCACGCGCACGAACGTGTGCTGGACGTGGCCTTGGCCGCCGGCCTGGACCTGCCCTACAGCTGCAAGGGCGGCGTCTGCTGCACCTGCCGCGCCAAGGTGCTCGAGGGACAGGTCGCCATGGAAAAAAACTTCACGCTGGAAGACTGGGAAGTGCAAAAAGGTTTTGTGCTGAGCTGCCAGGCGCGGCCCCTGAGCGACAGCGTGTCCATCAGTTACGACGACAGATAAAGCCCCCACGGTTGCTTACTGCGTGTAGCGTCCGAGGCCTTGCAGGCCGCGGCTCGCGGGACGCTTCGCCTCTGTCGCCTGTCCAAACCTGCTCAAGCAGGTTTGGAGCCGCAGGCTCCAGCCCCTCGGCGGCGCTGCGCCTGCGGACTGGCAGAGCCAGATCCGCGGCCCCTGCTTGAAGGGGATGTTGCCCCATGCGCTTCATCCGCACGCCGGCGGATTGTGATCTCAGTGGGTTCTGGAATTCCAGACGTGGAGTTCGAAAAATGCGTCGGTCGCGGCAATTTTCATCTGGCTGAACACCGACCGGGTCGCCTCTTCCGCGGCCCTTTCCCAGCGGGCAATCGCCTGCAGTTCTTCCTCGGGAGCGCTCATGTCGGATGGATTTTCAGCGCGCAGGGAGCGGGCAGCCATCCATTCGCAATAAGCACCCCGCACCGCCGACCCGCCGCCGAAAATACGCTCCAGCCTTTCCAGGAACTTGGCTTCCGCCGCCTGCCGCTGCGCGTCCGACAAACCGGCGGCCGCAAGAAGTGATGCATGGTATTTGCTTTGCGTTCTCATGGGAGGAAGGTAGGAAGGTGGGTTAGCGGTGGAGAACCGCCGCCGATTTTACATAGTCCCTGAAGGCGGGGGACGTCAGTACTTCAGCGCCGTGCTTTTGCCCCAGAACACACGGTAGGCAAACACCGTGTAGCCGACGATCATGGGCAGCACGACCAGCGCGCCCACCAGAATCACACCCATCGCTTCGGGCGCCGTGGCCGCCTGCCAGATCGTGATCCGGTCGATGACCAGCCACGGAAACAGGCTGTAGGCCAGGCCGTAAAACGCCAGCAGGAACACGCCCACCGTCGCACCGAAGGGCACCCAGGCGCCGTATTCATTGCCCTGGCCCAGTCGCACCGGCAAGCGCTGCAGGCTGCGAAAAATAATGGCAAACAACACGGCGGTGGCCACCGGAATCGGCAGCAACAAAACGATGTTGGGAAAGGAAAACCATTTTTCGAAAATGCGCTGGCTGACCAGCGGCGTGGCGATCGAGATGGCAGCAACACCGGCCAGGGTGAACAGCAGGCTGCCGCGCGCCCAGCGCACCGCCTGCAGTTGCAGCGCGCCTTCGGACTTGATGATGAGCCAGCCGGCGCCCAGCAGGCAGTAGGCGGCCACCAGCGCCAACCCGATCACGGCGTTGAACGCCATGGTCCACCATGTGTCGGCAAAACCCGTGATCAGCGAGCCCAGCATGTAACCCTGGCTCCAGCTGGCCAGCAACGAGCCGGTGTAGAACAGGCGGTTCCACAGCGGCTTGTACGCGGCGCGCGCCTTCACGCGGAAGTCAAAGGCCACGCCGCGCAGCGTCAGCCCGATCAGCATGAAGGCCACCGGCAGATACAGCGCCCCCAGGATCACGCCATGCGCCAGCGGGAACACGGTGAGCAGGATGCCGACGCCCAGCACCAGCCAGGTTTCATTGGCGTCCCAGAAGGGGCCGATGCTGGCAATCATGGTGTCCTTGTCGTCGTCGCTGGCGCGGCGCATCAACACGCCCACGCCCAGGTCGTAACCGTCCAGGATCACGTAGGCCAGCATCGCCAGCCCCATCACCACCAGGAAAACAATGGGCATCCAGCCCGCGGCTAACGTCAGGTCAGGCGCAAGGTCAAGCATGGGGAGCTCCTTCCTGTTGCGGGTAGGTCACCGGATTGGGCGTGTCTTCGAGGCCGGTGCCAAACGGCTTGTCCGCATGTTTTCTGTGGCGCGCCAGGTAAAACACCACCGAGATGTAGGCCACGATCAGCGCTGCATACAGCGTGAGGTAGAGGGACAGTGTGAGTGCAATGCGCGGCGCCGGCACCGTGGACGCCGCCTCGGCCGCCGTCAGCACACCGGTCACCAGCCAGGGCTGGCGCCCGATCTCGGTGACATACCAGCCGGCGATCAGCGCCACCCAGCCGGCAAAAGTCATGGCCACCAGCAGCTTCGCATGCCAGGGCCGCAGCTTGCGTTCCGTCCCCTTCTTCCACGGTGCAAGTTGCCAGGTGGCGGCCCAGCTGACCAGCAGCATCAGCACACCCACGCCGACCATGATGCGGAAAGCCCAGAACACCGGCGCCACCGGCGGGTGTTTGCCTTCAAACTGGTCCAGGCCCTTGACCTCGCCATCGAGCGAATGCGTCAGGTACAGGGACGCCAGCTTCGGGATGGCGATTTCGTAGCGATTCTCCTTCGCCTTCTCGTCGGGCAAGCCAAACAGCACGGCGGGAACGCCTTTTTCCGTTTTCCATATGCCTTCCATGGCGGCCAGCTTGGCCGGCTGGTGTTCCAGCGTGTTCAGCCCGTGCAGGTCGCCCGCGATGATCTGCAGCGGAATCAGTAGCGCCGCGATGTACACCCCGGTCTTCAGGCTGGCCATGACCTCGGCGCCGCGGTCATTACGCAGCCAGCGGTAAGCCGAGATGCCGGCCACCAGAAACGCCACCGTCAGGCCGGAAGCCAGCAGCATGTGCACCATGCGGTAGGGAAACGAGGGGTTGAAGATCACCTCGAACCAGCTTGTCACATGGGCCTGGCCGTTGATCATTTCAAAGCCGGCCGGCGTCTGCATCCAGGAGTTGAGCGCCAGGATCCAGAACGCCGAGAGTGTGGTCCCGCCGGCCACCAGCAGCGTGGCCACGGTGTGCAGGGTCTCGCTCACACGTTCGCGGCCGAACAGCATCACGCCCAGCATGGTCGCCTCCAGGAAGAAAGCCGTCAGCACTTCATAGGCGAGCAGCGGCCCGGCGATGTTGCCGACCTTTTCCATGTAGCCCGGCCAGTTGGTGCCGAACTGGAAACTCATGGTGATGCCGCTGACCACACCCAGCGCAAAGGTCAGCGCAAAAATTTTCACCCAGAACTGGTAGGCATCCATCCAGTGCCGCTCGCCGGTCTTGACGAAGCGCAGCTTGAAAAACAGCAGCACCCAGGCCAGCGAAATGCTGATCGTCGGAAACAGGATGTGAAAAGTGATGTTGGCCGCAAACTGAATGCGCGCCAGCAGGAATGCGTCGAATCCGTCCATCATCAACTCCTGTTGGTTTCTTCGGGGATAGCGTCCGCCGGCAGTGCCGCCAGCTTGGGCGCAGCGGCCCGGCCTGTCAAGCCGGCCTTCACCTTGCTGCTGACCTTGTCCTTGACCTCGAGCAGCTTCTGCACCTTGGCGCCCATCTTCATCAGGCTGACCAGCGTGGCCGAGTCCATTTTCTGCACGTCGGCCAGCCAGCCGGTCATGAGCTCGATCAGGTCGTGCATCTGTTTCATGCGCGCCTGGGCGTGGATGTCGTCAGGCGCCGAAGGCTGCTCCATCAGCGCGTCGCGCAGCATGGACAGCGTGGGGTCGATCTCGCGCTTGCGCCGCTCCTCGGCCAGGGTGCGGAAAATCGCCCAAACGTCATCAGGCGCCTGGAAATACTCGCGCCTGTCGTTGGGCAGGTGCTGCAGCCGCACCAGGTTCCAGGACTGCAGCTCCTTGAGCCCCATGCTGACGTTGGAGCGCGAAAACGCCAGCGCCTCGCCAATCTCGTCGGCATTGAGCGCGCGCGGCGACACATACAGCAGCGCGTAAATCTGCCCCACGGTGCGGTTGATGCCCCAGCGGCTGCCCATTTCCCCGAAGTGAAGGACAAAACGCTGGGTCAGGGGGGCGAGGTTCATGGCAGTCCGGATTTACTGAATTTTCAGGAATTACTGAAATTCTAGTAAGTTAAAAATTTTTCTGCTGGCACCCGGATATTGGCACGGCGGGCATCCCTCTGCGCAGGTTATGAAAAGGGCGATATCCCAAAGCAAAAATATGCCATCAACCCTTGTGCAGTGGAACCAGGTAGCTATTAATAACATAGCAAAGAAAATCCGCGATGCCAGACATTGCTGCCGGGTGCGGGATACCAACAACTGAGGCCGGCGCTCACCTGGCCGGCTTGGGCTGCACCGGCACGACGCTGTATTTCGGCTTGGCGGTGGCGCCCACGCTCAGATAGTTGACCACGCCCATGACGTCATCGACCAGCATGACGGCCTGCTCCATGGCCCTGGCCTGCTCCTGCGTCTGCACGCAGCCCATCAGTGTGACCAGGCGCCGCTCGCCGAGCACCCAGACACTGGTGTTGTTGAAGCGCCCGTCCTGCTGCAGGTAGCTGACCATGCGGGGAATGATCTCCCTGTCGTAGAGATAGGAGTTGGGCAGGCGGCAACGGCCCGAGCGGAAGCAGCTGCCGCCGTGCTGGGCGCGCACATGCGCCTCTGCGCGCACCTGGTCCGGCGTGAACATCGGGCCTTCGGGCACGGGGCAGCCGGCCATGGCAGAGGTCACCTGCAGGAAAGGATCGTTGAAATGATTCTTTCGATCCTGCGCGACGGCTGCTGACGACAGCCCCGCCAGGAAGATGAACAACATCAGCTCGCCCGTCTTCATACGCGGCTCCAGTCAGAGTGTTTCAAAGGCGCCATTTTCAGGGGAAACGCCCACGCCGCCTGCGTTGCGTACGTCCCGGTCCGATTGGCTCCGTACCCGACCAGATGTCCGGAAGCCGGCCGCGCTACGTGAACGTCGTTCATTCAAGGACTGTCATCTCTTCGACACGATGCCCGGGAACAGTGGCGTCATGCTTGATGCCCTTACCCTTCGCCCGGTTCTCGAGCCGGATCTGCTGGACGTACTGCGCCTCTACGCCCAGCCTGACATTGACGACGGAGACATCCTTGCACTGGCGGATGCAAAGCGCATCTGGGCCCGCATGGCGAGTTATCCCAACTACAAGCTGTATGTCGCCGTCAAGGGCGCGCAGGTGGTCGGTACCTTTGCCCTGCTCATCATGGACAACCTCGGCCACCTCGGGGCGCCCTCGGCGGTGGTTGAAGACGTGGCGGTGGACCCGGCCTGGCAGGGCCAGGGCATCGGCAAGGCCATGATGCGCCATGCGATGGCGCTGGCCGCCGAAAGCGGTTGCTACAAGCTCACGCTGTCCTCCAGCCTGAAACGCGAAAAGGCCCATGCGTTCTACGATTCGCTGGATTTCGAGCGCCATGGCTACAGCTTTCGCGCAAGCGTTTAGGTTTTGACCTTAATTTGCTATCTATTCAGGAGCTGCTACCGAACGTGAAATAAGGGCTTGAGGCCAATTTCACATCAAAATATCTAGCGCACCCTGGGCACTGGCGCGCGCCTGGCGCCGCGCCGGGATTTTCTGACCGGTGGCGGCGGTGCGGTGGCCATGACCGGTGTGGACTCCGGGACCAGCAACACCACCTCCTTGAAGCCCAGGCCCAGCATGCCGAGTTCTGCCGCGGCAGCGCGGCTCACGTCGATGATGCGGTTGCGGCTGAAGGGGCCGCGATCGGTGATGCGCAGATCCACGTCACGGCCATTGACCAGGCTGTGAACCCGCACCATGGTACCGAACGGCAAGGTGCGGTGCGCGGCCGTGAAAGCGTTCATGTCATAACGTTCGCCGCTGGCCGTCAGCCGGCCATGAAAACCCGGGCCGTACCACGACGCAGCGCCACGCTCGAACTCGCGCGCAGGTTCACCCGCCAGCAACGCCGGTCGTGGCAGATCGCTGAAGGGCCCGATGGACAGGGGCGCCGCGTCCGCGGGTGTGCCCACAGCCTCGGGGCTGGCGGGCATGGGCGCCGGTTTGACTGTCGGCACAGGGCGGGGTGCAGAGCGGCCGGGTGGCGCTGGCGCGGTTGTCGTACAGGCTGCCAGCAGGGCCAGCAGGCCGAGGGCCATGGCCTGTGTGATGGCGCGCGGCTTCAGCATGCCGGTCAGAACAGGGATCCCTTCAAACCGGCTGCAATCGTCGGATGATCTCGGTCGTCGCGGCGGCCTGGTTCATCGTATAAAAATGAATGCCGGGCGCACCCGCGGTCTGCAGCTGGTCGCAAAGGTCGGTGATCACGTCGAGGCCGAAGCTCCTGATCGATGCCGTGTCGTCGCCGAAACCCTGCAGGCGCAGGCGGATCCAGCGTGGAATCTCGGCGCCGCAGGCATCGGAAAACCGCATCAGCTGGGTGGAGCTGGTGATCGGCATGATGCCGGGCACCACGGGCACATCGACGCCGAGCCGGCGGGTGTCCTCCACAAAGCGGAAGTAGGCATCCGCGTTGAAAAAATACTGGGTGATGGCTGAATTGGCGCCGGCCTTGACCTTGGCAGCAAAGGCCTGCAGGTCGGCATCGGCCGATTTGGCCTGCGGGTGGATCTCGGGGTAGGCCGCCACTTCGATGTGAAAGGCATTGCCCGTGAACTCACGGATGAAAGCCACCAGGTCGCTGGCGTAATGGAACTCGCCGCCGGCGCCGTAACCGCTGGGCAGATCACCGCGCAGGGCCACCAGGCGCTTGACGCCCATGGCCTGCAAGGCAGCGAGCTGCTGGCGCACCGTGGCCTTGGTCGCGCCCACGCATGAGAAATGGCAGGCAGCGTCAACGCCCTCTTTCAGGATTTCACCGACGGTGCCGAAAGTGCCTTCCTGGGTGGAGCCGCCAGCCCCAAAGGTAACGGAGCAGAACTCGGGCTGGTGCGCGTACAGCGCCCGGCGCGTCAGGCGCAGCTTGTCGGCGCCTTCCGGTGTCTTGGGGGGAAAAAATTCAAAGCTGATTGGAAGATTCATCACCAGTCTCACTTGTAGTTCAGGGCTGCGCAGTGCGGATCAGTCGTCTTTGTCGCGGCGTTTGCCGCGCGCCGGGCCGTGCTGGCCCGCGTGGGCTTCTTCAGAGTCCTCGTGCGCCTCATGCATCGCGCGTAGCTCGCTGCGCGGCGTGCGTTTGGCGGCCTTGCGCGGCGGCGCCGCCGGTAGCGGCTGGTCTTCGCCGACTGTGCTTTGGCCTTTGACCGCGTGAATGAAAAACTCGCGATTGCCGTCGCCGCCTTCAATCGGCGAGGCCAGCCAGGCTTTCACGTCCAGCCCCAACGCAGCGCAGGCATCACGCAGGCGTTTCTCGACAAATTCGAAATGCACGGCATCACGCACAATGCCACCCTTGCCGATCTGGCCGGGCTGCAACTCGAACTGGGGTTTGACCAGCATCAGCAGATGACCGCCGGCTTTCAGCAGGCGCACCACGGCGGGCAACACCAGCGTCAGGGAAATAAAGGACAGGTCGCCGGTCAGGAAATCAAAGTCGGCTTCGACGGCCTCGCCTTCGTCCACCTCGAAGTCATCACCATCGTCAAATTGACCTTCAGCCTCCGCCGTATGGACGGGACCCGCTATCAAATCAGAAGCAGTCATGGACCGCGCGTTAAGGCCTTCGATGCACACCACACGCGGGTCGCCGCGCAGGCTGGGGTGCAGCTGGCCATGGCCCACATCCACGCCCACCACCTCCACAGCACCGTGCTGCAGCAGGCAGTCGGTGAAGCCACCGGTGGATTGCCCGATGTCCAGGCAGCGCAGACCGGCCACGCTCAGGCCGGTGCTTTTGAGCGCACCTTCAAGCTTGAGCCCGCCGCGCGAGATGTACTTGGCTTCCGTGGTGTCGGGAATCTGCAGCTCGGCGCCTTCAGGAATTTCGTCGCCGTTTTTGGCGACTTTCTTCCAGGGCGCACTTTCCTCGGCGCGCCACAACACGCCCGAAGCGATCAGGCGCTGGGCCTGGGAACGGGTGGCGGCAAAGCCGTTGTCGACGAGGAAGAGGTCAGCGCGCATGGTTTTCCAACAGGTGGTTCGGCGTCCGGTGAGCACCGTTCATCAAAAAGCACAAACCGTTCGCCCTGAGCCTGTCGAAGGGCTTCGACAGGCTCAGCCCGAACGGTGAAATGCCAGAAGGCGAACGCGCATGCAGTTCGCCGAGACCATCAATACCTGTACGTATTTGCCTTGTAGGGGCCGGCCTTCGAAACACCAATATACGCAGCCTGCTCATCGCTCAGTTCCGTCAGCATCGCGCCGACCTTCTTCAGGTGCAGACGTGCGACTTTTTCGTCGAGGTGTTTCGGCAGCACATAAACCTTGCCCACTTCGTAGTCGGCCTGTTTGGTGAACAGTTCGATCTGCGCAATGGTCTGGTTGGCAAAGCTGGACGACATCACAAAGCTCGGGTGGCCGGTGCCGCAACCGAGGTTCACCAGACGGCCTTTGGCCAGCAGGATGATGCGTTTGCCATCCGGGAAAATCACGTGGTCGACTTGCGGCTTGATCTCTTCCCAGGTGCATTTTTCCAGCGCAGCAACGTCGATTTCGTTGTCGAAGTGGCCGATGTTGCAGACGATGGCCTGGTCTTTCATGGCTGCCATGTGTTCATAGGTGATGACGTTCTTGTTGCCGGTGGCGGACACGAAAATGTCTGCCTTGTCGGCAGCGTATTCCATGGTCACGACCTTGTAGCCTTCCATCGCGGCCTGCAGGGCGTTGATCGGGTCGATCTCGGTCACCCAGACCTGCGCAGACAAGGCGCGCAGGGCCTGGGCCGAACCCTTGCCCACGTCGCCGTAACCGGCCACGCAAGCCACCTTGCCGGCGACCATCACGTCGGTGGCGCGCTTGATCGCGTCAACCAGCGACTCGCGGCAACCGTACAGGTTGTCGAACTTGGACTTGGTCACCGAGTCGTTGACGTTGATGGCGCGCAGGGCCAGCGTGCCCTTGGCCGACATCTCGTTCAGGCGCAGCACGCCGGTGGTGGTTTCCTCGGTCACGCCGAGGATGTTTTTCAGGCGGCGGCTGTACCAGGTCGGGTCGATGGCCAGCTTGGCCTTGATCGAGTTGAACAGGCAGATTTCCTCTTCGCTGGTCGGCTTGGAGATCAGGCTGGCGTCCGTCTCGGCACGGGTGCCCAGATGCATCAGCAGCGTTGCGTCGCCGCCGTCGTCCAGGATCATGTTCGGGCCTTCTTCGGGCGTGCCTTTGGCGCCGCTGAATTCGAAGATGCGGTGGGTGTAGTCCCAGTAGTCGGCCAGGGTCTCGCCCTTGACTGCGAACACGGGCGTGCCGGCGGCCACAATCGCAGCGGCGGCATGATCCTGCGTCGAGAAAATGTTGCACGAGGCCCAGCGCACGTCGGCACCCAGGGCTTGCAGCGTTTCGATCAGCACGCCGGTCTGGATGGTCATGTGCAGCGAACCGGTGATGCGTGCGCCCTTCAGGGGCTGGGCTTTCGCGAACTCTTCGCGGATGGCCATCAGGCCGGGCATTTCGGTTTCTGCGATTTTCAGTTCCTTGCGGCCCCAGGCGGCAAGCGAAATGTCGGCAATCACGTAGTCAGTGGCGGTCTGGGCGGGTTTCAATACGGCGTTCATTGGGGTATCTCCAAGATCAAGGGTCCAATTGGGCAAAATAGCCACGGCCACAAGGCGACAAGTCGGCGGGGAGTCGGTTGGATCTCACCCGGCTTGAAAGCACATGCGGGTGAGCGTGGTTGCAAATGAAAGTCCTGAGCCTAGACCACATGTTGTGGGTTGCAACGCTCCTCAGGAATCGACGATTGTACAGGCATGCGACACTTTCGTCATGAAAGCCCTGAAAACCTGGCCAGCACACGACCGGCAACACATCACCGGCGTTTTTACCGACATCGACGACACCCTGACCACCGACGGCGCGATCACGCCCGATGCGCTGCAGGCCCTTGGCGACCTGAAGGCCGCCGGCCTGCATGTGATTCCCATCACCGGGCGGCCGGTCGGCTGGAGCGAGCCTTTTGCGCTGCGCTGGCCGGTGGATGCCATCGTTGCCGAAAACGGTGCCGTGGCCCTGCTTGCAAGCCAGATTGGGCATCAGCCCTCGACTGACGGGCGTGAGCCGCTATCAAAACTGTATCAGCAGGACGCACCGACACGCCTGGCCAACTACGCCCGCATGCAACAGGTGGCCCGGCGTGTGATGCAGGACGTGCCCGGCGCCGTGTTGTCCGAAGACAGCCCAGGACGCGAAACCGACATCGCCATCGACCACAGCGAGTTTGTGCACCTGCCACCGGAAAGCATCGCCCATGCCGTGCAGATCATGCAAAGCGAGGGCATGAACGCGACAGTGAGCTCCATCCACATCAACGGCTGGTTCGGCGCACACAACAAGCTGGAGGGTGCACGCTGGATCGTCCGTGAATTGTTCGGCCGCGACCTGGACAGCGAAATGGACCGCTGGGTCTATGTCGGCGACTCGACCAACGACCAGCTGATGTTCGAGGCCTTCGCGCATTCGGTCGGCGTGGCCAACATCCGCCGCTTTGAAGCGGAGTTGAGCCACAAGCCGCGTTACATCACCGAGGGGGAGCGCGGCGCAGGCTTTGCCGAAGTGGCGGCGGCGCTGCTGGCGGCGCGTGATCCCGGCTGACATGACAGACAAAATAAGGCCGTAGCCCTTATGGATCGTGCGCCAAAAGCTATAAATTCAATAGCAATGGCGCAATACCGTATCTCTGACCCTGCCAGCAGGGGCCGCAGGCCCGGCTCCGCCGGCCTGCAGGCGTCGTCCCCTGCAAGAGGAGAGGCGCTACACGCAGTGAGCGCCGACAGGGGTGTTCAATGTCTTTCCAGCACACCCTGCAAGGCCTTGCCGGTGGCCGTACCCAGCTTGACCACCTGCTCCGGCGTCGTGGCCGCGACCACCTGGCCGCCGGCGTTGCCGCCGTCCGGGCCCAGGTCGATCACCCAGTCGGCTTCGGCGATCACGTCGAGGTCGTGCTCGATCACCACCACGCTGTGGCCGCCGTTGACCAGGCGGTGCAGCACATGGATGAGTTTTTCCACGTCGGCCATGTGCAGGCCTACGGTCGGCTCGTCCAGCACATACAGGGTGTGCGGCGCCTTCTGGCCGCGCCGCGTGATGTCGTCGCGCACCCGGGACAGCTCGGTCACCAACTTGATGCGCTGCGCCTCGCCGCCCGACAGCGTCGGTGAGGGCTGGCCCAGCGTCAGGTAACCCAGCCCCACGTCTTTCAATAACTGCAGCGGGTGCGCGATGTTGGGCATGGAGGCAAAAAAGCCGACGGCCTCGTCGACTTCCATGGTCAACACGTCGCCGATATTTTTGCCGCGCCAGGTCACCGCCTGGGTTTCGGGGTTGAAACGCGCGCCGTGACAGGTCTCGCAGAGCACCTTCACGTCGGGCAGAAAACTCATGCCGATGGTGCGCACACCGGCACCCTCGCAGGTCGGGCAGCGGCCTTCGCCGGTGTTGAAACTGAAACGCCCGGCGCCGTAACCGCGCGCCCTGGCTTCCAGCGTGTCGGCGAACAGCTTGCGCACCGTGTCCCAGAAACCAATGTAGGTGGCCGGGCAGGAGCGCGGTGTCTTGCCGATGGGCGTCTGGTCGACTTCCAGCACACGGTCCACCACTTCGTAACCCTCGATGTATTCGCAGCCGGTCCAGGCCGGGTGTTTGCCGGCATCGTCCGCTTCACGCCCTGCCCGCGTCGAACGTTGCGCCACGCCGGCCTGCACATTGGCCAGCAGCACGTCGCGCGCCAGGGTGGATTTGCCCGACCCCGACACGCCCGTCACCGCCACCAGCCGGTACAGCGGGACCTGAACCGAGACGTTCTTGAGGTTGTGCAGGTCGGCGTTGACCACGCCCAGCCAGGAGGTCACCGGGTTGACGGCGGCGGGCGCGGCGTTGTGGGCAACGCTGGCGCTGGCCGCCTCTGCTTTCAGGCGGGCGGCCTTGAGCGCGGCCGCTTTGGCCTTGCTGAGTGGTTTGGGCAACGCGCCCTCACCCCCGCCCTCTCCCGGGGGGAGAGGGAGTGAACTCCCGGCATTGCTCCCTCGCCCCTGCGGGGAGAGGGTGGGGGTGAGGGGCAACTGCGTTTCGCGACGAATCTGCAGCGGATGAATCAGCGGGTTGGCCAGGTAGCGCCCGGTCAGTGAATCCGGCAGGGTGGCCAGGTGTTCGGCCGTGCCCTGCCCCACCAGCTGGCCGCCGCGTTTGCCGGCGCCAGGCCCGATGTCGATGATGTTGTCGGCGCGGCGAATCGTGTCTTCGTCATGTTCCACCACCACCAGCGTGTTGCCGCGTTCGCTGAGTTTGCCTAAAGCGCGCAGCAGGATCTGGTTGTCGCGCGGATGCAGGCCGATGGTCGGCTCGTCCAGCACGTAACAGACACCCTGCAGGTTGGAACCGAGTTGCGCGGCGAGCCGGATGCGCTGCGCCTCGCCGCCGGACAGCGTGGGCGCGCCACGGTCCAGCGTCAAATAACCCAGGCCCACGTCTTCGAGGAATTCGAGCCGGCTCTTGATTTCGGGGATCAGGTCACGCGCAATGCCGGCCTCGCGTCCGGACAGCGCGAGTTTTTCCACCCAGCGACGCACGTCGGTCACCGACAGCGCAGCGATGTCGGCAATGCCCACCCCCGCGAACTTCACGGCGCGCGCCTGCGCGTTCAGGCGGGAGCCTGCGCAGGTCGGGCAGACGGCGTCCAGCACCTCGTCCACATCGGCTTCGACAAAACTCTGCTCGCGGCCCTTGTTGTCATCGTCGCGCACCGAGTCGTCGAACACCTTGCGCTGCTCCCTGGTGAGCCTGACGCCGGTGCCCACGCAGTCCGGGCACCAGCCGTGTTTGCTGTTGTAGCTGAACAGACGCGGGTCGAGTTCGGGGTAGGAGGTGGCGCAGACCGGACAGGCCCGCTTGGTGGACGAGGCCTGCAAAGCGCCGATCTGCCGGGTGGACGTGCCGGCCAGCATCGCACCGTGCAGGCCATCCAGCGGCGCCAGCACATGCACCACACCCTTGCCGTGCTCCAGCGCGGTGGCCAGCGCCAGGCGCAGCGCGGCCTCGTTGGCGGGGGTCACGTGGATGTCGGCAATCGGCAACTCCACCGTGTGTTCCTTGAAGCGGTCGATGCGCGGAAAACCGGTGGTCGGCAGAAATTCACCGTCCACGCGCAAATGCGTGTAGCCGCGCGGCCGCGCCCAGTCGGCCAGTTCCGTGTAAACGCCTTTGCGGTTGATCACCAGCGGCGCCAGCAGCCCGATGTGCTGTCCGCGGTGCGCCTTGAGCAGTTGCGCGGCAATGCTTTCAGCACTCTGCGGCATGACGGCCGCGCCGTCTTTGGTGCAGTGCTGGATGCCGAGCTTGACGTAGAGCAGGCGCAGGAAGTGCCAGACCTCGGTGGTCGTGCCGACGGTGGACTTGCGCCCGCCGCGCGAGAGGCGCTGCTCGATCGCCACCGTCGGCGGAATGCCATAAACCGCATCGACCTCGGGCCGGCCCGCCGGCTGCACGATGCTGCGTGCATAGGCGTTGAGCGACTCCAGGTAACGCCGCTGGCCCTCGTTGAACAGGATGTCAAACGCCAGCGTGGACTTGCCGGAGCCCGACACACCGGTCACCACATTGAACTGGCCGCGCGGAATGTTGACCGACAGGCTCTTGAGGTTGTGCTCCTTGGCATTGACGATCTGGATCAGGTTGGAGAACGCCGGCCTGGTGCTCCAGGCCTTGGGCCGCGCTTCCTCGACACCATGCACCTTGCCCATGGCCTGTTCGTATTCCCGCAGCGCCAGCGCGGTGTGCGAAGTCGGGTGCTGGCGCACCTCTTCGGGTGTGCCCTGGGCCACCAGCAGGCCGCCGGCTTCGCCACCTTCGGGGCCCAGGTCGATCAGCCAGTCGGCCGAACGGATCACGTCGAGGTTGTGTTCGATGATGATCAGCGAGTGGCCCACGTCCAGCAGCTTGCGCAGCGCGCGCATGAGTTTGGCGATGTCGTCGAAGTGCAGGCCGGTGGTCGGCTCGTCGAACAGGAACAGCGTGCCGCGGTTGATGTTTTTCAGCGCCAGCGGCTGGCGGCTGTTGCTCGCCGTTTTCGATGCGCCGGCCAGGAAGCCGGCCAGCTTGAGCCGCTGCGCCTCGCCGCCCGACAGCGTCGGCACCGGCTGGCCCAGCTTCACGTATTCGAGGCCGACATCGACGATCGGTTGCAGCGCGCGAATCACCTCCCGGTCCTGAGCAAACAGCGCACAGGCCTCGCTCACGGTCAGGTCCAGCACATCGGACACGTTCATCAGTCGTGAACGCACATCACCGATCGCCTTGCGTTCAATGGTGACTTCCAGGATCTCGGGCCGGTAACGCTTGCCGTCGCAGTCGGGGCAACGCAGGTAGACGTCGCTGAGGAACTGCATCTCCACATGTTCGAAGCCCGAACCGCCACAGGTCGGGCAGCGCCCGTCGCCATTGTTGAAACTGAATTTGGACGCGGTGTAACTGCGCTGGCGGGCCATGGGCGCTTGCGCAAACAGCTCGCGCACGGCGTCCCAGGCACCGACGTAACTGGCGGGATTCGAGCGCGCCGTCTTGCCGATCGGCGACTGGTCGACAAACACCACGTCGGTCAGGTAGTCGGCGCCCATCAGCCGGTCATGCAGGCCTGGTGTTTCCGTGGCCTTGCCGAACTGGCGCAACAGTGCGGGCGCCAGGATGTCCTGCATCAGCGTGGACTTGCCGGAGCCGCTGACGCCGGTGACACACACCAGACGCTGCAGCGGAAACTCCACCGTCAGATTTTTCAGGTTGTGGTCGCGCGCACCTTCCAGGATCAGGCGCGGCGTGTTGTCCGTCACCGGGCGCTTGAAGCCCATGCCCACCTGTTTGCGCGAGCCGAGATAGGCGCCGGTCAACGTATCCGCGTGTTTGAGGTCTTCCGGTGTGCCGTCGAAAACAATCTGGCCGCCCTTCTCGCCCGGGCCAGGACCCATATCTATCATGCGGTCGGCCGCCAGCATCACGGCCGGGTCGTGCTCGACCACCACCAGCGTGTTGCCGGCATCGCGCAGGCGGTGCATGGCCTGGGTGATGCGGTTCATGTCGCGCGGGTGCAGGCCGATGGACGGTTCATCGAGCACGAACAGGGTGTTGACAAGTGAAGTGCCCAGCGCCGTCGTCAGGTTGATGCGCTGCACCTCGCCGCCCGACAGCGTGCGGCTTTGCCGGTCCAGCGTCAGGTAACCGATGCCGACATCACTGAGGTATTTGAGCCGGGTGTGGATTTCCTCGAACAGCGACTTGAGCGCCTTGAACTCGGCATCGGGCGCGCCGCCGTCCTGCAGCGCGGCCGGCGCCAGCCCGTTGAAAAATTCACGCAGCCGGTCGATCGGCAGCTGCATCAGGTCATGCAGGCTCAAGCCGGGCAATGCCTCGAGCTGCGCGCGGGTCCAGTCCACACCCACAGGCATGAAACGTTTGCCAGGCGGCAGCGCCGCATCGGCGGCTTCTTTCGAGCCCAGACGCCAGAGCAGGGCTTCGAGCTTGAGGCGCGCGCCGCCGCAGGTCTCGCAAGGCGTGTAGCTGCGGTACTTGGACAGCAGCACACGAATGTGCATCTTGTAGGCCTTGCTTTCCAGGTAGGCGAAAAAGCGCTTGATGCCATACCACTGCTTTTTCCACTGACCTTCCTTGTAGGCCGGCGTGCCGTGGATCACCCAGTGCTGCTGCGCCGGCGTGAGTTTGTACCAGGGCGTATCGCGCGGGATGCCTGCGGCTTCCGCATGGCGCATCAGGTCGTCCTGGTTTTCGGCCCAGGCCGGCGTTTGCAGGGTCTTGATCGCGCCGGAGCGCAACGTCAGCTTGTCGTTGGGAATCACCAGTTCGTAATCCACACCGATGACGCGGCCGAAACCGCGGCAGGTGTCACAGGCGCCCATGGCCGAGTTGAAGGAAAACAGCGAGGGGGTCGGATCGGCGTAGCGCAGGTCGCTTTCGGGGCAATGCAGGCCGGTCGAAAAGCGCCACATCTCCTCCACGGCGCCCTCCTGCGCCGGCTGCACATAGACATTGAGGCGACCACCGCGTTTGAGCGCCAGCTCGATGGCTTCGATCACCCGCGCCTTCTCGGCCGTCTGCACACGGAAGCGGTCGGCCACCACATCGAGCAATTTATGCGGCCCGGCCGGAGTCGCCACGTCGCGCTCCGCATGCACACGCGTGAAGCCGCTGGCCGACAGCCACTGCGTGACCTCGTCGGCGCTGGTGTTGCCCGGCAGTTCCACCGGGAAGGTCATGACCACTCTTGAATCGCTGCCCGCGGTGCGCGCCATCAACTCGGCATAAATCGACTCCGGCGTGTCATGGCGTACGGCCTGCGCGGTCTTCTTGTCGAATAGCTGCGCGGCGCGTGCATACAAAAGTTTTAAATGATCGTTGAGCTCCGTCATGGTGCCCACGGTGGAGCGCGAGCTGCGGACCGGGTTGGTCTGGTCGATCGCAATCGCCGGTGGCACCCCTTCCACCTTGTCTACCGCGGGTTTGTCCATGCGGTCCAGGAACTGCCGCGCATAGGCCGAAAAGGTTTCCACATAACGGCGCTGGCCTTCGGCAAAAAGCGTGTCAAACACCAGCGAGGACTTGCCGGACCCGCTGGGCCCGGTGACCACCGTCATCTCCCCGGTGCGGATATCAAGATCCAGGTTTTTGAGGTTGTGCTGTCGCGCGCCGCGAATGCGGATGGTTCCCTGGGTCATGGGTGGGGGGCTTTCCTTGTAGGTCAAACATTCTAGACAGCGCCCGGGTTGACAGTCGGCGTAGGGTTAAACCGCCCGCCGGGCCTGTGCGCTGGCCTGTATTCTGGTTATCCCGCGCGTAGTTTCCACACCGAACGGTCACGGTGGCAGCGTAAACTCGATCGCCGAAGGAGATAAGACATGAAAAAGCTGAATTTCTGGTGCGCTGCACTTTTGCTCGCGACCATGAGCCACGCCAGCCAGGCACAAATCCTGATCGGGCAGACCGCGGGCTTTACCGGCCCTGTGGGTGCCGGCGTAAAGGAAACCACGGCAGGTGCGAAGCTCTACATCGACGCCGTCAATGCCAAAGGCGGCGTCAACGGGCAGAAGATCGAGCTGGTCTCGCTCGACGACAAGTTCGACCCCAAGCTGGCCGGTGAAAATGCCCGCAAGCTGATCGAGGAACAGAACGTGGCCGCCATGTTCCTGACCCGCGGCACGCCCCACACGGAAGCCATTCTTCCTCTCCTCGAAAAATACGGTGTGCCGCTGATCGGCCCCTCCACTGGCGCCATGGTCCTGCACCAGCCGGTCAAGAAACATGTGTTCAACGTGCGCGCCACCTACCAGCGTGAGGCCGAAAAAGCCGTCAGCCACCTGCACTCAATGGGCATCACCCGCATCGGCCTGGTTTATGCCGACGACAGTTTTGGCGCCGACGGCGTGGCCGGCGCGCAGAAAGGCTTCACTGCCGCCAAGCTGCAGCCTGCGGTGCTGGAAAAATTCAACCGCAGCAAGCCCGACTTCGGGCCGATCGCGCCCAAGGTTGTCCAGTCCAACGCGCAGGCCATCATCATGGTGGCCTCCGGTCAGGCCGTGGTCGACGGCATGAAGGCCTTCCGCGCCGCCGGCTCCGCGGCGCAGATCGTAACGCTGTCCAACAATGCATCAACCGGCTTCATCAAAAGCCTGGGCGAGAATGCGCGCGGCGTGATCGTGACCCAGGTCTTTCCTTATGAACGATCCATCGCCTACGGCATGGTCAAGGAAGCCCAGGAGTTGTCCAAGGCCAAAGGCGCTGGCGACATCAGCCCGGCCATGCTAGAAGGGTTTGCCGCTGCCAAGGTTCTGGTCGAAGGGCTGAAACGGGCCGGCGCCAAACCGACGCGTGAAAAAATCCAGGCCGCCCTGGAAAGCATACGCAAGTTCGACATTGGCGGGCTGGAAGTGAACTACTCCCTCGACGACCACACCGGACTCGATTTCGCCGACCTGTCCATCATCGGCACAGACGGGAAATTCAGGCGCTAGAACGCCCAGGGGCCCTCAGCCCTTGAGGGCCTGTTCCAGCTCGCTGCACTTGTCGGCCCCGACGGCTTCCCTGATTTTCGGAAGCAACGCAAGCAGGGCATCGACATCTACCGCACCTTCGACGGCTAGGTTCAACCGGAAACCCCTGAGCCCCAACGCCCCCGTCAACTGCGCAGCGATGGGGTAGGCCTTCTTGTAGCGGTCATTGCTGGCATCGCTGTCCTCCTGCCGGGCCACCACGGCGGCCGCGTTCGCGGCAGCAGCCTTGTCGACGGACTGCTGGCTGGGCGTGAGAAAACCCAGCTCCACCAGTTGCACCAGCTCCTCCGACGTGACACCGAGGCCGGCTGTCGCCCCCAGCACTTGAGAAACGGAACGCTTGCCGTCAAACAGGATGAAGGCCGAGCGCTGTCGGGGCGAGAGCAGGGACCTGTCTTTCAAGGACTGCTGTCCGGTCTCGGTCTTCGCATAAATCATGGTGCGGGTCCGGGGCGGAGGGCGAGCTAACGCGCAGGCGCGGACGCGGCAGACGCGGCGGCTGAAGCGGCCGATGCCGGTGGCGGGGCTTCATGCGTGACCTCGATGCCATGCTTTTCGCCCCCCATGTCAATGTCTCCGCCCTTGCTCAGGATGAAGATGGCCAGACCGGCAAAGACCACGAATGCGAGTGCAATTTTCCACATGTTATTTCTCCAGAAAAAAACCCCCGGCGACGCGGGGGTTTGTAAAAAACTTGTTCGGTGGTTCTGCCCGGGAATCAGGCAGAACCACAGGGCTGACATTCCCGGGGATCAGTCGTCAGCGTAGATGTCGACGTCCTTGGTTTCCTTGATGAACAAGGTGCCAATCACGACGGTCATGCCGGCAATGATGATCGGATACCACAAGCCGTTGTACATGTTGCCGGTCTGCGCCACGATGGCAAAGGCCGTGGTGGGCAGCAAGCCGCCAAACCAGCCATTGCCAATGTGGTACGGCAGGCTCATGGAGGTGTAGCGGATGCGCGTGGGGAACAGCTCCACCAGCATGGCCGCAATCGGGCCGTAGACCATGGTCACGAGCAGCACCAGGTAAGTCAGGATGGCAATCACCATGAACTTGTCCACCTTGGCCGGATCGGCCTTGGTCGGGTAACCGGCAGCCTTCAGGTCGTCAGCCACCAGCTTCTTGAACGCGGCGTCCTTTTTCCTGGCTTCATCCGCAGGAAGGCCCTTGGAGGAATAGCTGGGGATGACCGTCTCGCCAATCTTGATGGTGGCAGGTTCGCCAGCGGCGCCGGGTGCGTTCTCATAACTCACCGATGCGCCGGCGAGCACCTGCTTGGCGATGTCGCAGGAGCTGGTGAATTTCGCCGTGCCGGTCGGGTTGAACTGGAACGAACACTCGCTCGCGTCAGCCGTCACGACGACCTTGTTCTTTGCCTGTGCGGCAGCAAGATCAGGGTTGGCGGCTTTGGTCAGCGCGGTGAACACCGGGAAGTAGGTCAGCGCGGCCAGCAGGCAGCCGGCCATGATGATGGGCTTGCGGCCGATCTTGTCCGACAGCGAGCCGAACACGACGAAGAAGGGCGTGCCGATCAGCAGCGAAACAGCGACAAAAATATTGGCTGTGGCGCCGTCCACCTTGAGGGATTGTGTCAGGAAGAACAGCGCATAGAACTGGCCCGAATACCAGACCACCGCTTGACCAGCGGTCAGGCCGATCAGCGCCAGGATGACGATCTTCAGGTTTTTCCATTGACCGAAGGATTCGGACAAAGGTGCCTTGGAGGTCTTGCCTTCGGCCTTCATTTTGGTGAAGGCGGGCGACTCATTCATGCTCAGACGGATGTACACCGACACGCCCAGCAGCAGGATGGACACCAGGAAAGGAACGCGCCAGCCCCAGTCGGCAAAGGTCGCTTCGCCGAGCACGGTACGCGTGCCGAGAATCACCATCAGCGACAGGAACAGGCCCAGCGTGGCGGTGGTCTGGATCCACGAGGTATACGCACCGCGCTTGCCGTGGGGCGAGTGCTCTGCCACATACACGGCGGCACCACCGTATTCGCCACCGAGAGCCAGGCCCTGCAGCATGCGCAGCGCAATCAGGATCACGGGCGCCGCGACGCCGATGGTTGCGTAGTTGGGCAGCAGGCCGACGATGAAGGTCGACAGGCCCATGATCAGGATGGTGATCAGGAAGGTGTATTTGCGGCCGATCATGTCGCCGAGACGACCGAACACCAGTGCGCCGAACGGACGCACGATGAAACCGGCCGCAAACGCGAGCAGGGCAAAAATGAAGGCCGAGCCTTCATCGAGTCCGCTGAAGAACTGCTTGGCAATGATGGCTGCCAGCGAACCGTAGAGGTAAAAGTCATACCATTCGAAAACAGTGCCTAATGACGAGGCGAAGATGACTTTCTTCTCCTCGGCGCTCATCGGCCTGGGGGCGGCTGCAGTTGCCATGATCTTGTCTCCAAAAATAAAAGACCCTCGACATGAGGGCTTGCGCAATTATTTTTGGAGTGACTGACCCAGCTCTGACGTGAAACCAACAGGAGCTTGCGCCAAACTTATCGCCCCCTGACAAGTCAAGGGAAAACCCCCGGAGAAATTTTCGGCATGCGGAGAATGCCGGGCGGCAGGCTATTTCCGGCGCAGGGCACCCGTCGCAAGCTGACTGGCCGCGTCCCAGTCCGGGCCGTCAAACCAGGCGTCGCCGAGCAGAAAGGCGCGCAGCATGGGCAGCGCATCCAGACCCCAGAACAGCTTGCCGTCCACCGCCAGCGCGGGCACGCCAAACACACCCAGCGCGATGGCCTCGTCGCTGTGCGCCTTCAACTGCGCTTTCACGTCTGCGCCGTCGATGTCGCGTTGCGGCGCCAGCTGCGCCGTCAACAGCGCGAGCCGCTCCGGATCGGCCGCCTCCAGCCCGGCCTGCCACACATGACGAAACAGGGTCTCGCAGACATAACGGTTGGGCGTGCCGTGTGCATCGCAGGCCACGGCCAGGCGCAGCAGGCCCAGCGGGTTGAACGGATGACTGGCAGGCAGTTGCAGCTTGATGCCGTGCTGGTGGGCCAGCCACAACACCTGGCGGTAGGTCCACTCGCGCTTGCCGGGAATTTCTGCGGGGCCGGCCTGGCCGTGGTGTTTGAGCAGTCCGGCAAACAGCAGCGGCTTGTAGGTCACGCTGTAGCTGAGACCCTTCAGGGCCTCGGGCAGCTTCTCGAAAGCCAGCCAGGCGTAGGGCGAGATGAAGTCGAGGTAGAAGGTGATGTGTTTCATGGCACGCTCGCCGGGATGGATGTAGGGAGGACGGTGCCCGTCAGGCCTGCAGCGCGGCCATGCGCTGCTCGATCAGGGTCCAGACCGCCCGTTTGCCCGCATCCGTCGCCCCGCTCCAGCCGGCAATTTCGTCGCGGGTGCGAAAGCACCCCTCACACCAGCCGCGGACCGCGTCCATGCGGCATACCGAGATGCAGGGTGAAGGAAGGTTTTCGGTCTCGCCCCTTATTTCACGGGCGCGGGCAGCTACCAGAAAGATAGCGCGTTGCTGCGCGACCTGCTCCTGCACCGGGTCCACCGCCACGTCGGCCACAGGCGCGCCGGTGAGAGTGACGAGCTCCTGCGGGCTCAGTCTGAACACGCCATGCGGGTGGCCGGCCGCGGCCCAGACCTCTTCAAACCGGAACAGGCTCTGGTCGATCAGCGTAACGGGCGGTGTGGCATGCGCCAGCGGCGAGACACCACCGATGGAAAAACCGGTGCGGGTTTTGACAAACTCCGCATCCGCACGGCCCAGACGTTTGCCATCGGGGCAAACCAGGGCTTCGACCTTGCGCTCGTCGACCCGCTGGTCACCGGCCGTGATGACCAGCACCGCCGCGTCATCGGACTTGCGGCGAAAGATGATGCTTTTGGCGATCTGGCCCAGGGCGATGCCCAGGGCATCAGCCGCCTGCTGCGCGGTGCGTGCCGCGCCGTCCAGCATCACCGGCGAATGCGGGTGGCCCTTGGCCTGCAGCTCAGCGGCAACGCGCTGAACGCCTTCAGGCAAAGACACCAGCTCGGCACCACACATCAGCCGGCCCTCTTGTTCAGCAGCGCGGTGGCCGCACGCGAATTGGGTTTGCGCTCCAGGTAGTCGCTGATGAACTTGCCGGCATCAATCAGCTTGTCGAGGTCGATGCCGGTGTCTATGCCCATGCCCTGCAGCATGTAAACCACGTCCTCGGTGGCCACATTGCCGGTTGCACCCTTGGCATACGGGCAGCCGCCCAGGCCGGCCGACGAGGTGTCGTAGTTCCAGATGCCCATTTCGAGGCAGATCAGCGTGTTGCCCAGAGCCTGGCCATAGGTGTCGTGGAAATGGCCCGACACGTCGTCGATGGCGTAGTGTTTCAGCGCGGCTTCCATCGCGCGCTGAACCTTGAGCGGCGTGCCCACGCCAATCGTGTCGGCCACACCCATGTGCTGCACACCGATGCCTTTGAGCAAACGCGCGACCATCTCAACACGCTCCGGCGCCACTTCGCCCTCGTAAGGGCAGCCCACGGCGCAAGAGATGGCGCCACGCACACGAATGCCCTGCGACAGGGCGGCTTCTGTGACCGGGCGGAAGCGTTCAATACTTTCTTCAATCGAGCAATTGATGTTGCGCTGGCTGAAGGCTTCGCTGGCTGCGGCAAACACGACGATCTCATCCGGTTTGGACAACACGGCGGCCTCGAAACCCTTCATGTTGGGCGTCAGCACCGAATAACGCACGCCAGGCTTGCGCGTGATGCCGGCCATGACCTCGGCAGCGTCCGCCATCTGCGGCACCCACTTGGGGGACACAAAACTGGTGACTTCAATTTCAGTGAGGCCGGCGTCCTGCAGGCGGTGCACCAGCTCGATCTTGACGGCGGCAGGCACCTGCGCCTTTTCGTTCTGCAGGCCGTCGCGCGGACCGACATCGACGATTTTGACTTTGGAGGGGAGGTTCATAAATATGCTTTCACGAAATAGGGGCAGGGAGCCATGCGCGGTGGGTGACCGTGATCTCTCAAATCAAGCAGGGGCCCCTCGGGGGCCAGGGAGTTACGCGAAGCGAACGACCGTGGGGGCAACATCAGTATCCCTTTTTCGGGTCAACCACACCGGCAAGGCTGGAAATCGGATGCCCCGCCTGAAGCGCCGCGATCTTGCCCGCAATCTGCGCAATGCTTTCCTCGCGCAGGGTACGCGCCGAGGTGTGCGGCGTGACGGTGATGAGCGGGTGTTTCCAGAAGGGATGGGCGGCCGGCAGCGGTTCGGTGCGAAAGACATCCAGCGTCGCGCCGGCCAGATGGCCGCTGTCGAGCAGCGTGATCAGGTCCTCGTCCACCAGGTGCGTGCCGCGCGCCACATTGATGACGTAACCGCCGGGCCGCAGCCTGGACAGCGTTTGCCGGTTCATGATGCCCTGCGTGTCAGGGGTCAGCGGCAACAGGCACACCAGCACGCGTGTGCCCGACAGGAAATCATCCAGCCCGGCCTGCCCTGAAAAACACTGCACACCCGCTATCGTCTTGGCGGATCGGCTCCAGCCCAGTACCGGGTAGTCAAACTGCGCCAGCGCCCGGGCCACGCGTTCGCCGAGCACGCCCAGACCCATCACGCCGACCGGGAAGTCCTTGCGCAGCCGAGGTTTGCGGTAGGACCATGTGCCCTGCTTCACATCGGCCTCGTAGCCATCGAACTCGCGAAAATGCCTGATCACCGCATGGCATACATACTCGGCCATCTGCACCGACATGCCGGCATCGTCCAGCCGAACCACGGCCGCCTGTGGCGGCAGACGCAGCTTCATCAGCGCATCCACGCCCGCCCCGATATTGAACAGGGCCTTGAGCTGAGGCTGCTCGTCCAGAAACTGCGGCGGCGGCGCCCAGACCACCGCATAGTCCGCCGGCGCGGCGCCCGGCGCCCACTGTTCCACATTCGCATCCGGAAAAGCGGCGCGCAAGCCGGCCAGCCAGGGCTCGGCCTTGGTATCGGTACAACAAAAGGAAATTCTCATGGCCTGATTGTGCCGCGGTCGGGCGCGCGCCGCGCAGGGCCGCCAGCCCTTTGCCTGTCATTGCGGGCCTGACCCGCAATCCATGCCGGCACACTCATGTCAGTGGTCAATCAAGCATGGATCCCGAATCAGGTCCGGGATGACACCCCAGGGCAGCGACGACAACTCAGTGTGGAGCGTGGGGGGCATACGCTCCACCGCCGGGCCGCCCCAAGGTGGAGCAGCCCCCTCGGGGGGCAGGGAGCTACACGCAGTGAGCGAGCGTGGGGGCAAAACCCTATGCAACCATCTTCAGGAGTTCCGCCCCTTCGGTGACCTGGTCGCCGGGGGCGTACAGCACCTCCTGCACCACACCATCGGCCGGGGCGGCAATCGTGTGCTCCATCTTCATGGCTTCCATCACGGCCAGCGCCTGGCCCTTGCTGACTTTGTCACCGGCTTTCACCGCAAACGACACGACCTTGCCTGGCATGGGGGCGGTCAGGCGGCCGGCTTCGCCATGGGCCTCGCCGGCATGCGCGAGCTGGTCGATCACCGTGATCTGCGTGGCGCCCTGCCGGGCGAACACAAACACGGTTTCGCCGCGGCGATAGATGTGCGCGCCGAGCCGCTGCCCGCCAAATCGGATGTCCACCGCGCCGCCGCTGCCGGTGAACACCAGCACCTCGTCCACATCGCCGACGGCCAGGCGCAGTGCTCCGTCATGCAGATAAGTCAGTTCGGCTTTCGCCGGCTCGCCGTGAAACTCGAACTCAAAACGCCGCAGCGCCACCCCGTGCGAACGCCAGCCATCGCGCTTGCTGAATGGGTCGGCCGTCTCCTGCGCCTTTTCTTCCAGCAGGCTCAGGGCCACGGCAGCGGCCGCCGCCAGGGGCAGGCCGAGCTTTTCCTGCTTGAACAGCACGGCCTCCTCACGCGGGATCAGCGCGGTGTCCAGGTCGGCCTGGGCAAACGAGCGGCTTTGCACCACATGGCGCAAGAACTGCACATTGGTGCTCAGGCCCACGATATGCAATTGCGCCAGCGCTTCGTCCAGACGTGCCAGCGCCTGTTCGCGGTTGTCACCATGCACAATCAGCTTGGCGATCATCGAGTCGTAATACGGCGAGATCGCGTCGCCTTCGCGCACGCCGGCATCCACCCGCACCAGTCCGCGCTCGAACGAGACCGACGGCGGCAGGCCGTAGACATGCAGCGTGCCGGTAGCGGGCAGGAAGTTGTTGTCGGGACTTTCGGCGCAGATGCGCGCCTCGATCGCATGCCCGTGGATGCGCAGCTGGTCCTGCGCCAGCGGCAGCTTCTCACCCGAAGCCACGCGCAGCTGCCACTCCACCAGGTCCAGCCCGGTGATCGCTTCGGTCACCGGATGCTCCACCTGCAGGCGGGTGTTCATTTCCATGAAGAAGAAGTTCATCGTGCCGTCGGGGCGCTGCTCGACAATGAACTCCACCGTGCCGGCGCCGACGTAGTTGACTGCACGTGCCGCAGCTACGGCAGCCTCACCCATCTCGCGACGCATTGCTTCGGTCATGCCGGGCGCCGGTGCTTCTTCCAGCACTTTCTGGTGCCGGCGCTGCACCGAGCAGTCGCGTTCGAACAGGTACACATAGTTGCCGTGGGTGTCGCCAAACACCTGGATCTCGATGTGGCGCGGGCGCTGCGCGTATTTCTCCACCAGAACCGCGTCGTCGCCAAAACTGCTGATGGCTTCGCGCTTGCAGGACGCCAGCGCGGCCTCGAAGTCTTCCGACTTCTCGACCGCACGCATACCCTTGCCGCCGCCGCCGGCGCTGGCCTTGATCAGCACCGGGTAACCGATGCTGTCGGCTTCACGCTTGAGCAGCGCCGGGTCCTGGTCGCTGCCGTGGTAACCGGGCACCAGCGGCACGCCGGCTTTTTCCATCAGCTGTTTGGACTCGGCCTTCAGGCCCATGGCCTTGATGGCCGAGGCGGGCGGGCCGATGAAGACCAGGCCGGCGTCGCCGCAGGCCTGGGCAAACTCCTCGTTTTCGCTGAGGAAACCGTAACCCGGGTGAATCGCCTCGGCACCGGTGGCTTTCGCCGCAGCGATGATTTTTTCCCAGCGCAGATAACTGTCCTTGGGCGCGCTGCCGCCAATGTGGATGGCCTCGTCGCACACGCTCACATGTTTGGCGCCGGCATCCGCGTCGGAATACACGGCGACGGTCTGGATCGCCATGCGTCGCGCGGTGGCAGCAACCCTGCAGGCGATTTCACCGCGGTTGGCGATCAGTATTTTCTTAAACATGGTGGGCTCCCGCGGTGAAATCGCCTGCGCACGCTTCGCGTGCCATGCAATGTAGCTTCGCTGCTGCGCCGCCTTGCGGCTGGTCACCTCTATTCGCAATCAGTATTTTTTTAAACATGTCAGTCGTTCTTTGAAAAAGGAGATTTGAAGGTGAAGGCAGGAGGCGGCCCGGTATCGGGCTTGCCGCTGAAAATGCGGGCCACACGGGCAAACAGCTGCGTCAGGAAGCGCCAGCAAAGGCGGATCAGGCACACGCTGGCCACCAGCACGAGCAGCAGCACGACCACAAACACCAGCGGGTGCGCAATCGCCAGCCACAGGCCCAACGGCACCATGCCGTCTTCGAGCAGGGACGCGCCCACGTTGCTGAAGGGTTCGGGCGAGGTGTTGATGGCCGCGCGGGCCGTCGCCTTGGCAGCGTGGCTGGTGGCCGCCAGTGTGCCGCCCGCCAGCGCCGCGAGCAGCGCCATCAGCCCGCTGTCGGCGCCGAACACGCCGGCCGCCAAGGCCGCGCCCGCGGGGATGCGGATCATGGTGTGCACCACGTCCCACAGCGAATCCAGGCCCGGAATCTTGTCGGCTAAAAATTCGACGAACACCATGAAGCCGCTGGCGCCCAGCACCACCGGATGCGCCAGCAAATGCAGGCCGGGCGGCAGCGTGATCCAGCCCATGAAGCCGGCCAGGCCGGTCAGCAGCACCACCAGGTACAGCCGCACACCGCTGGCCCAGCCGAGCGCGCCGGCGAGAGCTATCAGCTGTGCGGTGTCCATAGTCATGCGGCCCCCACGCTCGGCACTGGCGTGTCCTCGCTGCCCCCCGCGGGGGCGCGAGCTTGCTTGGGGCGGCCCTGCGCGGCGATCATTGCATTCTCTTCACGATTGACCGGACAGCCAATTGGGTTTGCGTTTTTGCAGAAAGGACTGCACACCTTCGCGGCCTTCCGGGCTGACGCGGATGTCGGCAATGCCTTCCACCGTCATCTGCACCAGCGCCGGGGTGATGGCCTGCTCCGCCACGTCCTGCACCAGCTTTTTGCACAACCGCACCGCCTGCGGGCCGGCGTTGACCAGCGTTTTCACCAGCTCGGCCACCTTGGCGTCGAGCTCGTCAGCATTCACGACCTCATGCACAAACCCGATGCGCAGGGCCTCCGCGGCACTGAAACGTTCGGCGGTCAGGAAGTAGCGGTGCGACGCCCGCGCGCCCATGGCGCGAATCACATACGGGCTGATGGTCGCGGGAATCAGGCCCAGCTTCACTTCACTCAGGCAATAACCGGCCGTGTCCACCGACACGGCGATGTCGCAGGCCGCCACCAGGCCGGTGCCGCCCGCATACACGTCGCCCTGCACACGCGCGATGGTCGGTTTGGGGCAGGCATAGATCACGCGCAGCATCTCGGCCAGCGCACCGGCATCGGCGAGGTTTTCCTCGCGCGAATAGGTGGCCATGCGTTTCATCCAGTTCAGGTCGGCGCCGGCGCAAAACGCCGTGCCGTTGGCCGCCAGCACGATGCAGCGCACGTCGTCACGAAAACCGAGGTCCTGGAAACACGCGGTCATCTCGGCGATGACCTCGTCGTTGAACGCGTTGCGAACGTCGGGGCGATTGAGGGTGACGGTGGCCACGCCGCCGTCGCAGGCCAGTTGCAGATGTTCCATCATTTCTTCCTCAATACCTTTTGGCCACTTCTTCCAGCATCACTTCGGTGGCGCCGCCGCCGATGGCCAGCACGCGGGCGTCGCGCCACAGGCGCTCGATCGCGGTCTCGCGGATGAAACCCATGCCGCCGTGGAACTGCTGGCAGGTCTGCACCACCTCGTTGACCAGCTCCCCGGTCAGGGCTTTCAGCATGGAGACGTCCTGCACGATGTCGTGGCCCTGCGTGACGCGCCAGGCGCAGTGGTACATGAAGGCGCGTGCGGCACGCGTCTTCGCGTCCAGCATGGCCAGGCGCTGGCGGATCACCTGCTGGTCCCACAGCGGCCCGCCGAAGGCCTGGCGCTGGCGCACATAGTCGATCGTGAGCTTGAGCGCCTGCTGGCAATGGCCGACCGCCATCGCGCCCAGCGCAATGCGTTCGGTCTGGAAGTTCTTCATCACCGAATAAAAGCCCTTGCCCTCCTCGCCCAGCAGGTTCCAGGCGGGGATGCGCACGTTGTCGAAGATCAGCTCGGCGGTGTCCGACGACAGCCAGCCGGTTTTCTTCAGCGCGCGGCCGACGGTGAAGCCCGGCGTGCCTTTTTCGACGATGAACATCGAGATGTCGCGCTTGCCCGGGCCGGTCTTGGCCGCCACAAAGTACAGGTCGGCATGGACACCGTTGGTGATGAACATCTTGGTGCCGTTGATGACCCAGTCGTCGCCATCGCGCTTCGCCGTGGAACGTATGCCCGCTACGTCCGAGCCGGCGCCCGGCTCGGTGATGCCGACGGCGGTGATCAGCTCGCCGGCGATCACCTTCTTCATGTACTTTTCTTTTTGCGCCGGATTGCCGGCATGGTGCAAATGCGGGCTGGCCATGTCGGTGTGGACCAGCACGGTGATGATGAAGCCGGCAAAGGTGGACTGCGACAGCGCCTCGGCAAACACCAGGTTGGTCATCGCATCGCTGTCGGCACCGCCGTATTTTTCTTCGTACATCAGGCCGAACAGGCCGGCGGCGCCCATGCGTTTGAGGACGTCGCGCGGCACAAAGCCCTGCTCTTCCCAGGCGGCGGCGTGCGGCTCGACCTCCTTGGCGATAAAGCGGGCGATCTGGTCGCGCAGGGACTCGTACTCGGGCGTGTCGTAAATGGAGGCGTTGGACATTTTTCGTACCGGTGGCGTTACATGCGGAAAACGCCGAACTTCGGCTCGGGAATCGGTGCGTTCAGGCTGGCGCGCAGGCCCAGCGCCAGCACGCGGCGCGTGTCGGCCGGGTCGATCACGCCGTCGTCCCACAGGCGGGCACTGGAGTAATACGGATGCGACTGGTGCTCGAACTGGTCCAGCATCGGCTGCTTGAAGGCTTTTTCCTCCTCGGCGCTCCAGCTGCCGCCCTTGGCCTCGATCGCGTCGCGCCGCACGCTGGCCAGCACGGAAGAAGCCTGTTCGCCGCCCATGACGCAGATACGTGCGTTCGGCCACATCCACAAGAAGCGCGGGCTGTAGGCGCGGCCGCACATGCCGTAGTTGCCGGCGCCGAAGCTGCCGCCGATGATGATGGTGAACTTGGGCACCTGGGCGGTGGCCACGGCCATCACCATCTTGGCGCCGTGGCGCGCAATGCCTTCGGCTTCGTACTTGCGGCCGACCATGAAGCCGGTGATGTTCTGCAAAAACACCAGCGGGATCTTGCGCTGGCAACACAGCTCGATGAAGTGCGCGCCTTTTTGCGCCGACTCGCTGAACAGGATGCCGTTGTTGGCAATGATGCCGACCGGCATGCCTTCGATGTGGGCGAAGCCGGTGACCAGCGTGGCGCCGAAACGCGCCTTGAACTCATCGAACTCGCTGCCGTCCACGATGCGGGCGATGATCTCGCGCACGTCGTAAGGCTTGCGCGTGTCGGTGGGCACCACGCCGTAAACCTCGTCTGCTGCATATTCAGGAGCACGTGGCGCACGACTGGCAAGGACTTCAGGCACTTTTCTATTGAAATTTGCGTTCAGGTTGGCAACCGCAGCCCGCGCCAGCGCCAGCGCGTGCGCGTCGTTCTGCGCCAGGTAGTCGGCCACGCCCGACAGGCGGGTGTGCACGTCGCCGCCGCCCAGGTCTTCGGCGGTGACGATCTCGCCGGTGGCAGCTTTCACCAGCGGCGGGCCGCCCAGAAAAATGGTGCCCTGGTTCTTCACGATGATGGTTTCGTCGCTCATGGCCGGCACGTAGGCGCCGCCGGCCGTGCAACTGCCCATGACCACCGCGATCTGCGCAATGCCCTGCGCGCTCATGTTGGCCTGGTTGTAGAAGATGCGGCCGAAATGGTCGCGGTCGGGAAACACCTCGTCCTGGTTCGGCAAATTGGCACCGCCCGAGTCCACCAGGTAAATGCAGGGCAGGCGGTTTTGCTGCGCCACTTCCTGCGCGCGCAAATGTTTCTTGACCGTCATCGGGTAGTAGGTGCCGCCCTTCACCGTCGCGTCGTTGCAGACGATCATGCAGTCCACACCGTTGACGCGGCCTATGCCGGTGATCACGCCGGCGCAGGGCGCGCTGTCGCTGCCGTCGCGGTCGGGGTACATGGCCAGCGCCGCCAGCGGGGCCAGCTCGAGGAAGGGTGTGCCGGGGTCCAGCAGCATCTGCACCCGCTCGCGCGGCGGCAGCTTGCCGCGTGCCACGTGTTTGGCCCGGGCCGCTTCACCGCCGCCGGCAGCGGCCTTGGCCACCTGCAGCTTCAGGTCGTCCACCAGCGCGCGCATGGCGGCGGCATTGGCCTGAAAGTCGGCCGAGCGGGCGTTGAGTTTTGTCTCCAGAACAGGCATAGATTCCTCACAGCGGCGCCGGCGGCCGCGCATGGACCACACCTTAACGCCAATACCGCAGCTTAGGCGCAAATGCCGCCAGACGGCCGCCACACAGGTTGCAAATCGTGCCAGCTTGCGCCAAACTCGGCCCATGTCCGCCCGCCTCCCGACCGCTACCCCGGCCCAGCCGGCTGCCGCCACCCCCATGGCCTTTGCACGGGTGATGGCGGCGGCCTACGAACTTTACGGTCGTAGCCCCGCCAACGCCTTGAAGCTGGCACAGATCACGCCAGCCCGGCTGCAGCAGCTCGAGGCCCGCATCACCGCACGCCAGATGGAAGTGTTGTCCGGCACGGCCATGCAGGAGCTTGACGATGAAGCCCTGGGCGCCTTCTCGAGAAAACTGCCCTGGGGCAGCTACGGCATGCTGGCCCGGGCCTCGCTCAGCGCGCCCGATCTCGGCGTGGCCCTCAAACGCTGGTGCCGCCACCACGCCCTGCTGGCGGGCGACATTGCCCTCAAGCTGGTCGTCACCGGCGACAGCGCCGCCATCACGATTGAAGAGCGCACCGACCTGGCCCGGCATGGCCAAGGCGCGCGCGAGTTCTGCCTGGTGCACGTGCTCCGCAACATCCACGGCCTGGCCTGCTGGTACATCGACTCCCGCATTCCGCTGCAGGGTGCGCGCTTCCCGTTTGCCGCACCGCCGCATGCCGACGCCTACGGGCTGATGTTTCCCGGCCCGATACGTTTTGATGCTGCGCAGGCCGAGATCCGCTTCGATGCGCGTTACCTCGCCCTGCCCCTGCGCCGCGACGAAAAAGCCCTGCAGCACATGCTGCAGCGCGCCCTGCCGCTGACGGTGCTGCAATACCGCCGCGACCGGCTGCTGGTGCAGCAGGTACGGCAGGTGCTGACCGCCCACCCGGACCAGGCGCACAACGCCGACGGCGTGGCGGCGCTGCTGAACATCTCGGCGCGCACGCTGCACCGGCAATTGAAGGAAGAAGGCGCGAACCTGCAGCAGCTGAAAGACGAGGTGCGCTGCGAGCGCGCAAAAGACCTGCTGTACCGCAGCGACAAACCGGTCAAGCAGGTGGCGGCAGCGGTGGGTTTTTTGAACGAGAAGAGTTTTACGCGGGCGTTTCGCGCATGGACGGGCACGAGTCCGGGGGAGTTTCGCAAGGGCTTTCCGGGGTGAGCAGCGTGCCGTCCAACGGCGCAGGCAACCCGACGGTTTAAGGCCTGGCTCAGGGCCTGTAAACGCCATTTACCCAAACAGGGGTAAAATACCCCAGTTGCTGCAATTTAGCTTCCTTTGCAGTAAATCCAGTCTGACACGGTCTGCGGCACTTCATACCTGCCCCTCCGCACCTTTTGGCCGATAGTTCCGGCCCTCCCGGTCGTCAAACTCCCCCAGCGGCGAGCTTCACCCCGGTCTCTTTTCCTCCCTTTGACCGAATTTTTGACCTGAATCAGTTACCGGATTGATCTTCGGTTATTGGCGCTCAGTCCTACAGAACGCTGCCCTCGGGCATGCGATTATTTCGTTGACCGGTTTTCTAACCAGAACCGTCATACCCGCTTCGCTCATTTGATTCAAACGTGCAAGCTTTTTTGAAAGGTCCCAAAATGGGCAAGAAACTTTACGTCGGCAACCTCTCCTACTCGGTGAACGACGACTCCCTGCAACAACACTTCTCTGAATTTGGCGCGATCACTTCCGCCAAAGTCATGATGGACCGCGACAGCGGCCGTTCCAAAGGCTTCGGCTTTGTGGAAATGTCCAGCGACGCAGAAGCCCAGGCAGCCATCAGCGGCATGAACGGCAAGTCCGTTGATGGCCGTGACATGGTGGTCAATGAGGCCCGTCCGATGGAGCCACGTACCGGCGGCTTCGGCGGCGGCGGTGGCGGTCGTCGTGAAGGCGGCGGCGGCGGTGGCGGCGGCTACGGTGGTGGCGGCGGCGGCGGTTACGGCGGCGGTGGCGGCGGCCGCGGCGGCTACTAAGCTCTGCTTCTCCAATGAAAAAAACCGGCTCCAGGGCCGGTTTTTTTTCGCCTGTACCTGGCGCCGGATCAGCCCGCTAGTGCTGCAACCTGGAAGTATCGGAACAAGATGAAAGTGATGGATTCGTGCCCAGGGCAAGGCGCAAGCCGCAGTGAAGGCTGTGCGCCTTCGCAAGGGTTGCAACGCCGCCATGGGTGCGAAGACGCGCTTTCATGTTTCGATATTTTCGGGTTGGAGTACCAGACCCTTGTTCGGGTTGAGCAGGTACTTGGTGCCGGTGGCGCGCTGGCCGTACACCGCAATTTCTGCGGGTTGCAGCGCCTCGGTCAGCGAGATCTCTTTCGAATAGCTGCTGGCAAACGTGGTTTTCAGCTCGTCGGCCACCCGCTGGCGCAGGGCTTGCGCAGCCACCGGGCCGATGCGCTGCAGGAAGGGAAACAGCAGCCAGCCGCCCATGCCCCAGGCCATGCCGAAGTTGCGGTTGAACTCGGTGGGGCCGGTGTCCAGGCCGCCGTAGACGTAAACCTGCTTGTGGGTGGTGGAGCCGTAGCGGCTGTACTCCTTGGCCGTGCGGTTCAGCGCCGCCTCCATGCAGCCGAGAATCTGCCCCGCCAGCTTGCCGCCGCCGGTCGCGTCGAAGGCCAGGGTGGCGCCGGTGGCCACCAGCGCCTGGGTCAGGTCCTCGATAAAGGTGGGCGACGAGGCGTCACATACATGCACGGCGCCCTGCGACTTCAGCAGCGCCGCCTGCTCCGGCTTGCGCACGATGTTCACCAAGCCGATGCCGTCTTTCAGGCAGATCCGGTTGAGCATCTGCCCCAGGTTGGACGCCGCGGCGGTGTGCACCAGAGCCGTGTGGCCCTCGCGGCGCATGGTCTCCACCATGCCCAGCGCCGTCAGCGGGTTCACAAAACAGGAAGCACCCTCGGCCGGCGTGGTGCCTTCGGGCAGCGGCAGGCATTGCTCGGCCTTGACGCAGCGGTATTGCGCATACATCGCGCCGCCCAGCGTGGCCACCGTTTTGCCCAGCAGCGCCTGCGCGGCTGGCGCACTGCCGGCCGCCACCACCACGCCCGCGCCTTCGTTGCCCACGGGCAGCGCCTGGCCCAGTCGGCCGGCCATGGCTTTCATGGCCGCCGGGGGAATCTGCATCGTGACCACCGGGTGCGTGGCAGAGCCGCCCAGCGTGGCCGTGCGGATATCGCCCGCGCCGAACAGCAGGCCGATGTCCGACGGGTTGATGGGTGTGGCTTCGATGCGCACCACCACTTCATCGGCGGCAGGGGTGGGCGTGGGCACGCTGACCAGCGAGATCTCCAGCAGACCCTCGGGTTTGACGAGGGATTGCAGTTGCAGGCCGGTGGGGGTGGGGGGTGTTGTTTTCGTCGTCATGGTTATCTCCGTTGATTCATATCCAAATACATCTCTATCTTTATCAGCTGCCGGCAAACACGTCCTGGTAAAGCGCCCGCAGATCCCGCTTCAGCAGCTTGCCGCTGGGGTTTTTCGGCAGCGCCTCGGTGAACACAATCGCCTTGGGCGCCTTGAAGTTGGCAATGTGCTCGCTGCAGTGCACCAGCACCTGCTGCTCGGTCAGCGTCTGGCCGGCCTTGACCACAATCACCGCCACCACGGCCTCCACCCACTTGGGGTGCGGCACGCCGACCACCGCCACTTCCGACACGGCGCCCAGGCGGTAAATCATTTCTTCCACCTCGCGGCTGGCCACGTTTTCGCCGCCGGTCTTGATCATGTCCTTCTTGCGGTCCACCACGGTGATGAAGCCTTCGTCGTCGATGGTGGCCAGGTCGCCGGAATGGAACCAGCCGCCCTGGAAGGCGGCCTTTGTTTTCTCTTCGTCGCGAAAGTAGCCCAGCATCAGGTGCGGCGAGCGGTGCACGATTTCGCCGACCTCGCCGCTTGCTACGTCGTTCATGGCGTCGTCCACCACGCGCGTTTCCACATTGAGCACGGCGCGCCCGCAGGAGCCGGGCTTGCGCAGCTGGTCGTTGGGGCCCAGCATGGTCGCCAGCGGGGCAATCTCGGTCTGGCCGTAGAGGTTCCAGAAGCCGACGTCGGGCAGGCGCCGCGCCAGCTCGCGCAGCACCTCCACCGGCATGATGGACGCGCCGTAATAACCCTTGCGCAGGGTGGACAGGTCGGTGCCATCGAACAGCGGCGAACGCAGCAGCGCGATCCACACCGTGGGCGGTGCAAAGAAGGAGGTGATGTGGTGCTGCGCCATCAGCGGAAGCAGGTTGTCCGGTGTCGGCTTGGCGGTGATGATGCTGGTGGCCCCCACATAAATGGCCGGGCCAAAAAACACGTCGAGCTGCGCGCAGTGGTACAGCGGCAGCGCGTGCAGCATCACGTCGCCATGTGCAATGCTGGCGTCCACCGCGCAGCTGGCGTATTGCGAGATCACCGCGTCGTGCGTCAGCATCGCACCCTTGGGCATGGACTCGGTGCCGCTGGTGTAGACGATCTGCGCCAGGTCGGTGCTGCCCAGCGCCACCTCGGGCGGCATGCCCCGGTTGGCGGCCAGGTCGTCGAACGAAACCATGCCCGCCACCGGCTGCGTGGCGTCTTCCGACGGCAGCCAGACAAACTGCGTGACGGCCGTGTCCAGCGCCGCGGCGCTGCGGGCCAGCTCGGCCAGCCCCGAGTCGGTGGCCAGCATCTGCGCCTCGGCATGGCGCAGGATGAAGGCCACCTCTTCAGCCTTGAGCATGAAGTTGATGGGCACCAGCACCGCGCCCAGCCGCGCCAGCGCAAACCGCATGGCCGCAAACCCGTGCGAGTTGCGCGCCAGCACCGCCACCCGGCTCGCGTGGCCCACACCCAGGCCAGCGAGCCCGGCCGCCACGCGGTCGACCACCGCATCAAACTCGGCAAAGGTCCAGCGCGTGTCGCCGCAGATCAGGCCGGTCTTGCCCGGGTAACGTTTGGCGGTGCGGTGCAGCAGGTCGGCAATCGTCTGCCGGCGGATGGCGGGATTCATGGGGTCTCCTTTTTTATTTGGTCCAGGCCCAAGTATCCGTCCATACAGGCCTTGCCTGCAGCGGCCCGGGCTTGCGGAGAAAGGGCATGACGGGGCGCCGCAAGTCCACTAGACTCGCCAAACATAAAAAACCAAGGAGACAACCATGCGCCACCTCTTGCCCACCTCGCTCTTCAAACCCCTGCTGTCCGCCGCCCTCGGCCTCGCCATCCTGTTCAGCGCCGCCACCGGCGCGCTGGCCCAGACCAAACCCAGGGTGCTGGACGCAGGCGACAAACCCGCCTCGGCCATCTACATCGGCAACAGCTTCTTCTATTACAACAACAGCCTGCACAACCATGTGGGGCAACTGATCCGGGAAGGCCAGCCCGGCTTTAGGCACCGCGCCAGCTCGGCCACCATCAGCGGCTCGGGCATGAACTGGCACGACGTGGAAAGCTACTTCCGCCCCAACGCCGTCGGCTCGTATTCGTTTGGCGCCAACAACACCGTCAGCTTCAACAAGCTGGACCGGCTGTTCGACCTCGCCATCATGATGGACTGCAGCCAGTGCCCGCTGCACCCACAGCTCAAGCCCCTGTTCCATGAATACGCGAAAAAACATGCCGACACCGTGCGCAAGCATGGCGCCAAGCCGGTGTTCTTCATGTCGTGGGCTTACAAGGACGTGCCGTCCATGACCGCCGAACTGGCCGAGGCCTACACCCAGGCCGGCAACGACAACAACGCACTCGTCATTCCCGCGGGCCTGGCCTTCGGCAAATCGGTTGCGAAAATGCCTGAGTTGAATCTGTACGTGGCCGACCTGCGCCACCCCAGCGTGGCCGGCAGCTACCTGGCCGCCTGCACCACGTATGCGACGCTGTTCAAGGCCTCACCGGTGGACCTGAAGTACACGGCCGGCCTGGACCCGGCGATTGCGAAACATCTGCAGACGGTGGCTTGGGATACGGTGCAGGAGTATTTCAAGCCTTGAGGACAACCTCATCTCGACGTTGTCAGACTATGCCCGCCACACGTTGCAAATGCGGGACAACCGCTTCAAACTGAAGGCCGCCGGCGGCAGCATCGAGATCGAGGAGCCCGCCAGTCTGTGCCGACCGGAGGATAACTTGGAGGCGCATTAGCTATCGCTAAGGGCCTCAAGACAGCAAAACTTCAATTGTTCACCTGAGCCACAGGGACATGCCGAATATGGATTCCAATTGTGTTTCCGTATTTCTTCCTGCAGCATTGAACGGCTGCGTTCGCGCCATTTGGCAATCCGGGCTTCTCCATTTTGCAAATCGCCCCAAACAGCAGGCAGCATGCTACCAACCTGCTCGGACGTAAACAATCCCGAAAATTGATTCCTTGCCTGCTCAAGCACCGAGGGGGTCAGAGCGGTTTTAAGTCCAGCGTTTACTGCAGCGGCAACCTGAGCACCTCGATCGGACTGAAGAATTGAAAAAATTTCACCCCTGAAGACTTCCCCTTGTTGAGAAAATCTAAATTCCAACAGCCGTGCGAGCAAAGTGGGATTCTTGAAAACTATCGAGCCCACATCGGAATTGAATTTCCCCGTTAGGACATAGCTCGCCGCGTCATCCGCCCACGTCTTTCCAGCAGCGGAAGAAAACGCGGCGGTAGCCAATCGTTCCGACCCCCAAATCATACGAGCTGCAGAAGCGTCTATTGCTTGGCAGACTGCGCCTATGCTCATCAGTCTTGCTAGTCTCAGCATAGGAAAGGCCAGCCAACGAGGTACCACACCGTGCGGTGTTCCGCGGCTTACGCCGAGAAGTTTGCGTATTGAAGGATTGATGAGTGCCAGACGAGCTTGGTCAGAGAAGCCAGTTTTCAGGTTAGCGGAGGCTATTTGAAAAGCTGACTTGGCAAGAAACTCAAACTGCTCTTCTGCCGCATCCTCCTGCCCCGGTGCAGGCTGTATGTATTTCCGGATTACGGTATCGATGCTCATGGGTACCATCGGGGAATCGGCGTCCCGCTGCTTGGCGGGGTCACCTATAGTGATGTCAGCCAAAGTACCAGTAATGGCATCCACTTCTGAAAACAGGACTACCGATTGCTCTCGAATATCTACTACCTGAAGCGCTTCCAATCGCAACAGCTGCCAGAAGATCTGAGACCCGAGAAGTGTATGCACCACCCCAAGACGACTAGTATCAAAGCAGACAGTATCAAAGCACAGCAGCCCCACTATAAGGTCATGCAGGGCTGAGTAGTTTGTAATTTGAATTTCACTTGACACATACCCATCGCCACTAATCATTTGACCGAAAAAGGTGCCATCAATATTGGCAATAGTTGACGATTGCGAAGTAGTAAGAGTGCCGACTGAAGGGAGCAAGTCAGCGAGGTAGTAAATGCTTTTTGCTACTTGCGATGACTCAACCTTGAATTGACTGGAATCAGTTTTCTTTGTGTCTGAATACCTAGTCTCTGCTATGAGCTCCAGCACCAACAACGCATCGCGATGATCCGCATGCTCAGCGACGTACTTAATCTGCCTAACCGCTTCGGGTAACTTAAGGTCATCGCTCGAGGTCACAACATAGTGTGGCCCCATTCCGAAAAGTGGTCGATCATTGTCTGCGCGAGATAGTAGATTCAAGAGGTATTGATCTCGAAGCCCATATCCAATGAAGACAACAGTCGCAATTGAAAACACTTCCTTCAATACGTCCAAATAAGATGAATTTGCGGTTAACACTTCGTAGTCTGAACTCGCAAATACCATGCTTTTCACAGAGCTGGAAGTGCCATGCAATTTACAAACAAATGATTCACGCTGATGAAGTAGTCGTGCTACTCGCTCAATGTCAGAGCCCTGAATAGTACTAGTGGATTGCAAATTTTTCTCAAGTGCTTCGTCCACATTTGTTGTGAGGATGTGCAATGGTTTCATTTTCGCCAGTGATCGCAGCATGCGGGAGTAAACGGGGCTCGAATCAATCGGCTTAAAAATATCGGCGAGTTCGCTGAAATACAGCTGTTGATTTCCCTGTTTCATTAATTCAAATACGGCAGGGAAATTTGAAGTGGCTAACTCTTCAAGTGCACGTTGTTTTTCATACCGAGAGGACGACCGTGCAAATTTTGTATGCATGCGCGAGGCCAAGCCCTGCCACAAAGGGAAACCCGCCCACGTGCTAACGCCCGCACCCAACCATAGGACTAAAGGTCGTTGATCGTGCTCGTTACCAATTAGCTCTTGAATAGCTGCATAGCTACTTTTTTCACTTGAAAGCATGCCGATTTCCTCAGGAGTGGGGGATCATGAGCGCAGTCTAAAGCCTTACAGCAAATTGCTAACAGACTGTACGTCCATGCTTGGGCAGGTATTGAGTCAGAGGTAAGACCAGACCTAAAGCCGAAAAGCGTGAAATCTTTTGGGCATTGGTTGGACCTGCAAGGTACCGTTCAGCGCAGCACCAGCTCTAATCGGGCTAAGTGCATCCTTCATACCTTTGATGAATCTGCTTGGTGTTTCCAAAGCGACCAAATCGCGAGACCATCTCCGGTGTGATTGGCTAGCGTAGAACGAAACAGAATCGCGGGCCAGCAACAATCTCAGTCAGCCGTTCCCGAAACTCTGTCGGTCAAGCGTATCTAGTCAGTTGACCGGCATTGCGGTCCGTCTGGTGCCACTTCTCCAGTCCGAACAATCCCCACAGAAGTGCATGAATCCTCCGTCCCTTGTCGCATTGCAGTGCTAAGCCGGAGGCGATATGCAACACCATCTGAATCGCCGACGATCGCATGAGTCTAAGTTTCTGCTGCTTGCTCAAAAAACCCAATCGGGTGCACCTCAATCCCCCACCACACACGCTCCCCCAGCGTCGCCGCCGGATGCAGCGAAGCCACCCACACCGCTTCGTCCCGATCTGCCGCTTCAATGATGAAGAAGCCGCCGACCAGCTCCCTGGCTTCGGCATAAGGCCCGTCGGTCACGGCAGGCTTGCCGTTGCGAGGGAGCAGGGCGAAGACGAGTTGCCACTGCCCTTGCCTTTGCCTTTGACGCGCCGAACTACGGGCGGGGACGCGGGGCATGGATCCCGGATCAGGTCCGGGATGACATACGGGGCCAGGATGACCTGCAGCGGCCGGGGTGAAATGCGGCAGACTGGCGCCGCCACAAGAGCAGAAGCCTGCGCCCGCTACTTTTGGATATTCACCGAACACACCCCGATCGGGTGCACCTCGATCCCCCAGCCTATGCTTTCACCCAGCGTGGCCGCGGGATGCAGCGAGGCGATGCGTATGGCTTCCTCCTTGTTGGGCGCTTCGATGAGGATGACGCCGCCCACCAGCTCCTTGGCTTCGGCATAAGGCCCGTCGGTCACGGCCGGCTTGCCGCCGCGCGGGCGCAAGGCGAAGGTGGCCTGGGGCCCTTCGAGCGAGGCGCTCCAGACCAGGCACCCGGTTTGCGCGAGTGCAGCGTCTTTGGCCGGCAATTGCGCGGCCAGCGCCTGCATGTCGGCGGGCGCCATGGCGGCCATTTTTTCGGGGTCGTAATAGGCAAGGCAGAGGTATTGCATGGAGATGTCCTTGGGTCGGTGGTTGAGGGTCACACCTGCACGACGAACGGCTGGCCCGACTTTCGACATCTTGCCCCAGGCTGTCAAAAAAACGCCCGCAGGAAGGCTTTTTCTGCGGAAGGGCTGGCTTGCGCTTCGGCCGGCCAACGCCCCTGCGATTGGATCAGCCCGCCGCTTTAGCTACTGTTTTCATAGCTGCTTGCGCCCGCCACACAAGGGCTGAAGGCCAATTTTATGCATACCTCTCGCGCAGGGCCCGGCTGCATGGCAGGGCGACGTGGGCAAGGCCCTCAAGAACGTGGCGCCTCGGCGCTGAGCTCCGGCCGCGCCGCCATGCGCCTGGACAAGGCGGACCCGCGTTGCTGCAGAAAGGCCTGCAACAGTTTCGGGTAGTCGGGCGATACGGCGTTGCGCACCGAGGCACGCTGCGCCAGCGCGCATCGCCAGGCGTTCACTCGGGGCGTGTCACTGAAGACACCAAAATCACCGATGCCGTCGAACACGTCGAAGTACCTGAAGACCGGGCCAAAGGCTGCATCCACCATGCTGAAGCGTTCGCCGGCGAAGAACGGGCCCTGGCCCAGCACGGCTTCAATGTGCTGAAACTTCAGGCGCAGCGCGGTGGCACTGGCCACGAGCGCTTCTTCACTGGGGGCGTTGTAGAAAGCGCCGATGTTGCTGAGAACGGCCGAGCCGAACTCCATCCAGCTGCGGTGCTGCGCGCGCTGCAACGCGGCCTCCGGGTGCAGGCGCGGAGCGGCGGTGTCGTCGAGGTATTCGCAGATGACTGCCGACTCGAACACCGCCTGGTCGCCCACCAGCAGCACGGGCGTTTTGCCCAACGGCGAGACTTTGAGAAACCAGGCGGGTTTGTGGGCCAGGTCAATGTCCTTGCGCTCAAAAACGATGCCTTTTTCGGCCAGCACGATCGCCGCGCGCTGCACGTAAGGGCACAGGCTGTGGCTGATCAGGGTGAGTGAGGGCGTCATTGTCACTGTCTGCTCCCTGGTCACAAGGCAGGCACAAAGCGCTGGCTGCGGCGCAGCGCCAGGGCGCCGTCGCCGGCCAGCCACAAGGTCACCGAAGCCACGGCCAGGAACACCGGGTACTCCCAGCCACCGCCCTGACTGGTGAAGACCCAGCCATTGCCAAGATGCACCAGCGCTGCAGCCACCATGACGGGCACCAGCGCCAGCGAAACCTGTCGCGCATACAGCCCGACCAGGATGGCCAGGCCACCGAGCAGTTCGGCCGCAAACACGGGGTAGGCCAGCGCACCGGGATAACCCACGCTTTCGAAAAATTGCGCTGTTCCGGGCAGCGTGAAAACAAACAGCTTCAACAATGCGTGGGCAATCCACATGGCGCCCAGGCTGACGCGAAGCAAGGCGATGCCGTAAGGGGCGGTGGTGTTGATGTCAGGTTCGGGCATTGCATTTCTCCATTGGGTAGATTGGTCTGTGTAATGTAGTATTGCAATAACGCAATGAAAACAGGCGCGCACGCAAACCATGAATGCAGCAACGCAATACAAGCTCAGCGCCCAGGACGTGGAAGTGGTGCTGGCGCTGGTGCGGGCCGGCACCCTGGCAGAAGCGGGCGAGCGGCTCGCGGTGGATGCATCGACGGTGTTCCGCTCCCTGCAGCGCATTGAAAAGGGTTTGGGTCAACGCCTGTTTGAGCGCTCGCGCACGGGCTACCAGCCGCTGGAGCTGGCGCAGGTGCTGGCCAGCCATGGGGAACAGCTGGAGGTGCAGCTCGAGTCGGCCCGTTCGGCCGCGCAGGCCGAGGCAGAACAGGTTTCGGGCAGCGTGCGCATCACCACCACCGACACCCTTCTGCATGGGCTGGTGGCGCCGGCGCTCCGGTTGTTGCCGTCAAGCCACCCTTTGCTGAGCTACGAGTTGCACACAGGCAATGAGTTGGCCAGCCTGACCCGGCGCGACGCGGACATTGCCGTGCGGGCCACCCGGCGCCCGCCCCAGCATCTGGTAGGCAAACATATCGGGCCGATCCGCATGGCCTTGTTTGCCGCCAGAAAAGGCGGCCCCAAACACTTCGACGCGAGCATCGCCGGCAAAGTGAACTGGGTCGCCCCGGACGACGCCCTGCCGGACCACCCCTCGGTGACCTGGCGCAAAAAACACTTTCCCAAAGTGGCGCCGCGCTACCGCGTGGACAGCATTCTCACCGTGGCGGAAATCGTGGGGCAAGGCATGGGCATTGGCCTGCTGCCAATTTTTCTTGCCAGAGATCGAACCGATCTGCGCGCCCTGACGGATGCACTGGATGAATGCCAGACGGAGCTTTGGCTGTTGACACACACCGAGTCAAGGCACCTGAGACGGGTGTCCACGGTGTTCGGCCACCTGGCCAAACACATGACGCTGGCCTGAGTTGTGGCGGCTCAGCCCAGCAATGCTGGCAAGGCAGTCATGTCCACAAAAATGTGCACCGCGCCGGCCTTGAGCAATGCGTCGGGCGCGTCGTGCCCGGCTTCGGGCGGGCTGTAGCCGAACACGGTGGCGCCTGCGGCCACGCCGGCGGCGACACCCGTCACGGTGTCTTCCACCACCGCGCAACGCTTGGGGTCAACGCCCAGCGACGCGGCAGCAGCCAGGTAAACATCGGGCGCAGGTTTGGAGCGCGGCAGCTCGTGCCCGCTGAAGATGTGGCCCTTGAAGAAGGGCATGAGGCCGCATTTTTCGAGCTGCAGATCGACCTTGAAGCGGTCGGCGCCGGAGGCGCAGGCAATGCGGCCCTCGTACAGGGTGTGGATCTGCGTCACGGCTTCGACGGCGCCGCGAATCGGCAGCAGACCTTCGACAAGCGCTTCATTGCGCCGGCCACGAAACTCGTGCAGCCACTCCTGGGTCAAGGGGCGACCCGTATTGGCTTCGATCAGCGCAGCCTGGTCCTTGACAGCTTTGCCGATGAACAGGCGCATGCATTCGGCGCTGCTGAGCGCCCAGCCGGCTTCTTCCAGCATGTCGCGCAGCACGCCGTTGGTGATGGGCTCGCTGTCGACCAGCACGCCGTCACAGTCAAACAACACGGCTTCGAATTTCAACACGGGTGGCCTCTCTGCAAAATGCTATTGATTCAGGAGCTTCTGGCGCAGGTGGGATAAGGGCTGGAGGCCTTTTTTACTCATAATCCCCGTCAATGCCGGCTTTGGCCTGTATTGAACATCGCCAAGGACCAACACCCTTCGACAGGCTCAGGGCGAACGGGTTCCTACAAGCGACTGAGCGGTCTGAGCGGGTGCGAGGCCTGCCAGGCCGCTCCGGACGTCTCGCTACAGCTGGTCGCCGTCCACATAGTACCAACGGCCGGCTTCGCGCACAAAGCGGCTGCGCTCGTGCAGGCGCACGGCGGGGCTGCCCGGGCTTTTCTGGCGGGCGACAAATTCGACTTCGGCGTGGCTGTCGTCCAGCAGCCGGTGCCGGCGCACGTCCAGCCCGAGCCATTTCACGCCGGGGTCGAACTCGATGCCTGGCGGGCGGTGGCTGGCATGCCAGGTGGCGAGCAGGTAGTCGGCCCGTTCGAGCACAAAGGCGGTGTAGCGCGAGCGCATCAGCGCCTCGGCGTCGGGCGCCGGCGTGTCGTGCGCCAGGTAGCGGCCGCAGCAGGCGGCGTAAGCCAGCGGCCGGGCGCGCGCATCGGCCCGGCTGCAGGGGCAGGCAGCCAACGTCAGCCTTTGGCTCGCGCCGCGTGGGCCTGCTTGTGCGCTTCCAGGGTTTCCATCGGGGCGCCCTGCTTTTTCCACTCGGCAAAGCCGCCGTCGATGTGGGCCACGTTGGTCATGCCCATGTCCTGCAGCGTCTTGGTGGCCAGCGCGCTGCGCCAGCCGGCACCGCAGAACAGGATGAACTGCTTGCCCTCGTCGCCGAACACCGGCTTGAAATAGGGCGAGGCAGGGTCCACCCAGAACTCGAGCATGCCGCGCGGCGCCAGCAGGGCACCCGGCACCGTGCCTTCGCGTTCGAGCTCGCGCACGTCGCGGATGTCGACGATCTGCACCTGCGGGTCGGCAAGTTTGGCCTGGGCCTCGGCGACGGAATACGTGGTGACCTGCGCCATGGCCTCATCGACGAGGGCGCGGAATCCTTTGGTGATGGGCATTTTTGCTGACTCCTGCTGTGTGGTTGGCGGGCATGGATTACGGATCGAGTTCGCAATGACAAGTTTACGGCGTGCATCACACCGGCTACCCCTCCCGGCGTCATCCCGGGCTTGACCCGGGGTCCATGCAGCAAGAACCACCGCCGCCAGTGTGCACGCATGGATTGCGGATCAAGTCCGCAATGACAAACCAACACGCCGGCACCCCGGGAAGCTAAAACCAAGCAGGGGCCGCGGGACCGGCTTTGCCGGACCGCAGGCGCAGCGGCCCCCTCGGGGGCAGGGAGTTACACGCAGTGAACGACCGTGGGGGCTAAAGTGCCCTTTGGATGATGATTTTCTGCACGTCAGACGTGCCTTCGTAGATCTGGCAGACACGCACGTCGCGGTAGATGCGCTCCACCGGGAAGTCGCTGACATAGCCGTAGCCGCCCAGGGTCTGGATGGCGGCGCTGCAGACCTGCTCGGCCATTTCGCTGGCAAAGAGTTTGGCCATGGCCGCTTCCTTCAGGCAGGGCAGGCCGGCGTCGCGCAGGCTGGCGGCGTGCCAGATCAGCTGGCGTGCGGCTTCCAGTTTCGTGGCGCAGTCGGCCAGGCGGAAACCGACCGCCTGGTGGTTGAAGATGGCGGTGCCGAAACTCTGGCGCTCCTTGGCGTACTGCACGGCAAATTCAAATGCGCTGCGCGCCATGCCCACGCTTTGCGCGGCAATGCCGATGCGCCCGCCTTCGAGCGCGCCCAGCGCGATCTTGTAGCCTTCGCCCTCGGCGCCTATCAGGTTCTCGGCCGGGATGCGGCAATTGTCGAAGTTGATCTGCGCGGTGTCGCTGGAGTTCTGGCCCAGCTTGTCTTCCAGGCGCGCAACGACGTAGCCGGGTGCGCTGGTGGGCACCATGAAGGCGCTCATGCCCTTTTTGCCGGCGCCCTTGTCGGTGACCGCAATGACCACGGCCGCGTGGCCGTTCTTGCCGCTGGTGATGAACTGCTTGACGCCGTTGATCACGTACTCGTCACCCTCTTTCACCGCGGTGGTGCGCAATGACGAGGCGTCGCTGCCCACATGCGGCTCGGTCAGGCAGAACACGCCCAGCATCTGCCCCTGCGCCAGCGGTGTGAGCCACTGCTTTTTCTGCGCGGCATTGCCGTAACGCATCAGGATGGCGTTGACCGGGCAGTTGGTCACTGAAATCGCCGTGCTGGTGCCGCCATCGCCGGCGGCGATTTCCTCGATCACCAGCGCAAGCGTCAGGTAGTCGAGGTTGGCGCCGCCAAACTCTTCGGGCACGCAGATGCCGTAAGCACCCAGCGCCGCCAGGCCCTGGTGCGCCTCGACCGGAAAGTGGTGTGCCTTGTCCCAGGCCGCGGCGTGCGGCCAGAGTTCGGTCTGGGTGAAGTCGCGCACCGCGTCGCGGATCATTTCCTGGTCTTGCGTGAGCAGCATGAGAGGTCCTACCAGGCCAACGCCTGGCCGTCGTGGTTGATGAAAGTGCCATTGTGTTCCGCGCGCAGGCTGGCTACGGTGGTGCGCATATCGGAAACGCTTTGCGTGACATCCAGATCGGCGCCAGCGCCACCCATGTCGGTCTTCACCCAGCCGGGGTGCATCGCAACGCAGATGGCTTTGCCCTGCAAGCCAAACGACATGTCCTTGACGACGGAGTTGACGGCGGACTTGGAGGCGCGGTACAGCCAGCTGTTGCCATTGGTGCGCAGCCCTATCGAGCCCATCCGGGATGACAGGACCACCAGCCGGGCGTCAGGCGCCAACACTTCCGTCAGTTGCGGCAGCACGCGCATAGGCGCCAGCACATTGGTGCGCATCACCTGATCGAACACATCGGCAGCCGGTGGGTCGCCCGCATTGCCGCCCGCCAGCACACCGGCGACATACAGCGCGACGTCGATTTTTTCGCCATCGAGTAACCAGGCCAGACCGCTGACGCTGGATACGTCGTCCACCTCCAGCTTGACCGCCTGCGCGCCCAGCGCCTTAAGGCGCTCCAGCCCCGCTGCGTCGCGCGCGGTGGCGATCACGCGCGCGCCGGCGCTCCGGTACTGGCGCACAAACTCCAGCCCGATGCCGCGCGAGGCGCCGATGACGAGTACCGTGCTCATGTCAGATTTTCATGCATCAAATCGGCCTCCAGACCTTATACAGCGTGCGTCAACAGCTATGTAATTTATAGCAATTCAATGGCAATTGCCGTGCCTTCACCGCCACCGATACACAGCGTGGCAACACCTTTTTTCAGGCCGCGGGCCTTGAGCGCGTACATCAGCGTGACGATGATGCGGGCGCCGCTGCAACCGATCGGGTGGCCCAGTGCGCAGGCGCCGCCGTTGACGTTGACGATGTCGTGGCTGATGCCGAGCTCTTTCATGGCGGCCATGGGCACCACGGCAAAAGCCTCGTTGATTTCCCACAGGTCCACGTCTTTCACGCTCCAGCCGATTTTCTTGAGCAGCTTCTGCACGGCGCCGACCGGTGCGGTGGTGAACCACTCGGGCGCCTGGGCAAAGGTGGCGTGGCCGACGATGCGGGCCAGCGGCTTGGCGCCCAGCTCCTTGGCCGTCGATGCGCGGGTGAGCACCAGGGCGGCCGCGCCGTCGTTGATCGACGAGCTGGACGCGGCGGTGATGGTGCCGTCTTTCTTGAAGGCGGGGCGCAGTGTGGAGATCTTGTCGAGTTTGACCTTGCCCGGACCTTCGTCGATGGAAATCACGGTGTCGCCGCTGCGGCCCTTGACGGTGACGGGGGTGATTTCGGCCTTGAAGGCGCCGGACTCGGTGGCGGCCTTGGCGCGGTTCACGCTGGTGGTGGCGAACGCGTCCTGCGCCTCACGCGTGAACTGGTACTTCTCGGCGCACTGCTCACCGAAGGTGCCCATGGCGCGGCCGGGTTCGTAGGCGTCTTCCAGGCCGTCGAGCATCATGTGGTCGTAAATGCGGTCATGGCCGATGCGGATACCGCTGCGGCCCTTGAGCAGCAGGTGCGGTGCGTTGGTCATGCTTTCCATGCCGCCGGAGACCATCACGTCGCGGCTGCCGACCAGCAGCTGGTCGTGCGCAAGCATGGTGGCTTCCATGCCGGAGCCGCACATCTTGGACAAGGTGACCGCGCCCGCGCTGGCGGGCAGGCCACCCTTGAAGCCGGCCTGGCGCGCCGGCGCCTGGCCCTGGCCGGCCATCAGGCAGTTGCCAAACAGCACTTCGTCGACTTTTTCGGGCGCGACGCCCGAGCGTTCGATGGCGGCCTTGATGGCGGCGCCGCCGAGGTCGTGCGCGGCGAGGCTGGAAAAGTCGCCCTGAAAGCCGCCCATGGGGGTGCGGGCGGCGCCGAGAATGACGATGGAATCAGTGGTGGAACTGGACATGGTGGTTTTCTCCTGAGTTGAACAAGTTAAACAAATTAGGCAAGCTGGATGACTGCGCCGCGCTCTTCGCGGGCGATGCGCAGGATGTATTGCTGAAAGCCCGGGTCTTCACCGCGCAGCAACAGCGGCAGGGCATTGAAAAAATTCTCGCGCTGGCACCACTCGCGCATGTAATCGTCCCAGCTGTTCCAGCGACGCGCCTCGACCTCGCTCATGCGTTCGCTCCAGGCGACGATGTAGGCGCGCTCGAACAGCGAAATCAGCATGTCGTAGATGATCATGGTGCGTTCATTCTGCTCGCGCGTGGGACTCTCCAGCGGCTCGTTGGTGCGCAGGTGCAGGTCGGGGTTGGCCAGCACGACTTTCAGAAAGTCGTTGTAGGCGTCGGACAGCAGCTGGTAGGCCGCCTCTTCCTCGTTGTTGCGCTCCTTGCGCTGCTCGAGGGCAAAGAAAAATATCGCAAACGGCAGGGCCAGCGCGGTGACCACGAAGCTGGCGTATTCCCAGGCGTCCCGCATGGCCGTCCTCAGGCTTTCTGCGCCGCGTGCCTGCGCACAAAACGCCGCTCGCGCTCGTAGGGGAACACATCGTGCACATGGCCGGCGGCAATACGCTCCTTGTGGCCCTGCCAGAAGGCGGCATCGAGCAGGTCGGCGTGGTGCTTCATGAAGACCTCGCGCACCGCGGCGTTGCCGAGCAGGAAGGGCTCGAAGGTCTCGGGGAACACGTCCCGGGGCCCGACCGAGTACCAGACCTCGCCGCTCATTTCTTCTTCCTCGTTGCGCGGCGTGGGCACCTTGCGGAAGTTGCAGTCGGTGAGGTATTCGATCTCGTCGTAGTCGTAAAATACGACCTTGCCGTGGCGCGTGATGCCGAAGTTCTTGAACAGCATGTCGCCGGGAAAGATGTTGGCCGCCACCATGTCCTTGATGGCGTTGCCGTATTCGACCACGGCGCGCTCGATCTGCGCCTTCGCCGCCGGCTCGTCCACGCCGGTGTCGAAGGCTTCCTGCAGGTAGATGTTGAGCGGGATCATGCGGCGCTCGATGTACACATGCTTGATGATGACCTCGATGTTGCCGTCGCCGTCGCGGTCGCTGATCTCGAGCTGGCTGGGTGCAAATTTCTCGATCTCGGCGATCAGTTCGTCGTCAAAACGCTCACGCGGGAAGGCCACCTCGCTGTACTCCTGCGTGTCGGCCATGCGGCCGACACGGTCGTGCTGCTTGACCAGCAGGTACTTGGCCTTGATCTGCTCGCGCGTGGTTTCCTTCTGCGGCGGGTAGTAGTCCTTGATGACCTTGAACACATAGGGAAAGGACGGCAGATCGAACACCAGCATGACCATGCCCTTGATGCCGGGGGCAATGCGGAACTTGTCGGTCGAGTGGCGCAGGTGATACAGGAAGTCGCGGTAGAACAGCGTCTTGCCCTGCTTGGCCAGGCCCAGCGCGTTGTAGATTTCGGCGCGCGGCATGCGCGGCATCATGCTGCGCAGGAACTGCACGTAGGCCGAGGGGATGCCCATGTCCACCATGAAGTAGGCCCGGGCGAAACTGAACAGGATCAGGAGATCGTCCTCGCCGATCAGCACGGAATCAATCGCCAGCTTGCCCGACCTGGCGTGCAGCAGCGGCAGGGCAAAGGGCAACTCGTTGAAGCCGTTGATCAGCTTGCCGACGATGTAGGCGCCCTTGTTGCGGAAGAACAGGCTAGATAGCACCTGGATCTGGAAGTTGGCGCGCAGCTTGACGTCGCCCAGACGGGCGGCCAGTTCCTCGACCACGTAGCCGGTGTCGCGCGCCAGGTCTTCAAACTCGATGTGCAGCTCGAAATCATTGACCAGCCGGACCAGGTGGTCGTGCAGGGTGTCGCGCTGGGGGTAGTAGGCCCGGTAAGTGGGCCGCGCGGCGGGCTCGTCGTTTTCGATGTACTCGGTGCTGATCGCCGGCCGGACAAAAATGAAGTCGTTCTGGAAATAGCTGCGGTGCAGGATCTTGGTGGTGACCGAATTGAAGAAAGTCTCGGCCAGCTCGGGCTGGTGATGGTCGACCAGCAGCCCGATGTAGTGCAGCTTGACCTGGTGCCAGACGTCCATGGACTGCTCGCCCGCCTTGAACTCGCGCTCCAGCCGGGTCGAGGCCTCGCGCACGCGCAGGTCGTAGAACTCGATGCGCTCGCGCTGCGACCGCTGCTGGCCGTGCCAGTCGGCGGTTTCAAAACGGTGTTTGGCGCGCGCCGACTCGGTACGGAACAGCTGGTAGTGCCGGTTGAAGCCGTCCATCATCGCCTTGGCGATGTCGTAGGCAAGCGGCGAGTCGAGGCGCTGCGGAAACATGGCCGTCAGGCGGGGCGCCGGGAGTCCCAGACGCGATCGACCGCCAGACGGTACAAGGCATCAAGATCGGCAGGGTCGGAGATGGTCATGCTCAGGTCCTGCAGCAGCCCGTCGTTGACACCGAAGGCCCAGCCATGAATGCTGACCTTCTGGCCCTTGGCCCAGGCATCGACCATGACGGTGCTGACGCAGACGTTGACCACCTGCTCGATGACATTGAGGTCACACAAGGCGTCGGCGCGCCGGTCTTCGGCCAGGCTGTCGAGCAGCTGGCGATGGCGGTGGCGCACGTCCTGGATGTGGCGTATCCAGTTGTCGGCCAGCCCGATGCGCGCGCCTTCCAGCGCCGCCTGCACACCGCCGCAGCCGTAGTGTCCGACCACCATGATGTGTTCGACCTTGAGCATTTCCACCGCGAACTGGATCGCCGACAGCGCATTGAGGTCGGAGTGCACCACGATGTTGGCCACGTTGCGGTGCACAAACACCTCGCCCGGCTCCAGGCCGGTGATCTGGTTGGCCGGCACACGGCTGTCGGAGCAGCCTATCCACATGTACTTGGGCTTTTGCTGCTTGACCAGGCTCGTGAAAAAGCCCGGACGCTCGCGCTCCATCTGGGCGGCCCAGGCGCGGTTGTGGGTGAAGAGGTCGTTGATGGAAGAGGTCATAAGCGTTATTGTGGCCTGCGTCGCAATTTACCTGGTCTCTACATGGTCTCGGCAAACAGTTCGCGCCCGATCAGCATGCGGCGGATCTCGCTGGTGCCGGCGCCGATTTCATACAGCTTGGCGTCGCGCCAGAGGCGGCCCAGCGGGTAGTCGTTGATATAGCCGTTGCCGCCGAAAATCTGCACGCCCTCGCCGGCCATCCAGGTGGCTTTCTCGGCGCACCAGAGAATGACGGAAGCGCAGTCCTTGCGCACCTGGCGCACATGCTCGGTGCCCAGCAGGTCGAGGTTTTTGGCGACGGTGTAGGCAAAGGAGCGGCCCGCCTGCAGCACGGTGTACATGTCGGCCACCTTGCCCTGGATCAACTGGAACTCGCCGATGCTGGTGCCGAACTGCTTGCGGTCGTGGATGTAGGGAATGACGCTGTCCATGACGGACTGCATGATGCCCAGCGGCCCGCCGGTGAGCACCGCGCGTTCGTAGTCCAGCCCGCTCATCAGCACCTTGGCGCCGCTGTTGAGGCCGCCCAGGATGTTCTGCGCCGGCACCTCGACGTTGTTGAAAACCAGCTCGCCGGTGTGCGAACCGCGCATGCCCAGCTTGTCGAGTTTCTGCGCGACCGAAAAGCCCTTCATGTCTTTTTCAATCAGGAAGGCGGTGACGCCACGCGCGCCGAGCTCGGGTTCGGTCTTGGCGTAGACCACCAGCGTGTCGGCGTCGGGGCCGTTGGTGATCCACATCTTGCTGCCGTTGAGCAGGTAATAACCGCCCTTGTCCTCGGCTTTCAGTTTCATGCTGATGACGTCGCTGCCGGCGCCGGGCTCACTCATGGCCAGCGCACCGACATGTTCGCCGCTGATCAGTTTGGGCAGGTATTTGGCGCGCTGCGCTTCGGTGCCGTTGCGCTTGATCTGGTTGACGCACAGGTTGCTGTGCGCGCCGTAGGACAGGCCGACGGAAGCGCTGGCCCGGCTGATTTCTTCCATGGCGATCATGTGCGCCAGGTAACCCATGTTGGCGCCGCCGTACTCCTCGCTGACGGTGATGCCGAGCACGCCCAGGCTGCCCATTTTCTGCCAGAGGTCCATGGGGAACTGGTCGTTGGCGTCGATTTCAGCGGCACGCGGTGCGATTTCGGCCTGGGCGAATTCGCGCACCGTATCACGCAGTGCGTCAATGTCTTCGCCAAGCTGGAAGTTGAGTCCGGGCAGGTTGTTCATGAGGGTCTCCTTTTGTGGTGTTCAGTTTTTCACGTCGTCACGGCCGGTGATGGTCATCAGCGTGGCGCCCATGGTGGCAATGAGTTTTTCGCGGCCGTCGTCGATGGCATAGGCCCGCCCCTCGGTCACGGTCACGGTGCGTCCGGGTTTGATGACCTGGCCCACCATGCGAAAACGCTGGCCTTTGGCAGGGGCAAGCAGATTGATCTTGTATTCGATGGTCAGCACGCCGGCGTCAAGCGGCATCAGCGTGAAGCCGGCGTAGCCGCAGGCCGAGTCGAGCGCCGTGGCCACCATGCCGGCATGCAGAAAACCGTGTTGCTGGCTCAGCCCGGCGGCCCAATCGAGCTCGATGACCACCCGGCCCGGCGTGATGCCGGCCAGCGAGGCGCCCAGGGTGGCCATGGCACCCTGGCGTGCAAAACTGTCCTGCACACGGGCCGCATAAGCCTCGTCCTTGGGCTCGAAATGGGGAAGTTCCATGGCCGGCTCCTGATTGACGTTTACGTAAACGTCAATTATGGCCTATTTTGCGGTTTTGGCCGTCTTGCCCAGCAAGGCGCGGGCTTCCTTCTCATGGAGCCGGACCTCTTCGAGGTTGGCCTGCAGGTCGGCCATCTGTTCCTCGAGTTGCTTGCGGTGCTGGGCCAGCACGGCCAGGAACTTCTTCAGTTGCGGGCCGGTGTCGCGCGGGCTGTCGTAGGTGTCGATGATTTCCTTGGCCTCGGACAGGCTCAGCCCCAGGCGCTTGGCGCGCAGGGTGAGCTTGAGCCGGGTGCGGTCACGCGCGCTGTACACGCGGTTGCGCCCGCCGGGCCCCTCGCGCTGCGGCTGCAACAGGCCCATGTCTTCGTAAAAACGGATGGCGCGTGTGGTCAGGTCGAACTCTTTGGCCAGATCGCTGATGGAGTGCGTGGTCGTGGTTGCCATGTGGTGAAACCCTGGTGACAGGGCCCTCGTGAAGCCGCTAGCTAATTCGGGTGTAATGGAAGGATCAAGCTTACGTTAACGTAAACGTCAATCCAACCGGCGATCTTACAAGATGAATCCACAGGAAGCCCAGCTGCACTACCCTTTCGGCGATGCCCTGCCGCCATCCGGCGGCGCCCTGGAGGTCGCCCCGGGCGTCAAGTGGCTGCGCATGCGCCTGCCCTTTGCGCTGGACCACATCAACCTGTGGCTGCTGCGCGACGAGCTGCCCGGCCCCGCGGGCGGCGTGCCCGGCTGGACGGTGGTGGACTGCTGCGTCAGCAGGGACGAGTCCAAGGCGCAGTGGGAACAGATTTTTGCCGGCGAACTGGAAGGCTTGCCAATTCTGCGGGTCATCGTGACGCACATGCACCCGGACCACATCGGCCTGGCGCACTGGCTGTGCCAGCGCTGGAACGCGCCGCTGTGGATCAGCGCCACCGATTACCACACGGCCCGCATCGCCACCCAGAGCAGCACCGGTTTCGGCGGCGAAAGTGCCGCCGGTTTTTTTGCCTCGCATGGGCTGACCGACCCTGAGTCCCTGGCGCTGATCCGGGCACGCGCCAATTATTACCCCGGGCTGGTGCCCGAGGTACCCGCCCACTTCCACCGCATGCTGGACGGCCAGGTCATCACCATAGGCGGGCGCCGCTGGACCTGCATCAGCGGCTACGGCCATGCGCCCGAACACATTGCGCTGCACTGCGCCGAAACCCACACGCTGATCAGCGGCGACATGGTGTTGCCGCGCATCTCGACCAATGTCAGCGTGTACGACACCGAACCCGAATCCAACCCGCTGACCCTGTTTTTGCAGTCCATCGACAAGTTCGCGCCCCTGCACGCGGATACGCTAACCCTGCCCTCGCACGGCAAACCGTTCCGGGGCCTCCACACACGGATTGCGCAGCTGCACGAGCATCACCACGACCGTCTGGCCGAGGTCATGCAAGCCTGCCAGGCCAGAGCCTGCAGCGGCGCCGACATCCTGCCCGTGATGTTCAAGCGGGCCCTGGATCTGCACCAGACCACCTTCGCCATGGGCGAAGCCGTGGCGCATCTGCACACCTTGTGGTTTGAAGGCCGGCTGCAGCGCCGGCTGGGCGGCGACGGCATTTACCGGTTTGAACCGGCCTGACGCGCCCCCGAAAGGGGCGCCCGGCTCAGCGGGCGGCGGCTTTCAGTTGGCGCGCGTTGCCGCCAGACTGGGTCAGGCGGCCGGCGGGGAGCCGCTGACAGAGCCCGACTCCTGCGGCAGGGACATGAAGAAGCTGGCGCCGCCCTTGTCAGCAGCGACGGCCCAGACTTCACCACCATGCAGCTGCGCCACACGCTTGACAATCGCCAGGCCCAGGCCAGTGCCGGGGAAATCCACCGACGAGTGCAGGCGCTCGAAGGCAGTGAACAGTTTGTCGGTGTAGGCGGTGTCGAAACCGGCACCGTTGTCAGAGACCGACAGCACGATGTCTGCGGAATTTTCCCCCGGCATGAGTCCTACCCTGATCCAGCTCTGCTCTTTGCGGGAGGTGAACTTCCAGGCGTTGTCGAGCAGGCAGGCCAACGCAATGGACAGCTGGTCTTTGTCACAGACAAGCGGTAGCGAAGGTTCCATTTCAAGCACCAGATGCCGCGCCGGCTCCCGTTTGCGCAGCTCGGCCACAATGCGCAGGCACACGGGGGCCAGATCCACCCGGTCCGGCGCCATGACCATCCTGGGCAAGTAGGTCAGGGTGCGTAAATCATCAATCAGCCTGGCCAGCTGGAGGCTGCTCGCCTGGATGCGCGCCAGGTAATGCTGGCCTTGCGCATCCAGCGCCGTGCCATGTCGCTCTGCCAGCGTGGTGGCAAACCCGTCGATGACATGCAGCGGCGCCTTCAGGTCGTGCAACATGGCACTCGTGAAAGCATCGAATTCGCCACGGCCGCGCTGCAGTTCACCGGTGCATTGTTCGATGCGGATCTCGAGCTCTTCATTGAGCCGGGACAGATGGGCATCGGCGAGGTGGCGTGCACCAACGTCGGTCACACTGACCAGCACGGCCGGCCGCAGATCCCATTGCACGCTGGAGCAGGCCAGTTCAACCAGCATGAGCTCGCCATCTGCCCTCTTCTGGGTGCACAGTCGCATTTCCTGCTGGAAGTCACTCGGTGGCAGGGAGTCCAGCAGGGATGCCCCCTCCCCCTCCGGAAAAAGCGACTCAACAAATGCCCCCCTCAGCGCTTCAGGCGCCAGGCCATACAGGGCCGCCGCCGCATTGTTGACTGCGAGCAAGTGCCGCGAGCCGGTATCGAGCAACCACATCGCCTGCGGGTGGGCGGCGAACAGGGTCTGGTTGCAGGACTCGCTGTTTCGCAGCGAACGTGACGCCTGATGAACGGCACTGACATCCCTGAGCGTGACCAGCAAGCCGTTGTCGTGCTGGCGCAGGCAGTAGTCAACCCACTGGTTCTCAAACGCGTGCCAGACGACAAAACTGTGGCTTCCCGTTTCGAGCAACGCCTGCTCGGTGGCGCCGCGGTACTCATCTGCAATTTCTTCCTGTACCGCGTCCCAGAAATCCACACCCCGGAGGTTGCCGAGTGCGGAATGCATGAGCGCCTGGGCACAACTGTTGAAGGCCACCACCCGGCCGGCATTGTCCAGCAGGACAATGCCGTCGGACGACAGGTCGAGGCCGGCCTGCAGGGCCTCTGCGTTGGCTCGCGCCTGTCCGGTGCGGGCCCCTGGAAGCAGCGCCCGCCGGCTTCCCCTCAGCGACTTCAGCCATGCCTTGAAAAGGGTCAGCGGTGCCAAGACCAGGCTTCTTCAAACGCAGGCGACCGCCGCCCTAGTGCTTCGCCCCAGCGGCATCGAAACCCCATGAAAACAATCGGTTCGCGCCCGGGGCGAGGCACGAACCATAGGCACAACCGGTGCCATGGCAGGGATTCGCGACGACTGCAGGGAAACGAAGGTGCGCCGTCATGTGTCGGCAAGTCCGGGCCGGAGCACTAGCGCCATTTTCGGTTAGCCACCAGCAGGGCGGTTACGTACCCATGCAGCCAGTCGAAATTGATCGGCTTCTCAAGGAAGTAGGAGTTGGGTGGAAGGCCGCCTCGTTCCGTGATGGATTCCCGCGGCAAGCCGCTGATCACGAGGATCTGCATGGCCAGCAACTGCTGGTTGCGTTTGAGGGCGCGCAGCATTTCCATGCCGTCCACGCCGGGCATGTTCAGGTCGGTGATCAGGAGGTCCGGGCGCATGCTGGCAATGTCCATCAGGGCCTCCAGGGCAGAGGGCATGAAGCTGCAGTCCACCGCCATGTCCCATTCCTCGAAATGGGCCTTGTAAAGCTCGCAGGTGGCCTCGTCGTCTTCCACCACCAGAACTCTCAGGCGATTGCGTGGATCCGCGTCCACCTGGGCACGTTGAGGACTGTTTTTCTGGAGATAGGCATTGATGGCACGCAGAGAGAGCCGGCGGTGGCCTCCCAGGGTTTTCCAGGCCTCAATCTCGCCCTTCTCGACCAGGGACTGCACGGTGGCGACCGACAAGCCCAGCAGTTTGGCGGCATAAGTGGTTCCGCAATAGTCATCGCTGGAAAAATCGCTCGCAGTGATGGCTTTTTCGAAAGTTTGGGGTTCGCGGGGCATAAAGAAGCCTATTAGGTATTACACCTGCAATTTAAACAATTTAATAAATTTAATCAATTGAATTTAACGGCTATCAATTCATATACATTTTTTACAATCGGACATCTGCATTGCGCTCAAGCGGCGGCCGCGCCACTTGGCAGGGTAAAAAAGAAGGTGGCCCCCTTGCCGGGCTCGGCGTGCGCCCAGACCTTGCCGCCGTGGCGGCCGATCACGCGGCTCACGGTGGCCAGCCCCACACCGGTTCCCGGAAACTCGGTCACGGCATGCAGCCGCTGAAAAGTATTGAAGAGCTTGTCGGCATAGGCCATGTCAAAGCCCGCACCGTTGTCCTGCACGAAAAACACGGACAGCCCGGCAGCGTCAGTCGTATGTCCGACCCGGATATCGGTACGTGACCGCCCGGAAGAAAACTTCCAGGCGTTGCCGAGCAGGTTTTCCATCACCACGTGGATCAACCGTCCATCACCCTGGGCCTGCAAACCCTCTTCGATATGGATGCTGGCCACGCGCTCCGGGTTGCGCCCCTGGCATTCACCGGCAATTTCCGCAGCCATGGCGCTCAAATCCACCGTTTCATGCCGCAACTGCATGCGCGAGACCTGCGCCAGGGACAACAGGTCTTCGATCAGCCGCCCCATCTGGGCCACACCCGCGTGGATGCGCGACAGGTAGTGCTGGATCTTTTCGTTCGGGCTGCCGGCATTGAGCTGCTTGGCCAGCAGGCGGCTGAAGCCGTCCACCGTGTTCAGTGGTGAACGCAGGTCATGCGAGACCGAGTAGGAAAAGGCTTCGAGTTCCTGGTTGGACAGGCGCAGTGCTGTTTCAATGTCCTTGATTTCCGTCACGTCGGCATCGATGCCAACCCAGAACAGCACGCTGCCCTCATCATCAAGCACGGGAGAGGCCCGGTAAGACATGGTGTGGTAGGTGCCGTCCGCCGTACGCAGGCGCCGCATCCCCACATAGGGCGTCCGGCTCTGGCGGGATATCTTCCAGTTGGCAGACATGTCGGCCAGATCGTCGGGGTGCACCACGCTTGACCACTTGTATCCCATCCAGTCATCCGGTATCCCACCCATCAATTCGTACCACTTGCGATTCAGATAGGTCACCTTGCCGTCAACGTCGACATTCCAGATGATCTGCGGGGCCTGCTCGGCCAACGCCCGGAACAGGGCCTCCTGCCGCGCCAGGGCGGCAGTCCTTTCAACGACCTTTTCTTCCAGCCCCTGGTTGAGCTGCTGCACCTGCTCAAAAAGCTGGGTGTTTTCAATGGCGATGGATGCCAGTTGCGCGAGTTCAACGCCCACATACTGGTCCTGCAATGTGAACTCGCCATCGTATTTGTCGCTCAATTGCAGCAGCCCGATGTTCTCGCCACTCTGGCCGGTCAGCGGAACGGCCAGCCAGCCTCGCATGGACGGTTCCGTCCCGGCCTCATCACCAGGCCCGCCCCAGCGCGGGTCAGCCTCCAGTGCGGACTGGGTCAGGCGCATCGGCCTGTTGGTTTCGCAAACGGCCGCATCCAGGCCATAGAGGTGGGTCAATCGCACCAGGTCGCGACAGTGGGCATATTTGTCCGAGTACGACACGGCGTTGACGGTCCGCGTCTGCCCTCCGGAGACCGTCAGGCTCACCACGGCCTGGTGCGCGCCCACCACGGCCCGGACCTGATCCACGGTTTCCTGCAACGTGGCCTCGACGGTGCGGTGGCGCGTGATGGCATGGGTCGCGTCGGCGGCGCGCTGCAGCGTGAACAGGTAATCCTGTACTTCCTTTTCGGCCCTGACCTGTGCGGTGATGTCCAGCGCAACCGCGAAACGCGCCTCCCGGCCCATGTAGGTAATGGCCCGGGCCACGGCCTCCACGGGAAACTCAACGCCGTCCTTGCGCAGATGCAGCCAGCGGCCCGGCTGGCCGATGACGCCCTTGTCGAGATGCTGCTTGAACCGGGCCTGCTCTGCCCCCGACCGGATATCAAAGAGCGTCAGCTGCAGGAACTCTTCCTTGGAATGGCCATAGTTCGCCACAGCAGCCTCGTTGACGGCGAGAAAACGGGCGGTCCCGGCATCAACGATCCACATCGGGACAGGCGCGGCCTTGAACAGGGCTGCATAACGCTGCTCGCTGTCGGTCATGGCCTGCTCGGCAAGTTTGCGCCGGGTAATGTCGCGCTCTACGGCGACGATGTGGGTCACCCGCCCCTGCGTGTCTGCAATGGGTACCATGTCCAGGTCCAGCCAGATCTCTTCACCGCTCTTTTTGTAGTTGATCAGCTCCGCGCGCACGGACTCCCCCTTGCGCAACGCCGCACCGATGCGATCCAGTTCGGTGCGCTGGGTTCGCGGTCCCTGCAGAAAACGCGGCGACCGGCCCAGCGCTTCCTCGCGGCTGTAACCAGTGCGGCGCTCGAACGCGTTGTTGACGAATACGATGCGCGGCCCTGGCTCATCGAGCAGATCGGCTTCGGTGATCAGCACGATGTCGTTCAGCCGGGAAATGGCGGCCTCCAGCAATCGGAGTTGCGCCTGGGATTCGTGCTGGTCGGTGATGTCCTGCAACACCCCCATGAGGCGCACGACCTTGCTGTCCCTCAACATCGCATGGCCCCGTGTGCGCACCCAGATGCGTCGCCCCTGCGCCGTGACAAGCGGCACCTCCATGTCCCAGGGCGTGCCGTCGGCCAACGCCGCGGCCAGCGTGGCGCGCGCCAGGGGCTGCATTTCCGGCGGGTGAAACTCGAGTGCCTGCTTCAACCCCAATGGCACCGACGGATCGAGGTCAAAAATCCGGTACACCTCTGCGGACCAGTAAGGCGTCATGGTCTCCACGGTCAGTTCCCAGCCCCCGATACGGGCCATCTCGCCAGTCTGTTGCAGCAGCTCCGTGTGGCGAGCCACGGCGAGCTCCGCCTGCTTGCGGGCCGTGATGTCCTGGACCACACCGGCACGCCAGACGATCTGGCCGCTGCTGTCTGCATGGGACTCACCGAGCTGGTGTATCCAGCGGGTCTGGCCGTCCACGGTGAGGATGCGGTACTCCACGTCCATGCGCTGACCCTCCTGCATGGCGGCCTCCCGCACGCGAATGTAGCCAGCACGGTCTTCCGGATGGACCATCGCAATCACGGTGTCCGGTCGCCCGTCAAAGCCCGCCCGGGTCAGACCGAAGAGTTCATACACCTCGTCGGACCACCAGAGCCGGCCGGTGGCGAGGTTCAACTCCCAGTTGCCGATCCGCCCCAGCCGCTGGGCATTGAGCAGCTTGCGCTGGACCTCGCTGAGTTGCTCGTAACTGTGCGTCTGCTCCAGCTGCAGTTGCTGCATGCGGGTGATGTCTGAAAACACCATCAGGGCGCCAACGATGCCGCCCGCGCCCTGCATGGGACGGTAGGTGCAGCTGATCAGGCGGCCCACCGGCTCACGCTCGTTGCGCACCAGCATGAGTAGGGGGCCGCCGCTCTCGCCGCGCAGGGCCTTGTGCAGGGGCAGGTCCTCGAAACCGTACAAGCCCTGCGTGTCCGGAACAAACAGCCCCTGGCGTTGCGGCCACTGCGGCGCCAGCACCATGGAGCTGTCATCAATGGCAAACAGCTGGGAGGCTGTCTGGTTCACCAGGATCACCCGTCCGGCGGCGTCCACCGCCAGCAGGCCTTCCTGCATGCTGTTGATGGTCAGCTCCAGCGCTGCATAAGCCTGCCGGTTCCGCGCCAGCTCATTTTCCAGAGCCCTTTCGCGATGCTGCAGCGAGTCAGCCATCAGATTGAAGCCCGCGGCAATTCTGGAAAATTCACTCTGACTCTCACCCGGTCTCATGGGCACACGCGCGTCCAGGAGGCCCTTTTCCAGCTCCCGCGTGGCGTGAAGAAGCTGGCGGGCCGGCGCCACAATCGAACGGCTGGCAATCATCCAGGCAATCCCGCCGCCAAGAAGCGCCACCAGCGCAAGCGCCGCCAGCTCCTGCCACAACTGGCGCCGGACAGGCGCGACGATCAGGTCGCGGTCCATGCTGACCGACACAAAAACCGCGGCCTCCGAGTTCGGGCTGCTCGGCATGAATGCCCACAAACGTTCATGCCCCCCGCCATCCGGGCCTTCGCGCACCCCGGTGCTCATGGCTTTGACCGCTTCCTGCAATACCGGGCTGCGAACCTTGTCGCCTACACGGATAGGCAGGGCCGGTCTGCCCGCCAGCAAGGCGCCTTCGCGGTCCTGAACACCCAGTGCAGCCCCAGACGGCAGCTGTATCCCCGCGATCGTCCCGGCCATCCTGGCCAGATCGAAGGCGGCGTAGACCACCCCCGTCACCTTGTCATCCGCGCCCATGACAGGCAGTGCAAAGGTCAGCACCGGCGTGCCGGCAAGCCGTCCAACCGCATAGGTGCCCACGACAAAGCGACGCTGGGCGATGGCATCGCGGAAATAGCTGCGGTCGCCCAGAAAGGTTTTCTTGGCGCTCCCCAACGCGTGACAACGGGTTTGTCCGTCCAGCCCCAGAACGCCCAGATTGGCGTATTCGGGAAGATGGCGGGTCAGGCTTGAAAAATGGTGGTCGCAGTCGGCGTGATTGCCTTCCTGCACCTCCGGCAGCGAAGCAAGCAGGGTCAGCACCTGCCTGGCGGAGTCTGCCACCCGCTCCTGGCTGGCGGCGGCCAGCGAAGCTGCAAACTGCAGGTTGGCCTTGGCGCGTTCGAGCTCAGCGCCGGCATTGTGCAGTGCCTTGAACATCGACAGGCCGAACAGCGGAACAATCGCCACCAGCACCAGCACGACAATGCGCGTGCGCAGGCTGATGTCCACCCTCATGCGGTGATCCGCTGCGGCACGGGTCGACGTAAAAGGGCCGCGTCCGGACAGGTACGCGTGGAACGGGGCTGAAAGGTTTGAAAAGGAGTCAGGACGAAGTTCATGCGGTCGGGGTTTCTGAAACAGGCCGCCAGCGGCCGCTTTCAGATGGACTCACCCGACTGTAAGTCATCTGCAGTAGCCCCCGCTACTCCAGCGAAGGTTCCCTCCTCGCCGCAAGGGCCGTCAAGCTGCGGCGATGGACTCGTTGACGCGCAGCCAGTAGTCCTGCAGACGGCTGAGCTTTTCCGTGAAATCGCCGAAATCGACGGGCTTGCGCACAAAGCCGTTGGCGCCGCTCTGGTAGCAGGCAATGATGTCGGACTGCTCACTCGACGAGGTCAGCATGACCACCGGAACCAGCGCCGTCAGCGGGTTGCTGCGCAGGCTGCGCAAAACATCCAGCCCGGACAGCTTGGGCAGCTTCATGTCGAGCAGGACAAAGGCCGGCTGCTTCTGTGTGTCGCGCCCTGCGTGCACCCCCTGGCCAAACAGGTAATCCAGCGCCTCGGCGCCATCGCGTGCGGTCACGATGGCCGTGTCCGCCCCCTATTACAGACATTTACACATTTATCCAGCCCGTTCGGCGCGCGTTTTGTGATGTGTCAAAAACACTCCGCATTAGACCCCGGCGCCGCCCAAATTACCATCGGGGTAGTGCCTCTTCCTTCAGCTGGCTGCGCAGCAGCGCATAGTCCGGCACCACCGTGCGCACCGTGTCCCAGAACCGCGGGCTGTGATCCATGACCCTCAAATGGCTCAATTCGTGGACCACCACATAGTCAATGACTGACTGTTTGAAGTGAATCAGCCGCCAGTTCAGCCGGATGGAGCCGTCTGCACTGGCGCTGCCCCAACGGGTTCCGGCGCTGCTCAGGCTGAGTTTGCGCCATTGCACACCCAGATGCGGTGCGAAATGGTCGAGGCGCTCGGTAAAGACGCGCTTGGCCTGGCGCATCAGCCAGGCCTGCACCGAGTCACGAATCTGCTCGGCCGTGGCGTCGTGGGCCAGGGCAATGTGCAAGGTCAGCCGGGGAACACCCGGCAGGCTGGAATTGGGTGCGTCTTCCCCGGTGTGCAACTCAGCAGCAGCACTGCTTTTCAGCTCGCCGCCCACACCGCCAAAGGCGTGCCGCGGATCGATCACCACAATCACCGGCTCTCCGAGAAAAGGCAGGGTCGTGCCGTCTTTCCACTCAATGCGGGCCGACTCCAGCCGGTCGTGGCGCGCGCGGGTTTCCTGCAGCTTCTTGACGATCCAGCCGGATTTTTCCTGCACAGCCTTGTCTATTTCATACAGGGGCACCCACTTGGGCGCACTGACGACCAGGCCCTCAGCCCCCACCGAAAACCCGATGGTGCGCCGCTTGCCACGCCGGAACTGGTAGCCCACCACCGTGCCTTCGAGCAGGGCTTCCCGAGAAGCGGCCGGGTGCCGGTAAGTGGCCGGCGCCAGCACCTGCGCCAGGGTCTGGGCGGGTGGATGGTTTGATGCAGACGCTATCTTTTCGATAGCTGTTGACGCAGGCGCAATAATGGCCAATGGCTCATTTGGCCTAGAAGTTGTGGCTTTGGCAGGCAAATCTGCCGTGGGTCTGGCTGGCTCCAGGTCAAAAAGGTCCAGCGTGAACTGAAGAAGCCGTTGCATGCTGACCAGTGTAGCTTTGACCAGCCCAGCCGTCAGGCGCCCGAGGCGGTTTCCGGATAGGCCTCGGGGTCGAGCCGGCGCATTTCGGCTTCTATCCAGGCCTCGACTTCACGCATCAACTCCTCAGGCTTGCGGCCCACGCTGCTGATGGGTTTGCCGATCGAGATGTCGACGATGCCCGGCTTCTTGATGAAGGCCTTGCGCGGCCAGCACTTGGCCGATGTCACGGCCACCGGAATCACCGGCGCGCCGGTCTCGATCGCCAGCCGCGTGCCCCCGGTCTTGTACACGCCTTTTTTTCCGCGTTCAATCCGCGTGCCTTCGGGAAACATGATGACCCAGACACCCTGGCTCATCAGCCGGCGGCCCTGCTCGACCACCTTGTTGAAGGCCTGTGTGCGCTGGTTACGGTCGATGTGGATCATGTCCATGCGCGCCATGGCCCAGCCGAAAAAGGGCACGTACAGAAGTTCTTTCTTGAACACATAGGCCAGCGGGTGCGGCATCAGCGTCGGCATGGAAAACGTCTCCCAGGTGCTCTGGTGCTTGAGCAGCAGCACGGCCGCGCTGGTCTCGCCGGTCGGCAGGTTTTCCATGCCGGTCACGCGGTTCTGGATGCCCAGGATCACCGTGCCGCCGCGGACGGCCACGCGCAGCCAGCCGGCGCACAGCCAGTAAATCTGCGTGCTGCTGCCAAACAGCGAAAAAATCAGGACGGCCAGCCCCCAGGGAATCACGGTGAGAATCATCCACAGAAGGTGCAGGACGGAGCGAATCAGGGGCATGGCGTGTGTCTTCAGTCGAAATTTCGAGTGTTTCAGGGCGGCAGCCCTTTAAACATCTGCGCCAGGAGCTACGTTTTTCATAGCACTGGCTGGGGCGCTGCGGTTCAGGATGAATTCCACAAAGGCCGGCAGGTCGGTATGGACCAGCGTGCCGGGCGGCAGGCCCTCCGGCAGGCCACCGTCCCGGTGCCTTGCCGATTTTCCGGTCAGCACCAGGTGCGGCTCGCAACCGGCCGTAGCGCCGGCGAGCAAATCGCGCACCGAGTCGCCGGCCGTCGGCACGCCCTTGAGCGGTATGCCAAAACGCGCGCCTATCTGCTCGAACAATCCGGGCAGGGGTTTGCGGCAGGTGCAGCTTTCTTCCGGGCTGTGCGGGCAGTAAAACACCGCATCGATGCGCCCCCCCAGCGCCGCGAGCAGCTTGTGCATCTTGGCGTGCATGGCGTTGAGCGAGGCCACATCAAACAGGCCGCGCCCCAGGCCCGACTGGTTGGAGGCAATCACCACATGCCAGCCGGCGTGGGTCAGCCGCGCAATCGCTTCGAGCGAGCCCAGCAAGGGCATCCATTCATCCGGCGTCTTGACGAAATCGTCGCTGTCGCTGTTGATGGTGCCGTCGCGGTCGAGGATGACGAGTTTCATGACGATTCGCCTAGCTGGCGAGTTTGGACAGATCGGCAACGCGGTTCATGGCGTCGTGCAGGCTTTTGAGCAGGCCCTGCCGGTTCAGGCGCAAGTCCATCTCCTCGGCGTTGACCATCACACCGTCGAAAAACGCATCCACCGGCGCACGCAGCGCGGCCAGCGTCTGCAGCGAGGCGGTGTAGTCGCCAGCTTCGAACTGGCTGTTGGCCTTGGGTGCCAGCTCTTGCATGGCGGCGTACAAGGCGACTTCAGCGGGCTCCTTGAGCAGCACCTCGCTGACATGGGCATCCACGTCCTGGGCCTTCTTGAGGATGTTGCTGATGCGCTTGTTGGCAGCGGCCAGGGCCGGCGCTTCCGGCAATGCGGCGAAGGCGCGCACCGCGGCCAGGCGCTTGGCGACATCGCCAAGGCGTTGCGGGCGCAGGGCCAGCACGGCTTCGACTTCCTGCGCGCTGAAGCCCTGCTCGCGCAGGGAGCCGGCGAGGCGGTCATAGATGAAGTCGGTCAACGCGGCAGAGGCGTTGGTGATCTTGTCCCCAAAGACCGGCGTCGCGTCCTCGACCAGCTCGGCCAGCCCCAGCGGCAGATCTTTCTCGACCAGCATGCGGATCACGCCCAGGGCGTGGCGCCGCAACGCAAACGGATCCTTGTCACCGGTCGGCAGATTGCCGATGCCGAACATGCCCACCAGGGTTTCGAGCTTGTCAGCCAGCGCCACCATCACGCCGATGGTGTTGCGCGGCAACTCGTCACCGGCAAAACGTGGCTTGTAGTGGTCCTCGATCGCATCGGCCACCTCGGCGCTCAAGCCATCGTTGAGCGCGTAATAACGTCCCATGATGCCCTGCAGCTCCGGAAACTCGCCGACCATGTCGGTCACCAGATCGGTCTTGGCCAGTTCGGCGGCGCGCTGGACGTCGGCCACATTGGCATTCAGCCGGTTGGCAATCGCTTCGGCAATCGTGCGCACGCGTTGGACGCGCTCCCCCTGCGAGCCCAGCTTGTTGTGATACACCACCTTGTCCAGCCCTGCCACGCGCGAAGCCAGCGTCTTCTTGCGGTCCTGATCGAAAAAGAACTTGGCGTCGGCCAGGCGCGGCCGCACCACGCGTTCATTGCCGCCGATCACGGCGCTCGCGTCGTCCGGGCTGATGTTGCTGACCACCAGAAACTTGTTGGTGAGCTTGCCCTTCGCGTCGACCAGCGGGAAGTACTTCTGGTTGGCCTTCATCGTGAGGATCAGGCACTCCTGCGGCACGTCGAGGAACTGGGATTCGAACGCGCACACCAGCACGTTGGGGTGTTCGACCAGCCCGGTCACCTCGCTCAGCAGGTCCTCGTCCATCAGCACCTCGTAGCCCGGGCCCAGGCGCTCGGCAGCCTGCGCGAGCTGCTGCACGATGGCAAAGCGGCGGTCGTCAAAGCTGGCGATCACCGCGCCGTCGCTCAGCAGGGTCTGAGCGTACGCGTCGGCATCCTTGATCACCACGGGCGACACTTTGGCTTCAAAGCGGTGACCCTGCGTGGTGTTGCCCGCCTTCAGGCCCAGCGCCGTGATCGGCACCACGGTGCTGCCGTGCAGCGCCACCAGGCCATGCGCGGGACGCACGAAGTTCACGCTGCTCCAGCCGGGCAACGCGCAGTCGGTCTCCAGCTGGTAACTCATGACCTTGGGAATCGGCAGCTTCGCAATCGCTTCTTCGAGTGCTTTCTGCAGGCCGGTATCGAGCGTTGCGCCCGTCACCAGGCTGTCGTAGAACAAGGCCTCGGCCTTGCCGTCGGGTGCGCGCTTGAGGGCTGCCACCGCCGCGGCCGGGTCGGACACGTCGGCACCGAGCGCCTGCAGTTTCTTCAGCAAGGCGGGCGTGGCGTTGCCGGAAGCATCCAGCCCCACCGAGACCGGCATGAGTTTTTGCTGCACCGCCTTGTCAGCGGCCTTGCGCCAGACATGCGTGACGTGCGCAGCCAGGCGGCGCGGCGAGGCGTACGCCGTCACCACCGAGGTATCGGCGCTGGCCAGGCCCTGGGCCTTGAGCTGCTCGAACAAAACGCCGGCAAAGGCCTCACCGAGTTTTTTGAGCGCCTTGGGCGGCAGCTCTTCCACAAACAGTTCAACCAGAAGGTTTTGCGTTGTCATTTTTATGCGGCCTTCTTCGTCATCTGTTCCACCCACTCGCGCGGCGCCATCGGGAAGCCCAGGCGCTCTCTGGATTCGTAATAACTCTGCGCCACGGAACGCGCCAGGTTGCGGATACGGCCGATGTAGGCAGCACGTTCGGTCACGCTGATGGCGCCGCGCGCGTCCAGCAGGTTGAAGCTGTGCGCGGCCTTGAGCACCTGCTCGTAGGCCGGCAGCGCCAACTGCACCTCGATCAGGTGTTTGGCCTGCTTTTCATATGCGGTGAAGGCGGTGAACAGGAAGTCGGCGTCGCTGTGTTCGAAGTTGTAGGCCGACTGTTCCTTTTCGTTTTGCAGGTAGACGTCACCGTAACTCATGCTGTCTGTCCACTGCAGGTTGTAGACGTTGTCCACCCCCTGCAGGTACATGGCCAGCCGCTCCAGGCCGTAGGTGATCTCGCCGGTGATGGGCTTGCAGTCGATGCCGCCGACCTGCTGGAAGTAGGTGAACTGCGTCACTTCCATGCCGTTGAGCCAGACCTCCCAGCCCAGGCCCCAGGCGCCCAGCGTCGGGTTCTCCCAGTCGTCTTCCACGAAGCGGATGTCGTTTTTCTTCAGGTCAAACCCCAGCGCCTCGAGCGAGCCGAGGTAAAGCTCCAGGATGTTGCTGGGCGCGGGCTTGAGCACGACCTGGTACTGGTAGTAATGCTGCAGGCGGTTCGGATTCTCGCCGTAACGGCCGTCTTTCGGGCGGCGGCTCGGCTGCACGTAGGCGGCCTTCCAGGGCTCCGGACCCAGCGCTCTTAAAAACGTAGCAGTGTGCGACGTTCCGGCGCCCACTTCCATGTCATAGGGCTGCAACAAGGCGCAGCCCTGGGCATCCCAGTAGGACTGGAGCTTCAAGATGATTTGCTGAAAGGTCAACATAAATAGGGTGTGCGGCGACGCAGGGCCGGATGGGAAAGACAAAGCGGGCCTGAACCCGCGAAAACCCTTGATTTTACGGAGCTTTCACCGGGTTACCCTCAGACGCAAGGAAAGTGTCATGACAACCCAACAATTGATTTTGAGCCTGGTGCTGGCCACCATGGTGCTTTCGGTCGCGCTGGAACTCAAGGTGAGCGACTTCAGGCGCGTCGCGCAAACGCCCAAAGCGGTGGTCTGCGGGCTGATCCCGCAGTTCATCCTGCTGCCCGTGGGCACCTGGCTGGCTACCCTGGCGCTGGACCTGCCGCCCAACGTCGAGGCCGCGATGATCCTGGTGGCGGCCTGTCCCGGCGGCAGCCTGAGCAACGTGGTCACCCACCTGGGCCGCGGCAACACGGCGCTGTCGGTCAGCGTGTCGGCCGTGGCCAGCATCATTGCGCTGGTTGCCACACCGTTCAACTTCAGCTGGATGGTGGCGGCCAACCCGGCCACGGCCGGCTGGCTCAAGACACTGGACATCGACCCCTCGGGCATCTGGATCAGCCTCTTTCTGCTGCTGGCCCTGCCCATGGCGCTGGGCCTGCTGTTCTCGCACCAGTTGCCGGCGCTGACGGCGCGCATCCGCAAACCACTGGGCAACTTTTCGCTGCTGGCACTGCTGGCTTTCATCGTGCTGGGGCTGATCAAGGAGCGCCAGCTGCTGACGCTGGGCCTGCTGCCCATGCTGGGCATCGTGATCGCGCACAATGCCAGCGGCCTGTTTTTCGGCTGGGTCACCAGCAAGGCCATGGGCGTGAGCGAACGCGACCGCCGCGCCGTGATGATCGAGGGCGGCATGCAGAACTCGGGCCTGGCCCTGGGCATCATTGCCGTGCAGTTCAACTCGGACCTCGGCATGGTCATCATCGCCAGCCTGTGGGGCATGTGGCACATCGTCAGCGGCCTGTCGCTGGCTTACTTCTGGAGAAAAAAAGATGCTCGACTTGCTTTTTAAAGGCGGCACCGTGGTCGACGGCAGCGGCGCCGCGCCGTTTGTGGCCGACGTCGGCGTGCAGGACGGCCGTATCGTGGAGATCGGCCGCATCACGGCGGCCGCGCGCGACACCGTGGACGCCAGCGGCGCCTGGGTCATGCCCGGTTTTGTGGACATCCACACCCACTACGACGGACAGGCCACCTGGGACGAGACCTTCAGCCCCAGCATCCACCACGGCGTGACGACCGTGGTCATGGGCAACTGCGGCGTCGGCTTCGCGCCGCTGCGGCCCGGCAGCGAGGACCGCCTGATCAAGCTGATGGAGGGCGTGGAAGACATCCCCGGCGTGGCCCTGACCGAAGGCGTGAAATTTTCATGGGAGAGTTTTGGCGACTACATGAACGCGCTCGATGCCATGCCACACAGCCTGGACTTCATGACCATGGTGCCGCACGACCCGCTGCGCATGCTGGTGATGGGCGAACGCGCCGAGGCGCGCGAAGCCGCCAGCGCGCAGGACATTGGCGCCATGCGCGAGCACCTGCGCACGGCACTGGCGGCCGGGGCGGTGGGCTTTTCCACCGGCCGTTCGGACAACCACCGCACGGCCGAGGGGCATGACACGCCGGCCTCGATCGCCAGCGCGGCCGAGCTGACCGGCATTGCCCGCGCCTTTGACGGCCTGAGCCACGGCGTGGTGCAGGTGGTCAGCGATTTCGACCTGATGCAGGGGCCGCAGAACTTCGATGCCGAGTTCGACCTGGTCGAGCAGCTGGCGGCGGCCAGCGGGCGGCCGCTGTCCATGAGCTGGCTGCAGCGCGACCCGGGCGGCGAGCAGTACCTGGCCATGCAGGCCCGCGTGGAAGCGGCCGTGGCGCGCGGCCTGCCGCTGTACCTGCAGACCGCGGCGCGCGGCATCGGCGTCATCAACGGGCTGGACGCGAGTTTTCACCCTTTCATGGGCTTTCCGGGGTACAAGGAAATTGCTACGCTTTCTGTAGCGGACCGCGCAGCAGCGATGCGGGCACCAGACAGAAAAGCCCGCATACTGGGCGAGAAGTCGGAGCGCCTGGCGGGCGACGGCACGCCGATTCCGCCGCTGGTGGACATGCTGCTCGCGCGTATTGAAATGATCGCCGGACGCATGTTCCCGCTGGACGCCACGCTCAACTATGAACCCAACGTGATGCAGAGCTTTCTGGTCCGCGCCAAACAGCGGGGCATCACCGCGCTGGAGGCGCTGTACGACTACTTCAGCGAAGGCGACGGCGGCAACCTGGTGTACTTTCCGATCTTCAACTACAACCAGGGTTCACTCGACACCGTGCGCCAGATGCTGGGCCACCCGCGCGCGCTGTTCGGCCTGGGCGACGCCGGCGCACATGTGGGCACCGTCTGCGACGCGAGTTTTTCCACTTTCATGCTCACGCACTGGGTGCAGGGCCGCGCGCAGGACCGCCTGCCGCTGGAACAGGCGGTGGAAATGATGAGCTCGCGCAATGCGCGTTACCTGGGGCTGAGCGACCGCGGGCGGCTGGCGGTCGGCCTGCGTGCCGACATCAACGTCATCGACCCCGCGCGATTAAGCGTCGGCCTGCCGCAGCTGGTACGCGACCTGCCCGCCGGCGGCAAGCGTTTTCTGCAAAAGGCGCAGGGTTACATCGGCACCTGGGTCGCGGGCCAGTGTGTGGCCCGCGAAGGTGAGGTCACGGCCGCACGGCCGGGCCGGCTCGTGCGTTCAGGCCAGCAAGCGGCCTGAACGCAAGCGAAAAGCCAGCGCCAGTCCCGCGACACCCAGGCCCAGCGCCCACCATGGCCACAGGCCGTAACGCGACACCCACCAGGCGTAAGGCGTGATGCCGTTGCGGCCTTCCACCTCGCCCACCAGTGCGCCGCGCGTGTGGCGCGGCAGTTCGTGGGTGACCTTGCCGCGGTGGTCGATGATGACCGTGGCGCCGGTGTTGGTGGCGCGCAGCATGGGCCGCTCGAACTCCAGCGCCCGCATGCGCGAGATGGCCAGGTGCTGGTCGATGGCAATCGTGTTGCCGAACCAGCCTATGTTGCTGAGGTTGACGAGCACCGTGGGTGCCGTGGCAACGTTGGTGAAACTGGCGCCCAGCTCTTCTCCAAACAGGTCTTCGTAGCAGATGTTGGGCGCCAGCCGCTGGCCCTGCCAGTCAAACGAAGGCTGGCCCAGCGGACCGCGCTTGAAGTCGCCGAGCGGGATGTTCATGAGGTTGATGAACCAGCGAAAACCCGGTGGGACGAACTCGCCAAACGGGACCAGGTGGTGCTTGTCGAAACGGAAAGCCTGGGCCTGGCCGGGCTTGAGCCCCACCGCCGAATTGGCGTAACCCGCGCTGTAGCTGCCCAGCGGAATGCCGATCAGCGCCGCCTGCTGCCCCGAGGCAAAACGCGCCTGCACGGCGCTCCAGTAACCTTCGGGCAGTTGCTGCGGCAGCAGCGGAAGGGAAGTTTCCGGCGCCACCACCAACGCGGTTTTGGCGCCCTGCAGTTGCTCGCCGTACCAGCGCAGCGCCGTCGGCAGGCCGGTCCCGGGCTGGAATTTTTCGTCCTGGGCAATGTTGCCCTGCAGCAGCGTCACCTGCAGGCTGCCGGCCGGGGTGGAGGTCTGCTTTCCCGCCGCCAGCGCCCCTGCCACGATCAGCGCCGCCAGTACCGGGAACATGACCAGCTGGCGCCGTGACCGGCCCAGGCCGGCCAGGCTGGCGGCCAAAAAAGCCGCCAGGAAGGTGATGCCGTGCACCCCGATCCACCGCGCATATCCGTCCATCCAGCCGTCCAGGTGCGCGTAGCCGGCCGCGCCCCACGGAAAGCCGGTGAAAAACTCCACCCGGGCCAGCTCGGCCAGCAGCCAGAGTGCCGCAAAAACAATCGCCCGGCGTGTTCGTCCGGCAGGGGCCAGGGTGACATAGGCCGCGCAGGCCACCGCGTAATAGGTGGCCAGAAAAGTCGCCAGACCCACCACTGCCAGCACCGTCAGCGGCGCGGCCAGCCCGCCGTACACATGCAGCGAGATGAACAGCCACCAGAAGATACCGCATAGCCAGGCGCTGCCAAACAGCCAGCCCAGCAGCAGCCCCTGCTTGAAGCGGGTGCAGCGGTCCAGCGACCGGGCAAGCGCAGCCAGGGCCAGCAGTTGCAGCCACCAGACCGGCTGGCCCTGCGCCAACCCGGAGGAAAAAGGCCACGCAACGCTCAAGGCATGGGCGCATCCAGCTATTAAAACAATAGCAACATCAAGAAAGGAAAGCCCCTTGCGCGGCTCCGGGTGCCCGATATGCTCCAGCAGGGCCGGCAACGTGGGCAGCGCCGACATCATGCTGTGGATCGAATTCCGTGCCATCCGCTGCTTTTTGTCCGCTGCGCCTCAGGTGCCCGTGGCGACGGGAGACACCTTGAACCAGCGCACGGCGCCCCCTTTGGTGTGCAGCACGGTGAACTGCAGGCCGGCCAGCGCGTAGAGTTCGCCGCGTTTGGGCACATGGCCCATCTCGTGGGCGACCAGGCCGCCTATGGTTTCGAAGTCGGTTTCGGGCAGCAGCACGCCGAAGGCCTCGTTGACCCGCTCGATCGAGGTGTCCCCGCTGACGCGGTAGCTGTGGTCGGTCAGGCCGAAGATGTCGCCCTCGTCCTCGGCGATGTCGAACTCGTCCTCGATCTCGCCGACGATCTGCTCGAGTACGTCTTCAATCGTGATGAGGCCAGCGACACGGCCGAACTCGTCGATGACGATGGCCAGGTGGTTGCGGTTGCCGCGGAATTCGCGCAGCAGGTCGTTCAGGCCCTTGCTCTCGGGCACAAATACCGCCGGGCGCAGCAGCGCGCGGATGTTGAGCTCGGGCGCACGCTGCAGCTTGAGCAGATCCTTGGCCATCAGGATGCCAATGATGTTTTCTTTTTCGTCTTCGTAAACGGGAAAACGCGAGTGCGCGGTGTCGATCACCAGGTGCAGCAACTCGTCGAAGGGGGCGTCGATGTTGATGACGTCCATGCGGGGCGTTGCCACCATCACGTCGCCGGCCGTCATGTCGGCCATGCGGATCACGCCTTCGAGCATCTCCCGGCTTTGCGCGCCGATGACATCGTTGTCCTGCGCCTCGACCAGGGTTTCAATCAGCTCGTCTTTGGAATCGGGCCCGGGGTGAAGCATTTCCGCCAGCTTCTGGAGGAAGCCGCGCTTGTCTTCGGACTTGGGCGGTCTACTGGGGGGGAAGTCGGACACGGAGGTGTGCGGTAGTTGGCAAGTTGCCAAGGATAACGTACTTCGATCAGGCGCAGCAGCCGCTCGGGGGCATCTTTCGACAGGCTCAGGACGATGGGATAAGAAGTGAGCGACGGTTCGGGCTCTTAAGTCAAGCAGGGGCCGCGGGGCCGGCTTTGCCGGCCCGCAGGCGCAGCGGCCCCCTCGGGGGCAGGGAGCGACACGAAGTGCGCGACCGTGGGGGTCGGCATATCTAGCGCTGCGGCATGTCCTTGACCGAATAACCCAGGCTTACCGTGGCATCTGCCGGAATGGGCGGCATGTCGTCGTTCCAGCGGTCCCATGCCTCGCGCATCGCCGCCAGGCGCCCGACTTCGCGGCCGGCCAGGTTGGCTCGCTCACGTTCGTCGGCGGGGATGTTGAAGAGGTAGTCGTTGCCGTCCACCCGCAGGTACTTCCAGTCGCCGTCGCGCAGCGCCCGCTGGCCCCGGTGGTTCATGCGCCAGTAAAGCGGCCGGTGAAAGCGCCGGCCGGGCTGCTGCAGCACCGGCAGCAGCGAAACGCCGTCCAGCGGGTAATCGGGATCGGCCGCCACGCCGGCGGCGGCCAGCAAGGTGGCGGACCAGTCCATGCTCATGCAGTGCTGCTCGCTGACCTGGCCGGGGGCAATCTGCGCCGGCCAGTGGGCGATCCACGGCACGCGAATGCCACCCTCCGTGAGGTCCATCTTGCCACCCACCAGCGGCCAGCTGTCGGAGAAACGTTCGCCGCCGTTGTCACTCGTGAACACCACCAGCGTGTTGTCGGCCAGGCCGTGCCGGCGCAGGGCGTCCATCACCTGACCGATGCCTTCATCCATGTGGTGGATCATGCGGCGGTAGCTGTGAATGTTGCCGCCGTGCAGGTGAAACAGGTTGTCCCTGATGTCCTGCGCCAGCGCCTCGTCGTCACGGGTCTCCCAGGGCCAGTGCGGTGCGGTGTAATGCATGCTCAGAAAAAAGGGCGTGCCGGCTTTGGCAGCGCCGGCCATACGCTCGACATAGTCCACCGAGCGCTGCGAGATCAGGTCGGTCAGGTAGCCGTCTTCCTTTTTCTCCTCTTCGCCGAACCACAGGTCGTGGCTGCCGTTCGAACTGCAATGCGTGAAGTAGTCCACCCCGCCGGACATCGGGCCAAAGAACTCTTCATAACCCGAACGCAAGGGGCCGAAAGACGGCGGATAGCCAAGATGCCACTTGCCAATCAGCGCTGTGCGGTAGCCACTTGCCTTGAGCAGCGAGGGCAAGGTGGGGTGTTCGGGCGGCAGGCCCAGCGTGGTGCTGCCGCGGCTTTTGTTGTTGATCGGCTCTTCGGCGGCGCCACGCAGGCGGTACTGGTAACGCGCGGTCATCAGGGCAAAGCGGGTGGGCGAACACACCGGGGAGTTGGAATACCCCTGGGTGAACTTCATGCCCCCCGCGGCCAGGCTGTCGAGCACGGGCGAGACGGGCGCCCGGCCCCCGTAGCAGCCGAGGTCGGCATAACCGAGGTCGTCCGCGACGATGAAGACGATGTTGGGGCGTGGCGAGGCGGTCAAAGCTGTGTTCACCCGCTCAGGACTCGGGCTTGAAGCCGGATCGCCGGATCACCGGCGTCCACTGTGTGTTGAAAGCCTTGAACGACGCCTCGGTCTGCGCCTGGGTCATGGCCACCGGCACCATTTTGGCGGCAGTGAATTTGGCGCGCGTTTCGGGCTCGGACATGATCTGGAACACCGCCTTGCTCAGCAACTCCACCGTGGCCCGGGGCGTGGTGGATGGGGCAAAAAACGTGTTCCAGCCCACGGCACTGAGCGGCAGGCCCTGCTCCTTGAAGGTAGGCACCGTGGGCGAAAACGGCGAACGCTTGAGGCCCGAGGTGGCCAGGATGCGCAGCTTGCCGCCTTCATGCTGCGGTAGCAGGGAGTCCAGCGTGTCAAATGCCAGGGGGATCTGCCCGCCGATCAGGTCGGTGATCAGCGGCGCGGACCCCCGGTAACCCACCACCTCGATGTTTACCTGCGCCATGTAGCTGAGCATCAGCGAGAAAAAATGCGGCAGGCTGCCGGTGCCGGGCACGCCGGCATTGGCCTTGGTCGGGTTGGCGCGAATCCACGCCAGCATGTGCTGCACTTCTTTGACCGGCAGGGCGGACCCGACCGCCACGCCGAAATCGTAATCCGTGACGGCGGCGACCGGTACATAGTCTTTTTGCACGTCATATTTGAGGTCTTTGTAGATCAGGGGCGACACGCTCATCACGGCAGGGTTGGCCAGCAGCAACACCGTCTGGTCCGGCGGCGTATTGACCAGCTGCTGTGCAGCCAGCCGTCCACCGGCGCCGACGCGGTTCTCCACGATCACCGTGCGTTTGAGCAACTGCTGCAGGCGGTCGGCCACCAGCCGGGCCGCGCGGTCGGTACCGCCGCCCGGCGGATAGCCCACCACAATGCGCATCGGCCCGCTTTGGGCACGCGCCCAGCGCGGCACGCCAACGCCGGCGGCGAGCGCTCCCGCGGCGGCAGTGTGAATCAGGATTTTGCGGCGGTTGAAGGCAGGTGGTGCGAGCTCGAGGCGCTGTGGCATGATGATTTCTCCGGTTTGGAGCCGCGATTTTCCCGGCACGTCCATTGATTGCGGAAATCAATCATCGCCCGTAATAACCCTGATGCCTCACTCCCTTCCTGCCGTGCCGCGTCTGGCGCAGCCAGAAACTCTCGACGACCTCCTGCTGTACCGGCTGAGTCGCCTGCAGGCGGCCGCTGGGGGTGTCGTGGTGCGTTACTGCGAAGGTCAATTTGGCATCACCCGGCGCGAGTGGCGCGTCCTGGCCGTGCTGGCTGCGCGCGGGCCCATGGGCTCGTCCGCGCTGGCGGAGCAGGCCCACCTGGACCGCCCGCGCACCTCCAAAGCAGTGACGACGCTGGCCGGCAAAAAGCTGATCAGCCGCACCAGCCGCGCCGGGGACGCGCGGCACATCCAGCTGACGCTCACGCCAGCCGGCATTGCCCTGCACAGTGAGTTGTTTCCCTTGGTCAGCCGGATCAACCGCGACGTGCTTGCGGCCCTGACGCCCCAGGAAACGGCTCAACTTGGCGAGATGCTGGAACGCCTGCAGCAACGCGCTGACGTCATGGCCGGCCAGAACGGCCTGCCGATGGCCGACCGGCGCCATGGGAGCAGCGCGCGGCGCTACAAACCCGCGGCAGATTGACTTTTCGGTCTGGGGCCATCCCCATTCAAGCAGGGGCTCCCTCGGGGGCAGGGAGCTACGCGAAGCGAGCGACCGTGGGGGCTTTTATATAGGCATGCGGTCGCGGCTGTCGCGCACGCCCTGCCGCACTTCCTGGACCATGGCCAGGATGTTCCAGAACTGTTTGGCCTGGACTTTCAGGCGGTAGTCGGTCTGGGCAATCTGCTCCTCGACGATCTCGGTCATGCGCGAGTCCAGGTCGGCCGGGGGCAGCTTGAGGTAGGCCTCGCTTTCCGAACCGTCGCGCTCGATCACGGCGCCGGCCTTGCGGGCGATGTTCAGCATGGCGGTGTTTTCGCTGAGCGCGTGGATGAACATCATGCTCACCCCCTCATTGCGTGAATGCATCACGGCGCGGTCGAACAGGCGCGCGCCGTAGCCGCGCCCGCGTGCGTGCTTGAGCACCGACACACCAAACTCGGCGCAGCTTTTCAGCTCCGGGTCGATCGACAGCGCCAGGTGCGCCATGGCGATCAGTTCGAGCTTGCGGTTGTAGATACCGAAAATCTCGTCGCGCTCGAAGTTCAGGCCGGCCACGTAACGCTGGATCTGTTCGTCGCGGGCGGCGTAGCCAAAACGCAGGTAACGGTCATGCGGCTCCAGCGCCAGCAAATGTTTTTCGATGCGTTCGCCGTGGGTGGGACCGATGGAGCGGATGGGCACCAGCACAGGCGGCCTGTGCGGCGCGCGCGCTGCGTCGTCCACCGGCGGGCGGAAGAACTCCTTGCCCGCAGAAATGGACGCTTTGATGAATGTGCCGGGGGTAACCATAAGTTCAATATAAGGGTTTTCCCTAGAATGTCCAGCCCTGAAGGCTATTTAATCGCACGGCCCCGGGGAGACGCTCGGGTTTTTAGCAAAAAATAGCCATTTGCCCTTATTGGATGGGCGCTGACAGCTATGAATATCGTAGCAAATTTCCTCAAAAAACACCTGCCGAACCGGCATTAATCGACATCAAAAGGGTGGCCGGCCCCTAAATCAGCCCCTGACCAGGCCCACCGTGCAGGCCAGCGCATCAAACCGGAACCGCCGTGGTCGACTTCACGCGGTCCAGCACAAAACTGGTCTTGCAGTCCTGCACGCTGGGGTGTTTGAGCAGCGTGTCCATGATGAACCGGCTGTAGTGGCCCATGTCGGCCACAACCACACGCAACAGGTAATCCATCTCGCCGGTCAGCGCCGCACATTCCACCACCTCGGGCCAGGTCTGCACACTGGCGCGAAACAGGTCCATGGGGTTGCGCTTGTGCGACTCCGTGTGTTTTTCCAGCCGCACGTTGATGTAGGCGGTCAGCCCCAGCCCGACCGACTCGGGCCTGACCAGCGCCACATAGCGGTCGATCACGCCGCTTTCCTCCAGCCGCTTGACCCGCCGCAACACGGCGCTGGGCGACAGGCTGACCTGCTCGGCGATCTGTTCGTAAGTCGCCCGGCCGTCAGCTTGAAGGCTGCGCAGTATGAGCTTGTCCAGCTTGTCAAGTGCTTCCATAGGTCATATTTTGCAGGTTTACTGCGCATTCATCAAGTCTGGCGCCGTGTTTTGCATAAAAATTGATGTGCTACACGTCTAAAGTGGATGTGCCGCTATTTTTTCTGAACCGCCTGGAGACAACACGCATGAACGCAGCCATCACCAAACCCGCCCTGCCTTCCCCGCCAGCCGCCGCGGCTGCCTGGGACAACCCCATGGGCACGGACGGCTTCGAGTTCATTGAATACGCCGCGCCCGACCCCGCCGCCATGGGCGCCCTGTTCGAACGCATGGGCTTCAAGCCGATTGCCAAACACCGCCACAAGAACGTGACGCTGTATCGCCAGGGCGGCATCAACTTCATCATCAACGCCGAGCCCGACTCCTTTGCCCAGCGTTTTGCGCGCCAGCACGGCCCCAGCGTCTGTGCCATCGCCTTTCGCGTGCAGGACGCCAAAGCCGCCTATGAACGCGCCATTTCCCTGGGCGCCTGGGGTTACGCCCACACCGCCGGCCCCGGCGAGCTGAACATTCCGGCGATCAAAGGCATTGGCGACTCCATCATCTATTTCATCGACCGCTGGCGCGGAAAAAACGGCGCCAGGGAAGGCGATATCGGCAACATCGGTTTTTTCGATGTGGACTTCGAACCCCTGCCGGGCGCCGAATTGAACCCCGTGGGCCACGGCCTGACCTATATCGACCACCTGACCCACAACGTGCACCGCGGCCGCATGGCCGAGTGGTCGGGTTTTTACGAGCGCCTGTTCAACTTCCGCGAGGTGCGTTACTTCGACATCGAGGGTCAGGCCACCGGCGTCAAGAGCAAGGCCATGACCAGCCCCTGCGGCAAGATACGTATCCCGATCAACGAGGAGGGCAATGAAAAAGCCGGCCAGATCCAGGAATACCTCGACCGTTACCAGGGCGAAGGCATCCAGCACATTGCGATGGGATCCGACGACCTGTACGCCACGGTGGACGCGCTGCAGCTGAGCGGCATCAAGCTGCTCAACACCAGTGACACCTACTACGAGCTGCTCGACAAACGCATACCCGGCCACGGCGAAAACGTGGCCGAGCTGCGCTCGCGCAACATCCTGGTGGACGGCACGCCGGGCGAGCTGCTGCTGCAGATCTTCAGCGAAAACCAGCTCGGTCCGATCTTCTTCGAGTTCATCCAGCGCAAGGGCAACCAGGGTTTTGGCGAAGGCAACTTCAAGGCGCTGTTTGAAACCATGGAGCTCGACCAGATGCGCCGCGGCGTGCTGCAGACAGCATGACAACCACCCTGTCACACGCAGCAATCAGCGATGACGCAGCCCGCGCCGCGAAGGGCCGCCCCGAGCAAGCGACGGCCCCCTCGGGGGGCGGCGAACCACACGCAGTGGGGAGCGTGGGGGCTGCTCCACCCGTCGTTTACGGCGCCAGCGACCGCCCACCACGCGGCGACTACGCGCGCGCCGGCGCAGACTACACCTGCCCGCAGGACTACGACAGCTATACCGCCGCTGATCACGACACCTACCGTCGCCTGTACGAGCGCCAGGCTGCGCTGCTGCCCGGCCTGGCCTGCGACGAATTCATTGCCGCCCTGCCCTCGCTGGGCGCCAGCGACCACATTCCGCGTTTTGAAGACATCAACCAGCGTCTGCGCAAAGCCACCGGCTGGGAAATTGTCACCGTGCCCGGGCTGATTCCCGAGGTGCCCTTTTTCACGCTGCTGGCTAACCGCAAGTTTCCGGTGACCGACTGGATACGCAAGCCGGAAGAGTTCGACTACATCGTCGAGCCTGACGTCTTCCACGACCTGTTCGGCCATGTGCCGCTGCTGTTCAACCCCGTCTTTGCCGACCACATGCAGGAATACGGCAAGGGCGGGCTCAAGGCGCACGGCCTGGGCGCCTGCGAACAGCTCAGCCGGCTCTACTGGTACACCGTCGAGTTCGGCCTGATCCAGCAGAAAGACGGCCTGCGCGCCTACGGAGCCGGCATCCTGAGTTCATCGGGCGAGCTGCAGCATTCGGTGCAAAGCCCCGCGCCACAGCGCCTGCCGCTGGACATAAAACGCGTGATGCGCACCCGCTACAAGATCGACAGCTACCAGCAGACCTACTTCGTCATCAGCAGTTTCCAGGAACTGTTCGACAAGACCGCGCCCGATTTCACACCGATCTACCAGCGCCTCCGGGGCCTGCCCGACATCGCCGCCGATGCCAGGCCGGCTGAAGAAGAAGTCGTTCAACACTGAAACAACATCGCGCGGCGCAGCAGGGGCGCCACAGCCATTGAATGGTCGTCGGGACGGTTTCCTCCTACAAAATGAGGAGGTAAAATTTTGTTACACCGTCTACGATGAGGCTCCCATTGATTGAACTCCCTGCTGCCATGACAAGAAACACGAAAGTGTTGCTGGTCATGGACGTGGTGGAGTCGGTCAGGATCATGGAGCAGGACCAGGATGGCTTTGTACGGCGGTGGCAACAACTCGTGGAAGAAGCGGAGCAGAACGTGCTGCCGCAGCATGGCGGGCGCATTGTCAAAAGCCTGGGTGACGGCCTGATGCTGGAATTTGCCAACGCCCAAAGTTGCGTTAAAGCCGCCTTCGCCCTGCACAGTTTCACGCGGCAGACCAATAACGGCTTGCGGCCCGAGCACCAGATGCACCTGCGCATGGGCGGCCACCTCGCAAGCTTCGTCACCGACCAGCACGACATCTACGGCACCGACGTCAACCTGACTTCGCGCGTGAGCACGCTGGCGGGTCCGGGGGAAACCGTGGTGACGGCCGACATGCGGGATCAACTCGCGCCGCTGCTGGACGCAGACGTCGAAGACCTCGGCGAGTGCCACCTCAAACACGTCAAGGAGCCGGTGCGTGCCTACCGCGTCGGCCCGCCCGGTGATGCACCCATCGTCCCGCCGGGCAACGCGGTCGAGCTGAACCTGCGGCCCACGATTGCGGTGATCCCGTTTGCGATGCGCAGCAACGAGCCCGGCCATGAACTGCTCGGTGAAGCATTGGCTGACGAGGTGATCGCGGCGCTGTCGCGGACCTCGGAATTGCATGTGATTTCGCGGTTGTCGACCACGGTGTTTCGCGAGCGGCAGGAGGCTGTCGAAGATATTCGGACGCATCTGGGAGCCAGTTACATTCTCTCTGGGACCTGCCGCAGCATGGGCGCCCAATTGGCGCTGTTTGTCGAGTTAATCGATGCAAAGACCGGCCACGTGGCGTGGGCCGACAACCTGAAAGGCCAGGTACACGGACTGTTTGGTGCAGACGACGCACTGATCGCTCGCCTCATCTCTGCAATAAGCACTGCGGTTATGTCTCAAGAATTACAGCGGGCGCGCAGCCATGCATTGCCGACACTTGAAGGCTACACCTTGCTTCTGGGCGCGGTATCGCTTATGCATCGCAATTCGTTCAGCGACTTCGACCGGGCACGGCAGATGCTTGAACACCTGATTGAACGCAGCCGCCGGCACCCGGTCACCTACGCATGGCTGGCAAAATGGCATGTTCTCAAAGTGCAGCAGGGATGGACGCAAAATCCGGCACAGGAAACTCAGCTCGCGCAGCGCTGCATCCAGCAGGCACTGGAAAATGATCCTGGCTGCGCTTTGGCCTGGACAGTCGACGGCTTTATCCACACCAACCTGTTGCGCCAACTGGACGCCGCAGACCACCGCTACGGCCAGGCCTTATCGCTGAATCCGAACGACTCGCTTGCATGGTTGTTGAAGGGCATGCTGCGAGCATTTGCTGGCGAGGGCGCCCCTGCCATGGAGAGCGTTACGCGTGCAACATCGCTGTCCCCGCTGGATCCTCTGCGCTATTTCTATGATTCATTAACCGCGTCGGCTTGCATTTCCAATGGCCAATACGAAGAGTCGATTCGGAGCGCCAAGCGATCACTGCAGCTGAACATGATGCACACGTCGACCTATCGGGCGCTCGCGATGGCCCAGGCTCTTACGGGCAGACTGGCGGACGCGAAACAAACCGTCAACCGCCTTCTCGATCTGGAACCAACTTTCACTGTCGCAAAGTTTTCGCAACGCTATCCGGGCAAAGACATCGCGCCGGACTACGCCGCAAAGCTGGCCGATGCCTTGCTCATGGCAGGTGCCCCCGCGCACTAAATTCAAGATTTATCTAACCCAACAATCAGGAGGGGCACTATGTCTATTATGGGTGGCTACGGTGGTTATGGCGGCTATGGCGGCTACGGTGGTTATGGCGGGTACGGAGGCTATGGCGGGTACGGAGGCTACGGTGGTTATGGCGGTCCCGCTCCGGAAGCCGGCCCCTTGCTCGCGGAAGCAATGACCAAAAGCCGGGGTGCCCTTGTGGGACCTTTTCAAGGTGCGACCGTACCCTTTACCCTGCCGGTTCCCTTGGACAAACCAGACCGGCTGGCGGAGTGGAGTGTTGTACCGCGCTTGCAAGCGTGTGAACTGGAGTTTCTCTCCGGCCTGTACTTTGATGTCAACCAGTCACGTGATGCGATGACGGTTGGTTTTGTTGATCTCAACAAAAAATCTCTCAAGAGAGTGCAGTTGGCTCGACTCGTCCGGCCAACGGCATCCATATTCCGCCAGCAAGTCGATCTGGTGGCAAATTACGCAGAACTTCGCGAGGACAGGGGTAGCGAAGTCTTGGCCCAAACCTCACCTTCGCATGCGCCTTTTTGGGGCTCCATCGTCGGTCTTCAGGATCACCGCCATAAGTGGACACAGGAGCTGATCACTCTTGCGTTGATGTTGGTGGTCGACGTGGAGATGCGGTTCAAACACGCCTTCGCATGTCCCCGCCCAATGGCATTGTCACCTCAGATTCAACCAATGATTCCGACTCCCGGGCACGGAAGCTGGCCCAGCGGCCATTCGACCGAGGCTTTTGCGGTTGTCACAGTGTTGGAGGCCCTGATCAACAGCGCCAACGGAACGGGGGCCAAATATAACGAACAGTTGCAGAGACAAGCAGCACGCATTGCGGTGAATCGCACGGTCGCCGGTGTGCACTATCCCGTCGACAGCGCGGTCGGACGAATGCTTGGTACCGCACTGGCAGACTTTTTTGTTGCTCGCTGCACAGGCAAGATCAAGCTTCACGAACGCGGATTCAACGGCCCCAGGTTTCACGGCCCCAAAGACCAGGTGCTGGACTTCGATCCCCGCGTGTCCATGATCGACAACAAGAGCGGCTATTACGAGTACGGGTCAACGGCATCGGCCATTGCCGCCTCACCGCTGCTCGAATTCATGTGGACCAAAGCCGCCAAAGAGTGGCAGCCGCTCAAGTAAGCCGCCATGAGCTGGACCAAACTGCCCAAGGGCGAGTTCACGGGCATCGATTGGGCCAAGCCCAGTGCCACCAACGGTTTTGACCCTTACCTGGTATGGGCCGAGGCTGACAACTTTTCGGGCTACGGCAACAAGCGGCCAAAGTGGTTGCCGGTTGCCATCGAACTCAAGTCGGGTACGACGGTGCAACAGCTTATTGCTGCCGCGTCGCCCAAATGGCTGCATGTGCCGCCCGCTTACACCAGCCGCGCTGCGCCCAAGGGCTTGCGCTTTTGCACGGCGCGCGTCAGGCCGGCGTTTTTCAAACAGCTGCAGCCGGGCGGCAGTTTGCATGCGCTGGTGCTGCGGCTTGAGTTGGGCTTGCCTGCGGCGGAGTATGCCGACGACTCGGCGGTGAATCCGCCGGCAAACCCGCCCGTGCATTCGAGCGGCCCAGCCTGGCAGGCCGAGACTCAGGCCGAAGGTCTGCTGTCCGGCAACGTCCTGGCGCTGATCGACGACAGCCTGGCGCTGGCTCATGCCAATTTTCTTCATCAGGGCAAGGCGCGCACCCGCTACTTCTGGCGGCAGGACGCCCAAGGCAAGGGCCGCACACCGCAAAGCATGGGCTATGGCCACGAGTTGACCGCCGCCGACATCAATGCCGCCATGCAGGCCAACACCTACAACGGTTTGGTGGACGAAAGTGCCGTCTACGTTGCGCTGGGGCTGTCCACCCTGGGCAGAAAAATGCCCAGGCGCGAGCACTTCTTTCATGCGCTGGATACGTCCGTCAGTCACGGCACCCATGTCATGGATCTGGCGGCCGGTCCGCGCACGCTGCTGGCGCAAGTTGCCAATTTGCCGCCCACGTTTGACGCACCGCCCAGCTGGGCGCTGGCCGATGACGATGCCAGCCGGGCGGCCTTGATTGCCGTGCAACTGGACTATGACACGGTGCGCGACACCTCGGGCGGCTCAATGAACGTGCATGTGCTCGACGGGTTGATGTATGTCCTGTCGCGCTGCGCGGACGACGCCAAGGTGACGGCCAACATCAGCTTCGGCACGCTGGCCGGCCCGCATGACGGGACATCGCTGCTGGAAGCTGCCATGGATGAGCTGATTGGCTTGCTGCAGGGGCGTCTGCAGATCGCACTGGCTGCCGGCAACAGCTACCAGCTGCGCACGCACGCCAATGCAACGCTATTAAAAAAAGAGCGAGCTGCGCTTCATTGGCGGGCGCTACCCGACGATTCGACCCAAAGTTTTGTGGAGTTATGGGTTGAGGAAGACCGCGACGGTCTGGAGATCACCATCACCCCGCCGGGGCGCGCGGCCTTGCCCCCGCTGAAGTTTGGCGAGTCGAGAATGTGGACGGGCGGCGGCAAGCAACCGTTGTGCGCGCTGATATACCCAAAGACAGTCGCTACCGGCCGACGCGGCACTTGCGCCCTGCTCGCGGTCGCGCCCACGTTCAGTTTTGACGACAAGACGGCGACCGCACCCAGCGGGGTGTGGCAAATCACGCTGACCAATACCGGCAAGAAGGCGGTCACCGTGGACGCTTATGTGGAGCGGGACGACGTGGTCATCGGCACCCGCGGTGGCGCCCGACAGTCACACTTCGAGGACGCGTGGTATGACACCAGCGGGAACCCGGACTCCTTCGTGGACCATCCCGACAACCCAAGCCTGATCCGGCGCAGCGGAAGCTTCAACAGCATCGCCACAGGCAGCAAGACCGTGTCGGTAGGCGGTACGCGGATCACCGGGCCGCGCTGGGCCCACTATTCCCCGCAGAAACCTGACCCCGATGCAGGGCGGGTTCAGCGCCCGGGGGTAACCAGGATTCCCGATGCGCAAGCGTTCAGCGACGAGAACCCGGCAACGCTGGGCGTGAATGCGGCCGGAACGCGCAGTGGCGCGGCGGTACGCCTGATGGGCACCAGTGATGCGTCACCCCAGGAAGCCAGGCGGATTCTGAACGGCATGTAGGCTTGGCAGGAGATGCAGCGAAACCGGGTCGGTGTGAATCACGGGCCTGTGAAGGATCCGCAAGCGGACGGGTACTTTCGGCAAGGCCGCAGCTGTTGACAACAACGCAACACTTTGCACCGTGGCGTCGCTCGCTGATGGCCTAAAGCTCCTGCCCCCGGTTCACCCTCTTTTCACGGGAGAGAGTTGGCCCTACACTCAGCGTGGATTTACAGTACGTTGCAATTTTTACGCCGAACCAGCAATTTCATCAACCGTAACCGCAGGAGAGATTTATGGGCTATTTCATGAAAGAGCATGACATCCACGTTGGAAGTCTGCTTGACCAATTGAATGTACGTTTCGGACCAACGCCTGACAAGAAAACGCATTTTGGTGGCATCGACGAAATGGTGGCACTGCAAAAAGAGTTCAAGATTTTCAAAAAGGGCCGCTCGTTCAAGAGCAGCGTGGCAGTCCTCAATATCGGTGCGTCCAATGCCGAGGCCAAGAACCGCATGCACGACTATTTCACCAATCTCAGCAAGCATGACTCGAATGTCGCTGGCCAGAACGGCGACGTGGCCATTGTCAACGCCATGGCGCGCAACCTTGCTTCAAAAAGCCCGCTGCCGGTCTATTTCACATTTCATGACATGCGGGCAGAAAAGGGCAACACACGTGTGCTGATCAAGGAGAAGGACCGGCCGGTCGCCTATTTCAACCAGGATTACCTGACCATCTCCCTGCCCACCATGGCGCTCAAGGCAGCAAAACCAACAGCCAAACCTGCGGCAAAAGCGGCCAAGAAAACGGCCAAGTGATGAAAGCGGGGGCGGGCACCATCGCCATCACCAGGGCGTCCTCCCCCGATCCGCGGCTTGTCCAGGTGCACTCGGGCATTGAGCGTTATTACTCACAAAAAGTTCTCGCACATGGCGCGACTGCCCTCGGGGTGGACTGGACTTGCCAGCCAACCCAGGAACTTCGCTTTGTGCAACTCATCAAGTTGTGCGACTTCCGCCAGCCGTTCTCGCTAAACGATGTGGGCTGCGGTTATGGCGCGCTGCTGGCCTTTCTGGCCAAACGGCATCGGGGCGCAAAGGTGGACTACCTCGGCACCGACCTCTCTCAGGCCATGATCGACCAGGCCAAACCGTCCCCGCGCCCCTCCATGCGCTCTCAGTTTGTGGTGACCGGTGACATTCCCCGCGTGGCCGACTACTCGGTCGCCAGCGGCATTTTTAATGTGAAGCTGAACCAGCCCACGGTCCGCTGGACGCTTTTCATCCAGCAGACGCTGGCCGGGATGCATGCCGCAAGCCGTCTTGGTTTTGCAGTCAACTTCCTGGCGCCTCCTGGGCCGGACATGCAGGCCATCCCAGAGCTCTACCGTGTGTCACCGGATGTGTGGGCAAGCCACTGCGAGCGGCAGTTCGGAGCAAAAGTGGAGCTGATCGAAGGCTACGGCATGCGCGAATTCACGCTGCTTGTCCGACGCTGACCCCAGTGTTTTCGGGGGGCTGATGGATCAGCATGGCCAGACGGGCCCGTTCGCGCAGCAAGGTCGACTCATAAATCGAGGCACCGGTCAGCTGCACCAGCGCCTCGGCCTCCGCAAACAGGGCCTGCGCATCGGCCACCCGCGCCAGCCCGTGGGTATCCAGCGTTGCCGATGCCAGGGTGATCAGGGCGCGACACTCCGGCAGCCGCGTACTGCGCTGGCGCGAAATGGCGATCGCCTCACTGGCAGCGGCCAGGGCTTGCTCAAAACTCCCCAAGCCCCGATAACACTCGGCGAGGCTGGCCAGGATTTCGGTTTCAAACTCCATCGCAACCTGGTCACTCCTGACAAGTGCCAATGCCTCCGAATAGGTACGTGCCGCAGTGTCAAAGTCGCCACCAATGCTTGCCACCGTAGCGCGACAACTCAACGCAAAAACCCGCAGGTAAGGACTTTCGTATTTTGCAGCGATCTCGGCGACATAAGCGTAATGTGCCTCTGCCAGCGCGGCATCGTGGCGACACCAAGCCAGTTCTATATAGCCGAAGCGGGCGAACTGCAGGATCACCGGGTCATTTGATGATTGCCCCATGTCCAGCAACTCCTTCAGGCACTGCTCGGCTTCATCCAGACGCCCCAGCCGCGTCAGCAACCGGCCCCGCATCCCCATGACCCAGTGTTCGATGCTGAAGCCAATCCATTCGCGGTCGAACCTGTCAATCTCCCCGATGTCACGAAGCGCGCTGCTGTTTGCCTCCAGGGCTTCGCCCAGCATGCCGGCCCAGGCATAGGCCTGACTCAATGCGGCATTGATCATCGCAGCGCGCCCCGGGTCGGCACCAGGCGCCATCAGTGATTGCGCTTTCTGAAGACGTTCAACATAACCGTCCGCAGGGCCTCCGCTGGCCTGGAGCATTCTGCCTTCAGCCATCACCAGCAATTGAATCAGTCTGCCGTCCACCTCACCGGCAAGTTCCATGGCTTCGTCGATAAAGGGCTGCACCTCCTGCAGGGTCAACCCCTCGCGCCAGCCGAGCACGCAGATCTGGCCGCCGGCCCGAACACGCAGGTTGTCGGTTCTGGCAGACCGGGGTTGCTCCTGCAGGAGCGCCCGCACCTTGTGCCAATGCTTGATCGCCAGCGCCGAGTTGGTGGAGCCCACCCACTGCGCGGCACGTGCGGCATGGCTCGCAGCCTCGAGGAATTGCCCTGCCGACTCGTAGTGGTAGGCAATCAGGCCCGCATACTCATCGAGCTGATCGCGGTAATACACTTCCATCGCCACCGCCACCGCGCCGTGGAGCGGGCCGCGGCGCACCTTGAGCTGCGCGCTGTAGGCCACTTCCTGGATCAGGGGGTGGCGAAAGGTGAAGCGGCGGCCACCCACGGCAGGCTGCGGCAGGATAAGTTCAGCGTGACACAGGCCATCGAGCCCTTTTTCGATCACCTTGGCCAGCGGGCTGGCCATGTGTTCCAGCACGGCGAGCGGGATCTCCTTGCCGATGATGGCGCACATCTGCAGCAGGGTTTTTTCGGGCTCGCCCAGACGGTCAAGGCGGGCGCCAATCACAGCTTGCACGGTAGCGGGCAAGGCCCGCTCTATCGCCTCCAGCCCTCCGGCGCGAAGATCGGAGCCCTCCAGAAAATAGCCGCGGTCGACCAGCGAACGCACCAGCTCTTCTGCAAAAAAAGGATTGCCGCCGCTTCGCGCTGCCACCAGTTCACAGATGTCCTGGAGTTCGGCACGGGGCCCGATCAGCACCCTGACGAGATGCTCTGTTTCCCTGAGGCTCAATTGCCCGAGGTCGATTTTTTCGAAGTTTTCAAACTGGGCCCAAGGCAGGCGGTACGACGGCCGGAAATTGAGGACCACCATGGTCTGGGTGCCGGCGGCCGCCTCAACCAGTGTCGCAACGAACTCTTCGCTGGCCTCGTCCAGCCAGTGGAGGTCTTCGATGAGAATCACCGACGTCGTGGCCGCATCATGCTTGACCAGCTCGCGCACCACATTGAGCAACCTGGTGTGGCGCGCCTTGGGACTGAGCGCGGACGGCGCGCTGCCGGCCTGCGCCACCCCGAGAAATTCGTACAGCAAGGCCAGGTCGGCTTCCGCCGGGGAGCCGAGCTCGGCCATGCGCTCGACAATCCGGCTTCTGGCGGCGGCGGCATCGTCGGCAGGCAGAATGCGGAAAAAGAAGGTTCTGAGAAGGCTCAACCCCGGCTGCAGGGGCGTTGCGTGGCCATAAGGCTGTGCACGCACCTCAAAAACGGGAACCTGCCTGGCCCGGCACCACTGGACGAACTCGTGGCACAGCCGGCTCTTGCCCGCACCGGGTTCACCCGAGATGCCCACCACCCGGGCCTGCCCTAGCTCGGTGACGAGCAGGGCCTGCTTGAGAAGATCACTTTCCCGGTCCCGACCAAGAAAGGGTGTCAGGCTGGCCGGATGAAAATGCTGGTCCGACGAGGCCATCCTGAACCCCGTCAAGGCATAGATCGCGGATTGCCCTGAGATCCCCTTCAGGACATGCTGCCCCATGGGCTGCACCTCACAGAGAGTGCGAACCAGCGCATAACAGCTTTCGGTCAGGCAAATACCGCCGGGATCGGCGAGCCCCACAACCCGGCTCGCGAGATGGATGGTGAGCCCGTGGGCTCCCCCTCCCTTGCCGTCGGCGTTCTGTGGATCCGACGCCACCTGCCCTGAATGCAAGCCGACCCGAATGCGCAAGCCCTGGCCCTCCGGGGCGAAGGCCCGCTGCATGTCGAGCGCGGCTTCGCAGGCCAGCAAGGCGTGACCTTCCAGCGCCCTGGGCGCGCCAAAGATGGCCATGACACCGTCGCCCAGTGTTCGTATGACTGTTCCGTCAAACTTCTCGATCGAGGCGCACATCCGCGCCAAGGCAGGGCCCAGGCGATCCATCGCCTGCTCGGCATCCAGGTCGGCGATCTGCTCCGTGGAGCTCACGATATCGGCGAAAAGGACGGTGGCCTGTTTGAGTTCGCCCCATGTCACGCCCGGCGGGGCGGCTGCAACACCCGGGGCGGCGCCGGCGTGGGGAGTGCCGCACGCACCACAAAAGCGCGCCGAAGGGCTGGACTCCTGGCCGCAATGGCGGCAAACCTGCGGCAAGCCCGCCCCACACCCCTCACAGAACCGGTTTCCGTCGGGGTTAACAGTCAGGCATGAGCCACAGCGCAACGACATTTCTTTAAGAACTCTCAACAACACACAACGGGACCACTACGAATCGTTACACGGTACCCCTCACAAAGCAAGGCATTTGCACCCGGGTTCAGGTGATCACCTTGACAGCCTGCCAGGCCGACATGACGGCCTTGCATTCTTTTGACTTAACGCCAAAGCGCTGGGAGGCCACGTCTGTGGTTGCTCGCGCTGCATCCTGAAAACTGGCCTTGGGCTTGAGTTTAGCGAAGGCCTCGTACCAGATCGGCCCGGCTTTTTCCCAGGAGTACCCGCCTATTTTTCGGGCCGCCAGGTAAAAGGCGTGATTGGGAATGCCGGAGCCGTCATGCACGTCAGCGCCATCGACATACTGCTCCATGTTCTTGAACTGCTCGTCTTCGTACCACGTCAGCTGGCGGTTGCCTGGGTCCTTGAGAGAGCGGATGGCCCGGCCGTGCTGCGGCGCAAGCATGTGCTCACCGAGCAACCAGTTGGCTTGCGCGACGTCCTGCCCCGCGTGCCACTGTTTGACCATGCTGCCGAAAACATCGGAAAAAGACTCATTGAGCGCGCCGCTCTGCCCCTGGAGCGCATGTGTCTGCTCCTTGAATTCGCGATCCTTCGGAGCCACCCGAACAACACCCAGCCCGCCAGCGATCATGTGCTGCGTGACGCCGTGCGTGAGTTCATGGGCAATGATGTCCAGTGCAGCGGTAAATCCACTCACGTTCTGGTCGCCATCTCCGTAGACCATCCGGTCGCCGGTCCACATCGCATTGCCGAAATTTTTTCCGAAATGCACCGCAGACTCGACCCGCATGCTGCGGTTGTCGATCGAATGCCGGCCAAAAACCTTCAGGTAAAAATCAAGCGTGATGCCGGCATTGTCATAGGCCTGGTTGGCGGCGTGATCCTTGACCGGCTTGTCGCCCTCGTCCCGTACGGGCTTGCCTGGAAGCACGGTGTCCGTGCCTGCATCAAAAATACTGCGCCGCCAGGACGGGGCGGAATGAAGCGCCTGCGGCAGTGACGCTGCCGGCGCCTGGGGAGCCCATGCGCTGCGCTGCGTACGAAGGCGCGAGGCACTTTCCATGTGGCCATGGATGACATGGCGATCAGCCTCCCCGGCTTTGTCGGCGAGCTTCCTGAGCAATTTGGAAGGAACTGCAAAACATGCGCAGCGATAGGCGGGGCCCACGGCCGTGACCTCTTGAGCACACAAGCGGTCAACAGCCATTTGCGCTATTGGCAGCGACTCGTCGCCATACGGGAAATAGGCCACCCGAACCGGCCTACCAGCGGCTGGGCAGTTTCTTGAGCAACGTGATGCGCCGGATGCCCAGTTCGATGTAGCCCCCTTTTTCGAGGTCTTTGAGCAGCCGGCTGACCATCTCGCGCGAGGCGCCCACGCGATTGGCGATGTCCTGATGGGTGATGGACTCCAGCGTGGCGCTGCCGCCGGGTGCTTCGCCGGTGTCTTCCCGACGCTCTTCCAGCAAGGCAACCAGTCGCCCGTATACGTCGAGCAGCGCCATGTTCCGCGCCGTCTCTGTCGCGGAACGGGCCCGGCGTATCACCTGAACCACGAGATTGATGGCAAATTCAGGCTCTTCCACCAGGTGTTCACTGACATCTGCCCGGCTCAGCACCGCGCAAGTGCAGGGCTCCAGCGTCATCACCGAGGCAGATCGGGGCCCGCCGTCGAGCGACATCTCACCGAAATAGTCGCCCGCATTGACCGTCCCGTAAGTGATTTCGCGTCCGCTTTCGTCCATGGCGAATACCTTGACACTTCCCTTGAGCAGGACAAACAGGCTGTCGCCGGATTCACCCTCATTGATCAACACCGCATTTTTTCGGTAGGTCCGCAACACGCCGCGGCGAGCCAGCGAGCGCAACTCGGGAACCAGTGGCGTAAAAAGGTCTTCGTTTGAAGGTATTGACGTGCTCATGATGAGCCGTAATCTAGCACGCGGCGGCCCCCAAGTGTGGGCCGCTTGGGGGCAACAGGCCCTTTCAGTGAATTTGGGCCAGGTGCAAAGGCGCCACCGGTGGCAAAACGGCGACACGGTTCACCAGCTCGCGCACACCGCTGGACCCGGTTTTTGCGCAGAGGCTACGCACATGGCTGCGTACCGTGGAAACAGCCACCTTCAGCTGGACGGCAATTTCCGGCGTGCTCAGGCCCCGGCACAAGATGGCGAGCACCTGCTCTTCAGTCTGGGTCAGCCCGTAACTGCGCGCAAAAAAACCGAACATGCCGGATTCGCAGACTTCGGCACGCGCAAAAAGCAGGGCGATGCGGGCATCCCAGGCATCGGCGTCGGGTTTGAGGGGCACAACGGCCAGCGTCAGGGTCAGTCCGGCGCCAGACACATTGATCAGGCTGCGCTTGCCTGCCACCGCCTTGCCCAAGGCATTCTGGAGCGTTTTGCAGTCTGCCGGCGTCGTGGCATGGACTTCCCCGCCCACCCTGTTGAGCACCCGATGACGGTTCAGCTCGGTGCGGGCCGCACGATTGGCGTGGATGATCTGGCCGTGCTCACCCACCACAATGACGCCGTGGCCCAGTACGTCAACCAGCAGCGACAGCACGTCCGGACCTGCGTGCGGGCGGGTCGCGTCCTGTGGCAGGGAAGCATCCAGGAATCCAGCGGTCAACAGGGTGTTCATCTTCAGGGCTTAGCTGTTACAGGTTGTTAAGCGTATGAAGCCTGCCCGATTCTGGATAGTGAATATGGAGTCTCGATTTTGTGAACAAAGTCACAATTGCAGATGACACTTGAGGTGACCGTAGACCGAATCTGACCGGATTTGATGATTTCCCCAGCACACCACAGGGTCGAATTCACCATCAGTAAGTGGGTGCAAACTTTTCATGGACGAAGCTCACGCCAGGAAATATGCTCTCCTAACTTCCCGAAACCCGCAAAAAGACGGCAGCCTCAGACCCAAGTGTCAAGGATGACGCTGGTCTTGGCCCAGTAGGTCTGAAGCCTTTCCAGTTGCTGGAGGGCGTTGGCCGGGATCTCACCGGTTTTTGCCACCAGTTCCAGCTCACTGCACACGGTTTGCATGGCCACGGCGCCGACGTTGCTGGTAGCGCCTATCAGGGCGTGGGTCGCCCAAGCCAGGGCGGCAGCGTCGCCGGCACGGATACTCTCTTCAATGGCGCTCAGGCGCTGGGAGGCGTCGGCGACAAACAGGCCGATCACCTCGCGCGTCATGGTCAGCGCGTCGTCGTCGAACTCCTTGAACTGGGCCAGGCGCTCCAGGTCCATCAGCACGGGTTCAACCGCAGGCACAGGGCCACTTTTTGGCGTCGGCGCCACAGCCTGCGGCCCGGCGGCGATCCCCTGGCCCCGCACCGGGGGAGCCGTTGCAAATCCACCAGAGCCTCCCGCAGCGGCCGTCATCATGGGCAGCCAGCGCTCCAGTGCCTGGGCCAACGCGGCAACATGCAGCGGTTTGGTCAGGTAGTCGTCCATACCCGCCGCCGTGCAGCGGGCGCGGTCCTCGGGAGAGGCGGCCGCGGTCAGCGCAATGACGGGGGGCGCATTCCTGCCCATCATGGCCTGAATTTGCTGGGTGGCCTGAAAGCCGTTCATGCGCGGCATGTTGATGTCCATCAGCACCGCACCAAAGCGCGAGCCCGCACCGTGGGCACGTGCCACGGCCTGCACCGCCTCGCGCCCGTCCAGCGCGGTGGCAGTGTGGTAACCCAGCCTGGCCAGCATGGCGCAGGCCACCTTGAGATTGACAGCGTTGTCATCCACCACCAGCAAGGTCAGGTTTTTCGCAACGGCCAGGCCTTCGGCGGCGGTTGATTCCGAGGGCGACTTCTGGCTGCCCGGTACCGACAGGCAGCGTGCCAGCGCGTCGAACAATTGCCGCTGCCGGGCGGGCTTGAGCAGCCGCGCCTCGAACAGCCGGGCGGCCTCATGGCCTGGCGGCATGAAACCGGACGTCAGCAGCACCAGCGGTATTGCGGCCAACGGCGCCGTGGCCTTGATAACGCGGGAAAGCGCCACGCCATCCATTTCAGGCATGTGCATGTCGGTGATGATGAGGTCTGGCAGCGCCCCCCCGTTTTGCGCCAGCGCCAGCGCCTGCAAGGCCTGCGCGCCTGACTCGGCGGTAGTCACCTGCATGCCCCATAGCTGGAGCTGCCGCGTCAGGACCCGGACATTGGTGACGTGGTCGTCCACCACCAGCGCGCGTTTCCCATGCAGGGCAGCCGCGTCGACAGTTGCAGCCACCGCGGGCAGTTCGGCCGGCGGCGCCTGGATCGTGAACCAGAAGGTGGAGCCCTTGCCCGGCACGCTGTCCACGCCGATGTCGCCGTCCATGAGTTCGACCAGCCGCTTGCATATCGCCAGCCCCAGGCCGGTACCGCCGTACTTGCGCGTGGTGGAAGCGTCTACCTGGGTGAAGGCCTGGAACAGCGAGCCCACGCGGTCGGACGGAATACCTATGCCGGAATCGGACACGCGGAATTCGACGCGCACCCGGGCCGGGTCACCGGGGTTGGGCAAGGAACGCGCACTCACGGTCACTTCACCTTTTTCAGTGAATTTGACGGCGTTGTTGATCAGGTTGATCAGCACCTGGCGGATCCGCGTCACGTCTCCGGAGATCGCTGCCGGCAGGGCAGGCGAGCCGTTGCCCGCGGCCTCCGGCACGTCAACGATCAGCTCCAGGTTTTTTTCCCGGGCGCGGGGGGCGGCAATGTCACAGGCCCCCTCGATCGCACTGCGCAGGCTCAGGGGTTCAGATTCCAGATCCAGCTTGCCCGACTCGATTTTCGAGAAATCCAGAATGTCGTTGATGACGGCCAGCAACTGGTCGCTCGACAGGCGGATGGTCTGCAGGTAGTCGCTCTGCTCGTCGTCCAACGCGGTCTCGGCGAGCAGGGTACTCATGCCCACCACGCCGTTCAGGGGGGTGCGGATCTCGTGGCTCATGGTCGCCAGAAATGCGGCTTTGGCCCGGGCTGCCTGCAAGGCCTCTTCACGCGAGGCGAGCAGCTCGACCGTGCGCTGTGCCACCCGCTCCTCCAGACGCTCGTTGGCCTCTTCGATCACCCGGGCTTTGGCCTGCACCTCGGCACGGTAATGCTTCAGTTGCTCGGCGCTGGAGTGCATGACCCGCGAAAGCTCCATAACCTCCCGCAAATGCGTGCCGCTGTCGATGCGCGGCACTTCACCCCGCCCGAGTTTTTGCGCAGCCACGCTCAGGCGCTTGAGCCGGCGCCCGATGCGGTTGGCGACATAAAACGCTGCGGCCGCCCCAAGCAGGACCAGCCCGCCAATGAGGGTCAGGGACACCTTCCAGGCGCGAGTGATCTCAGCGGTGAAATCGCTCTCGGGCGCGGCCACCACCAGGGTCCAGCGCAAGCCCGCTGATTCGCCGAAGGGGCGTTGCACCATCAGCAGGGTGCCGCCCTGCATGGGGATCCGCTGCAACGCCGTGTTGACGGCCACCGAATCCTCGCGCTTGCGGGCCTGCTCGCGCTGCAGCGCTGCAAAACTTTCGCGAATCACCGGGTTCGCGCTGTGCTGGGGGCTTCGCCGCGCAGACTGCCCCGGCGCGTCGTCGAACAAGGGGTCCCCGGCCGACCCGGCGACCAGCCACCCCCGCTCGTCCACCACGAAAGCCGCACCACGAGCGCTGATGCGTTGCGTTTGCAGCAGGTCGGCCAGCCGCTGCAGATAGAGGTCCACACCAAACACGCCCGCTGCGCCTCCATCCACGTCGTACACTGGCTGGGACAGCGTCACGAACAGTTGCGGTTTCCCGGGAACCACCTGAATCGGGGAGAACACGCGGCCCTTGGCGACCAGGGCCCCCTGGTACCAGCCCCGGGTGCGGGGCTCGAAGTGGGTCTGCGCAACTGCCAGAGGCCGGCTGCGGTCGCCGGGCCGGCGCGCGGTGAAGGCCTGAAGCCCCGTGTCCGCGGGGCCACGGAACTGCACGGTCGTGCCAACACTTGCGTTTTCCACCGAAAAATACTCGCCCCGGCTGTTGCCGAAATAAAGGTGGGGCACATCTGCTGACTGTCTGCCCAGCGCGAACGCCATGGACTCAAAGGCCGAACTCTGGCGCAGCCAGTCTCGGGCCTGCTCGGTCTGGGTGGTGCTCAGGCGCTCGGGAAACAGGCCGTTCAGTATGGTGTGTGCCTGCCCCAAATGGGCTTCCGTTCCAGACTGCACCCTGGCCGCCACGTTGAACAAAATTCCCCCGGCCAGCTCCTGCACCGCCTGGTCACTGCTGCGCGCCATGAGCCAGGCCACCAGCCCCGCCGGCACGAGCGCAAACACCAGCAAACTGGCCACCAGGACCCGGCGCAGGGAAAACGTTTTCCTTGGCATGGAGCTGCGATCTGCCAACTCACCCACTGGTCAGGCGAGCGCCAGGCCCAGCAACTCGGCGGCATCGATGGCGGCCGTCCGACCGGGCAGGGACACCAGCGCCCGCCCACCGGTGTTCACCGCGCCCGTAACACCGCGCAACATGGCCACACTGGCTGCGATCTGCCAGCCAGCCTTGTAGGCCTGCTTCTGCAGGAGCAACGTGGCGCTCACCGTGTCGCCCACCGGCAGTATCTGCACACTGCCATGCAGGGGATCTTCAAGTCGGGCCAGCGCCACGGGACCGCTGTTCAAGGCCACGCTGACATCGAAACGCGGCAGCCCCTGCCCGGGGAAATGGGAATTGAGAAACTGCTGCACGCGTTTGGCAGCGTCGAGCAGGCCCAGGGCGGCACGGGCGGCACGTAAGCCGTGATTGACCGAGGTCGTGTCCGTGCTGTCGACAAAAACGACCATCAGGCCCTCGCCAACAAATTGCATGTGACGCGCGCCGAACAGATGCACGGTATCGCCGGCGTTGTTGTAGAACTGCCGCACCACATCGCTCAACTCCGTGCTGGAGAGTTTTTCAGCCAGCCCCGCGTAATTGAGCACGTCGACGAACAGGACGGTGGCATTCGAAAACTTCTCGTCCTGGCTCGATGCATCCGCCGCAGGCCACTTGTCGCTCAGTTCGGAGGCCAGTTTTTTTTCATACAGGCGGGCCAGATGCTGCTTCTGGTCCTCCAGGGCGGCCTGCACCGCAGCTTCCACCGCCATGACCTGTACGGCCGCCTGCATGTGACGCTTGTTCAGCTGCGCGGCCGCAGCCTCGCGCAACTCGCCGGGGCGGAAAGGTTTGGTGATGTAGTCGTCGGCACCGCTGGTCATGCCAATGCGCATATGGGCCCGCTCCTGCAGCGAGGTCAGCAGGACCACCGGCGTGCCCAGGATGGCCGGACCGGCACGCAGGGCCTGCAGCATGGCAAACCCGTCCATCACCGGCATCTGCACATCGCTGATGACCAGGTCCGGCTTGTTCTGGCGCACCAGCTCGAGCCCGGACAGGCCGTTGTCGGCCGACAGTACGTCGTACCCGTCTTTCCTGAGCACCGATGCCACCAGCGTCCGCGTGGCGGCGTCGTCTTCCATGACCACTATCAGAGGCATTTTTATCCCAAGCATTAAGCGAAACGCGGCCGGCCTCTAGCTTACACAATTTGTTACCGAGTAAGAAGTTTTAGCTAACGCGTCTGCCAATTTTTACGGATCGAGCCCGACCAGCGCGAGGCTCGCATCCATGACCTGCGGCAAAAATGCAAGTTGCACGTGAGCGGCACCGTGCACCAACCGGTTGTCAGCACCGGGAAGCGTCGCAGTGGAGCTGGGAAACACGATATTGTCGCAGTTGGAATACCAGCAAGTGAACAGTGCATGGCGGTGGGACGGCATGTCCAGGTCCAGCTCCCGGTGCCAGGGTCCGGACAATTGCATCTGGCGGCCGTTGGTGACAAGGCTGAAACGGGCCAGCCAGGTGCCCCGATGCGGCGTCCCGATGGTCACCACATGGCAGACCCGCGCCTCGGCCTTCATGATCCTGAGCCAGGCACGGGCGGCCAGCCCCCCCATGCTGTGGCACACGATCAGCGGCGGCAGGCCGGTGGCCGCGGTCACGCGCTGGACCGCCTCGTCGATCAACGGTGCGTAGTCGTCAATGGAGGCAAAGGGCGGCTCCAGGTTGAGGGCGACAAATGCGTGCCCCGTCCCTTGAAGCCGCTTCAGCCAGGGGGTCCAGAAGCCCCGATTGCAGAAAAATCCATGGATGAACACGATCCCACGCCGGCCTTTTTCGACAGCGTTCACCGACAACTGATCGGGAACCGCCAGGGAGCGAAAAGGTTGGTGCCAGCAAAAAACCCGGGGGGCCACGAGCGTCTCGCCCAGCCAGGCACCGGCGAGTTCTTGCCACGCCGGACGCGGCACGGGATCCCCCCGGTTGATGAATCGCAGCGCCACAAACTCCAGGGCAAGAAAGCCCGAGTAGCCCAGCACCAGGACCCCAAAGCCAGCCAGGGCCAGCAGCGCCGAGCTCTCCCAGGAAAACACCAACCATCCGGCCGCGGCGGCAAGCAGCGACACAGTGATCAGTTGCTGAAGGCGTGCCAGCATGGGTGGAGTCTCGCCGGTTGCGGCTCAGGCCAGGGCGACGTCGCGCCCCGTCAGCCTTTTGACCAGTCCCTGCGCCAGCCGGTTCACGGTGCCGTAAATCGACAACTGGGGGTTGGCCCCAATGCTGGTGGGAAAAATCGAGCCATCGTGAACCGACAGGTTGTCAAGCTGCCAGTGCACGCCGTCGGGTCGCGTCACCCCCCGCTTTTCCTCGCCGCCCAGGCCGCAGCCCCCCATCACGTGCGCACTCACGACCTTGGTGAGCAGCGGCTTCATGGGCAGGGCGTTGACCGCATCGCGCGCTTCGCCCCAGCTTGTGTAGGGGTGGGCCATTTCATGCAGGGGCAGCACCTGGCGTGCGCCTGCGGCGAACTGGATTTCCAGCATCGACAGCAAGGCGCGGCGGGCGCCGTCCATCACATAGTCGGTCAGTGGGTAATCCAGCACGGCGGAGCCGTCTGCGCGTAATTTGACTTTTCCGCCGCGTGACTGGTCGTGGAAGCCGTCACGCAGCAAAGCCAGCAGGGTATGGTTGTGCGGGAACCTCTCCAGCAATGCCTGCTGGCGCTGGCCAAAACCCGGCACCGTCGATGCAAAAATAATGGGATGCAGCGGCGGCGCCTCCAGCTTGTAGCCGATGGGCCCATCGATGGCCTGGGTGTCGAGGAAATGATCGGTGTAAATGGTTTGCGGAGCGCCGCTCCAGGCTTGGACTTTCTGCTCGAACACCCCCGAGCTCATCACCACCGGATGCAGGAAAGTCCGGGTTCCCAGCAGCCCGTGCGGATCGGGTGCGTTCGAACGCAGCAGCACCGCCGGTGAATTGATCGCACCACCCGCCAGCACAAAATGTTTTGCTATTATTTTAGTAGCCATCTGCGCAGATGTAGCGGGGTCTGGAGCCCCATTTGGCATCACACGGCGGCAGTACAGCGCGATGACCTTGCCGTTGGCCAGTTCGAACTTTTCCACGCGCATTTCGGTCAGCAATTGCGCACCACGGTCCAGCGCGGCCGGGATGGTGGTCACCAGCATGGATTGCTTCGCATTGGTCGGGCAACCCAGGCCGCAGGAGCCCAGACTCCAGCAGCCCTTGACGTTGCGCGAAATGGCCGCCGCCTGGATACCCAGTCTGGCCGCCCCCCGGCGCAACAAGTCATTGTTTTCGTTGGGGGCGGTGAGCCACGGCAGGATGTTCAGGCGCTGCTCGGCTTGGGCAAAATAGGGGGCAAGCGCCTCCACGCTGTAGTCCGCCAGGCCAAACCGGTCCTGCCAGAATTGCAGGGTCGGCGCGGGCGTCCTGAAAGAACTGGTCCAGTTGACGGTGGTGGAGCCACCGACACAGCGACCCTGCAGGATGTTGATCGCCTTGTCTTCGGTCTTTCGCGCAGCACTCTCCTGGTAAAGCTGCGGATAGGCGTCCGACTCCCTCTGGCGGAAGTCGCTGCTGCTTTTCAGCGGCCCCTCTTCGATCATCACCACCTGCAAACCGGCCCTGGCAAGCAACTCGGCGGTGATGCCGGCACCGGCGCCGCTGCCGACAATGGCAACATCGCAGACAATTTTTTCGGGTGCGGGGCCCAGGGCGCCGCCCAGAACTTTCCAGCCGCGCGTCAAACCCTCAAGGATCGGGTCTGGGATGTGACTCATGCGGTATTCACTACTTTCAGATCCGTACCGGACCGGGATAGCCCAGTTGCGGCCAGGTGGACGGATCTGAAAAATAAGCCGCTGCGGTGATGTCATGCAATGCGGCATAAGCCTGCCGGCGAAGCACCAGCCCCGACAGCCGCATCTGCTGGAGTGACTGCTGGATCCGGGCCTCTGTGGCCAAGGACCACTGATCACCCAGTCCGGCCAGTGCGCGGCGCCCCGGGTCACTGGCCAGCAGCGACAGCAGTTGCGAGAGCTCGGCCTGCGCATGGGGTGGCAATGCCAGGGCCAGTTCATCCACGCGGTTCAGCAAACCCGTCAGGGCGTCCTGCCTCGGGGCATCCTCGCGCGGCAGGCTTTGATCGAGCACGGCACGGCCGACGGCTTTGAAGACCTCGCGACCGGCGGGACTGAGCAGGCCCTCGCGCAAACCCGGCGACAGCAGGGCTGCTGCGCCACCGGCAAGGACCAGCACCTCTGCGGATAGCACACCGAGCTTGAGTAAGGTCCTTCTTTGCATGGCTGGAGTTTCGCATGCACGCCTGCGCTTTCAATAGGGCGCCACACCTAGATAAACTCGGTGTTTATATGGACCCAGCCGCCTCCCGAATTCGCGAAGCCATGCAGGTCGTTTCGCTGCTGCGGCAAAGCCGCCTGGCCAACCCCGAACTTCATGTCGCCTGCCTGGAGGTCAAGCGTTTCCAGGCGCAGCGTTTCACGGCAACTTACGCCGACCTCCTCGACAGCCACCGCTATCGGCGAGCAGCTTCTTTTTTCCTGGACGAGTTGTATGGCGACAAGGACTATGCGCAGCGGGACCAGCAGTTTTCCCGGATTGCAAACACCATCGCCCGTCTTTTCCCCGAGGCGGTGGCCGAAACAGCGGCAGCTCTGGCCGAAGTGCACGCCCTGACCGAGGCGCTGGATGACCGGATGGCGCAGCAATGGCTGCTCGACCGTGCAGGCGGACAGGCCGCCCGCTACATCCGGTGCTGGCGCGCGGTCGGTGACATGGCGGCGCGGCAGCGGCAACTGCAGGTGGTTCTGCACCTCGGCCAGGAGCTTGACCACCTCACACATATGCGGGGCCTGCGCAGCCTGCTGAAGATGATGCGGACGCCGGCGGCAGCCGCAGGACTGAGCGCACTGCAGAATTTTCTTGAAGCCGGGTTTGATGCTTTTTCCCAGATGAAAGGCGCCACGGAATTTTTGAATGTGGTGGAGGCCCGGGAATCAGCCTTGATTCATTCCCTCTTCAGCGATGATGCTGTCGCCTGCGAGACCTTTTTGCGTCAACTTCTTGTCCGTACACCTCTGCATTAGGACAAGCCCCATACGCGTGATGCTCCGCTGCTTTCACAATGGCGCACAAGGAGTTTTTAATGGACAAGTTCTGGCTCAAGAGTTATCCCGAGGGTGTGCCGCACGACATCGACCCCGAGCAGTTCCGCTCGCTAAACCAGTTGCTTGAGGACTCCTTCAGGAAAAATGCAACGCGCCCTTTTTCAGTCTGCATGGATCGCTGGATGTCCTACGGGGAGCTGGATGAGCTGTCCTCAGCGCTAGGCGCTTGGTTGCAGCATCTGGGACTGGAGCCCGGTGCGCGGGTGGCCATCATGCTGCCGAATATTCCGCAGTTTGCGGTCACCATGGCGGGAATCCTGCGCGCTGGCTACACCTGCGTGAACGTCAACCCGCTCTACACCGCACGCGAACTCGAGCACCAGCTCAAGGACTCGGGCGCCACCAGCATCGTGATCCTGGAGAATTTTGCGGGGACGCTTGAAGAGGTGATTGACAGGACGCCCGTCAAACACGTTGTGATCGCGTCCATGGGGGATTTGCTGGGCCCCTGGTATGGCCGCTGGATCACCTTCGCCGTCCGGCACCTCGCAAAAATGGTCCCAGCTTACAAACTGCCGCTGACCAATGGCCGCACAGTGACACCTTTCAAACGCGCCATCACCGACGGTGGGGGGATGGTCCTCAAACCCGCCCAAAGCACTCTGGATTCAGTCGCCTTTCTGCAATACACAGGCGGGACCACAGGTTTGTCCAAAGGCGCGGTCCTGACGCACCGCAATATCGTCGCAGCCATCCTGCAGGCAGAAGCCTGGTTCACCCCGGCTCTGCGTCGTCTTGGAGATGTCAGTAAAACCAACGGCATCGCTGCATTGCCGCTGTACCATATCTTCGCGTTGACACTGTGCCTGCTGGCGATCCGCTGGGGATCCCATCTGACACTGATCCCGAACCCTCGTGATTTCGGGAAGTTTATTGAAGTACTGAAAAAGCGCCCGTTTCACATGCTTCCGGCAGTCAACACCTTGTTCAACGCACTCCTGCAACATCCGCAAATCAAGAGCGTTGATTTTTCCCATCTCTGCGTGTCCCAAGCGGGCGGCATGGCTGCCTCCGAGGGAACGGCCAAACACTGGTTGCAAGTCACCGGGTGCCCCATGATTGAAGGCTGGGGCATGAGCGAGACTTGCGCGATCGGCACCAACAACCCTGTTCTCAATACCGAGTTCAGCGGCACCATCGGCCTTCCGCTACCCAGCATAGAGATTGCGATCAAGGACGATGAGGGTCGTTCGCTGCCGGTTGGCGAGTCGGGCGAGATCTGCATCAAGGGCCCGCAGGTGATGACCGGTTATTACCAGCAACCCGCCGAGAACGAGAAGGCCTTTACCGACGACGGGTTCATGCGAACCGGGGACATCGGCATCATGGATGAGCGAGGCTATACGAAAATTGTCGACCGCAAGAAGGACATGATCATTGTTTCCGGCTTCAACGTCTTTCCCAATGAGCTCGAAAATGTCGTCTCCCTGTGCCCGGGTGTCGTTGAATGTGCGGCCATTGGCATCGCAGACGACAAGCAGGGGGAGGCCATCAAGATTTTCATCGTCAAAAGCGATCCTACGCTCACGGAAGAACAGATTGCCGAGTATTGCAAGCAGAATCTCACGGGTTACAAGCGCCCCAAATACATCGAGTTTCGGGACGACCTGCCTAAAACCAATGTCGGAAAAATCCTCCGACGTGAACTGCGAACAGCGGCCTGATGGCTCTCTTCAGGCTGTGCGATGCCTGACATGACGCTGCCCAAAGGCCTCCAGGTTTTTGAGCGGGGCTGGCTGTCGTCAAACAATGTCCTGTTTTTGGGGGGCGAGTCATGTGCTCTTGTTGACAGCGGTTACAGCACGCATTCGGACCAGACTGTTGAACTGGCTCAATCAGCGCTGCGCGGGCGGTCATTGAATTTGTTGCTGAACACCCATTTGCACAGCGATCACTGTGGCGGCAATGCTGCGCTCCAGCAGGCGTATCCCGGACTTACGACCCTTATTCCACCCGGTCAGGCTGATCTGGTGGCGATATGGGATGCAGAGGCCCTGACTTATCTGCCAACTGGACAACTTTGCCCCCGCTTCAAGTACGACGGTTGCCTCTTGCCGGGCGCAGAAATCCCGCTGGCTGATGTGATGTGGCAAATTCACGCTGCACCGGGACACGATCCTCATTCGCTTGTTCTGTTCGAACCCTCTTCACGCACATTGATCTCCGCCGATGCCTTGTGGGAAAAGGGGTTCGGCGTGGTTTTCCCGGAACTGGAAGGTGAAAGAGCATTCGGTGAGGTCGGAGCCACGCTCGATCTGATTGAGCAGCTGGATCCTCGCTGGGTCATCCCTGGTCATGGCCCTGTGTTTATGTACCGGGCAGAGGTCCTTGCGCGATCCCGCGAGCGACTCGACGCTTTTGTCAAGAACCCGGCACGGCATGCGCACCATGCGGCCAAGGTCCTGCTCAAGTTCAAGCTCCTTGAACAGCAGCAACTGCTTTACGCTGATTTCGCGAACTGGGCTGCCGGCACACGTTATTTCCAGCTTATTCGCGAGAGGTTTTTCCTCGCCACTCCCATGGTGGATTGGATCGCTCAACTCACCGATGAGCTGGTTCGCTCCGCGGTTGCCCTCAAAGAGGGCGCGATGGTCTTCAATGCCTGAGGCCAGCGGAAGATCCAGAAACGGCATAGCCTGCTCAAAGCAGGGCTCCAGACCCGTGCGCCCATAAAAAAAACTCCGCGTCTTTAGGTACGGAGTTTTTCATTTGAAGGCCAGGGCATTTTCAGCCGCACAAAAGAAAACGCCCAGTTGACGTTATCAACTGGGCGCATCTTGCTGTAAGAGCCTGACGATGTCCTACTTTCACACGGGAATCCGCACTATCATCGGCGCTAAGTCGTTTCACTGTCCTGTTCGGGATGGGAAGGAGTGGTACCAACTTGCTATGGTCATCAGGCATAACTTTTTGATCGATTGTTCAAGGAACAACCCATCGAATTCATAGAGCAAATCAGCTTTTATTTAATGTCTTGCACTCTTGCGAGTGCAGTATTTTGAATGCGTCACTTTGGCATAACAACCTTGAATCTAATCAAAGTTATAGGGTCAAGTCGCACGAGCAATTAGTATCAGTTAGCTTAACGCATTACTGCGCTTCCACACCTGACCTATCAACGTCCTGGTCTTGAACGACTCTTTAGGGGGCTCAAG
>NZ_NCJH01000033.1 GCF_002278925.1 Polaromonas sp. 39-63-25
AATCCCCAGGGCAGCCTCAAACAGCTTGGCAGTCATCAATTCACTCGTCCAGGTTGATCAAATTGGCGTTAGCTTACCCACTCAGATTTCAAGAGAGGCAAGAATCTCTTTGGCTGAAGAACTTTCGCGATGGCCTCGACCGCCAGAAGTTGCAGGTGGAACTAGCACATTCAGGCTCAAGAATACGGCCAGCCAATATCGCATACAACGCGCGTTTGCAGAAACGTCTCGAAGATCAGCCGGATGCAATGAAATGGCTGATCAAAACGCGTGGATATTCGCCTGAGATCATCAAGTACTTTCGCCTCGGATTGACTGAAGCGTATGTTCCCAAGGGGCAAAGTGAACCGTTGACAGAGAACGCGCTGGCAGCACCATTGCTTGACCGTACCGGACAATTTCTTGGGAAATACGTGAATTACGCGATCCCTGGCGTCACCGAAGACAACCGCGATCCACCAAGAAAGGCCTGGAGCGCCGGCGTACCTAGGGCGTACTACAGCTGCAAGGTAACAGATGCCTATACGGCCCTGTTTGTATGTGATGGCCCGAAAGACATGTGGGCTATCTGCACTGCCATCGCAGGGACAGAGTTGTCGAAGCGCCTTCTGATTGTCACCAGTACTAATGGAGGCGGTGCATTCCCCCAGGAATGGCGATCACCGGGGTTTTGGGATTCTTGGGGATGCGTGTATCTCGGCCACGATTGCGACGTGCCCCATCCTAAGACTGGCAAGAGTGCCGGCGACGAGCACGCTAAGGCTATCGCACGGTTGAGCTACCGGGAAATGCGGCGTGTCTGGCCTGTTGGCCACAAAGACTGGAACGATTTCTTCCTGGCTGGAAAATCGGCTATGGACTTCGAGCGCTTGCTACTGGAGTCGTTTCCCCTGGATCTTCGAGCACTAGAAGAGGCGGACGTCAACAAGGGCTTGGGCTACAACGCTGCAAATCCAGTTTCTATTGCCGGAACCTTTCATGGCGGCTATCTGTATGAAGTCGTTACGCTCCTCTATGCGGAGCTAGACATGGATAGTTCACAACGAGTAGAACGCTATCGGACCGTGGTAATCCGCTCCGACCGGACACAGCATGTTGCAACAGATATGCCTGCGCCGAAAGGAACACCTGCGCACCAGATCGTTAAGCGGCTATGGCCAGATGGAACCCTAATAGATGCAGAACCCAAAGCATCGCTCTATGCGACATGGAAATGGTCGTCAATTCAAGATTATCTGAATGGGCGTTCCAAAGTCCAGAACCTTTCCAACTTGGTTTGGCGCATCCGGCAACACCTGGCGGCAACGGTTTGGCTGCCATTTGACGATGACTTTATGCTTCTAGCCTGCGCTATCGCTGCAAGCTATGTCCAGTCGACGTTCGACGCCGTGCCACTGATCCTGGTGACGGGGGCGCGAGATAGTGGGAAGAGTCAGCTGGGTAACGCCATCAGCGAGGTCGCCTGCAACAGTCCACCTCCTGTAGGGCAGGTTAGTGCGGCCACGATTGCGCGCATCATTGATATGACGCGCGGATTTATGGTTATGGACGATCTGGAGTCCATCGCCAACAAATCCAATGGTGATGCTCAGTTTGACGATTTAATTCAGAACTTGAAATTGTCATACAAGAAGACCACGGCGACAAAGTACGTGACAAACATGAAAACTGGCAAAGTGGAGAAACTGAATTTCTTCGGTATGAAGTTGATCAATAACACACAAGGTGTCGACAGCATCCTCGGATCACGGATGTTCACAATTACAACTCGCGCTATGCCGGAAGGTACAAGCCTATCGCAAGAGAAGCGGCTAACCCCAGACGAGCGCGATGAGTTGCGAAACGACCTTCATACATGGGCTTTTTGTGAGGTAGGAAAGGTTGTCCAGATGTACGCGATGATTTTCCCAAATCGTTCCACTCGGTCCGAGGAAATTTCAGCGCCCCTTCGAGTTATTGCTGAATTGTCCGGCGATAAGGAAATTCAGAGTGCCCTCCAGCGCGTATTTGAGCGACAGGTGAAGTTGGATGCAAAGCCGGAGACTGCAGAGGATATCCTGCACGAGGCGCTTGAGAGCATTCTTGAGGACGGTGTCGTGAAATGGGGACAAGTGCGAGCGGCAGTCTGTGTCACGGAGGTAATCATGCGCATGTCCCTTTTTGCGGATCGCAACTTTGGCAAAAGCCGCACTACTGATCTAAGCTACATCGAGAGTCCGGAATGGGTGGGCCGGCAGTTGCGTCAGCGCTATGCCGAACCGCGCAGTCCTCCTTTACGTATTCGCCTTTATGGCAAGTTTTTAAGAGGTTGCCAGCTTTCCGATGAATTTGTCGAAAAGACGCTGACAAAATCCGGGCTTCTAGAGGCCAAGACCTCCAGGTCGGTTGAACTTCGAGACTTTTGCAAGCGCTGTGCTGGATGTGAGTATGCCGGTATTTGCGAAATGCGAGCCGAGCGTGTGAAAACGGAAAAGCTGGAATAGTTTTTCGTATCCCATCTGGCCAAAGACCTGGCACGATTTGCCGCTGCTTCGCTCTCGAAATATCTTCGTCACCAGCTGTCTCACGACCGCAGGCGACAGTAGGCCCGCGCTGGAGAACCTACTGATGCTCATGGCCGGGGTTGGCAGGACCATAGCGGTGCCTACTGCACTTCCTCATCTATGCGACGCTATTGGACGGGCCCCAGCCGACCTCTTCGAGGACGGGAATAGCGTTTGGGAGGCAGAGACTGTCCTGCCCCCTTCCGCCATACCAATCAAATTGAGGAAGCCCGGGGTTGCAAGGTTAATCGATCTGCGTGGTGGTTGAAGTGGATCGAGCTGCATCGCCAGCGCGCTGTCGATGCAACTCGGCGAACCGGGCCGGCGGGATGCGCCCCAGGCTGCTGTGGGGCCTGACTTCGTTGTAGTCCTGCCGCCAGGTGGCAATGGTTGAACGAGCCTGATGCAGCGTCTGGAACCACTGCTCGTTAAGGCATTCGTCGCGAAACTTGCCGTTGAAGCTCTCGATGTAGCCGTTCTGCATGGGCCGGCCTGGCTGGATCAGGATCTGCTTGACGCCGTGGCTATGTGCCGAGGCCATCAAGGCTCGGCTGGTGAACTCCGGACCGTTGTCGGTGCGCACGGCCAGCGGTTAGCCGCGAAAGACAGCGGCACGGTCGAGCAGCCGGGTGGCGTACTCACCCGAGATGCCCCAGTCAACAGCGATGTCCACGCACTCGTGGCTGAAGTCATCGGCCACCGTCAGACATTTGATGCGCCGGCCGTTGGGCAGGCTGTCACTGACGAAGTCCATGCGCCACACCTCGTTGACGCCCTGGGCCAGCTGCAGCGGCACGCGTTCCGAGGCGGGACGCCTGACCTTCTTGCGCCGGCGCACGGTCAGGTGCAGATGCTGGTAATCATTGGCCATCATTCCGGTAGACGCTAACCACCTCGCTGGTCTTGACCATCAAATGTCGGCTTCGGAGAAGAATCGATGTCTCCTTAGGGCCCAATGCAGTCCTACGGTCGGCAAGAGCCGAAGACTGCTTCGCAGCGGGAGCGACCGGTCATTTCCGAGCTTTGAGCGACAGCTATGGGCCATGAGTGGTCGCTGGTCAATGACTGCTTAGGAGCTGTTCGATTTGGTGTAATGCGCGGTCACGTGATCAGCGGTCATCGTCGGCATCAGACTGAAAGCGGTCATGAGCTCCGATGACGAAATTCCGGCTGGTGTGTATCTTTCCCACAATGCCTGCATATTGTTGGGCGAGTATCGGTGGTACCTGCTTCGACAATCGCAGCGGTAACAACGGCTGTGGGGAGGGCGAATACTCCTATGCCGAACACAGAAATGAGGCCAGCACATAGTTTCCCGAGCGGGGTGATCGGAATCATGTCGCCGTACCCGATGGTCGTCAGTGTCGTCATCGCCCACCAAAGGGTATCGGGGATACTGGAAAACACTTTGGGCTGTGCGGTGTGTTCGACTTGGTACAAAACTGCTGCAGATGCATAAATGCACAGAACCATCATGACCACAGCCACGATAAGCAATTCTCTCCTTCTGCTTAAAGCCGTACCGACACGCGCCAAGGACTGCTCGAAGTTCGCCATGTTGAGAACCTTGAGCAAGCGAACCATTCGCGCCACTCGAAGAAATCTCAAGTCTACCGATGACCAGAACGTCAGAATGACGATCAGGTCAAGTATTGGAAGTGGGCTGAGCGCATACCTGAGCCGCCCTCGTACGGGTTGCGAGTATCGATCCTGCTCAACGCAGACCCAAAGTCGCGCCAGATATTCAATCGCAAAGATGCTCGTGGACAGGACTTCGAATGTCAAAAAGTAGGGGCGATAAGGCACCCCTATCGACGGCAGAGTCTCAACTGCTACAAAAAGCGCATTGGACACTATGAGCGCTGCTAAGAGGTAGTTGACATACCTAGCCCAAGGGTTTTGGGGAGAAGGTTTATGCAGGATGTGAAATAGTCTCTGCTTAAAATTATTTTCCATTCGCCGTCCCCAGAGTTATTCGACTATTCGTGCGCGCTGACTTTGCGCTCACGAAGAACACGAGCCAGCTCGTCAAATCCGCCGTCTCTGGAACACATTAAATAAATATCTAAACCCCGTCCGGTAGTCAGTCGCAGCTCGTTGTACCGGCACAAAGGCATTTCGCGGTTGTTTTTGAAACGTCGATCGGGACAGCCCTTTTTGTTCACATACTGCCAAGTCTTGCCCGTGATGGTTGCGTCGGAAGGCACCGATTCGCTCTCTACAAAGGTAACCGGTGAGTTTTTCACCTCAAGATCTGCGTAGTCGATCGCGCCCACCGTCTTGCCCTGAAACGCCAGAATCCGGTCTGGGTAGAAAGCCAATGTAATCTTCGTCGCCTGCAAGATTGGAACAACGACATTGGCAATGACACCGGGGGCTTGGCCGAGCACGCAACTGGCATTTGTCAATTTCAAGCCACTCGACGCTCCCGCTGAGTATTTCGTATCTGCGTAGGCGGAGGTGGCAGCAACAGCCTGGAGCTTCCGGGAGCTGGCGGCAGATTGGGTGCCCGCCGTTATTGCTTCAAAATGTGCGGTGGTTGCGCTATCCGGTTCAAAAAACAAAACAGTCAGTTTGCGCATCTTGTCCCGCCAATGCAGCCAGATAACGAACGCGATACTCAAAATTACTAGCCCCGGCATAACGAAACCTGGCCAGGCATTGCTGACATTTTTCAGGAGAATCAATGAGAAGGCCAAGGCGCCGGCAGCGAATGGCCACAGCACTGTTTTCTGTCGCTGCTCATTCATGGATTGAATCAAGGCGTCGCCACTGGAGTCCGTCAGCTCGAGTACGCTTTTTTCCTCGTGCATGACTGTCGCAATGATGTTTGGCTGCGGCGTTGCCTCTAAATGCTGACTCGGCATACGAGCCGGCTGGCCAAGATTTTCGGCCGGCTTGACGCCCGCGCCCAAGCTCTTGCGGTAGCGAAAACCCGCCATTCCTCCGGCTATGTAGGCACCCCTCGGACCTGTACCTATCCGCAATCCTGGAATGCCGACTGACATTCCAATGCCGCTTCCGGAAAAATTGAACCTGACTGCACCAAATTTAACGCTTTTAGCGAACGAAACTCCCATGTGCGCTCCCTCCCTATTTTTTTGCGAGCTGTCTAGCCTGGAAGACGTATATATCCCTCTGCGTCGATGATTTTTTCTTGCCCCTTGAGGCTCTCGATGGCCAGCAAGGCCCGCTCCACAGCTGTCGCAGTCGCAACTGACATGCCCACTGAGCGGCATACAGATTTGGCTACGTCCAAACGGGAAGAACTGCCCGTCTGCTGCAATACGTGTAGTACCAGGGAGGAAAGTTCTGCGACGCAGACTTCGTCGATATGCCGCTTCGATCCCATGGTGTCGTCCGCTATCCGGAAATAGCTCAGAGATCCGGGTTGAACGGCTTTGGGCCAGTAGAAGGTGTTTGAGCCTTCCTGGGTTTTTCCGGCAGCAGATGGAGTCAGAGCGGTCAGACGCCGCACTATCCGCTGACCAGTGCGTTCAAGTCCCCAAGCCCGCGCCACTTTCTTGAATAAGACAACTTCGGACACGGGGCCTTCCACCTCGATGATGTCTGCCAGTTGTTCAGCCAACAGCGACGCTACTTTGTAATCATAGAACGTATCCGGGCTGCCTGCGCTCAGCTCTACCGAGGTGTAGACAGGAACGGTGGGCTGAGCGTTTTCATCAGTTGGAATTGCCGGCGGCGTTTCCTGCGCTGCGTCTGTCTGGGGAACATCCAGCAAAAATGATTCTTCTGGTTGTTCCTCGTCTGTCAGGAGTGCCTGCAATCGTTCAATGATTTTCTTGATCTCGCCCTCGGGGTTGAGCCACCAGTCGGTTGACCAAATGCGGTGAATGCGCCAGCCCAGCTTTTCCAAGATGTGTTGTCGCAAGCGATCACGATCACGGGCAGTTGCTCCAGAGTGATATGTGCGGCCATCGCACTCAATACCGACCAGATACCGCCCCGGCGCTCTTGGGTCCACCACCCCAATGTCAATGCGGTAGCCTGAACAGCCCACTTGGGGATGGACTTCCCAGTTGTGGTTCCTCAGAATCCGGATGACCGCCCTCTCAAACGGACTGTCGGGCTCCAACCCCGTCGGCAAGCTTTGCTCGACCAGCGCGCGGGGACCCTTGATGGCAAATTCCAAGTAATGCTTCAGATCGCGAACCCCGGCTGCCCTCACTTTAGACAATTCAATTTGCTCAGGCATCAGAGAGCTGTAAATGACGACCGCTTCCCGGGCGCGGGAAATGGCAACATTCAGCCTGCGGTGGCCCCCCTCACCATTGAGTGGACCGAAATTCATCGTCGTCTTGCCAGCGGCATCAGGTCCAAAGGTAATGGAGAAGAAGATGACGTCGCGCTCATCTCCCTGAACGTTTTCGAGATTTTTGATGAAAAGCGGCTCCTGGGATCGGCTCGCAATGGCGCGGTCCAGCGCCTGGCTTGAGCGGCGCCGTGCGTCAAGAAGCGTTTCGATCAGGGCCTGTTGAGGTTGATTGAAGGTGACGACACCGATGCTTAGATGGGTCTTGGAAGGCGTCAGGTAATGCTTTTCAATGCCCTTGATGATCGCTTCGGCTTCAATTCGATTGGTTCGGGTCGCCCCGCGGTCGTAGATCCCGCCTACCCGTTCAAATTTGACCGCGACGTCATCAGTTACTGGAGACGGGAAGGTGACCAGGCATGACTCGTAGTAGTGGATGTTGCTGAAGGTGATGAGGCTCTCATGGCGGCTGCGATAGTGCCACTGCAGACTCAGGCGGTTCATCCCCGCGCCAAGGCATTCGTCAAGAATGCTCTCCAGGTCTTCAACTTGTTCTTCACCGCCACTGTCCGAATCCGCGGACTTGCTGAAGAAATTCGTTGGTGGCAACTGTTTGGGGTCACCGACCACAGCCAGTTGCTTGCCTCGCGCTATGGCGCCCACGGCGTCCCAGACCGGGATCTGTGAAGCCTCGTCAAAGACCACCAGATCAAACGGTGCATAGCCCGCATCGAGATACTGGGCGACGGAAAGCGGCGACATGAGCAGGCAGGGTTTGAGCTTTGGCAACAGGGTTGGCAAGCCTTGTACCAACTGACGCACCGGAAGGTGTTTGCGCTGCTTCTGCAGCTCCCGCCTCAATCGTCCGAGTTCACTGTCTGCGCCGACCATTGCCCCGGTGGCTGTTGGAATTCGTCCGGAGAGCGTGGCGGCGATGTATTTTTCAGTGAGCTTCTGAAATTTGGTGTCCGATTGGCGAAACTCGCGGATTTTCCGCTCATGGTCTGCGCTGTGGAAGCTGCGCAGGATGGGGTCAATATCGATGATTTTCTTCAACCACCAATCGCAGTAGCTGAAGTCAAAATGCGCTTCGACGCTGGCGAGGTCGATGGCGCCAGTTTCCAGATCAGATACCAGGCCTTGTAGCCCCAGGGATATCGCCTGGTCCCGGACACTGCGCCACAAGCACCAGGGTCTGAGCTTTTGCTTGGCCAGATTCCATCCAGTGAGTACACCCTGAATGCGTGCCAGAGCTGCATCCGCTCCCGGAGGACCGGCGATCGGAGCGACAGGTTGGGCCAAGGTGTCCAGGATGTCCATTTTCTGGCGCACATCACGCCAGGCATCCCTGTACGCCAGTAGCGCCCGTCCGACCGGACCCGCAGGCGTCAAGTGCGCGCGGTTGTCACTGACCAGGGACTGAAGGTTCAAACGCAGCGAACTGATGGTTTGAGGATCTACTCCCGCAACGCGGGTGACGGCATTCGTAAACGCCTGAGCCCACTGCTCATGCAGAGTTAAAGACGCCCAGTCGGTTTGCATGCCGTTGTAAGCCCCTTGCAACACTGACTCGGCTTCGGCGTGCATGGTCAAAAGGACCTGATCTTCGCCGTTGACGTCGGCCAAAGCCTCGATCATCCTACCGATCTGATCGGCCGCTGGACGAATGTTGTCAGTCCGAAATCCAATCAGCCTTCCCGAAAAAGCTCTCTTGGCGAACCAGGACTTCGGCCACCATGCCAGCTTGGCCTCTGCCCATTGGGAGTTAAGTTCCGAGGCATTCAGCTTTGCCAGTTGTGGCGTCCAGCCTGTGCCAGTCTTAACCCAGTGCGCGCTGCGGGCGGTTCCGTGTTTCGCAAGAGACTGGACCATGGCCCGCACCCGCGTGTCATGGGCTTGCCGGGCAAGCCCCTCCGGGACTTTTGGCGCGGCCAGAAGCACGTCTGCCAGTTCATCCAGGGCGGCGTAGCCTTCAAGGCTCAACCCTGAAGCTGGATGCTTGATGAAGTCGCCGACGGCCTCGGATTTCTCAATAAGAATCCGGATAGAGCTGTCCAGAAGCTTGGACGCAGAGCCCAATTCCTCACTCCAACTCGGCGACCATTCCGACTTTCCAATCGCGGCAAGCGGGTGTCCACTCAAAAGGCCAAGATCCTGTGCCATGGCGGAAATGCGCCTGGACGTTTCCCGAAGCCCGTCAAGCTGCTCGTGGGAATGGGTGAGGGCATCCGCCCATGGCATGGGGGACGGATCTTTGCTCGATGACTGGATGCAAACACCGATCGCTGAAAAAGCGGTCAATCCATTGGAATACGGCTTGTGAAGGGCCTCTACAAGCCCGTTCAACTCCCGCCGCAGTTGGGCGAGGCGCTCGGCCTCACGGTCCCAGTCGCTGGCGGTACGTTCCCCAACGATGTCCAATGCCTTGCCAAGCTGCTGGATGACGTCGCTCTTTTTTGCCTTGGCAGAATGGAGCTCCAGGCAAAAAAGTCCAAGTCCAATATCATTGAGCCGGCGATGAACCACTTCCAGGGCAGCCATTTTTTCGGATACAAACAAGACCGTTTTTCCCTTGGCCAAGTTATGCGCGATGAGATTTGTAATGGTCTGGCTCTTGCCTGTGCCCGGGGGACCTTCCAATACAAGATCCCGGCCTGCATCAATGGCGCAAATGGCTTTTAACTGAGACGAGTCAGCCAGTAATGGCGCCAGGATATCTCTTGGCTGGTGGGTGTTGTCCAGTTTTTCGAATTCATCGTTGTATGGTTCGCGAGCGAAGGCCTCCCCTGGATTCTCTATCAGGTGCTTGACGACGCGATTACCTTTGAGTTGCTCAGTCCGGTCTTGCAAGTCTTTCCACATAAGGTACTTCTTGAAGGAGAAGATTCCCAGATGGGCTTGTTCCAACACCTCCCATTTCGCGATATCCCGTACGGCAAGGCGAAAAGACTGCAGCACTTTCCCAACGTCGATACCTTTATCGTCAGTCGGAATAACTTCCATGCCAGCCACCCGCAGCTCAAAACTAGTCCTCAGCAGTTGCAGCAGCGTTGGATTGACGATGGCTTCATCGTCGTGCCTGCGAAGACGGAATCCGGAACGAACAGACTGCCGCTCCAGGATCACCGGAATCAACAGGAGCGGCGCCAAGTGCTTGGCTTCAGCGTTTTCCGCTTCAGTCCATTCCAGGAAACCTAGACCCAAGAAAAGCGTGTTGGCACCGCCTTCCTCAAGCCCCGTTCGGGCAGCACTGAAGATGGCCAGAAGATTTCCGTCAAGCACATCTTGACCAACGTTGGCCAATAGCTCATTGTTATTCAGCGCCTCCAAAGCCATGTCATCCAAAGCCGCGCGGCCAGTGCGATTGACATGAACTTCCGCGGAGCGAGGGTCACTACCCTCCATGATTCCGGGCATCGGGCGAATACGGAATTCAGAATCATCCGCGAGCGCGTCTTCGATGCGCCCCAGATCAGGGGCAACGATCTGCAGCGTTGACTTGGTCGGCTTGAAATTCAGGAGTCGGTTCCGAAGTGTCAAATCCAGGAGTTTGGATTTCCAGTTGGCGAGGCGTCCCTCTGGCGTGTCTACCGCACCCAGGTCGATAGGGGTGAGGAATTCGGGGTCCAGCGCGGGCAGTGCAGGGGTGGGCTCAATGCTGCTCGGCTCCTCTGAGTCGCCCGCAGGAAGGAGCTTGCTTATGGTGGAGCGCGATGGCAGTGGCTTGATCTGCACTTCTCGGGCTCGATGGATGTCGATCGCGTACCTGAACGTGTCTCTTTCTTGGAGATGCTCTTGCCCACGTTCAAGGGCAATTCTCAAGGACAGACGCCGGCTATGGTGCAAAGCCGCACCTGTCGTTTCAAAAGCCAGGAATTCACCCGTGTCGACCCGTTTGCGAACTGCTTGCACATCGTCCAGGAGGGGATCTGGAAAGCGGGCGGAGTGCAACCATACGCCGACCCATGCATGGCCCTCCTTGAATAAGACGACCGGCCGCAATCCCGCTTGTTCAAGGCAGGAGCAAAACAGCATGGTCAAGTCCAGGCAGGTTGCAACCCGACCCTCCAGGATCCGGTCTGCGGTCCGGATTTTTTGGCCACCTGTACCGAAGGACGCTGGGGGTTCTGCGTACTGAAGGTTTTCGGCACTGATGGTGCTGTAGATGGCAGAAACTTGTTTCCAGACAACGTCGCGACTCTTCGACTGATAGCCGTTCATCGACAATTCGTTGTGCTGGGAACGCAAAAGCTTTGAAGCTTTGCCCAGAAGTACATCCACCGCCGGGTTGTTTGGCATACAGAAGGCGGCCAGAAGTTCTGGCAATGCCCTAGTGCCAGCCCACTGGTCATACGCCAATACCTGGATGGCCTGGGATTTGGACGCAATTTCAGCTGCTCCGGCGAGCACTGAGACCGTGATGGATGCGTTGACGGACTCCTGAAGGTCTGCCAGATAAGAGTGATCGGGTTGGAGTTCAATTGGAGCGATTCGCCGCGTCTCACCAGGCGCCAGTCTTTCGAATCGAAGCTTGGTGCCTTGGGCGAATCCTGGATTACAAGCGATCAGTACTTCCAAGCCTTCCATCGCATCTTCACCACGGTTGGTTAACCGCAGCGACCGAATGACCGGAATGGAGTTCTGGATTGACGCGTATCCGAGCGTGGCATCGGATTCGATTTCAATAGCGACGCCTTGGGGCGATGCATACTCTGCAGGGCTTGCAACTGCAATTTCAAGTTCCATCTCGAACGGCCTCCCCCGATCTCGCAATCTTTGCTCGTCTCTGCCCGTTTCACACTGTAACAGTTGGAGGGCAAACGCGCGTGAGAACGTTGCTAACTACTACGGGAAAACACCTCCTCTAAATAGATGAGGCGACTTCAGATCGGGATCACCATACTACTCGGGACAATGGCAGAATTTTTCCCGCTGCCACACTCTCATCATTGCTTTCGGCCTAGTCGGGCGACGGCTGCGTCGATGTTCGAGACAACGAGGGGAATCACGGCGCCGCGCTAAGTGGGCAAAAACGGCGTCTCGCCGCGGGGCTCACCAATGGCCGCCTCTAAGCACGCAAATTTCTGAGACATTTTTTTCGGAAGGGCTGCAGCCTTAGTTCATTGATGCTGCGTGGTGTGCTCGGAAGGCGCCATTAGTGACGGTGAAACGGAAGTCCTTCATGTTGGCCCGATGACCTTATAGAGCGAAAATCCTGCAGGTAAGGGTTTCGAGCCCCAGTCCATCACGATTGCCACGCTGTGACGCGCACGCGTTAAGGCGACGTAGAATTTTGCTCGACTCTGAGGCTTGAGTTCTCCTCCCTTCAAGAGCCATTGGCGCATCGGTTCCGTAGGAATAATGACCACATGATCAAACCCTCTGCCTTTTGACTCGCCGAAGTTCATTGCTGGTGATTGCCTGTCGACGCCCGCGCTGTCGATGCGGTCGCGAAGCTGCATGGGGCGCACTGTTGCCAGGTAGTGCGCGTAATCGGCAGTTCTCAAAATAAATAAGCCAGCTCTCGTCTCCGATGGAGCACGGCACCGAACACACTCGCAGGCCAGGCTTGCGGACAAGTCGGGATAAAGGCCTGATGACACCGCGCAAATCTCAACGCTGTTGCGATGCGACCGACTCAGAGTCGTCTCATCAATTTCAATCGATACTTTCTTGGGAAGTTCCTGCTGCAAGAACGGAACAATGCCGCCGTCTGCGTACTTGGCATAGCGCCGCTCGTGATGGGTGAGGTAGGTCACCTGTCGCGGATCACCGACCATGAGCAGGCGCGCAGAACTCTTGGCAAAGGCCTTCAGGATGTCGAGATCGTACCCTGCCAGATCTTGAACCTCGTCAACGAAAACCTGCGGAAAAACGCGGGCAATCCGATCAATCACTGCCCCATCGCTCTTGTCGTTGCAACGTATCACTAGCTTTGAGAGCTTGTCCGAGTAGACACGCCGTGTGGAGTCGAAAAAATGCTTTTCGATTTCGTCCTCCGGCCACGGCACCCCGATCCCTAGGCTGTTGTAGTAGTGGATCCCCGATTGAGACGAAACCAGCTGCATGCCTGAAACAGAGAAGTCGAACAGGCCGCCCTGAAAGGGCTTTACGCCATGTGTGATCAAGAAGCTGAACCAAGTCATGATCGTGATATTTGCCGGAATACGGCCCACACACCCGTAGAACTTCTGACGGATCTCCGCCTCGTTGGACTGGGTGTAGGTCATGATCAAGACCCGTTCGTTCTTGACCTTGATGGCCTCCTCGACGAGGTAAGTGGTTTTCCCCGAGCCAGCTGCGGCAATGACGATCTTATTGGCGCCCATCACGGCGTAATGGCCTTAGTGATGTAGTCCGGATAGTTGATCGCTGTCTTGGAATTGAAGATCGCCAGGGCGGTCTCAGTCTTGTTGGCCTGCATGTGGATACGAAGCTCGTCGTCGGTCTTTTTCGAGGTAGCGAGAACCCCATTCAAAGCCGCCAAGTTGTTTGCCTGCAGGAGCTTAGGTTCAAGCGTGTTGTAGTTATATGGCTTGTCCTTAGTCTTCAGGGGGCCGGTATCTACGACGGGATCGAAGCAAATCTTGATGGTATCGGAGCGGTCGTAGTCGGCATATTTCGCAGCGACTGCGGCGACATCACCGTCATTGTCGGTAACGACAGCAACTGGGATTCGCAGTTTATTGGCTAATTCGAGAAATCTCAGAAACGCCGTGCCGACGGAAATGACGTCGATGCCATCCTGAATTGGCAGCCGCCCCTTGTTGGCGTCCATGTAAGCTCGCTGGACGACCAGCTCGTCCGAGTCACCCTCCACTAGTACTGCCTTGCGCGCGAGTGCCAGCCGCAAGGTGTCATAACCCGCTAGTTTTTTGAAAAAATCGCTGGCTACCAACTCCGAGATACGCGCGACCTTTCCGTCTCGGAGAACGATCAAATGTTCGAGCCCCAACTTGTTGGCCACGAAACTGCTGTGGGTGGAGATGATGATTTGTTTCTGGCCATGTTGATCGGTCAAATCCGCGATTAGCTCGTTTAAGCGAGTGTGGGAAAGGTGATTTTCCGGCTCTTCCAGCAGAATGGCCGTAGCCTCGGCGTTTTTCTTGGCACTTAGCGCAAGCTTGGTCTTGATGACGCACTGCTCACCCTTGCCAATGTACTGAAAAGGAATGAGATCAATATATGTCATCAGACTGTTTTCCCACGCAGTCTGAGAAGACAGGTCGACAGCAATGCTGACGGCCTTGTTGCTGATCTTTGCAGCGCTGGTAATCCGTTCGTTGATAACTTGTAGATTTTTGTCGTCGACAAAGGCATCCTTTAGCTTCCGATGAGCTTGGGAAATCGATGCACGCTCATGCTCTTCAAGAACATCGCGAATGATCCGAGACACATAGACATCCGAGCCGTTTTGCAGTCGAGTGCTGGATGAGTCGATTAACGCGGATTTGATAGGAATGTTGCGGGGCGTAATGCCTTTGCGCGCGAAGGACTTGATGCCGACGGTGTAGTACTCGACTGGGATGGAGCGTAGTTCGCCTGCCTTTACCAGCTCGTCGTAGGCATCTTTGTAGTTCTCCTCGTCGAACTCAATTCTATACACGACACCGCTGACCTTAGCCCTCTCCGAGTTCCCGTCACCCTCAAGTTCCGCCAATTCGCTTGAAGACCCCGAAAAGAAAAGCTCTATCGTGATCGCGGGTGGAGGGAGCGGTGTAGAGGTACACAGACTCTTCACGTATTTCTCCTGAGTTGACAGGTTGAAGAGATAGCCGGCTTGGTCGTTTTTCAGGGAACGGCCGTTCAATAACCCCGTCAGCGCCAGCTGGATTGCTTCCAAGATGGTCGTTTTGCCTGACTCGTTGCTACCAACGATGATGTTTAGCCCGTCATTCAAGACGAGCGAGAAGGTGTCCTCGTAACACTTGAAGTTGGTGATTTTTACCTTGGTGATTCGCATGCGCCCCCCCCCTCCTGAACGTCCGTGTCGGCATCGAGCGACGCTGGCTGGCTCGAAGTATAGGGGACGGCTTCGTGCAGTGGCGAACCGCGCACTTGGTGCTACCTCTCCTGGGGATCGATTGAGGCGGACATTATGCAATCCGGGGATCCTGCGCACTGGCCCGGATGCTTGGGGCGCAACGATCTTTGAGCCGCGGCTCTGCGCTGCGTGACGCAATCGCGGAAAAGTAACCTTGATCGAGAACTGTATGTGGTTTCTGGCATCCGCAGATGTCGGCTTAAGGGCGGTGAATTCGAACCACGCTACGCCCGCTTTGTCGTCGAAACCAGTCGGTGCCTGACGACGGATGAAGGACCGCATTCAGTCTGTAGCTGACTGTCGCTTGGGGTCGCGCCAACGGCTGCTTCTGGCTGAGAGCAGATATCAGCATATGCAACAAGGCCCGGAGTAATAACTGTTGCCTCTACCCATCCCTTTCGACAATGCTCACGTGACTGTCGTTAACGGAAACGATGAAATTTTGACACCGCTCTGTGCCGCCGGCATCTGTGTAGTGAATGGTCAGGGGTTGGGTGAGAGGTGTGGTACCGCGGCTGATGAATACGATTGGATGCTCTAGCCGCGACGAAAACTCGGCGAACTCTATTGCGCTTGCGAGCTCCAGGATCCCCGGAATCGGCTCCATCAAAATCCTCACGCTAGCGCACCCTGGGCCTTCATTCGTCAAGGCTCCCTTAACGATGTGTTCTCGTTGATAGTCGCGCATGGCGAGCCCGAAGCGAAAGCGCGGTTGCATCTCTCGAATTGCCTGCTCTTCGCGTCGCTTGGCTTGGGACACTTTTGATGCGTCGGCTTTTTTGCGCGCCTCTTCAAGTTCCTGAATTCGGAGCTCAAAATCTTTTCGCTGCAACTCCACCATTGCGCCCGCGTGCATTGCGGCTGTGCGTAACTCCTCGGCCTGCAGGAGGAGAGCGGTACTGTTTTGCCGCAATTCAATGCCCTGCTGGATGAACCCAAGCACAAGCCACGCGAACGCCAATGGTGAGAATGAACCGGAGAGAAAGTCGCCTAGGTTGTTTGGTTGCATTACACGGATTTCAGCCCATCGACCGACGCTATACCAAGCGAGCGCAGCTAGGTAAATCAGTGTAAGCGCACCGCCAGCGATGTATAGCCAACGCCCTGGAATGTTCTTGTCAGCCTTGTTCATTCCGCAAGGGTAGCGCATTTGCACAACGCTGAGTGTCGGTTTTCCAGCATATTCTGGCAATCGGTTTGAACATCTGGTTTTGGCCGAATTGTGTCATGGTGACTCCTTCTGAACTGGGCCTGTTACTGTCCTTGGATTCTGCGGAAAGCAGTCATCGAAAAGGCTGCCACTCTGGGCAACAAGATTTCGGACCCCGTATTCTCGGTGCCAGGAGGTTACAGAGGGATAGGAAGCGCACCCTAGAATGGTGATTTCAAATGATGAGCCTCAGATGACCACCGCCAAGAAGCAAACAGCATTCAACCGTGCCCTCACTCCCAGCGCCGAGCTGGCCGCTGTGATCGGTGCAACGCCTCAACCCCGCACAGAAGTGGTGAAGCTCATGTGGGAGTACATCAAGGCCAATAACCTGCAGAACCCGAAGAACAAGCGAAACATCTTGGCTGACGCCAAGCTCAAGGCCGTCTTCGGAAAGGATGAAGTCACCATGTTCGAGATGACCGGGCTGGTGGGCAAGCACCTGAGCTAACTGGACATGACGGGGCCCTCGGCAAACATCGATGCCAGGAGCGCTTCGCGCGTTCCGGGCACGGCGAGCGTGAGGGCAGCTCGCACTGCCATCGCCAAGGTCAAACTCGGATTACAAACGGGCAGCTACCGCCTCCCGGCGAGTGCCATGTCTTCAGGCAGCGTCCCCTAATGGCCGTATTCTGCCATCTAGGCCAATGTCTATTGGTTGAACGATAGTATCAATACTCTCTGACACGCACGTCACTAATTCACACGGGCAAGACTTGAATATTTAGGAATACTGGTCAACGACTATCGGCACAGATGGTCAACTTGACTGGAATACGCAGTCAGGATTACTCTGGGCGTTTGTTTTCGATCCACGCGTTGATGGAATTAAGCCGCTGCTCATGGGTGCGATCTAACGAGATGGCTGCCATCATGGGCCGAATTGATCCCATATGCCATTGGCTCTCCTCGAATTTATTCCATCGACGCGATGCCCACTTCCAGTCGAGATGCAACTCGCCAAATTTCGCGCGTTCCTTGTCGTCCGCAGCGATAGCCAGACCCTTTCGAAGACTTGCCGCAAGGAGCGCACGAGTTTTTTTGTAAGACTCCCATGTGTGCATATTCATTTCATATTGCGTGAGTGGCTCGCCTGCCCAGACTGAAGACCAAAGAACGGCGTCCAGGGCTTCGGTAAATTTCGAGACTGCATTGAGCGACATGCGGGCATCTTGAAAATTAACCTCGTATTTGGTAGCCGCTTCGTGGGCGAGTATGTGCCGACTGGTAAACGTCTTCGCTAAATCCTCCCAAAGCGCCTCCACGTCGGCCACCACTCGAACCTGATCCGCATATTCGTTTCGCTTGGCCCTGGGGTTCACGGCGTTGCGAATGAGCTCTTTGAAGTTGTCTCCAAGTAGTCCTGTCAGTGGGACTTCCAAGCTTGAAAGGGCGTAAAACGGAAGTGAGTGGGCGATGAATTCACCTAGCGTCACCGTCTTGCGATGCAGTGAGGGCAAAACGTCAACCGCAGACTTGAGGCGGTCTTTTGCCAGTACCAGTCCCCGCTCAAGATAAGGACTTCCAGCGTTTATGGTCAGTGAAACAACAGATTTAAAGTGGGTTTCCAGGACTGCAATGGCCGCTACAGGGAAGTGCCGGTAGAGCTCGGCGTCAGCTTCCTCTCCGAGCTTGTCTAAGGATTGCGTGAGGCTCCCCAGCCGCAGCATGCTGTCGTATTGCTCACCCTCAGCAGTGCCGCCGTGCATTCGAGAGCGTGCCGCACGAAGTTGGATCTCCAGCTCTTCATTTTTTGTCGCCATAAGGCCTCCTGGCTAATTCTTTTGCCTAGATTACCTCACACGCACAAGGCCGCATGTTCCTGGATGATCGTGGCACGCAAAGTGCAAGAGATCGGAAGGGCCTAGTTGGGGGTCATACACCCTTACGCAGGCACTGGGTGATGGGTTAGCCAACGTTAGCTACTGCTCGACAATTGACGTGATCCTCTCCCCATAGGCAGCCTCACGCCATTGGCCGAACGAATCATGGCGCAGGGCAAATAGCCACAAAATGTTCACCGCCCGTGCAAAGCGTACGGAGGGCCGATACACTACCCGTAGTGCTTGAAAACACTCCAGACCCTAGGTATAGTGTCCGGGCGAATGAAAAAGCCACCCCATTACTGGGGCGGCCTATTCACCGCAACCGTCTCCGGTCGCGGAAGGTTTGAAACTCTTGCGAGTTCCGTTGTGGTGACGATATCTTCGCATAATTTTCCTGCTTTTCAACACTGGGGGTTTTTACAGTATGTTGATAAAGGTAATTAGAAATGAAAGTAGAAATCGTCGGCGTTAGTAACCGGGGTAACGCCTCCCGGGAGTTCGTACATCTTCAAGCAATAGAAGATTGCGATCTTAGGTTTTATATGGTGGCGGACAGCAGTTATGTTGACCCGCAACATATCTCCAATAAACTGAGAAATCACTTCTGGTTCCCTGCGGCACAGGTGAAAGCGAAGGAACATATCATCCTTTGCACTGGTGTTGGAGTTAACAACACCACAAACAGCAATGGGATGACAATCCATTGGTTTTACTGGGGCCTTCATCGCCCGGTGTGGAACGATGGAGGAGACACCGCCGTCCTATTCGAGTTGCAAGGGTGGACGAGTAAATCCGTACCATCTGGGGGGCTGCGATTAGCCGCCTGATCGAGGCACGATAGGGTGCTTCAGGCCGCTCTCTTGAGTTTGAGAGCGGCCTTTTTCGCAGCTAATTTTTGCTAAGCGCTTTTTCACGGGAGCACCTTCGGCTCGCCAGTACAGAACGATTCAGCACCGTATCTGAAGATGACCGAAATTACCGGTCATAGGCCAATGGGCGACCACTTGGCAGCTATGTGCGCAGATTCAATCAAGGAGTTTTTTACGCCCCGCCGAACCTGCGTTGCTCGTCAATCTCATGCATCTGCGCGTTGAGATAGACCAAGCGATCAGCTAAGTCCGTGGCCTTCGCTGGCACCTCCTGCACAGGAAAAGTGCCGGTAGACATGCCACCATAGGTGAAGTTGACAAAGTCCGCACATCCCTCCGCCCTAAGTGCTTCACCTCGAATTGCGGCCTCTATGCCCTGATAGGTTTCAGCCTCGCTCACCTCAGTGGATCCAAGGCAAGCCCTTGCGAGGTAAACGCCCGGCACTTCCTTGTTGATGTGTACGGTCAAAATCATTTGAGTTCTCCTACGAAGAGTTTGCCATGGGGGGCTTCGAGATCGTCTCCTCCAATTAGAGGAGGCACCGGATGGGCGCACATGCCACTATGTGTGACAAGCGCTGGGGACACCCATGAAACTGTTCTGTACCGTTGTTCTGCTGCTGGTGTGCGGGCTTGCCCTCAAGCTTTGATCCTCTTCATGGTGATCATCAGAAGCCCGGCCGCGAGTAGGTCCAGCACCACCCAGACCTCTTTGTCGAAATGCACCTTCAAAAACGGGCTAAACAATATGGCGACCAGGCCGAAAACTGTGGCCAGCGTAATGCGCTTGCGCTGTACGGCAACGACAGCTGCCCAGACAAAGACGATTGTTGCGACGATGCGCACCAACATGTAGAAGCCGTAGGGGAGGGGGGCGGCAGCGACAATCAATATGCCTATTGCCGCGAAGATGACCTGAATTGGCACGATCGGCTCAAAGGATATAGGTGTATTGCACGCGCTTCGATTTGAGCAAGTACCAGCTCCACACGAACGCAGGCAACGATGCCGACAAGAGAATGGCGATTGTCTCTGGCATCGGCAACGTCTTGCCAAAAACTGCAATCGGGATAGCGACATTCATCACGAAGACGCCTACCGGGCCCATTACCCAGAGAGCCAATATTGTTTGATTGATGATCGCCATGCGTCGAGAACTGTACAGCCGCAAGCCGGTGCTGATGCTTATTAGGCAAATTACCGCGAAACACCACCAAGAGCTGGTTTTAAATTGTGCCCACCTGGCGATATTCAGTAGTTCAGGTGTCTGATTTTCAGCGGCCAGAATGTCGGCGTATATCCGGCCGGCGCCAAGGAGTGGTCCTAAAAAAACGAGCCCAACAACAAGAAGACCAAGCCAGCCGCCAACCCCCGTTTTTACGTGATCGTTGATTGATTCAGCATCTGATTCCGGTTCAGGAAAACGTTTGGAGGTTATTGTGGCTCTGTTGAATTTCAAGTGGGTTGCCCAGCATGAGGGTTGATCACGCTGAAGTCGAGTTTGCCGGCGATCAAGAAGATGACAGTTTTGATCGTGGC
>NZ_NCJH01000008.1 GCF_002278925.1 Polaromonas sp. 39-63-25
GCTGGCCGCCGTGATCTCGGCCATGATGTCGGTCACACGTTTGACGCTGTCGACAATCTCGTCCATGGTCTTGCCGGCCTCGGCCACCTGGCTGCTGCCTTCTTCGACCTTGCTCACCGAGTCATCGATCAGAGTCTTGATCTCTTTGGCCGCTGCCGCACTTCTCTGGGCCAGGTTTCTGACTTCAGCAGCCACCACCGCAAAGCCTCTGCCCTGTTCCCCGGCCCGGGCCGCTTCGACGGCGGCATTGAGGGCCAGGATATTGGTCTGGAAGGCGATGCCGTCGATCACGCCGATGATGTCGACGATCTTGCGGGAGGAGGCGTTGATGGCGCCCATGGTGCCCACCACTTCGGCGACCACGCTGCCGCCCTTGACGGCCACGCTGGAGGCGGTCACCGCCAGCTGGTTGGCCTGGCGGGCGTTGTCGGCGTTCTGTTTGACGGTGGACGTCAGCTCTTCCATGGACGCTGCGGTTTCTTCGAGCGAGCTGGCCTGCTCTTCGGTGCGGGACGACAGGTCGTGGTTGCCGGCGGCGATCTGGCTGGATGCTGTGGCGATGGTGTCGGTGCCGCTGCGGACTTCGCCGACCACCCGGGCCAGGCTGTTGCACATCTGTTTCATGGCAAACAACAGGCTGGATTCGTCACCTGCGCGGGTCTGCACATCCATGGTCAGGTCGCCGGCAGCGATGCTGCTTGCAATCGCCACCGCGTAGTCGGGTTCACCACCGAGTTGTTTCATCACATCGCGGATCAGCCAGAAGGTGATGCCGACACCCAGCAGAATGGCCACGCCCGCCATGACCACACTGATGAGCAGCATCTGCTGTGTGAACCGGCGCAGTTCTGCTTCGGTGCTTTTGGCGGCCTCGGTTTTGGCCTTGATGAACTCCTGCAGACGCGCGCGCATGTCCCGCCAGACGGGTGTTTCTGCGGTGTTCAGCAGGCTCCTGGCAGCATTCGTATCACTCTGGGCGAGCTCGGCAATCTGCTTCTGGAGCAGCGCCTGCTTGTCACGCAGTTCGCCAACCTTCTGCAGAGTTTTCAATGTACCGCCATCCCCTTTTGAAAGGGATATCGCCGCCTCGTAAGAGGTTTTGAATTCGTCGCTGGCCGCGTCCAGATTTGCCTGGGCCTTTTTATTCGCCGGGTCGAGCACGATATTGCGCAAGGCCTGCCCCATCTGCAAGCCCTGGGCGTACAGATTGCCCCCGGCTTGAAGCAAGGCCTGGTCTTGCTGGAGAAAATTCTCGAACTGGCTTTTCGCGTTCTGCATGCCCACCAGCGCCACACCAATGGCCAAAGTGAAACAGGCGCAAACCAGCGCCATCACGGAAATCATCTTGGTTCGGAGTTTCATGGTGCACTTCCCTTTTTTCTAATTTCACAGAAAGAGCTGTGGCGGTTCGGCGGTGGCCGATGCCGTTTAAATGGTTCAATCCATCCAGGCGGGATGCGCAGGACTTCAAACACTTCGCATTCACCGGCCCCCGCGGCTGGGCGCGAAAACCAGCCGATGCGCTGGAAGCTCCTGCTGAGGCCTTGTCGGAGCCTCTTATTGAATAACGGCAAGTCGCACCAAAAACTTGAGGTCCAGCCTAGGAGGGGCTGATTTGTGGGAAGGCTGGACGGGGGCGGAGGGCGACGTGATCGTCAGCTACACCTGCTCACGGTGAACGCCAACAGCCACGCCCTGATGAGCCGAGGCCAGCAGCCCGGCAACGAAAAACGCATGGTGGCGATATTGAACGAGGGCGCGTCTGATGCCTGGCTCAGCGCCCGGCCCGAGAAGGCCCGGGAGTTCATGCGGGCTTATCCGGCGAATTGGTTGACGGCCAACCCGGTTGAAAAAAGTCGCTGATTGGCGGTTCGGGCCCGAATTACCCGGTTGCAGGTGCTCGTTCAGTCTTGAAGAAGTGCTGTCCCTGAAACTCGGCATTGTCAGCCACGCCCGTATCGCGCGCTTTAGCCTTGCATATTTCAACCAGCATCGGTTTGATAGCGGACGACATCATGTCGTTGAAATTAGCCAGTCACTTTATTCTTGAGCTGAAAGAATTGACTGCAGTTCAAGCCCAGCCTGTCCTTCTGTCGACAGAAAACGAGATATAGACTCAATATTTAAGAACTGTAAGGCAGGCAAAGAATGAGCGATTCTTCTGGTTCTAATTTCACGACTTGTCTGGATGATCTGCTTGAATGGAATTGCTAACCAAGCGTGTTCAGGCTGGAATGTAAATGCGTTCGTAGCATCCGTGAGATACACATCAAGCTGTGTAGATATTTCAGAAAGGTTGGAAAGCTTAAATGTTGGCTTTATGTGACTTGGGAAATCGGGGTCCGAAAAAAGCGCAAGTCTGTAGTGCACCAAATTTCTTGTCTCCATCATCCATTCGTATGGAGTCTTGTTATCGACTGAGTTGCTAAGCAACGGGTCCCCGCCACGGTATAGATCTTCATATAAATGTAATGTAGCGTCGTGATCATTTCTGTAGCGGTTACCAGCGAGTCGGATTGCGGTTCTATTGGCACTAGTTAGATCAATCCGGTACCAGCTCTGATTACGAACCATACCTTGACGTTTGGCGCATAAGTTGGCTCTCGAACTGTAAAAAAGACTGTAGTAAAGCTTAACTAGTCCCCAATTAATATGACCATTGGCGATGTCATGAACGCCGCCGCAGAATGACACCAAGGCCTTCGTGAAAAGACTAATTGCATCAACAGCTATTGCGGCTTGAGCTTCTGCTAACTGTGGGGTCCCTAGTGTGAATGCGTTCAGTTGAGTTTTGAAATTCGTCCACTGAGTAAGATTTGTACAGCCCAGCTCCTTCTCAACCCATGTCTGGAATTGCAGGCGATCAGAACTCATATTCCTCTTGTGAAGGCGTCTTATCTTTCAAGTAACTTTCCAAATGGTCTTTTGCAACTCTGCGGGCTGATTTTCCATCTAGCTGTTTGACATCTTCCATCAACAAGAGACCTGTGACGTCAAGTCGAATCGATTCACGCATTTTTTCCGTTGAGAAATTTTTCGAACTTGCACACGCAGGCAACAGCGTTCCTGTTAAGAAGTCTATTGCGCCGGAAAAGGCCGAAGCTCGCAGGAAGGGATTCTTTCCCTTGTTTTCCCACAAACCTTCGTCGTCGTAAAAAGACTTTATCGCGATAAAAAAATTGAGTAACGTAGATTTTTGGTACTGAAGACTTTTGAGGTTGACTTTGGTAAATGCTCCGTCCGGACCTAAATGTGGCTTGAGCGCGGACACAATAGTCGATAGATCGATTGCCGCGGCGCCTTTTGATAGGCCGGGAAATTTAATTAATTGGTAGTACGGAGATTCGGGGTTCTCATGAAGCTCCGTTGCCAGATCACTTGCTCGATTAATTAAGTGATTCGGATCTGTGTCTACTTCTCCAAATAGGTCATAAATCAGACTTTTCGGAACAGGCTTTTGTTCGGTGTTGATGTTTAAAAATATGGAGGCGGCTTCAGCGGTTGTCAGGCCAAGCGCTAACGAAACCAAGATTTCTCTCTCACCAACCGTGGGGTCCTGCATCATTGCGCGCTCCAGTCCAGCAAGCCTGTGCTGACCGTCTATAACTTGGGCAGATCGGGCAATAAGCGGCAATTCGATTTGGCGTTGAGCCTTTTGAATTTTTGGCTTGTCCGTGCTATTGGTCCAATTAAGAATAAAGGTGTTGAAAAAGCCATTGTTTTTAAGCACGAAATCGCGAATTGCGTTGACACGCCGAGTTACCAGTAACCTTTGTACCGCACCCTCTTCCTCCTGAACCCCTCGGGCTGCGACGTAGTGCATGAAGACCGCATCTTTGACCTTCATGGCAAATGTGTAGACCACAATTCCTTGAAATTTTGAAATGAGGCATGGGTACTGTCGCGTCTTCACGGCCATTTTTAGTCCTATGTTTTTAACTGCGTCGCTGTTTGCGTGCATTGCGCATTTTATTTACCCCAAGAGTCTTTCATACCCGCCACCCGATTAAATACGGCTTTACCCGCAGCGTGATCCTTCAAGTCAGTGACAAAGTACCCGTGCCGCTCAAACTGAAAACGCTGGCCGGCTTCAACATTCGCCAGTGAAGGCTCCACATAAGCCGTCACCACGCTCAGGCTGTCCGGGTTCAGGTTTTCCAGAAAGTCCTTGCCGTCCGCCTCGGGGTGGGCCTGGGTAAACAGGCGGTCGTACAGCCGTACTTCGGCCTGCACGGCGTCGTTGACGCCGACCCAGGTGATCACGCCCTTGACCTTGACGCTGTCGGAGCCGGGGGTGCCGCTTTTGGTGTCGGGGATCAGTTTGGCTTGCACTTCGGTGATGTTGCCCGCCGCGTCTTTGGTCGCACCCACACATTCGATGACGTGGCCGTATTTCAGGCGCACCTTGCTGGCCGCGATGGCCTGGCCGCTGGCGTTGGTGTGGGCGGGGAACAGGCGGAAGAAACCTTTGGGTGGCGTTTCTTCGTAGTCGGTGCGTTCAATCCACACTTCCTTGCCGATCCTGAACTCGCGCGTACCCATGTCGGGGTGGTGCGGGTGCACGGGGGCGCTGCAGTCGTCCAATTTACCGGCGCCCATGACCTCGTCCCAGTTGGTCAGCACCAGCTTGACGGGGTCGAGCACGGCCATGGCGCGCGGGGCGCTCGGGTCCAGCGTGTCGCGCAGGCAGCCTTCCAGCGTGCTGTAGTCAATCCAGCTGTCGCTTTTGGTCACGCCTATGCGTTCGGCAAACAATTGAATCGCTTCGGGTGTGTAGCCGCGCCGGCGCAGGCCGACGATGGTGGGCATGCGCGGGTCGTCCCAGCCGGTCACGCGGTTTTCGTTGACGAGTTGGGCGAGCTTGCGTTTGCTGGTCAGCACATAGGTCAGGTTGAGCCGCGCAAACTCGTGCTGGTGCGGCAGCAGGAAGAGGTTGGGGCGTTCGCCGTCGAGCGCGTGTTCGAGCAGCGGCGTGAACTGCGCGAGTTCTTTTTTGAGCAGCGCAAAAAACGCGGGCAGGTCGTGCAGCACGGCGTCGGGGTTGTGTTCCCAGCGCACAAACATGGCGCGCATCTGCGCCTCGGCCTCGCTGGCAAACAGCTTGTCGGCGTGGTTGTGGCAGTGCAGGGCAAATTCCTTGCCGGCTTCCAGGCCCTGGCCTTCGATTTTTTCAACCAGCTCGCGCGCTTGTGCAAACTGCGGCGCGCGCAGGATGGGAACGATGCGCTCCAGCGTCCAGTCGTAAAACGGGCGCTGGTCTTCAAACTCCAGCGTGCAGATGCTGTGGGTGATGTTCTCGAGCGCGTCCTCGATCGGGTGCGCAAACGAGTACATCGGGTAAATGCACCACTGGTCGCCGGTGTTGTGGTGCGTGGCGCGGCGAATTCGGTAAATCGCCGGGTCGCGCATGTTGATGTTGGGGCTGGCCATGTCGATTTTGGCGCGCAACACGGCGGCGCCGTCGGCGAGTTTGCCGCCCTTCATCTCGCGAAAACGCGCCAGATTCTCGGCCGGTGTGCGTTTGCGGAAAGGGCTGTCCACCCCGGGCTTGACGAAATCACCGCGGTTGGCGCGCATATCGTCGGCGCTTTGTTCGTCCACATAGGCGTGGCCGGTTTCGATCAGGTATTCCGCGGCGCGGTACATGAAGTCGAAGTAGTCGCTGGCCTGGAACAGGTGGGCGGTCGCGACGCCGTTGACCGGGGCATTCCAGTCAAAACCCAGCCATTTCACGGCATCGATGATGCTGTTGACGTATTCGGTGTCTTCTTTTTCGGGGTTGGTGTCGTCAAAACGCAGGTGGCACACGCCGCCGTAGTCGCGTGCCAGGCCGAAGTTCAGGCAGATGCTTTTGGCATGGCCCACATGCAGGTAGCCGTTGGGCTCGGGCGGAAAGCGGGTGCGGATGCGTGCGGTGTCGGGCTGGCCGTCGGCGTGGTGGGTGGCGTCGCCGGGGCTGCCGCCCCATTTGCGGCCGGAATAGGTGCCGGCGGCCAGGTCATGCTCGATGATCTGGCGCAGGAAATTGCTGGGTTTGTGGGTTTCTTTGTCTGCAGGGGCGTTCATGTGGTCGATTCTAGGGTGTTGCCACTGGACAACCCAGTTGGGGCGTTACTTTTGGCTACGCTCTTCACTGTGCGTGCGGTAGGCCGTTACCTGGCCGCTGCGTTTAATACCTACATGGGCTTTTTCTGCCCAGTACCAAGGAGAAAGCAATGCTCAAGACAACCGTTCAAGCCGCCCCTTCCCGCAAGCCGGTGCTGATGGCCGGCGCCGCTGCCGCCCTGGCCATTGCGGCGATGGGGTTTGCCGGCGGTGCCCATGCCCGCAGCGACGTCCAGTTTTCCGTTGGTGTGGTGCTTCCGGGCGCGCAGATCGGCGTGACCAATGCCTACCCGGTGTATGCGCAGCCGGTTTACGTGCAGCCCCCGCCTGTCTATATGCAGCCCCGTCCTGTGTATGTGCAGCCGGCGCCGGTGTATTACCAGCCGCGCCCGGTCTACGTGCAGCCCGCCCCGGTGTATTACGGTCGCCCCCATGGCTGGCACAAGCGGCATGGCCGTCATGGCCGCGACGACGACCGACGTGGTGGTTATCGCCAGGGTGGCTACTACGTGCAAAACCAGCCTTCAGGCTATTACGGCCGCTGAGTCCGCCGCTTGCCACCATAAAAAAAGCCCGCAGGCTCAGGTCTGCGGGCTTTTTTGTGGGCGCCGTGGGCTCGCGCTGAAGGAGGCGTTTCAGGAGCCCTTGGCGCGCCAGAAAACGTAGTCGGCCTCGTAAGGCACGGTCATGCGCATGCCCAGCTGCGCCGATGTGCAGGGGGTGCTCGATATCCAGCCGCCCACCGTGTGCAGTCGCTGGACGTAGGTGATGTTGTGCAGCACCCCGGGCACGCCGGAAGACTTGGCGTTGTAACGCTGTAGCGGCAGGTTGTTGCTGCCGTTGGGCACCTCGGAAAATTCGCGGGCCATGACGCTGGAGCCATCCCTGTGGACCCAGCTCGCGCGTGCCCCCGGCTTGTGCATGATGGCGGCGCCGTAGGTGTCGGTCAGGTCCACGCTGGCGTTTCTCATCAGCCACTCGTATTCATACGGGGCGCGTCTGACGGCCTGGCATTCGTACAGCAGCCTGCCGTTGCTGGTGGCTTCCAGCACGGCTTGATACCCCTCGGGCACCCGAACGGCCTCGGGCAGGTCTTGCTGGGTGTTGTAGTGCTGCAGCGGCCGGTAGCCGCAGCCTCCCAGCAAGGCGGCACTGCCAATAAGCACAAACAGGCTGAGGCTGCGCGACACGCGGCCAACGGGGAAATTGCGGCGGGAGGGTGTTTTCACGAAGATTCCGGAGTGTGAGCTTGTTCTAGTACACCCCATGTTTATGGGGGGTGCTGTACGGGAAAACCCCCGCGTTTCAGCGCAATCTGTCCTGTCCGGGACCGGCGCAGGGTGCTTTTCAGCCCAGGGTGCTGCAGGAAATGTCATACGCGGCCAGGGTTTTGAGTTTGGAGCCCTGGCCGGGCACGGCGTTGTTGCAGCTTTTCAGGGTCTTGCTGAAGCCGCCCGGTTTGGCTTGCAGGCTGTAACTCACACGGCTGAAGCCAGGCGCATCCAGGGCGAGGGTGGGGCGCATGGCCACGGCGGTGCTGCCGCGGTTTTCCTGGGCCAGGGTGGTTTGGGGGGCCGGCGTCAGTTCCCACGCCTGGGTTCCGTCGGCGCGAGCCACGCGCTGGTACAGCAGGTGGTCGTCGCCCGTCAGTGGAAGGGCTTGCGCGGCATCAGGCAGGGGAGCGAGCACCACCGGCTGGTCATAGGCGCCAAAGCCGCGGGGAGAGGAGACCGGTCCTGAAAAAACCGCGATCATGGCCGCCGTGCCGGTGACCACCAGCAAGGTCAGGCCGATGGCCAGGCTGATCGCGCGAAACAGATGGTGCGTGTTTCTCATTTCAGGTTACTCCTTGCTGATCATCAGACCGCAGATTCGGGCCGGGTGCTGTAGGAAGCCGCCCCTTGCGTGAGACGGCGCACAGCGCGGCGTGGAACCACGGTCTCCCATGCATTGCAGCTTTCCCGGCGGGCTGGTGGGGAGGCGTCTCATGGGAGGTCTGGTTCATTATTGGGTGGGGCTGAGGACCAGTTTCAGCTGCAACAGGTGTAAGCGTCTGTAGGACGCTGCGCCCAGGCCCTGCGGGCCAAAAACGCGATTTGCCGCATGCACCAAAAAAGCCTGCAGACCACCACTCACGCGATGGCCTGCAGGCTGTCAAAGCCGGCCCCCGCCAGACGCGGAAACCGGTCGCTCACCATTTCGGCTAACTTCCCAAAAAAACGGCAAGTGCGGGGCTTACATGGCCTTGTAGAAGATGTAGTCGGCCTGGTACTTGACGATCTGCCTGGTGCCCAGGTTGCCGGCGGTGCAAGGTGTGGCCGGTGCCACGCCGCCCACGGTGGCCACGCGCTGGATGTAGGTGACGCCCTGCATGGCACCGCTGCCCGTGGCGGGGTTGCCCTTGACGAGCTGCAGCGGGATGTTGCCGGCCATGTTGGGCGCGACGGCGAGCTGCGTGGCAGTCAGTTTGGAGCCGTCCATGGCCTCCCAGGTGGCGGGCGGGCCGTAGTACTTGCCGACCTGTTTGCCGCCGCGGTCCATCAGTTTGGCGTCGGGACCGACAAACACCCATTCGAACTGGCCGACCATGTCTTTCCTGGCGCTGCACTGGTAGCTGATGTCGCCCATGCCCACGGTTTCGAGGGCTACCCGGTTGCCGGCGGGCACCTGCACGGCGGCGGGCAGGCTGGCCTGCGAGTAGGTCGGCATCATAGTGTTCATGCTGCCGCAGGCGGCAACAAGGGAGACGGCGGCGGTGGCGATGGCGGTACGGATCATCATGAGGGGCACTCCTGGTAGTGAGCTGGCGGGCGCCAGTTGCTGGTTGTGGATGTCGCGGGGTCAACGCACCGGACGGCCGCAATGAATGAAGCCGGCCGTTCGATGGCGTCTGCCGGGAATACGTGGCCGGCGCGGGTGTGGATTCAGCGCGGGCAGGTCGGGCGTGAAAAAACACCCGCCGGGCTGTGCGGGGCGAGAGGCGGACGGGTGGTGCTGGCGGGCGCGGTGCCCTATTGCCCGAAGCGCGGGCCGATTTTCAGGAACTCGAATTCCAGCGCGCTGCTGGTGCGCCCCAGCGCGGTATTGCGGTGGGGAAAACGGCCGTAGCGGGCAACGATGTCGCGGTGCTTGACAGCAAAGTCCAGCGAGCCCTGGGCGCTGGCGCGGTGCGCCTCGGGCACGGCCGCCAACAGGGCGCTGAAGCGGCGCACGCCTTCTTCCTGCAGGGCCAGGTTTTCGGCATGGGTGAGCGGCATGTACAGAAAGACACGGCCTATCCAGGGCAGGGCCTCGTCGATGCCTTCCGCGAGCGCATCGCTGACCAGCCGCTGGGCCTGCTCGTCCCCGGCAAAGGCCTGGCCCTTGCCGCGAAAGATATGGCGCGGAAACTGGTCGAGCAGGATCACCAGCGCCAGCCGGCTCAGCGGCTGCGCCTCCCAGCCGGCGAGACCGCCGGCCAGCGCCTGTTCGACCAGCTTGCCAAAGGTCTGGCGGATTTCCTCGTCGAGTTCGGGCCCGCCATTGAACCAGCGCTTGCCCATGTCCTGGCTGGGCCAGCCCAGCTTGAGGCCATCGCCGAACCAGAAATCGAGGACCAGCTCGGGCGAGGTGGAAATCGGAAGCGGCGAGGAAGACGTGGAGGACGTTGAAGAGGGCATGGGCGGCAGGTACGGGGCGGGCAGGGACGGGGTGTTTACATCGCCCTGAACTGCTGACTGTACATGCGGCTGACTGATAGTTTTTCCGTCCTGCCGCGCAGGCTCAAGGAGAGTTTGCCGGTCTCGTCGCGGCTGACTGCTTCGATCGCGCCGGCCTGCACCACGGTGCCGCGGTGGATCTGCCAGAAGTTTTGCGTGTCCAGCTGCGGCAACAGGTCTTTCAGCGGTGTGCGTATCAGGTACTCGTGATCGGCGGTGAGCACCCGCACGTATTTGTCGGCCGCTTCAAAATAAACCACCTCGCCCACCGGCACCATGCGGATGGTCGTGCCCACGCTGATTTGCAGCACCTTCAGCGGGCCGCTCTCGGGCCCGGGCGCCCGGGTGGCGGCCAGCAGCTGGCGCAACTGGTCCAGGGTCGTGTCCAGGGGTGCTCCTGAATTCATAGCTGCTTGCGCCCGTGTGGAAAGGGCTTGTTGCACTTTTGATACTGTTTTCTGCAGGCGCCCGGCTTGCACGGGCTTGAGCAGGTAGTCCACCGCCTGCGCTTCAAAGGCCTGCACCGCGTACTGGTCGTAGGCGGTGACAAACACCAGCGCGGGAAACGGCGTGTCCTGCGGCCAGTCGTCGGCCAGTTCGGCCGCGGCCTCCAGGCCGCCCAGGCCGGGCATGCGGATGTCGAAAAACAGCACCTCCGGCAGCAGCTGCAGCGACTGCGCCACGGCCGAGGCGCCGTCACCCACCGTGGCCAGCACGCGCAGCGCGGGCCAGGCGCGTGCCAGTTCGGCCTGCAGGGCCTGGGCCAGCAGCGGTTCGTCTTCGGCGATCAGGGCCGTGGCCGGGTGGTCGGGGTGGTTGTTCATGGTTTGAAGGGAAATCGGACGCTGGCCCTTGTACCGCCTGCGTCAGCAGCTACCAATTCGATAGCAATTTCGGCGCCGTAGGTGCTGGCCAGCCGCTCGCGCACCTGGGCCATGCCGAAACCCGCGTGGTCTTTGTCGGCACCCGACAGGCCGACGCCGGTGTCCAGCACCTCCAGCACCAGCGCCGCGCCCTCGCGCCGGGCGCGGACGGTGATGCGACCGCCTTCGACCTTGGGCTCCAGCCCGTGCTTGATGCTGTTTTCCACCAGCGGCTGCAGCAGCAGCGTGGGCACGGGATGCTGCGCCAGTTCGGCGGGCAGCTCCAGCGTGTAGGACAGGCGTGGCCCCATGCGGATGGCCATGAGCTCGAGGTAGTCGCGCAGGCGGTCGAACTCGGCCTGCAGCGTGTGGGTGGGTGACAGCGAGGCGCCGAGTGTGGCGCGCAGGTAGTCAATCATGTGGTCGAGCATGACCTGGGCGCGCGGCGGGTCGGTGGCAATCAGCGCGCGCAGGTTGGCCAGGGTGTTGAACAGCATGTGCGGCTCGAGCTGCGTTTCCAGCAGCTTGAGGCGGGCCTCGCTGGCGTGCTGGCGCGCCTCGTCCATCTTGCGGATGAGGTAGGCGCTTTTGCTGATGGAGTAGAAGTAAAAGCTGCCGGCAATGCCGGCCAGCGCGGTGATCAGGATGGAGTTGCGCAACTGGGTTGGGTCCTGGTGGCCGGCGCCGGGCGCGTACCAGCCGTAATAGTCACACAGCCGGTCGGCGATGGTCGTGCCCAGCAGGTAGCCCAGCACGATGCTGGCTGTCACAAGCACCAGGCCGGTCCAGCCCTTGGGCCACCCGGTCTCCCGGCTGGAAGGGAACAGGTGGCGGCCGATGTCGATGCCGGCCCAGGTGATGCCCGCAATCAGCAGCGAATACACCAGCGGCGGGCCCCAGGGCCGCTCCGGCATGAAGGCGTACTGGATGGTGGCGATCACCAGCGCGAAGGCCGTTACCTGCAGCAGGTGCCGCAGCTTGGAGGTCCAGTCGATGTTCATCGCTGCGGGCCGTCGCCGTGCTGGCGCTGAAGGCGTTCACGCTCCTTCTGCACCATCTGCTCGCGCAGGCCGCTGCCATTGCCCAGCACGAACACCGACACGCCATGCAGTGCCAGCCCCAGGCCCCAGCCCAGCACCGGGAACCATGACCAGGGCCGGCTGCCCAGGCCGTAGGTCGACATGGCGAAGATCACCGCGTTGATCAGCAGGTAGAGGGCAGCGTGGACATACCAGCCCAGCTTGGCGCCCGCGCGCTTGTGGGCCAGGCGTTCGATGTCTTCGGGCAGGGGCGGGGTATGCATCATGGGAAGGCGTGAAAAAAACATTCTAGGGCAGGGCAGGCTTCAGGTGCGGCAGGCCTCGATGATGGCCGGCCAGGCGCGCGGGTCCAGCGTCAGGCCCATGTGGTTGACGCCGGGCACGAGGGTGACCGGCACACGCTGGCCGGCCGCGGCAAACACCCCGGCGAACTGTTCGGCGCGAAAGAGCTCGTCGTCGTTGCCCACCACGATGCGCAGCGCAGTGCGGATGCCGCGGATGTCGGCCAGGTAGTCGTCATGCGGGCCGAAACTGGTGGCGAGGGTGAAGGAGTACGAGGGCGTGAGCAGGGGCCGGGCCGCGTCGTTCAGGCCGAAGTTCAGCACCGGCAGCTCATTCCAGGCGGTCAGGTCGGCGCGATTGAGAACATGCAGCGCGACCAGGCGGGGCAGGCCCACCGACACCCAGCCGCCGTTGCCCGGCCGGGCGGTGGGGGCGTCGTGGCGCAGGTAGGGCGAGAGCAGCACGTAGCGGTCAAACAGGGCCTGCCGCGCGCTGCCGGCAAAACGCAGCACAAAGCCGCCGCCGGAGGAAAAACCCAGCAGGGTGCTGGGGCCTGCATGCGGCACGGCACGCATGAAGTCTTCCACGTCGTCCTCGAGCTGGCCCACGTAGGCGGCCTGACCGCGCGGGCCCGAGTCGCCGTGGCCGCGCATGTCGAGTGCGGCCACATTGAAGCCGGCCGCAGCCAGCGCCTGGGCCAGCGGGTGCATGGAGCGTCCGCGCGCCGACGAGCCATGCACCAGCACGATGCGGCATTTTTCCAGGCTCCCAGGGGCGGCAGGGTAGTCGAGCCAGGCCAGGGACGTGCCGTCGCGGGCCACATAAGACCGTGCCGGCGGCACGGCGCTGAAGTCCACCTTCGCAAAGGGTTCGTTGATGCTGGCCAGCGGCGCGATGGGTGCCGGCCCGCCGAAGGCAACCGCGGCGGCGAGTGCCGTGAACAGCAGGACCACGGCGGCGAAGGCGGCGAAAGTGATGGATCGGGTCATGGCAGCAGGTGGTGGCGGAAAAAGGCGGTGATCTTCTGATCGACCTCGGGCAGCTGGCTGCGGTCGAAGCCCGGCGGGTCGCCCCGCCAAAGCGCGCAGGTTGGCTGGTATTTTTTCATGGTGTGCTGACTGTCATTGCGTGCTGCCGGTTCACCAGGGATCGCGCTGAAGCGACAGGCGTTCACGTTCCCGCTGTACCAGGCGTTCGTGCAGGCCGGCGCCGCCGGTGAGCAGGAACACCACGGCGCCATGCACGGCCAGGCCGATGCCCCAGCCAAAGGCCGGGAACACCGCCCAGTGGCGGCCGCTCAGCGCCGACAGGGCAAACAGCACGAGGTTGACGGCGATAAAAACGCTGGCGTGGATGTACCAGCCCATTTTGGCGCTGGCGCGCTTGCGGGCCAGGCGTTCGATGTTTTTGTCTTGCGGGGTATGTGGGGTGTGCGGGTTCATGGTGAGTTCCTTCGTTCAGGCGTGGACGGTGGTCATGGCGGGAGCGGCGGGTTGGCGCGCCAGCCGCAGCAGGCGGGCCGTGCGGCCGGCAAAGATGCCGCTGAAAATGCCGTACAGCGCGGCGATGGCCAGGGTGAGCCCGGTGTTGGTCGTCAGGGTCGGGTTGATCACCAGACCCACACCCACCATGTACTTGGTCAGGAAGATGCCCATGATCAGCGCCATTGGGACCCAGCTGCCCGGCAGCTGGAACTGGCGCCTGGCGGGGTCGTAGGCCGCGTCGGCCGGCAGCGGCATTTGCGTAACGACGAGCAGCAGCAGGATCGCGGCGGCCAGCCAGCTGCCCAGCACGGCGGGCGAGGCGCCGAAGGCCGAGAAGACGCCATACAGCGAGAGGGCGCCCAGCCCCAGGGGCAGCAGGGTGACGCGGGCCAGGCCCACGGTGCGGCGGCGGGTCTGGCTCCAGCCGAGCACCAGCAGGGCGGCCAGCAGGCCCCAGACCCACAGCGGCGTGTTCGTCAGGATCTGCCCGATCAGTGGTGTTCCCTGAGGTGGTTGGTACTGGGGTGAAATCAGCCCCAGCCACTGGCCGAACACCAGGTTGCCGAGGTAGCGGCCGGGCAGCAGGGTGAAAGCACCGGCCACGCCGCAGGCCCCGATGTACAGGCGCTTCATGGTCTTGCGGTGGCCGGTGATGTTGCCCCTGGCCAGGAACCAGAAGGCCAGCGCGAGCATGCCGTACGTCACCGGAATCAGGATGTGGATGGGGGTGTAGCCGTTGATGTTGGGCAGCCGGAAATCGCGGATGAAGATGGCCGAGGTGGCAGCCACCAGCATCAAGGTGACCCAGGCGTAGCCGGCCGCGCGGTGCAGCCGTGGGCGCGGGGCGCGGGCCCGGCGCGCCCACAGGGCGACGGGCCCGATCGCGGTGGCGCCGAGAACGGCGCTCAGGTGGATGGCGATGGTGGGTGACATGTCCATGGTGTTCTCCGGTCAACAAGGTCAAAACAAGATGGAACGGACTTTGCCGGGACGGCCGCAGTGGCGCGAGGGCCTTGCGACGAAATGCAGGAGAAGCGGTGCGAGTTGCAGCCAGCGAACGCGAAAAGCGCCGGCCCGGCGCCTGCCGCGCCCCCGGGGGCAGCGGGCCGGCAGCGATAATCAGCCCATATTTTTGGAGAGCGCGTGGACATCACATTGCTGATCAAGGCTGCCGTCATGGGCATCGTCGAGGGGCTGACCGAGTTTTTGCCCATTTCTTCTACCGGCCACCTGATTCTTGCCGGCGCCCTGCTGGGTTTTGACGACGAGAAGGCCAAGGTGTTTGACATCGCGATCCAGACCGGCGCCATTTTTGCCGTCATCCTGGTGTACTGGCAAAAACTGCGCGACACCCTGGTGGCGCTGCCCACGGACAGGCAGGCGCAGCAGTTTGCACTCAATGTCCTGATCGCTTTTGTGCCGGCGGTGTTGCTGGGCCTGCTGTTTGGCAAGGCCATCAAGGCCCACCTGTTCACGCCGGTGGTGGTGGCGAGCACCTTCATCATTGGCGGCTTCGTCATTTTGTGGGCCGAGCGGCGGCAAAAAATGAATCCGGCCACGGCACGCATCCACGAGGTCGAAGCCATGACCATGATGGATGCGCTCAAGGTGGGCCTGGTGCAGTGCCTGGCCATGGTGCCCGGCACCAGCCGCAGCGGCGCCACCATCATCGGCGGCATGCTGCTGGGCCTGTCACGCAAGGCGGCGACGGATTTTTCGTTTTACCTGGCGATTCCGACGCTGATCGGCGCCGGTGCCTACAGCCTGTACAAGGACCGCGCCCTGCTGTCAGCGGCGGACCTGCCGCTGTTTGGCGTGGGGCTGCTGTTTGCTTTTGTCAGCGCCTGGCTGTGCATTCGCTGGCTGCTGCGTTACATCGCCACCCACAGTTTTGTGCCCTTTGCCTGGTACCGCATCGTCTTCGGTGTGGTGGTGCTGGTGACGGCGCAGATGGGCTGGGTCACCTGGGCGGCATGAAGGGCGTGCGCGGCTGAGCGTTCACGCCGCGCCGCTCAATCCATCAGGTTGCGCAGGGCCGCTTCGATGGCCGCCGCCGTGGCCACGGGTTTTTCCATCGGGAACAGGTGGCTCCCGTCGAGCATCATGATGCGGCCTTTGGTGACCTTTTCGGTCATGGCCATGCCCACCTGTTTCATCTCGGCCGACTGGCGCCCGCCGATGAAGGCCACCGGGCACTTGAGCGGATGGCGCTTGAGCAGGCCCTCGAGGTTGTCGGGCAGGGTGTTGTAGATGGCGGTTTCCACATCGCGGTCAAAACTCAGCAGGCGCTGGCCGCCGGCATCGTGTGTGCCGTGTTCGATGTAGTCCAGCAGCACCTGTTCATCCCAGCGTGCAAAGGCTTTTTTGGTGCGGAAATGGGCCAGCACCTCGGCCTGGCCCAGCCACTCGTGCCGGCGCTTGCGGCTGATGGCGCCGGGTGAAATCGAGCCAACCAGCTGCGCACGTTTGGCCACGCTCAGCGCGGCGGCACGCCAGCCGCCCAGGATGGGCGAGTCGATCAGCAGCACACCACGCACCGGCAGGCCGCCGAGCACGGGATTGCGCGCGGCGCACATCAGGCTCAGGAAGCCGCCCAGCGAGTGGCCGACCAGAAAGGCCGCCTGGCCGGTTTTTTCGACCTGCTCGCTGGTGAAGTCGGCGAGCTGCTGCACCAGGTTGGGCCAGTTGCTGGTGACCGGGTAACGCGGGTCGTGGCCGAATTTTTCAATCGCCTTGACCTGGAAGCCGCGCGCGCGCAGCCCCTGGAACAACACGCCGTAGGTGCTTGCGGGAAAGCTGTTGCCGTGGGAGAAAATGATGAGGGGTTTGGTGGAGGCGGGCACGTCAGATCAGCTTTTCTTCGGGCGAGGTGATTTTTTTCAGCGGCTGGTTGCGTGTCAGCGGCGTCAACAGCGGCACCTGGGTTTCGCCGCCGGTCCACATCGGGTCCTCGATGCTGTCGAAAACTTCGCGCAGCTTTTTGCCCCAGTTGTCGTGCAGCATGCGGAAGTAGGGGTTCTCGTGGTCGATGCAGACCACCTTGTCGCTTTGCAGCGAGTTGACTTCATAAACCACCATGTCCAGCGGCAGACCGACGGACAGGTTGGACTTGAGGGTGGAGTCCATCGAGACCAGCGCGCATTTGGCGGCTTCGTCCAGCGGTGTTTCGGGGGTGATCACGCGGTCGAGCACCGGTTTGCCGTATTTGGATTCGCCGACCTGGAAGTAGGGCGTCTCCGGCGTGGCTTCGATGAAGTTGCCGGCCGAATAGAGCTGGAACAGGCGCATGCCTTCACCGCGGATCTGGCCGCCGAAGATCAGCGAGACATTGAACTCGACACCGGCATGTTTGAGGTCGTCGGCATCGCGCTCGTGCACGCGGCGGATGGCCGCACCCAGCACACGCGCCGCGTCGAACATGCTTTTGGCGTTCCAGATGGTGATGGGCGGGCCGCCTTCCGGGTCCTTGAGCTGCTCGATCTGCAGGATCTCGCGCACTGACTGCGAGATCGACAGGTTGCCGGCCGACAGCAGCACCATGAAACGGTCTTCCGGCTTTTCGTAAATGATCATCTTGCGGAAGGTGCTGATCTGGTCCAACCCGGCGTTGGTGCGGGAGTCGGAAAGAAACACCAGGCCGGCGTTGAGTTTGATGGCGACGCAGTAGGTCATGGGGGGCAATCGTTGGGGGTGGGACGGCTCAGGCAGCCGCTATTTTTTTCAGTTGGTACAGCGCGTCCAGCGCCTCGCGCGGGCTCAGCGCATCAGGGTCGATGCCGTGCAGGGCTTTTTCCACGGCACTGGGTTCGGCGGCGGGCTGCTCGGGCGGCGCGGCAAACAGGTCGACCTGGGCGCGGCTGGCGGTTTGCTGGGTTTCCAGCGCATCGAGCGCATGGCGCGCGTGGTTGACCACGGCCGCCGGCACACCGGCGAGTTTGGCCACCGCGATACCGTAACTCTTGCTGGCCGGACCGGGCTCGATGTGATGCAGAAAAACGATGCTGGCACCGGACTCGACCGCGCTGACGTGCACATTGACCGCCGCATGGTGGCGCGCCGGGAATTCGGTCAGTTCGAAATAATGGGTTGCAAACAGCGTGAAGGCCTGGGTCTTGTTGTGCAGGTGGGCGGCAATGCCGCCGGCCAGCGCCAGGCCGTCGAAGGTGGATGTGCCGCGGCCGATCTCGTCCATCAGCACCAGCGAGTGCGGCGTGGCGGCGTGCAGGATCTGCGCCGCCTCGGTCATCTCCAGCATGAAGGTGGACTGCGCGTTGGCCACGTCGTCGGCCGCGCCGATGCGGGTGTGGATGGCGTCGATCGGCCCCAGGCGGCAGGCGCTGGCCGGCACGAAGGAGCCCACGCTGGCCAGCAGCACGATGATGGCCACCTGGCGCATGTAGGTGGACTTGCCGCCCATGTTGGGGCCGGTGATGATCTGCATGCGGCTCTTGCCGCTCAGGCTGCAGTCGTTGGCGATGAAGGAGCCGCCGCTGGTTTCCGCCAGCCGCGCCTCGACCACCGGATGCCGTCCCTGGCTGATGTCTATGCAGGGCTCTTTCACGAACACCGGGGCGGTCCAGTTCAGCGTGAGTGAACGTTCGGCCAGCGCGCACAGGGCGTCCAGGCTGGCCAGCGCGCGCGCCAGGCGGCTCAGCACCGGCACAAACGCCTGCAGTTCATCGAGCAACTGCTCGTACAGCCATTTTTCGCGGGCCAGCGCACGCTCCTGCGCCGACAGGGCCTTGTCCTCGAAGGCCTTGAGTTCGGGTGTGATGTAACGCTCGGCGTTTTTCAGCGTCTGGCGGCGGCGGTAGTCGTCGGGCACCTTGTCGAGCTGGCCCTGGGTGACCTCGATGTAAAAGCCGTGCACCTTGTTGAACTGCACACGCAGGTTGGCGATGCCGGTGCGGGCCTTCTCGCGGCCTTCGAGGTCGAGCAGGAAGTCGTCGCAGTTGGTCTGGATCGCGCGCAGCTCGTCGAGGTCGGCGTCGCAGCCGTGGTTGATCACGCCGCCGTCGCGAATCAGCGCGGCGGGTTCGTCGAGCACATAACGCTGCAGCAGGGCGGCGCAGACAGGCGGCGCCTGCAGGTCCGCGAAAATAGTGGTCAAAAGTGCCGATAGCCCCTGCTGGCCGGGCGCCAGCAGCTCTGTTTTTTGTAGCGTATCGCGCAGGGCAATGAGCTCGCGCGGGCGCACCTGGCGCAGCGCGATGCGCGCGGTGATGCGTTCAACGTCGCTGCTGCCCTTGAGGCGGGCGCGCAGTGTCTGCTGCAGGCCGGCGCGCAGGGCGGTGATGGCTTCGAGCCGCGCGGCCGCCTGGCTGCGGTCGCGCCGCGGGCTCAGCAGCCAGCTTTTGAGCGCGCGGCTGCCCATGCCGGTGGTGCAGGTGTCGAGCAGTGAAAACAGCGTGGGCGAGTCCTCGCCGCGCAGGGTCTGGGTCAGCTCCAGGTTGCGCCGGGTGGTCTGGGGCAGTTCGATCAGCTCGCCCGAACGCACCACCTGCAGGCTGTGCACATGGGACAGCGCGCGGCCCTGGGTGTGTTCGGCATAACCGAGCAGCGCCGACGCCGCTGCGTGGGCCTCGGGCAGGGCCTCGGCGTTCCACGAGGCCAGCGAGGCCACCTGCAGCTGCGCCAGCAGCCGGCGCGCGCCCAGCGCGCTGTCGAACTGCCAGGCCGGGCGGGCGCTGACGGCACAGCGCTGGATTTTCAGGCGCTGCTCGAAGGCGGGCGTGACATCGACGTTGTAGAGCAGTTCGCTGGGCGCGATGCGGGCGATCCAGGCCTCAAGCTCGTCGCTGGCGCAGTGCGCCAGGTGGATTTCACCCTGCGTGACGCTGAGCCAGGCCAGGCCGCAGGTGTTGCGGCTGCCCTGGTGCACCGCCAGCAGGATGGATTCGGTCTTGTCGGCGAGCAGCTCGGTGTCGGTCAGGGTGCCGGGCGTGACCACCCGCACCACCTTGCGCTCGACCGGGCCCTTGGCGGTGGCCACGTCGCCGACCTGCTCGCAGATCGCCACCGACTCGCCCAGCTTGATCAGTTTGGCGAGGTAACCCTCCAGCGAGTGGAAGGGCACGCCGGCCATGACGACTGGTTCACCGGCCGACTGGCCGCGCCGGGTCAGCGTGATGTCGAGCAAGCGCGCGGCTTTTTCGGCGTCGGCATAAAACAATTCGTAAAAGTCACCCATGCGGTACAGCAGCAGGGTGTCTGGGTAGTCCGCCTTCAGGCCCAGGTACTGGGTCATCATTGGAGTATGGGTCTTAACGGCGTCGGTCATTGGCTCAAGTCTATCAACACCCGATGAGTCGTCTCTGCCGAAAAGGGCAGCGGTGCCGATGGCGGCAAGATTGGCGTGGGCCCCTCGAGCCCGGAAAGCACAGCGTCCACGATGGAACGAGCTGGTGGCCTGGCGTCCCCAGTTCAGTGGCCTTGATGAATGAACTGCACCAAAGCGGGGTATTCCTTGTGCACCGTGACGGTGCGTCGAGCTGGCGATTCGCCTTTTTCGGATTTGTTGATCGACTCGAGGTCTGTAACACGGCGGATCCCGTCGAATGATTCATGGAGGCCTTGCCTCCTGAGGAGCGTGGTGTTGGACGGGTTCGGGTTTCCTCTGGTGTTGAGTGAGAACTATATCTGGCATAAACCATGCTCATGCAAATTCAAGTGACTTGAACTGTATTCAAAGTGCTCTCAATCAGAATCCTGTTACTTGATTTGAACCATCCCTCCACCCGAAAGGAAACGACCATGCGTAGGCGAAACACAATATTGGCAGGAACGGCGCTGCTGACATCCATGAGTCTGGCTCTTCTGGCCAGTCCAGTCATGGCTAAAGAGGTGGTGAAAATCGCCTTTGTCGGTCCGTTGACCGGTGGGGTCTCCAATATGGGTCTGGGGGGGCGCAATTCTGCAGAATTGGCGGTACGCCTGCGCAATCAGGACCCGAAGTCCAAATACACCTATGAATTGGTGGCGCAGGACGACGAGTGCAAACCCAACGTGGGTGTGCAGGTGGCGACCAAGGTAGCCGCAGACAAAACTATCGTGGCGGGCGTCACGCACTATTGCTCCGCAGTCGCCATGGCCACGGCTGGCGTGTACAACCGTTTTGGCATGCCCGCTGTGGTGTGGGGTGCGGTTTTGCCAGAGGTCACCTACGGCAACAACTTCAAGGAGGTTCACCGTGTCAACGGCACGATGATCAATCAGAACGAGATTGCCTACAAGTTCATGGCCGGACTGGGGTACAAAAAATGGGCCATTATTCATGACACAACGGACTACGGCAAAGGGCACAACAAATACTTCAGCGAGTTCCTGAAAAAAGGTGGTGGTACGGTCCTGGGCACTTTCGGTGTGACGGCTGACCAACAGGACTTCACCACCGAACTGACCAAGATTCGTGAGTTGAATCCGGACGTCATTTACTTCGGCGGACTGACACCGCTCGGCGTACGGATTCGGACCCAGATGGAAAAGCTGGGCATCAAGGCTCAACTCCAGGGCACCTCCGGGATCAAGTCTGACGCCTATATTCAAGGTGCAGGCAAGGAACTGGCTGAAGGCACGCTTTCGTTTATCGAAGGGGCGCCATGGGAGAAGCTGCCGGGCGGGTTGTTCTTCACCAGCAAATACGCGCAGCAAAAATACAGTGAATCGGCAGAGGCTTATGGTCCCTTTGCGTTTGCCGCCGCCAATCTGATCATGGATGCGGTGGAGAAAGTCGGTCCGGATCGCAAAAAAGTGCGTGACACCCTGAACAGTACCAAGGATGTGGACACCATCATTGGCAAGGTGACCTTTGACGATCATCGCCAGAACATCGTTCCGCTCATCACCAAGTACGTGGTGGAAAACGGTGCATGGGTGGTTTGGGAAGACAGCAGCTACGGCAAAGGCAAGCGCAAGCTGGCCGGTCTGTAATTCCCTGGATACCCTCCTGCACGCCATCGGCGGCGCGGGAGGGTAATCTTCAATCGTTTCAGGAAACCTGATGAGTGAAGTTAGTCAATACATCTTCAACGGCCTGATGCTGGGCGTTATTTACGCCATGGTCGCTGTTGGCTTTACCCTGTTTTTCGGGGTTCTGGACGTTGTCAAGTTCTCGCACGGGGAGACCTTGATGGTGGGGGCCTTCGCCGGGCTCACCGCGTTCATCGTGATGATGAAAATCGGCGTGGCTTCTCCGGCACTACAGCTGCTCGCGGTGATTGTTTTTGCGGTCGCCGTGACTGGTTTGCTGGGAGCCGGCATCGCCAAGTTCCTGATCCTGCCGCTGCGTCATGCGCCACCGCTCAACACGCTGCTGGCGACGCTGATGCTCGGCACCGTGATGCGCGAGGCGGTTCGTCTGTTCTATCCTGACGGATCCAACCCAAAACCGTTTCCTGCATTGCTGCCTACCTCCATGGTTGAGCTGGGCGGGCTTTCATTGCGAATTGACAACCTCATTTTGCTGGCCAGCGGCCTGCTCGCCATTGCAGGGGTACACCTCCTCATCACGCGCACCAAACTCGGCATGGCGATTCGTGCCGTGGCGCAAGACGGGGAGACCGCTCGCTTGATGGGCATCAACTTCGAGGCGGTGGTGCTGATCACCTTTGCACTGGGGTCTGGCCTGGCTGCGCTCGCCGGCGTGATGAATGGCCTGTACTACAACGAAGTCAACTTCAATGTCGGCTTGCTGCTGGGGGTCATCGGGTTTGCCGCGGCCATTCTGGGGGGGCTGGGCAATATCTATGGCGCCATCATTGGCGGATTTCTTTTTGCTGCCTTGCAGGTGATTGGCAGCGCCATGTTGCCCGCACTGATTCCCGATATTCCAAGCTCTTACAAGGATGTTTTTGCCTTCGCCGTCGTCATCATTTTTATGGCCTGGAAGCCGACTGGTCTGATCGCCGAAAAGTCGAGCGAACGCGTTTAGTACCATGAAAACACAAGAATCCATGACCCCCGCGAAATCTGCCGTGATGCTCAGCATCGCGGCGCTGGTCCTGACCGTCTATGCATGGTTGTTCCTGCATGCAGAGAGCCAAATCGGCATTGCCATTTTGCTGGTTGCCGCGATCCTGGCAGTGATGTTGAGTCGCCGATTCGGCGTGACGTTGCTGGTCGAGGAGTCGGCCGCGCGGCGCCCGGGCTTGTCCCGATGGTTGGCAGTTGGCTGTGGCCTGGCCCTGATTGCGGCTTTCCACAGCTCACACTTCGTGTTGCTGATGCTGTGCGGCGTGTTGCTGTACGCCACGGCCTGTCTCGGTTTGACGGTGCAGTTCGGCTACGCGGGCGTGGCCAACTTTGCAGGTGCCGCATTTTTCGGCATTGGCAGTTACGCCACGGCCGTACTTGCTTCCCACACCGCCATTCCCCACGTCCTCGTCATCTTGATCTCTGGCTTGAGTGCCGCCCTTATCGGTTCGCTGCTGATCTTGCCGGTGTTGCGAACACGTGGTCACTATGCGGCGCTGGTCACCATCGCATTCGGCATCCTGTTCAAGACCTTCATCGAGGTCAACGATGTGCTGGGTGGGCCACAAGGCCTGCAGGTGCCCGGCATGAAATTGCTCGGCTTGTCGTTGAACGAGGGTTTCAGCCTGTTCGGCCTGGAGATCTCGTTTTATGTGACTTACGCATTACTCAGTCTTTCCATGTTCTCGGGCGTCTATGCCCTGGTCAATGCACTGGAGCGCTCCTGGGTCGGCCTGAGCATGGACGTGTTGCGAACCGATGAAACGGCGGCATCAACTTTCGGCCTGCACATCGTTCGCTGGAAGATCATCGCCTTCACCATGGGCAACTTTTTCGCGGGTATCGCCGGCGCTCTTTACGGGATGGTCATTGCATTTGTCGCGCCCAACAACTTCACTTTTGGTGATTCGCTGCTGATGCTCTCGATTGTCATTCTGGGTGGCCTGGGCAATATTGCCGGCCTGATCCCGGCCGCGGTGATTGTGTTGATTCTTCCTGAAAAACTTCAATTCATTCAGGAGTACCGCTTCCTGTTGTATGCAGCGCTGGTGATTGTGATTCTGCTGTTCCGGCCGCAGGGGCTGCTGCCGCGCAAGACACGGATATTTTTCGCCAGGAAGGATTCATGATGGCCGGCCAGTCCCTGATCTCGGTTGACAAGCTGACCATGCGTTTTGGCGGCCTGACGGCGCTCGATGAGCTGTCCATGACTGTGCAGGAGGGAGAAATACTCGGCCTGCTGGGTCCGAACGGCTCCGGCAAGACCACCTTCTTCAATGTGTTGACCGGGCTGTACAAAGCCAGCAGCGGCAGCATTTTCCTTGACGGTGAAAACATCATTGGCAAGACGCCGCAGGAGGTGTATCGCAGCGGCGTCGCCCGTACGTTCCAGCGTTCCCGCCTTTCACTGTCCCTCACGGTTTTCGACAATATTGTCATTGGCGACTATCAGCACATGCAGCATGGCCTGATCTTCAATCTGTTGCGGCGCAAGGCGTTTCGGGCCGAGTACGAAGCTTACGTCGAGAAAGTGACGGCCTTGCTGGAGATCTTCAGCCCTCCTCTGGTCGGGCGGCTGTTCGAGCCGGTCGATAGCTTCACGATGATCGACCGCCGCCGCATCGAGGTTTGTCGCGCGCTGCTGAGCGGGCCGCGCCTGTTGCTTCTGGACGAGCCCTCCGCAGGCATGACGCATGATGAAACAGACGAGTTGATGCAGGATATTTTGCAGGTACGTGGAAAGCTTGACAGGCTGTCTGTCGTCCTGATCGAGCATGAAATGAACGTAATCGAAAGAATCACTGACCGCTGCGTCGTCCTGAACTACGGCAAGAAAATCGCCGAAGGACGTTATGCCGAGATCACGGCCGATCCGCATGTGCAGACCGCTTACCTCGGAGAAGCTGCATGAGCAAGCTCAGTGTCAAGAATCTCACCACCGGCTATGACAAGGTCAATGTCCTGCATGATGTGTCGATCGAGGTGGAGCCGGGCAAGATCACCTGCATCCTGGGGTCAAACGGGGCAGGAAAGAGCACGCTGATCCGTTCGATTCTCGGCCTCACGCCTCCCCGTCAGGGAGAAATCTGGTGGGATGGGCGCAACCTGGCGGGTGAAAAAACGCACAAAATCATTGCCAGCGGCATTGCCTGCATTCCCGAAGGCCGCAAGGTCTTTCCGCGCATGACCGTCGGGGAGAACCTGGCACTCGGCGCTTTTCTGGAATCCTCCCCTGCCCGGATTCGGGAGCGGCTGGCGCGGGTCTACGAGATATTCCCGCGTCTGAAGGAACGGTCGGTGCAGCTTGCCGGCACCATGTCGGGCGGCGAGCAGGCCATGGTGTCGATTGGTCGCGGCCTGATGGCCGAACCCAAGTTGCTGCTGATTGATGAACCATCGCTGGGTTTGTCGCCTTTGTATGTGAAAGAAAACTTCAAGGTGATCCAGCAGATCAATGATCTCGGGGTGACGGTTCTTCTGGTGGAGCAGAACGCCCGTCAAACGCTGGCGATCGCGCACCATGGATATGTTCTTTCGCAGGGCAAGGTCGTTGCCTCGGGTACGGCGCAGGCGCTGTCCGAGAATGACGAAGTGCGTTCTGCCTATTTCGGCTGAGCAGGTCACATGCATGACATTCTGACGCTGTCTGCACGGGACCTGGCCGCCAGGGTTTCGCGCAGGGAATTGACGGCCGAAGCCGTGACGCGGGCCTACATCGAACAGATTCAGTCTTGCGAACCATCGGTCAAGGCATGGCAGTTCTTTGATGCAGACATGGCACTGCAAAGTGCGTGTGCACTGGACCGCCACGGCCATAGCAGCAGTGCCCTGCTGCGAGGTGTCCCGGTCGGGGTGAAAGACCTGATGGATACCGTGGACATGCCAACCGCCTATGGTTCGCCTATTTATGCGGGGCATCGTCCCAAGTTCGATGCCGCATGCGTGGCCGCCTGCCGGGATGCCGGGATGGTGGTGCTGGGCAAGACCGTCACCACCGAGTTCGCAACCTTTCAGCCTGGCGTGACATGCAATCCCCGCGCGCCGGCAGACGCGCCCCGCACGCCGGGCGGATCTTCCAGCGGTTCCGCCGCGGCGGTGGCTGCGAACATGGTGCCACTGGCATTCGGGACCCAGACGGCCGGTTCCATCGTGAGGCCCGCGGCCTACTGTGGCGTGATTGGCTACAAGCCCACCCATGGGACATTGCCGCTGGCCGGTGTCAAGCCGCTCGCGCCCAGTCTCGACACGGTCGGCGCGTTCGCACGCTCGGTGGATGATGCCGCGTTTTTTGTTGGCGCATTGACCCGGGTCAACCTGGATCCGCAGCGGCAATCGGCCCTTCGCGTGGGCATTTGCCATACCCCCCATTGGGATCTCGCCTCGGACGATGCACGCCGTGTGCTTGAACATTCGGCACGCCAGTTTGAAAAGGCGGGTGCACATGTCCATGACCTTGTGTTGCCGGCTTCGTGCGATGCGTTGACGCAGGTGCAAATTCAGATCATGGCTTATGAAGCCGCAGCAGCGTTTGCGCCGGAGCACCAGCGGCAAGCGGAAAAGTTCAGCCCGGCCTTTGCGCAACTCCTGGCATTGGGACAGTCGCTGAACGGGGCCGACTTCGCTGCCGCGCAGTTGCTGGCGATGGCTGCGCGACGGGCGCTGGACGCCGTCTTCGAGTCGGTCGATGTGCTTCTTGCCCCCAGCGCCGAAGGCGAGGCGCCTGCAGGGTTGGGCGCCACGGGTAATCCCATCTTCAACCGTCTCTGGACGCTGTTGGGGAACCCCTGTGTGCATGTGCCTGCAGGGACGGGAGCGCACGGCATGCCGGTAGGCGTCACGGTCATTGGCCCGCGATGGGCGGATGCGCTGACATTGAGCGCAGCGCATACGCTGGAGCTCAGTCTGGGTTGAACATGGACAAAGAGTTGAATGTGACCAAGCCGGAACAACGAGACCAGACGACGGCCTGCGAGCGCGCGCAGGACCATGTGCAACATGATCGCCTGCAATCGGTCATTGCCGAGCTTGCGGCCTTTGGCGGGCGGTCGGACGGCGGTGTTTCTCGCGAGACCCTGACCGACAGTGATCTCCAGGCGCGCCGTTATTTGATCGATCTGGCCCGTTCGCGCGGGTGCTCGGTAATGATCGATGACTGCGCCAACCTGTTTTTTCGTCGTCCGGGAACATCCGATTTGCCGCCGGTTCTGACCGGAAGCCATGCCGATACCCAGCCCGTCGGCGGCAAGCTGGACGGGGCCTATGGCGTGCTTGCAGGCCTGGAAGTGATTGCTGCGTTGAACGATGCGGGCATCGAGACCCTGCGGGCTGTCGAGGTCGTTGCGTGGACCAACGAAGAGGGGTGCCGCTTTGGTCCAGGTGCCATGGGCTCCAGTGCTTTTGTCGACCCGAGTTGTCTGCCCACCTATCGAAAATCTGTCGACGCCCAGGGTGTGAGTTTTGGGGAGGCGTTGGACCTGGCCCTGCGGGCTGTACCGGATGTTCCCCGTCGGCCAATGGCTGAACCGATGTCTGCTTGCGTGGAACTGCATATCGAGCAAGGCCCCGTGCTCGAGCGTGCCCTTGTGCCGCTGGGCGTCGTCACAGGCATCCAGAGCGTACGCTGGTATCGCGTCCTGGTGACTGGCGCTGCCGGCCATGCGGGCACCATGCCCATGGGCGAGCGCGCCGATGCCATGGCCGCTGCCGTCGGGCTGGCGCAGCAGCTGTATGCCTATCAGGCGGTGGCGGTTGGGGGTAAATTGCGGCTGACGCTGGGCCGATGGCAGGTGAGCCCCAATTCCATCAACACGATTCCCGGTGCCGTGGAGTTCACGGTCGATGTTCGCTGTGTCGATGAGCAGGTGTTGGTTCAGTTCGAGGTGGCCTTGAAGGAGATCACCCAAGCCTATTCCTGGGCAGGAGAGATTGAATTCGAATCCCTTTTTTCACGTCCCCCGACGCATTTCCCTGCCGCGATGCTGGAACTGATTGAGCAGGCCTGCACGCGCGCTTGCAGCAACGCTTCGCTGGCTGCGCCGTTGCGGCTGACGTCCGGCGCCTTTCATGACGCCATGTACCTCGCGGAGCATTGCCCGACGGCGATGATTTTTGTTCCGAGCAAGGGGGGGGTCAGTCATAATGCTGCGGAGGAAACCGCACCTCAGGAGTTGTTTCTGGGCGTTCAGGCGCTGGCTTATGCAGTGACATCGCTGGCCAATGCCTGACCTCCGGTGAAAACAAGTGGAAATGCTCATGAAATCAAATCCTGTTGCTGTGCCGAAACCGGACGACAGTGTCGTCAAACCCCCCTCCATGCTGGGCGTCCGGTTGAGGCATGCGCGCCTGGTTGCCGGTTTGACCATGACGCAGGTGGCTCAGAAATCGCAATGTTCGGAAAGCCTGATCTCAAAAATAGAAAACGGGCAGGCCTCTCCTTCGCTGGCCATGCTGCATCGAATTGCGGTCACGCTCGACACAAACATCGCCGTGTTGACGACGGAAGAAGCGCCCGGGGAGGGGCCAGTCCGGCCCAATGGCGAGCGCCCCGTGATCAGAGCCGGTGGAATTTCCCTGGAGCGCATCACGCTTCCCAAGCGGGGGGGGCTGTTGCAGGCCAATATTCACATCGTTGCGCCAGGCGAGGCGAGCGACGGCTTGATAGAACATGTCGGGGAAGAGGTTGGCTTTGTTCTGGAGGGCACGCTTGAGCTGGTACTGGGGAGCGAGCGGCACCTGATCCAGGCGGGGGACGCGTTTTATTTTTCCAGCCAGACGCCTCACGGGTATCGCAATGTTGGCAAGGTCGTTGCAAGAATTTTTTGGGTGAATACGCCAGCGACTTTCTAGTCAGGACATGGCCAAACGCCGGTGCGGCGCAGCATTGCTTTGTCGAACGTTGTCCACCGTCGTGATGTCGAGCAGGCGAGCGCCTTTTCGGCGTCTGCCTGAAACAAACAATTCGTAAAAGTCGCCCATGCGGTACAGCCGCATGGGTGTCGGGGTAGTCCACCTTCAGGCCCAGGGACTGGGTCATCATGGGCGTGTGTTTTCCGGCGCCGGCGGTGGCCGGATCCGGGATGTCGGAAATCGCCGCGAGGCGGACCTTTCCGACCTTTCCCGGAGGGCGTTGGCCATTGCGCCGGGCTTGTAAATCCCGAAAGATCAGACATTTCACTACAAACAGGGCGCTTGCCCCGACGTAGACTCAGGGACTGCAAACCTGACCTCCGCGATCAGCCCATTTTTGGGTCGCTCTGGCAGGGCTTGCTGGAAGCTCGACAACGCCCACGAAGGAAAAACCATGACCGAGCTGAATTCACCAGCCGCCCCGGCTCCCGCCGCCCCGGGCGAGTGCGATGTGCTGGTCATTGGCGGCGGTCCGGCGGGTTCCACGGCGGGAGCGCTGCTGACCCAGCGGGGCTACAAGGTGGTGGTGCTGGAGAAAGAACACCATCCGCGCTTTCACATTGGCGAGTCGCTGCTGCCGGCCAACCTCCCGCTGTTTGAAAAACTCGGGGTGGCGGACGCCGTCCGGGCCATCGGCATCGAGAAATGGGGCGCCGAGTTTGTGTCGCCCTGGCACGACAACAAGAGCCAGACCTTCATGTTCGGCGACGCCTGGGACAAGTCCATGCCGTTTTCCTACCAGGTGCGGCGCTCAGAGCTTGACGAGATCCTGATACGCAATGCCGCCAAAGCCGGCGCCGAGGTGATTGAAGGCTGCCGGGTGCGCGAGGTGGCTTTCGCGGCCGACCGCAGCGGCGCCACGGTGCATGCGCAGCATGAGGACGGCCGCCTGCAGGACTGGCGCGCCCGCTTTGTGGTGGACGCCTCGGGCCGCGACACCCTGCTGGGCAAGCAGTTCGACATCAAGCGCCGCAACCCCAAACACAACAGCTCGGCCCTGTATGCGCACTTCACCGGCGCCACGCGGCATCCGGGGCAGGACGAAGGCAACATCACGATTTTCTGGTTCGACCACGGCTGGTTCTGGTTCATTCCACTGGCCGACGGCGCCACCAGCATAGGTGCGGTGGTCTGGCCGTATTACCTCAAGAGCCGCAGCAAACCCGTGAAGGAATTTTTCCTCGATACGATCGCCCTGTGTCCGGCGCTCGAGGAGCGCCTGGCCCACGCCACGCTGTCGTCCGATGTCGAGGCGACCGGCAACTTTTCCTACACCTGCGAACGCACGTATGGCCCCAACTACGTGATGATCGGTGACGCGTTCACCTTCATCGACCCGGTGTTTTCGTCGGGTGTCATGCTGGCCATGCAGGGCGGTTTTGTCGCTGCCGACACGGTTGACACCTGTCTGCGCGAACCGCCGAAAGCTGCTGCCGCGCTGGCGCATTTCGACCGCCAGGTGCGCAAGGGGCCGAAAGAGTTTTCGTGGTTCATCTACCGCGTGACGAACCCGACCATGCGCGACATGTTCATGGGGCCGCGCAATGTGTGGCGCGTGAAGGAGGCCCTGCTGTCCATGCTGGCGGGCGACATTTTCGGCAAGACGCCGATCTGGGGTTCGCTGGCGGTGCTCAAGGCGATTTTCTATATTTCCTCGGCCCTGAACTACAAACGCACCTTGCAGGCGATCCGCATGCGCAAGGCCAATATCCAGGTGGTCGAGGACGCGGCGCCTGCGGCGCGCTGACCGCCGTTAGACACGGATGCCATGAAACACGAGTCGAATGCCCTCATGAACGAGCCGCTGGCGCTGTCGTCGTCCCGCCGTGCCCTGCATGAAACCGCCAGGCTGCACCTGGGTTACCTGGCGTTGGGCCTGATCAGCCTGCTTGTCACGCTGCTGGCCTTTCCGATGCGCGCGTTGCTGCCGCGTGTGATGAGCAAACGGCTGGGACGCAAGCTGGTGACCGTGGCAACGCGGCGCTACCTGCGGTTTCTGATGTTGATCGGGGCCTGCCGCTTCGACCTCTCGGAACTGGACGGCTTGCAGGGCGAAGCGCCCATGGTCATCGCGCCCAACCACCCGTCGCTGCTCGATGCGGTGATGATTCTGTCGCGCCTGCCCGGTGCGGGCTGCATCATGAAGGCCGAACTCGTCAACAGTGTTTTTTACGGCGCGGGTGCGCGGCTGGCCGGCTACATCCGCAACACGCCGCTGCGCACCATGGTGCAGCTGGCGGTGGACGATCTGCACCAGGGCAGCCATCTGCTGCTGTTTCCCGAAGGTACACGCACCACGCGGTTTCCCGTGGGCCCCTTGCAGGGGACGACCGGGCTGATAGCCAAAAGTGCGGGGGTGCCAGTGCAGACGGTGTTTATTGAAACCAGCTCCGGTTTCCTGGGCAAAGGCTGGCCTTTGCTGCGAGCCCCTAAAATGCCCATCACTTACCGGGTCCGTCTCGGCAAGCGTTTTGATCCGCCGCAGCACACGGCGCGTTTCGTCAGCGAGCTCGAGCAGTATTTCCAGACCGAGCTGGCGCACGCGCAGTTGCCCGGTTTCCCCGTTTCACCGCCGGCCTGAGCATCGTGGCCTGGCGCCCCTTGTCCAGGCTCCCACACGATGACTGTTTCTGCTCCCGGCGCGTCCCGTACCCATCTGGTCCTGATACCCAGCTACAACCCCGGCCCCAAGGTCTATGAAACCGTGCGCGCGGCGCGCGCTCAGTGGACGCCGGTCTGGGTCGTGGTGGACGGCAGCACCGACGACAGTGCTGCCGGCCTGCAGGCCATGGCGGCGCAGGATGAGGGCTTGCGCGTGATCGTGCTGCCGCACAACGTGGGCAAGGGCGCGGCGGTGCTGCACGGGCTGGACCTGGCGACGGCGCAGGGTTTCACGCATGTGCTGACCATGGACTCCGACGGCCAGCACCCGGCCCACCTGATTCCGCCATTCATGGCCGCGTCGAGCGCGCAACCCGAGGTCATGGTGCTGGGCATGCCGGTGTTTGCGGCCGACGCGCCGCGCCTGCGTGTCAATGGCCGCAAGGTTTCCAATGGCTGGGCCAACCTGGAAACGCTGTGGGCCGGCATCGGCGACTCGCTGTTCGGTTTTCGCATTTACCCGATCGCGCCGCTGCGCCGCGTCATGCACGGCCAGCGCTGGATGCGGCGCTTTGACTTTGACCCCGAGGCGGTGGTGCGCATGTGCTGGCTGGGCGTCAAGCCCGTCAACCTACCGGCCACCGTCAAATACTTCCGGCCCGACGAAGGCGGCGTGTCTCACTTCAATTACCTGCGCGATAACCTGCTGCTGAGTTGGATGCACTCGCGCCTGTTTTTCGGTTTTGTGCTGCGCCTGCCGGTGCTGCTGGCACGGCGCTGGTCCGGTCGCGCTTGAGTGGCAGCGCTCAGGGCGTCCGCTTCTCTGCGACAGGCCGTGAACCGACGGGACTGCAACTAGGGTTTGATTGCCTGATACTCGGAAAACACGCCAACTTCCACGTGTTGTTTGACCTGCACCAGCCCGGCAGCGCCCAGTGTAGCCATGACTTGTTCCGGCGGGACGCAGGCTTCTATGCTGTCCCAGTAGTAACGCCAGATCGTTGCGGTCTCTTTTTGCCGGGAAACAAACCGTGTCAGCAACGGTATCACGCTGCGCATATAGGTCTTGAGGACCCACTGTCCCAGACCACTTTTGGCCTGGGTGATTTCGAGGATGCACAGGCGGCCGCCGGGTTTCAATACCCGTTGAAATTCTGCAAACGCCACCCCCAGATCGCTGATGTGGCGAAGGGCGTAACCCATGCTCAGGAAATCAAAGTGATTGTCCGGGAAGGGCAATGATTCGGCCCGGCCCTCCATCAGCACCATGGTCCTGGGTAGCTTGCTGGCCGCCAGCATGCCGGGGCTTGGATCAATCCCGGTGACCAGGGCCGGGTCGCCGGCCAGAAGACAGGCCTGCGCCGCCACCAGGCCGGTTCCCACACCCACGTCGAGCACCCGCATGCCCGCTTTCAGGCCGCCGCGAACGAGGGCCTGGCGCCGATACCGCGAACCGGTACCCCAGGCCAGCATGGCCTCGATACGGTCGTAGTCGGCAGCGGTGTTGTCAAAAATCCGGCGTAAATAGGCTTGCCTGTCCTGCTCGGTCTTGTAGTAGTCGGTCAACGGTACGTGGGGCGCATGCACCACGTTGGCCTGTTCGGAAGTGTTCATGAATCTGACCTTTAAACCTGAAACGGCAGTAGGACGCGCCCGTGGGCCGCCGTGGGTGTGCGTTGGCAAGGTGCGACGATGAGGCAGGTCGATGCCTGCCGGAAAGTGCAACACGGCCAGCGCTGCACCGGAGTGGTTTTTTTATCAGGCGGGAGTCCCGACCCTGAAAAAACCCCTGCATCCCGGATCAGCCAGTTTCAAGTGATTTTTTTTGTCCGTCAATCAGACAAGAGCCGCTTTTCAGGTCAGATCATGCCGCCATTGATGGAAATGACCTGGCCGCTGATGTAGGCCGCACGTTCCGAGGCCAGAAAGCCGACGAGGTCGGCGACTTCCTCGGCTTTGCCGGCACGTTTCATCGGCACCATGCGGTCGATGACGTCCTTGCTGAAGGCGCCCTGGGTCATGGCGGTGTCTATGATGCCGGGGGCCACGGCGTTGACCGTGATGCCGCGGCTCGCCACTTCCAGCGCCAGTGACTTGGTGGCCGCATGCAGGGCACCCTTGGCGGCCGAGTAGTTGACCTGCCCCCGGTTGCCGGCCACAGCCGCGACTGACGTGATGGTGATGATGCGGCCCCAGCGGGTGCGGATCATGGGCATGGTCAACGGCTGGGTGACGTGGAAAAAACCATTGAGCGAGACATCCAGCACGCGCTGCCACTGGGCCAGCTGCATGCCGGGAAACACCGCATCGTCATGGATGCCGGCGTTGTTGACCAGCACCTGGATGGGGCCGTCCTCAAGCAGGGTTTCCAGGGCCCGGGCGGTGGCCGCGGCGTCGGTCACATCGAAAGCCACGGCCTGGGCCTGGCCGCCCTGGGCCACGATGTCGGCGGCGACCGCCTGCGCCGTGGCCAGGTGGCTGTTGGCGTGGACGATGACGGCAAAGCCATCGGCCGCCAGGCGCCGGCTGATGGCTGAGCCCAGGCCGCCGCTGCCGCCGGTGACCAGTGCGCGTTTGAGGGGGGGGGTCATGGGGGACTCGCTGCCGCTGCGGGCGGTGGGGTGGAGGGGGGCAGCGCCAGCGCCGATGCATCGAGCACCACCACGGCGCGGCCGCTGAGCAGGGGCTGGTCGCCGGCCTGCACGGCAAAGCTGTAGAGCACGGTGTTGTCGTCGCCGGTCAGCCGGTCGGCGCGGATGCTCAGGTCGCCTGCGACCGTGTCCAGCCGTTCGACGAACAGCGTGACGCTGCGCATGCTGGCCAGGTAGCCGGCGCGCGGCGGCGTGTTGGCAGTGTTCGCGCCGGCCAGGGCTTGGGCCACCAGTGTGCCGTGCACGGCCATGGCCTGCGCGGCGTACTCCACGCCGCAGGCCGCACCGAGCCGGCCATGGGCCCGCAACGGATGGTCGGGCGCGTGGTGGCTGCTCGCCTGGCAGATGATGTGCTGGGTGTCCCAGGTGCTGACGCTGTCCAGCAGGCACATGGCGCCCTGATGGGGGATGCGGCGCGCGATGTCCTCGTGTCGCAGCGTGGCGGGAGGATGCGCGGCGCTCAGCATGGACTCACCTGCACGGCCAGCTGCAGACCATCGAGGTAGTCAAGCACGATCTCACCTGCCTCCTGCGTGGCCACACTGCGCAGCAGCGGCAGGCAGCGGGCCGCGGGAATGCTGGCGCGCAGCTGCTCCAGCGCGCTGCCGGTCATGGCGGTTGCGCTGGCGCCTGTGAGGCAGGTGGCTGGGGCCAGGGTCCACTTGGCCAGGCTGCACTCGCTGGGTTGCGGGGCCAGCACCAAGGCCACGCCGAAGGAGTCCGGCAGGGGTCGCACGCTATGCAGCGGTTCGGGGTAGTCGGTGTCATAGGCGACCAGCAGGACGGCCGTCTGATCGACCACCGCCTGCGTCATCGCTTCAAGCAGGCCGGCTGCAAAACTGCCATCGTGGGCGCACAGCACGGAGGATGTCGCCATGGAGCCGCTGGAGATGCTCCAGTAGCCGGAAGAAGCGTTGTGCACCGAGTTGTGAAAACGCGTGGGCGAGATCAGCCTGTCGCCCGATGCCAGTGCCTTGCAGATTTCATGGCAATTGATGGCGTCGCCGCTCGACGATGAAAACACCGAGGGCAGCCTGGCTGTGGACAGGCCCGAGGCAGTCACGGCTTCCTGGCCGACGGCCAGCGAGACCTTGACCACGGCGCCCGCACGCCGGCGTTCGGCCGGGGGCAGGGCCATGGGCAGCGGCAGCACGCAGCGCGCCGCCTCGTAAGGAGCGCCGCCGGCCAGCTGTTCGCGGCCCGGCGCCCAGCCCGACAGGCCCGGGCCCAGCAGGCCGATGCCTTCGACATAAACCGTGAGGGACGTTGCAGCGGATGCAGGATGTGTCATCGTCGTCTTACCCGGCACGGCCAAAAATCAGGCTGCAGTTGGTGCCGCCGAAACCAAAGGAATTGCTCAGCACGCGGCGGACGGCCTGCTCGCGGTTGTGCAGCAGGTAGTTCAGGGGCAGGGCCGGGTCCAGTTGCCGTGTGTTCAGGCCAGCTGGCAACAGGCCGTGCTGCAGGACGAGCGCGCAGATCACCGCCTCCAGCCCACCCGCCGCACCCAGGGTGTGGCCGGTGGCGCCCTTGGTGGAACTGCAGGGCGTGGCTGATCCGAACAGCGCCGCCACCGCCCTGGTTTCGGCCGCGTCGTTGCTCGGCGTGGCCGTGCCATGCAGGTTGATGTAGTCGATGTCCGCTGCGTCCAGCCCGGCCGTGGCCAGGGCGTCCTGCATGGCCATGCGCGCGCCCAGGCCCTCGGGGTGGGGCGAGGACATGTGGTGGGCGTCGCTGGATTCGCCGATACCCAGCAGCAGCACGGCGTCCTTGTTCAGATGCTCCGGCACAGGTTCGAGCAGCGCGAAGGCGGCCGCTTCGCCGATGGAAATGCCGTCGCGTTCGACATCGAATGGCCGGCAGGCCCGGGTGGAAGTCAGGCCCAGGGAATTGAAGCCATACAGCGTCGTCAGGCACAACGAATCGACGCCACCGACCACCGCTGCGTCGATCAGTCCGGCCGCCATCATGCGACGCGCCGAAGCAAACACCTTGGCGCTGGACGAACACGCGGACGAAACCACCACCGCCGGACCGGCCAGGGCCAGGACATGGCGCGTGAAATCGGCCACGGAGAACGTGTTGTGCGTGGTCCGGTAGGAAAAATCGGGAGGAAAGGCGCCCGTGGACGGATCAAGCCGGCGGTAGGCCAGCTCGGTTTGCAAAATGCCCGAGGTGCTGGTGCCGATGAAGACGCCGATGCGCTGCGCGCCGTACTTCTGGCTGGCGGCTGCGACGGCTTCGGCAAAACCGTCCTGCATCAGGCCCAGCAGCGCGAGGCGGTTGTTGCGGCAGTCGAACGCTGCCAGTGCGTCGGGAAGCGTCACGGCATCCACCCCCGTCACTTCGCCGACAAAGGTGGGCAGATCGACCGTGTCAAACGCGCAGGGCACAAGGCCGCCACGCTGCTCGCGCAAGGCGCTGAGGGTTTGCTGGAGGCCGCGACCGATGCTGCTGGTCGCGGTGAAATGGGAGAGCCAGAGCGGGTTCAGAAGAAATCTAGCCGATCTAAAAGTAAAGTCATGTTAGCAAATCCAGTGGGCGTTTTTTGCGGTGATGGGTTGTCAGGCAGCGAGGTAGGGGCGATGCTGGTCGGCCCGGGTACGCACCACGTGGCGCAGGGACAACCAGGCGGTGACGGTCCCCAGCAGGAGCCCGGCCCACATGTCCACGGCCACATGCTGGCGTGTGGCCACCGTGGAGTAAACGATGCCGACGCCCCACAGTGCATTGGCCAGGCAGGCCCACGGCGGCGCGCCAAAACGGCGCAGCAGGTGATGCATCCAGAAGCCCGAAAAAGCGGCGGTGGCGACATGCAGGGACGGGCAGGCGTTGCCCGCTGCGTCCATGTTCTTCAGGAAGTCCACGCCCGGGTACAGACTCCAGTCGATGTCAGCCGCCGGAACAATCGTGGGCCAGAAATAGAAAATGATCAATCCGGTCAGGCAGGTGCCGGCCATGGCCAGGCTGTACAGATAGAGTTCGCGCCGGCTCGCCAGGAACGCCGGTGGCAACGACACATACACCCACAGGGACACATACAGCGACAGGGCCATGGGTTCAAAGCCGATCAAGCGGTCCAGCCATGTGACCGGCATCACCGTGACGGGATAGGCCGGGTTGTTGAGCACATGGAAATAGGCGGCAAAAAACACCGCGATGAACAGCGGGATACCTATGCTTTTGAGGACCACGTCCCGGGGCACAAGCCGTGCGGCCTGGCGGTACCAGGGCAGGGCCTCAGGGCTGACCGGGGGCGCGCTCATGCCAGGGCCTCGGGCAGGGTCACCGGCTTGAGGCGGGCCGCCGCAGCCGAGGTCAGCACGGTGGGCAGGACTTCGAGAATCACCGGGATGCCGCCTGGCGTACGCGCGGCATTGCCGTCGTGCAGCAGCACGATGGCGCCGGCCTTCAGGCCGTGCAGCAGCTTGCCGGTGACGCGCTGCGCATCGCCGACCCGGGTGTCGAAACCACGGACCGACCAGCTGGCCAGCCGCAGTCCCATGCGAGTGAGTACCGGGTCCAGAAAAGGATTGCGCAGGCCGGCGGGCGCGCGGAAAAAGAGCGGTCGCCGGCCGGTGATTGCGCTCAGCGTGTCCTGCGCGGCCTGCAGCTCCCGCGCCATGCCGCGCGGCCCCATGACGGAAAAGTGGTGGCGATGGTGCTGGCTGTGGTTTTCAACCGCGTGGCCGCGGCGAACGATTTCCCGGCACAGCTCCGGGTAACGCGCGGCCTTTTCACCAATGCAAAAAAACGTGGCCCGGGCGGCGTAGCGGTCCAGCAGGTCCAGCACCTGCGGCGTGACCTGCGGGTCGGGTCCGTCGTCGATGGTCAGGGCAATTTCGTTCCTGGCCATCGCGGCGGCGGGCAGCCGCGACCAGTTCGGGCCCAGCCAGTGGCTGCGCGGCCACAGGCCGACGCCGGCCACCAGCGCGTGGTTGGCGACGACGGCGGCCAGTGCCCAGGGCCACAGCGTGGGGGCGGCAACAGCAACGCCCAGCGCCAACCCGTGCAACGCGAGGGAGGCGCGCAGCAGCGGCCTGGCGTGCCAGCGCGGCTCAGGCTTGGGGCTCACGGGGTTGCCTCGCAAAAATTGCTGCATACATCAGCGCCAGGATGACACCGGGTGCCACTGTGGCGCCCATCGCCTGCAGGATGGAAATTTTGGAAAACGCCAACAGGCCAAAACCTGCGACGGTGGTGAGATTGGCCAGCGCCATCGAAGCCAGGGTGCGGTGTGAGATGGGCGTGAGCGGGTCGGGCCGGTCGAAAAACAGGGCGTAGTTCGAACCCACCGCCACCACCAGCAGCAAGCCCACCAGATGCAGGATGATCAGCGGCTGGCCGGCCAGGGCCAGGCCTGCCGTGACGGTGATGACCGAGGCGACCAGGGGCGCGATGACGCGCAGGACACGCATGGGCGAGCGGAACACCACCAGCAGCAGCACGACGATGGAGAGCAGCCCGCCCAGCGACAGCAGCGTGGCTTCGCGCAGGTAGCCGGCGTACAGGCGGTCGGATTCGGCTTTCATGTCCACAAACAGCACATCCGGCGAGTTGCTGCCCAGGGCTGCACGAATCCGGTCGGCCTGGATGCCCGCGCCTTCCGGCGCCCGAAGCGGCAGCAGCGCGGTCCAGCCGCCACGCGATGTCTGCAGCAGCAGCGCATCGACCGCCATGGCTAGGGAGGTCTGTTCGAGGTCGGACGCCTGCAGCAAGGGCCGGCTGCGGCTGGTTTCCACGTCGGCCAGAAAGGGCGTGAACACTTGGGCGCGCACCGGCAGGCCCTGCACCGCCTGCGCCAGGCGCGGCTGCAACACCTCCGCCGGCGGCAGGCTGGCCTGGCGCGCACGCTGCGTCGCCATGCCGGGAAGGTAGCGGCTAGGGCTTTCAAACCCGGCGAGTTCGCCCTGGTCCACCTGCGTCTGCAGCAATGCGGACACCTGTTCGGCGGACACCAGCACCGATTCCCGGCTGCTGCCGGAGATGACCACGACGTAACGCACATCAGGGGCGCCCATGTCGGCGCGCAGGCTTTCGTCGAGTGCGATGTCGGCTTGCGACACCGGGCTCAGCGAGGAGATTTTTTCGTTGAGCAGCGTGTCGCGGTGGGTCGCGAGGACGGCGCAGGCGGCCAGCAGCAGCAAGGCCGCCGGCCAGCGCAGCGCTGCGGCGCGCTGCGTCAGCCGGCTGAGCACGCGGCCGATGGCCGAGATGTCGTGGATGCGGAACTGCGCCGGCAACAGGTGTGGCAGGACAAAACGCGTCATGACCGCGGCGGCCACCAGTCCGGCAATGGCGTACAGGCCCAGCTGCGCCAAGCCCGGAAAGCCCGACAGCAGCAGCGAGGCAAAGCCGAAGATCGAGGTCAGCACGCCCAGCCGGATCGTCGGCCAGAAGCGCTTGACCCAGCTGTCCTGTCCGGCGTCCGCCTGTTCGGATTGCACGAACAGATAGATGGAATAGTCCACCGCCTCGCCGATCAGTGCGGTGCCGAAGCCCAGCGTGATGCCGTGCACCGCGCCAAAGCCCAGGCTGACGGCGGCCACGCCTGCCAGCACGCCGCTGAGGACCGGCAGGAAACCCAGCGCCAGCGCGGTCGCCGAGCGGTACACCAGCAGCAGCAGCGTGGCAATGATCACCACGCTGATCAGCGAGAGGCGGCTGACCTGGCTTTTGATGGCTTCGCGCGAGGTGACCGAAAAGACGCCGGGCCCGGTCATCACCAGCTTCGCGGCGGTGCTGTCCTGGCGTGCCGTGTCGAAGGCCTGGCGGATGGCGGCCATGGCGCTTTGCTGGGCGTCGGTGTCGGACCCGTCGGCGCGTGTCTGCATCAGCAGCAGGGCGCGCGCACCGTCGCGCGAGGCCCAGGCGCCGTCGATCAGGCGCGGCTGCGTGCCGGCGTCGAGCTGCCCGAGCAATTGCACCATTTCGCCGGTCGGATCGCGCGGCAGCAGGGACTTGACCATCAGCCCGGCCGGCGAGGCCAGCAGGTCTATGCTGTCGGCCAGGGCTGCGTGCAGGCCGTCGGCGCTGAAGCGGTCGGGTGTGACAAGCGGGCTGAGCAGGTAGCGGTTGTTGAACAGGTAAGTCCGGTCGCGCTCCTTGTTGACCGGCTCTCCGTTGTTGACGGCGACAAAAGCCGGGTCGGCGCGCAGGGTGCGGGCGACCTCTTTGGACAGGCGGGCGCGGGCTGGCCCGTCCTCCCCCTCGATGCCGACCAGGATCAGGCGCGAGGCCAGGCCGTCCTTGAGCTGGTCCATCAGCAGCTGCTGTTCGGCCGTCGGGTTGCGCGGCATGAAGGCCGACAGGTCGGTGGTGATCTGGGTGCGGCTGATGATGGCGCCGCAGGCCAGCAAAAAGGCCAGCCACAACCAGACCGGCAGAAGCCGACGCTGGAGAAACCGGCTCATTTCGCGGCCAGCTTGTCGATCACCATGACCGAGCGGTCCTTGTCGGTCTGCTCGATTTCAATGGTCCTGACGTCGGCTTGGCTGCCGGCGATGCGGACGCGCTGCACCACTTCCAGCATTTTTGTCTCGATGGGGCGCAGGGTCAGCGTCCAGCGCTCCTCGGAACCTTCGAGGTCGAGGTTGTAGACGCGCCGCAGGGCGACCATGTCGCCGGCCAGGGTGCCGCGTATGCTTTCGGTGAAGGCCACCAGTTCCGGGTAGTCCTGCAGGCGCAGCACCATGCGGCGCTTGCCGCGTTCGACGGTGAGGCTGCCGCCTTCGATCAGCAGCGACTCCGGCCGGGGCTTGAGTGTGCGTTTTTCCAGCCGGTCGGGCGCGGTGTAGAGCAGTTCGCCGGACGACTCCACGGGGGCCTCGAGCAGGGCGATGTATTTCTTTTCGACAAAGCTGGCGCGGCCGGACTTGTTTTTTGCCAAGCCCTGCATCAGCTGGGTCACATCCCAGGCGGCGAAGGCGGGGCTGCCACTGAGGGCCAGCAGCAGGCCGGCGCCGGCCAGCCAGGTTTTTCGTGAAGGGGTGGTCAGGCGGGGTACATCAGTCATGGGGTGGGACCGGGTTGGGGCGCAGCTGCCGGTTTGCCGGCCTGCCAGAAATTGAAAAAATTGAACCAGTTGTAGGGCGCCGCGCGGGAGTGCTGCTCCAGCAACTCGGCGTAACGCACCATCGCGGCCTGCACCGCCGCTTCGCGCCCGCCTGCAGGAATGGTGGAAAAATCGGCCAGCGTTTCAAAATGGATATCGTAGCGATTGCCGCCGCCATACAGGCCGACCATGAACAGCACCGGCCGCCGCAGGATGGCCGCCATGCGAAACGGTCCCACGGGAAGCTCGGCCGGCTCGCCGAGAAAGGGCACCGGTCGCGTGGTGTCCCGGTTCAGGCAGCGGTCGGCCAGCATGCCGACCACGCTGCCGGCCTCGATCAGTTCATGGACGCGCAACATCGAATCCGCGTGCCCCAGTGCCACGATGTCCTGCTGCGCCGCCGGGTTGATGGCGCTCAGGGCGGCATTGATCTTGCGGGCGTTTTCCTCGTACATCACCATGGCCACGCGCAGGCCCGGTTGCCGCCGGCCGACCGCGCGCAACACCTCGAAACTGCCCACATGCGCGCCCATCAGAAACACGCCTTTGCGGTCCGCGGTCAATTCGGCCACGAGGTGTTCCTGGTGGATGCGGATGTCGAAAAGGTTGAAGCGGTCGTTGATCAGATAGACCCGGTCATGGATGACGGAGGCGAAGCTGAAAAAATGCCGGAACACATGGCGCCAGCCGGCCCGTGCTCCTGCCGGCAGTGCCAGCGCGCGGCGCAGGTAGTCGCGTGATGCGCGGCGGGCGGACGCGTTGGCCACCAGAAAATAGGCGGCAATGCCGTACAGCACGCAGCGGCCCGCGCTGCGCCCCAGGCGCAGGGAAATCCAGGTCATCACGCGCAGCATCAGCATGTTGCTGCGCTCCGGGCGATCCCGCCAGGCGGCCTGGCGACCCGCGCTGGACGGACCTGTGGGCGCCTGGCTCATGGGGCACTTTCGAAGATAAAGGTGCCGGTGGCGACCTGCCGGCCATCGCCGGAAATGTCAAAACGGGTGTGGCCCGCAGGGGTCGGCGCGCAGGAAATCGTCAGTGTCTCCCCCGGCAGCACCGGGCTGAGGAATTTGGCCGAGGCGATCTGGCAGCGCAGCGCCAGGTCCCGGTCGTCCCCTGCGCCCATGCGCGCCTGTCCGGCGGCGTGCAGGGCGGCATCGAGCAGCAGCACGCCCGGCACCATGGGCCTGCCCGGGAAGTGGCCGGCAAAAGCGGGGTGGTCGGCGGCAAAACAGACCGTGGTGGCTTCACTCTGCACGGGACGGGCCTTCCTGGGCGGCGGGACTCTGGTGGAAGCGGGCCAGCGCCTCGAGGACATCGCGCGGCAGCTTGCCGGTGGCGTTGCGCGGCAGGGCGTCGAGCAGGACCAGCGGGCGCGGCAGGAAGATGCTGTCTATCCGTTCCTTCAGCGCGGCCTGCACGGCGGCTGCCGTCATGTCGGGGGCCACGACAAACGCCACCAGCCGCACCACGGCTTCGTGGCCGCTGTCGTCAGGCATGAAAAACGCGCCGTCGAGCACGCCGGGAATGCTGTTGAGATGATGGTTCAGGTAGGCCAGTGAGTTGCGCTTGCCGGCGATATTGACCAGGTCCTCGAGGCGACCGTGCAACAGAAAATGGCGGTTGTCGATGGCCTGCAGCACATCGTTGAGCGGCACCACCTGTTCGACATGGCCGCCGCAGGCCCACATGCGGTCATCGTGCGGTGTCAGGGTTACCAGGGGAAAAAGCTCCCACTCGGCGGTTTGCGCGGTTCGCCGCGATGCGATCTGGCCGGTTTCGGTGGAACCGTAAATCTCGAACAGCGGGGCGTCAAAACGGGCTTCGCAACTTTGCGCGAGCTGCGGGGCCATGGGTGCCGTGGCCGACACCACGAGGTCCAGCGCGGGCAGGTCGATGGCCGAGGCCAGCAGCACGCGCAGATGCACGGGGGTGCTGACCAGCATGCGCGGGCGCGTGACGGACTTGACGGCGCTGACGATGTCGGCCGGGTAAAACGGCTGGCCGGCGTGTAATGCGCCGCCGCTTTGCATGGGCAGCAGGACGGTGGATTCGAAGCCGAACATGTGCTGGGGCGGGACCGTGCCGACGATGGTGCAGGGCGCGGCTTCGTCCAGGCCCAGCCGCAGCGCCTCACCGCGGGCGCTGCGCACCAGCGAGCCCCATGTCTTGCGGTGTGGCAGCGGCATGCCGGTCGAACCCGAGGTGAATACGTCGGCGACTGCCTGTTCGCCGGGGAGCAGGGGGATGTCGCAAGGGGCTTCAGGATCCGTGTGGGACGGTCCGTGGGCAAACGCATCCTGGTAGGCAAAACCGGGCAGTTCGATCGCGTGGGGGGCATCGGCCAGGCAGAACACATCGGGCGCCAGGCTGCGCAGCTGGCGCATCATTTCCGGGGTGTGGGTGGGGGGCAGCAGGCTGATCTTCTGTGTCAGCAAGGCGGCACCGAGGCCGACCGCGAAATGGTAGCGGTCGCTGCAGGCGTTGAGCATGTGTTTGCCCGGCGGCAGCGATGCGGCCAGCTGTTTCACATCGCCCAGGTACTGGCGGACCGTGATGATCTCCCCATAGCGCCAGGCCAGGATGTCGTCACCACAGGTGTGGCTGATGAGCGCGTAGGTGGTCATGGGCTGGGATGAAGGGCTGGGAGCTTGGGCGGGCAAAGGTAGTGCAGGAGCGCGGCGGGCCGTCAGGACGAGGGCGGCAGCCCGCCCGCGCTGGCCTGGCGGTAGGCGCGAATTGCCTCCAGCGGACCGGCCCGGTCGGACGGAGCCAGCAGCAACAGGCGCGCCGCGTATTCGGCGGAAAACATCACGACCAGCAGCGGCAGGTTCAGCAGGTTGGCAAAAGCCGACCAGACGCTGACCGGCGCGAGCCAGAACAGCAGCAGCGACAGCGTGGTCATGACGGTGAAATACAGGGTCCAGGCCCAGGTCACCTGCCGGGTGTAGCGGGCCAGGGCGGGCGACAGGCTGCCGTGGATGATGGCGGCAAAACGCGAGACCATGGGCTGCTGGCCGGCGCGCAGGGTACGCGCGAAGGCCAGGCCCAGCAGCGCCTGTATGCCGGCATGCTGCAGCAGAAACACCCAGTTGTAGTGCAACACGAGCCAGCCGCTCACCGCATACAGCAGGGTGCAGCCGGCCAGGCACAGCATCAGCATCCAGGGCCGCTGCGGCGAGCGCCAGGCCAGCACGAGGGCCAGCGCGATCAGCGGCGCGATCGCCACCGCTGCGTCCAGCAGGTCGGGGTGGGGGTCGGCTGACGCAAGATGCGCCAGCACCGGGTAGGCGGCGCAGACGGCGGCAATGGCTGCCCAGCGGACGCCGCGCAGCACTTTTGCCGTCAAGCCAGGTTTCACTTCGTTCTTTGCTGCGCGATGTGGTCGCTCAGGCTGCGCAGCGACTGGAAGATGGCGGTGTTGTCCTCGTGGTCTGCGCGCAGCTGCAGGCCATAACGCTTGGACAGGACCAGCGCGATTTCCAGGATATCGATCGAGTCGAGCCCCAGGCCCTCGCCATACAGCGGCTCATCGGGCAGGATGTCCGCGGCAGCGGTTTCCAGATTCAGGGAAGTGACCACCAGTTCGGCCACTTCACGCATCAGCGCAGCATCGGCTGCAGGCGCGGCAGAGGGTTGGAGGGAGGAGTCTGGCATCGTGGTTGTAGGCATGGATTTTCAGGGTGTCGGGGCGTTGCGCCGGTGCTGCCAACCCCCGGGGTTCAGTGATGTTTTGATGGTAACTGACATTGTTTTTTACGCGCTGCATGGCTGTAGGTGGCCGCCCCTGGAGTGTGTCAGACCGAAACGAAACAAGACGTAAAAAATGCCCCCGAAAACCCGATGGCAGCCGGCCTTGGTCTAGCCGGCCTCGCTGTCACCGGATTTGACGGCCCGCGGGGCGCGGGGCACCGACAGGGTTTGGGCCGGGGTGGGCGCGGCGGTCTCGGCAGGCAGGGCGGCATCAAGCACGGCCTGGCGCACGCTGGCCTTGTCGCCGGCGCCTGCAAATTTGCTGTACTTGCCAAGCGTGGTCACCAGCTGGCCGTAAATGCGCGGGTTGCCGGCCACACATTCGCCGTGGTCCATGAAGTCGGATTCGCCGGTGAAGTTGCCAATCAGGCCACCGGCCTCGGTGACCAGCAGCGAGCCGGCCGCCACGTCCCAGGGCTGCAGGCCGCTTTCAAAAAAGCCGTCGCTGAAACCGGCGGCCACATAGGCCAGGTCCAGGGCGGCTGCGCCCGGGCGGCGCACGCCGGCGCACTGGCTCATGACTTCGCCGAGCGCGTTGAGGTAGGTCTTGAGCTTGTCGCCGGGACGGTAAGGGAAACCGGTGGAGATCAGGCATTCCTGCAGGCGCGTGCGTTTGGCCACCCGGATGCGGCGGTCGTTGACGTAGGCGCCGCGGCCCTTGCTGGCGCTGTAGATGTCGTTGCGGGTGGGGTCGTACACCACCGCCTGCTCGACCTTGCCGCGCACGGTCAGGGCAATGCTCACGCAGTAAAACGGGAAACCGTGGATGAAGTTGGTGGTGCCGTCCAGCGGATCGATGACCCAGACGAATTCGGAATCCCTGGCGCCGTGTTCGCTGCCCGACTCTTCGGCCAGGATGCCGTGGCCGGGGTAGGCAGTCAGCAGCGTCTCGATGATGATCGCTTCGGCCGCATGGTCGACCTCGGTGACGAAGTCGTTGGTCTGCTTGGCCGAGACACGAACCGCCTCCACATCAAGCGCAGCACGGTTGATGATGGCGCCGGCGGCGCGTGCAGCCTTGACGGCCACATTGAGCATGGGGTGGAGATTGCTGGACATATAGGGCTAAGAAAGAGCGGAAGGGCTGCGGCCCGGTAACCGGGGCAGGCGACAATAACGCCATTTTACCGGCTCGGGCCGGTTACCCGGCTTTTTATCCATGAAAACGCGCTTTATCCTGATCAACACCAGCCACGCCGGCAACGTCGGCGCCACCGCCCGGGCCATGAAAGTCATGGGCTTCGGCGACCTGGTGCTGGTGGCGCCGCGCTGGGACAATGTGCTCAGGCGCGAGGAAACCATACAGCGTTCGAGCGGGGCGCTGGACGTGCTGAAGAACGCCCGCATCGTCGCAACGCTGGACGAGGCGCTGGACGGCATGACCCATTTGTGCGCCACGGCCATGACGCCGCGCGACTTCGGGCCGCCCACGCGTGCGCCGCGCGAGCACTTCGCGGCCCTGCTGGGCGGCGCCGGAATGCTATCAAATCAGGAGCTGACTGCGCCCGTCGATAAGGCGTTGGAGGCCGATTTGGCTTCAAAACCCGAAGGCGTGGCCTTTTTGTTCGGCTCCGAGCGTTTTGGCATGCAGAACGAGGACGTCTACCGCTGCCATGTGGCGCTGAGCATTCCGACCGATCCGAAGTTCGGCTCGCTCAACCTGGCGGCGGCAGTGCAGCTGATTGCCTACGACTGGCGCGAGGCGCTGGGCGGTTTTGGCGTGCAGGCGGCCACGCCGGAACCCCGGCTGGCCGATGCCGCCGCCGTGGCCGGCATGCTCGGGCACTGGGAGCAGGCGCTGGCCGACATCGGCTTTCTGGACCCGGCCTCACCCAAAAAACTGATGCCACGGCTGAACCAGCTGTTCAACCGCGCGCAGCTGAGCCCCGAGGAGATTCACATCCTGCGCGGCGTGGCCAAGGCCATGAGCCAGAAAGCCCACGAAGCTGGCGCCAGCCTGGGTGCGCCAGCAGAGTCAGCCGCCAAGCCATAAACTCGCAGCATGTTCTCCAGACTCCGCTCCGACATCCAGTGCATTCTTGAGCGCGACCCGGCCGCGCGCAGCGGCTGGGAAGTGCTGACCTGTTACCCCGGCCTGCACGCGATTATTTTTCACCGGGGCGCACACTGGTGCTGGACCCACGAGCTCAAATGGCTGGGGCGCTTCATCTCGCAGATCGCGCGCTGGCTGACCGGCATCGAGATTCACCCCGGGGCCATCATCGGCGAGCGCGTGTTTTTCGACCATGCCATGGGTGTGGTGGTCGGCGAAACCGCCGAAATCGGTGACGGTTGCACGATTTACCAGGGCGTGACCCTGGGCGGCACCTCGCTCTACAAGGGCGAGAAGCGCCACCCGACCCTGGGCAAAAACGTGGTGGTGAGCGCCGGCGCCAAGGTGCTGGGCGGTTTTCTGGTCGGCGACGGCGCCAAGATCGGCAGCAACGCGGTGGTGATCAAGCCGGTGCCGGCCGGCGCCACCGCGGTCGGTATTCCCGCGCGCATCATCCCGTCCAAAACCGGGGAGAGTGCGGATGTGACGACGGCCCAGAACAAGTTCGCGGCTTACGGCATCACGCTCGATGACGACCCGGTGTCCCAGGCCATGAAGGGTCTGATCGACAATGCTTCCTCGCAGGAGCACCAGATTGCGCTGCTCTGGCAGGCGATCGAGAAGCTCTCCGACAACGGGAAGGCGCACCGGGACTGCGTGCCGGACGATGCGGCTTTGCAGGAGACCTTTGAGGCTGAGAAGCTCAATCAGTTGATGGGGAAGTAAGAGGCAGACAGTCATGTTTGCACGTGAGTGCAGCACATGCGGCCAGATGAGGCTCCCTTCTCTCGCCCATCGGGGCGAGGGAAGGGCGGGGGGTTGGGAGTGGGGAGTTACGCCTACTGTCCGGGACAAGCCGCAGAAGCAGCGCAATGCAAATAGTGCTATTAAGTTGATAGCTGCCTGCGCCTGCCAGACGGGAGCTGAAGGCTAATTTGATGCTAAATCAGGCGGAAGTCGCCCGAATCGCCGACTTGGGGCGGAAGGCCTTGCAGACCGCCTCGTCGGTTTCCAGGTAAGGTCCGCCAATCAGGTCGACGCAATACGGCACGGCAGCAAAAATACCGGCGACTGCCTGCGAGCCGTCGGCATTTTTCAGGCCTTCGAGTGTTTCGGCAATCGCCTTGGGCTGGCCGGGCAGGTTCAGGATCAGGCTCTGGCCGCGGATCACGGCGACCTGGCGCGACAGGATGGCGGTGGGCACGAATTTCAGGCTGATCTGGCGCATCTGCTCGCCAAACCCCGGCATTTCCTTGTGGCCGACTGCCAGCGTCGCTTCGGGCGTCACGTCGCGCAGCGCCGGGCCGGTGCCGCCGGTGGTCAGCACCAGCGAGCAGCCGGCATCGACCAGCTCGATCAGGGTGGCGCTGATTCCCGCCTGCTCGTCGGGAATCAGGCGCTCCGCAAATTCGATCGGGTTGTGCAGCGCGCGGCCCAGCCACTCTTTCAGCGCGGGCAGGCCCTTGTCTTCATAGACGCCGCTGGACGCCCGGTCGCTGACCGAGACGATGCCGATCTTCACTGCATCGTGGGCCATGGTCAAGGCGCCTCCGGCGCCAGCGTCTGCCGCACCAGCTGGAAGATCTCGCGGTAGGACTTGCCGTGGCGAGGCGCTTCGCCCGGTTTTTCGGGCTTGGCGTCCTTGCGGGCCTGGCGCACCAGGGCGCGCAGCTGCTGCGAATCGGTGTCCGGGTGTTCTGCCAGCCAGTCGCCCAGCGCGTCGTCGGAGGCGATCAGCTTGTCGCGCCACTGCTCGGCCAGGTGCAGCGCCAGCGTGAGCTGGGCGGAGCCGTTTTTCTGCTCGTCAATCGCCGCGCGAATCGGCTCGGTGTCCAGCGGGCGCATCAGCTTGCCGATGAACTGCATCTGGCGCCGTTTGCCCTCGAAATTGGTGATTTTTTTGGCCTGGACGATGGCGTCGAGCAGTTTTTCGGGCAGGTCCAGCCTCGCCATCAGGTCGGCGCGCAGGGTGAGCAGGGCTTCGCCGAGGGCCTGTTTTTCGTCGGCTTCGGCCTTGAGCTGGGTCTTGCTGGGCGGGCCCACTTCTTCCAGGGCAATTTCTTCGGGTTTCACGAAGCGGCCGTGGGACCAGTAGCCCTTGATAGCCTTGGGAGTCTTGTTGTTCATAGCAGTCAGTATCATAGCTACCCATATGACCCTCAAGACTTCCAAGACATCCTCCGGCGCCAAACAGGCGGTCCGGCCTTCTTCCCAACCGGAAAAGGGCTTCAGTTACCACCGCGATTTTTTCGAGGACCTGGTGGACAGCGCCCTCGCGCACGCCAAGAAAATCGGTGCCACCGATGCCGCCGCCGAAGCTTCCGAAGGCTGCGGCCTGAGTGTCAGCGTGCGCAAGGGTGAACTTGAAAATGTCGAGCGCAACCGCGACAAGTCGCTGGGCATCACGGTCTATGTGGGCCAGAAACGCGGCAACGCCTCGACCAGCGATTTTTCAAAGGCAGCGATCGAGCAGACCGTGAAGGCGGCCTACGACATCGCGCGTTTCACCGCCGAAGACAAGACCTCCGGCCTGCCGGCCGACCGCGACATCGCGCGTGTGCACCCTGAGCTGGACCTGTTCCACCCCTGGGCCATCGACTCGGAAGGCGCGGCGCAACTGGCCCTGCAATGCGAGGCGGCCGCCCTGGGCACCAGCAAACGCATCACCAATAGCGAAGGCGCGGGTGTGTCGGCCCAGCAAAGCCATTTTTTCAGCGCGCATACACGCGGTTTCCGCGGTGGTTATGCCAGCTCGCGCCACAGCATCTCCGTCGCGCCTATCGCGGGCAAGGGCAGCCAGATGCAGCGTGATGCCTGGTACAGCTCCATGCGCGACGCCAGCGAACTGGCCAGCCCCGAGGCCGTGGGCCGTTACGCCGCCGAACGCGCGCTGGCGCGCCTGAACAGCCGCAAGATCAAGACCGTGCAGTGCCCGGTGCTGTTCGAGTCGCCGCTGGCCGCCGGTCTGCTGGGCGGTTTTGTGCAGGCCGTCAGCGGCGGCGCGCTGTACCGCAAAAGCACGTTTTTGCTGAACAGCCTGGGCAAGCCGGCGTTTCCTGCGCACATCGACATCAGCGAAGACCCGCACCTGCGCAAGGGCAAGGGTAGCGCGCCGTTTGACGAAGAAGGTGTGAAAACGCGCGCACGCCAGGTGGTCGAGGCCGGCATCGTGCGCGGCTACTTTTTAAGCACGTATTCGGCGCGCAAGCTCGGCATGCGTACCACCGGCAATGCCGGCGGATCACACAACCTGGTGCTGAGCAGCCGCCAGACGAAAGCCGGCGACGACCTCGACGCCATGCTGAAGAAGCTGGGAACCGGCCTGTTCGTGACCGAGCTGATGGGCCAGGGCGTGAACTACGTGACCGGCGACTACTCGCGCGGCGCCTCGGGTTTCTGGGTCGAGAAAGGGCAGCTTGCCTTTCCGGTGGAAGAAATCACGATTGCCGGCAACCTCAAGGACATGCTGATGGGCATCCAGGCGGTGGGCGCCGATGTCTACAACTACGGTGCCAAGAGTGTGGGCTCCATCCTCATTAACCGGATGAAGATCGCCGGGAGTTAAAGCCCCCACGGTTGCTCACTGCGTGTAGCGCCCTGCCCCCCGAGGGGGCCGCTGCGCCTGCGGGCCGGCAGAGCCGGACCCGCGGCCCCTGCTTGATTGAAGACGGCTACCGCGAACTGTCGCTGTGCTTAGCCTGCCAACGCGGCCTTGACGGCGGCGGAGACCTGGCCCATGTCAGCCTTGCCGGCGAGTTTGGCTTTCACTGCACCCATGACCTTGCCCATGTCGCCGGGGCCGCTGGCGCCCAGTTCAGTGACGATGGCTTTGACCTCGGCGGCGACTTCCTCTGCGCTCAGGCGCGCGGGCAGGTAGGCCTGCAGCACCACCAGTTCGGCGGCTTCCTTGTCGGCCAGGTCCTTGCGCTCGGCTTTCTGGAAGGCCTCGATCGAGTCCTTGCGCTGCTTGATCAGCTTGTCGACGATGGCGACCACGGCGGCATCGTCGAGCACCACGCGCTCGTCCACCTCTTTCTGCTTGAGGGCTGCCAGCAGCAGGCGGATGGTGCCTAGGCGCTCGCTGTCCTTGGCGCGCATGGCGGTTTTCATGTCTTCGGTGATCTGGTCTTTGAGGGACATGGCGGTCTCCACGAAACGGGTTGAAAGGTCAAAAAGGCGTCAGAAACACAAAAGCCCGCAGAGCGTCCTCGTGCGGGCTTTTTTGCCGGAGGGCGTGTACTGCTTAGTACAGCTTCTTGGGCAACTGCATGGAGCGGATGCGTTTGTAGTTGCGCTTGACAGCGGCAGCTTTTTTACGCTTGCGCTCGGCGGTGGGCTTTTCGTAGAACTCGCGCGCGCGCAGGTCGGTCAGCAGACCGAGTTTTTCGATGGTGCGCTTGAAACGGCGCAGAGCCACGTCGAAGGGCTCATTGTCTTTTACACGAATAGTCGTCATTGATGAAGTGATCCAAAATTTTGCGCCCTTAGTGATCTGATCAGAATCAGGCCGGACGCGGGTTTGCTAGCAAAGCCTTAGATTATAGCGGGATTTCAAGGCAAGTCCTTGAAACACCGATGGGCGGCGCACCCGTACGGGTCAGTTTTTTGCCACCGCCCCCGAATTGTCTGCCAGAGCCATCGCGCAGGCGTGGGCACTCGCCCAAGCCCACTGGAAATTGTAACCACCGAGCCAGCCGGTGACGTCGACCACTTCGCCGATGAAATACAGGCCGGATTGCTTCGATTCCAGGGTCTGGGACGACAAATCCCGGGTGTCCACGCCGCCAAGCGTCACTTCGGCTTTTTTGTAGCCTTCGGTGCCGGTCGGGGTCAGCTGCCAGTCGGCCAGCCGGTCGGCCAGCGTCGTCAGGGCCTTGTCGGTGGCCTCGCTGACGGGTTTTTGCCAGGCCGGGTCGCGGCTGACCCAGGCGTCGGCCAGGCGGGCGGGCACCAGCGCCGCCAGCTCATTGGCGATCAGCTTTTTCGAGCTGGCCTTGGCGCGCAGCAGCAGGGTGGGCAGGTCCACGCCGGGCGCGAGGTTGATGCGCACCGGCTGGCCCTCGCGCCAGAAGCTGGAGATCTGCAGCACCGCCGGCCCGCTCAGGCCGCGGTGGGTGAACAGCAGGTCTTCGGCGAAAACCACGGCTTTTTTTCGTTGTTTCGGGGTCGCGTCGGCCGCGCCGGTTTCGATCTGCACCGGCAGCGCCAGCCCGGCCAGCTGGGCGTAGGGCGCCCAGGCTTCGCCATCAAAAGTAAGTGGGACCAAGCCGGCACGCGGTTCTACCAAACGCAGGCCGAATTGTTTGGCAATTCGGTAACCGAAGTCGGTGGCCCCGATTTTGGGGATGGACAGGCCGCCGGTGGCGATGACGACCTGCGGTGCTTCGATGGGGCCCCGGTCGCTCTCGATTTTGTAGCTGCCTGTGCCCGCCTGTTCAGGGGCGGTGATGCTTTTGATGCTGCAAGGCTGCCAGCGCGTGACGCCGCCGGCGTCGCACTCGGCCAGCAGCATCTGGATGATGTCTTCGGCCGAGCGGTCGCAAAACAGCTGGCCCTTGTGTTTTTCGTGGAAGGCGATGCCGTGGCGCTGCAGCAGGGCGATGAAGTCCTGCGGCGTGTAGCGCGACAGCGCCGAACGGCAGAAGTGCGGGTTCTCGCTGAGGAAGTTCGCCGGTGTGGTGTCGCGGTTGGTGAAGTTGCAGCGGCCGCCGCCCGAGATGCGGATTTTCTCCGCGACCTTCTCGCTGTGGTCCACCAGCAGCACCTTGAGGCCGCGCTGGCCGGCGATGCCGGCGCAGAACAGCCCGGCGGCGCCAGCGCCCACCACCACCACGTCAAATTTATGGGTCAAACAGGCCTCCAGCCCAATAGGGGCGGGCGCGAGAAGCTATGAAAGATATAGCGGTCCGGCCCGACCGGGACACAGGAGTGTAGCCGGGCCTACCCGGCGCCCGTGGCGCTCAGGCGGCGCGGAACTGTGCCGGAGCGGACTGCGGAAATTCGCCCGCGGCCGCCACGCCGCTGATCACATCGCCGACGACGATGACCGACGGGCTGGCCAGGCCGGACTCGGCGATTGCGCAGGACATTTCGCCCAGCGTGGTGGTGATGTGGCGCTGCGTTGGTAGCGAGGCGTTCTGGATCACGGCCACCGGCGTGCTCGCTGGCAGGCCGGTCAGCAGTTCGTCCTGGATGCGCCCGGCGCCGCTGACACCCATGTAGATCACCAGCGTGAGTTTGGCCTTGTACGCCGTGTCGGCCAGTGCGCGCCAGTCCGTGCCTTCGTCGCCCGGCTTGGCGTGGCCGGTGACGAACACCACGCCGTGTGCATGCTGGCGGTGCGTGAGCGGCACACCCAGCGAAGTCACTGCGGCCAGGCCGGCGGTGATGCCGTTGACGACATGGACCTCGATGCCGGCGGCCTGCAGGTGTTCGACCTCTTCGCCGCCGCGGCCGAAGATGAAGGGGTCGCCGCCCTTGAGGCGCACGACGTTTTCACCTTCGCGCGCGGCCATGATCATCAGTTTTTCGATGAACTCCTGCGGCGTGGATTTGCAGCCGCCGCGTTTGCCGACATGCACGATGCGTGCACCGGGCCTGGCATAAGCCACGATCTCGTCGCTGACCAGGTCGTCGACCAGCAGCACGGTGGCGGCCTGGATCGCCTTGAGCGCCTTGAGCGTGAGCAGTTCCGGGTCGCCCGGGCCCGCGCCGACCAGGGTGCACCGGCCGTTGGAAGAGAGCTTGTTGTTGTTGTTGCTTGTCATAGTTGCAATGTCAGTTGCAAGATATGTTCCACCTGCCGCGCTATCGATGCCGGCACGGCGTGGGAGCCCGACATCACGGCGCGGATATAGGCGGCGGTGCTGTCACTGTCGATGGCAGCGGGCAGGTCCGGCACGCTTGCCAGGGTGCCCGGCTGCGCTTCCTGCAACAGGGTGCGCTTCCCGCCCACAAAGGCTTCCATCTGCGGCGTGCGGCGAGCATCGGCGACGACCTCGCCCTCGGTGCCACGCAGCAGCAGGGCGTTGGCCGCGATCAGCTCGAAAGTCTGGCCCATGGAGATCGCGTATTCGGGATGGGTGTAGCTGCTGACCACCAGCGCCTTGCCCAGGCAGGGGTTCATGATCTTGACCAGGCTGTGGGCCGGGTTGCGCAGGCCGACGGCACGCCGCACATCGAGCAGGCGTTTGAGCCCCGGGCACAGCAGCTCGGTGGGGGCAAACACCACCTCGCCATCTGCTATTTTTTTAATAGCGGTCAGCGCAGGTATGTCAAGGGCTGCAAGCACATTTGACGTGAAAACCCGGCTGGATTCGGTGGCCGTGCCGTGCACCAGCACCGGCAGGCCTTCGCGCGCCAGCAGCAACGCCAGCAGCGGCGTCAGCACCGGCAGCTTGCGCGCGCCGTTGTAGCTCGGCAGCACCACGACGGGCCGGTCGCTTGCCGGAAAACGCAACATGCGTTGGTAAGTCGCGTCCAGGAAACCGGCCATCTCTTCCGGTGTTTCGCCCTTGATGCGCATGGCCAGGCAAAAGCCGCCCACCTCGAGGTCGGTCACCGTGCCGTCCAGCACCTGGCCGAACAGATCGGCCGCCTGCTCACGCGTGAGCGGCCTGGCGCCGTCTTTGCCGCGGCCTATGACCTTGATGTACTGAGCGATGGACATGCGTGATTGTCGGTGAAGGCAGATAACTTCCCGTTATGAGCTTAAGCCGGTGTTTGTCAGGCGAGCACCTTGATCGGGATCACGGTGCGGCCGCCGGTGGCGGCCCGGGCCTGGGCAGTGGTCCGGATGATGCGTTTGATCTCGGGCACGCAGGAGCCGCAGTTGGTACCGCATTTGAGCTTGTCCTGCAGCACCAGCAGCCGTTCGTCGTCGCTGGCCAGGTAGCCGGCGCCGCCGACCGCGTGGGTGATGTCCGTCAGGCAGGCCCCGATCTCGGCATCGGTGACGCTGAAACAGGTGCATACCGGTTTGCCGCGCGACTGCAGGGCCACCGGGGCCTTCGCGCCCGGCAGCAGCAGCAGGCGGCCATAACTTTGCGCCGGCAGTTCATCCTGCAGCAGGGTCTTGATCCAGGCTTGGGCGCTCACATCGCCGGCCAGCACGAAGCCCGCCAGTTCGGCCTGCTCGCCATGGCGCACCAGCCGTGCGGTGCGGTGCTGGCCCTTCTTCCTGTCGGCATAACGCAGGACATCCGTCCCGCCCAAACCGAGAATGCCCTCGATCTTTTCCAGCACGCCGGCCGGCGGCGCCTCGAAAGCCGCCGCGCGAAAAAGCACGCCATTGCGCTGCCGGCCCGCTTCGCCCAGCGGCACCTGGTTGGCAAACGGCACGCAGCTGCTGAAGGCAAAGGCCGCCATCAGTGGTTTGAGCTGTTCGCGCGCCGCCAGCACTTCGTCATCGGGCAGCCAGGCCATGGCCAGCAGCGACCAGGGCAGTTCGGCCTTGAGGATCTTGACCGCCGCGTGTTTGAGTTCGGGCTGCTTGGAGCTCGGGCAATAGACCGAGGTGGTCAGCGCGTTGATGCCGGCCAGCGGTTCGCCGCTGCTCGACAGGCCGCTCAGGTACTCGCTGCCCCAGTGCATGGCCATGAAGGCTTGGCTCACCGCCACTTCGGGTGAAGCCTGCAGCGGCACCACGATGGAGCCGCGCCTGGACGTGACGTACACCAGGTCGCCGTCTTTGAGCAGGCGGCGCGCCATGTCCTGCGCGTTCATCTGGACGGACGGCTCGGCCACATGGCCGAACAGGCGGCCCAGCGTGCCGGTGCGGCTCATGCCGTGCCACTGGTCGCGCAGGCGGCCGGTGGTCAGCGAGAAGGGGTAACGGGATTCGCGCGGTTCGGCCACCGGCTTGTAGACCGTGTTGACGAAACGCGCCTTGCCGTCGTCGGTCGGGAAAATGCCGTCTTCGTACAGCCGCGCCTTGCCGGTGGTTTCACCTTCGGGTAGCGGCCACTGCTGCGGTGCGGCTTCGAGCATCGCGTAACTCATGCCAGTGATGTCGAGGTCACGGCCGCGAGTGGATTCGCGGTGTTCGTTCCAGATGGCCTCCACGCTTGCCGCCTCTGTATCGGCGGACCAGGGGAACAGGCTGCTGATTTTCTGCACCGGCAACAACTTTTCCAGCCGCTGCGCAAACGCGACGGCAATCGACCAGTCGTGGCGTGTTTCGCCGGGTACGGGCACCGCCGGCCGCACCCGGCTGATGCGGCGTTCGCTGTTGGTCACGGTGCCGGTTTTCTCGCCCCAGGTGGTGGCCGGCAGCAGCAGGTCGGCGTAGTCGCAGGTGGCGGAGGTGGCAAAGGCTTCCTGCACCACGACCAGTTCGGCGCGCTGCAGCGCGCGGCGCACGGTGGCCTGGTCGGGCATGGACTGCGCCGGGTTGGTGCAGGCGATCCACAAGGCCTTGATCTCGCCGTCGGCCGCCGCCTGGAACATCTCCACGGCGGTTTTTCCGGGCTGGTCCGGGACCGAAGGAATGCCCCAGAGCGCGGCAACCTCGGCGCGGTGCTGCGGGTTGGCCAGGTCACGGTGGGCGCTGAGCAGATTCGCCAGGCCGCCGACTTCGCGTCCGCCCATGGCATTGGGCTGGCCGGTCAGCGAGAAAGGTCCGGCGCCCGGTTTGCCGATCTGCGCGGTGGCCAGGTGCAAATTGATCAGCGCCGCATTTTTCGCGGTGCCGCTGCTCGACTGGTTCAAGCCCTGGCAGTACAGGCTCAGGGTGGCGGCCGAGGTGGCGAACAGCTTCGCGGCGGTGAACAAATCGTCTTTTGTGATCCCGCAGATCTGCGACACCAGGTCGGGCGTGTAGTCGCGCACCGTGGTTTTCAGCGCGTCGAAACCGTTGGTGTGTTCTGCGATCCAGGCCGGTTGGGCCCAGCCTTCCCACAGCATGATGTGCAGCATGCCGTTGAACAGAGCGACGTCGGTGCCGGGCTGCACCGGCAGGTATAGATCGGCGATGCCCGCGGTGTCGGTGCGGCGCGGGTCGCAGAAGATGATTTTCATCGCCGGGTTGGCGGCCTTGGCGTCCTCGATGCGCCGGAACAGGATGGGGTGGGCGTAGGCCGTGTTGCTGCCGACGATGAAGATGCACTGCGCGTGTTTGACGTCGTCGTAACAGCTGGGCGGTGCGTCGGCCCCCAGGGTCTGTTTGTAGCCCGCCACCGCGCTGCTCATGCACAGGCGCGAGTTGGTGTCGACGTTGTTGGTGCCGATCAGGCCCTTGGCGAGTTTGTTGAAGACGTAGTAGTCCTCGGTCAGCAACTGGCCGGAGATGTAGAAGCCGACCGCGTCCGGCCCGTGCTCGCGGATGATTCGGGTGAAACCTTCGCTGGCCACATCGAGCGCATGGTCCCAGCTGATGCGCTGCGGCGCGGCCCCGCGCTGCGCACGTTGCATCGGGTGCAGCAGCCGGGTCTGGCGCGTGACGGCGTGGGACGCGGTCAGGTGCAGGGTAGCACCCTTGGTGCACAGCCGCCCGACATTGGCCGGGTGTTCCGGGTCGCCGCGAACCCCCGTGATTTCGTCGCCCTGCGACTCGATGAACACGCCACAACCCACACCGCAATACGGGCAGGTGGACTTGGTTTCCCGGGTCATCACGCGGTGTGCGGTGCCTGCACGTCAAAGGTCTCGTCGCCCAGTGCGCCTGTGGAGGCACGGGGGCCAGCGCGCGGCGGCACCAGGTCCAGGGCCAGCGTGGCCAGCTCGACAGTGTCCAGCAGCACCTGGCCGGCCTCCACCTTGCAGGAAAATTTCGGTGTGCAGCCTTCGTCGGCGCCCTGGGCGCAGCCGTCGGCCAGGGCTATGGTCCAGTTGTGCAGCGGGCAGGCCACGCTGGTGCCGAACACGATGCCCTGCGACAGCGGGCCACCTTTGTGCGGGCAGCGGTCCAGCAACGCAAACACCTGGTCGTCGGCGTTGCGGAAAACTGCGACGTCGATGCCGCGCTCCCGCGTCACGCGGCGAGCGCCCAGCACCGGAATGTCGGTGACCAGGCAGATTTTTTTCCATTCGCTCATGATGAATATCCTTGTTTCAACCGAGCACGCGGGCATACATGCCGGTGACGCGGTCCATGACCTGAAGAAGGTTTTCGCTGCTCACGAAGACGTCATTGGCAGCCTTGGCGCCGCTGACACGGGCCTTCAGCGCGTTGTCAAAGAACAGCCACTGGTGGTCGGCCAAGGCCAGCTCCTGCCTTATCTCTGCGGTCGCTTCCGGCGCATTGCGCAGCAGTTCCAGCGCCGGCACAAACTCCTCGCGGGCCTTGCTGATTTCCCGCTGGCTCGCCACGCTGTCCACGTTCCAGTTGCTGGCCAGGTAGAACTGCGCCATGCGCTGCGACAGCATGCGCTGGCGGCCCGCGACGTTGACCAGCTTGGCACCGGGCTTGCCGGCCTGCTGCTCGAACAATCCCGTGCCCTTGTGCGCCAGGGTCAGCACCTTGCCGGCCTGGTCGAGCACCGACTTGGCCCTCTCCTGAGACGGTACGGCACCGACCAGCAGGCTTTTGTAGTCGGACCAGGCGGATTCCAGCAGCACATAGGTGTCGCGGGTTTCACCGGCTGGTGCGTAGGTCTTGAGTTCGACCTGCTGCCGGTCGAACAGGGCCATGGACTGGTCGAGCACGCGGCGTGCCGACTCTGCCTGGATGCCCTGGCCCATGCCGAACCAGGCCTTGGCCATGCGCTGCGACAACATGCGCTGGCGCCCGGCCTTGTTGATGGCGTCGCCGAGTCCGGCCACCTGTGCGTGGGCCGGCAGCAGCGCAGCCAGCGCGATGCCGCAGAAAACGCGGCGCTGAAGAAGGTAGGTCATCGGTGTTGTCATCCTGAACATCGCGTGTTTCAAGCGGGAAGTGCGGAAAACTGCCGCGTGTCGACGGCCGCTTCCTTGAGCTCAAACCACGGATCGGGTTCACCGTCGAGCGCAAACTGCAACTGCTCCCAGAGCTTCTTGCGGCCCTCGTGGTCCTCCAGGATTTTTTTCTTCACGTAGTCGAGGCCGACGCGGTTCACGTAGTGCACCGTGCGCTCCAGGTACCAGCCCTCCTGGCGGTACAGCTCGCAGAAGGCGCCGGTGTATTCCAGCACCTCGGCGGCGGTTTTCAGCTTCGTGAAAAAGTGCGCCACCTCGGTCTTGATGCCGCCGTTGCCGGCGATGTACATCTCCCAGCCGGAATCGACGCCGATGATGCCGACGTCCTTGATGCCGGATTCGGCGCAGTTGCGCGGGCAACCCGACACCGCGAACTTGACCTTGTGCGGCGCATACATGCGCCACATCGCGCGCTCCAGGTCCTTGCCCATCTGCGTGCTGTCCTGCGTGCCCATGCGGCACCACTCGCTGCCGACACAGGTTTTCACCGTGCGCAGTGCCTTGGCATAGGCGTGGCCGGAGGGCATGCCGATGTCCTTCCAGATGTTTTGCAGGTCTTCCTTTTTCACGCCCAGCAAATCGATGCGCTGGCCGCCCGTGACCTTGACCGTCGGGATCTTGTACTTGTCCACTGCATCGGCGATGCGGCGCAGTTCACTGGCCGTGGTTTCGCCGCCCCACATGCGCGGGATCACGCTGTAGGTGCCGTCTTTCTGGATGTTGGCGTGGCTGCGCTCGTTGATGTAGCGGCTTTGCGGATCGTCTTTCGCCTCCTTGGGCCAGGTGCTGATCAGGTAGTAGTTGATGGCCGGACGGCAGGACGCGCAGCCGTTGGGCGTGCGCCATTCCATGAACTTGAAGGTATCGGCAATCGTCATCAGCTTGTTGTTGCGGATGGCGTCACGCACCGCCTGATGGCCGTGGTCGGTGCAGCCGCACATGGCCTTGAGCTTGGGCGTGGCCGAGTAGTCGCCGCCGGCGGTGGCCATCAGGATCTGCTCGACCAGACCGGTGCAGGAGCCGCAGGACGCGCTGGCCTTGGTGTGTTTTCGCACTTCGTCCAGTGTGAACAGGCCTTTTTCCTTGATGGCTTTGCAGATCGTGCCCTTGGTCACGCCGTTGCAGCCGCAGACTTCCGCCTCCATGGGCATGCTTGCTGCCTTGTTGTGGCCTTCGTGACCGGCGTCGCCGATGTTGGATTCGCCGAACATCAGCTTGTCGCGGATGTCGCCGATACTGCGGCCGTCGCGCAGCAACTTGAAGTAGTAGGAGCCGTCGACGGTGTCGCCGTAGAGGCAGGCGCCAATGAGTTTGTCGTCCCGGATGACCAGCTTTTTGTAGACGCCGCCGAAGGGGTCGCTCATGACGATTTCTTCCGTGCCTTCGCCGCCCATGAATTCGCCGGCCGAGAACAGGTCGATGCCGGTCACTTTCAGTTTGGTCGATGTCAGCGAGCCGGTGTAGCGGCCGATGCCGAACTGCGCCAGGTGATTGGCCGCGACCTTGGCCTGCTCGAACAGCGGGGCGACCAGGCCGTAGGCAATGCCGCGGTGCGCCGCGCATTCACCGACCGAGTAGATGCGCGCATCGGTCACGGTCTGCATGGTGTCGTTGACCACAATGCCCTTGTTGCAGTGCAGGCGCATGGTTTCGGCCAGCTGGGTGTTCGGGCGTATGCCGACCGCCATGACCACGAGGTCAGTGGCCACTTCCGTGCCGTCCTTGAATTTGATGGCGGTGACGCGGCCGTCCGGTCCACCCACCAGCTCCTGGGTCTGCGCACCCATCAGGAAGGTCAGTCCGCGTTCTTCCAGCGATTTCTGCAGCAGCTTGCCGGCCACGCTGTCGAGCTGGCGCTCCATCAGCGTCGGCATCACATGCACCACGCTGACGTCCATGCCGCGCAGCATCAGGCCGTTGGCGGCCTCCAGGCCGAGCAGGCCGCCGCCGATCACCACGGCTTTTTTATACTTTTCCGACGCTGCGATCATTTCGTTGGTGTCGGCGATGTCGCGGTAGGCGATCACGCCCTGCAGGTCCTTGCCGGGCACGGGCAGGATGAAGGGGTTGGAGCCGGTGCACATCAGCAGGCGGTCGTATTCTTCTTCGGTGCCGTCGTCGGCGCGCACCACCCGCCGGATGCGGTCGACCTCCACGACTTTCTTGCCAGCGTGCAGCGTGATGTGGTTGTCCTTGTACCAGTCCCAGCTGTTGAGAACGATCTCGTCAAGGGTCTGTTCGCCGGCCAGCACGGGGGACAGCAGGATGCGGTTGTAGTTGGGGTGCGGCTCGGCGCCGAACACCGTGATGTCATACAGCTCGGGCGCAACCTTGAGCAGTTCCTCGATGGTACGGACGCCCGCCATGCCGTTGCCGACCATGACCAGTTTTGATTTTTTCATCGTGCCACTCCAGTGGGGGCCGGTGCCGTCGGCGCAAGCGCCAAAGCCGTGCCGGCTTGCGAAAAATGGGGGGTAAAGACCATGATGTTCTCTCCTGCAAAACAGGGACCCGGCTGTGGCCGGTATGAGGTACACCAATACGCACGTCGTTATGCGCAGAACCCGCAGTGTGCTGGTTGCGGGTGGGCGCGTCGTTGCGCCCGTGAAGGCTTACGCAAAAGTTGTGCCATGAGGCGGCGTGAGTGGCGAGCCTCATGGCGCGCCCGTGGCGTGCCCGGGAGGGCTGGCATGTTCTGCCCATGCGCGGCATGCCTGGGCTGGCGCAGTGCTTGTTGCAACATTGCTCCGGAAGGCTCGTTATCTGCACCAAAGGCGGGCATGCATAGGGCTTGTCATGGTGCAGGACGTGCCCCCCGTCGCGGGTAGCAGACCGGAAAGAGGCCTTGACGCCTAAAGCGCGATGCCCAGCACCTCGGTGCCGTCCACGGCGCCGCTGCGGCCTGGCAGGGAAAAGCGCTTGCGCCGCCCCGTCTTCACGGCGCCGGCGACCTCGCGCAGCAAGGTGGCGCTCGCCGCAATCTTCCAGCCGGCCGAGGTGGCCTGCTTCTGCAGTTGCAGGGTGGTGCTGACGCTGTCGCCGACCGGCAGAACCTGGGCGTTGCCCCACAACGGGTCCTCCAGTTTGGCCAGCGTCACGGGGCCGCTGTTCAGGCCCACACTGATTTCAAAACGCGGCAGCGAGCGCCCGGAAAAATGACTGAGCAAAAAGCCCTGAACCCGCTGGGCGGCGTCGATCAGGCCCAGTGCCGCCCGGGTCGCACGCAGGCCGTGGTTGACGGTGTCGGTGTCCGTGCTGTCCACGAACACGGCCAGCAGGCCTTCGCCCACAAACTGCATGTGGAAGACGCCGAAAAGATAGAGGGTATCGCCCGCATTCTTGTAAAACTCGCGCACGACCTCGCTGAGCTCCGTGCTCGAGAGTTTTTCAGCCAGCGCCGGGAAGTTGACCACGTCGACAAAGAGAACGCTGGCGCTGGAAAACCTGTGGTCCGCGACCAACGTTTCCGCCGAGGGCCATTTGTCGGCGAGTTCAGCCAGCATTCTTTTTTCATAGAGGCTGCCCAGCTTTTTTTCCTGTTCCCTCAGGGCCTGCCCGATGGCTGCGCCGACCGCCTGCTCCTGGACGGACTGGCGCATCAGCTGCTTGTTGAGCTGGGTGGCGGTTGCTGCCAGCAGTTCCTCGAAAACCAGGGGTTTGGTCAGGTAGTCGTCCGCGCCGCTGGTCATGCCCGTGCGGACGTGGGCGCGTTCCTGCAGCGAGGTCAGCAGGATGACGGGTGTGGCCTGGATGGCGGGGTCGTTGCGCAGCGCCTGCAGCATGGCAAAACCGTCCATCACGGGCATGTTGACATCGCTGACCACCAGGTCGGGTGCGTTGCCCCGCACCAGCGCCAGCCCGGCGGCGCCGTTGTCCGCCTCGGCAACCTCATAACCTTCAAAGCGCAAGGCAGCAGCGATCAGGGTTCGGATCGCCTCATCGTCATCGATGACCACAATCAGGGCCATCTCTTTATTCCATGAAAACAAGCGTCATGGCTGCAAGCTTACCAGCGCTGCCGGCATACTGGCGAGATGCCCCACGTTCGCCAGGCCGGCCTGCCCCCGTTCGATCTGCCGCGGTGTCAGTCACACAGGGTTGTGCGCCCTGCGCTTGCCGGTCACGCGGCTTTTTCGACGTGGCCCTGGCGGGTGTAGAGGAAATCGATCACCGCCTTGCGGTAGTGCAGATACTCGGAGCTTTCGGCCAGCGCCACCCGGTCGCGCGGCCGCGGCAGCGCCACGCTCAGCACTTCGCCGATGGTGGCCGAGGGGCCGTTGGTCATCATCACGATGCGGTCGGACAGCAGCACCGCCTCGTCCACGTCATGCGTCACCATCACCACCGTGCTCTGGGTGTTGGCAACGATCTGCAGCAGCTCATCCTGCAGCTTGGCGCGGGTCAGTGCGTCGAGGGCGCCAAACGGTTCGTCCAGCAGCAACACCTTGGGCTCCATGCACAGGGCGCGGGCAATGCCGACCCGCTGCTTCATGCCACCCGAGATTTCGCCAGGGCGCTTTTGCGCTGCAGCGGTGAGGCCCACCATGGCCAGCGCCGCGTCGGTGCGGGCCTTGAGTTGCGCCTTGTTCTCTTTGGCTGCAAACACGCGCTCCACCGCAAGGTAGACATTTTCAAAGCAGGTGAGCCAGGGCAGCAGCGAGTGGTTCTGGAACACCACGGCGCGCTCGGGGCCCGGGCCGGAGATTTCGCGGTTGGCGCACAGCAGCGTACCTTGCGTTGGCGTGGTCAGGCCGGCGATCAGGTTGAGCAGCGTGGACTTGCCACAGCCCGAGTGGCCGATCAGTGCCACAAACTCGCCCTTGGCGACCGTGAGGTTGATGTTCTGCAGTGCGCAGAACGGGCCTTTTTTGGTCTTGAAGGTCTGCTCGACGCCCTGGATCTCGATGTATTTGGTGGTCAATGAACTCATGGTGCGTTCCTGGTTGGCAGGCCGGAGGCCTAACTTTTCACTTCTTCAAACGTGAAGGCCGTGGCGATCTTGATCAGCACAAATTCCAGCACCAGCCCGACGATGCCGATCACGAAAATCGCGATGATGATGTTCTTGACGTTGAGGTTGTTCCACTCGTCCCAGACCCAGAAGCCGATGCCGACGCCGCCAGTCAGCATTTCTGCCGCGACGATGACCAGCCAGGCGGTGCCAACGGCCAGCCGCACACCGGTCAGCATGTACGGCAGCACGGCGGGGAACAGGATCCTGGTGACGATCTTCCATTCGCTGAGATTGAGCACGCGCGCCACGTTCATGTAGTCCTGCGGCACGCGCTGCACGCCGACAGCGGTGTTGATGATCATGGGCCATATCGAGCAGATGAAGATGGTCCAGATGGCGGCCGGATCGGCGCCCTTGAACACCAGCAGGCCGATCGGCAGCCAGGCCAGCGGCGAGACCGGGCGCAGCAGGCTGATCAAGGGATTGAACATGCGGCTCAGGAAGGTGAAGCGGCCAATCATGAAACCCACCGGAATGCCTACCACGGCCGCCAGGCCGAAGCCCATGGCCACGCGCTTGAGCGAGGACAGCACGTTCCAGCCCACGCCCTGGTCGTTCGGGCCCTTGCTGTAGAACGGGTCCCTGAAGATCTCGATGGCCTGGATAAAGGTGTCTTTCGGTGAGGGAATGCTCGCCCCGGTGCCCATGGACACCAGTTCCCAGACCAGCACCAGCAAACCCATGCCCAGCAGCGGCGGCAGGATGCCCTGCCAGAGAATGGAGGCGTCCCGCGGTGATTTTGCTGGTGCGGCGGCTGGCACGGTGATTTTCATGCTGTTTTGGGCTGTAGTGCCCGTGGTATGGGCGTCATCAGCTATCAAATATGTAGCTGATGGTTCCCTGGATTTGTCGCCACTGCGGGCTGCCGGCGCGGCAGCTTCGAGTGGGCTGTGGAATACGGCACTGACCATGGCGATTTCCTTGATGCAGTTTGATCAGGCGCGCTGCCTCAGCAGCGTGCGGTGAATCTGAGGTGGGTGGTTTCGGCAGCGGAAAGCGTTCTCCGGGGCGTCGATCCCCACTGCGTGGGGCCCCTCGCCGCGCCGTTCACGCTGCGGCCTCCCGGGTTGTGAGGAGTAGCGAGGCTCAGAGGTGTCGGCAGCGGAAAGCGTTCTCCGGGGCGTCGATCCCCACTGCGTGGGGCCCCTCGCCGCGCCGTTCACGCTTTCACCTTGAAGGAATCCGCGTACTTTTTCGGGTCCTTGCCATCCCAGACCGTGCCGTCCATCAGCTTGTGGCTACGCATCAGGTCCTTGGGCACGCTGACCTTGGCGGCGGCGGCGGCGTCCTTGTAGATGTCGATCTGGTTGATCTGCCTGGCAATGCCCAGGTAGTCCGGGTGGTCCTTGATCAGGCCCCAGCGCTTGTGCTGCGTCAGGAACCACATGCCGTCGGACAGGTAAGGGAAGTTGACCGCACCGTCGTTGAAGAACTTCATGTAGTTCGGGTCGTCCCAGGTCTTGCCCATGCCGTTCTGGTAACGGCCCAGGATGCGCTGGTTGATCGCGTCGACGCTGGTGTTGACGTAGCTTTTTTCAGCAATCGTCTCGGCCATCTTGTTCTTGTTGGACAGGCTGGCGTCTATCCATTTGCCGGCTTCGATGATGGCGGCGGTGACGGCACGCGCCGTGTTCGGGTATTTTCTGGCGAAGTCGGCTGTCGTGCCCAGCACCTTTTCAGGATGGTCTTTCCAGATGTCCTGGGTGGTCGTGGCGGTCACGCCGATGCCGTCGATGATGGCGCGGTGGTTCCAGGGTTCGCCCACGCAGAAGCCGTCCATGTTGCCGATGCGCATGTTGGCCACCATCTGCGGTGGCGGCACGGTGATGACCTTGGCGTCCTTCATCGGGTTGATGCCGTTGGCTGCCAGCCAGTAATACAGCCACATCGCGTGGGTGCCGGTGGGAAAGGTCTGTGCGAAGGTGTATTCCCGCTTGTCGGAAGCCATCAGCTTCGCCAGGCCGGCGCCGTCCACGGCGCCCTTGTCGGCGATCTTCTTGGAGAGTGTGATGGCCTGGCCGTTGTGGTTCAGGTTCATCAGCACGGCCATGTCCTTTTTGGGGCCGGCCGTCCCCATGTGCACGCCGTAGATCAGTCCGTACAGCACATGGGCGAAGTCGAGTTCGCCGTTGACCAGCTTGTCGCGCACGCCGGGCCAGCTGGCCTCCTTGCTGGGGATGATGGTCACGCCATGTTTCTTGTCAAAACCCATGACCGAGGCCATGACCACGCTGGCGCAGTCGGTCAGCGGAATGAAGCCTATCTTGACTTCCTTCTTCTCGGGCGCGTCGGATCCGGCCGCCCAGGCGCCGGGGTTGCCGATGCCGAAGGTGGCGGCGGCGCCCAGTGCACCGGCTTTGCGGATGAAGTCGCGGCGTGTCGGCTTGCCTGGAGCGGGGGAAGTTTGCGTCATGTGGAACTCCTTGAGTGACAAAACAGAAGACTGAAAAAGAAGCGCGAAAAATCAAAAGAGGAAAAACAAAACGGCGCCCATTTCTGGCCTGCGCAAGCAGGCTGGAAATGGACGCCGTTGTCCGGTGAAGCCGTGGAAGACTTTTGAAACGGACCGTCGTTGGCCCCTTCATGCCATCAACTAAGCAGTAACCGTGCCAGATGATTTCGATGTGGGGGGTGGGCTGGTGCTTGCCTCTGAAAAACGGCTTGGCGCGGCAGCGCCGGGAGCGCAGGACACGTTCAGCCGGGGTGCGCCATCCTGGTGCGAATGCCCTCAGGCGGCACAGGCCTTGTGCTGAATCAGGGCGTTCCGGTGGCCAGGTAGTCCGCCATGGCCAGCACGGCTTCGGCCACGTCGGTCAGGCGGCGGTTCTGGTTCATGGCGGTTTGCCTGAGCATCTTGTAGGCCTCTTCTTCACTGAGCTTGCGGTGCGCCATCAGCAGGCCCTTGGCGCGTTCAATGAGCTTTCGCTCGTTGAGGGAGGCGCGCGCCGTCTCCAGCTCGTCGCTCATGGCCTGCAGCCGGCTCGCCTGGTCCTGGACCAGCTCGAGGATGGAGCGGTCCAGGTGCGGGCCGTAAGCAGTGGCCGCGGGACCGGTCTGGCCCGTTCCTGCCGGCAGGCCGCCGCCCTGTGCCGTGAGCGCGGCGAGGATCATCTGGTGGTCGCGCAGTTCGGCGCGGGCCTGCACGATCTTCTGTTCGCACAGCAGCAGGAGTTCGGCCGCCAACTGGTCCTCGACGGTTTTCATGGCGTCGATGCGGTGGGTGCAGCAGTCGAACCAGGTCTGGCTCAGGTTGGGGTCAAGGGCGCCGGCCGCCACCGAGCAGGCGATGCGGCGCAGGCGTTCGAGGTCTGCCAGCGTGGCGGTGCTCTGGCTGGTCTGCCAGAGTTCGCGCAGCGCCGGTGTCGAAAAATCGTTGAACACCTGCACGCAGCGTTCCTGCGACTGGATCAGGTGCAGCCACTGCTGCTGGCGCTGGCTGTCGGTCTGGCCCGAAGCGAAGGTGGCCGCGCCAAACGCGCGTTCCTGACCGGCAAACTCCTTGCCCTGCATGAAATTGAACATGGCCACCAGCAGGCGCGAGATCTCGGGGTTGGTGGCGCTATCGGCCGCTTCAAAGACCACGGCCAGCAGGCCGGCGATCAGCTTGACAAAGGCCGCGGTGGCCTCGGCCGCGGCCACGTTCTGCGTGCTGATGCGGGCCCGCAGGGCGGGCAGGGCGTCGAGCTCGTGCAGGACAAAGGCAATGCGGCTGAACAGCCGGGCGCCGTTGTTCAGGTGGCCGGCATCGGTGTCCAGGTGGTCGAAGCTGGCGCGCAACTCGTCCTCGACCTGCTGGCAATCGAGCACCTGGCGGGGCAACTGTGCGGCGAACCGGACGCCCTGCGAGCCCAGAAAAACATTGGAAATGCCGCGTTCCTTCTGCAGCGCGTGGACCAGCCGCCCGATCACGTTGACCAGCGCGCTGGTGCGGGTGAGTTGCTCGAGGTCGTTGATTTCGCAACGCCTGGCGGCAATCAGAAAGCTCAATCCGGATTTCATCGTTTCAGTCAAAGGAAGGAAGGTTCGCCATTGTCCAGCAACATTCATGCCTCGGGCCGCTTCTGGTCCGGATCCGGGGCGAACGGCACACCGCGCTTTACACTGGGTGCCATGCTTGTACTGGGAATTGAATCGAGTTGTGACGAAACCGGCGTGGCGCTTGTCGACGCCTCAGGCCAGGGCGTGCCGGCCTTGCTGGCGCACGCGCTGCACAGCCAGATCGACATGCACCAGGCCTATGGCGGCGTGGTGCCCGAACTGGCCAGCCGCGACCACATCCGGCGTGTGTTGCCGCTGATCAGCGAGGTGCTGGGCCAGGCGCAGCGTTCGCTGGCCGACGTCGACGTGGTGGCCTACACGCGCGGCCCGGGCCTGGCGGGCGCGCTGCTGGTGGGTGCGGGCGTGGCCTGCTCGCTGGCGGCGGCCTTGGGCAAGCCGGTGATGGGCGTGCATCACCTCGAGGGGCATTTGCTCTCGCCTTTTTTGAGCGCCGACCCCCCGCAGTTTTCTTTCGTGGCGCTGCTGGTGTCGGGTGGCCACACCCAGCTGATGCGGGTGGACCGGGTGGGCAGCTATGAGCTGCTGGGTGAAACCATTGACGATGCCGCCGGTGAGGCATTTGACAAATCGGCCAAGTTGCTGGGCCTGCCTTACCCCGGCGGGCCGCACCTGGCCAAACTGGCGCTGGGCGGCGACGCCCAGGCCTTCAAGTTGCCCCGGCCGCTGCTGCACAGCGGCGACCTCGATTTTTCATTTTCCGGCCTGAAAACCGCAGTATTGACGCAGGCCAAAAAACTCGGCGAGCCCATGGGCGAGCAGGCCCGGGCCGACCTGGCGGCCTCGACGCAGGCGGCCATTGTGGAGGTGCTGGTCAAAAAATCGGTGAAAGCGCTGGAGCAGACCGGCTTGAAGCGGCTGGTGGTGGCCGGTGGCGTGGGGGCCAATGCCTTGCTGCGCGAACAACTCAACGCGGCCTGCAGCAAAAAGGGGATTCGGGTGCATTACCCTGAGATGCATTTGTGCACCGATAACGGCGCCATGATCGCGCTGGCGGCCGGCATGCGGCTGCAGGCAGGCCTGGAAAGTCTGCAGCGCGGCTACACCTTTGACGTGAAGCCGCGCTGGGGTCTGGCGGAAATCACTGCCTGACCCGGTTTGCCGGCGGCGCAGGGGGCTAGACGCAGTGGGCGAACGTGGGGGCCGGGTTTTTCCGCCGGGCCGCCCCAAGGAAAAACGCGCCCCCTCGGGGGGCAGAGAGCGACCGTGGGGGCCAGGTCTTACTGAATCGTCAGCTGCGCCACGTTGCTGACCGGGACCTTTTTTCCCAGCGTCAAGGTCAACACGCCGTTTTCCAGTTTGGCGGTGCTTGCAGTGGCGTCGATTTCCACAGGAAAACGGTAAGCCGCCTTGACCTTGCGTGCGGCATCGGCTTTGCTGGCAATACGCACCACATCGCCTTCGATGCCGATGTCCAGCTGTTCCCTGGCCAGGCCTGGAACGTCCAGTTGCAGTGAATAGGCCTTGTCGCCGTCTTCCACCGACGCCGATTGGGCGGGGCGGCTGTCGGACAGGGAGCCCAGGGTGTCACTCAGGAATTTGTCAAGGGCGCCATTGCTGACCAGCGAGGAGGCGGGACGCTGAAAGTTTCGTGCAGGACGGCCGGCAAGTGAATAAAACATAAGGACTCCAGTTGGTTGGGCGGGAAAATTTTCCCCTTACACTTCGCGGCTCCCAATCGTGATCGCCGCATGCACAGCAGGTAAGCGTGCCCAGGCGTATTTCAAGGAAATTCCAGAATGTATTTTTTCAGTTCCAGGGTCTTGAAACGTGCCGTACTGGCCCTAGGCGCGAGCGTCTGCCTGTGGTCGGCCAGTGCCTCTGCACAGCAGCCCGTGGCGGCACCGTCTCCTGTGCGCGTCGCGCTGATCGAGAGTTTGTCCGGACCGTTTGCCAATACCGGCGAAGCCGTGTTCCGCAACCTGGTGTGGGCCGCGGAGCGCGTCAATGCGCGCGGCGGCCTCAAGCTGCCCGGCGGCAATCGCCCGCTGGTTTTCGAGCGCTACGACAGCAAGGGCCAGAACGAGGAAGCCCTGTCGGCCCTGCGCTCCGCCCTCGATGACGGGATCACGCTGGTGACCCAGGGCAACTCGTCGTCGACGGCCGCGGTGCTGATCGATGCGATCAACAAACACAATGAGCGCCAGCCGGCGCAGCGCGTGCTGTACCTGAATTATTCCGCGGTGGATCCGGTGCTGACCAATGAAAAATGCAGCTACTGGCACTTCCGCTTCGATGCCCACGCCGACATGCGCATGGCCGCGCTGATGGACGTACTCAAGGACGACAAGGCGGTCAAGAGCATTTACCTGATCGGGCAGGACTACAGCTTCGGCCAGGCCGTGCTGCGCGAAGCCCGCCGGCAACTGGGTGCCCAGCGCCCCGATGTGCAGATCGTCGGTGACGAGTTGCACCCGATGGGCCGCGTCAAGGACTTTCTTCCCTATGCCGCCAAGATCAAGGCCAGCGGTGCACAGGCCGTGCTTACCGGCAACTGGGGGAACGATCTGACCCTGCTGGTCAAGGCCGCGAGGGACGTGGGTTTTGAAGGCAGCTTCTACACGTTTTACGGCAATGCGCTGGGCGTCCCCGCCGCGCTCGGTGATGCCGGCGTCGGCAAGGTCATCGCCGTGGCCGACTGGTTTCCCAACGAGCCGGGTGCCCAGTCGGAGGCGTTTTACCAGTCCTTCCGACAACGTTTTCCGAAACCCCAGGACGACTATGTGCACATGCGCATGCAGCTGATGGTCGAGGCCCTGGCGCAGAGCATCGAAAAAGCCCGTACGGTGGAGTCAACCGCCGTCGCCGCGCAGCTGGAAAAGGCGACGGTGCTGTTTGCCGGCCACAAGGGCGTGATGCGCAGCGCCGACCACCAGTTCCAGCAGCCGCTGCTGGTGGCCGTGATGGACAAGCAGGGGACACCCGGCGTCAGGTTCGATGTGGAGGGCTCGGGTTATGGGTTTCGTGTGATCAAGACCATCGCTGCAGCGCGCTCCGAACAGGCGCACAGCTGCAGGATGCAGCGGCCCTGAACCGCACGCCAACGCCCCCCTCCGCTGAAAGACACGCATGAGACAAGCCGTTTTAGACCTCGAAGAGTCGATGATCCGCCAGGTGGCCAATGCCGGCATGGGGCGCAGCGATGTGCTCAAGTTCTGGTTTGGTGAAAGTGACGAGGTCACGCCCGCCTTCATCCGCGACGCCGCCATCACCTCGCTGCAGCAGGGCGAAACTTTTTATGCGCACAACCTGGGCCTGCCGGAGCTGCGCGAGGCGATTGCGCGTTACGCCACCGGCTTGCGCTGCGCCGGCGCGGCAGCGATTGATGCGGACCGCATTGCCGTCACCTCCGGCGGCGTGAATGCCCTGATGCTGGCCATGCAGGCGCTGGTGGATGCCGGCGATGAGGTGGTGGCGGTCACGCCGGTCTGGCCCAACCTGACCGCGCAGCCGCTGATCATGGGCGCCAGGCTGCGCTGCGTGAGTCTGCGGCCGGTGGCCGGCCAGTGGCAACTCGATATGGATGAGTTGCTGGCGGCCGTCACGCCCCGGACCCGGCTGTTGATTGTCAACGCACCGAACAACCCAACCGGCTGGACCCTGAGCCGCGCCGAGCAGGAAACCCTGCTCGCACACTGCCGCCGCACCGGTACCTGGATTCTCGCCGACGAGGTGTACGAGCGGCTTTATTTCGAGCCCACGGAAAATGGCTGCGCGCCGAGTTTCCTGGATATCGCTGTCCCGGATGACCGGCTGGTGGTTGTGCACAGTTTTTCCAAGAGCTTTTTGATGACCGGCTGGCGCTTGGGCTGGCTGGTGATGCCGCCGGGCATGACGCCGCACATTGGCAAGCTGGTGGAGTTCAATACCTCGTGCGCCCCGGTATTCGTCCAGCGGGCCGCCCTGGTGGCGCTGGCAAGGACCGATGACGTCACGCCGCAGCTGGTGGCGCACCTGAAAACCTGCCGCGACACGCTGGTGCCGCTGCTGCAGGCCCTGCCGGGCGTGGAAGTGGCCCCGGCCCGGGGCGGCATGTATGCATTTTTCCGGCTGTCGGATCAGGAGCGCTTCGGTGATTCGCTGGCCACTGCCAAACGCCTGGTGGTGGAGGCCGGCCTCGGGTTGGCCCCCGGCAATGCCTTCATGGTCAACCCGGCGCCCGAGGCCCAGGGCTGGCTGCGCTGGTGTTTTGCGAGCCGGGACGTCGCCAGGCTGGGGCAGGGCGTGGAGCGCCTGGCCCGCTGGCTGCCGGGCGCCTGAGCCGGCCCGGAGACTGGGCTATAATCCAAGGCTCTGCCCAAAAGCGTGCTTTTTCATTCGTGAACCAGCACCTCGCAGAACACGGCGGCAACGGTCAACTCCCACGTCGGGAACACTGTACCGCTCGCAAGTTATTTCAAGGAAAACCCATGATCGCGAAATCCATCAAGGCCGACATCGTTCAGGCCAACGCACGCGCCGCCGGCGACACCGGCAGCCCTGAAGTTCAAGTGGCCCTGCTGACTGGCCGCATCAATGAACTGATGCCCCATTTCAAGACCCACGCCAAGGATCACCACGGTCGCCGTGGTCTGCTGCGCATGGTGAGCCGCCGCCGCAAGCTGCTGGACTACCTGAAGTCCAAGGATGCGGCCCGTTATGTGGCGTTGATCGCCAAGCTTGGCCTGCGCAAATAAGCGCTAAAACGGTTGCAAGGCGCCTGAGTTAGTTCACTAGCTCAGGCGTTTTTTACTTCGGAGCAAGGCAAAACGATCACGCGCTGTGTCATTCCACAAGGCAAGTCCTGGTATCCCAGGCGTTTTGTGGAATGGCATCGTGTTCTGCCAGCCACCCCTCCGGGCTCCTGCACTGCCTCAAGTGCTTGAAACTAGTGGAGATAACCATGAGCATTTTCAACAAAGTCACCAAATCCTTCCAGTGGGGCCAGCACAAGGTCACGATGGAAACCGGCGAAGTCGCCCGCCAGTCCGGCGGCGCAGTGATGGTCGATATGGACGGCACCGTGGTGCTGGCCACCGTGGTCGCCAAGGCTGACGCCAAGCCCGGCCAGGACTTCTTTCCCCTGACCGTCGACTACCTCGAAAAAACCTACGCCGCCGGCCGCATTCCCGGCAGCTTTTTCAAGCGTGAAGGCCGTCCCAGCGAGTTCGAAACGCTGACCTCGCGCCTGATCGACCGCCCGATCCGTCCGCTGTTTCCTGAAGGCTTCTTCAACGAAGTGCAGGTTGTGATCCATGTGCTGTCACTGAATCCTGAAGTCGAAGGCGACATTCCTGCGCTGATCGGCGCAAGTGCTGCGCTGGCGATCTCCGGCATTCCGTTCAACGGCCCGATTGGCGCCGCCCGCGTGGCCTACATCGACGGCCAGTATGTGCTGAACCCCGGCAAGACCCAGCTGAAAGATTCGAAGATGGACTTGGTCGTGGCGGGCACCGAAGCCGCCGTGCTGATGGTCGAGTCCGAGGCCCAGCAGCTGTCCGAAGAAATCATGCTCGGCGCCGTGGTGTTCGGCCATGAGCAGGGCAACATCGCCATCAACGCGATTCACGAGCTCGTTCGTGATGCCGGCAAGCCGGTCTGGGACTGGCGCGCGCCTCCCAAGGACGAGGTGCTGATCGCCAAGGTGGTCTCGCTGGCCGAAGAGAAGCTGGTGGCGGCCTACCAGATCCGCAACAAGCAGGCCCGCACCCACGCCACGCGTGAAGTGACCACCTGGACCAAGATGGGCCTGAAGGCCGAAGGCGTCGAATTCGACAGCGTGGCTGTGGACGGCATGCTGTTCGACATCGAAGCCAAAATCGTGCGCAGCCAGATCCTGGCCGGCGATCCGCGTATCGACGGCCGCGACACGCGCACCGTGCGCCCCATCGAAATCCGCAACAGCGTGCTGCCCCGTACCCACGGTTCGGCCCTGTTCACGCGTGGCGAGACCCAGGCGCTGGTGATCACCACGCTGGGCACCGAGCGCGATGCACAGCGCATTGACGCCTTGTCGGGCGACTATGAAGACCGCTTCATGCTGCACTACAACATGCCTCCGTTTGCCACCGGCGAAACCGGTCGTGTCGGCTCGCCAAAACGCCGCGAAATCGGCCACGGCCGCCTCGCCAAGCGTGCGCTGATCGCCGTGCTGCCGACCAAGGAAGAATTCCCCTACACCATGCGTGTCGTCAGCGAGATCACCGAGTCCAACGGCTCCTCGTCGATGGCATCCGTCTGCGGCGGCTGCCTGTCGCTGATGGACGCCGGCGTGCCGATGAAGGCCCACGTGGCCGGCATCGCCATGGGTCTGATCAAGGAAGACAACCGCTTCGCCGTGCTGACCGACATCCTGGGTGACGAAGATCATCTGGGTGACATGGACTTCAAGGTGGCCGGTACCACCGCCGGCATCACTGCGCTGCAGATGGACATCAAGATCCAGGGCATCACGAAAGAAATCATGCAGGTTGCGCTGGCGCAGGCCAAGGAAGCCCGCATGCACATCCTCGGCAAGATGCAGGAAGCCATGGGCGAAGCCAAGGCCGAGGTCTCTGACTTCGCACCGCGCCTGTATGTCATGAAGATCAACCCCGAGAAGATCCGTGACGTGATCGGCAAGGGCGGCGCCGTGATTCGCGCGCTGACCGAAGAGACCGGCACGCAGATCAACATCGAGGAAGACGGCACCATCACGATCGCGTCGAACGACAGCGCCAAGGCCGATGAAGCCAAACGCCGCATCGCCGAGATCACCGCCGAAGTCGAAATCGGCAAGGTCTACGAAGGCGCGATCACCAAGATCCTGGACTTCGGTGCCCTCGTCAACCTGCTGCCCGGCAAGGACGGCCTGCTGCACATCAGCCAGATCGCCCACGAACGTGTCGAGCGCGTGACCGACTACCTGAGCGAAGGCCAGATCGTCAAGGTCAAGGTTCTGGAAACCGACGAAAAAGGCCGCGTCAAGCTGTCCATGAAGGCACTGCTCGACCGTCCGGCCCAAGGCCAGGACCAGGGCTGAACTGCTATCTGATTGATAGCTGCTCGCGCCCGTCTGACGGGCGCTTCGGCCAACAATGAGCATGTACCTGATGAAAGCAGTCGAAATCACTTCCTTCGGACCGCCCGACGTCCTGCGTCTGGGCGAGCGGCCTGCGCCGGTTGCCGGCGAAGGCGAGTTGCTGATCCGCGTCAGTGCCAGCGGGGTGAACCGCCCCGATGTCCTGCAGCGCACCGGCAACTACCCGGTGCCGCCCGGAGCGTCGGATATTCCGGGGCTGGAAGTGGCTGGCGTGGTGGTTGGCGGCGACGCCGAGGCCATGGCGCAGGCCGGCCTGAAGGTGGGCGACCGTGTCTGCGCGCTGGTGGCGGGCGGCGGTTATGCCGAGCTGTGTGTGGCGCCGGTGGGCCAGTGTCTGCCGGTGCCGGCGGGCCTCAGTGATATCGAGGCAGCCTCGCTGCCCGAAACATTCTTTACCGTCTGGAGCAATGTCTTTGACCGGGTGCGCCTGCAAAAGGGCGAAACCCTGTTGGTCCAGGGCGGCTCCAGCGGAATCGGAGTCACGGCCATCCAGATGGCCAAGGCGCTGGGCGCCACGGTGCTGGTCACGGCTGGCAGTGACGACAAATGCGCCGCCTGCCTGGCCCTCGGTGCCGACCATGCGATCAACTACAAGACCAGCGACTTTGCCGAAGAGGTCAAGAAGCTCACGGCAGGTCAGGGCGTCAATGTCATTCTCGACATGGTTGCCGGCAGCTACGTGGCGCGTGAGGTCGAGTGCCTCGCCGAAGACGGCCGTCTGGTGATCATTGCCGTGCAGGGCGGCCTCAAGGCCGAGTTCAATGCCGGCCTGGTGCTGCGAAAGCGCCTGACCGTCACCGGTTCGACCCTGCGGCCACGGTCCATCGAGTTCAAGGCTGCGATTGCCGCGGCCCTGCGGGACAAGGTCTGGCCGCTGATTGTCAGCGGTGCGATCAAGCCCGTGATCCACAGCACGTTTGCTGCGGCGGAGGCCGCGCAGGCCCATGCGCTGATGGAGTCGAACCAGCACATCGGCAAAATCGTCTTGACCTGGCAGGTACCCAGCCCATGAAAAAACTCATCGCAGGAAACTGGAAAATGAACGGCAGCCTGGCTGCCAACGAAGCCTTGCTGCAGGCTCTGGCGGCCGGTTTTCCGGGGCAGCCGGCGTGTGCGGTGGCGGTGTGTGTTCCTGCGCCGTATCTGGCGCAGTTCCAGGCGCTGGCCAAGGCCTTGCCGGCGCTGGCTGCCATTGATCTGGGGGCGCAGGACGTTTCGGCCAAGGCCTCCGGGGCCTACACCGGTGAAGTCAGCGCGTCCATGCTGAAGGACTTCGGCTGCCGTTACGCCATCGTCGGCCACTCGGAGCGCCGCCAGTACCACTTTGAGACCGATGCGCTGGTGGCCGAAAAGGCACAGCAGGCGCTGGCCATGGGTATCACGCCGATTGTCTGTGTCGGCGAGACCTTGGCAGAACGCGAAGCAGGGCAGACGGAAAGCGTCGTCAAACGCCAGCTGGCAGCCGTGATTCATGCCAATGGCCACTGCATCAGTGAAATCGTCGTGGCCTACGAACCGGTCTGGGCGATCGGCACCGGCAAGACGGCGACACCCGAGCAGGCGCAAGCGGTGCACGCGGTGCTCAGGGCCCAGCTCAAGGCGGCGACGGACCAGTCCGCGCGCGTGAAAATTCTGTATGGCGGAAGCATGAATGCGGCCAACGCCGCAACGCTGCTGAGCCAGCCTGACATCGACGGCGGCCTGATCGGCGGCGCGTCGCTCAAGGCCCCCGATTTTTTGACGATTATTGCTGCAGCTGCCGTCTGACGGGCGAAGCACGCTATTCAATTAGGAGTAAACATGAACGTTTTGTTAACCATTGTTCTGGCGGTCCAGATGATCACCGCGCTGGGCATGATCGGCCTGATCCTCGTGCAGCATGGCAAGGGTGCCGACATGGGGGCGGCTTTTGGCAGCGGCGGCTCCGGCAGCCTGTTTGGCGCCAGCGGCAGTGCCAACTTCCTGTCGCGCACGACAGCGGTTTTGGCCGGCGTGTTTTTTGTCTGCACACTGGCCCTGGCTTATTTCGGTAACGCGCGTCCACAGACCGGCACCAGCGTGCTGGAAGGCGCAGCCATCACCGCGCCAGCGCCGGTTGCTCCCGGTGCCGGCCAGATCCCCGGCACGGCAAGCCCCGCACCTGCAGCGGGTGCGGTTGCCGTACCGCCTGCACCGGCAGCTTCTGGCGCAGGTCAGATCCCGACGAAATAGCGCCATAAAGGTGCCGTTCTGCTCAGGGAACGGCACAAATTCAGGGTAAACTCTGAGACTGCCCGGAAAGCCAAAACCGCAAGGTTCCTCATGCAATCCGGACAGCTAAAAACCGCGGACGTGGTGAAATTGGTAGACACGCTATCTTGAGGGGGTAGTGGCGAAAGCTGTGCGAGTTCGAGTCTCGCCGTCCGCACCACCTACAGGCACTGGCCAGTACTGCGCAGGCAGGGCCCAAGGCCTTGAACAGCAAACTGGCACCCAGCACAAGCGGCTTGCAGAAGTTGAATCGACGATGAACCTCGACCAATACCTCCCCGTCCTGTTGTTTATCCTGGTGGGCGTGGCTGTCGGCGTGGTGCCCCAGGTGCTGGGTCGTCTGCTTGGTCCGAACAAGCCGGACAGCGAAAAAAATTCCCCTTATGAGTGCGGCTTCGAGGCGTTTGAAGATGCCCGCATGAAGTTCGATGTGCGTTATTACCTCGTCGCCATCCTGTTCATTCTTTTCGACCTCGAAATCGCCTTCCTGTTTCCGTGGGCCGTGGCGCTCAAGGAGATCGGTCCGGTGGGTTTCTGGTCCATGATGATTTTCCTCGGCATTCTGGTCGTTGGTTTTGCCTACGAGTGGAAAAAAGGCGCCCTGGACTGGGAATAGCTCACCAAGACTCAGCGGCTGCACGCGCAGCCGCCACAAAGGGACGGGTATGTCACTAGAAGGTGTTTTCAACGAAGGCTTCATGACCACCAGTTACGACTCGGTGGTCAACTGGGCCAAGACCGGGTCGCTCTGGCCCATGACCTTCGGCCTGGCCTGCTGCGCCGTCGAGATGATGCATTCGGCCGCTGCGCGTTACGACATCGGCCGTTTCGGTGCCGAGGTGTTTCGTGCCAGTCCGCGCCAGAGTGACCTCATGATTGTGGCCGGCACCTTGTGCAACAAGATGGGTCCGGCCTTGCGCAAGGTGTACGACCAGATGGCCGAGCCGCGCTGGGTGATTTCCATGGGTTCCTGCGCCAATGGCGGTGGGTATTACCACTACAGCTACTCGGTCGTTCGCGGGTGTGATCGCATCGTGCCGGTGGATGTGTATGTGCCGGGTTGCCCGCCCACGGCCGAAGCCCTGATCTACGGCATTATCCAGTTGCAGCAGAAAATCCGCCGCACCAACACCATTGCGAGGGCTTGATGGGTCCTTTGCATCCTGCTACTGCTGAACAGCTCTCCGGCATCATTGCCGCTGCCTTGGGCGACAAAGCCAAGCGCACCACGGTGGCGCTCGGTGAGGTGACCGTTGTTGTCGATGTGTCCGATTACAAGGCGGCTGCCCTGATCCTGCGCGACACCCGCGGCTGCCAATTCGAACAGCTGATGGACCTTTGCGGTGTCGATTATTCCGAGTACGCCGAGGGCCGCTACGATGGTCGCCGCTTTTGCGTGGTGTCCCATTTGCTTTCTGTCAGTCTGAACCAGCGTGTTCGCCTGAAGGTCTTCTGCGCCGACGATGATTTCCCTGTGGTGGCATCCGTCAGCGATGTCTGGAACTCGGCCAACTGGTTCGAGCGCGAGGCCTTTGACCTGTTCGGCATCGTTTTCGAGGGGCACAACGATCTGCGCCGCATCCTGACCGACTACGGCTTTATCGGCCATCCTTTCCGCAAGGATTTTCCGACCACAGGCCATGTCGAGATGCGCTACGACCCCGAGCAGAAGCGCGTGATTTACCAGCCAGTGACGATTGAACCCCGCGAAATCACGCCGCGCGTGATCCGTGAAGACAACTACGGAGGGGTGCAGTAGCTATTTGTTCTTGCGGGCCTGGCCCGCAATCCAGGGTGGCGTTGTTCGCCCGCATGGATACCGGATGAGTCCGGCATGACAAGTCAAACGCAGAATCGATATGGCTGAAATCAAAAACTACACGCTCAACTTCGGGCCGCAGCATCCCGCTGCCCATGGCGTCTTGCGTCTTGTTCTGGAACTGGACGGCGAAGTGGTGCAGCGTGCCGACCCGCACATCGGCTTGCTGCATCGCGCCACCGAGAAGCTTGCCGAGAGCAAGACTTACATCCAGTCGCTGCCCTACATGGACCGGCTCGACTACGTGTCCATGATGTGCAACGAGCATGCCTACTGCCTGGCCATCGAAAAGCTGCTGGGTGTGGATGTGCCCATCCGCGCGCAGTACATCCGTGTCATGTTCTCGGAAATCACGCGCCTGCTGAATCACCTGATGTGGCTGGGCTCGCACGGCAATGACTGTGGCAGCTCGACCATCCTGATCTACACCTTTCGCGAGCGTGAAGACCTGTTTGATATTTACGAGGCGGTGTCCGGTGCGCGCATGCACGCGGCATATTTCCGTCCCGGCGGCGTTTACCGCGACCTGCCGGACACCATGCCGCAGTACAAGGTCAGCAAGATCCGGAATGCCAAGGCCATAGAGGCGATGAACGAGAACCGCCAGGGTTCACTGCTCGATTTCATCGGGGACTTCACCCGCCGTTTCCCGGCTTATGTGGACGAGTATGAAACGTTGCTGACGGACAACCGCATCTGGAAGCAGCGCACGGTGGGTGTCGGTGTGGTTTCGCCGGAACGCGCACTCGCCATGGGCATGACCGGTCCGATGTTGCGCGGCTCCGGCATGGCGTGGGACCTGCGCAAGCAGCAGCCCTACGAGGTTTACGACCGCATGGATTTCGACATTCCCGTGGGCAAGACCGGCGACTGCTACGACCGCTATCTGGTGCGGGTCGAGGAGATGCGCCAGTCCAACCGCATCATCGAGCAGTGCGTGGCCTGGCTGCGCGCCAATCCGGGGCCCGTGATCACCAGCAACCACAAGGTGGCTGCTCCCGGGCGCGAGTCCATGAAGTCCAACATGGAGGAGCTGATCCATCATTTCAAGCTCTTCACGGAAGGCCTCCATGTACCCGAAGGTGAAGCCTATGCCGCGGTCGAACACCCGAAGGGCGAGTTCGGCATTTATATCGTGAGCGACGGCGCCAACAAGCCTTATCGCCTGAAGATCCGCCCGCCGGGTTTTGCGCACCTTGCTGCGCTGGACGAAATGGCGCGTGGCCACATGCTGGCCGATGCCGTGGCGATCATCGGAACCATGGACATTGTTTTTGGAGAGATTGATCGATGATCTCTGAAGTTACCAAAGCGCGCTTCGCGAAAGAAGTCGCAAAATATCCCGCGGACCAGAAGCAGTCGGCCGTCATGGCCTGCCTGGCGATCGTCCAGGAAGAGCAGGGCTACGTCAGCGCCGAGAGCGAAAAACTCGTGGCAGAGTACCTCGGCATGGCACCGATTGCCGTGCATGAGGTCACGACCTTCTACAACATGTACAACCAGCAGCCGGTGGGCAAGTACAAGATCAATGTCTGCACCAACCTGCCGTGCCAGCTGCGCGATGGCACCAGGGCGCTGGCCTACCTCGAGCACAAGCTGGGCGTGACCATGGGCGGCACGACGGAAGACGGCCTGTTCACCCTGCAGCAGTCCGAGTGCCTGGGCGCCTGCGCCGACTCGCCGGTCATGCTGGTCAACGACCTGCACATGTGCAGCTTCATGAGCAACGACAAACTCGACCAGCTGATCGATGGCCTGAAATCGGGCGAGGCTAAATAACCATGTCTGCTTCCAGCATCCTCTCCCAGTTTGAAGCCACCGGCGTCCAGACCTCCTTCCACGGCCGCCATATCGACCCGCAGATCATGGCGGGCCTCGATGGCGCCAACTGGCGCCTGAAAGACTACGAAGCGCGCGGCGGTTACCAGGCCCTGCGCAAGATCCTGGGCAAGGACGGCGGCGAAGGCCTGACACAAGACCAGGTGATCGCCGAGGTCAAGGGCAGCGGCTTGCGCGGACGTGGCGGCGCGGGTTTCCCGACCGGCCTGAAGTGGAGTTTCATGCCGCGCCAGTTTCCGGGCCAGAAATACCTGGTCTGCAACTCGGATGAAGGCGAGCCGGGCACGGCCAAAGACCGCGACATCATGCAGTACAACCCGCACATCGTCATCGAAGGCATGGCGATTGCCGCCTACGCGATGGGCATCAGCGTCGGTTACAACTACATCCACGGCGAAATTTTCACCACTTACAAGCGGTTTGAAGAGGCGCTGGAAGAAGCGCGCGCCGCCGGCTTGCTGGGCGACAACATCCTGGGCAGCAGCTACAGCTTCCAGCTGCATGCGGCCCACGGTTTCGGCGCCTACATCTGCGGCGAGGAAACCGCTTTGCTCGAATCGCTGGAAGGCAAAAAAGGCCAGCCGCGTTTCAAGCCGCCGTTTCCCGCGAGTTTTGGCCTGTACGGCAAGCCGACAACGATCAACAACACGGAAACCTTCGCGGCCGTGCCGTGGATCATCCGCAATGGCGGCCAGGCCTACCTGGACTGCGGCAAGCCCAACAACGGCGGCACCAAGATCTTTACCATCAGCGGCGACGTCGAGCGTCCGGGCAACTATGAAATCCCGATGGGCACGCCTTTTGCCAAACTGCTCGAGCTCGCGGGTGGCATGCGCGGCGGGCGCAAGCTCAAGGCCGTGATTCCCGGCGGTTCGTCCATGCCGGTGCTGCCGGCCGACATCATGATGGCCACCGACATGGACTACGACTCGATCGCCAAGGCCGGCTCCATGCTGGGCTCCGGCGCGGTGATCGTGATGGACGAGACCCGTTGCATGGTCAAGAGTCTGCTGCGCCTGTCCTACTTCTACATGCACGAGAGCTGCGGCCAGTGCACACCCTGCCGTGAGGGCACGGGCTGGCTCTGGCGCATGGTGGACCGCATTGAACACGGCCATGGCCGTGAGAGCGACCTGGACTTGCTCAACTCGATCTCCGACAACATCCAGGGCCGCACCATCTGCGCGCTTGGCGACGCAGCGGCCATGCCGGTGCGCGCCATGATCAAGCACTTCCGCGCCGAATTCGAGCACCACATCACCCACAAGACCTGTCTGGTCCCGGTTTACGCATAACAGCGCTCCAATAAAGCAGATTCACATGGTTGAAATCCAACTCGACGGTCAGAAAGTGGAAGTGCCCGAAGGCAGCACGGTGATGCATGCCGCCGAAAAAGCCGGCACCTACATTCCGCACTTCTGCTATCACAAGAAGCTCAGCATCGCGGCCAACTGCCGCATGTGCCTGGTGGACGTGGAGAAGGCGCCCAAGCCGATGCCGGCCTGCGCGACGCCCGTGACGCAGGGCATGATCGTGCACACCAAGAGTGACAAAGCCATCAAGGCCCAGAAGGGCGTGATGGAGTTCCTGCTGATCAACCACCCGCTGGACTGCCCGATCTGCGACCAGGGCGGCGAGTGCCAGCTGCAGGACCTGGCGGTTGGCTACGGCGGCAGCGGTTCGCGCTACGAAGAAGAAAAGCGCGTGGTGTTCCACAAGAACGTGGGCCCGCTGATCTCCATGGAGGAGATGAGCCGCTGCATTCACTGTACGCGCTGCGTGCGTTTCGGCCAGGAAGTTGCCGGTGTGATGGAGCTCGGCATGTCCAACCGCGGCGAACATGCCGAGATCGAGACTTTTGTCGGCATGTCGGTGGACTCCGAGCTGTCAGGCAACATGATCGACATCTGCCCGGTCGGCGCGCTGACCAGCAAGCCTTTCCGCTACAGCGCCCGCACCTGGGAGCTCTCGCGCCGCAAGTCGGTCAGCCCGCACGACTCGACCGGTGCCAACCTGATTGTCCAGGTCAAGTCCAACAAGGTCATGCGCGTCGTGCCGCTCGAAAACGAAGACGTGAACGAATGCTGGATTGCCGACCGCGACCGCTTCTCTTATGAAGCGCTGAACAGCGACGAGCGCCTGACCACCCCCATGCTCAAGCAGGGCGGGCAGTGGAAAGCTGTGGACTGGCAGACGGCGCTCGAATATGTTGCCAACGGCCTGAAGCAGATCAAGGCTGACCATGGCGCCCAAAGCATGGGCCTGCTTGCCAGTCCGCACAGCACATTGGAAGAGCTGTACCTCGCCGCATCGCTGATGCGCGGCCTGGGCAGTGACAATATTGATTACCGTCTGCGCAACGCAGAATTTGCGCCCGCGCCATCCGTGCGCTGGCTGGGCACCTCGGTTGCATCGTTGTCGCAGTTGCAGCGCGCACTGGTCATCGGCTCCAATCTGCGCAAGGACCACCCGCTGTTTGCACAACGAATTCGGCAGTCTGTCCGCAAGGGCTGTGCGCTGAGTGCTATTACTTCCGTAGCAGAACTGGCGTCTGCCGACGCCTGGGCCATGCCCGTGGCTCATAACGTGCTGGCCGAGCCGGGTGCCTGGGCGCAGGCGCTGGCCGACGTGGCCGCTGCGATTGCCGCAGACAAGAACGTACCGGCGCCGGCTGCCGGCCAGGTCACGGATGCCGCCAGGGCCATCGCCAAATCCCTGCAGGGTGGCGAGCGCAAGGCCATCCTGCTGGGTAACGCCGCTGCACACCATGCGCATGCGGAGAGCCTGCTGGCCCTGGCCAACTGGATCGGCACCCAAACCGGAGCCAGTGTGGGTTACCTGACAGAAGCGGCCAACACCGTGGGCGCACAGCTGGCGGGTGTCATGCCGTCCGCTCGGGGTCTGAACGCCGGGCAGATGCTGACAGGCGGCCTGAAGGCGGTGCTGCTGCTCAACAACGAACCCGAGTTCGATTCTGCGGCAGGTGCGTCAGCCGGGACTTCACTCATTGCAGCGCAAATGGTGGTCACCCTGAGCCCGTTCAAGGCCAACATGGCGTTCAGCGACGTCCTGCTGCCGATTGCACCGTTCTCGGAAACTCCGGGTACTTTTGTCAACGCCGAAGGCCGGGTGCAGGGGTTTCATGCGGTGACCAAGCCGCTCGGCGAAACGCGGCCGGCCTGGAAGGTCCTGCGTGTGCTGGCCAACCTGCTCGAGTTGCCGGGCTTTGATTTCGAATCCGCACAGGATGTGCTCAAGCAGGTGCCCGCTGCCGCGGCAGCGCAGGTGCCCGCAGAGTACCTGGGCAACAGCACCCAGGCCGGCATTGACCTGTCGGCCGCGGGCCCATCCCCGGTGGTCGCCAGCATTTACCAGCTCGACGGCATGGTCCGGCGTGCGACATCGCTGCAACTGACCGCCGATGCGCGGCAGGCGCTGGCAGGTGAGGGAGCAGCAGCATGATTGACGGCATTTTCAACTTCGGCCAAGGCTTGATGGGAGGCATCTGGCCGGGCACGGTCTGGCCTGTCCTGTGGATCCTGATCAAGATCGTCTGCGTCTTGCTGCCCCTGATGGGCGCGGTGGCTTACCTGACCCTGTGGGAGCGCAAGTTGCTGGGTTTCATGCAGGTGCGGCTTGGCCCGAATCGCGTGGGTCCGTTTGGTCTGTTGCAGCCCATCGCCGATGCCGTGAAGCTGCTGACCAAGGAAATCATCAGCCCGACGGCTGCCAGCAAGGGCCTGTTCGTACTCGGGCCGATCATGGCCATCATGCCCGCGCTGGCGGCCTGGGTCGTGATTCCGTTTGGCCCCGATGTGGCGCTTGCCAACGTGAACGCCGGGCTGTTGCTCGTCATGGCGATCACTTCGATCGAGGTGTATGGCGTGATCATTGCCGGTTGGGCCTCCAACTCGAAATACGCTTTCCTGGGGGCGTTGCGCGCTTCGGCCCAGATGGTCAGTTATGAGATCGCCATGGGTTTTTGCCTGGTGGTAGTGCTGATGGTATCGGGCAGCATGAACCTGACGGACATCGTCGTGGGTCAGGCCAGAGGCATGGCAGCCGACAAGGGGTTGACTTTCCTGTCCTGGAACTGGCTGCCGCTGCTGCCCATCTTCATGGTCTATCTGATTTCCGGCGTGGCCGAAACCAATCGCCACCCGTTTGATGTGGTGGAAGGCGAGGCTGAGATTGTGGCCGGTCACATGGTCGAGTACTCGGGTATGGGCTTTGCCATCTTCTTCCTGGCCGAGTACGCCAGCATGTGGCTGGTGGCGATCCTGGCGGCGTTGATGTTCCTCGGCGGCTGGTTGTCGCCGGTGGACAGCGCCTTGTTCAACTGGATTCCCGGCTGGATCTGGCTGGGTCTGAAGACTTTCCTGGTTGTGTCCATGTTCATCTGGATCCGCGCCACTTTCCCGCGCTTCCGGTATGACCAGATCATGCGGCTGGGCTGGAAGATTTTTATCCCGGTCACCCTGGTGTGGCTGGTCGTCGTGGGTGTGTGGATGCAGACGCCCTGGAATATCTGGAACTAAGCGGAAAATCATCATGGCCAGCGCAACCGCTTCAACGTTTTCGTTCAGGGATTTTTTAAGAAGCTTCATGCTCGTGGAGCTGCTCAAGGGCATGGCCCTGACCGGTCGCTATGCCTTCCGGCGCAAGATCACCGTGCAGTTCCCCGAAGAAAAAACGCCACTTTCGCCACGCTTTCGCGGCCTGCACGCCTTGCGCCGTTATGACAACGGCGAGGAACGTTGCATTGCCTGCAAGCTCTGCGAGGCCGTGTGCCCTGCGATGGCGATCACGATCGAATCGGATGTTCGCGAAGACGGCAGCCGCCGCACCTCGCGTTACGACATCGACCTGACCAAATGCATTTTCTGCGGCTTCTGCGAGGAAAGCTGTCCGGTGGACTCCATTGTCGAAACGCACATTCTCGAGTACCACGGTGAGAAGCGGGGCGACCTCTACTTCACCAAGGACATGCTGCTGGCTGTCGGTGACCGTTACGAAAAAGAAATCGCCGCCAACCGCGCTGCGGATGCCAAGTACCGCTGAAACCGCCGCAAAGTCGTTGGCTCAAGAAAGATTCGCAGAACATGGACGTTAAAACCGGTCTCTTTTATCTCTTCGCCCTGGTGCTGCTGTTTGCGGCGTTCCGGGTGATCACTGCGCGCAACCCCGTGCATGCCGTGCTGTACCTGATGCTCGCCTTCTCGCAGGCTGCAGCGGTGTGGCTGCTTCTCAAGGCCGAATTTCTCGCCATTACCCTGGTGCTCGTGTATCTGGGGGCCGTGATGGTGCTTTTCCTCTTTGTGGTGATGATGCTTGACATCAACATGGACGCCGTGCGCAAGGGGTTCTGGAAGCATTTTCCGATGGCCGCCATGGTGGGTGTGCTGATCGCGCTTGAAATGGCCGCTGTGCTGATGGGGGGCTTCCGGCTGACTGAGGAGCCCAAGAGCGCATCGATGGCCAATACAGCTGTCCAGGCGATCCAGTTTTCCAACACCAAGGCGTTGGGCAAACTGCTTTACACCGAGTATCTGTACCCTCTTCAAATTGCCGCGACTATTTTGCTGGTGGCGATGATTGCCGCCATTGCGCTGACCTTGCGGCAGCGCAAGGACAGCAAGCACATCAATCCGGCCCTCCAGATCCGTGTGAAGGCCCGGGACCGTGTCACGCTCGTGAAAGTGTCGGCCACGCAGGCCGCACCCGAGGTGGCGGCCGCACAGACCCCCACCGAGGAGAAGAACGCATGACATTGACGCTGGGACACTTTCTCTCGCTGGGGGCCATACTGTTTGCCCTGTCCGTGATTGGCATCTTCCTGAACCGCAAGAACCTGATCGTGTTGTTGATGGCTATCGAGTTGATGCTGCTGGCCGTCAATACGAACTTCGTTGCCTTTTCGTATTACCTGGGCGACATGCATGGTCAGGTTTTCGTGTTTTTCATCCTGACTGTCGCGGCTGCCGAATCGGCTATCGGCCTGGCTATTCTGGTACTGCTGTTCCGCAACAAGTCCAGCATCAATGTGGACGAACTCAACACGCTCAAGGGATGAAGATGACGCTCCCCCCCGAAGCGGCCTTTGCTTGCCCCGCACCGCTGCCAGAGGCAGCGGCTCTTCGTGGCCGTCCAAGCTTGCGCAGGCAGGTTTGGAGCCGCGGCTCTCAGCCCCTCAAAGGGGCGCCGCTGACGGACCGGCAAAGCCGGTTCCGTGGCGGCCTTGGCATGGCTCCCTTGTTTGCCTGCGCAACTGGCTTGGCGGAAAAAATCTGATATGGCATCCACCCTCAACGCTTCAACCCTGCTTGCTGTTCCCCTGGCGCCCCTTGCGGGCGCCTTGCTGGCCGGCATTTTTGGCACCACGTTCGGTGGCAACTGGATAGGCCGCCGCCTGTCGCACACGCTGACCATCGTCGGTGTGCTGGTGGCCTTCATCATCTCGGCCATGACACTCAGGAGTGTCGCGATCGACGGTGCGCGTTTCAATGAAACGCTTTACACCTGGATGGTCGTTGGCGGCCTGAAGATGGAAATCGGTTTCCTCGTGGACGGCCTGACCGCCATGATGATGTGTGTCGTGACCTTTGTCTCACTGATGGTGCACATCTACACCATCGGCTACATGGAAGAAGACGAAGGCTACAACCGCTTTTTCGCCTACATCTCGCTGTTCACCTTCTCCATGCTGATGCTGGTGATGAGCAACAACATGCTGCAGCTGTTCTTCGGCTGGGAGGCCGTGGGCCTGGTGTCCTACCTCCTGATCGGCTTCTGGTTCAACAAGCCGACCGCCATCTTCGCCAACATGAAGGCTTTCCTGGTCAACCGGGTCGGCGATTTCGGTTTCATCCTCGGCATCGGCCTGCTGGCGGCCTATGCCGGCACGCTCAATTACACCGAAGTGTTCGCCAAGTCGGGCGACATCGCCAAGCTCGGATTCCCTGGCACCGACTGGATGCTGATCACCGTGATCTGCATCTGCCTGTTCATCGGCGCCATGGGCAAGTCGGCCCAGTTTCCGCTGCATGTCTGGTTGCCAGACTCCATGGAAGGCCCGACACCCATTTCTGCGCTCATCCACGCCGCCACCATGGTCACGGCCGGCATTTTCATGGTGGCCCGCATGTCGCCGCTGTTCGAACTGAGCGATACAGCGCTCAGCTTCATCATGGTGATAGGCGCCATCACGGCCCTGTTCATGGGTTTCCTGGGCATCATCCAGAACGACATCAAACGCGTCGTGGCTTATTCCACCCTGTCGCAGCTCGGCTACATGACAGTGGCGCTGGGCGCCTCGGCCTACTCGGTCGCTGTCTTCCACCTGATGACTCATGCCTTCTTCAAGGCCCTGCTGTTCCTGGCGGCGGGTTCCGTCATCATGGGTGTGCACCACAACCAGGACATTCGCTGGATGGGCGGGCTGCGCAAGTACATGCCCATCACCTGGATCACCGCACTGCTCGGCTCGCTGGCGCTGATCGGCACGCCGCTGTTTGCCGGTTTCTATTCGAAGGACAGCATCATCGAAGCGGTGCATTTCAGCAACCTGCCGGGCGCCGGCTTTGCATACTTCGCGGTGCTCGCCGGTGTGTTCGTGACGGCCTTTTATTCCTTCCGCATGTATTTCCTGGTGTTCCACGGCAAGGAGCGTTTTGACCAGAACCCCGATGCACACCACGACGACCACCATGGCCATGATGCGCACCATGCCGCCCATGTGCCGCACGAGTCGCCCTGGGTGGTCACCGCGCCGCTGGTCCTGCTGGCCATTCCCTCGGTGGTGATCGGCTTCATGAGCATTGACGCCATGCTGTTCGGCGACTTCCTGAAAGACGCCATCATCGTCAACGTGGCCAAACACCCGGCCATGGCCGAACTGGCGAAAATGTTCCACGGCCCGGCGCAGATGGCCCTGCATGGCCTCATGACGGCTCCGTTCTGGCTGGCACTTGCCGGCGTGGCTTCGGCTTATTACATGTACATGATCAACCCGGCCCTGCCGGCGGCCATCAAGCGCCGCGTCGAGCCCCTGTACACGCTGCTCGAGAACAAGTACTACATGGACTGGTTCAATGAGAACGTTCTCGCACGCGGTGCGCGCGGCCTGGGCGTCGGCCTGTGGAAGGGCGGCGACGAGAAGCTGATCGACGGCGCGCTGGTCAACGGCTCCTGGAAGCTGGTCGGCTGGGTGGCGGGCGTCGTGCGCAAGGCGCAGACTGGCTACATCTACCACTATGCGCTGGCCATGATCGTCGGCATCTTCATCCTGGTCAGCTATTTCTCGACCTGGCCGATGATCAAAGAACTGCTCAATAAATGAGCCAACAGGAATAACAAAAATGGGATTGTTGAGCCTTGCCATCTGGACGCCGATCTTTTTCGGCGTCATCCTGCTGGCCCTCGGACGTGACGATCAGGCGCGCAGCGTGCGCTGGATCGCGCTGATCGGTGCCATCGTCAGCTTCCTTGTGACCCTTCCCCTTTACGGCGGTTTTGAAATCGGCACCTCGGCCCTGCAGTTTGTAGAGAAGGCCTCGTGGATAGCGCGTTTCAATGTCAATTACCACCTCGGCGTGGATGGCATCTCGCTGTGGTTTGTACTGTTGACGGCCTTCATCAACGTGGTGGTCATCATCGCGAGCTGGGAGTCAATCACCAGCCGCGTCAACCAGTACATGGCCGCCTTCCTGATCCTCAGCGGCCTGATGATAGGCGTGTTCGCGGCGCTCGACGGCATGCTGTTTTATGTGTTCTTCGAAGCCACGCTGATCCCGATGTACCTGATCATCGGCGTCTGGGGCGGGCCGAGGAAGATCTACGCGGCCTTCAAGTTCTTCCTGTACACGCTGCTCGGCTCCTTGCTGATGCTGATCGCGCTGATCTTCCTGTACGTCAAGTCGGGCGGCAGTTTTGACCTCGCCGTCTGGTACAAGTTGCCACTGGGTGCCACCGCGCAGACGCTGCTGTTCTTTGCCTTCCTGGCGGCGTTTGCCGTGAAGGTGCCGATGTGGCCGGTCCACACCTGGCTGCCCGACGTGCACGTGGAGGCGCCCACCGGCGGCTCGGCCGTGCTGGCGGCCATCATGCTCAAGCTCGGCGCCTACGGTTTCCTGCGGTTTTCGCTGCCGATTGCGCCCGACGCCGCACGTGAATGGGCTGGACTCATGATTGCCCTGTCGTTGATCGCCGTGATCTACGTCGGCCTGGTGGCCATGGTCCAGCGGGACATGAAGAAGCTGGTGGCGTATTCGTCGGTGGCACACATGGGTTTTGTCACCTTGGGCTTTTTCATCTTCAACGACATCGGTGTGTCCGGCGGCATTGTGCAGATGATTGCGCACGGCTTTGTTTCCGCCGCCATGTTCCTGTGTATTGGCGTGTTGTACGACCGGGTGCATTCGCGCGAGATCGCCAGTTACGGTGGTGTGGTCAACACCATGCCCAAGTTCACGGCCTTTGCGCTGCTGTTTGCCATGGCCAACTGCGGCCTGCCCGCCACCGCCGGATTTGTCGGCGAGTGGATGGTCATCCTGGGCGCAGTCAAATTCAACTTCTGGATTGGCGCGGCGGCCGCGTCGGCACTGATTTTCGGCGCAGCCTATACCCTGTGGATGTTCAAGCGTGTTTACCTCGGACCGGTCGCCAACGACGATGTCAAGGGCCTGGCCGACATCAACAGCCGTGAATTCCTGATGCTGGCCCTGCTGGCCATTGCCGTGTTGTTCATGGGTATCTATCCCAAGCCTTTCACCGATGTGATGGACAGCTCGGTCATCGACCTGCTCAAACACGTCGCGGCTTCCAAACTGCAATAAGCAACCATTTCAAAGAATTCAGATGATTGACAAACTCAGTTGGCTATCGGTCTACCCGGAAATCGTGCTTCTGGTCATGGCCTGCGTGATCGCCCTGGTCGACCTCGGCGTGAAAAGCCCGCAGCGCACCCTGACCTACGTGCTGACCCTGCTGACGCTGGCTGCCGTGGCGGCACTGGAGGCTGTGTACGCCGTCAAGGGCAACACGTTCTACGGCTTCGGCAACATGGTCGTGAGCGACCCCATGGGCAACTGGCTCAAGTGTTTCGCCTCGATCGCGATGATGGTCACCCTGGTGTATGGCCGTGGGTATGCGGCAGACCGCGACATGCTGCGCGGCGGCGAGCTGTTCACGCTGGGCCTGTTCGCGCTGCTCGGCATCTTCGTGATGATCTCCGGCAACAACTTCCTGGTGCTCTACATGGGCCTGGAGCTGATGACGCTGTCCAGCTACGCCCTGGTGGCGCTGCGCCGTGACAACGCAACGGCTACCGAAGCCGCGATGAAATACTTTGTGCTCAGTGCCATGGCCTCGGGCTTCCTGCTTTACGGCCTGTCCATGATGTACGGCGCCACCGGCTCTCTGGACATCAACGAGGTGTACAGGGCCATTGCCAGCCGCCAGGTGAACCACCAGGTGCTGGTGTTCGGTCTGGTGTTCATTGTGGCCGGCCTGGCCTTCAAGCTGGGCGCCGTGCCGTTTCACATGTGGCTGCCCGACGTTTACCAGGGTGCGCCCACGGCCATCACGCTGCTGATCGGTGCGGCGCCGCAGTTTGCCGCCTTTGCCATCTGCATCCGCTTGCTGGTGCAGGGCCTGCTGCCGCTGGCTATCGACTGGCAGCAGATGCTGGCGCTGATGGCCATCGGTTCGCTGCTGGTGGGCAATCTGGCGGCGGTGGCGCAGACCAATCTGAAGCGCATGCTGGCGTTCTCCACCATTTCGCAAATGGGCTTCCTGCTGCTGGCGCTGCTGGCTGCTGTGGTTCCCGGCAGGCCCCTCAATGCCGAGTACGCCTATGGCGCGGCCATGTTTTACGCCATCACCTATGTGCTGACCACACTCGCGGTGTTCGGCATCATCCTGCTGCTGGCACGTGCCGGCCACGAGTCCGAGGAAATCACCGACCTGGCCGGCCTGAATCAGCGTAGCCCGCTGTTTGCCGGCGTCATGGCCATCAGCATGTTCTCGCTGGCTGGTGTGCCGCCTGTGGTTGGTTTCTACGCCAAGCTCGGCGTGCTGCAGGCCCTGGTGTCCTCGCAACAGACCAGCTACATCGTGCTGGCGGTTTTTGCGGTGTTGATGTCGCTGATCGGTGCTTTCTATTACCTGCGGGTCGTCAAGGTGATGTATTTTGATGCCCCCAACGTCGGCATGCCCACGGCCATCGTGGCCCCGGCCGATGCCCGCGTGGTGCTGTCCATCAACGGCGCGCTGCTGCTGCTGCTGGGTGTCATGCCCGGCGGCCTGATGACGCTATGCCAGCAGGCGATTGCCAGCGTCGTGAAGTCCCTCGGCGCATGAACCAGACTGTCTCGATATGGTTGGTGGTGGCGCTGGCCCTGCTGGCGGCCAACCTGCCTTTCATCAGCAACCGCGTACTGCTGGTTTACCGGTTGCAGAACCCCAAAAATCTGGCGGTGCGTCTTGCCGAGATGGTGTTCTGGTATTTCGTGGCAGGCGGTATCGCGCTGCTGCTGGAGCAGCGCGCCGGCCAGATCGCGCCGCAGGGCTGGGAGTTCTACGCGATCACGGCCACGCTGTTCATCACCTTCGCCTTTCCGGGCTTTGTGTTTCGTTACCTGTTTAAACATCGTTGAGCGGCGGCGCCCGCCCGGTCTTCCGACATGCCTGAGCATCCCGCAGCGCCCCTTGGTACGGCCGACAGCCATCTGATCGAGCACAAGGTCGGCAGCCAGGAGCTGTTGCACGGCCATTTCCTCCACGCTTTCCGCGACACGGTCCGCCTGCCGGACGGACGGGAAGCCTCGCGTGAGTATGTGCGCCATCCGGGTGCGGTCATGATCATTGCCCAGCTCGGCGACGGCCGCCTGGTGCTGGAGCGGCAATACCGCTATCCGGTGCAGGCCGTGATGCTGGAGTTTCCCGCCGGCAAGCTTGATGCCGGTGAGGAGCCGCTGGCCTGTGCCCAGCGCGAGTTGCTCGAGGAAACCGGTTACAGCGCGGCTTCCTGGGCCCGCGCCGGTGTCATGCACCCGGTGATTTCCTACTCGACCGAATTCATCGACATCTGGTTTGCCAGGGACCTGACCCCCGGAGGGCGCAAGCTCGACGCGGGCGAATTTCTCGACGTGTTCACGGCCACGCCGGCCGAACTGCTGCAGTGGTGCCGCGATGGACGTGTCACCGACGGCAAGACACTGACGGGCGCGCTGTGGCTGCAGAACGTCCTGTCGGGCGCATGGACGCTGGACTGGCAGACCGGCACTTCCCGCACCGCGGGCTGATAATCAGCCCATGAAAGTCCTCAACCTCCAGTGTTCGCACCAGCACGCCTTTGAAGGCTGGTTTGCGTCGGAAGATGATTTTCAGGGCCAGCTTGCGCGCGGCCTGGTGACCTGCCCGCTGTGCGCCGACCCGGCCGTGCGGAAAATGCCCAGCGCCCCCCGGCTCAATCTGGGCGCCGCGAGCGGGGCGCCGGCAGTGGCTTCACCCTCGCGTGAACTGTCCGTGCCCGCGGCTGCACCGGCCGGCAACCCGGTGCATGAGGTGATGGCTGGCGCCGGTAGCCCGGCCGTGCAGGCCGAGTTCCTGAAGGCCTTGCGCCACGTGATGGCCAACACCGAGGATGTGGGGGAACGGTTCGCCGACGAGGCACGCGCCATGCATTACGGCGACGCCGAACAGCGCAGCATCCGCGGCCAGGCCAGCCGGGCGGAAGCGGTCGAGTTGCTGGAAGAGGGCATCGACGTGATGCCGCTGCCGCTGGCCGAGGCCGTCAAGGAAACGCTTCAGTAAGCAGCCACGAGCTCCCGGTCGCAATCAAGCAAGGGCCGCGGGACTGGCTTTGCCAGACCGCAGGCGCAGCGGCCCCCCTCGGGGGGGGCAGGGAGCTACACGTAGTGAGCGACCGTGGGGGTCACATGCTTCAGGGGTACAAACCGCGCAGCTCTCGTGTATGCAGAATACGTTTGCAGGCCACGATAAACGTTGCAGTGCGCAGGCTGACCTTGTGGTCCTGCGCCACCTGCCAGACGCCGGCAAAGGCTTCCTTCATGATGCGCACCAGGCGCGCGTTGATTTCGGCTTCGTCCCAGAAGAAGCTGGAGAAATCCTGCACCCACTCGAAGTAACTGACGGTCACGCCGCCGGCGTTGGCAATCACGTCGGGCAGTACCAGCACATTGCGTTCCTGCAGGATGTCGTCGGCTTCGGGGGTGGTTGGCCCGTTGGCGCCTTCGATGATCATGCGTGCCTTGATGCGCCCGGCGTTGTCCCTGGTGATCTGCTGTTCCAATGCGGCCGGGATCAGGATCTCGCAATCCACGTCCCAGAACTTGTCGTCGGCGATGACTTCGGCCTGCGCAAAACCGGCCACGCTGCCGGTCTCCGCCACGTGTCTGAGCAGCGAGGGCACATCGAGCCCGGCTTCACGGTAAATCGTGCCGCCATGGTCCTGCACGGCCACGACGCGTGCACCGGCTTCGGCAAACAGCTTGCCGGCCACGCCGCCCACATTGCCAAAACCCTGCACCGCCACGCGGGCGGTCGCAATGTCCAGGTCGATGTGTCTGGCCGCTTCGGCGCCGACGGTGAACACGCCGCGGCCGGTGGCTTCGCGCCGGCCCAGTGAGCCGCCCAGGTCCACCGGCTTGCCGGTGACCACCCCGGTGGAGGTCGAGCCGGTGTTCATCGAGTAGGTGTCCATCATCCACGCCATGATCTGCTCGTTGGTGTTGACGTCGGGCGCCGGGATGTCCTTGTTCGGGCCGATGATGATGCCGATCTCGCTCGTGTAGCGGCGCGTCATGCGCTCGAGCTCGCCGCGCGAGAGTTTCTTCGGGTCCACGCGGATGCCGCCCTTGGCGCCGCCGTAGGGCACGTTGACCGCGGCATTCTTGATCGACATCCAGGCCGACAGCGCCATCACTTCCGACAGCGTCACGTCCTGGTGAAAACGCACGCCGCCCTTGCCCGGACCACGCGAGACGTTGTGTTGCACGCGGTAACCTTCAAAGTGCGCCACCGTGCCGTCGTCCATGTGGATGGGCACGTCGACGATCAGGATGCGCTTGGGCCGCTTGAGCGTTTCGGCCCAGCGCGCCAGACTGCCCAAGTGCGGAATCACGCGGTCGACCTGCTGCAGGTAGTTGCCCCAGGGGCCGAGCTTGTCGGCCTGCAGGTAGGAGGGCAGGGGGTGCAAAAGCGTGGGGGCGCCGACTGTGGCGGCGGGGCTGGAAGCTTGCGACATCAAAAACTCCTGGTGGAAGATCAATGCGCAGAGCTTAGGCTCGCCGTGTCCGCCTGTCCAAGGCCGGGTTTATGGGTTGTTATGCATGAAACGCATAATCACGGTCTTGAATCGGAACGTCCTGGTCGCTCAGCAAGGTCCGCCTGCGCCGTGCCCCAAGGAAGCGCATGCTTTCAGGCGTTGAACTGCAGCGCGGCCAGCCGCGCATAAATCCCGCCGCGGCTCACCAGTTCGGCGTGGGTGCCTTGCTCCACCAGCCGGCCGTGGTCCAGCACCAGGATGCGGTCGGCCTTCTGCACGGTGGCCAGGCGGTGCGCCACCACCAGCGTGGTGCGGCCCTGCATGGCCGACTCCAGCGCCGCCTGCACCATGCGTTCGCTTTCGGCGTCGAGGGCGCTGGTGGCCTCGTCCAGCAGCAGCAGCGGCGGGTTCTTGAGCATGGCGCGGGCAATCGCGATGCGCTGGCGCTGCCCGCCCGACAGGCGCACGCCGCGTTCGCCGAGAAAGGTGTCATAAGCCTCCGGCAGCGCCATGATGAACTCATGCGCAAAGGCCGCCTGCGCCGCCGTCCGGACCTCGTCGTCACTCGCGCCGGGCTTGCCGTACCGGATGTTCTCCAGCGCACTGGTCGAGAAAATCACCGCGTCCTGCGGCACGATGCCGATGCGTTGGCGCAGGTCGTGCAGCGCCAGGTCGCGGGTCGCCACGCCGTCAAGCTCGATGCGGCCCGTGGCCGGGTCGTAAAAACGCAGCAGCAACTGGAACACCGTGCTTTTGCCGGCGCCGCTGGGCCCCACGATGGCCACGGTTTCGCCGGACGCCACGCTCAGGGAGAAGTCGCTCAGCGCCGCCTGCGCCGGGCGCGACGGGTAGTGGAAGGTCACCGCTTCGAATTTGATAGCGCTTCCCGCCCGTACCACGGGAGCTGGCACCGGATTGGGCGGTGATGTTACGGGGGAGCGGGTTTCCAGCAGTTCCATCAAGCGTTCGGTGGCGCCGGCGGCGCGCAGCAGGTCGCCATACACCTCGCCCAGCACCGCGGTGGCGCTGGCCAGGATGATCACGTACACCACCGTCTGGCCCAGGTGGCCGGCGGTGATGTCACCGCGCATCACCGCCTGCGTGCCCTGGTACAGGCCCCACAGCAGCGCCGCCGAGGTGGCGATGATGATGAAGGCCACCAGAACCGAGCGCGCCCGGGTGCGGCGGATGGCGGTGTTGAAGGCATTGGTGGTCGATTCGTCGAAACGTGCGGCCTCGCGCGCCTCGGCGGTGTAGCTTTGCACCACCGGGATGGCATTGAGCACCTCGGCCGCAATCGCGCTGGAGTCGGCCACCCGGTCCTGGCTGGCGCGCGAGAGCTTGCGCACGCGCCGGCCGAACCATGCCGAGGGCACGACGATCAGCACCAGCCCGCCCAGCACCTGCACCATCAGGTAGGGGTTGGTCACCACCAGCATGCCCAGCGCACCGATACCCATCACGGCGTTGCGCAGGCCCATGCTGAGCGACGAGCCCACCACGGTCTGCACCAGCGTCGTGTCGCCGGTCAGGCGCGAGAGCACCTCGCCGGTCTGGGTGGTTTCAAAAAACTCCGGGCTTTGCCGCACCACGTGCGAATACACCGCGTTGCGCAGGTCGGCCGTCACGCGCTCGCCGAGCCAGCTGACCATGTAAAAGCGGCCGGCTGAAAACAGGCCCAGCGCTGCCGCCACCGCAAACAGCTCGAAGAAGTGGGTGCGCAGCGCCATCAGCTGCGCCCCCTTGTCGCCCGCTCCCAGCCCGCCGTCGATCAGGCCGCGCAGCGCCAGCGGAAACACCAGCGTGGCTACCGCCGCCATCACCAGAAAGAAGATGGCCAGTCCGATGCGGCCGCGGTACGGACGCAGGAAGGGCACGAGGCCCGAGAGGGAGCGCGGCGATCCCTTGGGCGCGTCGGAGGGAGAGGAAGTGGCCATGAGGGGAGTTTAGTCGGCACGGCCGGGCGGGCTCGGGCGAGAAAGCCGGATGGCCTTTTGGCGGCTTGTCATAGATCAAGCACGCTGCCGGGGGGCAGCCCACAATCAACACTGCAGTGATCACCGCGCGTTGCGCTCGGGTTGTCAGGCTGCAGGGGGCGGCACCGTGCCGCGCAACACATAAAGGATAAACACATGCTGAAAAACAAGGTAGCCTTGGTCACCGGCGCGTCGTCAGGTATTGGCCGCGCCATTGCGCTGGTCTGGGCGCGCGAGGGCGCCCGGGTGGTGGTGTCTGACATCAACGAACAGGCCGGTGAGGAAACGGCCTCGCTGGTACGGGCCCTGGGCGGCGACGCCATGTTTGTGGCGGCCGACGTAGGCAAACCGCAGGACGGCGAGGCGCTGGTGGCGCGCACCCTGGCGCTGCACGGCCGGCTCGACATCGCCTGCAACAACGCCGGCATAGGCGGCCCGCAAGCCCCCACGGCTGATTACCCGCTGGACGGCTGGGCGCAGGTCATCAACATCAACCTGTCGGGTGTGTTTTATGGCATGAAGTACCAGATTGCCGCCATGCTCAAAAGCGGCGGTGGCTCCATCATCAACGTCGCCTCCATCCTCGGCAACGTCGGTTTTGCCGGCGCCCCGGCCTATACCGCCGCCAAACACGGCGTGGTCGGGCTGACGAAAGCGGCCGCGCTCGAATACAGCGCACACGGCGTGCGTGTCAACGCCGTCGGACCGGGCTTCATCCACACCCCCATGATCAGCGGCCTCGAAGAAGACCCCGCCATCAACGCCATGCTGGTCGGTGCCCATCCAATAGGTCGTCTCGGCCGCGCCGAAGAAGTGGCCGAGCTGGTGGTCTGGCTGTCCTCGGACAAGGCTTCTTTTGTGACCGGGTCCTATTACCCGGTGGACGGTGGTTACCTGGCGCGTTGAGCGGCCAGCCAGTGATCCGGACCGGAAACCTTCCGGTGGATTACCTGTAGATCGACGGGCCCGCAGCCACGGATTCCGTGCCTGCATTCATGAGTTTCCCGTCATCTCCGGAGGGAAGTGATTCAGCCTTCACAGGGCGGGTGGCTTGCCACCCGTCATTCTTGGTGTGCTTGATGAAAAATGACACCATGCGCTCCCGGCTGTCTTCTGCGGCGACTTTGTTGAGGCCCACGAGATTGCCCAGATAGCGCTGAGGCACGATATCGAGATCAAACGAGTGAGCCGCCTCGGGGTAAATCTTGATGTCCAGCTCCGCCCCGGCTGAACGAACACCCTGGCATTCCTGGGTCGGTGTCCAGCTGTCCTGCCCGCCACCAAATACCAGCAAGGGTGACGCCAGATTCACCCTGCGATTGCCGAATGAGCCACACCACGGGTAATAGGCCACCACGGCGCGATAACCACCTTCCCCGGCGGTTTTTCCATGTGGCGCATCACCCTTGGCGACATTGATGGCGACACTCCCGCCATTGCTCTGTCCCATCAGAAAGATGCTGCTGGTATTCACAAACGTCCGGGTTTTCAGGTAGTTCAATGCGTCGTAGGCATCGTGGGTACGGTAGTCAAGCGCATCGACCTGCTGGGGGACACTTTCGCAAACCTTGCCGCCACCGTTGTTCCGGGGACCAAAGCTGTCGAGGGCAAGAACGACAAATCCCTTGCCAACCAGATAGTCCGCATAGCCATTCATGGTGTAGCGCACCGCCGGTTGCCAGCCGCCGCAGCCATGCATGAGAACCACGGCCGGGAAGGGGCCATTTCCGGGGGGCTTCGATATGTCGGCCCTCAGGGTCACATGCGCCGACGTGTAGGCACGACTGGCCTGGAAATGCACTTTGTCGCCGGCATGAGCGGCGGCTACAAACATCGACGGCAAACACCACAAAGCAATGTAAGCCGACCGCCTGCGGTCGGTCCGCCTCTCGACGAATGGCCTCCCCGGAGCCGACGCAGGGCTCCCGGATTTCCTTCGTTGACTTTTCCGTCTCTCGAAAACAGGCGCCACCTGGACGCCCGCCATGGACCATCCGGTTTTGTACAAAGGCTGATTCATCGTCCCGATTCCCTCGAGGTCATGTGATGGCTGAATGCTTGGCGGGGCGCTGTCCTTGCCATCCCGCCAATATCTTGATTCTCTCCCTTTCACTGCCAGCCTTCAAGCTGTGGCTGATTTGACCGAATGCAAGCCGTCGTCGAGGCTGCTTGCCTGCACCCGGTGGCCCGGATGACGCAGGCCGGCCCTGGCCCTGCAGTCAGCTTCCACCGGCGGACCTGCATGACCTACATCAACACCCTCCACACGTCAGACGTTTAACCTTCTTCCTACAGTTTGTTACTTCTAGTAGCAGTTCGCGGTATCTGCAGCTGTCCCTCGGCATTTACGGATAACACAAACGAAATAAGGGGCGAGACACAACATGCCTGAGAAAAAGAAGGAAGCAGCCAGGACGGGCGCATCGCGACGGGCTGGCACTTTGCGTTTTTACGATGGTTCGTTCGTTCTGAACACAAGCTCCGGCATGTTTTATCGACTGAGCCCGGCAGCAGACTACCTGCTTCGTGCGCTTGAAGCCGGGGCGAAAACAGGTCAATTTGCGGATCTGATCGCAACCCGTTATGGGGTCGATCACGTAACTGCGGTTCGCGATACCGAACTCTTGTTGAACCAGTTCACAGCGCTGGGGCTTCTCGACAACTTCCAGACGAAGCGAGCCCCATGAAAAGACAGATGAAAGCCGTCGCGGTCACCGGCCTGCACCGCGGCGAAAACCCCCAGCCTGGTCCGGCAGTCATCGCCAGCTTGCGCCGGCGCTTCCCGGACCTGCGCATTATTGGTTTGTCCTATGACCCCATGGAGAGCAGCCTGTATGGGCAAGGGGCCGATCATCCGGATGCGGCCTACCTGATTCCATTTCCGGGTGCCGGAGCGACTGCGCTTCTGGAGCGCCTGGACATGATTCGCGAGAAGGAGGATCTTGGATTTGTCATCCCCTGTCTCGATTCAGAGCTGGAAAATTACATGGCCATTCATCCCCAGCTGCTGGAACGGGGAATTGGCTGCATTCTTCCCACGCCGAATTCGTTCAAGGCGCGGGGAAAAGCGGATCTGTACGATTTTTGCCGGCGCATCGGTGTGCCCGTGCCCGTGACGAAACTGGCGAACAACCCGGCTGCCGTTGAAAGATGCGCTCAGGAGATCGGCTATCCGGTCTACGTCAAGGGCAGGCTCTATAACGCGAATCTCGCCAGGTCGCGGGCAGACCTGGCGCAGGCCTACGACGAAATTGTCAAGGTGTGGGGCTGGCCGCTGATGGTTCAGGAACTGCTCTCCGGCGAGGAGTACGACGTTGCCGGCGTCGGTGATGGCAAGGGACGCATTGTAAAAAGCTGCACCATCCGGAAGCTGCTCCGGACATCGCACGGCAAGGGATTCGCCGGGATTGTGGTGGAGGACCCCGAGATTGATCATCTTTCGCAACGCATCATCCATGAGCTGCGCTGGGATGGCCCGTTCGAGCTGGAGTTTCTCAAAGCCCCCGGCAAGCCCCACGCACTGATGGAAATCAATCCGCGTTTCCCGGCGTGGATTGATTTCCCGTCTCAAATAGGTTGCAACCTTCCAGCATTGCTTCTTGACCGGCTCCTTGACCAGGAACCGCAGCCGCTGAGAACCTGCGCCGCCGGCCAGATGTTTGTTCGCCACTGCGTCGATCTCGTGGGCGAGTTTTCCAGTTTTGCCGACATGGCCAGTAGCGGCGAGCGCATTTTCAAACCCCGTTCAGCCCCCATAGAGAGCACTTCATGAACCGCGACTATTTACCGCCAAGCATTGGCCCCGAACTCGGACGCCAGGCCCTTGATGCAGCTGCCGACCGCAACCTGTACGCACGCGGTACGCGCGCACCGACCTTGTTCGAGATAGACGGCATTCCTGTGGCGTCGCTCGTTGAACAATTCGGATCACCACTGTTTGTTTTCTCCGAGCATGGTTTGCGCGAGAAAGCTCGACGCATGCGCGAGGCCTTCAGAAGCCGTTATGAGGACACAAACTTTGCATGGTCGTACAAGACCAATTACCTCAACGCGGTTTGCCAGGTATTTCATCAGGAAGGCTGGACGGCTGAAGTTGTTTCAGACTTCGAATATGAGAAGGCCCGCAAACTGGGCATCCCGGGCAAGGACATTATTTTCAATGGTCCCTACAAGTCGCGGAGCATTCTTGAGCTTGCAATCAGCGAAGGTGCACTGATCCAGATCGACAACTGGGATGAGCTCGGGGTCATCGAAGAACTCACCCGGCATCTCAGGAAGCCGCTCGACATCGGCATACGCGTCTGGCTTGATGCGGGCATCAGGCCGGTCTGGTCGAAGTTCGGTTTTGCCATCGAAAACGGCGAGGCCGGACGTGCTGCAGAGAGGATCCTGAAAAACCCCCATCTGAGGCTGCATACCTTTCATACGCATATCGGAACCTACATTCTGGATCCCAACGCATACCGTGTTGCGGCCACGAAACTTGTCGCCTTGCGCGAGCAGATTTTTGTCGAGCACCAGCACCTGGTCCCCTGTCTCAATCTGGGCGGTGGCTTTCCATCCCAAAGTCTGCTGCATGGCATGGAAGGTCCGGCCGAGCGGGTGATTCCCCCCATTGAAGCGTACGCCGATGCGATCACCGAGGTCCTGAATCGTTTGCCGGCGAAAAAACGGCCCCAACTGCGCTTTGAGAGCGGGCGTCATCTTGTCGACAACGCCGGCTATCTGTTGAGCTCGGTGGTCGCCATCAAGGGGGTTCGGGACCCGTTGGCCGTCAGCTCGGACCTGACCGGACGCGATTACAAGGAGCAGACGCTCCTGGGCGAAGACGCACTGGCAAGTTATGTTCTTGATGCGGGGATCAACCTTCTCTACACGGCAGCCTGGTACCAGATCGACGCACTCCCGTCCCGATCAATCAACGCGCCACTTTCCACGGCGCGGCTTTATGGCCCGCTTTGCATGGCGATCGACGTCGTTCGCTACCGCATCGATCTTCCCCCTCTCAACGTTGGCGAGGTGGTCACGCTGTATCCGGTCGGTGCCTATAACCTGGCCCAGTCCATGCAGTTCATTTCCTACAGACCCGCCGTGGTCATGATTGGGGCGAACGGGAAGCCGGAGATCATTCGTACGCGTGAGGTGCTCGACGATGTCCAGCGACCGGAGCGGCTGCCTGCCCATCTGGACAAGAAGCCTTGATGCTCACAGAAGCCCGCTCCACACATGAGCCTGCACCGGCGGCGGTCGGGGTACACCCTCGCCGCACGCCAGGCCCCGTGCGCAGAAAACTGGACGCGTGGCTTTCTCCTGCAGGGCTTGCGCTGGGGGGGGTGTTGTTCATTCCCCATCCCCTGCTTGGTGTTTTTTTGTGGCTGGCCCTCGCGCTCAACCCTCCCTATGTCGTGTTCGCCCTTTTGGGGCTGGTCATTGGTGCTTCGATCAAGCGCCTGCTCCGCATCAGTGATGGACCGATCCTGGGCGGCGGGCTGAAGGCCAATGCCTTGCTGGCCGCTGTCGTGACGGGGTGGATGACCAGCGGGCTGGGGCTGGCCTGGACCCCCCGGCTGGCGATGGCGGGCGCAGCAGCCATCGCGGCAACCCTCGTGTCGGCCACATTGATGCGCGCTTTCTCCAGAAGCATTTTCCCGCCGCTGCTCTGGGGGTATTGCCTCGTGGCGGTCATGCTGTTCAGTGTCTGCCCGCAGTGCACGGTGATTTCGGCGAACGCCATGCAACCCTGGCCTGCGCCCGTTGACGCCCTGGGCTGGGTGGAGAGCTTTCTGCGGTCGATGGGGTCGCTGATGTACCTGCCTGACGCCAGGGTCGGTCTGCTGGTTTGCGTGGGCGTGTTGTGCTGGTCCCGGACGATGTTCCTCAACGGCATCGTTGGCTGGATAAGTGGCGTATGCGTGGCGCTCGCTTTCCAGGAGATGTATCTGGTTTATTACTGGCTGCCCGTGTCGTACAACTATTTCATCGCGGGCATGGCGCTGGGCGCAGTGATCTTCCTGCCGGGCAGGTTGACCCTGCTGGTGGCGGCCGTTGGCGGGTGCGCTGCTTCATTCTTTGCGCTGGTGCTGCAGTACACGACAAACTGGTCGGCGATTGCCTACCTGCCGATTTCTTCGGGTGTGGCGATCTGGGTCGGTATAGGTGCATTCACCCGGGATCGGTCCATCGGACTGAGAAATCTCATGTCGGAGATCACGCCCGAGGAGAAGTGGTGGCGGGTGGCGTATTGGTACAAGCGGTTCGGGCCGTATTACCCCCTCTTTGCCGTACCAGTGGAGGGTGACCTGAAAATTTCGCAGGGCTTCGATGGCAAGCTCAGCCACATGGGTGTGTTTTGCCATGCGCTGGATTTCCAGCGCCCCGTGGCCTCCGGATCCATCTGGGGAGCCCGTGTCATCTCGCCGGTTTCAGGCATCGTCGAGCGCATCAAAAACTCGGTCCCGGACAACGCGCTGGGCGTGTGCAATTACGCCGAGAGATGGGGCAACCACGTTGTCATCCGCCTTGATCGCGGTGGCTGTGCTCTGCTGGCTCATTTGCAGCAAGGAACGGTGTCAGTCGTACCGGGCACGCGCGTGGAAACCGGAAGTTATATCGGGCTGGTCGGCAACTCCGGGCGCTCGCCGGTTCCGCATCTGCACCTGCAACACCAGGACGCGCCTGAGCCCGGTTCGCCAACAACGCCATTCCGGCTGGCCAATTTCCTGTCCGGTAACCAGACCGAAAGCGCTTCGTGGTCATGGAACGCCGCGGCTGTCCCGGGGGAGGGCGATGTCGTGATGGCGGCACCATCGAACAGGGTGGTCTATCAGGCACTGGCGGGCATGGTTCCGGGATCCGCGGTTTGGGTTGTGGAAGCCCGCGGGCATATTCCACGGGGATTTCGACAGCATTCTTCGGCCGGGACCTTGCGGGTTGACACTCATCTGGACGAACTGGGACAGCATGTTTTCAGGGCGGGGGAAAACGGCAGTCTGGTCTCCAGGCTCGATCCCGACGCCTGGCGCCTCGTTGAGCTCAGGCAGGTGACGTCGCCCTTTCTCAAGTTGCTCGCGCTTGCTGTGCCATCCATCCCGTATGCGGCCAGGCCTGGCATGGCCTGGAGCGATTTTCCGCCCATGATGCCGCCTGGTGGGCTGTTCGGCCCGCTGGTGCTGGCGCTGGCTCCCTACTTCAAACGCCAGTTTCTGAAAGTGTCCTGCGGATGCATGCCGACGCCTGCGGAAGCCGGCCATTCATTCCAGATCGACAGCCATGTGCAGACGCGCTCGCCGTCCTTGCCGCTCACGGTGTCCTGTGACTTTGCCATGCTGCGTGGCCCCGTCAGGGTGCAGGCCGATTTCCAGGGCGGGACGCTGGTTTACACCTTGCTGTCGTACGAGCCGCGCGACCTGGCGAAGGAGTGATGCCATGGCCCAAGCCTGACCTGCCCCGCAGTCTTTGTTCTGACTGCGCTTGCTGGCCACCTGTTTTTTTTGTTTGCCGTCTATCTTTTAAGGAGTATGAAAATGCTGAAATTTGAAAAAAATCGTCTGTTGCCTCTGGCCGCACTGGCTTTGCCCCTGCTGCTGGCTGGATGCGCGGGTAACGTCCTGCGGGTTGCGCCCCACGCTGAACTCAAGGTCGTCGATCCCGTCTGGACGACGGCGTACATCACGCGCAATCACGGGTACCTGGTTTATGACACCTTGTTTGCGATGGATGAAAACTTCGAGCCGAAACCGCAGATGGTCGACACGTGGACGATGTCTGCGGACAAGAAGGTCTGGACATTCAGGCTGCGTGACGGTCTGAAATGGCATGACGGAAAAGACGTCACTGCTGCCGATTGTGTTGCATCGCTTCAGCGTTGGAGCAAGCGCGACGGCGTGGGCCAGCAGATGTTCAGTGATGTCGAGAGCCTGACAGCCCTGGATGCCAGGACGATCAGCCTGAAGTTGCGTGTTCCCAATGGGAACGTGCTTGAGACGCTGGCCAAAATGTCGTCCAACGTGCCGTTCATGATGCCCGAGCGGGTTGCCCAGGCCGATCCTTCCCAGCCCATTCAGGATACCACCGGCTCGGGTCCCTTCATCTTCAAAAAGGAAGACTGGGTGCCGGGCAAAAAGGCGGTCTACATCAAGAACCGCAATTATGTGGCGCGCGTCGAGCCGCTGTCGATGGCCGCTGGCGGCAAGGTCCCCCAGGCAGACATGATTGAGTGGCGCTATTTCCCGGACCAGGCCTCAATGGCCCAGGCGTTGATCGACGGAACAGTCGACTATGTTGAATCTCCGTCGAACAAACTTGTTCCCACGCTCGAAGGCAAAAAGGATGTGGTTGTTGCGTCCACCGATCCGCTCGGGAATATCGGAATGGCCCGGTTCAATACGCTGTTGCCACCGTTTGACAATGTGGAGGTGCGGCGTGCTGCGGCGATGGCGATGCAGCAGGAAGACTACATGAGCGCAGCACTTGGGGATCCGAAATACTGGCGCACCTGTTACTCGGTGTTTCCCTGCGGCACGGCCTATTCCAACAACGCTGCCAGCGACGTCATGAAATCAACCAGCCTTGACGCCGCCCGGAAAGCGCTGCAGGCGGCGAAGTATGACGGTACGCCGGTCGTTATCCTCAATCCGGTGGACAGCCCCGTCATATCGGCTTTTACCAAGGTGACCGCCGAGAAATTGCGCCTGATTGGCATGAAGGTTGACGTTCAGGACATGGATTGGGCAACACTGACTCAGCGACGTGCCAATCGCGGCTCGGCCAAGGACGGTGGCTGGAGCATGTTTCACACCTGGTGGCTGGCCGGTGATGTCATGGACCCTGGTTTTATCGCCTTCTCCGGGGACCGTGAAAACGGCTGGTTCGGCTGGCCGCAGGACGCGGAACTCGAGAAATATCGCCTGGCCTTCAAACAGGCCGCCACTCTGGATGAAAAGAAGGTGCTTGCTGCCAAAGTACAGCAGCGGCTCATCGAGATCGGCGCCTTTGGCATCCTCGGGCAGTTCTTCGAGCCGGTTGCCTTCAGCAGCCATGTCACCGGTATCACATCGCCTATCCAGTTCTACTGGAACATGTCGGTCGAGCTGCCTTGGTGGAAGCGCATGCTGCGCCAGGTCGGCAAAAGCTGGATGTAAGCGTCATGGGGGTCCATTGGCACCGAGGTGTCGATGGGCCTCCTGGCAGGCCTTGGCGGACCCGGCCGGTGCCGCGATGGCTCACCTGAATATGTGGACTTGAGCAGCTATTTATTTGATAGCTGCTTGCGCTTGTTGGTCAAGGGCTGAAGGCCTGAAAGGCTTGCAAACCCGGCGTGATGCCGGGTTTGCCCTGCACAAGGCAGGCGGGGCCGGCTATGCGCGCGACAGCCGCCGCGCCGGCTGCGCCCCGCCCCGCGGCAGGTTGGCGCTGACCAGCGCTGCGGCCAGCGTGACGAGCCACGAGTAATACACCCACACCAGGAAAGCCAGCAAAGGCGCGAAGGCGCCGTAGATCGTGCGGTACGTGGGCACGTTGGCGAGGTAAATCGCGAAGCCGTGTTTGCCCAGCTCAAACGCGATGCCGGCGAGCAGGCCGCCCGCGATCGCATCGCGCCACCGAACAATGGTGTGCGGCACGAAGCGGAACAGACAGGCGAAGCCGGCGACGCTCAGGACCACGGGCCCGAGGTTCAGGGCATGCGGCAGCCAGGCGGGGCGCGTTCCCACCAGTCCGCTGGAGGCAGCCAGAAGATAGGACGCGGCCCACAGGCTCGCACCGATGATCACCGGGCCGGTGAGCAGCATGGCCACGTACAGGGCCAGCCGTCGCAGCACGGTGCGCGGCTTCTTCACCCGCCAGATCCGGTTGAGCGTGTTCTCCACGCTCAGTAGCAGCGTAAGGGCCGACACCAGCAGGACTGCGAAGCCCACCTGCGTGAGGCCGCTGGCGTTGCCCGCGAATTGCGCCAGGTGTTTCAGCACCGTCCTGGCGATGTCGGCCGGCAGCAGGCCGCGCAGCAGGTGCTCGCGAATCGCTTCCCCGGCCGCGCGCAGGGCCGGGATGCGCGCGAACAGGGCAAAACTCACCGCCAGCAGCGGCACCATGGACACCGCCATCGTGAAGGTCAGGCCGCCCGCCGCCTGGGCGAGGCGTTCCTCCCGGCCGCGCCGGAGGATGCGGGTGATCAGGTTGCCCTGGTTTCGGCTTGCAGTGGTCATGGCAGCAATATAGCCACGTCCTTGCAGTTTCTGGCCCGGCGTTGGGGAAATGTGGAAGCTTGCTTGCTCAAACGCGGCATCCGCGCGACAAAGCCCGCCCGGCGATGACACTGCCCGGCGCGGTGGGCAGCCCGATCCTGATGCGATCCTGATGCGGCAGGTGGTACGCTGGCTGGAGCATGAACACCCCGGGAACATCGCAAAACGGCAGCCCTTCAGCCCGCAACTGGCTCGTTGTGGTGTTGCTGCTGGCGGCAGCCACAGCGGTCGGGCTGGTGCTGGACAGTTACGTGACGCTGACCAGCCTGGCCATGGTGTATGTGCTGGCGGTGGTGATTGCGGCCTACCGGCTGGGCTGGATCGAATCGACGGTGTGCGCGGTGGGGGCGGTCACGGCGCTGAATTTCTTTTTTGTTCCGCCGCGCTGGACCTTCGAGGTTGACCACCGGGAGAACCTGATTGCGCTGGCCACCATGCTGGTGCTTGCCCTGGTCATCAGCCGGCTGGCCACGGGTCTGCGCCGCGAGACAGGGCTCGCCCGCCTCAACGAGCGGCGCGCGCGCCAGTTGCAGGCCCTGGCCACGGCGCTTGCCAGTGCCAACTCCCGGGAAGAAGTGCTGACGGTGGGCCGGACGACCCTGAACGCCGCCTTTGCCGGCCCCTGTTTTCTGGTGCTCACAACTGCCGGCAACGAGCTGGAACACGCCGACGGGCTGGATGCTTCCGTGCGCGATGGCATGCGGCAATGCATGGCCGATGCGGCGCTGCTGGGGCCGGGCACCGGGCGCTGGCCGGGGCTGAATGCCTGGTACCTGCCTCTGGGCGAAAAAGGCCGTGTGACAGGGGCCGCCTGTGTGCAGCCGGCCCTGGCCAGGGACGAAGACGGCCGCCAGCATGCGCAGGCGCTGTGTTCGCTGCTGGCGCAGGCGGTGTGGCGCCTGCGCCTGACCGCGTCCATGCTGGCCGCGCAAGGCGAGGCGCAGCAGCAGCAATTGCAGAGCACATTTCTGGCGGCGATATCGCACGACTTGCGCACGCCGCTGGCCGCGATTGTGGGTGCCGCCTCCTCATTGCAGACGCAGCGCGACAAGCTCAGCCCGGCCGAGCAGGACCGCCTGCTGGGCAGCATTGCCGGCGAGGCCGCCTACCTGTCCGCGGTGACCGAGAACACCCTGCAACTCGTGCGCCTGAGCAGTTCGGCGCAGGAACTCCGGCGCGACTGGGAGTCCATGGAGGAAATTGTCGGCGCGGTGCTGGCGCGGGTGCGCCAGCGCGACCCGGGCCGCCGCATCCGGTCCCGGGTGCCCGAAGGGCTGCCGCTGGTCAAGGCCGATCCGGTGCTGCTTGCGCAGCTGCTCGGCAACCTGCTCGACAACGCCCTCAAGTACAGCGAGGGTGCGATTGACCTGACGGTGGGCGTCGAGGGCGGGGAACTCGTGGTCTCGGTCAAGGACCGCGGTGATGGCATTCCCGATGCCGCGCAGGCCAGCATTTTTGAACCCTATGTCCGGGGCGACCAGGTGGGCCCGCGTGGCGCCGGGCTGGGCCTCGCGGTGTGCCGCGCGATTGCCCAGGCGCATGGGGGGCGCCTGACGCTCAGGCGCCGCCAGGGCGGTGGCAGCTGCTTCTCCCTGGCCCTGCCGATCGAGGTGCAGCCGTCGCGGGGAGAAGGGCCATGAGCGCAGCGCAGAACCGCTTCAAGCCAGCGAACACCCCCTCGGGGGGCAGCGAGGACACGCCGTGCCGAGCGCGGGGGCTGCCATGACGCTTCGTGTGCTGGTGGTCGAGGACCACCGTGAAATACGCGCGCTGATGCAATCGTCGTTGTCGGTGGAGGGCTTCGAGGTGCAGACCGCCGTGTCACTGAGCGAAGCAGGGGCCATGCTGCGCCACCACCCGCCCGACGTGATCGTGCTGGACCTGGGCCTTCCCGACGGCGACGGGGTCGAGCTGGTGCGTGAGGTGCGCAGGCACAAGGCCATTCCCATCATCGTGGTGTCGGCGCGCCACCAGGAGGCGCAGAAGATCCTGTTGCTCGATGCCGGCGCCGATGACTACCTGACCAAGCCCTTCAGCGTCGGCGAACTGCTGGCGCGCATCCGGGTGGCGCTGCGGCATCGCGGCACGGCGCTGGCCGCCGCGGTGACCGAACATGTGCTGGACGACCTGCACATCGACCTGCAGTCGCATGTGGTGCTGCGCGACGGCCAGCCCGTGCACCTGACGCCGACCGAATACAAGTTGCTGGCGCGGCTGGTGCGCAGCGCCGGCCGGGTGGTCACCCACCGGCAGTTGCTGGCCGATGTCTGGGGGCCCGAGTTCACCGAGCACACGCACTATCTGCGGCTCTACATGGGTCAGCTTCGGGCCAAGATAGAGCGTGACTCGGCCGAGCCGCGCCATCTGCTGACTGAAACCGGGGTGGGTTACCGCCTGGCGACCGCTTGACCTGCTGCGCACTTATGCGTTCCTGATGCCCCGGCGGCGACAGTGAAGCCTTGTTCACTGTTGATGGATGGTTATGACCAAGACTTCCGGCCGCGAAAGCATGGCGGCGCTCACCCTGGGCGCCATGGGTGTGGTGTACGGCGACATCGGCACCAGCCCGCTGTACACCATGAAGGAAATTTTCAGCCCCGCCACCGGCATAACGCTGGACGCGGCACATCTCATCGGCGCCACGTCGGTGATCTTCTGGGGCCTGATGCTGGTCGTCACGCTCAAATACGTGCTGCTGATCCTGCGCGCCGACAACCGCGGCGAGGGCGGCATCATGGCCTTGACGGCACTGGCGGCCAAGGCCGCCGGCAAGACGCCGCGGCGGCGCGTGATCCTGCTGCTGGCCGGTGTGTTGGGGGCGGCCCTGTTTTACGGCGACAGCGTGATCACGCCGGCAATTTCCGTGCTCAGCGCGGTCGAGGGGCTGGAGGTGGTGACGCCGGTGCTCAAGCCCTATGTGCTGCCCGTTTCCATCGCGGTGCTCATCAGCCTGTTTGCCATGCAGCGTTACGGCACGGGCACGGTGGGCAAGCTGTTCGGGCCCATCATCGTGGTGTGGTTTGGTGTGCTGGCCTTCACCGGCCTGTTGCAGATCATCGAGCAACCCGCCATTCTGGCCGCGCTCAACCCCCTGCAGGCGTTCTCCTTCCTGCGGTTGCAGGGCTGGCACATGTTTGTGGCGTTTGGCGCCATCGTGCTGGCCTTCACCGGCGCCGAGGCGCTGTACGCCGACATGGGGCACTTCGGCAAGCGGCCTATCCAGTTCGCGTGGATGGGCCTGGTGCTGCCGGCCCTGACCATCAACTACATGGGGCAGGGCGCGCTGCTGATGCGCGACCCGTCCGCGCTGGAGAACCCGTTTTATCACCTGTTCCCGCAAAGCTGGCTGATCCCCGCCGTGGTGCTGGCCACCCTGGCCACGGTGATCGCCTCCCAGGCGGTGATCTCCGGCGCCTATTCCATGACCAAACAGGCCATGCAGCTGGGGCTGTTGCCGCGCATGCAGGTGCAGCACACCTCGGCCAAAGAGGCGGGCCAGATCTACATGCCCGAGGTCAACTGGCTGCTGCTGGTGGCGGTGCTGCTGGCCGTCGTCGGCTTCGGCAGTTCGTCGGCGCTGGCCTCGGCCTATGGCATCGCGGTGACGGTAACCATGCTGGTCACCACCGTGCTGACGTTTTTTGTGGTGCGCCATGCCTGGGGCTACCCGCTGCCGGTGGCGCTTGCGGCCACCGGCGTGTTTCTGGCGCTCGACCTGCTGCTGGTGATTTCCTGCTCGCTCAAGTTCTGGCAGGGCGGCTGGTTCCCGCTGGTGCTGGGTGCGGCCATCTTCGTTGTCATGGCGACCTGGCGGCGTGGCCGGGAGCTGCTGATCGAAAGCATGCGCCGCGACGACCCCGAACTGCTGCCTTTCATCACGGCCCTGGCCGCAGACAGGGAGCGCCGCATCCCGCGCACCGCCGTTTATGCCGTGGCCAACCCCGACACGGTGCCGCAGGCGCTGATGCACAACCTCAAGCACAACCAGGTGCTGCACGAGCGCAACCTGATCCTCACCGTGGTGTTCCACGATGTGCCGTGGATCCCGTTCGAGGAGCGCGTCCAGGTCACGCCGCTGGTGCCGGGCTTCTGGCGGGTGCAGGTGAATTACGGTTTCATCAACACACCGGATATCCCCAAGGCGCTGGCGCTTTGTCAGGCCCAGGGTTTGCCCATCAACCTGTTCGAAACGTCCTACTTCCTGAGCCGCGAAATTGTGGTGCCGACCCGGGGCGCCGGCATGGCGCACTGGCGTGAAGCCCTGTTTGCCATCATGTCCCGCAACGCAGGCAGCGTGGCCACCTTTTTCCGCCTGCCCAACAACTGCGTGATTGAACTGGGGACGCGGGTGCAGATCTGAGCCCGGGTCGGAACGGGGGCAACTCGCTGTTTGCGTGTGCGAACAAGATCCAGGCACGGCCTGTGGTGCCGTTTCTCAGGAGCTTGTTCACCCGCGGTGAAGGAAAAGAGCGGTTTTGACATCGCCCAACTGTCTTCAGGACTGCCCGGTGAACATCCCCGGGAATGCCTCAATGGCGCCCAGCGGACGAGTTCACCACGCACCGCTCACGAAACTCGGAAGGTGTCATGCCGTGGCGCTCTCGGAAGGCCCGGTTGAAAGGCCCGATGGATCCAAACCCGGCTTCCAGCGCCAGCGTCAAAATGGGCCGGCGATGGAGCGCCGGGTCCGACATACGCGCCGTGACCTCTCGCAACCGGTGGTCATTGACGAAGGCGGCAAAGTGGCGGTGTCCGAGACGCGCCAGGATCAGCCGCCGCAACACGTATTCCGGCACCTCCAGGGCAGAGGCCAGACGCCTGACCGAAAGTTCCGGGTCGCGGTAAAGATGCTGATCACGCATCAGGACGGCCAGCCGGTCAACCAGCGCCGCATCACCGTCCACCCTGGCGCCGGGCAAGGACGCGGGCTCGCTTGCCTTGCCGGGTAGCGCGGCCGGTTCGAAAAGCGCTTCCTGGGCCTGCGGCCTCACGCCCAGCAGGAACACCGCGCTGGCCAGCAGCGCCAGGACGATCAGCGTGATGTTGAGCAGATCCAGCCAGGGGGGCGGGGCCGAGCGCTGGAGGTAGATCTCCACCATCACGACGACCAGGCTGTAGCACCCCAGCGCGCCCATCACAATCCAGCGCAGGCGACGGCGCGCATCGATCAGATCACCCTCGTGGCTGCGCCAGGCCCTGACACCGGCCGAACCCAGAAAACCAATTGCCATCACCTTGCTCAGGCCACCCAGCACCACCCTCCAGTGCGGCGGGACAGGCAGGTAGTCCACCCCGGCCAGCAGGCCGCCAACAATCATGGCCGTGGCAGCAGCCCAAGCCACCCTGGGGACGTGCCGGTCGTCCTCCAGCACCACCGAGGCCAGCCGCCAAAACGCGAAAGGAAACGCCAGGGCTGCCAGCACCAGGGGCAGGGCGCCGGGCTCGGCGCCGCACAGCCGGGCGGGAGAGGCGCAGACCAGATAAGCGGTCACGCAAGACAGCATCAGCAGCAAGTCGGCGCGCAGGCGCCAGCCGCCACGCGCAGCAGTCACCAGGAGCAGCAGGATCGCCATGGCGATGCCTGCACCGCGCAGCAAAGGTTCGATCAGGTTCATGGCAGTGCCGAGCATGTCACAAGGGCGGCGTCCGATCTCGCCAAAACCTTCAATGTCTGGCCTTTTCGATAAAACGGCAAGCATTCGCCGGAATCGGGCAGACGCCTGACCGCAATTTTTCTAAATTTGGCGTCACTTCAACGTCAAGGAGATCTTCATGACCTGTTTCCAGGATTATTGGGCCGCGGTCGTCGCGGCCTGGCCAGGCATCTGGCTGGCTGACCTGTTGCGCTATCTGGTCGTCGCGGGCGGTCTGGTTGTCGCCCTGGCATGCGCACCCGCCGCCTGGCGGGAACGCCGAACGGTTCGTATCCGCCAGGTCGCCGGTGGACAGCCATTGCGCGAGTTCGGCCATTCCATGCTGACTGTGCTTGTCTTTTCCCTGGTGGGTGCCAGTGTTTTGCTGGGGTACCACGCGGGGGTGATGAAAATCTATCTTGTTCCCCGGGAATTCGGCTGGCCCTGGCTGTTGGCCAGTTTCTTTGTCATGGTCATCCTGCACGACGCGTGGTTCTACTGGACCCACCGGCTCATGCATCATCGCCGCCTGTTCCGCTGGGTGCATCGCACGCACCACCAATCGCTTGCGCCTACACCCTGGGCGGCGTATTCGTTCGCGCCTGCTGAAGCCTTCGTGCAGGCCATTTTTCTGCCCCTTTTCCTGCTGCTTGTCCCGGCACACCAGTTCGTGGTCTTTCTGTGGATGGCGCACATGATCGTGCGCAACGTGGCGGGCCATGCCGGCATCGAACTGGTGCCAAGGGCCTGGCTCGCAGGCTGGTGGGGGCGCTGGCTGACCACCACGCTGCACCATGAATTGCATCATGCCCATGGGCATGCGAACTATGGCCTATATTTTGTCTGGTGGGACCGCTGGTGCGGCACCGAGCATCCCGGCTACCAGGACAGGCTCTGGGCGCTGGCCGGCCGGCTTTACCAGGCACGTGCCGCGCGTCGTGGCTGCGAATCCAAAGCCCTCGCATCGAAGGAGGATCAAACCCCCCGCATCGCCATCTCACCGCACACTTTGACATTTTCCCTGCGGGCACGCCAACTGCCATGAACACGCTCGAACTCAAAATTCCCCCACCGGTGCTGGCATTGGGCCTTGCGCTTCTCATGTGGCTCACGTCCCTGCTTTTCGAGCCATGGCCCGTGCCGTACGGATTTCGACTGGGCGCGGCGCTGGCTCTTGTTGCCATCGGCCAGAGCATCAGTATCTGCGGCATCCTTCTGTTCCGGCGAGCGGGAACCACCATCCATCCGTTCAAGCCAGACGCGACATCGTCGTTGGTCACCAACGGTGTCTATCGCTTCACGCGCAATCCCATGTACATCGGCCTGTTGCTCACGCTCTTTGGGTGGGTCGCCTTCCTGGCGAGCCCGCCGGCCTTGCTCTACCTGGCTGTGTTCGTGCTGTACATGAACCGTTTCCAGATCGGACCCGAGGAGCGCGCGCTTTCATCGCTCTTCGGCACCGACTATGCCGCCTACCAGACACGGGTGCGCCGATGGCTCTGAGGCTTTCCTCCCGCGAGTCAGCCGTCGGAGGTTGACAAACAATCTAACAAACGTTAGATTGATGGCATGAGACACATCAAGGACCATCTTTACGAGCAAGTCGCCCGCATCGGCAAGGCCGTCGCCAGCCCCAAGCGCCTGGAGCTGATCGAGTTGCTTTGCCAGGGTGAGAAGACCGTCGAAGTGCTCGCGGCGCAGGCTGAAATCAGCGTCAAGCTTGCGAGCGCCCACCTGAAACAGTTGCGCATGGCGCGACTCGTCGATACGCGCAAGGAAGGCAAGTACGTCCTGTACCGCCTGGCCAGCACCAGCGTGGCTGACCTCTGGGTGAACTTGCGCGCCGAAGCCGAGGAGCGGCTGGTCGAGTTGCAGGTCGCGTTGGCCTCGATCGTCGAGCACGGCGATGAACTCGAGGGCATCGACCGGGCGGCCATCATGAAAAAGGCCAAGTCCGGTGAGGTCCTGGTGCTGGACGTGCGGCCGGAAGAGGAATTCGCCAGCGCCCATTTGCCGCACGCGCGCTCACTGCCGGTGGACGAGCTCAGGAAGCGGCTGAAAGAGCTCCCCAAGGATGTTCCCGTTGTCGCCTATTGCCGCGGCCCGTTTTGCCTGATGGCCAGAGACGCCGTCGAGTTGCTGCGCAAGCAGGGCTACCGCGCTTTTCACCTGACCGACGGCGTGGCCGAATGGCGCGCCCGTGGCCTGCCCATCGAACAGACAAGCTGAAGCACCGGCATGAACACACTGCTCATCCTGAACGACGCGCCCTACGGCAGTGAGCGCACGTACAACGGGGCGCGCCTGGCCGGCGCACTGGCCAGGCAGCCGGGCAACGAGGTCCGGGTTTTTCTGATTGGTGACGCCGCGTCTGCCGCGCATCGCCTCCAGAAAGTGCCTACCGGCTTTTACAACCTCGAAGTGATGCTCGGCTCGGTGGTGAGCCACGCCGGCCTGATCGGCGTCTGCGGCACCTGCATGGACGCGCGCGGCATCAGCGTCGAGGACCTCCTCCCCGGCTCGCACCGCAGCACCCTGGACGAGCTCACCCAATGGACGGCCTGGGCCGACAAGGTCCTGGTGTTCTGATTCAGGAGACAAACATGTTCTTCCAACAACGACCGGCGGAAAATGCCACCCTGTCCTATTTTTTTGGCTGCGCGGGCCTGGCGAAAGCCGTGGCCGTTGACGTGGTCGCCGGCGACGAGGACTGGTTCATGGCCGAGGCCGAGAAGGCCGGCGTCAGGATCGCCCACGTCATCGACACCCATGTGCATGCCGACCACTACTCGGGTGGCCCCGAGCTGGCCAGGCGGGCCGGCGCGCCGTATTACCTGCACGAGAGCAACCAGGGACGGGTCTTGTTCGAATTCGCGCCCCTCACGGACGGCCAGCGTCTTGAGGCTGGCAACGTGGTGGTGGATGTGCTGCATACGCCCGGGCACACGCCAGACAGCATCTGCCTGCTGGTGCGCGACCTGCGCCGGGGCGACGAGCCCTGGTTCGTCATCACCGGCGACACCCTGTTTGTCGGCGCCGTCGGGCGCCCCGACCTGGCGGGCCGCGAGCGGGAAATGGCGGGCCAGCTGCACGATACCCTGCATGCCAAGCTGCTGACCCTGCCCGCCGACCTCGAAATCTATCCCGGCCACCAGGCCGGCAGCGCCTGCGGCGCCGGCCTGTCCGGCAAACCCGCATCGACGCTGGGTTTCGAGAAACGTTTCAACCCCATGCTCGCCATGTCGCGCGAGGACTTCGTCGATGCGCTGACGGCAGACATTCCACCGCAGCCGCAGGACATGGCCCGCATCGTCGCTGTCAACCTGCGTGGAACAGCACCGGAGCCGGCGCACGCCTGAGCTGAATGAACATGGAATTCGGCATTCGCGCCAATCTCGGCCAGGTGCTGCAGCAACTGCTGCAGGTGCTGCTTGTCGGCATGACCATCGGGATGATGCGCAACGTGGTTCCGGCGCTGGCCGAAACCGAGTTTGGTGTGCCGCGCGGCTCTTTCATGCTGCTGGCGGCCTTTGTCGTCGCCTTCGGTTTCGTCAAGGGCGCCATGAACTTCGCCGCCGGTCGCCTGGCTGAACGCCTGGGCCGCCGGCGTGTGCTGTTGCTGGGCTGGCTGGTGGCGCTGCCGATTCCGCTGATCGTCTACTTCGCCACGTCGTGGAGCTGGATTGTGCTGGCGACCATCCTGCTGGGTGTCAACCAGGGCCTGACCTGGTCGATGACACAGACGGCCAAGCTCGACATCACGCGTGCCGACCAGCGCGGACTGGTCATCGGACTCAACGAGTTTGCCGGTTATGTGGGCGTCGCCATCGCCGGTGTGGTGACGGGTTATGCCGCCTCGCTGCTGGGCCCGCGCGAAGGTTTGTTGTGGTTTGGTGCTGCCGTCATCGGCCTGGCCACGCTGCTGGCCTGGCTGGGCGTGGCGGAGACGCTGCCCTGGGCCCATGCCGAGGTCAAGCGCCACGCTGCGGCCTCTTCGGCGCAAGTGCTGCGGCCGCGCTACCCGACGGGCGTCAGCGAGCAGCCGACCACGCGGGAAATGTTTGCCCTCATGAGTTGGGGTGACCGCCGCATGGCCGCGCTGTGCCAGGCGGGCATGGTCGAAAAGTTTGTTGATGCCCTGGTCTGGGCGTTCTGGCCGGTGTATCTGCACCAGCAGGGTGTCAGCCTGCCCGGCATCGGCTGGATCGTGGGTGTCTACGGCTTCACCTGGGGCGGGGCGCAGTTCTTCACCGGCAAGTTGTCCGACCGCGTCGGCCGGCACCGCCTGAATGTCTGGGGCATGTGGCTGTGCGGCGCCGGCGTCGCGTTGTTGCCGCTGGGCCAGGGTTCTGCGTGGTGGAGCGCCTCGGCCGCCATGGCCGGTCTGGGCATGGCCATGCTGTACCCCAACCTCAGCGCGGCGGTGGCCGACATCGCCCACCCCAACTGGCGCGCATCGGCCATTGGCATCTATCGCTTCTGGCGTGACCTCGGTTACGGCATAGGCGCGCTGGGCCTGGGTGCGGCCGCAGCCCTGGGCGGGCGCATCGAGACCGCCTTCTGGTTCGTCGCCGTGGCGATGTTGCTGTCGGGTGCTGTGCTCCAACACTGGGGTGAAGAAACCCACCCCCGGCTCAGTCCCGCGCACTGACGCATTGATTCCCCCAAGCTTTTGCAAAACCCGGAGACCATCCATGACACTGAAGTTCCTCGCCCTCTGTTCGCGCCGCCTGGCCGCATCCGCCGCCTTGGCCGCGTTGGCAGCGCTGCCGGTCGTTGCGCATGCCCAGCTCGACAAGGCCACCACCGAAGCGCTGGAGACCTACTTCGAATTTTCCGACTACAACAGCGGCACCATCGCTGCCGAACAGATTCCGGCCGAGGACTACAAGAGGTTCTACGTTCTCGACGTGCGCGACGCGGGGCAATTCGCGAAAGAGCACATTCCGGGCGCAAGCAACATCGAATGGCGCAAGGTGTTTGCCGAGCGCGGCAAGCTGCCGAAGGACAGGACCATCCTGGCCTACTGCAATACCGGTTCGTTTTCAGGTCAGGTGGCGATGGCGCTGAGGATGGCCGGCTACGACAACGTGCGCATCCTGCATGGCGGTTATGGGGAATGGAAAGCCCGCGGCGGGTTGGAGGCCCATGCCCGCGCCAGCAAAGAGCGCAAGTGAATCAGCACCTCTGTAGCGCTGCCAGCCCATTCCTGCGCCCCTGAAGCCGCAACGCCGCCGCCCGCTCCGGCAGTTCCAGCTGCTCGCCCCTCAAAGGGCGTATTGCCTTGCTATGTATTTAATAGCTGCTTGCGCAGGTACAGCAAGGGCTCGAGGCATAAAACATGCATGAACTTCACCCGGGCGTGTTTTTCCGGCGTTGCGCGCCGGCGAAGCCCCGTGCGTTCTGCCGCACGGCAAGGCCGCTTCCCCTACGATAGAGGCTTAACCTGGGCCCACAGCGATGTACCGTATGCCGGTTGGTCAAGAGAACCATGTCTTCAGCGACCTCGCCACCTTGATGGCGTGTGCCTCGCCGCTGCGCAGCGGCGACGTGCTGGCCGGGCTGGCCGCCACCTCGGCCGAGCAGCGGGTGGCAGCGCAGTTTGCGCTGGCCGACGTGCCGCTGAAAGACTTTCTCAGCCACGCCCTCGTGCCGTATGAGGCCGACGAGGTCACCCGGCTCATCATCGACACGCATGACAGCGCCGCCTTTGCGCCCGTGGCGCAGCTCACGGTGGGCGGCCTGCGCGACTGGCTGCTGAGTGACACTGCCGACACCGCCGTCTTGAGCGCCCTGGCGCCCGGCCTGACGCCCGAGATGGTGGCCGCCGTCAGCAAACTCATGCGCCTGCAGGATCTGATGATCGTCGCCGCCAAATGCAGCGTGGTCACGCGTTTTCGCAACACCGTCGGCCTGCCCGGGCGCTTCTCGGTGCGGCTGCAGCCGAACCACCCGACCGATGACTTGCGCGGCATTGCCGCCAGCATTCTCGACGGCCTCCTGCTGGGCGCGGGCGACGCGATGATAGGCATCAACCCCGCCACCGACAGCCCAGACAGCGCGCACGCGCTGCTGTGCCTGCTCGACGAAGTGCGCAGCAAACTCGCCATTCCCACGCAAAGCTGCGTGCTCGCGCATGTCACCACCACGCTGGACCTGATCGCCCGCGGCACGCCGGTGGACCTGGTGTTCCAGTCCATCGCCGGCAGCGAAGGCGCGAATCGCAGCTTCGGCATCAATCTCGCGCTGCTGCAGGAGGCGCACGACGCGGCGCAGTCGCTGGCGCGCGGCACGGTCGGCAGCAATGTCATGTATTTCGAGACAGGGCAGGGCAGCGCGCTGTCGGCCGGGCAGCACCACGGCGTGGACCAGCAGACCATGGAGGCGCGCGCCTACGCCGTGGCGCGGCACTTCAAGCCTTTTCTCGTCAACACGGTGGTCGGCTTCATCGGCCCCGAGTATCTGTACGACGGCAAACAGATCACGCGCGCCGCGCTCGAAGACCAGTTCTGCGGCAAGCTGCTCGGCCTGCCCATGGGCTGCGACGTCTGTTACACGAACCACGCGGAGGCCGACCAGGACGACATGGACGCGCTGCTGGCCCTGCTGGTGGCCTCGGGTGTCAACTTTGTCATGGGTGTGCCCGGCGCCGACGACATCATGCTGGGTTACCAGAGCACTTCTTTCCACGACGCGCTGGCCATGCGCGATTTGCTGGGCAAGCGGTGCGCGCCCGAGTTCGAGTTGTGGCTGGCCGCGCAGGGCCTGGTGGACGGCCAGGGCCGCGTGCGGCCGGGCGCCGTGCCGCTGCCTTTCCGGCAACTGCTGGGCAACAGCGCCAAGCCATGAACGACAAGAAGCAACCCCAGCCCCCGGCACCTCTCGATACGCCGTCCGGCACGGCCGAGTTGTGGGCGGCGCTGCGGCCGCTGACGGCCGCACGCATCGGCCTGCCGCGCACCGGCGCCTCGCTGGCCACACCCGCACTGCTGGACTTCCGCCTGGCCCACGCTCGGGCGCGTGATGCGGTAGGCGCCGCGCTGGATACCGGTCCCTTGTTGGCCGGCCTGTCGCTGCTGGGTCAGCCCGCGCTGGTCTGCCGCAGCGCCGCACCCGACAGGCGCAGCTACCTGATGCGGCCTGACCTCGGGCGCCAGCTCGATGCCGATTCGCTGGCGCTGCTGCAAGCCAGCGGCTTGCGCGGCGGCTTGGTCGTGGTGCTGGCCGACGGCCTGTCCGCCCAGGCCACGCAGTGCCATGCCCTGCCGGTGCTTGAAGCGCTGCTGCCGCTGCTGCAAACGCAGGGCTGGGTGCTGGCACCAGTGGTGCTGCTGCACCACGGCCGTGTTGCGGCGGGCGATGCCGTGGCGCGCGCCCTGCAGGCCGAGGCGGTGCTGGTGCTGATCGGTGAAAGGCCGGGCCTGTCGTCGCCCGACAGCCTGGGCGCCTACATCACCTGGGCGCCCGGCGCAGCCACCAGCGACGCCGACCGCAACTGCGTCTCCAACATCCGGACCCAGGGCCTGACCCCGCAGGCCGCAGCGGCCAAGATCGCCTGGCTGCTGAACCAGATGCGTGTTCAACAACGCTCGGGTGTCGCGCTGAAGGACCAGATGGGCCAGCCAGTGCACGTGCCGGCGGGGTAGGGATGGCAGAGTTTCCATCCAGCGCGTACGGAGATGCTATTTATTTGATAGCTGGTTGCGCCCGCCATCAAAGGGCTGAAGGCCTAAAACGTTCCATATCGCATTCGGAACTTGTCATGGCGACTTTCTATTTATCGGGAATGTTCGATGTCCGATAGCTTGCGTGCGCCACGCATCACGCCAGGCGCTCGCCGCCTGGAATTTTTGATCGTCAACACGGAAACACAGGCGCCCGCCGCTGGGTTATTGGGCGACCGTCGGCTTAGTCCGCGGCCTGCAGCCATCGGCCACCCCCGTTTCTGTCGCCGCCGACGCCTCTTTCTCTTTATCTGTTAGCCAGCGCACTCGCACCCAGATCTGACCGCTGTTGTTCTCGTAGAAAAAAGTAGGGTGCGAGGCAGGTCCTTTTGCATCATTGGGGTAGAGCGACAGGGCGCCGTCCTCCTTCGCCACGAAAATAACGCTGTCGCACTCTTCGCACTCTTTCTTGATGGCCGCTCCGATATCGACGCTTTGGTATTCCCGTCTGTCCAGGCCAGGACCCCGCTCGACGACCGCCGCAATCAGGCTGAACCACAAGCCCCCCTCATGTCGCTTGTAGCTCTCAAAAAGATTCATGAGTCGGTTCCCGGGGTCACCGTAAGGCGGTTTATTGACGATGCCCTTGTCGAACCAGACTTGATGCGGGGGAACGGTCAGCCTGTAGGCTGCCTGTTTCTTCACAGTTACGCCTGTGTCGGACCACCACTGGTCGGCGCGTACAAGCGCGAGGCACTCATCGCCCGGGGCGGCAAGGGCGCCCGCCGACAAGCAGCCCGGCACCCCGGCCTCGACGGGCTTGGGTGAGTCATAGGACGTCGGTTCATACCGAACCGCAGCACAGCCGGTCAGGGTCGCGGTAACTACCAGGACCGCGGGGAGCAAGATATTGCGAACTTTCATGGCTATTTCCCCTGGCAATCTGGATCTTCACGTACGTCCACGATGGCCGCGGTGCCTGTCGGGCATTGATCTCCCGTTTCGACAGATTGTGTGAGTCGGCCGTGCGCGTCCAGGCTGTTGAGTTGCGGCTTCGCCATCTTCAGGCATGCGCGGCCAGGCTTTCGCAACTGCAACTGACTGTTTTCATGCGATCTCACGGGAACAAATTTCCGCCTTTCAAACACCGATGGGTGCACGCACAGCCGGTTCACCAGGCTGGCGTCGCTGCGCACGTACGCCACCAGGTCGCGGTTGATCGAATGATAGATGGCCGAGAAAGCCCCGGCCTCGGGGTTGTGACTTGTGCCAAAGCGATCCTCCGGCACTTTGGTTCCTGTTGGCACCAGATCCACGTTGGCCTTGCGCATTTCCTCAAGCATCCAGTTCAAGCTCACCCCGCTCATGCGTGCGTCTGCGTACCCACCACCCACGTCAGAATGGGCACCCGCAAACCACACCTCGCGAAGTCGACCAGGCCGCACGTTGCCGCGCTCGTCGAGAATGGGAGGGCGCTCGGCGGGTGAACATCCGGCCACAAGGTGCCGGCGCGTCAGGAGCTGCGGGGTAAAAATCCATTCGCGATTGTCATCAATTGACATGGCGTGAAACGCATAGTGAACATTGCACAGCTTGTCGCCGTACCGCGAATTCGCGTTATCGACGTCCGCGAGGTGCTGCTGAATCTGGGCTTTATGGCTGATCCGGCTCAGCCAGTTGGGTGCGCCAAGTGCTTCCACGGTGTCCCAAAGTCCAAGCACTTGCACTTCCACAGCCGGCGCCGGACCCAACTTGCGTGTCCGAGGATCCACTTTCCCCAACTTTCGTGTCTGAAGATCTTCTTGCACACGTTGACGCCGCAATGGCTCGTACTGGGCAGGGTAGTCGCTCTCGACCTTGACCAGCTCGTAGACCTCTTCCGCCACGTCCACGTGGGTCCGGTTGTTGGGTTTGTCGGGCAAGCCAGCGTGGTACAGCAGCGAGTTCAGTACCCGCGCGGCATACGCCCCGCGGCTGAAGCCAAACAGGTACACCTTGTCTCCCGGGCGGTGGTGCTTTAAAAGAAAACCATAGGCGATGCGAACCCGCTCACCGAGCCCGTAGCCAGTGGCCATGCCCGCAATGTCGGCGCGTGTCCCAACGCCTTCGATGTACAAGGTAGTGAGGTCCGCGCGCCCTTGCAAGCTCACCAGTGAGTGCAGTCGTTTGATATTTGTATCCGACGCTTCATCGTTGTGCGTGCCGTCGAAGAAGATCGCAATATGCTGGGGCTTATCGTCTTTTGGTATACCCACTGCCTGCTTGTGCGTGATGGTGCTGCAGCCAACAATTGCGAATGCAAGGAGGCCTGACCCAAGAAGACGGAGGCTGGAGCTGATTGCCACGACCAGGATTTGCATGGAGGTCCCCAGAAAAAGTATTCCTGGTCAATTTTCGCCGGACTCGCTTGTTGCCGCATCCTCCATTTGTGGGATGGTGCTTTGGGACGGGTGGCGCCGGCATGGCGCATTGGCGTGAGGCCCTGTTTGACCTCATGTCACGCCGCGGCGCGCTGAGCGGCTTGACCCGCATCAGGCGCGCCCGCTTGCAATGGCGCTTAGGGAAGCGCCGAACAAGTCCCCTGCGGCGCGCGATCAGCCGGGCTCGGGCGGCCTGCTGCGTTGAATTTCTTGCCAATAGCCAGCTATTGGCTGCGAAATCCGCCTTGCCAGACCGTGCGCCAGCGTCCAGAGCAGGGCGCTGCCGACAGTGATGTAATGCTCGTCGCGCACGCCGTACTTGACGTGCCGCGCGCCCAGCTGGCGCACCACGGGAATCATGGACTCCAGATTCGTGAGACCGTTGACGGCCGCGTTCAGCATGGACATCAACATGCGGCCCTGGTCCACCAGATCACCCTTGAACATCGGACGAAGCGAGGGGTTCAGGACAAAAAGGCGTTTGTAGAAAAGGTCGGCGGCGGTTGGGGCAATCGGGCGCACCAGGTCGAAAGTCGATTGCACCAGTTGGATCTGCTCTGAGTTCATGGGGTTTCCTCGTGAAGTTTTATGGGATGGACCCGCCTTGTCACCCAAGATCTGTGCCAGATCATTTCTTCAATGAAATCAAGGAGTTACCGAGAAGTTGCAGGAGTCAGTTGTCGGCATCCACAGACAACATTTCCGGCTAGGTAAAAAAAGGCCAGCAAAATCAGGGGTTCCGCTTGTCGGTGAAAACCGACAACGCAACACCAGAGCGTGGCCGGTGCCCGGTTCAGCTTTTGAAGCTGGTCGACACCAGATCGTGGCGCGCCAGCAAGGCGTAGAAGTCGGTCCGGTTGCGCTTGGCCAGCTTGGCGGCCTGCGCCACATTGCCATTGGTCATCTTGAGCAACTGGGTCAAATACCCGCGCTCAAATTCCTTGCGCGCCTCATCCAGCGGCAACAGCTCCGGCCCCTGGCTGCTCAGTGCACTTTGCACCAGGCTGACCGGAATCAGCGTGCCGGTGCACAGCACCACACAGCGCTCAACCACGTTCTGCAACTGCCGGACATTGCCCGGCCAGGGTGCCGCCCCCAGCAGCTCAAGTGCGCCCGGTGCAAACGCCGTCAGGGCCTTGGCGTAACGCTGCGCCAGGCTGCGCATGAAGTGGTTGGCCAGCAAGGCAATGTCTTCACGGCGCTCAGCCAGCGGCGGCAGCGTCAAGCCCACCACGTTGAGCCGGTAGAACAGATCCTCGCGAAAGCGCCCCGCTGCGACTTCATCTTCCAGCCGGCGGTTGGACGCGGCGATCACGCGCACATCCACCTTGTGCGGCCTGGGCGCACCCACGGGGCGCACCTCCCGCTCCTGCAGCACGCGCAGCAGCTTGACCTGCATGGCCGGCGGCAGGTCGGCAATTTCATCAAGAAAAATCGTGCCCCGGTCGGCACTGGAGAACAGGCCCACACTGTCACGCACCGCGCCGGTGAAAGAACCTTTCACATGGCCAAACAGCTCGGACTCGACCAGGTTCTCCGGGATGGCGCCACAGTTGACCGCCACCAGGGCTTGGGCGGCGCGGGCGCTGGAGGCGTGCAGGGCACGCGCCAGCAGCTCCTTACCGGTTCCGCTTTCGCCGTGGATCAGCACCGAGGCATCGCTCTGGGCCATGAGCCTGGCCTCGGCCAGCAGCTTTTCCATGCGCGGACTGCGCGTGACAATCGCCTGCCGCCACGCTTCGCCCGGCTGCTCGCCCGGCATGTCGGCGCCGAGTGCGGACGAGACCTCCAGCGCGCGATCCACCTCGCGCATCAGGTCCACCCCCTCAAAAGGCTTGGTGATGTAGCCAAACACACCGCGTTGCATGGCCTGCACCGCATCGGGAATGGTGCCGTTGGCGGTCAGCATCAAAACCGGCAGCAGGGGGTAGCGCCGGTGCACGGCTTCAAACAGTTGCAGCCCGTCCATGCCCGGCATGCGCAAGTCGGTGATCAGGATGTTGGGCAGTTCGTGATCGAGCCTGGACAGGGCGGCAGCGCCACTGCCGGCTTCGATGGTGCTGTGCCCCTCGTAGTGCAGGCGCAAAGACAGCAGCCTCAGCAGGGCCGGGTCATCGTCAACGATCAGAATACGCGCCATGGTTGCCCGTCCGGTTCAGCACTTGCCGCTGCAGGTGGCGGTGGCGCGGCTGTGGTCCGGAGAATTCTATAAGCAAAAACACCGGCGCCAGGCCAAAGCGGCAGCCACCGGCCAGCCCGCTTTTGATTGACCGATCTCATGGGCATCGCAGAGAATGCGCGCAGCACAGCCCGCTTCCGGGGCCTGCCGCGCAGACTCAACACTCTTCAACTGACCGCCATGAACACAGACCCTGAACCGCCTGAAGTGTTGACTGCGCCGCCTTTCGCCTCGAACACCCCCGGTGTGGAGGCCGACCCGGTCAAAGTGATCCGCGCGCTCGAAGCCCGGCAGCGGCACATGGTGAGCTTGCTGGCATCAGCCCGCGACGCGGTGCTGGAAATGAACGCGCAGGGGCTGATCACCAGCTGGAATGCCAGCGCCGAGCGCATGTTGGGCTGGACCGCCTCTGAAGCGCTGGGCCAGAACATGTGCCGGCTGATTGTGCCGCCCCAGCACCGGCAGGCGCATGAAGCCGGGCTGGCCCGCTACCTGCAGAGCGGCCAAAGCCAGCCCGTGAACCGCCTGCTGGAAATTGAGGCCTTGCACAAAAGTGGTGCGCTGGTCGCCATCGAGCTGTCCATCTTCAGCGTGGTGGTCGATGAAGAAATCAATTTCGGCGCCTTCATCCGCGACATCTCCGGCCGCCGCTCGGCCGAGCAGGCCTTGCGCCTGTCGCAGGAGAGGTACCGCGCGGTGATCGAACATGTCAGCGAGGGCATGATCGTCATCAAGGACCAGCGTGTTGCGTTTGCCAACCCGCGTGCCGCAGAACTGGCCGGCATGTCGCTGGAAGAGATGCAGCAGATCGGCTTCCTGCACCGTGTGCACCCCGATGACCACGCGCTGGTGCTGGACCGGCAGAACCGGCGCCTGGCGGGTGAAGCGGTGCCCAGCCGTTATGAGCTTCGCCTGCTGATGCCCGACGGTGAAGTCCGCTGGATAGGCATCAGCGTGACCGTGGTTCCCTGGGACGGCGAGCAGGCCACACTGACTTTCTTCTCGGACATCAGCAGCCGGCGAGCCCTGGAAGAAAAGTTGCGTGACACCTTGCAGGAGCGCGAGACCGTTCTTGAAAATTCCCTGGTGGGCATTGCCTTCCTGACACCGGAAGGTGCGTTTCGCTGGTCCAACCGCGCGCTGGCCAAAATGTTCGGCCTGGCGCCCGAAGCCGGCGGGCCGACCGACTGGCGCGCGCTGTTTGCCTCACCCGACGAATACCTGCGCGTGGCCAAGGATATAGCCGCTTGCAACCGCGAAGGCCGCATCTACCAGAGTGACCTGGAGATGCGCAAGACCGATGGCAGCCTGTTCTGGGCCACGGTGTCCGGCAAACCGGTGAGCGTGATCGACCAGACTCAGGGCAGTGTCTGGGCGGTGATGGACATCTCGCCGCGCAAGGCGCTGGAGGTCGCGCTGGCACGCGCTTCGTCCGAGCGCGAGGCCATTTTCAACAGCGCCCTGGTGGGCATCAGCTACAACGTCGGCCGGCGCATGCAGTGGGTCAATGACAAATATGTCGAGATGACGGGTTATGCCCGCGAAGAACTGGTGGGCCGTTCGACCCGGCTGTTTTATGCCGACGACCAGACCTTTGAGGCGCACGGCAGCGAAACCCTGGCGGCGCTGATCCGCGACGGGGTCTATGTGGAAGAGCGGCGCCTGCTGCGGCGCGACGGTGAAACTTTGTGGGTGCAGCTGGCCGGCCGCTGCGTCAGCCCGAACAACCCGGCCGCCGGCGTGATCTGGACGCTGCTGGACATCACCGACCGGCGCCGCGCAGAAGACAACATCCGGGCCGCCCTGCAGCGCGAGAAAGAGCTCAATGACCTGCGCTCGCGTTTTGTCTCCATGACCAGCCATGAGTTTCGCACCCCGCTGGCGGCGATTTTGTCTGCTTCAGAACTGCTGCGCGAGTACAGCGACCGCATGCCGGAAAGCGAAAAAGCGGAAATCCTGGAAAGCATAGGCGCCGGTGTGCAGCGCATGACCCGCATGCTGGACCGCGTGCTGCTGATCGGCCAGGTCGACGCCCAGATGCTGGAGTTTCGCCCGCAGGAGCTTGATTTGCCTGCGCTGTGCCACGCCATCGTGGACGAGGCGCGCCTGCAGTCCAAAGGCGCTTGCACGGTGACCACGCAATTTTCACCACGGGTGGCCACCGGTCTGTTTGACGCCAAGCTGCTGCGCCACATCTTTGGAAACCTGCTGTCCAACGCCATCAAGTATTCACCGCGCGGCGGGCAGGTGGCTTTCACCATTTCAGACAGGGCGGGGCGCACCGTGTTTGAAGTGGAAGACCAGGGCATTGGCATTCCCGCTGAAGAAATGCCGCATCTGTTCGAGTCGTTTCACCGCGCCAGCAACGTTGGCGATATCCCCGGCACCGGGCTGGGTCTGGCGATTGTGAAGACCGCCGTCGATCTGCACGGCGGCAGCATCGAGGTGCAGAGTAATCCGGGGCGGCGTACTTCGTTTGTTGTGACCCTTTAAGCCGGACTTCTTCTGTGAGTGAGTTTGGAAGATGCTATTGATTTAGTAGCTATTTACGCTTGTGTAATAAGGACTGCAGGCCGAAAATGCATAAAATTCAGAAGCGGCCGGCACGCTGAAATGCTTGTCAAAATGAAGTCCGAAAATGGGACTGTGACTGCTGCACCGGGGTTGTTGCTTGGGACGGCATTTGCAAAGAAACCATAACTATCGAGAATATGTAGTTATCGGTAGTCAGTAGCCCTTGCGCGATAGACACAACCTCCGTTGCAGGATGTCTGTTATGGGCCCTTTGCGGTCGGTTGGGCTCATGGAGAGCGGACGCTCTATTTGTAATCGACGATCTACAAAAACTGCCTGCGGTAAGCAGCCCTACTCTAGTGCTAGCTAACGCCATAGTATTCTGTGGGACGCTTGCAGATAGCGCCCCTGTTCTTTTCCTCGAAAGCAGAAAACAGTACCCTAAACACGGCCCTAAGGCCGTCCCAGTCTGGCCCTGCCGGGCCGCTGTGGCGAGATAGTTTTTCACGAAAACGCGCTTGCACTTTAGACTTTTCTAGAAGTTCGCCTTGGTACTGATTCACAGATTTTTCGTATCCAGTCCACTGAACTACCGCAAGATTCCCGCTGTCTAATCTCAACACATCCTCACCCAAGTAAAGTTCAATGCTGGCTGCAATTCCATTGACATCTAATTTTGCTGCGCCGGTTGGTCCTATCGTCGGATAATTTTCTAGAAAATCGAGCTTCGGTAGCTGTCGAATCACAATATTCGCTGGCAAAGCAATCTTCTCGATCGCTTTGCACGCTGCTGCTGCAGCGGTGTCGTTGTCGAACAAAGCCACAACGTTATTCACGATCCCAGCTCCGGCGAAAGCCTTTACGACATTGGCCAAGTTACCTACCCCGCCGCCGTAGCCAGTGCTTTCAAAATCCAAGAACGAGAAGTAGTCTTGCAGATGCGGATACAAAACCTTAAAAGACTCGCTGAGAATCCAAGCATCGGTTTTACCCTCTGTCAAGACTATGGTTTTAGCCATCGAGCTGTATTCAGCTGCGGAAACGCCTAGACCAAATTCGACGAAGTCTTCCCCTTCGTCGAAATTGGAAGACCATACCAAGTCAGTCAAATCGTAGATTAAGTCCCCGTCGTCCCCGAATGCCTCGATGGCGAGCCTCAAAGGCACGAAGACGTCATAACCAGGGAAGCCATACCATTCATTGGAAAGCATGTACCCGATCAGCGTTCCTTTATGGGGACCTTCAAATCGGGCGTGATAGCTGGTTTCCAATTCGGACGACCGGATCATTTTTAGACCCTCTATCCAACTACGGGGTGTTACCGACGCCAATATCTCGGCATCGGTGCGGTAATGATCCTCCATGAGCTTCCGAGTTTCTGAGTCCTGTTCAGCCCACACTTTCATTGATTCGATTTTTTGCGCATGCTCACCTTTGACCCACTCTCTAAACGCATCCTCAACGGTAGTTATGGTGTATCCAAGGACTTCAAGTCGGTCGCGTACCACATTAACTGGGACCTGGTAGTAGACGAGTTTGAGGTCGCTGTCCTCCTCTAGCGACTCTCGATAGTGCTCAAGGCTCGCCGGAAGCTTGTGAAACGGAGCAGACAGGACGACTTTGTCCTGTTGACGAAATAGAGAAATCAGGTTTGGATCTATTTCATTCCTGCTAGAGCCGACATTAAGGTCGCCTAGCCAGCATTTAGCGTAACTACCCACGTTATCCTTCCTGCGCGTTTGCTTTGCGATCTTGGAGAGAATTCTTTGCCTGAACTATATCCCCCAAATAGAGGATGACTGTCCGCTATCGGGAGCTTTCGCCAATGTCTGGTGTTGGCCGATAACCGACATAGCCAACCAAACGCAGATTGCTATCGATAACTACATATTGCCGTTAGCCAGCAACGCCAATCATCACAACCGCAACACCCCCGCATACCCCGTCATCTCCAGGTACCCACGCCCGACGCGTTTGCCATTGCTGTCTATCAGCTCGCTCAGGCCTTCCCAGTAGATGGCGCCGGTGGACTGGCGGCTGTCGAGTTCCTGGTTGTCGATGACGGCGCGCACGGTGTAGATGTCGGCCGGGGTGCGCACCAGCCACTCGACCGGGTAGCTGGCCTGGCTCAGCGGGCTTTTCCAGCGGCGCACGGGTTTGAAGATCACTTCGCCGCGGCTGAAAGAATACACATCGCCTGTGGCAGAACGGAACGAGCCGCCGTCCCACAAGGTGTTGCCGGCCTTGTCGCGCAGCCGGAAGGCGGTCAGGGCGCTGCCGTCGTCGAAGTTCATGCCAATCCAGTCCCAGCCTGCGGCGCTGGGGTGCAGTATCTCTTCACTCCACTCGTGGTCCAGCCAGGCCTTGCCGCTCACGCTGAAGTTTTGGCCCTTGACCTGCAGGCTGCCGCTGGTGGCCAGTTGCGGCAGGCTGTAGTAGTAGCTGGCCTGTTTTTCTTCCGGCCCTTTGCGCGACAGGCCCTGCTTGCCCTGCAGCAGCACGGGCTGGGTTTCGGTGAACTGCAGGTTCAGCGCAAAGTCGGTGGCGGGCAGGCGGGCGCTGTGCGTGCGCCCCTGGCTTTGCAGCGACCAGTCGCGCAGTTTCAGGGCCATGCCCTGCGTGCTGGCGCTGGCAATGTCAAAACCTTCGCGGGCAATGCGCTGGTCGTGCCAGAGTTTGTTGCCCGCCACGTCGGTGACGGCCGCATGCGCGAAGATCAACTGTTTGGCGGCGAACTTCGACGCCATACCCTGCGTGCCGTCCACGCGCGAGCGAAAGAACGTGAGCTGGAAACCAAACTCGCGCGCGCCCGAGTTGGCGTGGCCGGTGATGTACCACCACTCGGTGCGAAAGTCGGGGTGTGCACCAAAGTCGCGCGGAAACTGCAGCACCCTGGCGGGCAGCGCGAAGGCTGGGCCGGCGCCGGCCGCCATGCCCGCCGCCAGTGCCTGCAACAGGCGGCGGCGCACCGGGCTGGGCGCATGAAGGGCAGGCGTGGCGTGTGGGCGCATCGAATCATTCTCGCAGCAAGCACGGCCGGTGTGCGGGACAACACCGGGTTGCGAGGGCCGGGTGTAAGGTCTATCCTTGAAGCGTTGATGAAACCCTTTCCTTTGACTCTCTGCAGGAGATGCACCCATGTACAAGCAAATTTTGTTGGCGTATGACGGCTCCAAGGCGGGGCAGAAGGCGCTGCTGGACTGCCAGGAGATTGCGCAGTGGAGCCAGGCCTCGCTGACCCTGATTGCCGTGACGCCGCTCTACATGGACCTGATCGGTGTGGAAGGCGGTGTGTACGACAGGAGCCTGGCCGAACACGAGAAGGAAAAGTACACCGCCATTCTGGATGAGGGCTTGCGTCAGCTTGCCGACGCAGGCCACCAGGCCAAGGGCGAGGTGGTGGTGGGTGAAACCGTTGACGAAATCACCAAGTACGCGAAAAAGATCAGCGCCGACCTGATTGTGGTGGGCCATAAACATCTCGATGGCTGGGCGGCGCGCTGGTGGCGTGGTTCGGTGTCCAAGTCGCTGATCGAACACGCGCCCTGCAGCGTGCTGGTGGCCATCACCCACTGACCGGCCGCCGGGCCGACGCCGGCCATCAACAGTGCCTGTCCCTGCGCCAGCCCGCCGGGTCATCGAGCAGGGCGGGAATGTCGCCGCGGCTGATGCCCAGGTCGTTCAGCTCCCGCGCGCTCATCTGCGCCAGCTCGGCGCGGCTTTGCCGCAAGCCCTTGTCCTGCACCGCCCCGCGTGGTTTGGGCTGCAGCCGCTGAGCAAGTCCGCGCGCCAGCGCGGCGAAAGGGAGGACGAGGGTCTTGTGCAACATGGCGGTACTCCTGAGGTGGAAGTCCCCGATGGTGCGGTGGATCGTGGTATTGTGGAAGTTGAGTTTTCTGATCAAAATTATCAGGATTTCTGATGCGCGAACTGAACCTTGACCAACTCCGCACCCTGGTGGCCATCACCGACCTCGGCACTTTTTCGGCGGCGGCGCGCGCGCTGCACTTGGCCCAGCCCACCGTGAGCCTGCACATCAGCGAGCTGGAAAGCCGGCTCGGGGCAACGCTGGTGCTGCGCGGCGGCAGAAAGGTGGAGCCCACCGCGGCCGGTGTGGTGCTGGTCGAGCGCGCCAGGCGCCTGCTGCGCGATGCCGACGATGCGGTGGACGCGGTGCAGCGCCACGTCGAGGGCCGCACCGGCCGCGTGCGGCTGGGCAGCTCGACCGGCGCGCTGGTCTACCTGCTGCCCAAGGTGCTCAAGGCCATGGAGCGCGCCCACCCGGACATCGATGTCGAGGTCAGCATCCTGGGCTCGGCGCAGTCCATGGAGCGGCTGGGCCAGGGCACGCTGGATGTGGGGCTGGTCGCCCTGCCGCAGACGGAGCGGCCCGGCATTGTGCTCACGCACTGGCGCAGCGACCCGATGATGGCCTTTGTGCCCCAGGCATGGGCGGTACCCAAACGCATCACGCCGCAATGGCTGGCCGCGCGGCCGCTGATCTTCAACGACTCGACCACGCAGATGTACCGCCTGACCATGGAGTGGTTTGCCGACGCGGGCCTGAGCCCGCGCACCCGCATCGAGCTCAACTACAACGAGGCCATGAAAAGCCTGGTGGCCGCCGGTTACGGTGCGGCCTTGCTGCCGCTGGAACACGCCGGTGAGCAGTTGCACCAGGGCGTGCAGGTGGTTCCGCTCAAGCCAGCCTTGACGCGCCACACGGCGGTGGCGCACAGGCCGCTGGAAGCGGTGGACGGCGCCACGCGCAACCTGCTGCTGACGCTGGCGCAGTTCCGCCAGGTGTGAGAAGGATTAGGGAAGCGCTGAAGGAGTCCTTGCGGAGGCGCGGCAGCCGGATCGGGATGGGATGCAAGGCGGATTTCGCAGCCAATAGCTGGCTATTGGCAAGAAATTCAACGCCGCAGACCGCCCGAGCCCGGCTGATCGCGCGCCGCAGGGGACTTGTTCAGCGCTTCCTTAGTGCGTCGGCGCAGTCTGGAAAACAATTTCGCCGCTGGGGACGTGCACCACGCGGATGTCCTGGCAGGTCGGGTCGGCAAGGCTTTTGACCGCCACGGCCACGGCCAGAGAGCGGTCTGTGTAGAGCTGCCTGAGGGCGTTGTTCGGGAGCAGGCTGCCCCGCAGCGTGTTCCTGCTTTCAATGCGGTATTGAGCGGGCGCCATGGTGAATGCCTTGTTGAAGTGATGTGCCCATCGTAGGCAGATCATGCGGCGTTGTGATGACAATGCCGCATTCAAAGCGTCATCTTGGTAAGCAAAAGAAAGCGCGCATCGTCCACTGTCGCTGCATAGCCGGCAGCAAACCGCCGGCCGCAAAGCTGGCGAATCGGCTTACCAGTCTTCCTTGACGGCAAGCACCGCGTCCTTGCCCGCCGCTGCGCGCCCGGCCAGCCAGGCGGTGACGGTGCCCGCCAGAATGACCGCCGCGCAAAGCGCCAGCAGCCGCGCCCAGGGCAGGGCCAGGTCCATGGTCCAGTGAAAACTCTGCGGGTTGACCACGTGCACCAGCACCAGCGACACGGCCAGCCCCAGGCCCAGGCCGGCCAGCGCGCCGGCCAGCGTCCAGGCGGCGCCTTCGCCGGCGACCAGCGTGAGGATTTGCCGCCGCGTCAGCCCCAGGTGGGCCAGCAGGCCAAACTCCTTGCGCCGCGCCAGCACCTGCGCGCTGAAGCTGGCCGCCACGCCGAACAGGCCGATCGCAATCGCCACCGCCTGCAGCCAGTAGGTCACGGCGAAGCTGCGGTCGAAAATGCGCAGCGAGGTGGCGCGGATCTGGCCACTCGACGCAAACTCGATCAGCTCGCCCGAGCCCGTCTGCGCCTGCGCCAGCGCGCGCACGGCCTGCTGCAGTTGCGCGTCGCCCGCGCCGGGGGCGCGCCACAAGGCGATGTCGTTCACGCGCCGGTCGCCGGTGAGGGCTTCAAAGTCGCGCCTGTCCATGGCGATGGCGCCGAACTGGCGCGCGTAGTCCCGCCAGACACCGGCCACGTAGAACTTGGGGTTAGCCTGGGATGCTCCTGAATTCATAGCTCCTCGCGCCCGTCCATCAAGGGCCAGAGCCTCAAAAGACCCTGAAAGTTGGGAAAACACGGTGCCCGGGCGGGCACCGTACAGATCGACCATGGGTTCACTCACATAAATCGCCACGTGACCGGCCGGTACCGGCAGCGCGCTGCCCACCAGCGGCAGGCTGCCGGCGGGGTCCTGCAGGTCGCGCGCAATCAGCGCCACCGCGGGCTGGTTGGGGTCCAGCAGCAGGGAAGTCACGCGCAGCGTGTTCAGACGCGCCACGCCGGGCAGCTGCGCGAGCGCCTGCACAAACGCGGGCGAGAAAAACACCGTGTCGCTGGCGGCGGTGGTGCCGGCGGTGCGCACGTACAGGTCGGCCGGCAGCACCACGTCCAGCCAGTGGGTGACCGAGTCGCGAAAACTCGCCACCATCACCGTCAGCGCCACGGCCAGGCTCAGCGAGGCGACCACGCCGCTGACGGCCACCGCCGCACTGCCGCGCACACGCCGCGCCCGTTCCACCGCCAGCAGCGGCAACAGGCGGTGCGACACGTGCGGGGCGATGCGGTCGTACAGCAGGGCGATCAGCCAGGGCAGCGCACTGATGCCGCCGACCAGCAGCAGCCCGACCGACAGGTAGGCGCCGAGTGCGATGCCAAAGACCGGCGGCGTCAAGGCCAGCAGGCCGGCAGCGACCATCAGCAGCAGGCTGAGCCGGTAAGGCGTACCGCCGGCCGGCGGCGCGCCCAGGCCCTTGAGGGTTTGCGCTGGCGGCAACTTTTGCGCGGCGCGCGCTGGCCACCAGCCGCCGACCAGCGCCGCGGCCACGCCGAGCAGGCCATACACCGCGGCCGCGCCCGCATTCCACTGCAGGGCCGGGGCCACGCCGGAAAAGTAGCCGCCGCCCAGGTCGCCACCCAGCACCCTCAACGCCAGCGCGGCCAGTGCCGTGCCCAGCGCAATGCCGGCGACGCTGCCGACCGTGCCCAGCAGCGCCGACTCCCAGAGCACCAGGCGCAGGCGTTCGCGGCCGGTCAGGCCCAGCACGCCGAGCAGGGCAAACTGCTGCGCGCGTTTGGCCACGCTCAGCGACAGCACTGAAAACACCAGGAAGGCGCCGGTGAACAGCGCCACCAGCGCCAGCACCGTGAGGTTGACGCGGTAGGCCCGCGACAGGTTGCTCACGCGCTGCGCGTCGTCGCCCGGCTCGGTGGCGGTGATGCCGGCCGGCAGTTGCAGCGAGCTGATGAAGGCGGCGCGGTCGGCGCCGGCCTGCAGGCGGATGTCGATGCGCGAGAGCTGGCCGAGCCGGCCGAACAGTTCCTGCGCCGCGCCTATGTCCATCACCGCCAGCGCGGCGCCCTCGGCGCTGACTCTGCCGGCCACCCGCGCGTCCAGCAACTGCAGCCCGCTTTGCAACTGCAGCCGATCGCCGGGCAGGCTTTGCCGCGCGGCCGCGTTGAGGAAAACCGCACCGGGGGCGAGCAGGGCCAGGCGTTCGGCCCCGGCCGAGGGCACGGGCATCAGGGCCGGCGCCAGCGAGGCGACCACCAGCGCATCGACACCCACCACGCGCAAGGCGACCCGCTGGCCGCCGGGGGCGACGGCGAAGGTGCTGAACTCCAGCACCGGGCTGGCCAGCGCCACCTGCGGGTGGTTGGCCACGCGCGCGTAAACCGCTTCGTCAAACCCGCCGCGCACCGCGCGCAGCTCCAGGTCGGGCTGGCCGTTGACCGAACGCACGGCCTGCGAGAACTCGCTGAGTGCCGAGGCATTGATCAGCTGCACCGAAAACGCCAGCGCCACACCCAGCATGACGGCCACCACGGCCGCCGCGTTGCGCCACTTGTGGTGCAGCAGCTCCTGCCAGGAGAAGGTGGAAAGAAGGGCGAGCATGCGCCTGATTGTGCCTTTCGGGGTGCTGGCGGTGATGACGGTCAGGTTCTAGGCTATCGTTGTTCACCAACCCTTGAATGAAAGCCCCCTCGCCATGCAGCTCCCTACCTACGACGATGTTGTTGCCGCCGCCGCGCGGATAGCAGGCCATGCGCACCGCACACCGGTGCTGCGGTCGGCCACTGCCGATGCGCGCTGGGGTGCGCAGTTTTTCTTCAAGTGCGAGAACTTCCAGCGCATGGGTGCTTTCAAGTTCCGCGGGGCCTTCAATGCGCTGTCGCATGCGCAGGCGGTCGCGCTGTCGGCACGGCTGCTGGGCATGCCGGCGCTGATTGTGATGCCCCAGGACGCGCCGGCAGCCAAGCTGGCGGCCACACGGGGCTACGGCGCCGAGATGGTGCTGTACGACCGCTTCACCGAAGACCGCGAGGCATTGACGCTGCGGCTGGCGGCGGAGCGCGGCATGACCTTGATTCCGCCCTACGACCACCCCGATGTGATTGCCGGCCAGGGCACGGCGGCGAAGGAACTGTTCGAGGAAACCGGACCGCTGGACTGCCTGTACGTGTGCACCGGCGGCGGCGGGTTGACCAGCGGCTCGGCGCTTGCCGCCCGCGCGCTGGCGCCGCAGTGCAAGGTCTATGGCGTGGAGCCCGAAGCCGGCAACGACGGGCAGCAGTCGCTGCGTGCCGGCCGCATCGTGCACATTCCCGTGCCCCAGACCATTGCCGACGGCGCGCAGACCCAGCACCTGGGTGAGTACACCTTCGGCATCATCCGCCGCGATGTGGACGACATCCTGACCGTCAGTGATGCGCAGTTGGTGGAAGCAATGCGCTTTTTTGCAGAGCGCATGAAGATGGTGGTGGAGCCGACCGGCTGCCTGGCGTTTGCCGGCGCCTGCACGGACGCGGCGGCGATCAAGGGTGCTCGCGTCGGCGTGATCGTGAGCGGGGGCAATGTGGATCTGGCGCGTTACGCCGATCTGCTGGTTGGGCGTTAAGCAGGGTCAGGCCGAACGCCAGAAGCGCAGCGGCACGCAGGTCTGCAACCGGTGCACGGCCTGCGCCATCAGTGCGGGGTGCAGCTCGTGGCCGATGCTCGAAGCGATGTCGCAGGTGGCGTCGGCGCCCAGCGCCATCAGTTCGGCATAGGCCTGCTGGGCCAGCCGCGCCGGTACCACGGTGTCGAGCTGGCCATGCAGCAAATGAATGGTCGTGAGCGCAGGGGCCTTGTCGGGCCAGGCCGCATAAGGCCCTGAAAAAGCCAGCACGCGACCGACCAGGCCGTCGTGCTGATCGCTGAGTGCCAGCGCCAGGGTGGCGCCCTGCGAAAACCCGGCCAGCGCGGTGTCGGACTGCAGGATGCCAAAACGCTCCTGCTGCTGGCGAATGAAGGCCGCCAGGGTCGGCACCGCCCGGGCCACGCGTTCCGGGTGGTTGGCGTCGGTCAGTTCAAAGGTCGGGAACCACTGCCGCTCGGTCTTGCCCAGGTGGATGGATTCGACGCCTTCCGGCATCACGACGGCCGCTTCACCGAAGGACTCGCCGAGCAGTGTGGCCAGCTCCATCATGTCCATGGCCGAACCGCCAGCGTCGTGCAGCAGCACAAACAACTGGCGCGGCGCCGTTGCGGGGAGCAACTCCAGGGTTTCAAAGGATGAGGCGTTCATCAGGATTCAGTTGGGGCTGATGGAGACTTTGACAAGTCATTGTCTTCGGGAAGGTCTGCCTGGCGTCAGCCCGTGATGCCTTCGCTGCTCAGATGCAACACACGGTCGGCGCGCGCGGCAGCGGTTTCCGAGTGGGTGACCAGCACCAGCGCGGCGCCGTGTTCACGGGTTTGCGCCACCAGCGCATCCATGACCCTGGCGGCGGTGGTGGGGTCAAGGTTGCCGGTCGGTTCGTCGGCCAGCAGCAGGCTGGGCCGGTGGATCAGGGCGCGCGCGATCGCCACGCGCTGCAACTGTCCGCCCGAAAGCTGCTGCGGCAGGCGCGTGCCCAGGCCTTCCAGCCCGACGGCGGCCAGCATGGCCTGCACCCGATCGTCGTCGTGCTGGCCGAGCAGCAACAGGGGCAGGGCGACGTTTTGCGCGACGTCCAGGTGCGGCAACACATGAAAGGCCTGGAAGACGAAGCCGACTTTTTGGCGGCGCAGCAGGGCGCGCTGGTCGTCGCTGAGCGCGCCCAGGTCCACGCCATCGAGCGACACCGAACCCGCGTCCCAGCTGTCCAGCCCGGCCATGCAGTTGAGCAGCGTCGATTTGCCGACACCCGACTCGCCGACGATGGCGACAAACTCGCCGGGTGCGACCTGCAGAGAGACGTTGCTGAACACCACGACGTCGCCGTAGTGTTTGCTGAGGTTCTGGACGACGAGGCTCAAGCACACGCTCCCATGCAATGTAGATTTGTCATTGCGGGCCTGACCCGCAATCCATGCTGCGCAAGCTGCTGACGTGGTTCATGCGGCATGGATCCCGGATCGAGTCCGGATGACAGCGCAGGCGCTGCAGGTCTGAAAAAGTTGCTGGCATCAAGTTGCACTGAACGCGGCCACCGTATCAAGCACCTGCTGCACCGCGTCTGCTGCGTCACAGGCGACCACCTGGCGCTCGGGCATGGAGCGCAGCCAGGTGATCTGGCGCTTGGCGAGCTGGCGCGTGGCGGCAATGCCCCGCTCGCGCAGTTCGCTCATGGGGAAGGCGCCGTCCAGGGCTTCCCAGGCCTGGCGGTAACCGACGCAGCGCATGGACGGCAGGTCGGGGTGCAGGTCGCCGCGCGCACGCAGGGCCCGCACCTCGTCGAGAAAACCGGCGGCCAGCATGGTGTCAAAGCGCTGGGCGATGCGTTCGTGCAACCAGGCGCGGTCTTGCGGTTCAAGGGAAATCAGGGCTCCAGCCCTTATGGGATGTGCGCCACCAGCTACTTTTTCGATAGCATTTTTTTTCTGGAACGACGACAGCGGCAGCCCGGTCAGGCGAAACACCTCCAGCGCGCGGGAAATACGCTGCGAGTCATTGGGCGCCAGCCGCGCGGCGGTCACAGCATCCACCGCGGCCAGCTCCGCGTGCAGCGCGGGCCAGCCTTTCTCGCCCGCTTCGGCCAGCAGCGCGGCGCGAATCGCCGGGTCGGCTTTGGGCATGTCGTCGAGCCCGTCGAGCAGGGCCTTGAAATACAGCATGGTGCCGCCCACCAGCAGCGGCAGCTTGCCGCGCGCTGCGATGTCGTCGATCAGGCGCGTGGCGTCGGCAACAAACTCGGCCGCGCTGTAGGCCTGCAGCGGGTCGCGGATGTTGATCAGGTGGTGCGGCACGGTAGCGAGTTCGACGGGTGTTGGCTTGGCCGTGCCGATGTCCATGCCGCGGTAGACCAGCGCTGAATCGACGCTGATGATTTCCACCGGGTGGCGCCCGGCAATGGCGAAGGCCGCGGCGGTTTTGCCCGACGCGGTGGGTCCGGCAAGGCCGATCCAGCGGGGTTTGGTCATGGCCGCTGGGGCAGGCCCGGCGTTGCAGGGTCGCCGTGTTTTTGAACCAGTGTCCAGGCGACCGCGGAAATGCACACGCTCCAGAACAACACGCCATAAGCCAGCGGGAACACCGTGCCGTCCAGGTGGCTGCCCAGCCAGCCGCCCATGGCAAAGGCCGCCAGCATCATCAGAAAGCCGTTCAGTGCCGAAGCTGCGCCGGCCGCACCCGGAAAGGGGCTGACGGCGCCGCTCTGGCTGCAGGGCTGGTGCACACCGTGCGCAAACACAAACAGGTAATAGGGCAACAGCAGGGCCCAGACGTTATGGACGCCGGCCCAGGCCAGGGTACTGATCAGCAGGCCGCCGCTGAGCGTCAGGACGCCGGCAATCGCCACCGAGCGCCGCACCCCAAAACGCGGCAGCAACCGGCGGCACCAGAAGGTGCCCAGCACATAGACAAAGGACATCGAAAACATCACCAGGCCGTACTGCGTCTTGCTCAGCCCCAACACGCCGATAAACACAAAGGACGAGGCGGCCAGAAAGGTGAACAACCCGCCGTAGGAAGCCGTGGACAGCGCCGAAAAGGCCACAAAGGTCGGGTTGCGCACAATCGTCCACCAGGTGCGCACCAGCGTGGCCGGCTCCAGCGCGCGCGGGTTTTTCAGCGTCAGGGTTTCCTTGAAGCGCAGCGCAATCATGGCCAGCGCTACGGCGCCGAACACGGCCAGTGCCAGCAGCGCCGCGCGCCAGTTGAAAACGTCCGAGAGCAGGCCGCCAAGCGGCGCGCTCAGGCAGGCAATCACGCCCAGGCCGCTCAGGCCGCGGGACATGGCGCGTGCGGCGGCCACCGGCGTGTAGAGGTCGCGCACGATGGCGCGCGCGCACATGACGGCCGCCCCCATGGCCGCGCCCTGCACGATGCGCCAGGTGATCAGCAGCGCCATGGACGGCGCGAGCGCGGCGCCTATGGCCGCGAGCACGTAGGCGCCCAGGCCCCACAGCAGGATGGGCCGGCGGCCAAAACGGTCGGACAGCGGGCCCCAGAAAAGCTGGGAAACGCCAAACGCCAGCAGCAGCCCGGTGAGCGTGAGCTGGGCCTGCGCCATCGGCGCCCCAAAACCTTCCGTCAGGGCGGGCAGCGCCGGCAAATAGAGGTCGGTGGTGATGGGCTGGATGCCGAGCAGCAGGGTCAGCACCAGCACAATCAGCGCGGGCGACATGGCTGGCGGTTCGGCGGTCACCGCGGGGGCGGCGGAGTCAGGAGCAGGGGGTGTGGCGGACATTGATCTGAGCGTATCAGATCGCTGCGCGCCGGGTGGCTGCGCGGAGCGGGTGCCTTGCCAGCGCTGGGCTATTTCAGGCTGAACAGCTGCGTCAGCGCCTGGCGGTACTGCGCCTGGCCGACGGAGTTGGTGTTGTGGTGCGATCCGCCCTCGACCAGCATGAACAGCTTGGGCTGCGCGGCGGCCTCGTACAGCTTGCGCCCGAGGTCGGGGGCGATCAGCCGGTCTTCACCGCCGTGCACCACCAGCAGCGGCGAGCCGATCTTGCCGACCTTGCGGGCGGCCTCGAAACGCTGGGTGATCAGCAGCGACACCGGCATCCAGCCCCATTTGGAGGTGCTGACCACGTCGGCAATGGAGGTGAAGGTGCCTTCGACAATCGTGCCGCTTTCGTCGTTGACCTCGGTGGCGAGGTTGATGGCAATCGGGCCGCCCAGCGAGTGGCCAAAGACATAACGGGGGCGGTCGGGATATTTCTTGGCGAGCCAGTCCCAGGCGGCGCGGGCATCCTCGTAGGCGGACTCTTCCGAGGGCAGGGCCTGGGTGCTTTTGCCGAAGCCACGGTAGTCCACGCCCAACACCGAAAAGCCCAGCTCCTGCATGCGGCGCATGCGCGGGGCCGAGCCGGTCACATTGAAGCGGGCACCGTGCAGATAAAGCAGCACGGGGGCCTTTGGCTGTTCGGCGGGCAGCCACAGCCCGTGCAGGGTGGCCTGTTCGTCACCGCTGGCTTTGGCCTTGAACCCTATCCAGACGTCTTCCATGCCTTCGGCAGCGGCCAGGCCGCCGCTCCAGCTGCGGTCGCTGGGCTGGAAGATCCAGGCGCGCTGCCGCTCGTCGAGCGTGGCGCAGCCCGCGAGAACGGCAATGCCGAGAGCCAGTACGGTGGCGGCGAGCAGGGTCCAGCGTTTCATAAGCATGACTGAGTGGCCAGAGAGGTAAAAAGTTCGCGTTATCAGGAATTTTCTACGGCAAGCAGGCTTTCTGCCGTGTCTATCGTGTGAAGCTCCCGCAAAGCCGGCGGCAAGGTGCGGGATAAGCCCTTGCAACAGCGCTTCATCAAACCGTCACTTGCATGCACCATAGTGGGACATTCATTCACGGAGACGACCCATGGTTTCATTGCGCATCCTCGCGGCCGGTCTGGCCGCTGTCGGCCTCCTGGGCCTGGCCGCCTGTGCCGGCGGCTCGACCACCGCTGCAACGGGTCGTTATCCCACGCTGGACGGCAAGGCGCCGCTGGTCATCGGGCATCGCGGCGCCAGCGGTTATCTGCCGGAGCACACGCTGGAATCGTACAAACGCGCCATCGAGCTGGGCGCTGATTTCATCGAGCCCGATGTGGTGGCCACCAAAGACGGTGAACTCGTGGTGCGGCACGAGCCCAACATCACGGCCACCACCGACGTGTCGACCCGGCCCGAGTTTGCGAGCCGCAAGACCACCCGGCAGGTCGATGGGGTGGCGGAAACCGGCTGGTTCACCACCGACCTGACGCTGGCCGAGATCAAGACCCTGCGTACCCGGCAGCCCATGGCCGAGCGCGACCAATCCCACAACGGTAAATACGCGATCCCGACGCTGCGCGAGGTGCTCGAACTGGCACGCACCGAAGGCGCACGCGCCGGCCGCACGGTCGGTGTCTACCCCGAGACCAAACACCCGACCTACCACGTGAACGCCGGGCTGGCGCTGGAAGACCGCTTGCTCGCGCTGCTGGCCGAGTACGGCTACACCACGAAAAGTTCGCCGGTCATCGTGCAGTCGTTTGAAGTGGCCAACCTGAAATACCTGCGCAGCAAGACGTCCGTGCGTTTGGTGCAGCTGATCGACGGCGACGGGGTGAACGCCCAGGGCCAGGTCACGCTCAAGCCGCCGTTCGACAAGCCTTACGACTTCGCCCTTGCCAACAACAGCCGCACTTTTGCCGACCTGCTGACGCCCGCCGGCCTGAAGGAGATCAAAACCTACGCCGACGGCATCGGCCCCTGGAAGGCCTACCTGTTGCCCGCGCGGCAGGTGGACGCCAACGGCGACGGCAAACCCGACGACCTCAATGGCGACGGCCTGACCGACGAGCGCGACCGCGTGTTGCTGCCGCCCACGCCGGTGGTGAAAGACGCACACGCTGCGGGCCTGTTCGTGCACCCGTTTACCTTCCGCAGCGAGGCCAAACGCCTCGTGTCCGACTACCGCGGCGATGCGGTGGCCGAGTACCGGAAGTTTTTCGAGATGGGCGTGGACGGTGTGTTCAGCGACTTTCCGGACGCGGCCGTGAAGGCGCGGGCGCGCTGAGGCTGCTTCGTGTCAGGTGCGGCGGTCTGCCCGGCTACCTGGCATCGAGCAGTTTGATTTCATTTATCTCAAGGTTGGGCGGTTGCACAAGCAGGGCGCTGTCCAGCCATTGCAGCAGGCGGTCGCCATACACGTGGCACTTCTTTCGTTCCAGCTTGGCTATGCAGCGCTCGCCCTCCAGCACAATCAATCCGCGCACGATGGATTCGCGCGTCGTGCCCAGGAGTTCGGCCAAGGCGGTGTGCGTGGGTAACTGGACGACGGGACTGCCCTGAACGTCGCTCAGGAGTAACAGGGTGTAGGCGAGCTGCTTGACCAGCGTGCGCAGGCGCATGGCGGCCGACCAATCGGCTGTCAGCCCGAAGGAGTGTATGCAGCCGTTGATCAGATGCTCGCGAAACGAGTCAGCCCAAGGGGCTTTCTCTTCCAGATGCTGAATGGAAAGTTCACAGTAACGACCCGCCGATACCGCAACCCCCGATACCTGGTTGTGCCGTCCAAAGCAGCTGTACATCCCAAATACCGATCCGCGGCCAGCGATGCCGATAGGGCGACGGCGGCCATCCTTGCCGGTACGGTAACCAAACACGGTACCCACCTTGACGATCTTCACACTGGATGCCATTTCTCCTTCCGGGGAAATTTCGTCTCCATTGCGGAATGCACTCTCGCGAACCAGGGGTGAAGCAATTGCAAAGTCTTCGGGCGCCAGCATTCCCACGATGCAGTTCGATCGGGTCGCGCAGGCCATGCAGTTGGTGTGGCCGGGCTGCCCGGTCGGGCTTGTATTTTTGGGGGAGCGACTCATGGGGCCTTTTTTTTCCGCAATCCAAATAGCTAAGTAGCCGACCCTGATGGCGTGTATTTGTAATTATTTTTACATCAATTTACCTTGATGTCTGGATGCTGCTGTTGAAAATGTGACCAATCCGACAGTTTGAAAGCTTTTTGCCGCACGCGTGCGGACGTCGATGCTGATCGCGTTGCGTGCCGGATACGAAGCTGCCCCGTGATCAGCTTGCCGCTTCGCAAAAAAACGCTTGATTGCTCACAGTGGTGTTCTTTTCTCCGCCGGGTCACGGCCGATGAGCTCCGCAACGCAATGCTTTAGGCGTCAAATGATTACAAATTGAGATAGGTCAAAAAACTTTCCCTGGATAAGTGCTTTGGAATCTGTATCCGTTGCGGACGCATGTGCTTCGTAAAAATTGGAAACATGGTTATGAAAACACGATCGCCCTTAAGCAACGCGCTTCACCAGGCAGCGAATCACGCCGTACCCAGCCTGTTTCAGATTGATGGCTGCGGCAGCGTTTCGGTCTATCCGGAGCAGCGCTGCTATGTGACGGACATCCAGAACTGGGATGCGGCCTATCAGTCCCATCCCGAGCGGATCACGATCAAGTCGGTAGCTTGGGGCCAGCCGCCAAGCGGCGCCTTGCCGCTGATGGAGTTGCAGTGGCGTGCGGCCTACCACTGCGCGCTGCAGAGTCAACAGTCCGAGGTGGAAGTCAATGATCTGATCCGGCTTCGGTCCTGGCCCAACCTCACGAGGTTGCCGATTGAGCTGGTGGCGCCGGTGACGCAGATCTGCGCGCTGTTGTGGCGCAAGCCTGCGGTTGGATACCTGATCCCGCGGGTGCTCGATGCCGATGCAACGCAGGTTCGCGCCTTGCTGGAAGTTCTGCAGGGCTTTGGTCATATCAAGGTGTCCAGGACGGTGCTGGGTCCACAGCCTGCGGCATCTCCAGACGCCGGAGAAAGCTTGCTGGACACCGGGGATTCGCAGGGTGATCACATGGCCCAGCCTGCCGGCACGCTGGTCGGCAAGTTATGGCGCCGGCTGGTCGGCCATTGAGAGGTATCGTCATGGAATGGGCAATCCTCTTTGTGGGGCCGGTAGGCGCGGGCAAGACGCAGGCCATACGGACCATCAGCGACATCGACGTCGTCGATACCGAGGCGGACGCGACTGACGAGACCGCGCTGCTCAAGCAAAACACCACCGTGGCCATGGACATGGGTGTGATGCTGCTGGGCACGCATGACAAGGTGCGGCTTTATGGGGCGCCCGGGCAGGACCGTTTCGACTTCATGTGGGACATTCTTCTAGAGCAGTCCAGGGGGGTGGTTTTGTTCATCGATCACAGCCGCCCGAATCCCGTGAACGATCTCGCGTATTACATGGAGCAACTGACCCGGCGCATGGAGGGCCGGGTTCTTCCTGTGGTCATCGGCGTGACCCACACAGACATGGGTAGACCAGCCAATCTCGATGTCTATCGCGATTTCCTGGCAGAGCCCGCTTCGATCACTCGCCGACAAGCCGTGCCCGTGCTGGAGACCGATGCCCGCAGCCTGCACGACGTGAAAACGCTGCTGTTGGCACTGACCTCCATGCTGGACATGAATGAGCGCTTCCCCGTGCGGTCATCGGCTGGCGGGGGGCTGCATGCCTGATCCCGGCATTCTCGAACTGGTGGACTATGGCGTGGCGTTTGGTGACCGCGCGGTTCTGCGCTCTGTCAGTTTTTCTATGCCGGTGCTGGGCTGCACGGTGTTGCTCGGGCCTTCGGGAACGGGGAAGTCCACACTGCTGCGCACCCTGGCGGCCTGCAACCACGCCAACCCGGCGCTGCGTACCTGGGGCGCTGCGCGCTACAAGGCGCAGCCCTGCACGGCGGACCATCACCCGACCCTGATGATGCAGCGTTCCAGGCTGCTGGTGTCGAATGTTCTCGAAAACCTCGTGTGTGAACTTCCCGGCCGTTCATCACTGACCCGCTCGATGCAGGTGGAGATGGTGGCAGAGATGCTCACCCGCTATGGCCAGAACCACTTGCTCGACGCCTTGTCCCAGAAGGTGATAGAGCGCAGTCTCGGCGAGCAGCGCGTGGTTTCCCTGCTGCGCATGCTGATGGCCAATCCCCCGCTTTTGATGGTCGATGAACCGACCACCGAACTCGATGCGGACGCCGCCGAGTCGGTACTCGGGCTGCTCGAGCAGCTGTCCACCGAACGCGCCGTTCTTGTCGTGCTGCACCACCTGCAGCAAGCCAGGCGGCTGGCCGGGCAAGTCGTACTGCTGGCCAATGGCGTGGTCGAAGAGGCTGCGCCGGGTGAAGGCTTCTTCTCAGCGCCGCGCAGCGAGTGCGCCAGGGCGTTTTTGCGTACAGGGTCCTGCCCCGAGTTTGATGGCGCGGCGCTGGTGGCTCAGGCCGGGCCTGCTCCGGTCGAGCCGGCCTTCACCGAAGCGCCGCCAGCGCTACATCCCCGCAGCGCGGCCTATGGCCCGCGTGGCTTTCTCTGGCTCCTGCCTGGCCATCTCGCGGGGACGCCCTGGCCCGGTGTGGTGCATGACGTTCGTTATGACCTCGAGGCCTTGCGCTCTGTGGGCGTCACTCGCCTGATCACGCTCACCGAGACACCCTTCGACGCGACGCTTGCTGGCGAATATGGCATCGCCTGCACTTTCAGTCCGATGCCGGACATGGCGCCGCCTACGCTGTCACAAGGCCTTGACCTGTGCCGGCAGATTGACGCCTGCATCACGCGGGGCGAGGTGGTTGCCGTGCACTGCCGTGCCGGACTGGGGCGAACCGGGACCGTGCTCGCCGCCTACTGGTTGTGGCGCGCCGCCGGACGTATTGATGCACCGAAGGCGCTGGACGATGTGCGCCGCATTCACGCGGGCTGGGTTCAGTCCAGCGCGCAGGTTGAATTTCTGGAGAAGTTTGCACTGGTCGTTGCAAACGCGGATTCCACCCCGGATTCCGTTGACGACCCGAGCTCGGCGCGAGACGTCGCCGGACTCGCCATTCACTGTTAGGCAACGTCAAACCACCCAAAAGGAAAATTTGCAATGAGCTTAGATAATGCGCTTCAGAAGGCCGTGACGGCCGTGCCCGAATGTGTGGCCGCCGGGTACGTGGATCTTTCGTCCGGCATGCTGTTGGGCATCAAGTCGGTTGACTCCCATCCCAGCCAGGTTATCGAACTGCTCGCGGCCGCGACCGCCGACCTGTTTCAGGGGCCGAACGTGCAGGCGATTGAGAAACTGTTCAGGTCTGCCCGTGGCGTGCCGGAAAACGGCCAGCACTACTTTCAGGAAATCATTGTCAACAGTGACAACCTGATCCACGTCTTCCTGCGCGGCAAGAAGCAGGAACAGGTGGCGACTTTCGTGTGCCGCAAGGGCGCCAACCTGGGCATGGTGCTCACCAAGGCCCGCTCCATCATGGTTGAAATTGAAGCTTCCTTTTAATCGGGACCGCAGCCTGCGGCCCTGACCGAAACACCCGCGCCGCAAAACTGCGGCGCAGTTCGAGGACACCATGTCATGACGATGGATGCCGATAAATCCCCCGCGGAACAGTTCGCGCACAAGGCCCGTGGGCTGTTGCGAGGGCTGCAGGGCGCTTCAGACAGCGTGAGATCCTGCGCGTTGGTCTCCTACGACGGCTTGATAGTCGCGTCTGTGCTTGCCGAAGGTGTGGATGCGGATCGCTTCGGTGCCATGTGTGCTTCGCTATTGGCCTTGTCCACCCGCGCAGCCAAAGAAGTGGAGCGAGGCGTGTTGCGCCAGATCATTCTGGATGGGGAGCACGGGCCCGTGCTGCTCACGCGGGCCGGGGCCAGTGGGGTGCTCGCGGTTGCGGCCGATCCCACCAAGAACCTTGGAAAACTGATTCTGGATACCCGGACGACGGCCAGTGCGCTGGCCAGCCTGCAACTGGGGGGAATGGCGGCATGACTGAAGCTGTTCCTGTCCATATCGACGGCGTCGAGTTGACGCTGCGCGCGAACGAAAATCTTCTCGATGCCTGCCAGCGCAGCGCGATCGAGCTGCCGTTTTCCTGCCGTGCCGGCAGCTGTCACACCTGTCTGTTGCGCTGCACCGAGGGTGTGGTGCCCGCGCAGGCGCAGCGCGGGCTCCGGCCCTCGCTGCGCAGCCTGGGCTATCTGCTGGCATGTCAGTGCCGGCCAACGGGTGCCATGACGCTGACGCGTCCCAGCCAGGCCGACATGGTCACCTCGTGCCAGCTGCTGACATCTGCGGGGACCGACGCATCCTTCCGATTCATGCAATTCGAAACCGCCCGGCTGCTGACCTGCCAGCCGGGTCAGCGCCTGCTGCTGGTGACCGACGCGGAGCCCGCCCCATTGATCGAGGTCACGGCGACCTGTCCCGAGACGCACATGGTCGATGCGCTCATGCATTGCCCGCCGGGTGGCATCTTCCCGTCCTGGCTGGATGCAGCCGACGCCTTTGGCCATGAGTTCGAAGTGCGCGGTCCGGTCGACGGCGCGGGCGATGGTCTCGCGGGGAAGGCCGATGTGCCGGTGGAGTCGCCGGCGCCAGCGCCTGACCCGGCGCTCTGGACAGAGCTCGATGGCGGTGCCACTGTCAGGGCAGTGCTCGAGGATTTCTACGGCCAGGTTTATGAGGATCCGCTGCTGGCCCCGTTTTTCCAGAAGGTCACGCGGGATCGTTCCATAGACAAACAATATTCTTTTCTCAAGCAGCTGATGACAGGTGAACGCGTGTATTTCGGCGACCGGCCGCGCAACGCCCACCACTGGATGGTAATTTCGAATGAGCTTTTCGACTACCGGCAGGCGCTCATGGTCCGCACCCTGGAAAAGCATGGCCTGACTGCGCTGCAGATCGCGCGCTGGACACGCCTGGAGCTGCATTACCGGCGCGATATCGTCAAGTCCGCTGCGTGGCCGCGCCATGTGAACGGGGTGGACCTGCCGCTTGACGGCTACGCCAACGAAACACTTTCGGCCGGCACCTTGTGCGACCACTGCGGGGCCGTGATCGACGCCGGCACCCTGGTGAAATACCATGTGCGGTTGGGCCATATCAGTTGCCCGGGCTGTGCTTCAGGCGGACCGCAGGCGCTTGCCAGCAGCCACGGCGCATGTGATGCAGCCGCCTGAAACGCTTCGCTTCATCAGGGTCACCGCGACGGGTGTGCTGCATTGGCTGGCGCAGCCCGACGCAGGGCCGGAGCGCGCGGTGATCGAATGCCTGCTGTCCATGAATGACCGGCATCCGGTCAATTTGCACGCCATGAGCGCCAGCCTGTCCTGGCCCGTGGCACAACTGGCCAGGGTGCTGTTTTCCCTGAATCGCTCACAGGGAATTCAGGTTGGCACGGATGTCCCCCTGCGAGATGAATCTGGTGGCGACGCGCTGGCCGGCCTGGACGACGATCTGCAGACGCTGGCGGGCAGCGGCCTGCGGGCATTGCTGGCCAGCAATGACGGACTTTGCCTGGCGGCCGTTGGATGGTCTGATGAAGAAGCTGAGCAGATGGCCGGCAGGCTTGCTTCTGGGAGCGGGCAGGCAAACTCCGCACCAGTGCTGACCTGGTTTTTTGGACGCGAGCGCGTGCTGCTTTGCACCGATGCAGGTGTCGGTCAGCGTGATCCCGCCTGGGTCGGTGTGGCACGCCGGCTGTTGCGGGCCTGTGGCCCCCTGGGGCTTGAGCCCGGGCTCGCCTGATGGCGTCGGATGAATTCCGCGCGGCATGGGCGCGCCTGAATGAGGACTGCCCGCAGGTTCAGGGGGCCGTTCTGGCCACCCGCGAGGGGCTGCTGCTGTCTGCGAGCGGATGCCTTCAAGACGAAGTGTCGGCGGCCAGCGCTGCCGACCTGGCCGAGCGTGTGGAGCAGAATCTGTCTCTCATGGTTTCGACGCAGTGTTCCGAGCTGCTGATCTGGGCCGCCCCCTCGGTCTGGTACCTGACACGGCTGGCGGTACCTTGCGTGCTGATGGTCTGCGCTACGCCGGCATGTCGCACGGGCGCGCTGCGGCTGGCCGGACAAAACGTCGCCCGCCAACTGTCGCAGCTCCTGGTTCAGGCCGAGCTCAGCGCCCGCGAAGAAAGAGACTGTCCAGCTCCCTGATCGTGAGCTGGCGCCAGGTCGGGCGGCCGTGGTTGCACTGGTCGGAACGGTCGGTCGCTTCCATCTGGCGCAACAGGCCGTTCATTTCATCGATGGTGAGTTTGCGGTTGGCGCGCACCGCGCCGTGGCAGGCCATGGTCGAGAGCAACTCGTTTTGCGCGCGCTGGATCACCGTGCTGGCGTCGTGTTGCGCCAGCTCGGCCAGCACGCTGCGCGCCAGTTCCACCGCATCACCCTGCGCCAGGCTGGTCGGCACGGCACGTACCGCCAGCGTGCGCGGCGAAAAGGGCGTGATTTCCAGACCCAGCGCTTTCAGGGTGTCGACATGCGCCTCGGAGGCGGCGACTTCCTGCGGCGTGGCGGCAAAGGTGGCCGGTATCAGCAAGGGCTGGCTGGCAATGCTGGCGCTGTCCATCTGGTTTTTGAGCCGCTCGTAGACGATACGTTCATGGGCGGCGTGCATGTCCACAATCACCAGACCCTGGGTGTTTTCGGCCAGGATGTAGATGCCCTGCAGCTGGGCGACGGCGCGGCCCAGCGGCCATTCGCCGGGGGGCAGATCGGTGTTGTTCGGGCCTGCATTTTCCGTTTGCCCTGAGCCTGTCGAAGGGCCGTCCGGTGAGGCACCCTGAGTCCCAGTGGCCATTCCAACCTGCGTGTTTTGCGGTCTGACGGGCCACATCGCCTCAAAGTCAGAGACACGCGGGTCCTGGCGGTAAGCCTGATGCGCTCCAAAATTGATAGCTGGTTGCGCCCAGGGGGAAAGGGCTGGTGGCTGATTTGATTCAAAATTTTGTGCAGGCGTGCCGCTGGCCGCTGCCAATGCGGCTGCGGCCGCGCGCGGTGCCGCCAGGGCGTTCTCGACCGCGTGCCGCACCGCCTGGTGCACTTCCCGGCTGTCACGAAAACGCACCTCGATCTTGGTCGGGTGCACATTGACGTCCACCCGCGTCGGGTCCATGGTGACGTAGAGCGCGTAGACCGGCTGGCGGTGGCCGTGCAGCACGTCCTCGTAGGCGCTGCGCGCGGCGTGGGTCATCACCTTGTCGCGCACATAACGGCCGTTGACGTAGGCAAACTGCTGGTCGGCGCGCGAACGCGCCGCATCCGGAATGCCGGCGCGGCCGGTCACGCGCAGGGCGCCGGCGCTGTAGTCCACCGCCACGCTCTGCTCCAGCAATTCGCTGCCCAGCACATCGGCCAGGCGCTGGTCGTGCGCAGCCTCGCCGCTGCAGGCGCGCCACTGCTCGACGAGTTTGCCCTCGTGCCAGATCGCAAAACCCACATCGGGCCGCACCAGCGCGTGGCGGCGCACGGCTTCAATGCAGTGCGCCAGCTCGGTCGCGTCGGTTTTCAGAAACTTGCGTCGTGCCGGCGTGGCATAAAACAGCTCGCGCACCTCCACCGTCGTGCCGCGCGCGCGCGCGGCCGGTGTCAGTTCGCCGGAGCGGCCGTCGAGCTGCCAGGCATGCGCCGCGTCGCCGCTGGCCGAGGCGTCGGAACTGCGCGACAGCAGGCTCATGTCGGCAATCGAATTGATGGCGGCCAGCGCCTCGCCGCGAAAACCCATGGTGCCCACGGATTCGAGGTCCTGCAGCGAGGCGATCTTGCTGGTGGCGTGGCGGCGCAGCGCAATCGCCAGTTCCTCGCGCGGAATGCCCAGGCCGTCGTCCTCGACGGAAATCAGCCGCACGCCGCCGGCCAGCAGCCGCACCGTGACCTGCGTGGCACCGGCGTCGAGCGCGTTGTCGACCAGTTCGCGCACGACGGAGGCCGGGCGCTCCACCACCTCGCCGGCAGCAATCTGGCTGACGAGTTCGTCGGGCAGTTCGCGGATGGGGCGGCGGGGGGCTGGCAGGGGGGTGAGGGGGGTGGCAGGGGTCACCTTGTGATTCTAGAGGGAAGTGTTTTTGCGGGCTTATGGGGTGGCTTCTGGGTGATTTGGTTTGCCTGGGCCTGCTGGCCGGGGTTGCCCGGCGGCAAGTAACTTTCTTTTGCGTCGCCAAAAGAAAGTCACCAAAGAAAAGGCGACCCTGCTGTCTGCGACCCCTGCGCTACGCTCCGGGGCAACCTGCGGTGCTCGGTCCAGCCGGGGCCGGGCTCGAACTCGCTTCGCTCAGACAATCGCCCGTCCTTGTCCGTCTGGACCTCCGCTCCTCGGCGCAGCCAGAAGGGGGGTGGGGTCGGGTGCGGGTTCGGATCCGCAATCGGGTTCCGGCGAGGACGCGCAAAGCGCGTCCTCGCCTCCCTGCACCCGCACCTGAATTCATTCCCCCACCCGTTAGGCTGGGCCGAGGAGCGCAGGCACAAGCGGATCAGGGCTCGCGATTGTCTGAGCCGAAGGCGAGTTCGAGCGAGACCCCGCTTTTGCCGAGCACCGCAGGTTGCCCGCAGCGAAGCGGAGGGACCCAGACTGTCGGGTCGCCTTCTCTTTGCTTACTTTCTCTTGGCGACGCAAGAGAAAGTGAGTCGCCCGCCGGGGCGAGTCCCGGCCAGCAGGCAGACTGAAGGGGGTCGATGCAAACCACCATGTCAAAATCACCCCCATGGAACTACTTGCTTTTCTGATGGACTTCATCCTTCATGTGGACAAACACCTGGAGGCTTTTACACAAAGCTACGGAACCTGGGTTTATGCCTTGCTCTTCCTCATCATTTTTGTGGAAACCGGCGTGGTCGTCATGCCTTTCCTGCCCGGCGATTCCCTGTTGTTCGTGGTGGGCGCCCTCTGCGGGGTGGGCCTGCTGAGCCTGCCGATGGCCATCGCCGTGATGCTGGTGGCAGCCATCCTGGGCGACCAGTGCAACTATTCGATAGGCCGGCACTTCGGGCCCAAGGTGTTCCAGTGGGAGCAATCGCGGTTTTTCAACAAGCGCGCGTTCAACCAGGCGCACGAGTTTTACGAGCGTTATGGCGGCGTCACTATCATCATTGCGCGCTTCATGCCTTTCATCCGCACGTTCGCGCCTTTTGTGGCGGGCGTGGCCGAGATGGGCCGCACCAAGTTCACCGCCTACAACGTGATCGGCGCGCTGATCTGGGTGGTGGGCCTGTGCACGGCCGGTTATTTCTTCGGCAACCTGCCGTGGGTGCAGGCCAACCTGAGCAAGATCATCTGGGCCATGATCCTGATTCCCGGGCTGTTTGTGTTGTACGGCGCCTGGAAAGCCAGCCGGTCTGCCCGGCAATCGGCCCACTGACGGGTTTTTTTACCCGCTGTATTGACCCAGGGCAGGGCGGGCGCGTCTGCGCGGTGCACATTGCCTTGGAGAACTCCCCGTTTCCAACAAGCTGCCCATGACTGTCACCGAGATCGATTTTTCCACCGTCCGTACGCTCCCCGAGCTGCTGGCCTTTCGTGTGGCCCACAGCCCGCAAGCCGAGGCCTATCGCGAATTTGATGCCGGCGCCGGCCGCTGGGTCGCCACCACCTGGGCGCAGGCCGGCGAGCGTTTTGCCCAATGGGGCCAGGCGCTGGCAGCCATGCGTTTGCCGAACCATGCCAGCATTGCCATCCTGCTTCCCAACGGACTGGATGCCGTCAGCCTCGACCAGGCGGCCCTGGCGCTCGGCCATGTGCCGGTGCCGCTCCACGCGCTGGACAACCCGGGCAGCATTGCCTACATCCTGGCGGACTGCGAGGCCGCGCTGCTCATGGTCTCGTCCCTGGCGCAGTGGCATGCGATCAGAGCGCTGGGTGTGGCCATGCCGGCGCTCAGGCGCGTCGTGGTCAGTGGTGAAGCCGTGGCACCCGATGCAGGCGGCGCGGACGTGCCCGTGTGTTCGCTGGCCGACTGGCTGGCCGCCGGGCAGGGCGCGGATGGCGCTTTTGTGCCGCCATCCGGGGACGACCTGGCCGCCATCGTCTATACATCAGGCACCACCGGCAAACCCAAGGGCGTGATGCTCACGCACCGCAACGTGATGGCCAATGTGCAGGCCATCCTGGCGCGCGTGGTCCCCACGCTGGACGATGTGTTCCTTTCGTTTTTGCCGCTGTCCCACACCTTTGAACGCACCGCGGGCTACTACCTGCCGATGGCGTCCGGAAGCTGCGTGGTCTATGCGCGTTCGGTGTCCTTGCTGGCCGAAGACCTGAAAACCGTGCGCCCCACGGTGCTGATCTCGGTGCCCCGCATCTACGAGCGGGTGTTTGCCAAACTGCAGGAAACGCTGGCCACCTCGCCATTGAAGACCCGTTTGTTTGAGGCCACCCAGGCCGTGGGCTGGCGGCGTTTTTGCCGGTCGCAGGGGCTGCCGCTCGCCGCGGGCGAGGGGAGTCGCTGGGCCTGGCTGGACCCGCTGCTGAGGCCCTTGCTGGACCGCCTGGTGGCGCGCACCCTGCGTGCGCAGTTTGGCGGGCGGGTGCGGGTGGCTGTCAGCGGCGGTGCGCCGCTGTCACACGCGGTGGCCCGCTGCTTCCTGGGGCTGGGCCTGCCGCTGCTGCAGGGTTACGGCATGACGGAAACCTCGCCGGTGGTGGCCGCCAACGGCGTGGAAGACAACGACCCGGCCACCGTGGGCCGCGCCTTGCCGGGGGTGGAGGTGCGCTTGGGCGAGAACCGCGAACTGCAGGTGCGCGGCCCATCGGTGATGCGGGGCTACTGGAAACGGCCCGAAGACACGACGCGGGTGCTGACGCCCGATGGCTGGCTGTCCACCGGCGACCAGGCGGACATCACGGACGGGCGCATCCGCATCATGGGCCGCATCAAGGAAATCATCGTCACCTCGACCGGCGAGAAGGTGCCGCCGGGCGACCTGGAACTGGCGATCGCGGTCGATCCCCTGTTCGCACAGGTGTTTGTGGTCGGCGAGAACCAGCCTTTCATCGCCTGCGTGGCGGTGGTGAACCCGGCCGAATGGCGCCGGCTGGCCGAGGCGCTCGGGGTCGACCCGGATGACGCGGCCAGCCTGAACCTGCCGGCGGTGCACCAGGCTGCGCTCAAGCGCATGGCGGCCCAGACCGCGAATTTTGCGCGTTACGCCATGCCGCGCGCCGTGCTGCTGACGACGGAGCCGTGGACGGTCGAAAACGCGCTGATGACCCCGACGCTCAAGCTCAAGCGCAACAACCTGATGAAGCGTTTTGCGCAGGAGATCGAGGCCATGTACCAGCCGCAGGCGCGGCGCAACAGCGGATCCGCATAAACCCTGTTTTCCGGAATTGATAAGTAAGCTTATGATTATCGGATGAACCACAGGCCGGACAGCCGGTCGGGAAGATGCTTGCATGATGGCTGATCAATCCCTTTCCCGCTGGAGCGAACCAGGCTCCAGCCGCGTCCCCTTCTGGGCCTACACCGACGCCCAGCTTTACCAGCGCGAACTCGAGAAGATTTTCTACGGCCCGCACTGGTGTTATGTCGGGCTCGAAGTCGAGATTCCCAATCTCGGCGACTTCAAATTAAGCCACGTCGGTGAACGCCAGGTCGTGATGGTGCGCGACCGGGTGGCGCCCAGGGACCGGGAAACCGACCACGGCATCCGCGTGGTCGAAAACCGCTGCGCCCATCGCGGCGTGCGCTTTTGCCAGAACGGGCAGGGCAATGCCCGCAGTTTTGTCTGCCCCTACCACCAGTGGACCTACAAGCTCAATGGCGACCTCGCCGGGTTGCCCTTCAAGGACGGCGTCAAGGAGGGCGACTGCATCAACGGCGGCATGCCCGAAGGGTTCGATCTGAAAGACCACGGCCTGACCAAGCTGCGTGTGGCCGTGCTGCACGGGCTGGTGTTTGCGACCTTCAGCGAGGCGACCGAGCCGCTGGAAGATTACCTGGGCCCCCAGGTGATGCCCTGGCTGGACCGCATCTTCAAAGGCCGGCAGCTCACCTTGCTGGGCTACAACCGCCAGCGCATTCCGGGCAACTGGAAGCTGATGATGGAAAACATCAAGGACCCCTACCACCCCGGTCTGCTGCACACCTGGTTTGTCACTTTCGGCCTGTGGCGCGCCGACCAGAAAAGCCGCATGGTGATGGACGCACACGGCCGCCACGCAGTGATGATCTCGCGGCGCAACGAGGGCGGGCAGAACGCTGCCGTGACCGAGGGCGTGACCTCGTTCAAGGCCAACATGGCGCTGCACGACGACCGCCTGCTCGACGTGGCGCCGGAAGCCTGGTGGAAGGTCGATGATCCCTCGAACCCCGGCACCGACATCACGCCGACCGTGACCATGATCACGCTGTTTCCCAGCCTCATCATCCAGCAGCAGGTCAACTCGCTGAGCACGCGCCACATCGTGCCGCGCGGCGAGGGCGAGTTTGATTTTGTCTGGACCCATTTCGGTTTTGCCGACGACACGCCCGAGATGACGCGGCGGCGCCTGCGCCAGGCCAACCTGTTCGGGCCGGCGGGCTTTGTCAGCGCCGACGACGGCGAGGTCATCGAGTTCAGCCAGGACGGTTTCCGCCAGGGCGGGGAATGGCGTTCGACGCTGTGTGAACTGGGCGGTACCGGCACCGAGGCGACCGAACATATGGTGACCGAAACGCTGATCCGCAGCATGTATGCCTACTGGAAGAAAGTGATGACGGAGGTGGCGCCATGAGCAGTGCGACGCTGGAACGGCTGGTGCTTCAGTTCGATATCGACCAGCTCAACGCGGCTTATGCGGCCGTGCTGGACGAGAAACGTTTTGATGCCTGGCCGGAGTTTTTCCTCGAGGACGGCCGTTACACCGTGCAGGCACGCGAAAATTTCGACCGCGGCCTGCCGCTGGCCCTGATGGACCTGGAAAGCCGCGGCATGATGAAAGACCGCGTCTACGGCATCACGCAGACGATTTACCACGGGCCGTACTACATGCGGCACGTCATCGCGCCGGCGCAGGTCTTGTCGGTTGAGGGCGATGTCATCACGGCGCAGGCGAACTACGCGGTGTTTCGCACCAAGCCGGCAGGTGTCAGCGAGGTCTACAACGTGGGGCGTTATGCCGACGAGATCGTGCGGACGGGCGAGGGCCTGAAGTTCAGGCGCCGGCTGTGTGTGTACGACAGCGAGATGATTCTCAACTCGCTGATTTATCCGGTTTGATTGCCAACGGCGCTTTGCCGTTGTGCTTCAGGTCTGTAGAAGCTGCCTTTTCCTCATGCGCCGGGGGTTTACCAGCAAGCCGGGGGTTGCCCGGCGGCAAGTAACTTTCTTTTGCGTCGCCAAAAGAAAGTCACCAAAGAAAAGGCGACCCGATGGTCTGGGTCCCTTCGCTTCGCTGCGGGCAACCTGCGGTGCTCGACAAAAGCGGGGTCTCGCTCGAACTCGCTTCGCTCAGACAATCGCGAGCCCTGATCCGCTTTTGCCTGCGCTCCTCGGCCCAGCCCGACGGGTGGAGGAATAAATGCGGGTTCGGGGGACATGACGCGCGCAGCGCATCATGTCGGACTCACGGGACTGTCATGTATGCACGCGGGTGCAGCACACGTTGCCAAATGAAGTCCCCCTCCATCGCCCAGCGGGGCGAGGGCAGGGGTTAGGGGTGGGAGTGGGGAGTTACGCCTACTGTCCGGAACAAACCACCGACGCAGCGCGACGCCTGATGTCTTCTGCGGGCCTCCAAGCCACCCGAATCGTCTTAGCGCTTCTCGTCCTGACGCTTGCCGACTTCGTTGCCGATCAAGGCGCCGGCTGCTGCGCCGCCCACGGTGCCCAGTGTGCCGCCGCCCAGGGCGCTGCCCGCCGCACCGCCGAGCACGGCGCCTGTGGCGGTGCCGATTTGTGCATTGGTCGGGTTGGTGCTGCAGCCGGTCAGGGCGATCAGGGAGGCTGCTGCGACTGACATCAATAGTTTCGTGTTCATCATGTTCACCTTTATGGAAGTCCAGGCATGTCGCATGAGGCTTGAGATGAAGCTTTGCCGCCTGTGATTCACAGGGTAGGCTGGTGAGCGATTTCACCCTGTAGGAGAGGGTCCAGCCTGCCTGTCAGGGCCCCGCGGGATTGCGCGGGGCGTGTCCGCACCTACAGCGGACGGTTGCGCGCCAGCGGCGGGTTCTTGGCGAAGTAGCTGCCGATGCCGCGCATCAGCGCGTCGGCCAGCTGCACCTGGTAGGCCTCGCTGCGCAGCTTGGCCTCTTCGTCGGGATTGCTGATGAAGGCAGTCTCCACCAGCACGCTGGGAATGTCGGGAGCCTTGAGCACGGCAAAGCCGGCCTGTTCGACGCGCGGCTTGTGCAGCTTGCCGACGTTGCCGATCTCGCCGAGCATGGCGCCGCCGAGCTTGAGGCTGTCGTTGATCTGGGCGGTCGTGCTCATGTCGAGCATGGCGCGTTGCACCTGCGCGTCCTTGGCCTTCACGTTGACACCGCCCACCAGGTCGGCGGAGTTTTCCTTGTCGGCCATCCAGCGCGCCGAGCTGCTGGTCGCGCCTTTTTCGCTGAGCGCAAACACGCTGGCTCCCTGCGGCCGGGGCGTGAAGAAGGCATCGGCATGGATGCTGATGAACAGGTCGGCCTGCACGCGGCGGGCCTTTTGCACGCGCACATGCAGCGGCACAAAAAAATCGGCATCCCGCGTGAGGAAGGCGCGCATGTTCGGGATGTTGTTGATGCGTTCGCGCAAGCGCAGGGCGATCTGCAGCACCACGTCTTTTTCGCGCGTGCCGCCGGGTCCGATGGCGCCCGGGTCCTCGCCGCCGTGGCCGGGGTCCAGCGCCACGATGATGAGTCGGTCGGTCTTGTTGCGGGCACCTGCGCCCGCGCCCACGTTTTCGGACGGCGCCTGGGCGACGGGCGGGTTGGCGCTGGTCGCCGGGCTTTTGTCCGCACCCGCGATCGGAGCTGCCGGGGCCGCAGGGGCGGGCGCCGGATGGCCGGCAGCGGGTTTGCCGGCCGGGGGCCGGGTCGTCTGCCGCGCCAGCAGCTCACCGATGGCATCGGGCGCGGCACCCTGATCCGGCTTGTCCTTGAGCCGCTCGGCAATCAGGGCCTCCAGCGGGTCCAGCACCTGGGTCGGGTAGAGGTCGAACACCAGCCGGTGCTGGTAGGCAGCCACCGGCGGCAGGGTGAACACCTGCGGCAGCATGTGTTGCTTGAGGTCGACGACCAGTCGCACCACGCCGGGTGCGTTTTGCCCGACCCGTATGCCGGAGATGTTCGGGTCGTCGGGCTTGACCTTGGCCACCAGCTCGCGCAGCGCGGGGATCAGGTCGATGCCTTCGATGTCCACCGCCAGGCGCGGCGGCTCGGCAATAAAGTAGGTCTTGGTTTTCAGGCCGGTGTCGGACTCGATGGTGACGCGGCTGTAGTCCTTGGCCGGCCAGACCCGCACCGCCAGAATCGTCGCGCCGCGGGCAATCTGCTGCACGCCCAGCAGCAGGACCAGGCTGCCCATTTGCAGCGCGCTGCGCCGGCTGACAGTGGAAGACGACTTGCTGCTCATGGCAGCAACGCCGCGCCGGCGTCTGTGTGGGCGGTCAGCGTGACGGCGCGCGTCTCGCTGGCCAGCATCTCGATGTGGATGTCCAGATCCGCCGGGGGCAGGTGGCTGCCGGCTTTTTCGGGCCACTCGACGAGTTTCAGCCCGGGGCTGGCGAAGATGTCGCGAAAACCGGCTTCTTCCCACTCGTCGGGATCGTTGAAGCGGAAAAAATCGAAATGCCAGATGGACAACACACCGTCCGCCGCGGCCGGGTCGGCCACGCTGTAAGGCTCCACCACCGCATAGGTCGGGCTTTTGACGCGGCCCGTCACGCCCAGGGCTTTGAGCAGATGCCGGGCAAACGTGGTTTTGCCGGCGCCCAGATCGCCATGCAGCTCGATCAGCGCGTTGGCGCCCGTGGCACTGGCGCGCAGTTTCCCGGCCAGGGCTTCGGCAAAGGCCTGGGTCTGGGCTTCGCTGTCCCAGGCCATCCTTTTTACAATGTGTCGGTGATCTTCAATAGCCATCAATTCGTTTCTCAAATTCAAACATGGGCGCGCGAGCTTGGATTTTCGCAAATTGGCATTGCGGGTGTGGACCTGTCATCGGCGGAGCCGGGCTTGTCGGCCTGGCTGGCGGCGGGCTTCCATGGTGACATGAATTACATGGCGGCGCACGGCCTCAAGCGGGCGCGGCCGGCCGAACTCGTGCCCGGCACGGTCAGCGTGATCACCGCGCGCATGGACTACCTGCCGGCGTCCACGCCCGCCCAGCCGGGGCAGTGGCAGGCTGCGGAGCTGGCGCGTCTGCAGCGGCCCGGCGAAGCCATCGTGTCGGTGTATGCGCGGGGACGCGATTATCACAAGATCATGCGGGCGCGCCTGCAAAAACTCAGCGAGCGCATCGAAACCGAGGTGCACGCGCTGGGTCACCGCGTGTTCACCGATTCGGCGCCGGTGCTCGAAGCCGAACTCGCTGCGCGCAGCGGCCAGGGCTGGCGCGGCAAACACACGCTGCTGCTCAACCGCGAGGCCGGGTCCATGTTTTTCCTCGGCGAAATTTATGTCGATCTGGCCCTGCCGCCCAGCGAGCCCGTCAGCGACCACTGCGGCAGCTGCAGCGCCTGCATCACGATTTGCCCGACGCAGGCCATTGTGGCGCCGCTCAAGCTCGATGCACGGCGTTGCATCTCTTACCTGACGATTGAACATGCGGGCTCGATTCCGCTGGAACTGCGGCCGCTGATCGCCAACCGCATCTACGGCTGCGACGATTGCCAGCTGGTCTGCCCCTGGAACAAGTTTGCGCAGCGCAGTGCCTTGCCCGACTTCGACGAGCGCCAGGGCCTGACCGGCCAGCAACTGACGACGCTGTTCGCCTGGACCGAAGAAGAGTTTCTGCGCTACACCGAAGGCAGCGCCATCCGCCGCATCGGCCACGAGCGCTGGCTGCGCAATATCGCCGTGGCGCTCGGCAATGCCCTGCGCGCCGGTGCGGACGACAGCCTGCGCAGCGCCTTGCTGGCGCGGCGCGAACATGGCAGCGAGGTGGTCAGGGAACATGTGGCGTGGGCGCTTGATCAGGCGCCCCTCCTGGAGTTGTCCATAAAATAGGCGTCCGGCCCTTGACGGGCGGGCGCAGTCAGCTATTCATTTTGTAGCAGTATAGGCGGGGCCAAGCCCCATCGTCCAGCCCCGCCGGCAAAGCCCGTCAGCGGCGCTCCTTATAATCACGCTGTGTCCAACACTCCGTCCTGTCGCCCTCTGTGGGCCCGCTTCGCCGCGTGGCTGGGGTTTCTGGCCGTCTTTTCGGCGCTGCTGGCGCCCGTGTCCATGCTGGCCGAGGACATGCGGACTGGCAAGCTGGGCGGTCTTTGCACCGTGGCCAGCGGCGCATCGTCCGCTGCGGCCGGGGACTTGTCGGGCGATGACCAGTCTTCACCGGCTGCCGCGCATTGCGACCTCTGCGGCTCGACCGGGCCCGGTTTGCCGCCGTCCTGGCAGGCCGGCGTTTTTCCCGCACCCATCACCGCGATGGTTGCCGTCTTCCAGGATGCCGTCCGCCCGGCGTCTTTGCCGGGGCTGCCCTTCAGCCGCGGCCCGCCTGCACTTTGAACTGAAGCGCCTCTGACGAGGTTTTCCGCGCGTGGGCCTGACCGCCCGCGTGCTTGTGTTCATTTCAATGTGTGGGTTCCATGAAATTTTCATCAGCTATCAAAAAGATAGCGTTATGCGGAGCCGTGACGGGCGCTGCGCCCGCTTTTCCTCATATTTCCCTGGCCGAGGGTCAGGCCCCGGCCGGACAGCACCATCACTGACACTGACCACTTTTTTTCGACTCATCCTCATTTTTTTAACGAAAGCTATTCATGAAAACAAAAGTTATTGCCGCCCTGTTGGTACTTTCCGCCGGCGCTGTGTTTGCCCAGACGGTCGAGGTCAAGGACGCCTGGGTGCGCGCCGCCGTGCCCGGCCAGTCGGGCACCGGCGCCTTCATGAACATCACGGCCAAAGACGGCGCAAAGCTGGTGGGCGTGTCGTCCCCGGTTGCCGGCGTGGCGGAAGTCCATGAAATGAAGATGGACAACGACGTCATGCGCATGCGCGCCATCCCCGCGCTCGACTTGCCCGCCGGCAAAACCGTGGCGCTCAAGCCCGGCGGTTACCACGTGATGCTGATGGAGCTGAAGCAGGCCCTGCCCAAGGGCAGCACGGTGCCGCTGACCCTGATACTGCGGGACGCCAAAGGGCAGGAAAGCAAGGTGGAGCTGAAGTTGCCGGTGGCCGCTTCCATGCCGGGTGCGGGCATGCCGGCATCGGGCATGCCCGGCGCCATGCACCCCAAGCACTGACTATTTGGATTTGCCGCCCAGACGGCGGTAGACGGTGGCGCGGCTGATGCCGAGCGCCTGCGCCGCTTTCATGACGTTGCCCCGGGCTTCGTTGACCGCCTTGCGGATCAGCGCCGTTTCGACGTCCTTGAGCGGAAGGGCCGGCCCCGCCGCCGCCCGGCCGCTGAACCGGCCCGGTGCGGCCGCGCGGCCGCGCAGCAGCGGCATGACGTGCAGGCGCAGTCCGGACCACAAGGGCACTTCCATGGCTTGGGGGTTGCCCGCGGCGTCGCTCCTGGCGGCGTCGAACAGCATCTCGTAAGGCACGGCAAACAGCTCGTTGCAGTGAACCGCCGCCGGGCTGCCGGCCTGCAGCGCCGGCACCATCTGCCGCGCCGCCGGGTTGGCCCCCAGCACCCAGCCGTCCGGGTCCAGGCTGACCAGCCCGTCGCTGTCTTCTCCCAGGCTGTGGCTGGACCAGTTCAGCCGTATCAGCAGATCGTGCGGCCGGCTCTGGATCAGGGCGTTTTCGATGCTGCGGGCCGACTGCACCACCAGGTGTTTGAGCTCGGGGCGCTCGACCGTGTCCACACCGGTCAGGTCCAGCATGCCGGCGCAGCGGCCGTCCGGCCCGAACAGCGGCGCACCGGCGCAGCTGTAGGCCGAGTTGGCATTGAAAAAATGCTCGCCGCGGTGCAGCCAGACGGGCTGCAGCTCGGTCAGCGCCGCACCGATGGCGGTGGTGCCCACACTTTGTTCGGACAGGTCCACGCCGATGCGCGTGATCAGGTCGGCGCGCCGGTCACGCCGGTCGATGGCGCCGTTGACATCGACCACCACGCCCTGCGCGTTGGTCAGGATGGCGAAATAACGCGTGCTGGCAATCGCCGCGCCCAGTTTTTCGAGCACCGGCCGCGCCGCCTGCACTAGCACGTGGTTGGCTTCTTCGGTGCGGCGCAGCGCCTGGGCCGACAGCACGTCGAAACCGACCTCCTGCTCGGGTTTTTTGCCGCTGGCCAGGCAGCGCTGCCAGGAGCGCTCAATCCACGATTCGGCCAGCAGGCCGGGCTGGCTCCGGCCGTCCCGCAGCACGGCCTGGCGCGCTTGCGCGATCTGTTGCAGGCGCTGTTCGGGGGAGGAGGGAAGGACGGTCAGCATGGGTGGTCAATGCTCTTGAAGGCGGCTGTCTGCGGGAGGATGCCCGCGGTGGCTGCAGCGTAGCAGACCTCGCGCCGACGCGCTGAAGGCCTGTCAGCAACTGTTCCATTTTGAGAATTTAACCGGGCTTTGGCAAGCTCCTAGGGTTTAACCTAGGCCCCTGCGGGGTCGCCACTTCAACAATGACCCTTGTTCCGTCCGTAGCCAAACCCGTCGTCAAAAAATAGCCAACTGGAGACAAGCCCATGCAAGTTCAATTCAAAGTCAACGGAAAAGCCAAAAGCGTTGAAACCCCGCCCAACACCCTGCTGGTGCAGGTGCTGCGCGAACAGCTGAAGATGACCGGCACCCACGTCGGCTGTGACACCGCCCAGTGCGGCGCCTGCACGGTCATCATGAACGGTCGCGCGGTGAAGTCCTGCAACATCCTGGCCGCCCAGGCTGAGGGCAGCGAGATCACCACCATCGAGGGCCTGGCAGCCGCCGACGGCACCATGCACCCGATGCAGGCCGCCTTCAAGGAATGCCACGGCCTGCAATGCGGCTTCTGCACGACAGGCATGGTCATGAGCGCGGTGGACCTGTGCAAGCACCACCCCAAGGCCAGCGAAGGCGAAATCCGCGAGCTGCTCGAGGGCAACATCTGCCGATGCACCGGTTACCAGAACATCGTCAAGGCGGTGCAGCAGGGCGCTGCCGCCATGGCGACCTGAACCACCGCGCTGACCTCTTTTTCCGGCGCCGCCATCGGGCGGCCGCTGGCAACCCTGTCAAACAGTTTTTTTCCAAATTTTCAGGAGTACACACATGGGTGCATCCGATTTCGTCAACCTGCCAAACATTGGCACCTCCGTCCGCCGCAAGGAAGATTACCGCTTTCTCACCGGCGGCGGGCAATACACCGATGACATCACGCTGGCCAACCAGAGTTATGCGGTGTTCGTGCGTTCGCCGCACGCCCACGCCAGGATCAACAGCATCAACACCGCCGCCGCCAAGGCCGCGCCCGGTGTGCTGGACGTGTTTGTCGGCGAGGATGTGGCGGCCGACAAGATCAATGGCCTGCCTTGCGGCTGGCTGATCACCTCTACAGACGGCAACCCGATGAAGGAGCCGCCGCACCCCATCCTGGCCCAGGGCAAGGTGCGTTATGTGGGCGACCATGTCGCCATGGTGGTGGCCGAAACGCTGGAGCAGGCCAAAAACGCCGCCGAGCTGGTCGAGGTGGATTACGAGGTGCTGAGCGCCGTGGTCCGTGTCACCGACGCCGCCAAGGCAACGGCCCTGCATGACGCCGCCCCCGACAACCATTGCTACAAATGGGCCATCGGCGACAAGGGCCAGGTGGACGCGGTCTTCGCCACTGCCGCCCATGTGACCAAGCTGGATCTGACCAACAACCGGCTGATTCCCAATGCCATGGAGCCGCGCGCGGTGATCGGCTCCTACAGCCGCGCCACCGATGAATACGTGCTCTATGTCTCCAACCAGAACCCGCACGTCGAGCGCCTGCTGCTGACAGCGTTTGTGATGGGCCTGCCCGAGCACAAGGTGCGTGTGATCGCCCCTGACGTCGGCGGCGGCTTCGGTTCCAAGATCTATTTGTATGCCGAAGACGTGTGCCTGACCTGGGCGTCCAAAAAGCTCAACCGCAACATCAAGTGGACGGCCGACCGCAGCGAGGCTTTTGTCAGCGACGCCCATGGCCGCGACCATTCCAGCCACGCCGAAATGGCGCTGGACAAGGACGGCAAGTTCCTGGCCATGCGCGTGCACACCGACGCCAACATGGGCGCCTACCTCTCGACCTTTGCACCGGCCGTGCCAACCATCCTGTATGCCACCCTGCTGGCCGGCCAGTACACCTGCCCGCAGATCTACGTCGAGGTTGATGCCTGGTTCACCAACACCGCCCCGGTCGATGCCTACCGCGGCGCGGGTCGTCCCGAGGCGACCTATCTGCTGGAGCGGCTGGTTTCGCGCGCCGGCTGGGAGCTGGGCCTGGCGCAGGACGAAATCCGCCGTCGCAACTTCGTGAAAGACTTTCCTTACCAGACGCCGGTGGCGCTGCAGTACGACGTGGGCGACTTCCATGCCCTGCTCAAGCGCGGCAACGAGCTGGCCGACGTGGCAGGCTTTGAGAAACGCAAAACCGCATCGGCGGCCAAAGGCCTGCTGCGCGGCATGGGTTACTCCTGCTACATCGAGGCCTGCGGCCTGGCGCCCAGCAATATTGCCGGTGCGCTTGGGGCGCGTGCCGGCTTGTTCGAATGCGGCGAGGTGCGGGTGCACCCGACCGGCAGCGTGACGGTGTTCACCGGTTCGCACAGCCATGGACAAGGCCATGAGACCACCTTTGCGCAGGTGGTGGCGGCGCGGCTCGGCATTTCGGTGGACCAGGTCGATGTGGTGCATGGCGACACCGGGCGCGTTCCTTTCGGCATGGGCACCTATGGTTCACGTTCGCTGTCGGTCGGCGGAACGGCCATCATGAAGGCGCTCGACAAGATCGAGACCAAGGCCAAGAAGATTGCCGCGCACCTGATGGAAGCCAGCGATGCCGACGTCGAGTTTGCCAACGGCGAGTTCACCATCAAGGGCACCGACAAGAAGGTGACCTTCGGCCAGGTGGCGCTGACGGCCTATGTGCCACACAACTACCCGCTCGACAAGCTCGAACCCGGCCTGAACGAAACCGCGTTTTACGACCCGACCAACTTCACCTTCCCTGCCGGCACCTACATCTGCGAGGTCGAGGTGGACCCGGCCACCGGCCAGGTGCGCGTGGACCGCTTCACCGCGGTGGACGATTTCGGCAACATCATCAACCCGATGATTGTCGAAGGCCAGGTGCATGGCGGGCTGGTGCAGGGCATCGGCCAGGCGCTGCTGGAGAACTGCGTGTACGACCCCGAGTCCGGCCAACTGCTGACTGGCTCCTTCATGGACTACACCATGCCGCGTGCCGATGACATGCCCAACTTCACGCTGGACACCTTGTGCACGCCGTGCAGCCACAACCCGCTGGGCGCCAAGGGCTGCGGCGAGGCCGGTGCCATCGGTTCGCCGCCGGCGGTCATCAATGCCGTGCTCGACGCCCTCAAGCCGCTCGGCGTGACTGACTTCGACATGCCAGCCTCTCCCGGCCGCGTCTGGGAAGCCATCCAGTCGGCCAAGAAATAAACAGCTATCCAAGGAGAAACCCACCATGTACCCATTCACCCTGGAACGTCCCACCTCCCTGGCTGCCGCCGCGCAGCTCACGGCCGACGGCGCCAAAGCCCTGGCCGGCGGCCAGACCCTGTTGGCGTCGATGAAACTGCGCCTGTCCAGCCCGGACCAGCTGGTGGACCTCAGCGGCATCAAGGAGCTGACCAGCATCAAGCGCGAGGGCAATGCCTTTGTGATCGGCGCCATGACGCGCCACGCCGACGTGGCGACCAACGCCGAGCTGAAGGCAGCGCTGCCCGCGCTCGCCGACCTGGCCGCCAACATCGGCGACCGGCAGGTCCGCGCCATGGGAACGCTCGGCGGCTCGGTCGCCAACAACGACCCTTCGGCCTGCTACCCGAGTGCGGTGCTGGCGCTGGGCGCGACCATCCACACCACCAAGCGCAAGATTGCCGCAGACGACTTTTTCCTCGGCATGTTCGCCACCGCGCTGGAAGAGGGCGAGCTGATCACCGCGATCAGCTTCCCGATTCCGAAGCGCGCGGCCTACATGAAGTTCAAGCAGTCGGCCTCGCGTTTTGCGCTGGTTGGCGTGTTTGTGGCGCAGTTCGATGCCGGCGTGCGTGTGGCCGTCACGGGCGCCTCCAGCGGCGTGTTCCGTCACGCGGGGCTGGAAGCGGCGCTGAGCAAGAGCTTCACACCCGAAGCGGCCGCGGCGGTGAAAATTGACGCGACGGACCTCAACAGCGACATCCACGCGACGGCGGCTTACCGCGCCAACCTGATCAGCGTGCAGGCCCAGCGCGGCGTGGCGAAGGCGCTGGCCTGACAGTGTCCAACCGTCCGGACTGGGCCCGCCCCGGGCCCGGTCTGAACGGTTTGAAGCCTTTGATGTCTTTTAGGCCTCCCGCCCTTGATGGGTGGGCGCAAGCAGCTATTGAATAGATAGCAACAGGTACACTGATCCGATGACACCTTTTCCCACGATTGATGCACTGGCCCAGGCGCTGCAGGGCGCCGGCTACTTTGCCGACCGGCGGCTGGCCACGGCGGTGTTTCTCGCGCTCAAGCTGCAGCGCCCGCTGCTGCTCGAAGGCGAGCCCGGCGTCGGCAAGACCGAGTTGGCCAAGGCGCTGTCGCTGGCGCTGCAGCGCCAGCTGATCCGCCTGCAGTGTTACGACGGGCTGGAGCAGCGCGAAGCGCTCTACGAGTGGAATTACGCCGCCCAGTTATTGCACATGCGTGCTGTGGAAGGCCATGGTGACGCGGCCGATGTCGAACGCGAGGTTTACCAGGACCGCTACCTGATACGCCGGCCGCTGCTGCAGGCGCTGCAGACCCCGGCGCCGGGTGCGGTGCTGCTGATCGACGAGGTGGACCGCGCCGACGAGCCTTTTGAAGCCTTTCTGCTCGAGTACCTCGGCGAGTACCAGGTCAGCATTCCGGAAATCGGCACGGTGCGTGCGCAGGTGACGCCGGTCACCATATTGACCAGCAACCGCACGCGCGAACTCAACGACGCGGTCAAGCGGCGCTGCCTTTACCACTGGCTCGATTACCCCGACCGCGACCGTGAGCTGGCCATCATTCGCGCCCAGGTGCCGGAGGCGGGCGAACAGCTGTCAGCCCAGGTGGCCGGTTTTGTCGACCGGCTGCGCCGCTCGCCGTTTGGCAACGCCTTCCAGCGCGCGCCCGGCATTGCCGAAAGCGTCGAGTGGGCCAAGGCGCTGGTGGCGCTGGACACGCTGGTCGTGGACCCGGAAGTGGTGGCCGACACCGCGGGTATTCTGTTCAAGCAGCGCGAAGACGTGGCGGCGCTCACGCATGAGCTGGCGGTGGAATTGCTCAAGCCCGAAGAGGCGGCCGCCGAGTGAAGCGGGCGAGGTAGTCCATGTTATTGGGTGACGCCAGAGCGGGCAAACTCGCCGACAACATCGCCGGCTTCGGCCGCGCCCTGCGCCGCGCGGGTGTCAAGGTGGACAGCCAGCGCATTGCCCTGGCCAAGGAAGCCGCACTCGCCGTCGGCATCAGCGAAAGGGAAGACCTGAGCGCTGCTTTTGAAGCCGTGATGGTCAGCCGCGAGCAGGACCGGCTGGTCTTCCGCGAACTGTTCGACGTGTATTTTCAGGACCCGAAAGTCGCCAACAAGCTGCTCGCGCAACTGCTGCCCAGTGCCGAGGGCAAGGCCGAGCCCAGCAAGCGCCGCCCGCGTGTGCGCGAGGCGCTGGCGCCGCAAAAAGCGTTTGGCCAGCCGGCAAAACCGACGACGGAAGACCAGAAGGTCGAGTTCGACGCCGCCATGACTGCCAGCGACATCGAGCGTCTGCAGCATGCCGACTTCAATGCGCTGTCGGCCACCGAGTACCGGCTGGTCGAGCGGCTGGCGCGCGACATCAAGCTGCCCTTGCCGATGTTTGCCTCGCGGCGCAGCCGGCCGGCCGCCAGTGGCGCGCGCATGCACTGGCCGGGCGTGATGCACCAGGCCGCACGCACCGGCGGCGAGTTGATGCACCTGCCGCGGCTGCAGCGGCGCGAGCAGGCCCTGCCTTTGCTGGTGCTGGTCGATGTGTCGGGGTCGATGGAGCGTTATGCGCGCCTGCTGCTGGCCTTTCTGCACGCCGCCACACGGCGCCACCCGCATCGCGATGTGTTCGCCTTCGGCATGCACCTGACCGATCTGACGCAGGCCTTCCGCCAGGCCGACACCGACGAGATGCTGGCCCACGCCAGCCTGGCGATCGAAGACTTTGCCGGCGGCACCCAGCTCGGCGCGTCGCTGGCCACCTTGCGCGAACGCCATGCGCGCCGCCTGGTCGGCCGGCGCACCATCGTGCTGGTCATCACCGACGGGCTGGACACCGGCGAGCCGGCCGACCTGGCCCGCGAACTGGCTTGGCTACGCCGGCGCAGCCGCCGCCTGCTGTGGCTCAACCCCTTGCTGCGCTTTGACGGCTACGCGCCGCTGGCGCGGGGCGCGGCGGTGCTGCATGCCCATGCGCACGGCATGCTGGCGGTTCACAATCTGGCCAAGCTCGAGGAACTGGCAGCCAGCCTGGCGGCTCTGATGAAGAAATAACTCACCGTTCGGGCTGAGCCTGTCGAAGCCTTTCTTCAGGCTCAAGGCGAACCGATACCAGGCACACAACAAGCTCAATACCAAAAGAAAAGGAAAAAAACATGGACATGCAAGCAAGCCGCCAACTGGCTGTGACACAACAACAGGCCTGGGACGCGCTGAACGACCCGGTCGTGCTCAAGGCCTGCATTCCGGGCTGCGACAAGGTGGAGCCCACCGGCGAGAACCAGTACGCCATCGGCATGGCGCTGAAAATCGGCCCGGTCTCGGCCAAATTTTCCGGCAAGATCACGCTCACCGACATCAACCCGCCGGCCAGCTACAAGCTGTCGTTTGACGGGCAGGGCGGCGTGGCCGGCTTCGGCAAGGGTAGCGCCGCGGTGACGCTGGCGCCCAATGCCGACGGGTGCGAACTCTCCTACACCGTGCATGCCTCGGTCGGCGGCAAGATCGCCCAGCTCGGCCAGCGCTTGATCGATGGCGCCGCCAAGTCCATGGCCGAAGATTTTTTCAAGCGCTTTGACGAGGAAATGCAGCGCCAGCACCCCGAAAGTTATGCGGCCAAAATGGTCATGGGCGATGTCTCGGCGGAGCCGGCCGCCGGTGGAGGCATCCCGATGTGGGTCTGGATCGTGGGTGCCGCCGTGCTGATTGCCGGCGCGGTCTGGCTGGCACGTTAGGCCGCCAAGTCAGAAAGGTCAGAAAGGAGACAGGCCATGGAAAACCTCGATGTGATGGTTCTGCGAACCCTGCGCGACTGGCGCATGGCGGGCAAGCGCGCCTTGCTCGCCACCGTGGTGCGCACCTGGGGCTCGTCGCCGCGTCCGGTCGGCTCCATCATGGCGCTGTGTGAAGACGGCGCGGTGGTCGGCTCGGTGTCCGGCGGCTGTATTGAAGACGACCTGATCTACCGCCACACCCAGGCTTACGCATCGACGTCGGCGTCGGCGCCCGCGCAGGGCGGCGGCAACACCATTCCCTCGGGGCCGCCGACCTTTGTCAAATACGGCATCACTGCCGACGAAGCCCACCGCTTCGGTTTGCCCTGCGGCGGCACACTGGAGCTGCTGCTCGAATACGACCCCGACGCCGCGGCGTTGGCGCAGCTGGTGCAGGCGCTCGAAGCCGGGCAGTTGATGCAGCGCACGGTGCGCCTGACCGACGGCGCGGTCACCCTGGTCACGGCCAGGGCCCCGGCCGAGCTCAGTGTCTCGTCCGTCGAACTGGTCAACACCTTCGGACCCGAGTACCGCATGCTGCTCATAGGCGCGGGCCAGCTCACCGAATACCTCGCGACCATGGCCCTGTTCAGCGGTTTTGCCGTCACCGTGTGCGACCCGCGCGAGGAGTACCGCAGCGCCTGGTCGGTTGCGGGCGCCAAAGTGCTCAGCGACATGCCGGACGACGTGGTGGTCGCCTTCAAGCCCGACCGGCGCAGCTGCGTGATCGCGCTCACCCACGACCCCAAGCTCGACGACCTGGCGCTGCTCGAAGCGCTGGCCACCGATGCGTTTTACGTAGGCGCCATCGGCTCGCGCCGCAACAACGACGCGCGCCATCAGCGTATGGCCGAGCACTTCGGCCTCAACGAAGCCGCGCTGGCCCGCTTGCGCGGCCCCATCGGCATCTACATCGGCAGCAAGACGCCCCCCGAAATTGCCGTCAGCGTGATGGCCGAGGTGCTGGCCGTGAAAAACGGCGTGGTCCTGCCGCGCGACATGGAAGTCGCGCAGGCCAAGAACGAACGTGCGGTGCTGGCCAATGAGCCGGGTGATCTGGTGTGCGGGGTGGCGCGTAGTTCTTGAGGGGATCAGTCCGATGGAGTGGCTGCAATGCGGCTAATGCAGCCGGTCGTCGGACTCAAATGAAAAGCCGTTTTCGGCCAGAAGCGGCCGTTAGCGTCACACCAATTGACCGTCTGCTTCAGACCCATATGAGTCATTCAACACTTGAAACAGGTCGCCCGAAAGCGGGCACATGCTGACTTTGCCCCGTGACTGTTGGCGCGTACGTCAATTTCGACTGGCCAGTGACTTTGCTTCTGCAACTCGCAAATACATTCAGACTTCCCCGTACTTTGGGTGATCCCTGAGTTCCGGCACAACTGGTCACATTGGCGTCGGCAGCAACTGCCGGCAAGGACTCGTTATGTATCAGTTTGCAGCCAAGCGTATCGGGCAGATTCCTCCAGTACCGGAACTGCCAACAACTTGACAGTGGATTGTCAGCGAGGTCCTTCCACCGGGCGACCTCGGTAGGGGTGGTTCTTCAGGCGGGTATCGCTGCGTTGATGTGGGTTGACAACGACTTTGCTCGGGTCGATCCAGTCTTCCCACTTGAAGTTTTCGATGACCTGCGCTTGGTAACTCTCGGCAAGCGGTCGATCGAGTATGTCGTTGACATGCACCCATTGTTGATAACGCATCAAGTCCACTTGGTAGGGTGTCGGGTTGCCGCCCGCCAATTTCACGACTGCCTTGAGCGCCTCGACGTCCTGCATGGTGACTTTGGGTTTCCAGGTGATCTTGCCAGGCAACATGACCGGCTCGCCCGGAATGTTGTTGACACCTTCCTTCCAGGTAGCTAGTACGGCAATTTTTGTGTCTTCGCGGTACAGGACGATGGCGTGGCTATAACGTTTGTCCTTAAAAAACCCAAGGTTGCCATACTGCAGACGAGTACCACTGAGAAATGCCACAGCGTCCGACCAGCAGGGCGACTCGCCGCTGATGCCCCACAAAAGGCTGCGATCAATGATGCCATCCGGAAACAGGATCTTGAAAGCCATCCACGCAGAGCTGGCCGCCGTGGTAGTCCCCTCGCAGTCGTGACCATGAAACCGGATCACGTCCTTCAGTGTGACGGGATAGGTATAAGGGTAGTACCGCCCCTGTGTGCCCTGGGTAGCCAGCATCTCAAACACAGGCGCATAAGGCTTGGCCACGATGGACGCGTACCAAGTTGGAGTGCGGTCAGGAGCTTCTACCCCGGTCTCGACGAATATCGTTTCACCCTCTTTGTATGTGGGCTCCGCAGCGTTGGTACCTGCACCAGCAGCCAAAGCCAAGCCTCCAAAGGTGAGGCCGACAGCCATCGCTAACGTCGCTGAAATAAGTGTCATTTTCATGCCATTCTCCATTTTCGAAGAAAAACTAAACCCTCTATCAATACTTATTGCGCACACTTTCAAAGCGCGTGAAAATAAGCCCGATGGGCAAAGTATAGGAATCGGCGTTGGGTAGTCGTTGACAATTCGCATTGATGATGAATATGAACACCGGAAATCTTCAAGTCAGACGGTGATACGGCAAACGACTTGATTCAGCTCCAGGCTCCACTCATCTTCTGTAAGGTAAAAGCTGCCATGCGCATCGGTGCAATGCGCTTTATCCGTCGTTTTGACTTCAGCCAAATTGACAATCTACATTTCTAAGCTGTGCAGTGGATAAGGTGTTAAAACCGTTGCGAGTGGTGCGGATGCCAACCCAGCAACACAGCCGCACGGCATCGTTCACCGGTCAAAGGGCACGACGCCGTTGCTGTCGCCAAACTGCATGCAAGCTGTTTCAATTGAGGTTCCAGGAAGCGGGCGTTGGCACCGACTCGTTGCGCTACGAAGCAGTCATCGGCTCTTGACGACCGTAGGACTGCATTGGGCCCATAGCGGTCGATCGGGCAAACATCCGAATGGCCGCTTCCAGTCTGATTCCGACCACGAACTAGGCCTTCATGTTGCTCGACACTCCGCATCGGCAGCTCTTTGAGATGCAAACAGGCATCCAGCCCTTATGCAGAAAGCGCAAGCAGCTATCAAAACAAGAGCAACTCAGCTGATTCAACCTGGCCAGCCAAGCAGGCATGAGGTGCGGGCCGCACCCCGGCGACCACCCCCAAAGTTACCCCCACGCCCTGTTGCCTAGGCTGTGGATAAGAACCTGAACAACCCGGAAATGCCGCGCCAGTGCTGGCGATGCCGGGCATGCTCAAGAAACAGGCAGGTGCAGCGGTGAGCCGTCGGCGGCCAGCGTTTCGCCCTTGCGCTCTACGATCAGGCCGTAGGCGTGCGGCTGGCGGTGCAGGTCGAAGTTGAAGGTGGTGCGTTTGTAGACGGCGCAAAAGTCCAGGTCGCAGCGGGCGATGGCCATTTCGTCGTCTTTGGTCAGGCAGCGCGCCACCACCTCGCCGGACGGGGCGACGATGCAGCTGCCGCCTATGCTGTCCACGCCTTCTTCCAGACCGGCCTTGGCCACGCCCACCACCCAGGTGCCGTTCTGGTAGGCGCCGGCTTGCATGGACAGCTGGTTCTGGAACAGCGACAGGTCGTCATGCGCCGGCGCCGGCGCGTTGTGCACCGGGGTGTTGTAGCCGATCAGCACCATCTCCACACCTTGCAGGCCCATCACGCGGTAGGTCTCGGCCCAGCGCCTGTCGTTGCACAGGGCCATGCCCAAAACGCCGCCAAAGGCCTGCGTCACGCCCCAGCCGGGGCCGGGGGTGAAGTAGCGCTTTTCCAGGTGCTGGAAGCGCCGCCAGGGTTCGTGCTCCTTGTGGCCCGGCAGGTGCACCTTGCGGTACTTGGCCACGATGTGGCCGCTGCGGTCCACCAGGATGGAGGTGTTGTAGCGCACCGCACCGGTGGCCTCCTGCGCCAGCTCGGCGTAACCCAGGTAGAAGCCCACACCGAGTTGGCGCGACAGGTCGAACAGCGGCTGCGTGGCGGCGTTGGGCATGGACTGCTCGAAGAAGCTGTTGATCTCGGCCTCGTCCTCGATGTACCAGCGCGGGAAAAACGTGGTCAGTGCCAGTTCGGGAAACACAATGAGCTGCGCGCCCACGGCGTGGGCCTGGCGCATGAGATCACACAGGCGGGCCACCACCTGGGAGCGCGAGTCGGCGCGCTGGATGGGGCCGAGCTGGCCGAGGGCGACGTTGAGATGGCGTGGCATAAGTGGACAGGTAAAAGTTGATGGAAGGCAGGCTTCGACAGGCTCAGCCCGAACGGAGGGAGGAGGGCATGGTTGCCGGCATCATGCGGGGCGATTGGCCAGCGCCAGCACCACTTGCAGCAGCAGCTGTGCGCCGCGCTGCAGGTCGGCAGGTTCGGTGTGCTCGCGCACGTTGTGGCTCAGGCCGCCCGCGCTGGGCACAAAAATCATGGCGCTGGGGCAAATGCGGGCCAGCATCTGCGCGTCGTGCCCGGCGCCGCTGGGCATGCGCTGGTGGCGGCAGCCCAGGGCCTGCGCCTGCTGCTCCACCAGGTTGACCACCGCGGGGTCGAAGTCCACCGGCTCAAAACGGGCCAGTGCGCGCGAGCTGATGCGCACGCCTTCGGCCTCGGCCACTTGTTGTACATAGGCATGCAGGTCCGTTTCGGCCCGTGCCAGCGCGGCGCTGTCGGTGTTGCGCAGGTCCACGGTGAACACGGCTTTTTGCGCGATGACGTTGACCAGGTTCGGGCTGAGCCGCAGCGCGCCTACGGTGGCCAGCTGGCGGCCGCCCATGCGTCTACTCAGTTCACGCACGAACACCGCCACTTGCGCAGCCACCAGCGCGGCGTCGTGGCGCAGGGCCATGGGGGTGGTGCCGGCGTGGTTGGACTGGCCTTCCACCGTGAACTCGGTCCACGAGATGCCTTGCACACCTTCGACCACGCCGATCTGCAAGCCCATCTGTTCCAGCACCGGGCCTTGTTCGATGTGCAGCTCCACAAAGCTGTCCACCACCGGCATACCCACCGGGGCCGTGCCCTGGTAACCGATGCGCTGCAGCTCGGCCTGCACCGACACGCCATCGGCATCACAGGTGGCCAGCGCCTCCTGCAGCGGCTGGCCACCCACGTAGACCAGGCTGCCCATCATGTCGGGCTGGAAACGCGCGCCTTCCTCGTTGGTGAACACGGCCACGGCCAGCGGTCGGCGGGTTGGCAGGCCAGCCTCGCGCAACGTGGCCACCACTTCCAGACCGGCCAGCACACCGTAGTTGCCGTCGTACAAGCCGCCGGTGCGCACCGTGTCGATGTGTGAGCCCATCATCACCGGGGGGCCATCCTCGGTGCCGGGGAAGGTGGCAATGATGTTGCCAATCGCATCCACCTCCACGCGCATGCCCAGCGCACGCATGCGCGCCGCCGTCCAGTCGCGGCCCGCGCGGTCGGCATCGGTCAAGGCCAGGCGATTCACGCCGCCACCGGGCAGCGCGCCGATCTGCCCCAGCGCCTGCAGGCTCTCCAGCAGGCGCGGGCCGTTGATCTGTGGGGCGCTCATGCGGCCGCTCCGTCCTGCAGCACCTGGGCGGCGCTGCGGCCCACCAGTTGCTGGTACAGGGCGGGGTCGGTGTCGCTCTCGCTGCCGAACAGCAACACGCGGCTGTCCGGCCCCAGGCCCAGCGTTGCGCGGGCGGCGAGGTCTTGCGCGGCGAGCAGCGCAGCGGCCAGGCCCGCCACGGCAGACTCACCGGCGACGATGACCGGGTCACCCGTCTGCGGGCTGGCCAGCAGGCGCATGACATCGACAGCGGCGGCATCGGGGATGGTGCAAAACGCATTGGCGCCGGTAGCCAGGAAGTCCCAGGCCAGCAGGGAGACCTCGCCGCAGGCCAGGCCGGCCATCAAGGTGTCCAGATCGCCCTTGACTGCCACCACGGCGCCGGCACGCGCGCTTTGCAGCAGGCAGTCGGCACGTTCGGGTTCCACCACCACAAACACCGGGCGCTGCGCGGTGTCGCGCTCCCAGAAATACGCACACACGGCCGCCGCAAAACCACCCACGCCCGCCTGAACGAAGACGTGGGTGGGCCACTGCGGCAGGGCGCTGACGGCCTCGTGCACCATGAGCTGGTAGCCCTGCATCACGTCGCGCGGAATGTCCATGTAGCCGGGGTAGGAGGTGTCGGAGATCACAAACCAGCCATTGGCCCTGGCATCGCGGTCGGCCTGTTGCACCGCATCGTCGTAATTGCCGCTGGTGCGCACCACCTGCGCGCCGTAGCGGGCAATCGCTGCTTTGCGCCCCTCGCTGACAGTGGCATGGATGTAGATGACACAGCGGCAGCCCAGCATCTGCGCGCCCCAGGCAACCGAGCGGCCGTGGTTGCCGTCGGTGGCGCAGGTGACGGTGATGTCGGCACAGGCCTGGCGCAGCGCGGGCTCGCTTTGCAACTGCGTGTGGCTGACACTGCGGCCCAGGCGCTGGCCGAGTTCGCGGCACAGCAGGCGCGCCACGGCGTAGGCCCCGCCCAGCGCCTTGAAGCTGCCCAGACCAAAGCGCGAGCCTTCGTCCTTGTAGTGGACGCTGGCCACGCCTGCGGATTGGGCGAGGCTGGACAGGGAACACAAGGGCGTGACCGCGTAGCCGGACCAGGAGGTGATGACGGCGCTGGCTTGCTCCAGGGCCGCCGTGCTGAGCAGGGTGCTGCGGTGCGCACCATAGGGCTCGCCGGGTTCAAAGCGGGGATTGGGCAGCAGCGTGAAAGGGTGTTGGGTGAAGGCGTTCATGAGGTGGGATGGTTCAGAGAGGATCAGAGAGGAGGTTCGAGGTCGGCCAGTTGCGCATGGACCTGTTCGATGGCGGCCATGCGCGTGCGTGCCTTTTTGGGCAACTGGGCCAGGGTGGCGGTGGCCAGGTAGTTGATGAGGCTGATGGCGCTCACATAGGAGTCAAAAATCGGCTCGTCCAGCGGCGGGCAGATGAACAGGGCCTGCGCCCGCGCTGCCAGCGCCGACACGCGGGCATCGCTGACCAGCACCAGTGCGGCACCGGCATCACAGGCGATGCCCACCACCTGGGACAGGCGGTGGGTGCGGCGGCGAAAGTCCATGGCCAGCAGCACGTCATTTGGCTGGATTTCCGCCAGCAGTTCAGCCTCTTCACCGGCGCCCTCGTTGAGCAGATGGACCTCGGCGCGCATCTGCGACAGCAGCGCCCGCGCATAAGACGCCGCCATGTAGCCGTTGCGGTAACCCACCACCCAGACGCGGCGCGCGCCTGCCAACAGCCTGGCTGCCTGCTGCACGCCCTGGTCGGTCACGCTGTCGGCCAGGGCCTGCAACTGCCGGGCGTCTTGCGCCAGGTGGTGTTGCAGCGGGCTGGCGCTGGTGCCCTGCTGCGCCATGCGGTGCAGCGGCGAGGGCTGGGGTGTGCCATTGCGCTGGTGCTGCCGGAAGGCCTGGAAGTCGGCAAAGCCCAGGCGCTTGAAAAAACGCGCCGTGCTGGCCTTGGAGACACCGGCCAGCGCCGCCAGCTCGGTGGCGCTGTAGGCCAGCAGGTCTTTTTCACGGGCCAGCACCACGTCGGCCAGTTTGCGGTCGACCAGGGACAGCGCAGCGTACTGAACCTGAATCCGTTCGCGCAGGGTGATGGTTTTGGACTTGGTCATGGCAGGGCGGCTGAGAGGTTTTGGTGCGGATACGCCCAAAAGAGAGCATGCGCACCACTATGAAACATATTTTTCATGAATTTATGTTCGAGAAACACATATTTCATATTGTCCGTCATCTGTTTGCAAGGGCAATGCCATGCAAAACAGGTGGCACACATTTTGCGAAAGAGTTGGTGTCTCCCCCTCATCTTCACAGGAACCCTTCCATGAAATTCAAAGCACTCTCCACCCTGGCTGGCCTGGTTGCCAGCGCCGTCCTGGCCGTGGCCGCGCCGGCCCACGCGGCCGATGAATCCCTCTCGGCCGTGCTGGCCAAGAAATCGATTGCCCTGGGCGTCGCCTCCGACTTTCCGCCTTACGGCTACATGGGCCCGGACTTCAAACTCACCGGCGTGGACGTGGCCACAGCGCAGCTGATCGCCGACAAGCTGGGTGTGAAGGCCGAGTTTGTGCCGGTCAGCACACCCAACCGCATTCCCTATCTGCAGACCAAGAAGATCGACCTGATCGTCTCGGCCCTGGGCAAGAACCCCGAGCGCGAGAAAGTGATCGACTTCACCGTGGCCTACGCCCCGTTCTTCCAGGCCGTGTTCGGCCCCAAGGCGCTGAGCATCAAGAGTTTTGACGACCTGGCCGGCAAGAGCATTGCCGTGACCCGCGGCACCATCCAGGACGACGTGCTGCAGAAAGTGGCCCCGCCCACGCTGAAAATCCAGCGCTTCGAGGACGACTCCACCACCGTGGCCGCCTTCATCTCGCAGCAAACCCAGTTGCTGGCCACCGGCGCCGCCGTGGCCGCGGCTGCCGTGCAGAAGAACCCCCAGGTGCAGGCCGAGTACAAGCTGCTGCTGAAAGACTCGCCCAACTTCATCGGCGTGCGCAAGGGTGAAACCGCGTTGCTGAACAAGGTCAACGAGATCCTGCGCGCCGCCAAGGCGGATGGCACGCTGGAGCAGTATTCGCAAAAATGGCTGGGCCGCGGCACCGGCGTGTTGCCTGATTAAGGTTGTTGAGCGCTTCCAAACCTTTACTCAACATCCGTTCGCCCTGAGCCTGTCGAAGGGCCCTTCGTCCAGTTCAGGACAGGCTTCGACAAGCTCAGCCCGAACGGAGCGGGGCATCACTTCGGCAGCATTCCTGACTCATCATGATTGAATTCAACTTTCTCACCGTGCTGGCCCAGTGGCCCATGCTGCTGCGCGGGTTGGGCCTGACGGTGGCGCTCACCGCCGTTTCGGCGGTGCTGGGTGTCGTGGTGGGCACGGCGTGTGCCTGGGCCCGGCTGCATGGCGGCACGTTCCTGAAACGGGGGGTGGGTGCCTATGTGGAACTGATGCGCAACACGCCCTTCATCATCCAGCTGTTTTTCATTTTTTTCGGACTGCCCTCGCTGGGACTGCGGCTGTCGGTCGAGGTGGCGTGTGTGCTGGCCATGGTGCTCAACCTGGGCGCCTATTCGTGCGAGATCGTGCGCGCCGGCCTGCAGACCACACCCAGGGGGCAGCTGGAAGCCGCCATGAGCCTGGCGCTGACGCCCTGGCAGGTTTTCTCGCGCGTGGTGTTGCCGCCGGCACTGGCGCGCATCTGGCCCGCGCTGGTGAGCCAGATCATCATCGTGATGCTGGGGTCGGCGGTGTGCGGGCAGATCTCGGCGGAAGAACTCTCGCAGGCGGCCAACCTGATTTCCAGCCGGACTTTCCGCAGTTTTGAGTCTTACATCATCGTCACCGCGATCTACCTGCTGCTGGCGATTGGCGTGCGGCAGTTGCTGTACTGGGTGGGGCCGCGCTTCATCTTTTCCAGTCGTTAACGGGAGCCACCATGGTTCAGTTTTCTCTCTGGGACATCTTCAGCTTTCTGCTGGGCGCCGCGCGCTGGACGGTGGCGCTCTCGCTGATTGCCTTTGTCGGTGGCGGGTTGGTCGGTTTGGGCCTGCTGTTGCTGCGGTTTGCCAGGGTGCGCGGTGCGGCCACGGCGGTGGCCTGGTATGTGCAGATTTTTCAGGGCACACCGCTGCTGATGCAGCTGTTTCTGGTGTACTTCGGCCTGGCCCTGCTGGGCATGGACACCTCGCCGCTGGTGTCGGCGGCGATTTGCCTCACCCTGTATGCGAGCGCCTACCTGACGGAAATCTGGCGCGGTTGTGTCAACGCCATCCCGAAAGGCCAGTGGGAAGCCTCCACCACCCTGGCGCTGAACTTCACGCAGCAGATGCGCCATGTGATCCTGCCGCAGGCGCTGCGTGTGGCCATTGCGCCCACGGTGGGCTTTCTGGTGCAGATCATCAAGGGCACGGCGCTGGCCTCGGTCATCGGTTTTGTCGAGCTGACCAAGGCCGGCCAGATGATCTCCAACGCCACCTACCAACCCTTTCTGGCCTACACCTTTGTGGGCCTCCTGTACTTTGCCCTGTGTTACCCGCTGTCGTGGTGGAGCCAGCGGCTGGAAAACCGCCGCCTGGCCTGATTTATGACCCAACCATCATCCACCCCCCCGTTTGCGCTGGTCGACATCCGTGGCCTGCACAAGAGTTTTGGCGCCACCGAAGTGCTCAAGGGCATCGACCTGCAGGTCGGGCGCAAGGAAGTGGTCTGCATCATCGGCAAGAGCGGCTCGGGCAAGAGCACCTTGCTGCGTTGCATCAACGGGCTGGAGACCTTCGAGCGCGGCAGCCTGGCCGTGGATGGCCAGGCCCTGCAACATGGCGATACCAACGCCATGCGCGAGCTGCGCCAGCAGGTCGGCATGATTTTCCAGAGCTTCAACCTCTTCCCCCACCTGAGCGCCGGGCGCAACGTGATGCTGGCGCCTACGCTGGTCAAGGGCTTGCCGAAGGAAGAGGCGCGCACGCGTGCCCAGGCGCTGCTGGAGCGCGTGGGACTGGGCAGCCTGTTTGACCGCATGCCCGATCAACTCTCGGGCGGACAGCAGCAGCGCGTGGCCATTGCCCGCGCGCTGGCCATGGACCCCACGGTGCTGCTGTGCGACGAGATCACCTCCGCCCTGGACCCGGAACTGGTGGGCGAGGTGCTGCAGGTGGTGGAAATGCTGGCCAACGAGGGCATGACGCTGATCCTGGTCACCCATGAAATGGCCTTTGCCCGCAAGGTGAGCGACCGCGTGGTGTTCATGCACCAGGGGCTGATTCACGAAGCGGGCACACCGGACGAAATTTTCAACCGCCCCCAGACGCCCGAGCTGCGGCAGTTTCTGGCTGTCCTGAACGACTGAACCCCAGGCTCGGCACGGACGGCGGCGTCCCATGGTCTTGCGCTGGACTACAGTTCAGGCCCTGCCATCCGAATATCGAGAGGTGTTGTCATGCGTGAGCTGGACCTGAACAAGGCCTTCACCCTGATCGAACCAGGGCCTGTGGTGCTGGTGACGACCCATGACGGGAAGAAAGACAACATCATGACGATCTCCTGGACCATGGTGATGGATTTCACGCCGGTGTTTGCCATCACCACGGGACCATGGAATCACTCTTACGCGGCCTTGCGGAAAAGCAGGGAGTGCGTCATTGCCATTCCCACGGTGGACATGCTGGACAAGGTGGTCGGCATAGGGACCTGCTCCGGGAAAGACACCGACAAGTTTGGCCAGTTCAAGCTCACCCCTGTGCCGGGAAAAGTCGTCAGGGCGCCCCTGATCAAAGAGTGCCTCGCCAACATCGAATGCACGGTCATCGACATCGTCAAAAAGCACAACATCGTCGTGCTGGAGGCGGTGGCCGCCTGGGTCGATACCACGCGCAAGGAGAAGCGCATGGTTCATGCCGTGGGCGACGGAAGCTTCATGGTGGACGGGCGCAAGCTGGACCGCAGGAAGATGATGGCCTCCAGGCTCCCCGACGGCGTTTAGCGTTTGATGGCCGGTTTCGGCGACCACCCACCGGAAGTTACCCCCACGCCCTGTTGCCTAGGCTGTGGATAAGGGGGTGAACAACCCCGAAATGCCGCGCCAGTGCTGGTTCTGCCGGGCTTGCTCAAGAAAGAGGCAGTGGGCCTAGTCCTTCAGGTCCGGCATCAGGGCAGCCAGCTTTTCATGATCGAGTTCAAGGCTGCCAGGCTGCAGCAGCGACTGCATCTGCCGCCGGATCGGTTCGGCCAGGGCATCGGCCGCGGCGGAGGGCGTGCGTCCCTGCGCCCGCAGCAGAAACACCTCGCGAACAATGCCGGGTGCGGCCAGCTGCTTGATGGCGAGCTGGCTGCTGCTGAAGTGCGACAGCGTCAGGCTGGGCACCAGGCTGATGCCGACCCCGCTTTCCACCAGGCCGCGCACCGCCTCCAAGCGCTCGACCTCCATCACCGTGTTGGGCTTGTGCGGTCGCAAGGCCGCATCGATCTGGTGGCGCAGGCGGGTGGTCGTTGTGAAGTGAATGAACGGGAACTGCACCAGCTCTTCAATCGTGATGGCCGCCTTGCCGGCGAGCACATGGTCTTTCCGGCAGACGACGTAGAAGCGGTCCAGGCACAGCAGTTCCTTGTGGATGTCGGCATCTTTCGCGTCGATGGTGGACAGGGCCAGGTCCACCTTGCCTTCCCGCACCAGGTCCACACAGGGTTGGGGCAGCGCATCGATCACCTCGATGTCGATGGCCGGGTGTTTGCGCCGGTAGTCGGCCACCACCACCGGCAGGAAGCGGGCGCACAGCGAGGGGATGCCGGCCACCGCCACGCGGTCCACGATGCTGAGGTCGCGGCAGACCGCGCCCATGACATTGTCGAAGTGCGACACCACCTCGCGCGCGGCGCGTTCAAAGCGCCGGCCGGCTGCGGTCAGGTCGACTTTGCGCGTGTCGCGGTCAAACAGCCTGGCGGCCAGCGTGTCTTCCAGCGAACGAATCAGGGAGCTGAAGGCGGGCTGGGACAAATGCATCTGCTCGGCGGCGCGTGTGAAGCTGCGCAGGTCCGCCAGTGCCAGGAAAGCACGCAGTTGGCGTGTGGACAGGTTCATCCGTGCGGATGATACCCAAGGATGTCCTCGGCCCGCCGGGCCGATGGATCCGGATTGATCCGGTTTTCCTTTGAGTCTCATCCGGAATTTCGAATTCACAGGCGGTCCGGCTTGCTCCATAGTCCGTCTGGTGTGCCCCGTCACTCCTTGCTTCAACATCGCGTTCCCTGTGAAAGCCCCTTCATGAAGATCATCCGCATCGGCGCCGGCGCCGGCTACTCGGGCGACCGCATTCCCCCCGCCGTGGAGCTGGCGGAAAAGGGCGACCTCGACTACCTGGTGTTCGAGTGCCTGGCCGAGCGCACCATCGCCCTGGCCCAGCTCGAGCGCAGCAAGGACGCGCGTCTGGGCTTCGACCCGCTGCTGCGGGACCGCATGGAGGCGGTGCTGCTGGCCTGCGCTGGCAGGGGCGTGAAAATCATCACCAACATGGGCGCCGCCAACCCGCAGGCGGCCGGTCAGGAAGTCATCCGCATCGCGCGCGAGTTGGGGCTGGACCGCCTGAAGGTGGCGGTGGTGCAGGGCGACGACGTGTTGCCCGGCCTGCAGGACCAGGACCTGACCCTGCTGGAAAGCGGTGCACCGCTGCAGTCCCTGGGCAGCGCTGTGTTGTCGGCGAATGCTTATCTCGGCGCCGAGGCGCTGGTGCGGGCGCTTCGTCTGGGCGCGGACGTGGTCATCACCGGGCGTGTTGCCGACCCGGCCCTGTTTCTTGCGCCGCTCATCCATGCGTTCGACTGGTCCATGTCGGACTGGCAGAAGATGGGTCAGGGCACGGTGGTGGGCCATCTTCTGGAATGTGCCGGGCAGGTCACCGGCGGGTATTTTGCCGACCCTGGTTACCGCGATGTGCCCGACCTCGCCAACCTGGGTTTTCCGCTGGCGGAAGTGTCGGCCGACGGGAGCGCCGTCATCACCAAGGTGGCCGGTTCGGGCGGCTGCGTCACCACCGCCACCTGCGCGGCGCAGCTTCTGTATGAAGTTGAAAACCCCGCCAGCTACCTGCAGCCTGATGTGGTGGCGGACTTTTCAAATGTCACGCTGACCCAGGTAGGCCCTGACCGCGTGCGTATCGAAGGGGCCAACGGCCATCAGCGCCCGGCGACACTGAAAGTGACCGTGGGTTACCGCGACGGTTTCATCGGGGAAGGGCAGATTTCCTATGCCGGCCTGGGCGCCGAGGCGCGGGGCCGGCTGGCGCTGGACGTGCTGAAGCAGCGCCTGGAGACTTCGGACATCCATGCGCTCGACAGCCGTTATGAACTCATCGGGGTCAACGCCATGCATGGCGAGACCCTGTCCGCGGGCCACACGCCTTACGAAGTGCGCGCGCGTGTGGCCCTGCGTGTTCCGACCCTGAAAGAGGCCGAGCGGGTGGCCAACGAGGTCGAGGCCATGTACCTTAACGGGCCGGCCGGGGGGGGCGGCGTCACCAAGTCGGTCCGCGAGGTGATCGCCGCGGCGTCCACCCTGGTGCCGCGCAATCTGGTTCAGACCTCAGTCACCATGATGGAGATTTGAAAAATGATATTGCGCGACATTGCCCACACCCGTACCGGCGACAAGGGAAACCGGTCCATCATTTCCGTCATCGCCTACGACCTCAAGGACTTCCCGGCGATCGAGCGCGCCGTCACCGCGGAACGGGTGCGTGCGTATTACGCGGACACCGTCAAGGGCGAGGTCGAGCGTTATGTGGTGCCGCATCTGGGCGCCCTGAACTTCGTGCTGCACGACGCGCTGGGCGGGGGTGTGACCCGGTCCCTGGCGCTGGACGCCCATGGTAAGTGCCTGAGCTCCGCCATTCTCGGCATGGCCATCGAATAAGCTAGACGGTTTGCTGGATATATTCAACAATTTTTAAACAGGAGACATCAACATGAAGTGCAAGTCGATTCTTTTCCTGGCTGCGGCCAGTTTGTCTTTCGCCGCGTTCGGCCAGGCGTATCCGAACAAGCCGATCAAGGCCATCGTGCCCTTTGCCGCGGGCAGCGCCACCGACCAGATCGGGCGTGCTTTCGCGGCCAAGATGTCGGAAACGCTGGGGCAGACCATCGTGGTCGAGAACAAGGCCGGGGTCAACGGCATGCTGGGGGCCGATGCTGTCGCCAAGTCTGCACCCGACGGCTACACCATCCTGATCGGGACCAACAGCACCAACGCTGCGCTCAAGAGCCTGATGAAAAAGCTCCCCTACGACCAGGACACGGCCTTTGCGCCGCTGGGCTACATGGGGTCGGTGCCGCTGATCGTGGCCGTCAACAACGACGTGCCGGCCAAAAACCTCCGCGAATTCGTGGACATCGCCAAGGCCAAACCGGGCCAGGTCACCTTTGCCAGCGCCAGCACCTCGCAACTGGTGTCGTCCGAAATGATGGCCGGCATGGTGGGCATCCAGATGACCAACGTGCCTTACAAAAGCGGCCCTGCGGCCATGACCGACCTCATCGGCGGCCAGGTGATGATGTTCACCGCCGACTTTGCCGTCATGCTCCCGCAGGTCAAGGGCGGCAAGGTCCGCGGCCTCGCGGTGACGTCAAGCAAACGCTCCCCAGCGGTGCCTGAACTGCCGACGGTCAACGAAGCCCTGGGCCTGAAGGACTACGAACTGATCGCCTACTTCGCCATGTTCGCACCGGCCGGCACGCCGCCCGACATCATTGCCAAACTGAACCAGGCCATCAACGCCGCGGCACAGAGCAAGGACCTGCAGGAAAAATTCGCACCGATCGGCTTCCTGGTCGAGCCCGGATCATCAGAAGCCCTGGCCCAGCGCAGCAAGCTGGAAACCGCCAAGTGGGCCAAGGCGATCCGCGACGCGAAGATCGAGCCGCAATAAATCGTCGAACCGGAACACCCCGGCCCGCCTGCGCTGCGTGAGCGCGGTCAGCGCGGGTTGAGGTGGATGTGGCCGGGCTGGCACTCGGTTGAATGGAGTAATCGGCCTCCAGCCATTGTCTGACGGGCACAAGCAGCTATAAAAGATATAGCGGGTTCAGGGCTGGCCCTGTGCACGGTCGGCGATTTGGCCGTTTTCAACAGCGCTGTTCACTTGCGCCTGTCGCTGGGGTAAGCTTTAAAAAGTATGAAGAATTTAGAAATACTTCAGCCATTTTTTTTGCCGGGCGCCATGTGATTCTGCGGTTTTGCGGGATACATCAAAATTGGGCGCCATGACCACATTCTCACCCCACGAAACTAGCTACGTTGCATGGCAGAACCGGGCTACCGATTTCTACCTCGCAAGCCGTCGCTTGTATCAGTCCGATCTTTTACGCCCCGCTGCCTATTGTGCGGTGATGGCGCTTGAACTACTGCTTAAAGCAACGTTGGTGTACTGGGACAGGAAATTTGATCCTGAGGCCGCAGGGCATGCTATGGCGAAACTCGCGCGGATGGTGGGGAATAAGGTCCCCAACTCAGAAGATATAGAAATTCCGGAGTACTTCTACTTCGACCAACGCTACCTTACTGCTTCACGATACCCACGAGGCACCAAAGGCATCGGCATTCCCAGCTCTTTTCTTCCCGACCTCGATCACATCTACGCGCAGCTTGTGGCCACAGTGCCGTTCCAGTACAACACGGAATTAAAGCGCATTCTCGCTGGCCGAAGTCGTACAAAACTAAACGATCTTCGCCGAAATAATCGTGCTCTCCGAACGCTACGGCGATATCTAAAGGTGTCGATCAAATGACGCCCAACCAATCGATCAAGAGGGACGCTCCTCCGGCAAGCTGGCTCCGCGCTCCTTACCTCAAACGCTAACCGTTAGGAGCCCCCATGCAGCTGCCCTTCACCATTGAGCAGTTTTTTGGCGTCTTCCGGCTGTACAACAGCACCGTCTGGCCGGCACAGGTTCTTCTTGTCCTGCTTGCGGTGCTCGCCATCGTCTTCATTGCGCTTCGGCGCCCCTGGTCCGGCGCGGCCGTGTCAGCCATTCTGGCTTTGCTCTGGGTTTGGCTTGGCGCCGCCTACCACCTGGCGTTTTTCGCGCGCATCAATCCTGTGGCCTACGGGTTCGGCGCGCTGTCCATCGCCGGAGGTCTTCTGTTTGCCTGGCATGGCGTGATCTGCCGCCGATTCGAGTTTGCTTTTGACAGGAGCTTTCGGACGGGTCTCGGGGTAGCCCTGCTCGCCTTCGCACTCGTCGTTTATCCCGTCTGGTCCACGCTGGCAGGGCATGGGTATCCGGAGCTGCCCACCTTTGGTCTGCCGTGCCCCACCACCATCTTCACGATCGGTGTGCTCGCGCTCGCGTCGGGCACGCGCCTGCGCACAGTCCTCGCTGTGCCCATTCTTTGGTCCCTGGTGGGCAGTCAGGCCGCCTTCCTCCTGGACGTCAAACCCGACCTCGGTTTGCTCGTAGCCGGTGTCGCAGCGGCGGGGCTGTTTATCTGGCCTGCTCGCGTCGGTAAGGCCCCGTCCGTCAGCCTGTGAAATTGAGGGTTATGCCGTCACGCAAGCGGACACGTCCCGGTGCAAGCCGCCAACCGCGCCCGCTTCACCGTCCGGTGTGGCGCCAAGTGCAGCCATGCATCTTTTAGTATAAAAAAAGCCTCCATCCCTTACACGACGTGCGCAAGCAGCTATCAAAAGCAGAGCATATCTACTTGTTCAGTTTCGCCAGCAACGCCTGGATTTCCTGCTTGCGGCCGCTGTCGGCCAGTTCGCGGCCCGGGCGTGGCGGGGCCTTCAGTGCGGCTTCCAGGTGGGTGCGGGCTTCGGCATGGCGGTCGCGGCCGAGCAGGTACTCGCCGTAGAAGAAGTTCGCGTCGATGCCGGTCGGGTTGATGACCAGCGACTTCTTGAACAACTCTTCGGCCTTGTCCTTGTTGCCAAAACCGACCGGCCAGCCCGGCACCTGGGCGTACAGGGTGGCCAGGCTGGTGTAGGCTGAACCGGCGAGCGCCTTGTCGTTGATCTTCAGCGCTTCCTCGAAGCGCAGCTTGGCCTCCTTGGCCAGCGACAGCGCGCCCAGGCCGCCCTTGGCGCCGGCTTCGCTGGAGACCACGATGCCTTCCCAGATCAGCGCCTCGGCGCTGGCGGGGTTGGCTTCAACAATCTTGTGCACCTGCTGCGCCAGGGCGTGGTACAGATCGGCCTGCTGTTTTTCAGGCTGGCGGTACTTGATCTCGGCCCACTGGTCCTGGATGGGGCGTATCAGTTCTTCCGGGGTGGCCGCGGCGGCAAAGCCGGCGAAGGAAAGCAGAAGGGGCAGGATGAGGACAGAGAGGAGGGAGCGTGAAACGGGGTGCATGGAAAGGCCTTTCATGGCTGTTCAGAAGAGGGGGCGTGTTGCTTGATGATGGCCAGCTGGCCGGCCAGGCCGCGGTCTATCAGTGAGGGGGCGAAACCGTTGAGCCAGGCAAACAGGCGTTCCGGAAAACCGAAATGGTGTTCTCCCTTGCCGTGGCGCAGGGCCGCGACAATCTGCCGCGCGACGGCCTGGCTGCTGTCGCTGTTGTTCTTCAGCGCGCGGTTGAGCTGGTTGACGGCTTCGGTGTTGAGCGGCGTATCGATGACGCGCGGCGCGATATGGATGACAGCCACCGGGGTGTCGGCCAGTTCGCGGCGCAGCGCCTGCGAAAAACCGCGCAGGCCCGCCTTGGCGGCGGAATAAGCGGCAAAGCCGGGATAGGGCAGGCTGCCGAACATGGAGCCGACGTTGACGATGGCGGCGGTCGGCTGCGCCTTCAGCCACGGCAGCAGGGCCTGCGTCAGGCGCAGCGGTGCCTCGAGGTTGGTGGCCAGCACCTGTTCGACGGTGGGCCAGGCCTGCTGGTCGAACAAACCAAAAGAGCCGACGCCGGCGTTGTTGATCAGCACATTGACACCGAAGGCGCGGGCGGCGGCGTTTGCTGCGGCGATGCCTTCTGCCGTGGTGAGGTCGGCGACCACACTGTCGGCACTGGCGCCCAGCTCGGCTTTGATGGCGGCCAGTCGCACCGCGTCGCGGCCGGCCAGCAGGACGGCGGCGCCGGCACCGGCCAGTTCGCGCGCGAGGTCCCGGCCAAGGCCACCACTGGCGCCGGTCAGCAGAATGCGCGCCTGGTTCAGTTGCATGGGGCGGCCTCGGGGTGCGACAGGGCGCGGAAGATGTCGCCGTACAGGCGGTAAAACACGCGGGCATAACGCACGACGTCCTGCTGGTCTTCCGGTGCCATCTGCTCCAGCAGTTCAGCCAGATGTTTTGTGTGCTCCTGGTCCAGCGTGCCGTGCGAACGCAGATAGGAAAAGGCGGCGTCCGGCAGTTTCAGCCCCTGCTGGATGCGGTCGGCAGCCATCAGGGCCAGCGCGACGCTGGTGCCTTCGAGCACAAACACCATGCCGAAAAAGCCCGCGGGGTTGCCCCGGTTCACCAGGTCGTAGGCATAAGCCACCATCAATTCGGCGGGCAGCTCGGGCCGGCTGTTGCGCACAGCGTCGGCGTCGCCACCGGCCGCGCGGATGTCGTTCAGTATCCATTCCTCATGGCCGATCTCTTCTTCGATGTACTCGGCCACCGCCGGGCGCAGCCAGGCCAGCCGCTCGGGCAGGCGTCCGCCCAGGGACATCAGCAGCGGGGTGGTGTGGCGCACATGGTGGTAGGCCTGGCCGAGAAAGGCGTGGTAGTCCGGCAGCTTGACGCGGCCCTGCAGGCAGTCGGCAATGATGGGCACGGTCAGCAGCTGGTCGCGCTCTTTTTGGGTGGACGCGGTGAGTTGCTCATAAAACGACATCTTGAGAATCCTTTGTTTCGTAAAGCGCCGCCAGGGCGACGGCATGGTGGGTGGCAATGGCGCTGCGCAGCGGCCTGCCGTTGCCGGTGGCCTGGCCGTTGTGCAGCGTGAAGGGCGGGCCGGCGATCCAGCCGCCCACGCGGGCGTAGTCGGGCAGCGTGTTGTTGGCCTGTTCGACGGCCGCGTCCAGCTGGGCCGGCGTGGCGCCGGGGCTGGCGACCAGCACGGCGCTGAGCCAGGGGCGGGCATCACCCATGACTGCCGCCTGACCAATGGCCGGCTGGGCCAGCAACACCGACTCCACCCATTCCGGCGAGATGTTGCGGCCGAAGGAGGTGATCAGCAGGTTCTTGCGCCGGCCCGACAGCAGCAGGTGGCCATTGGCATCGAGCTCGCCGAGGTCGCCGGTCGCGAAGTTTTCCGCACCGGCTGGCTGACTGGTGGTCACGTCGCCGACGTAGCCGAGGAACGCGGGGCTGGCGATGTGCACCTCGTTGTCCGCTATGCGCAGGCGCACATGCGGCAGCGGGCGACCGACGCCCGGGCCGTCATCGCCGGGGCGGTTGATACAGACGACCGAGCCGCATTCGGTCAGGCCGTAACCCTGGTAGGCCGGAATGCCCAGTGCGCGGGCGCGCTCCAGCAGGGCCGGGTCCACGCGGGCGCCGCCGACGGCGACAAACGACAGATCGACCGGGGCGCGCTGGCCGGTAGCTGTCAGAAACAGCGTCCAGGCCTTGAGCAGTTCGGGCACCAGGATCAGGCTGTGCGGGTGGTTTGCCATGACCGACTGCTGCAGCGCCGCCGGGTCGAAGCCGGCCATGCCGCGCCAGCCCAGGGTTTGCAGGGCGGGCAAGTGAACCTCGGCACCGCGCAGCAGGGGCGCGTAAATGCCGGCGGTGTTTTCCAGCAGCAGGGCCAGCGGCAGCACGGCCATGTGCTGCGTGATAGGCAGGTCGCCCAGCCGCGCAGCCACGCCCTCGGCGGTGGCCATCAGCCCGGCGGCGCTCAGGCAAGCGCCTTTGGGCGTGCCGGTGCTGCCGGAGGTGAAGGAGATCTTGGCGGTTCCGGCGGGCAGCGCGATGGCCTGGCATTGCCGCTGCATCCAGACCAGGCCGCTCCATTGCCCTGCCGCGGCAAAGCCGAGGTTCAGCGCCAGGATTCTTTCGGGCTGGTCGGTCAGCAGCACGTCGGTGCCGGTCTGTTCCAGCACATGCGCCATTTGCGTCGGGCTGAAAAAAGTCGGCAGGGGCAGGTGCACGGTGCCGGTGCGCAGCGCGGCCAGGTCGGCCATGACCCAGGCCGGGCTGTTGTCGGCCAGCACGGCCAGCACGCGGTGGCCGGACAGCCGCATGGCCAGTGCGGCCACGGTGTCCAGCACGTCGGCGGCGCGCCAGGTGTCGGTCTCGCCGCGCAGCACCACGGCATCGGGTGCGCGCGCGGCCAGCGCGGCCAGCAGGCGTTCGGCGCTCATGCCTGCCGGCTCATGCGGTCCAGCCCGAGCTGGATGCGGCCGGCCACCACGATGGGCTGGGTGTCGTAATACGTGCCCCAGGCCGCGGCGTCGTCGCCCAGGCGGGCAGGGTCGGCCTTGGCCAGGGCCAGCATGGGCAGGCCCAGCTTGGTGAGTATTCCTATCAGCTCCTGGGTCGCGGTGAACACCACCCATTCGAAGCCCAGTCGGTGCAGGTGCCGGCCCAGCGTGAGGATGACGTGGATGCTGCCGCCGGGCTTGTCCGCCGCAAGGTTGCCGACCTCGACAATGCGTTCGCGCACGACGTTCTGGCCGGCCAGCTGCGCCATGGCGACTTCAATCGGGGTGTCCAGGTAACGCTCGAGAAACAGCTTGTCCGTGCTGGCACCGCGCCAGCCGGCCGCCGCGATGATGCGGTCGTCCTGCTCCAGCAGCGCGAGGTTGGGGGCCAGGGAGGCCGTACGGGCGTTGTAGCGCCGCGCAAAAACGCTCCTGATGAAGTCTTCCGCTTCCTCCCGGCGTGGTGAGCCGGCGACGGTATGGGTGGCGGTGATGGGGCGGGAGCGGGGTTCAAACACCTTGCGTCGCACAGTCTGCATGAGCATCCTTGGGGGATAAGTTCAGCAAAGTGTAGGAATACAAGCCTTAAATGCGCCTTAAGGCCGGGCGGGAAAGGGGGGGGCGCTTCGGAACGGGTGCCGGACGGGGGGTATCGCCCCGGGTTTGTCATTTCAGATAGAAAGTGGCTCCAGACCTTGACTGACGGGCGCAAGCAGCTATAAAAGATATAGCGTTCGATCCGGCGGCCAGGCACCGTGGCGGCGGCAAAAACGCTGAAAAACGGCCAGGCAGGCCGCAAGCTCCGACATCAGCGACCCGCGCTGGGCCAGTGGGGGTGCTGGTCATCGACCACGAAAGCATGCGCATGACGCCCCCGATCGCCGTTGTCGACAGCCCCCTGGGTGTGCACGTGCCCGGCCGGCAAGTCCGGGTGTTCGTGCTCGATGATGTCGGGGTCCTGAGATGGCCAGACCATCGTGGTGACCCAGACGGCCAGTGCGCCTGCACAGCCCAGCATCACGAACGTCGCTGTCATCCCAAAGCGGGTACCGAGCCAGCCGGCCAGGGGATAGAAGAACAGCCAGCATGCGTGAGAAAGCGCGAACTGTGCGGCAAACAACGCAGGGCGATCCTCCGAGTGAGAGGAGCGCCGCAACAAGCGCCCGGAGGGCGTCTGGGCAGTGGAGTAGCCCAGACCGAGCACGAACCACAAGGCCATCAGCGAAGCGTGTTCCACCACCAAGGTTCCTGCAAACAGGCCCGCGACCATCACCCCGATGCCGCCCAGCATCACACTGCGATCGGTCAGTTTCTCCAACAGGCGTGGCAAAACCAGCGCAGCCACCATGGAACCGGCGCCGAAACTGGCCAGCGCCAAGGCCACCGCGCTCTGGGTCAGGCCCAACCCGGCCTGCACAATCACCACCGTGTTGACAAACACCATGGAGCCTGCCGCAGCCACGGCCGCATTGACGGCCAGCAGTCCGCGCAACCGGGGTGTGGCCAGGTAGATGCGCAGCCCGCGCGTGGTACGGTCGTAGATGCCGCGACGCTGCGGGGCAGGGTGCGCCGGCAACACCACCGACACCACCAGCGCCGCCGAGGCGAGGAAGCCCACTACCGTGCCGGCAAACAGATCGTGAAACCCGATCACAGCAAGCAGCGCAGCTGCCAGCATGGGGCTGACCAGACTCTCCATGTCGTACGCAAGACGTGAGAGCGACAAGGCCTTGGTGTAGTCCTTTTCCTCTGGTAACACGTCGGGAATGGTGGCCTGAAAAGTGGGCGTGAAGGCGGCTGACGCCGACTGCAGCACGAAAATCAGCACATACACCTCCCAGATCTGGGAGACAAAAGGCAGCAGCAGCGCCACAGCCGCCCGAACCAGATCCAGCGTGACCAGCATGGTGCGCCTGGGCAGGCGATCGGCAAATGCCGCAGCAACCGGCGCCACGCCAACGTAGGCGATCATCTTGATGGCCAGCGCCGTGCCCAGCACCATACCCGCGTTGTCGCCGGCCAGGTCGAAGGCCAGCAGC
>NZ_NCJH01000034.1 GCF_002278925.1 Polaromonas sp. 39-63-25
GCCTCTCTTGAAATCTGAGTGGGTAAGCTAACGCCAATTTGATCAACCTGGACGAGTGAATTGATGACTGCCAAGCTGTTTGAGGCTGCCCTGGGGATTGCACCGCCGTGGACGGTGGCATCGGTTGAATTCGACGAGGCGGCCAAGATGCTGACCGTGCTGATCGACTTCAAGGCGGGTAGCCGCTTTGAGGTCTCGAGCCACGAGGGCGCGCATCCGGTGCATGACACCGTGACCAAGAGCTACCGGCACCTGAACTTCTTCCAGCATGAGTGCCATCTGCAAGTGCGCACGCCGCGCGTGAAGCTGCCCAATGGCTCGGTGCGGCTGGTTGAGCCTGACTTTGCCGGGCGCCTGAACGGCTTTACGCTGCTGTTCGAAGCGTTCATCCTGATGCTGGCGCGCCAGATGCCGTTTGCCGCCGTGGCGCGCATCGTGGGCGAGTCGCCTCATCGGGTGCTGGCGGTGTGCCAGAAGTACGTGGAGATGGCCTGCGGCCTGGCCGACTACTCGGATGTCACGGCACTGGCTATTGACGAGACCTCGCGTGCCAGGGGCCACAGCTACGTGACCTTGGCCGCTGACGCCGAAGCCAGGCGCGTACTGTTCGTCACCGAGGGGCGTGACGCCAAGACCATTGAACAACTGGCTCAATACCTGGATGACCATGGCTGCCCTGCTGAGAGCATCACCTCAGCAAGCATCGACATGTCGCCGGCCTTCATCGCCGGGGTCACCCGGCATCTGCCCAATGCCCGTATCACCTTTGACAAGTTCCACGTCATCGGCCACGCCAGCACGGCCGTAGACAAGATGCGTCGCATCGAGCAGCGCACCGACAAGTCCCTCAAGGGCATGCGCTGGACTTTGCTCAAGGACACGGCCAAGCTCAAGCCCGAGGCGGCTTCCGATCTGGACGCGCTGATCGCCAAGATGACTGTCAAGCGCACTGCTCGCGCCTGGGTCTACAAGGAGCAGCTGCGCGAAATCCTTGATCGCAAACAGATCAATGTCGTGCGCTCCATGCTGGAGCATTGGTGCACCTGTGTCATGCGCTCCAAGGTCGATCCGATGAAGGACGTGGCCAGGATGATTCGCTCTCATCTGGAAGGCATCGTCGCCTGGGCGCAGACACGCCAGACCAATGGGTTTCTGGAAGCCATCAACGGCCTGTTCCAGGCCGCCAAGCGCCGCGCCCGCGGTTTCACCCGCATCGCCACGATCAAAACTGTCATCTTCTTGATCGCCGGCAAACTCGACTTCAGCGTGATCAACCCTCATGCTGGGCAACCCACTTGAAATTCAACAGAGCCAACCACACCTAACCGAGCCAGCACGTCCACGTAATGTGGTGAAGCTACTCCATCTGGCGCATCATGGGGGTGTTGACACTTGACACTGTGGTGCAACCCATTAATCGAGGGCCACTCCTTGATGCCGCATTGGAAATTTGGCTTCGCATCAGTACCATGATCGCACCACGGACACCGAGAAAGATTTAAATATCCACTTCTGGATCTTTTGGTTCGAATTCCGTGAACGCCAAAAATTCCTTCCAACGGTGCTTTAACTAGGTCAAGAATGGCTTTTTGTCGATCGGTAAGCAGCATAGCTGACCTCACTTTTTGGAGGGCGAAGCTTTGCCGCCCGCAACCTCGAAATTGTCGACCTGCTCTTGGCGCCAGTTCCCAGCTGTGCGTAACTCGTCCTGTTGATTAATGTGGCTATAGTTCTGGCGAATCATCTCCTCGCTGTTATTGAGTACTGCCGCAGCAGCACCGTAGCGGCTCGAGTCCTGTTTGAGAATACCGGTGGCAAACAAGTGCCGAAAGACGTTTGAACCGATACCGACCCCGAAATAGCGCGCAGTGATGCTGTAAATCAACGTGTAGAGATCGGCGTAACTGAGCCCATGCCGATCCAACTCCTTTCTTCGGCGTGCCTTGCCTCTGGCACACGGAATGAATAGGACTTTGCTCAGCAACGGATCGCGAAGATTTTGACGCTCCACGGTCCAATATTCGTCCAGCAATCGGGAAGTCTCCGGCGAATAGGGACGGTGAATGTTCTTGGCGTGGCGGGAATGATGATTTTTAAGTGCGCTTTTGGAAATTTCCACAGTCCAAAGTCCAGATTTTTCGTCACGAAAAATGGTTTTTCCAACTTCCAGTTCGATGACATTCCGGGCGCGCAACGGAACTTCCATCTGCGTTGACACAATTACTAGATTCCGAAAAGCCGTGGCATGGGACATCTTCTGCACACGCGGAGGCAAGTCCACCCTCATCCGTTTCGCAAGTTCCAGGAACAAGCCGTAGGGATCTTTGTCTTCAAACACTTGCCTTAAAGGCTCGCCGGGATCCCGAGATGTCCCATCGATAGCTCGAGCGAGCTGGCGTTTGAGACGTAGTAACTTTTGATGAATATCGTTGAGTAAATCTTCCCAAGATTTTCCCTCTGGGTTAAGCGATACAAAAAACGCAGAATGCTGCGGATGTGCATTGAAGAAAGAACTCGGAGAGTTCACCCAGGAACTCAGTACGCTCAGCATATTGATGGCGTGGATTGAATACTTGTTTTCGGCATTCCTCGCGCGAAGAAAGTCGAAATAGTCGAGCAGCAGGTTGGTATCAAAAAGATTTGCTATTTCGATCTCGTCGATGGTCATTCCTTTTCCATGAGTGGCGCGTTCATCGCGAGTCAACAGCGATGACGGCGTCGTGGCGTTTGTCTGAGGCAAACAAAGAAAGCCGAAAAAATAGAGAAGGACACCTTCGACTTTTAACACCGTGGCCGACTTTGCCCAATATTCACCCGGCTTCTTGGTGAATATGAGATCTCCGATACGCACAGTGGCTTGAGTCCGCCATGCAACTATCTGGAGCCACACGCTTAAGAGTAAGGGAGGGAACTGCTTGAGCTTATAGGGTCTAGCCGTCTGAACTGCCAGGTTCTCCCGGTAAGAAATCGGTAAGCCACTGCCGAGCATGATGGGCTGAGCCTGTTTAAAGGCGCGACTTGTCAGAGTCCCTATCTCAAGATCAAGCGCCTGCTCGATATGCGATATCAGGGGAAACGCCCTTTTTTTCTGGGGGTGTATGCTGCCAGCGGCATATCTCATAAGCGTGCTGCGTACAAATTTTGAATAGCCAAAATTCGCCTCCAGCTTGATAGCCAGACTATGAGGGGTGTGACTAATTCGTTGCAGAGCCACACAAAATGCCTCTTTGAAATCCAGTGGTAGGTCACTGTTTCTCTTGACCTTGTCGAATGTACGTTTCAGTTCCCGGACTGCCGACCGAATATTATTTGCCGCATTGCTTCGCCCGCGGGCCTTCGCTATTTCGTCAGTGACCTGCGTCAAAAGACCTTCAAAATCATCCCTTCCCAGAGTCGTGCAGGCTAGTGACTCAAGTGTTTCGTCGAAATAGCGACACCAAGTGCGCACGAGGGAACGCCAATTTCTGAATGAGCTGCTGCCGGGTGACCACCCCCTTAGGTCCGCCACTATCTCGACGAGTTGGGCATAAGTTGGCTGAGTCAACCTTGCGGTGTCGACGTATTGGCGTGCATCGGTCAATTCCACTGGGAGCGAATTGGCGTCACCCGGTGGGACAGGCTTGGTCAGACTTTTCTTCATGATTTTTCTCCACGGGTCGTAAAACGACCAGGTTTAAAAACGGAAAAATCACAGGACGAGTCGATCCATGGCGAACATCATGCACGCTTGACGGAATCCATTGGAAAAGGGAAAATCAAATCGAATACTCTGAAAAAGATTCAATTTGGACGAAGCCTCATGTTTGTACCTTGGGGCTTTTTCCTTTTCTGCCTGTGATCTAGGTTATGCGAATGGTTTTTCTCCTGGTTAGTTCTGACTGGCGCAAGCCATCCTGAAGTCCCCACCTCTTGCGAAAGTGTCCTGGCATTCAGCGTCCGTTCTTAGACGCTGCTCCCAGGCCTTTCTGGCAAGCCTGGCTTCTCAGAAGTTTCACGGGCGTCCGGATGCCCAGGAAATAGTCAGAACTGCGGGCGCTGCAGCCCGAATTTCGCGTTCAATTGCCGTTCGTTTTGAATGGTCACATCACCCCCCCCCAATCCGCCTTTAGAGTCAGCAGTGTTATCCACAAAAGTGCACAAAACGGGGCTTGACCTCCCGGATCGCCGGGATGTACATTGAACGCTGTCTAAAGCGGCACCTGGTTTTGCGGTGTCTGGATGGGCCGGGCGATGTGGTAGTTGCCCGGCCTTATCCATGTGGGCGAGATGCCCTGGCAGAGGACTTGAATATTGGAGTGTTTGGTGTACGTACTACTTCATTCCGAGCTCCCTTGCAATCTGATAGCTCTGTCCCCTGAGACATTTGCGCTCACCTCCCAAGACCACATAGACAAGTCGGGGACTGAACCCTCGTGCTCGCGCCCATTCGGCCACGGTGACCCCTTCCGAACGAAATTCGGATATGGTCAGAAAGGCTTGGGGCCCTGCGCGCTCGCCAGCGCCGTTATGGATTGGTATGGAAAATTGCTTCACGGCCGAGTTGCCTTACAACATGACTCGGAATCTGCCGTTTGTATGCGGCTCGCGCAAGGGCGTTCTTAATCTCAACTCCGCCCTTGACAAACCGAAAACTATCCGACTGGGACAGAGTACAGACGCAGCTCTGGATGGGGTCTCTGATGCAAGAAAGCGGCATTCAGCGCCCCGAACATATTGCGGAGTACTTGGCATCGAAGCTTCAGTTGGATCGCCACGATTTCACGAGCTTCAAGTTGTACGCCCGTGGCAAACAGCATGCCGGCAGGGGTCGCGGACCCAACGCTTACGGAGAGTGGGTTGAGCTTGCTGCTAGGGTGTGGCCCGCTACGTGGGCGTGGTTCATGAACCCCCTGTATTTCCTCCAGCAAAACAAGGAGCTCACATTCGACGACCTCTTGGCCTGCGCGAGAAGTCTTCCACAGATCTTCCGCGAGAACCTAGTGCCACCGGCCCATGCACATAGCCCGTTGGCTCTATGCGTTAGCCATCTACCGAGGGATCTGCTATACGCGCTTACAGACCCGGTAAATCCGTGGTCGCTTGGCGCACTCGCCTGCGCGATGCGGCGCGCTGAACTGGCAGGTGATCCTGGCACCATGCGATGGGCTGGGGTCGGGATTTTGTGGGCAATTGATTATTTTTTGGAGGCCACCCATTTAGCGATGCATCTGCCGCTAAAGGAACTCCGCGGGCTCGTTACGACAGACCTTAACAACACAATTTATCCGGGCCAGTTTGTGATGCGTGCGCCTGTCACCTCTGAGGATGTTCACCGATTTGATCGAGAGCGACAAAGGTTTGTAGACTACTTTGCAGAAGGCGAGTTCGGGTCTTGGGAGCCTGGCACCACTCTTCCTTGGATCGAGAAGGGATGCTAGTATTCGTTCAATTTTCTGTATGAAAATGCAGTTAAGACGTCAAGGCCTCAACGGCGCCTTCTTTGAATCATGGGGCCAGGAGTTCAGCATGAGCAAGAACAGCAAGCAAACCTCGCCCCGCGTTGCCTCCGTCGCCGGCAAGGCGTTAGGCAGCTCGTCGTCCAGCACAGTTCAAAAGTCGCTGGCCGGCTCCGCACTGCGTCAGGCTGGCAGTTCAGCACAGACCGGTGCCCAGACTGAAGGTCGGGCATCCCGGGCCTTGGACAACCCCAGCTCGGCACCTCTGACCAAAACTTTAGCTGGTAGCCTTGTATCTCAGTCCAACAAACAGCGGTAGTTTCGAGCCAATGCTCAAAGATGACCTCGTTTTCGACGCCGACGAGCATGTAAGCGAGCAAATCGATATTATTATTTCGGATTCACTGCTCTGTCCTCGATTTCAGACTATAGGTGGCACTCACTATTACCCGTGCGAATCAGTTGTAGCGGTAGGTCAGGTGAAGTCATCAATGACGTCCGAAAAGACGTTTATGGCGGCGCTATCCAATCTTGAATCTGTGAAAAATCTCGATCGATCTGGAGGCGGACGTGCAGTCGACGAATTGACGGGCGAGCCAATCGACCCGCTTACGAACCATCGGCACCAGATGTTCACCTTTGTCCTTGTGACGGGACGATCCTTATCGCGTGAGAATGCAACCACTGCACTGATGAATTTCATTCTCAAGCGAGATGCGCATCTGTGGCCAAATGTCATCTTGGCGCTGGACCAATATTTACTCACTTATTGCTGTGACGCAGGGGTTTGCCCAAATCCCTTGGATGCTCGTGGAATCGCATCGCAGGCAGCGGAAGAAACTCAAGATTTGGTAATGCGCTTCTACCTGCTTCTTGCAAGCGTCATCGAAGTCACGGCGGTATCGCGCCTCCCATACCATTCTTATCTTAGACGCATGGGTGATTGGACCGCCAAGGTATATCACTCCAGTGTGGAGGACGACCCACCGCCATTCTTGAGTTCAATTGTGCGATGAATTGAAATGCCATGAATGACCTAATGCTGACGGGTTAGGCGCCCTCCCCCCCAAACACTCCCTTGGATGGCGTCGCAGCGTCAAGTCGAGGGACTATCAAGTCCGCTGCCAACACCAATTGATGCAGGGCCTCCAGGGTATCCATTTCAAGGCTCCGCATGGCATCGACACTGCTAATCTGGCCTGCCAGGTACAGGTCCAGGATCTGCAGGCGCTCATAGTCCGGGCTGCCAAATTCCCGGCCAACCGGTGCAACATCCAGCCAAGCTTGTTCCTCAGCAGACCGACTCCATGGCGATTTACCGAGGAAGTGGTTATGAAGTAGCTTGTAAATCCGACGCTTATTGTTTCGGGTGCTCACGATGACCTCTCAAAGTTCAACCGGTTGAACTTACAAGCTAAACGCTTGGCCAGGCTCAATTTTGAGCGATTACCCATATGCGATGCTCAGTACCGTCCCTTTAAGGACTGCGTCACGGTGAATTTTGGAAAAATCGGCCCTCTTCGAATTTTATTCATCAGATCCCAATACATGGCCTTGGCCAGTTCGTCATCGCAGTCTGGCGGATACCGATATCTGTAAACGATCTCTTCCCCGGCCGGGAAGTGATGAGACCGCATGAACTCTTCCTTTAGGTAGCGATGAATCGCTAAACGAATGTCATTGAGAAATTCGGCGATCGTGCTCGCGTGATACGCAAAGACGTTGTCGAAGAGCCATTCATAGATACTGTCAAGTGAGCGGTACGCGTCGTCTTCCGAGATGGGCGCATTGCTTCGTTCGTAAATTCGGACGATCTTCTTTATATCTGCATGCAGTCGCGAGAAGTTGTGCTTCCCAATATTGCCCGAGATCTTCAAAAGTTCGAATCTGCTGGCACGGACATCTGCTTCGATAGAGATTTCGCCCAACCACATGTCGGGGATAACGGCTTCGAAATCCAGCCAAGCTGTGAATCTGCTTACGGCATCGCGTAGTTCTTCAACATCCTGTCCCAGCTGCGGCTGACTGCACACAGTGGAAAGAAACGTCAGATAGGAGCGGTCGCCGGCGCTGGTGCCCTGCGGCGCTTCGAGGCCAAACGGAGCAGGCCCGGATCGCGATTGAGGAACGGACAGAAAGTCGACAAGCAGGATGTTGAAGATCCTTCGGGACGCGTAATCGCTAAATGTCAGGTTCGTTTCGTGCCGTTTCTCGAATTTCTCGAAAACGGCATAGTTCACCATATCGTCAATCTGCGAAAGCACTGCGAGCAATGCGATTGATTCCCGCACAACCGGAGCAACGCCGGAGCCTGCTTGTTTCATCGTTGAATCACCGTATTGGCGCCATGAGGTTCAAGATTTATGCAACTGCTGATAATCATTGACCACCATTCCGCTAAACGCAGACCACCACGCTGGTGGTGACCACCGAATGTCGCCTTTGGAGAAGAGGCAACTACCGCTAAGGGCCCAAAGCGGTCAAACGCTGGCGACCTCCGCCAACTCGATCAATCGGGCTGCGGCTTCCTTCTTGCCCAAGCCTCGCAAGGCCGCGATCGACGCAAACTGGCTGGCCCGGGGCCGGGTTTTGCCGTTCTCCCACTTGTAGACGGATTGATCAGATACACCCAGCAGAAGGGCCACTTCCGAGGCCGACAGGCCCAGCCGCTTTCTTTGCGCTTGCAGGCCGCTGGCGCTGAACCGGAAGGCGCCCCCAGGCTGCTCGACTGGGGCGGCCGGCGCTGTTTTGGCAGCAGCCTTGCCCAGGCGAGCGACGAGTTGCTCGAGGGCGGTGATTCGGCGTTTCAAGGCGGCAATGTCCGAGCGGTAGTGGGCGGACGCCTTCTTCAGCTGTTGGGTGTCGGCCCGGGCTTCCTTGCGGGCCACACGGGAGATTTCTGTTTTCAGGATGGTAGCGATATTGGGCATGACTTCTGTTTGGTATCCACGGAAGTTCCATCATAAATCGCTGAGCCAGCCTGGCTTGGTGGGCAGATGGCTGCTGTGAGGCTCAGCTGCAAGCTGCTGTCGGCTGTGTCTACAGCCTCGGCGATGTGTGCGCTAGGACTGCTGGCAAGCCACAGGACTGAGCCACAACGCTGCGGCCTCTGCAGGGGGCAGCGCTCGAAGGTGTGAATCGCGCCAGAGCTCCATCGCTACTTCTTCCAGTTGCGCAGGCTCCACCGTGTGCCAGCGGTCGTGCAATCGCTCGGCACACCTGGTAACCCATTGGGAAGGGGAAAGCTCGTCCATGGTGTTTATGATACTGTACATAAATACAGTTGTCCAGTAGGATGGCTGGCCCATGAGACCTGACAGAGACGACCCCATGCAAGCATTTAATACCCAGCAGCAGCGCGCGCCGGTAGTACCGTTCACCCTGCCGCCCAACATCCGGCGGTACCCACCCTGGCCATTTCCAGCCGCCCGGGTCAGGCGTCCCTCCAGCGATGTCGCTGCCAATGCAAGAAAGGTCATTGCGACCACGGCGCGAGCGTTCCTGGTGCACCTTTCATGAGGGCCGGCGCTTTACGACTTCCATCGCGGCTTCTTGACCGCAGGGTGTGGCGTGACCTGCTGGTTTCGGTTTTGGCACTGGGCATTTCCGCGGTTGCGGTTGCGGTTGCGGCCGTATTGGACGGCAAGGTGGTGGCCGTGAGCGACGGTGAAGGGTCATTTGGCGCCATAAGCGCGTTTATGCGCCCGTGCGGAAGAAATTCACCTGCCGCCAAAAGTCCGGCCTCGGCAAATTGACGAGAATATGTCCAAACAGGCATAATTGAGGCAATGTCGAAGCAAGCCCGTAAACCCCTCAAATGGGTCAGTTCCGCCAAGCGGGACCTCGATGCGATGCCCGACGATGTCAAGGATGTTTTTGGCCATGCCATCGACCTGGCCCAGGCCGGCGGCAAGCACCAGGATGCCAAGGTCATGACGGGTTTCGGTTCGGCCGGCGTGCTGGAGGTGGTCGAGGACCACCAGGGCGACACCTATCGGGCCGTCTACACCGTCAAGTTCGCCGGCTGGGTCTATGTCCTGCACTGCTTCCAGAAGAAGTCCAAAAGCGGCATCGCGACGCCGAAACCGGACATGGATTTGATCAACATCCGCCTGAAGGCCGCGAAGCGGGATTTCGAAGCCTGGCAGGCACAGCAAGGAGCACGCAAATGAATGAGCACAACGAAATCACCATCGAAGAAGGCAGCACCAATGTCTACGCCGACCTGGGTTACACCGACGCGGCCGAGATGCAGCGCAAGTCCCAGCTCGCCGGCGAGATTGCCCGTGCGATCAAGGCGCGCCGCCTGACGCAGGAAGACGCAGCTACGCTGCTGGGCATCGATCAGTCCAAGGTGTCACGTATCACCCGCGGCCAGTTCCGCGGCGTCAGCGAGGCCAAGCTGCTCGAACTGGTGGCCCGGCTGGGCCACGACGTGAAGATCGTGGTCGGCCCCGTGCGGCGGCGCGCCGGCAAAATCGAGCTGCAGTTTGCTTGAGCCCACCTTGTCCTCTGTGAAGGCTTGATGGCGTACTCGAATTTTCCCGCTATTTTTTTTCGACTCCCCCCCGACATCCCGCCCAAGAAGCCATCATCATGAAGATCACCCGACAACTCGACGAGGCACCCCGCACGGCGTTAACTTGGGAAGCACTTTGGCAAGGTCCCGATAAAGGCATCATCGCCTGCTGGGAGCGCGGCCTGGAGAAGCGCCAAGAGACCCCTTCGATGGCCGTACGCGCTCTTGCGGGAGAACTGCCTGTGTTGCCGTGGAAGGGGGGAGTTGACAAGCCGATCAAGGGCGAGAAGTTCGGCACCCACTTCTATCTCGCCATGTGGCAGGGGTTACGCGGTGAAAAGCTAGAGATCGACACAAATAGAGAGGTGACCATCGTGTGCTCGAAAACTAATGTACCGGTTACCTACACTTCGGACCAGAACAAGTACGCCAACGCTGTCTAAGGAAAACACATGCTAAACATCTATCAGCGGCAAGCAGCCTCGTTCCGAAACGAACTGCGAACTTCTTGTGGCGCACTTGTGGGCATAGTTCAGGGATTGATGGCAGATGAACAACTCAACAATCAAGAGATAAGGTTCTTGCACGGGTGGCTGAAGGAGGCCCAAGCCCTGACCCTTACTTGGCCATGCACGGTTATCTGCGCTCAGGTGTCAGCTATCCTTGAGGACGGCATCATCACGGAGGAGGAGCGTGATCACCTCGCAGAGACTCTCCGACAGTTGGTTGGGGGGAAATTGGATGAGGTTGCGGATGCAGGCTATGTCAGCAAATTACCGCTCGACCGCGTGGACACTGTCGAAGTCTCTGGAAAGATGTTCTGCTTCACCGGAGATTTTGTGTTTGGACCCCGAAAGAACTGCGAAAAAGCCGTAGAACTGCGCGGCGGCTCCATCGGAGGGGTCACGAAGAAACTTCACTGTTTGGTCGTCGGTGGCCTTGGTAGTCCAGAATGGAAGCATGGCAGCTTCGGCGCCAAAATCGAGAGAGCTATTCAGCACAAACAGGCAGGTGTTCCGCTCTTGATCGTTCACGAGGACGTCTGGGCCGGGTCATTGCATGGATGATTCTGCGTTTTATCTTCAACTTATTCTCGAGCCCACGCGGCAACGCACCACCGAAGCAGGCTCACTTGCCAATTCTGCGTAGTAAAAACTCCCTCGGCAACGCCTGTTTCTGCTGCCATAGCCCATCGTGGCGTAATCGCACTGAACCGTCTGCAATTCTGGGAGACTGACAAACCGGGCCATGTAATGCGTTTGAGTTCCTTCAAAAACCAGGGAGGCTGACTGCAACGATCACCAGAGTTCTTCAATCCGGATACCGCGCTGGCCCCAGGAGGGCCAGAAGAAGAGATTTTTCTGGAGTGAGGTAGTAGCTATGTTTAGCACAAGTCTCAAGGATCAGGACCTGACCAAGTAATATGAGGTTTTTGGAGGCGAGATGGAACGCAATACCGTTGCCACACCCATTGAGGACCTGAAAGAGCACGACCTGATCACGAACGGTCATGAACTGGGCCTGCTCCGTGTGAAGTCGATTGAGCCACCATCAGGCAATTCAACCCTGTACAAGGTCGAGGTCGTCGGACTTGATGCGACTGACCTGTCCAAGCACATCACCATGACCTTTTACCAAGGATCGACTGTGCAGGTCCAGCAAGGAGGGGCAGTCACCAGGCTGCATTGAACTGCGAGGATCATGGCCCGCGCCGTGCCGGCGCGGTGCCTATTTCTCCTGTCTGATTACAACTCGCGAAGTGACTGATTTAGTACTGTGAGAGTGAACCACTTCGGCTAACAGATGGCCGTCAATTGCAAATTTCTCAAAATCAGGTGATTGGTCCGTAACTCCGGTCCAAATGCCGCCTGCTTTCAGCTCATGCGGGATCGGTTGACCTGGACTAGGATTATTGGCAATGAACGAGGCCTGAGGTTTTTCCCGCAAGCGAGCAAACCATGTTGGATACCCCCGCCATCGATGCCGTCGCTGTCTTCGAACGATTGGCTAATTTCAGCGCACCGGGACATTAAGGCCTGCTGTCAAGATCTGTTGCTGCAGTGCTTGCAGGCTGTCGACGCCAAGCATGCGCATGGCATCTTCGCGGTTCATCTTCCCTGCAGCATAGAGATCCAGGACTTGAAGGCGCTCATCGTCCTGCCGAAACCAACAAGAGCGAGCAGTTCAACGGCTTTGCCCAGTGGTCATTTTTTGGGGGAGAGGGAATCATTGCCGAGAACATCCGGCACGAGCAGCGCAAGGGGATCAAGTACAACCACCTGGTGGCCAATATGATCATTCTGCACAACGTGGTGGGCATGACGAGGGTGCTGCAGGAGCTTCGCGACGAGGGAACCGAGATCAGGCTGGAGATCCTGGCGGGCCTGGCACCGTTCCGCACAGCGCACATCAACCGGTTCGGGGACTACACGCTGGATTTCCGCCGCAAGATCGGCCCTTTGAACTTCGACGCCACCATCATCCCAATGGACTCATAGGGTATTTGGCGCTGAGCTGAGCTACACGAACGCGAACGCAGCGCTTGTTGCAGCGCTTCACCGGTGGTTCAACACAGCTGTCCGACCACGGCAAGGATGCGATGGTGGATCATGCAGATCTCACTGGTCATGGTGAGATGAAGAAGCCTGACGCAATCTCAGATCCGCATTACCTTCGCTCTCAAGCCTGCCTCCAACATGACTCCCACGAGCACCCCAATCCCTGCGTTCCAGACCGACACGGCTGCGGTAGTGAGCAGCACGGCTCGAGCTTCCTTGTCTCGAGCACTGCCAGCCGTTCCAATAGTGAGTGAAAAGCCGGCCACGAAGAGCATCGCACCCAAGGTACCGGCGGGCAGCAGATTCAACAGCGCGGTGAGTTGACCGCTGGCGAACAGGCCGGCCAACAACAGCACCAAGCCCAGGAAGATGGGCGCGCGGCCGGTGCGGGCGCCGCAGGCCACTTGCGCGGCCATGCCTCCGGCGCCAAAGCACATAGGTGGTGCGCCAAGGCCGCCAGCCAGCAAGTTCATGAGGCCAGTGCCGCGTGCGGCGCGGTTCTCGTCCAGCGCCACGGCAGGGAACAGGCGGCGTGTTTCGGCAACGATACCGAGAATGGCGTTGCCGAAGGTCAGCGGTATCTGTGCGGCGGCCAGGCTGATGGCGGCGAGCCAGACGCCGGATTGGTCGAATGCTGGCCACTGTAGCTCGGGCAGGTGCAGCGCCCACGGTGTGTCGGCCAGCGCATGCAAAATTTCGGGCTGTCGCCACGCGCCTACCGCCCAACCGGCGGCCATGAGCACCGGCATGGTGAGCCAGCCACTCCGGCCCAGCAACACCAGCGCCAGCGCCACCGACACCGCGCCCAGCACCGCGTCGCCTTCGATGCGGCGCAGCCCGGCCACGATGAGCGCGATGCCCAGGCCGAGCACCACGCCGTGGATCACATCGCGCGACACGTGGCGGGCCAGCCAGCGCGCCAGCCCGCTCCAGGCGGCGATCAACCAGAACACGCCCGTAATCAGCGCGGCCAGCGCGAGCACCGCCGGCATGTTCTGCCCACCCGGCACCGCGCTGGCCAGCGCCGCTGCGCCCAGAGCTTTCATGGGTTGCACCGGAAAAGGAACGCCAAAGCGCCAGCCCACGACGATCATGCTCAGCCCGAACGCCAGCAAGATCGAGGTGGGGTGCACGCCCGTCACAACAATGAAGCCGACCAGAAATGGCAGCAAGGTACCCAGGTCGCCGAGCGCGCCGCCAAGGTCGCCGCGCCAAGTGGCACCGGAGAGTTCGTGTGGAACGGACAGGATTTCGATGGTCTCGGGGGACGTTTTCATGCGGACGATTTTCGTTCATCGCCGCCGTCGTGAGCCTGTGAACACAGCGCCCCGTTACAGCGCATCAACTTTCAAGGCGGGGCGGCCGGACGTTTACCAAAATCTCATTAAATCAAAGAGTTAGTGGCATTTCTGCTGATTTTTACATGAATCCCTACCGACCCTCAATTCCAGATGGCGGCCGGAAGCGCCAATGTAAACCATAGGTGACGCTGCGGAAAGTACCTGGCGCCCGTCAGATTGCTGCAGCTAAAGCCTTTTGACTATAGGATGCCGGCGCAGAGCGGCGCTCACTTCTTCAAGGGCTGGCGAAGGCTTGGCGGCTCGCTTCGGGGTATGAGCGGGCTATCGCTATCCGTCATATTACCTGCAGCTCCTGCAGCACCTTGGCCGGCGGCAGGCCAAGGCCCAACGCGCGGTCATAGTCCACCTGGATTTTGATCTGCGGTGTCAGCACCTGTTTTTCCACTTCCAGGTCCACCACGGGGCTTGATCAGACCTTCCCTAATTCGTTTTGGCCACCGGGTAGCTGATGCCGCAAAAAAATGGGATACACCATTGAACTCCGGCTAGGGCGCCAGCACTACCTAGCCCCCTATACAGCGCGCCGAAAACATCTGTAGAACTTCTCGCAGCCTCGTTCGACGCCGAATCTGGCAATGATCAGAAAGATGCGACTGAAAGCGAAATTCGTCCGAATCTCATTGGGAGGTAGCCGCGAAGACGAAATGTGCCGGTCCTAATATAAGAAGGTGCCAGAGGGAAATGAGTGGCAATCAAGAACTGGCAACAACAACAAAGAACTGGCACAACAACCAACACAATATTTTTTTATATTTTTATTGTCATGAATACTTTTAGTCCGTGCCCTCTTGCCTCTCAGAAAAACTGGCACGAGATCTGGCAAGCCTCGTTTCATTGGGAGCTTCTCAACCCGTTGCCAGTTATCGCTTGACCTTGAAGCGACGCTCCCACAGCGTTCTATGGAAAATTTCTAAAGGAGGTTTTCTATTATTCATTACAAATTTTTTGAAAATGTAATGAAGAGGCGCGTCAAAAATAGAATGGCAAAACGCTGCAATGGGCGCTCCGATTTGTAAAAGATGAGCGACCAGATACTTGAGAATAAATGAAAGAAAATATGCGGCCTCCATCGCGGCTTCTTCACAGACTTCGCTATTTTGGAGGTCGCTGAGCTGAAGAAGCTATCTCGATAAATGGGATGACTCAAAACTCATTATTCACCCTGAAAATACGGCCGCGTTTCAAGCAACCTGTAATGACAGAAGGTCAGAAATCCCCACCGCCGCCATGCGCCAGGCTCTCGAACTTGGTGATGCGGTTGATGAAGGCCAGCTTGACGGTGCCGGTCGGGCCGTTCCGCTGTTTACTGATGATGACCTCGGCCACACCCGGCTCCTTGCAGGCGTCTTTGGTGTAGTACTCGTCGCGGTAGATGAACATGATGATGTCGGCATCCTGCTCGATCGCGCCGGACTCGCGCAAGTCGCTCATCATGGGGCGTTTGTCGGTGCGCGACTCGACGCCGCGGCTCAGCTGTGACAACGCAATCACCGGGCACTGCAGCTCCTTGGCCAGCATCTTCAGGCCGCGCGAGATCTCGCCGACGGCGGTGGCACGGTTTTCCTCGGCCATGCCGCTGGACACGCTCATGAGCTGCAGGTAATCGACTACGATCAGGCCGAGCTTGCCGCACTGCCGGGCCAGGCGCCGGGCGTTGGCGCGCAGTTCGCTCACCGTCAGGCCCGGCGTTTCGTCGATGTGCAGCGAGATGTTGCGCAGCTTTTCGATGGCTTCGGTCAGGCGCGGCCACTCTTCGTCTGTCAGCGCGCCGGTGCGCAAATGGGTCTGGTCGATACGGCCGATCGAGCCGACGATGCGCACCGCGAGCTGGGACGCTCCCATCTCCATCGAAAACACTGCAACTGGAAGCTTTTCGTTTAAAGCCACATGCTCAGCGATGTTGATTGCCATGCTGGTCTTTCCCATACTGGGCCTTGCAGCAAGAATGATCAGGTCGCCGGCCTGAAAACCCGAGGTCATCTTGTCGAGGTCGTAAAACCCGGAAGGCGTGCCGGTCACATCGTTCGGGTTTTCCGACATTTCGGTGACGCGGTCCAGCAGGCTCACCACCAGGGTGTCCATGCTCTGGAAGCCCTGCTTCATGCGCGAGCCCTGCTCGCCGATCTTGAAGATCTTCTGCTCGGCATCGTCCAGGATCATGGCCACGGCCTTGCCCTGCGGGTTGAAGGCATGGGTGGCAATTTCGTCGCTGGCGGCCACCAGCTTGCGCAGGATGGAGCGCTCGCGCACGATCTCGGCATACCTGCGGATGTTGCCCGCGCTGGGCACGTACTGGGCCAGCGAGTTCAGGTAACCCAGGCCGCCGATGTCCTCGGCCTTGCCTTGGTTCTGCAGGTGTTCGTAGACCGTGATCACGTCGGCCGGCTTGGTGGCGTTGATCAGGGCGCCGACGGCCGCGTAGATCAGTTTGTGTTCGTAGCGGTAGAAGTCCTCGTCGACCAGCAGGTCGCCGACCCGGTCCCAGGCGCCGTTGTCCAGCAGCAGTCCGCCCAGTACGCTGGATTCACCCTCCACTGAGTGAGGAGGGATGCGTAACGCGGCGATTTCGTCGATCTGTGGGACTTTCATGGGCGTCTCCAGCGTTTCCCCGATTATTCAGCCTTCAGGCGCAGGGACTCCATCCGTTTCAGCCCAGCCCTCGCGACCACCTCCGGAACCTCGAGCGTGTCCAGCCAGAGCCGGATCACGGAATTGCGGATAACAGCCGGGCCTTGGGCCACGTGTGGCCCGCCGGCGGCCGGCTGCGCGCTCCCCGCGGACTTTCGTAGCCGCTTCAGTGCCTGGCTGACCGCGTAGTAGACAGAGGTGGGGTCCATCGGCGGAAGGGCCTGGGGCTCGACACCTGGCTTGGGCGCGGCTGCCCGTCGCGCAACAAAGAGCGGTTCAAGCCAGTCAGGCTGGTGCTGGCCAGCGTCGCCGCCCGGTGGCCTGCCTGAACGCTTGGCGAAGAGCGCTGCCCGTGCGCAGACCCACATGAGGACGAGCTCAGCCATGGGCTGTGAGATTTCAAGCTGCCTTCCCACGAGCTGGTCGGACAACATGACTTCGAGGAGCAGGGTTTGGGAATTCGATTCAGGATGCGCGACCTGTTGTAGCGAGAGCGGCTTGTTGTCGGCGCGCCGCAGGTCCACCCCTCGAAGCGCGATCAGCTCCGAAGTAGTTATTCCGGTATCCACCAGGACGGCGAGCATGGCCCGGTCCCGGACGTGCCACCAGTCGTTCTCGTTTTTGACCTTGATGATCGTGGACAGCGTTTTCGCCTTGCGCAACCGTTTAAAGACGGCAGGCTCAAGGACCTGAGACAGCCGGTCGACCTCGGAAATGGACGGTCGTTTCTCGTCTGGCACGTCCAACGTGGGGTTGTTGGCGAGTTTTCCCGAAGCCACCGCCCGGTGGTAGACGCCCCGCAGGATCCGCCAGTACCGTTGGCGGGTGTAGGAGGACATGTGTGTGGCGCTGAGTGCTTTGCGGCGCCCCGCGCGTTCAGGAGCCGGGCCGCCCAGGAACTGCTGGATGGTGGCAGCTGTAGCCGTGCTCCAAGTCTGCCCGTTCTCTCCGAGCCACCAGCACCATGCGTCCCACAAGGTGCGGTAGGCAATTTTGGAGGAAGCGTTGAGCTCGTCCCCCATGCTATCGGTCCAGTCTTTGTAAGGGTCGGCGCCGGCAGGCAAGTCCGCGGCGGTACGGGGCTGGGGCGTCGTCGTGATCATTTGGGATGGAGCACCACGTGGGTGCAGTGAAGTTCGGGGGCCATGATCAAGTCGGAATAAGTGAAGTGCCCACAAAACGGGCACCGTTCCACGTTCCGGTCGGGCGCGGAGGTGAGCGGGGCACCGGTGGGGCTCGTGCGGGCGGCTGTCCGCGCCTGGCTCACGTAGGTGCGCCACTTCTCCGGCAGGGAGCAGTTCTCAGGCGCCGCGGCAAAAAGCGGGCCCATCACGTCGTCGGTTACACCGGGAAGATCCGTACCCACGGCAGTCACAAAGAAGTTTTTCTCAGGGTTGGCGGCGGCGAACTGCAGGAACTCGGTGACAGAGGATGCGATGCGGGCCAGCGGCAGCGCGGATTTGTGCCTGTCGGTGGTTGGAATGGCGTAGGCGCTTCCAGTCAAACCCTTGGAGGCCCCGTAGGCGGCGCGGAAGTTCACCCGGGCCACTCGCGCGGCGCCCTTGGCGTGACTGCCGCCTTCATCGGAGGCAAATACCCAGATCCATTGCCCGGTTGGAACGCTGGAGGGCGGGTGAAACTTGAATGTCATGTGCAGGGGCCTGTTTTTTGTCGGAATGGGGAGCGAAGGGATTGGGGCACGCGTCAAATCACGATCTGGCCAATGCCATCTGCGATGCGCTGAATCATGGGACGGACGTACTTGTCCGACAAGCGCATGCCGGCGTGCAGCGTCATGGACGCTCTGGCCAACTCGCCAAGGCAGTCCCAGACCTGCTGAGCGTCGGCCACGCGGCCCTGGACGCGCAATTTGTCCCCTTGGACGAGGTTCGAATCGCAAAGCAGCAGGATCAGCACGGCCAGTTGATCGGGCGTAGGGCGCAGGAAGTGCAACCAGTAGGGCCAGAAGGCGTGAGCGGCACGCATGAACGTGAAAACCTCCGGAATCTGGTGGACCTCCCGCGAGTCACCTTCCCAACCGGCGAAGACGAGGTCCAGGCGCTGCATCGCGCCGATGCACTTGTCCTGCGTGTCGGACAGGCGCATCAGGCGATCAACGAAGGCGCCAACGGCACCGGCCTCGATCTCCTCTCGCTGGATGACAAAATCAATCGGCGCGGCGTTCAATGCGAGCGCGGGCATGGTCGGTACAGGATAGAGGCTCCGGTCAAGAATCCACTCGGTGGGCTGGCTAAGTGTGCCGCGAGTTTTGCGTTTTTCAGCCAGCGCTACAGAGGCGTTTTGACTTGAAAGCATCATGCGCATGAAATCGACCAGGCTGTTAGGGGCAAGCCCTAAGGTCATGTTGTGAACACTATTGCGGGAAGGGCGGGGGTTTTGAAGATTCATATATTCAATCTACACGGTGGAAAACCGCTGTCAAGTCCCCTTTTCCTCCCCCTTTTTGGTGACATGTTGCTCCGAATCCGTGTGACCCCGGCCTCGCCGGCACGGCCTATGTTTCAGGGGGAATGAAGGGGGAAAAGAGGTCGGCCAAAGGGGGATGTACCCGGAATTGTTCAATTTCCATTGTGTATATTCAATATGACCTGCTAAGTATTTGCAGCGGAGTGTTGGGTTTTCTAGGGGCTAGAAAGTCCACAACAAATGGCAGTTTTGGGGGTGTTTTGCTCCATTCGTATTGAATAGAGTCCACAACCGGGCGGGCTGCGCAGGGCTCACGACTCCTCGCCGGGAAAAGTGCCGGCAGGCAGTTGGCCAGGCTCGCGCTGTCTGGTTCAGTGCCTGCCTTTGCTGCCGGCCCGGCGGTGACCATTGCGATTTGACAGAGGGAGTTGCAGCAGTACCATCGAACTAATGAACGCAACTTCTTCAACTATCAACCGCTGTGCGAAAGGGAGCCACTAATGTCTCTTGGAACCAAAGGCGCGGTCGCGGGCGCACTCTACGTTCGGGCCAAACAAGAAAGCGCCAGTCACGACGACGCCCTGACTGAACTGCAGATGCTGGATTTCAAGGCAATCAAGAAACTCACCCACAGACGTTCGGCCAAGGAAGCACTGGGGGAACTCATGAAGGAGGTTCTGGACGAACGACGAGGAAGGAAACCTGTGCGGTTGAGCGATCCGAAGAACAGTGAACTTCGCAACGATGAGTACGTCGAAATTTTCGCCAGGATTGTCGCAAAAGCTGCCGAGCACATTCGCGTGCCCCGAGGCATGACGCTTCTAATCACGGATGAAGAAAAGCAGGAATTCAAGGCGCTTCGCGGCCTTAAATAGGGTTTTCAGTATGTTTGATGGATTTTCCTGGGGCGCCGCCTACGCAATCAATAGCAATCAGAAGGAATTCGAGAAAGAGGCGCGAAGGCTTCGACTGCGAATCGCAGAAAACGACGAACGAGGCGAAGTCGAACGTCTCTTGCAGCAGGGCATGTACAAAACCATGAACGCCCTCATCGAAGAGATCCGTGAGATTGACGAGGGCAGGCTAGCCCCCGACCTGGCCCGTCTCACCTCCAAGACAACCGGCGAATATCGGTTCCATAGGTTTCGGGAAGAAGCGAGTGGTGCATGCTTTCGCATGTCCAAGGGAGAGTTCGAGCTTCAATATAACTGTCGTACTGATCCGCAAGAATCGCTGCCAACGACCATGCATGGCAGCGCGTTGTTAACAAAACGTGTAAAAGCCAAGCGCAAACCCGACAGTACGCTTCCCTACTGGATAGTCCCACCGAAGTGAATGACGACCAGCTTTATCTGGTCTCGTTCCGAAACAGTCGTCTTTCTACTCACGGGAGATAAAAGTCGCTTTGGTCACGATTGCGTGCATTTGCTACGAACCCACAGTAGAATCCGCTAACTCACTCCCAAGCCTCGGCCTTGGAGCGTTTGCGGATCAAGTGTCCGCCTGCAACCACAGGTCATGACCGCCCCCGGCGAATCGTGGCCCCCTTGAAGCTTTCGCGCCAGAGTTTTCCGGCCATCGATGCGCTCAAGGTGATTTCTTTCCAACCTTCTGCCCAGGACGACCACGGTCGGCCGCCGGCGTGACGTGCTCAACGTAGCCCCGTCAACGACCCCCTGCCCCTTCTAGGGGTCGTGCCGGGATACGGGTCAAAATGATACTTAAGCCAAAAACGACTTAAGAACTCACTTCTTATGCGATTTGTTCGCATATACAGCGCCGTCAGT
>NZ_NCJH01000009.1 GCF_002278925.1 Polaromonas sp. 39-63-25
CCCAGACCATCGGGTCGCCTTTTCTTTGGTGACTTTCTTTTGGCGACGCAAAAGAAAGTTACTTGCCGCCGGGCAACCCCCGGCTTGCTGGCAAACCACCACAACAGGGATCGGAGAAGGGTTCATCTCTTCAGCCAGCGCAGTTCAGAACGACCGCGGCAAGCCAAGTAAATGCTCCGCAACATACGAATAAATCAAATTCGTGGAAATCGGCGCCACCTGGTACAGCCGGGTCTCGCGGAACTTGCGTTCCACGTCGTATTCATTGGCAAACCCGAAACCACCATGCGTCTGCAGGCACACATTGGCCGCCTCCCACGAGGCTTTCGCGGCCAGATACTTCGCCATGTTGGCCTCTGCGCCGCAGGGCTTGCCGGCGTCGAACAGCTCACAGGCCTTGAAGCGCATCAGGTTGGCGGCTTCGGTCTCGATGTAGGCGTCGGCAATCGGGAACTGCACGCCCTGGTTCTGGCCGATGGGGCGGTTGAACACCACGCGTTCGCTGGCGTAGTTGCGCGCCTTGTCGACAAACCAGTAGGCGTCGCCAATACATTCGGCGGCAATCAGCGTGCGTTCGGCGTTCAGGCCGTCGAGGATGTACTTGAAACCCCTGCCTTCCTCGCCGATCAGGTTCTCCGCGGGAATTTCCAGGTTGTCGAAAAAGACTTCGTTCGTCTCGTGGTTGACCATGTTGGCAATCGGCTGCACCGCCATGCCGTTCCCGATCGCGTCCTTGAGGTTGACGATGAAGATCGACATGCCTTCGGATTTTTTCTTCACCTCGGCCAGCGGTGTGGTGCGGGCCAGCAGAATCATCAGGTCGGAATGCTGGATGCGCGAGATCCAGACCTTCTGGCCGTTGACGACGTACTTGTCGCCCTTCTTCACCGCGGTGGTCTTGAGTTGTGTGGTGTCGGTGCCGGTGGTCGGCTCGGTCACGGCCATGGACTGCAGGCGCAGCTCGCCGCTGGCGATCCTGGGCAGGTACAGCTTTTTCTGCGCGTCCGAGCCGTGGCGCAGCAAGGTACCCATGTTGTACATCTGGCCGTGACAGGCACCGGCATTGCCGCCGGCGAAGTTGATCTCTTCCATGATGACCGAGGCTTCGGCCAGTCCCAGGCCCGAGCCGCCATATTCGGCCGGAATCAGCGCGGCCAGCCAGCCGGCTTCGGTCAGGGCATTGACAAAGGTTTCGGGGTAGCCGCGCTCGTGGTCGATTTTCTGCCAGTAGGCGGAATCAAACGATGCCAGCATGCCGCGCAGCGCTTCGCGCATGTCCTGGTAGGCGTCGGGGGTGGGGATTTGTGTTTTCATGAGAGGTTTTTGTGGATAACTTTGCAAATGGATGTCATTGCGGGCCTGACCCGCAATCCATGCTGGCGAACCTGCAGCGGTAGTCAGTGAGGCATGGATCCCGGATCAGGTCCGGGATGACAGGCGTGCGAACGATATTTCTCCAGCCTCAAACCAGCGTCGCCGTGGCCTGCATGGTGAGCCAGCCTTCGTGGTCTTCGGTCCAGAGCTGCACGGTCTTGCCGTCCGCTGAGGGTGTACCGTGGATCCTGAAAGGCCACAGGTCAAACACCGGACGCACGGCACGAAACTCGAACTTCAGCAGGCGGGCGCCCGGCATGTGTTTGCGCACCAGTTCCGCCAGCAGCGTGGCAATCAGCGGGCCATGCACGATGAGGCCGGGGTAGCCCTCGACTTCCGTGACGTAGCGCCGGTCGTAGTGGATGCGGTGGCCGTTGAAGGTCAGCGCCGAATAACGGAACAGCAACACGTCGTCGGGTGTAACGGTTTCCGTCCACGCCGCCTCTTTGGCGGCCGGCTGTGGCGGCGGCACCGGATCACCAGGCTGCGGGTTGGCGCGGTAAACGATGTCGTGTTCTTCGCTGAGGGTCAGGCCCTGCGCGTTGTGGATCTCGTGGCGGACCAGCACAAACACCAGGTCACCGGTGCGCCCGGCCTTGTGGGTGACCGACTCGATGCGCGAAACCCGTTTAACCACATCGCCGACCTGCAGCATCTGCTGGTGCCAGTGCAGCCGGCCCCCGGCCCACATGCGGCGCGGCAGGGGCACGGGCGGCAGGAAGCCGCCGCGCCGGGCGTGCCCGTCGGGCCCGATCTCGGACCGGCGCGGCTGCGGCAAAAAGTACAGCCAGTGCCACAGCGGCGGCACGGCCGTGCCGGCCACCGGCGGCGGGTCCTCGCGGTCCAGCGTGGCCGACAGCCCGCGCAGCGGCGCGGCCGTGATGTCGTCCACCAGGGTTTCGGTACAGCCAACCCAGCTTTGCAGGTGGGCCAGCGTGGCGGCGTCTATCGTGCGAATGTCGGGCGTCATGGTTTCAGATGGTCGCGCAGTGCGGCGCAGAAAGCAATCAGCCATTTCAACAGCCAGCCTTCGCTAAATCCGAAGCCTTGTATGCCCACAGGCCCCCCGTTTTTGCCATTTTCCATTGGAAACAGCCCGGGACAAGGCTTCATCGAAACGGAAGGCTTGTCTGACTTGCGGTAGCATGCTGTCATGCAATTCGACCTGACGGACCTGCGGCTTTTTGTGGCGACCGCCGACGAAGGCAACATGACCCGCGCCGCCGAACGCCAGCACCTCTCACTGGCGGCGGCGAGCGCGCGCATCAAGTCGCTTGAGGCCCAGTCGGGCCTGAGCCTGCTCTACCGCGAGGCACGCGGTGTGCGCCTGACCCCGCCTGGCGAGGCCTTCCTGTTCCACGCACGCGGGGTGCTGCGGCAAGCCGAGCAACTGCGCACCGACCTGCAGGAATACGGCGGCGGCTTGCGCGGTCATTTGCGGGTGTTTGCCAACACCACCGCGGTGACGGACTTTTTGCCGGAGATCCTGCCGGGCTTTCTGGCGGACAACCCGAAAATCAACATCGACCTGCAGGAAAAACCCAATCCCGAGATTGCGCGCGGTGTGCTCGACGGCCGCGCCGACATCGGCATCGTGGCCGGCCAGGTGGACACGCTGGGGCTGGAGGCGATTCACTTCAGCACCGACCGGCTGGTGCTGGCCACGGCCAGAAACCACCGCTTTGCGCGCCGCAAGAAAATTGCCTTTGCCGAAACGCTGGACGAGGACGCTGTGGGCATGCAGTCGGGCAGCACGCTGCAGACTTTCCTGGCGCAGGTGGTCGAGCGCCTGGGCAAGCCGCAGAAACTGCGCATCCAGCTCTCGAGCTTTGACGCGATGTGCCGCATGATAGGTGCGGGCGTGGGTGTCGGCATCGTTCCGGAATCGGCCGCGCGGCGCAACCAGGAGGCCGTGGGCATCGCGCTGGTGGAACTGCTGGACCCCTGGAGCGTGCGCGAGCGCTACATCCTGGTGCGCAAGCGCGATGCGTTGCCGCGTTATGCCGAGTCGCTGATCGAGACGCTGAGCGCGCACTACCGCGACCAGGCTTGAAAGCGTCTCCTAGGAACCTTTCCAGACCGGGCTTCTTTTCGCCACAAACGCCGACACACCCTCGCGAAAATCGTCACTGCCGTAACAGCGGCGGATCAGGTCCGCGTCGGAAGGCAACCCATGGCTGACCAGCCGGCGCAGGCCTTCCTTGCTGACCCGCTGGGTCACCGGCGCCAGGGCGGCCAGGCGTTCGCACAGACTCGCCAGCACCGCATCGATCTCGCCAGCCTCGCTGATCTGGGTGAGAAACCCGCAGGCCAGCGCCTCGTCGGCCGTCAACACCTCGGCCAGCATCAGCATGCGTTTGACGCGGGGAATGCCGAACACGGCGCTGAGCCGCGCCAGATTCGCCACCGACAGGCAGTTGCCCAGGGTTCGGGCAATCGGCACGCCAAAACGCGAACCGGGTGTGGCGATGCGGAAGTCGCAGGCCGTGGCGATCGCCAGGCCGCCGCCTATGGTCCAGCCTTCAATGGCGGCGACCGTCGGCATGGGCAGCGACTCCAGCCGGGCAATGCATTCGTCAATCTGCTGCTCATAGGCCACGCCGTCCTCGCCGCTGTCGAAAGTGGTGAACTGCTCGATGTCGGTGCCGGCCACAAAGGCCTGGCCGCCGGCACCGCGAAAGGTCACCACGCGCACCGAGGTCTCGGCGGCCAGCTGCTCACAGATCTGGTTGAGCCGTTCGTACATGGCCCAGGTCATGGCGTTGCGCGCCGCGGGACGGTCAAACACCACCGAGGCCACACCCCCGCTGATGCTCAGGTGGACGGCGCCTTCACTCATGCTGCAAAAGCCCCCTGCTCGCCGAGCCGGACCTGCGCCTCGGCGTCGATGCCCAGTTCAGCCAGCACCTCGGCCGTGTGTTCGCCCAGGCGCGGCGGATGGCGGCGCACCTGCTGAGGCGTGCCGGACATCTTGACTGCGAAGCCGATGTTGGGCACCTTGCCTTCCACCGGGTGGTCGATCTCCATGCGCATCTCGCGCGCCTTCGCATGCTCGCTGCCAAAGGCTTCGGGATAAGTCAGGATGGGGCCGGCGGGGATGCCGGCCTCCAGAAAGGTGCTGACCCAGTAATCCTTGGGCTGGAGGCGGAAGGATTTCTCCAGCTCCACTTCCAGCGCATGCCGGTTCGCCAGGCGCAACGAGATGGTGGAAAAGCGTTCGTCGGCCAGCAGTTCCTCGCGACCCATGAGCTTGCACAGCTGCAGCCACAGCTTCTGGTTGTTCGCGCCCATCACGAAGTAGCCGTCCGAGCAGGCCATCGCCTGGTAAGGCGCGGTCATCTTGTTCGAGGTGCCCAGCGGTTCGGGCTCCTTGCCCGTGCCCCAGTAGTCGCAGATGTCCCAGACCGAAAAGGCCAGCGCCGAATCGAACAGAGAGGCATCCACATGCTGGCCCTGGCCGCTGGCTTTGGCGCCGATGTAGGCCGACAGCGTGGCATACACCGCGAACAGCGCGCAGCCGATGTCGGCCACCGGCACACCGGCTTTTACCGGCGGCCCGCCGGGATAACCGGTAACGCTCATCACGCCGGACATGGCCTGCGCCATCAGATCGAACCCCGGCCGGTCGGCCCAGGGACCGGTCTGGCCGAAGCCCGAGATGCTGGTGTAGACCAGACGCGGGTTGATTTCCTTGAGCACCTCGTAACCCAGGCCCAGCTTCTTCATTGCGCCGGGGCGGTAGTTCTCCAGCAGGATGTCGGCATCTTTCACCAGCCGCAGCAGCAAGGCCCTGCCCGCCTCCGACTTGAGGTTGAGCGCGACGCTGCGCTTGTTGCGGTTCATGTTCAGGAAGCCCAGCGAATCGGGACCCTTCATCTTGAAGCCCATGGCGCCGCGCGTCTGGTCGCCGCTGCCCGGCGGCTCGATCTTGATGACGTCGGCCCCCATGTCCGCCAGCAGCATGCAGGCGTAGGGACCGGCCATGACCTGGCTGATATCGAGCACGCGGACGCCGGCCAGCGGCAGCGGCCGCCCGCCTGCAGCGCGTTTTCCTGGGTCTTGCGTCAAAACATCGCTCCTCAACGGTAGAACAGCTCGACCAGGCCCAGGCCCGTCACCGGCACATAGGTCACCAGTATCAACACGGCCACCAGCACGCCAATGAACCAGATGTTGACCTTGCTGACATCCCAGACCGAGGCCTTGGCAATCGAGCTGGCCACCATCAGCACACTGGCGACCGGCGGCGTCTGCTGCCCGATGCCCAGGTTGATGGTGACAATCAGGCCGAAATGCACGGGATCAATGCCCACGGAGCGGACCAGGGGCATCACGATGGGAATCACCAGAATGATGGCCGCGGCTGAATGCAGGAACATGCCGAGGAACAGGAAGAGCACGTTGAGCAGCGCCAGCACCACCCACTTGTTGGAAGTGAAGTCCGACACCGCCTTGGCCAGGGCCTGTGGCGCCTGCACTTCGGTCAGGTAGGTGCCCAGCAAGGCACTGGTGGCCACCAGCAGCATCACCACGGCGGTCTGCACGCCGCCCTCCATGACAGCCGCGCGCAGATGCTTGAGGTCCAGCTCCCGGTACACCACCAGCCCGATGAACAGTGCCGCAATCACGGCCAGCGCCGCACCTTCGGTGGCCGTGACCACACCGCCAAAGATGCCGCCCAGGATGATGATGGGCAGTGCAAAAGCCCAGAGCGCCTCGCGCCCGGTTTTGGCGACCCGCTTGATGGAGAACGCATCTTCGCGCGGCAGGTTGTAGCGGCGCGCCAGAAAACTGGCCATGCCCATCAGGCCGGCGGCACCGATCAGGCCCGGCACGATGCCGGCGACAAACATCTGCACGACGGAGGTTTCCGCCATCACGGCGTACAGGATCATGGGGATGGACGGCGGAATGATGACGGCCAGCGTGGCCGACGACGACATCACAGCAGCGGCAAAAGGCGCGGGGTAGCCCTTCTCTTTCATGCCCGGTATCAGGATGGAGCCGAGCGCAGCAACATCGGCCACTGCAGAACCGGAGATTTCCGCGAAAAAAAGCGAAGCGCCGATGGACACATGCGAGAGACCACCCCGCACCCAGCCGAACAGTGCCGACGCGAAGGCAACCAGGCGCTGCGAAATGCCCGAGGCGTTCATGATGGCGCCGGCCAGAATGAAAAGGGGAATGGCCAGCAGCGGGAAATTGGTCGCCCCGTTGTACACCACCAGCGCCACATTGGGCAGCGAATCGAGGCCATGGCTTGTCAGCATGGCGATCACTGCCACGATGCCCAGCGACACGGCAATGGGAATGTTGAGCAACACCAGCGCCAGCACGGCACCGAACAGGATCAGCATGATGGTCATGGTTTTTATTCCGTGCTTTGCATTTCGGAGACGGGGACGGCAGCCGGCGGATGGGCTGCAGGCCGTTCAGCGATCAGGTCGACCAGAAACATGACTTCGGCAACCAGAATCAGCGCCGAGGTGAGGGGGATGACGGACTGCACGAAATTCATCGGCACCCACGGCAGGCTCACCAGCGCATCGCCCGCCAGGGCCGGCATGATGGTCAGACCGACCCAGCCCAGCAGCGCGAAAAACAGGATCACCAGGATCTGGCCCAAGATGCTGACCACGCGCTTGACCGCGGGTGGAAACTGGTCCACCACCTCGGGGCAGCCGATATGCGCGCGTTTGACCGAGGCCAGTGCCGACCCGTAAAACGTGAGCCAGGCCAGCAGCACCGAGGCAACCTCGTCGTACCAGACCAGGGAGTGCCCGACCATCCGGAACACAATGCCCAGCGTGACCTCCACGGCCAGGGCAATCACGAGAAACATCACGACCCACTCGAGAAGCAGGCCATAACGGTTCCGGAAGCGATGCATCGCGCCGCCGGGAGCCAGTGCCGAAGAGTTTTGCATCAGGAACCGCCCTTATTTGCCGAGTGCGACGGCTTTGTCGATCAGCGGTTTGGCGCCAGAGACATCCTTGCCAAATTCTTCATAAATCGCCTTGCTGGCGGCGATGAAGGCGTCCTTGTCGACTTCGTTGACCTGGATGCCGCTTTGCTTCAGCTTGGCGAGCAGGTCCGTGTCGTCCTTGGCAGCGGTGGCATGGACAAAAGCCTGTGTTTCGCGGGCCGTGTCTTCCAGCACCTTGCGCACATCGGCCGGCAAGGTGTTGTAGCGGCGCGAGCCGACGGTCAGGTAGGCCGGCGTATAGACATGGCCGGACAGCGAGAGGAACTTCTGCACTTCATGCAGTTTGGCCGAGTAGATCTGGGTGAACGGGTTTTCCTGCCCGTCCATCACGCCGGTCTGCAGCGCAGTGAACAGCTCCGAGAACTTCATCGGGCTGGGATTCGCACCGTAGTCCTGGAACATTTTCACCCGCCATTTGCCCTCAGGCACACGCAGCTTGATCCCCTTGAGGTCGTCCGGTCCCTTGATGGGCTTTTTGTTGTTGGTGATGTGGCGGTAGCCGTTTTCCCAGACGGCCAGAACCTTCAGGCCCTTTTTCTCGGTTTCCGGTGCGATGCTGGGCCAGAACACGTCTTTCTCGATGCGGATCATGTGCGCCCTGTCCTTGACGATATAGGGCATTTCGAAAATGCCGAACAGGTCCACCTCGGAGGTCATCACGGTCGACGGCAGGGCCATGTCGATGGTGCCGAGCTTGAGCTTCTGGATCATCTCCTTGTCACCGCCGAGTTGGCTGGAGCCAAAGGTCACGACCTTGACCTTGCCGGCAAGTTTGGCGTTCACGCGTTTGGCGTACTCGTCGGCACTGAGCTGGAACAGCGAGCCAGGCTCGCCGACATGGCCGAGCTTGAGCTCGACCGCCTGTGCCAGCACGGCGCCATGCAGGGCCAGTGCTGCGCTTGCAACAAGCAGGGATCGGCGGGTGGCCGCAGAAAATGTGAACGCTTTCATGATGTCTCCTTTTATTGCTATGGATGTCCGTGGCTTGCAACAGACCACACGGCCGGACAGCGTGTGGCGGAAAAAAAGATGTCGGGTCAGGCGGCTTTCTGCAGCGGAAGGGCCACCGGGTGGCCTGCGAAGTAGTCCATCGCCGCCTGCACGCCCGAACCGGCCAGCTTGATGCCGGCGAGCTTGAGCCCCATTTCGCAGGCGCACAGGGCCGCCATCAGGGTCAGGTCATTCGAATCGCCGAGGTGGCCGATACGGAACATGCGGCCCTTGACCTTGCCCAGGCCGGTGCCCAGCGAGCAGTCAAAACGCTCGTGGATGATCCGGCGCACGGCGTCCGCGTCCACGCCTTCGGGTGTCATCACACCGGTGAGGACAGGTGAATACACGGACGCATCGGCGCATTGGATCTGCAGACCCCAGGCCTTGACCGCGGCGCGCACGCCTTCGGCCCAGCGCAGGTGGCGCGCAAACACCACGTCCAGCCCGTGCTCGAGCAGCATGTCGCAGGCTTCGTTGAGGCCGTAGAGCAGGTTGGTGTTGGGCGTGGACGGCCAGTAGCCGGTTTTGTTCATCTCGATGATTTCGTCCCAGGCCCAGAAGGCCTTGGGCAGCCTGGCGGTCTTGCCGGCTTCCAGCGCCTTGGCGGACACCGCATTGAAGCTGATGCCGGGCGGCAGCATCAGGCCCTTCTGCGAACCGCTGATGCTGACGTCCACACCCCATTCGTCGTGCCGGTAGTCCGCCGAGGCCAGGCCGGAAATGGTGTCCACCAGCAACAGCGCCGGATGTTTCGCAGCGTCAATGGCCTTGCGCACGGCGGCGATGTTGCTGGTCACGCCGGTGGAGGTTTCGTTGTGCACCACGCAGACGGCCTTGATGCTGTGCTGGGTGTCGGTCTTGAGCCGCTCTTCGATCAGGTCGGCGCGCACACCGTGGCGCCAGACTTCGGCGCCGGGGTCGGTCATCACCTCGGTTTTCAGGCCGATGCGGGTGGCCAGTTTTTGCCACAGGGCGGCAAAGTGGCCGGTTTCGTACATCAGCACGTGGTCGCCAGCACTCAGCGTATTGACCAGCGCGGCTTCCCAGGCGCCGGTGCCCGAGGCCGGGTAAATGATGACGGGCTGGCTGGTCTTGAAGATTTTTTTGATGTCGGCCAGCACCTTCAGGCCCAGCGCGCCGAACTCGGGACCGCGGTGGTCGATGGTGGGCAGGCTCATGGCGCGCAAAATGCGGTCAGGCACCGGTGAAGGACCGGGGATCTGCAGAAAATGACGGCCGGTAGGGTGAAAATCGAGTGTCAGCATGATTCGGCAGGCTTCGTGAACGTTCCCCATTTTTTGCATACAAAATTCATTTGTCAAGGGGGTCTCTCCTATAATTCAAATTGACAGCCAACTTTTTTGCATACAAAATTTCACTATGAGCGCCGACGTCATATCCATCCCACGTGCCGCCCTGCATGAGCAGGTGGCGCACCGCTTGCGCCAGATGCTGGTCGAAAACCGCATCCCGCCAGGAGCCAAACTCAATGAACGCGAACTCAGCGAGGTGCTCAAGGTGTCGCGCACGCCCCTGCGCGAGGCCATCAAGATGCTGGCCGCCGAGGGCCTGGTCGAATTGCTGCCGAATCGCGGTGCGATTGCGGTCGAGCTGTCCGAAGCCGATGTACTCAACACCTTTGAGGTGATGTCCAGCCTGGAAGCGCAGTCGGGGGAGCTGGCGGCCGAGCGCATCACCGCCGCCGAGCTGGCCGAGATCAAGGCCATGCATTACGAGATGCTGGCGGCCTACACCCGGCGTGACCTGCCCGCCTATTACCGGCTCAATGCCGCCATTCATGGCGCCATCAATGCCGCCGCCAAAAACCCGGTGCTCACCGCCACCTACAAACAGGTCAATGCACGCTTGCAGGCACTGCGTTTCCGCTCCAACCAGGACGGTGAAAAATGGAGCGCCGCCGTGAGGGAACACGAACAGATGATTGAGGCGCTGGGCACACGCGATGCTGCTGCCATGCGTGCCGTGCTGCTGGCCCACCTGAAAAACAAGCGCGACGTGGTGGTCGAGCAGTTGCGCGCCGTACAGCAGCAGGCCAAGGCATGAACGCACCATGAACGCCCCTCTGCCCCTGAAAGTCACGCAGGACACGGCAGCCCACGCCTACGACAGCGTCGCCCGGATCAGCAACGAGGTGGCCGGCCGGCTGGCCGTCCGGCTCGCCAGCGAAACCCGTGGCGAGGTGCTTTTTTCCGCCGCGGACCGCGGCCGCTACGCCACCGATGCGTCGATTTACCAGGTGATGCCGGTCGGCGTTTTTGTGCCGCGCAGCGCGCCTGACGTGAAAACCGCGCTCGACATCTGCCGCGACATGGGCGTGCCCATAGTTCCACGCGGCGGCGGCACCAGCCAGTGTGGCCAGACCGTGGGCGCCGGGCTGGTCATCGACCATGCGAAACACATACGCAACATCATCGATGTGGATGTGGACAAGCGGACCGCCGAGGTGGAGCCCGGCATCGTGCTGGACCACCTGAACGCCGCCCTGAAAAAACACGGCCTCTGGTACCCGGTCGACGTGTCCACCAGCGCGCAGGCCACGCTGGGCGGCATGGCCGGCAACAACTCCTGCGGCAGCCGCAGCATTGCCTACGGCAACATGGTGCACAACGTGCTGAGCGCGCAGGCCTGGACCTCGGACAGCCAGTTGCTGCAGCTGGGGCCCTACGCCGCCAGCAGCGGCAAGGCACGTGAGCTGGGCAACCACGTTCGCTCGCTGGCCGAGGAGCTGCACCCGGCCATCAACCGGATGTGGCCCAAGGTCATGCGGCGCGTGGGCGGCTACAACCTGGACATCTTCGACCCGCAGAGCGAGCGACCCTACACCAGCGACGGCTCGGTCAACCTGTCGCACCTGCTGATCGGCAGCGAAGGCACGCTGGCGCTGACCAAATCACTGACACTGAAACTGGCCGAACTGCCCAGGGCCAAGGTGCTGGGCGTGGTGAACTTTCCGACCTTTTACCGCGCCATGGATGCCGCGCAGCACATCGTCAAACTCGGAAATGGCAGCCTGACGGCCGTCGAGCTGGTGGACCGCACGATGATCGACCTGTCGCTGCAGAACCCGGCCTTTGCGCCGACCATTCGCAGCGCGCTGATCGGCCAGCCCGCGGCCATTTTGCTGGTCGAGTTTTCGGGCACCAGCAAGGCCGACCTGTTGCCCCACCTCAAGCGCCTGGGCGAACTGATGGGCGATCTGCTGCTGCCCGACTCGGTGGTCGAGATGGTGGACGACGCCCCGCAGAAAAACCTGTGGGAGGTGCGCAAGGCCGGCCTGAACATCATGATGAGCCTCAAGGGCGACGGCAAGCCGGTCAGCTTCATCGAGGACTGCGCCGTGCCGCTGGAACACCTGGCCGAATACACCGACGCATTGACCGAGGTTTTCCGAAAATACGGCAGCAAGGGCACCTGGTACGCCCATGCCTCCGTCGGCACGCTGCATGTGCGGCCCATTCTCGACATGCGGCGCGAGGGTGCGCCCAAGATGCGCGCGATTGCCGAGGAAGCGTCCGAGCTGGTGCGCAAGTTCAAGGGCGCCTACAGCGGCGAACATGGCGACGGCCTGTGCCGCGGCGAGTGGATCCAGTGGCAGTTCGGCCCGCAGATCAATGCGGCATTTGCGGCCATCAAGCAGGCCATGGACCCGATCAATCTGCTGAGCCCGGGCCGCATGATCAACCCGCCGAAGATGGACGATACGCGGCTGATGCGTTTTGCCCCCGGCTACAAGGTCATCCCGATCCAGACAGCGCTTGACTGGCGCGCCTGGGACGTGCAGAACGACCCGGTCACCGAGCTGACCAGCGCACCGGGCAGCGGCGGCGACCCGGCCCAGGGCCTGGCCAAGGCCGTGGAGATGTGCAACAACAATGGCCACTGCCGCAAGTTCGACGCTGGCACCATGTGCCCCAGCTACCGCGTGACGCGCGACGAGCAACACCTGACACGCGGCCGCGCCAACACCTTGCGCCTGGCACTGTCGGGGCAACTCGAAGGCATGAATGCCGCCGACGCCTTCACCAGCGAAGCGGTCAAGGACGCGCTGGACCTGTGTGTGGGCTGCAAGGGCTGCAAGCGCGACTGCCCGACCGGCGTGGACATGGCCAAGATGAAGGTGGAGTTTTTGCACCACTACAAGGCCAGGCATGGCTACACGCTGAAGGACAAGCTGGTCGCGCGCCTGCCCGACTACGCGCACTGGGCCAGCCGCCTGGCACCGCTGCTGAACCTGCGCGACAGGATTCCCGGCCTGGCCGCGCTCAGCGAGAAGTTCACCGGCTTTTCCGCCAAGCGCACCTTGCCCCAGTGGACAACGCACACCTTTTTCAGCACGCCATTTCTGAACGCCACGCGACAGGAGGTGTTGGCTGCGGAGAAACCAGTCGTTTTGTTCGTCGACACCTTCAACGGCACCTTTGAACCCAGCAACGCAGTTGCTGCCTTGAAAGTGCTGCAAGCCGCCGGTTACACGGCGCATGTCGCCGTCAAAAAAGCAGCAGATGGGAAACACCTGTGTTGCGGCCGGACCTACCTGGCCAGCGGCATGGTCGATGAAGCGAAGGCCAAGGCCAGGGAGCTGGTCGCCGCATTGCTGCCCTTTGCCGAGCGCGGCATCGCCATCGTCGGCCTGGAGCCGTCCTGCCTGCTGACGATGCGCGACGAGATGCTGGTGATGGGCCTGGGTGAAGCGGCTCAAACCATCAGCGACCAGGCCCTGCTGTTTGAAGAATTTCTGGCGCGCGAGGCCGCAGCCGGCAAGCTCGACCAGCTCAAAGCCAGACTGCAGCCGGTGGACCAGGCCATCCTGCTGCATGGTCATTGCCACCAGAAGGCGTTTGGTGCGGTCAGCCCCATCATCGATGTGCTCAAGCTGATCCCCGGCGCTAAGCCCGAGCTGATCGAGTCCAGCTGCTGCGGCATGGCCGGCAGCTTCGGCTACGAGACCAGCCATTACGAGGTGTCCATGCAAATGGCCGAACTGAGCCTGCTGCCCGCCGTGCGCCAGCAGCCCGATGCCATCGTTGTTGCCGACGGCACCAGTTGCCGGCACCAGATCCGCGATGGCGCGCAGCGCGAAGCCATTCACGTGGCGGTGCTGATGGCGCAGCAATTGCGGGCCTGACGCCGGCTCCAGGGGCATGGTCCGGCCGGAGTACAGTGGCAGCGATGCGCACCCCTGACATTCTGACCCTCACCATGAACCCTGCCCTGGACGTGTCGACGTCCACGGACAAGGTCACGGACACACACAAACTGCGCTGCGCTGCCGCGCAATACCATCCCGGCGGTGGCGGCATCAACGTGGCCCGCGTGTTGCAGCGCCTGGGCAGCAACTGCCTGGCGCTGTATCCGACCGGCGGCATGAACGGGCAAAGGCTGCGCCAGTTGCTGGACCAGGAGCAGGTGTCCAGCCAGTGCCTGGCCATCGCCGGCGAGACACGCGAGAGTTTTCATGTCCACGAAACGGCCAGCGGGCAGGACTTCCGTTTTGTCCTGCCCGGCCCTGCCCTGCGCGCGACCGAGTGGCAGGCCTGCCTCGATGTTGTTGGCGCTCTGGCAGCGGCGCCGTCCTGGCTGGTGGCCAGCGGCAGCCTGCCACCCGGCGTGCCGGCTGACTTCTATGCGCAGCTCACACGGCTGGCGCGCGCGCGCGGCAGCCGCGTGGTGCTGGACAGTTCGGGCCCGGCGCTCGCAGCGGCGCTGGCCGAAGGCGTGCACCTGATCAAGCCCAGCCTGCGCGAACTGCGCGAACTCACCGGCCTGCCGCTGGAGACCGAGACGCAGCGGCTGGCCGCGGCCCGCACCATCATCACCGCCGGACAGGCGCAGATCGTGGCGCTGTCGCTCGGCGAGGAAGGCGCCTTGCTCGTCACGGCCGAGCAGGCGCTGCGGGCCAGCGCCGTGCCTGTCGAGGTGGCCAGCACCATAGGCGCGGGCGACAGTTTTGTCGGCGGCCTGGTCTGGGCACTGAGCCGGCAGACCGATCTGGCGCAGGCTTTTCGTTACGCCATGGGGTCCGCCGCAGCCGCCCTGTTGTCGGCAGGCACCGCGCTGTGCCAGCCGGCCGATGTGGAACGCCTTGCCAGGGAAGTGATCGTCACACCGGCCGGTGCTTGATCTGGCGCAAGGCAGCAGCGACGGCCGGCGTCTACCGTAGGGAAGCGCTGAACAAGTCCCCTGCGGCGCGCGATCAGCCGGGCTCGGGCGGTCTGCGGCGTTGAATTTCTTGCCAATAGCCAGCTATTGGCAAGAAATCCGCCTTGCATCCCATCCCGATCCGGCTGCCGCGCCTCCGCAAGGACTTATTCAGCGCTTCCGTAGGCGAAAAACAGGCACAGGAGACGGCGCACGCGTCCGCAATCATGACAACACCTTACATACGCTGGTTTTCGGACTTGGGCATCGCCGATGTTCCCCTGGTGGGCGGCAAGAATGCCTCGCTGGGCGAAATGGTGCGCGAGCTAGTCGCGCAGGGCGTGCGGGTGCCCAATGGTTTTGCCGTCACGGCACAGGCCTACCGTTATGTGCTGGCGCAGTCCGGCGCCCTGCCGCGCCTGCATGAGGCCCTGGACGGCCTGGACGTGCAGGATGTCGATGACCTCGCGCGCCGTGCGCAGCGGGCGCGCGAGATCGTCCACGGCGCCGTACTGCCGGACGATCTTGTGGCGGAGATCGCCGCCGCGTATGAGCGCCTGCAGGCCGAATATGGTGAGCAGCTGACACTGGCCGTGCGCAGCTCGGCCACCGCCGAAGACCTCCCCACCGCCAGCTTCGCCGGCCAGCACGATACTTTCCTCAACGTGGCCGGCCTGGCCAGCCTGCTCGAAGCGATCCGCCGGTGTTTTGCCAGCCTGTTCAATGACCGCGCCATCGCCTACCGCGTTGAAAACGGCATCGATCACTTCAGTGTCCTGCAATCGGTCGGTGTGATGAAGATGGTGCGCTCGGACCGCGCCTCCAGCGGCGTCATCTTTTCGATCGACACTGAAACCGGCTTTCGCGACGTTGTGTTCATCACCGGCGCCTGGGGCCTGGGCGAAAACGTGGTGCAGGGCACGGTCGACCCGGATGAGTTTTATGTGTTCAAGCCCACGCTGAAGCAGGGACACCGCGCGGTGCTCAGGCGCAAGCTCGGCGGCAAGGAAATCCGCATGGTCTACACGCAGGCCGGGGGCAGCGAGACCACGCACAACCTGCCGACGCCGCCGGAGGACCAGACGCGTTATTGCATCAGCGATGAGGAGGTGCTGGAACTGGCCGATGCCACCGTCCGCATCGAGGACCACTACAGCCGCAAGGCCGGGCATGCCATGCCGATGGACATCGAATGGGCCAGGGACGGCATCGACGGCAAGCTCTACATCCTGCAGGCGCGGCCAGAAACCGTGGCCTCGCGCAAGATACCCGGCACGGTGGACACCTGGCGGCTGGACGCGAAGGGCAAGCTCTGCATCAGCGGCCGTGCCGTGGGCGGCGCCATCACCACCGGGCGCGCGCGCGTGATCAACGACATCAGCGAGCTCAACCAGTTCCAGCCCGGCGAGGTGCTGGTGGCGGACACCACCATGCCGGACTGGGGCACGGTGCTGAAGATCGCCTCTGCCGTCGTGACCAACCGCGGTGGACGCACCTGCCATGCGGCCATCGTGGCGCGCGAGATGGGCATTCCGGCCGTGGTCGGCTGCGGCCATGCCACCACCGCCATCCGCACCGGCGACGAGATCACGGTGTCCTGCGCCGAAGGCAGCGAGGGCCGGGTCTACGCCGGCCTGCTGCCGTTCACCAAGCGCAGCATCAACGTGGCCGGCCTGGCGCGGCCGCAGACACACCTGATGGTCAACATCGCCAACCCCGACACGGCCTTCCAGACCGCGCTGCTGCCCAATGACGGCGTGGGCCTGGCGCGCATGGAGTTCATCGTCGCCGAACACATACGCGCGCACCCGATGGCGCTGGTGCACCCGCAGAAAATCGACGACGCGGCAGTGCGCGAAGAGATCGCCCGCCTCACGCGTTCGTATGCCAGGCCCGCGGACTACTTCGTGCGCCAGCTGTCCGAAGGTGTAGCCACCATCGCCGCGGCCTTCTACCCCAAGCCGGTGATCGTGCGCATGTCGGACTTCAAGACCAACGAATACGCCAGCCTGCTCGGCGGGCGCTGGTTCGAGCCGGACGAGGCCAACCCCATGATCGGTTTTCGCGGCGCCTCGCGCTACGCGCACCCGGCCTATGCCGAGGGCTTTGCACTCGAGTGCGAGGCGATGAAACGCGTGCGCGACGAAATGGGCCTGGTCAACGTCAAGCTGATGATCCCGTTTTGCCGCCGTGTCGAAGAAGGCGAGCGTGTGCTGCAGGCCATGGCAACACATGGGCTGACGCGCGGTGTCAACGGCCTGGAGATCTACGTGATGTGCGAGATCCCCAACAACGTGATCCAGATCGACGCCTTTGCCCGCCTGTTCGACGGCTTCTCCATCGGCTCCAACGACCTGACGCAGCTGGTGCTGGGCGTGGACCGCGACTCGGACATCGTGGCCTTCGACTTCGACGAACGCGACCCCGGCGTCAAGGAGATGATCCGCCAGACCATTGAAGGCGCGCACCGCAACCAGCGCCACGTCGGCATCTGTGGCCAGGCGCCCTCGGACTATCCCGAGATCGCGCAATACCTGGTGGAACTCGGCATCGACGCCATGAGTGTCACGCCCGATACGTTGCTGAAAATCACGGTTGACGTGCTGGCCGTGGAAGCGCGGCTGGGGCGTGCACCGCGCAGCGCGGCGCAGCCCTCTTCCACACCAACCGCCCTATCCACTGCAGCCAGGAGCCTGTCATGAGCCAGACCATTTCGTCATTGATGCACCACGAGGTGACCCAGGTCGGTCCCGACGACACGCTGCAGGCCGTCGAGGCGAAACTGGTCGCCAAGGGCCTGTCGTGGGTGCCGGTGGTCGACGCCAGCGGCGTGGTGATGGGCGTAATCAGCAGCGCCGACCTGATGCGCGCGCACGCCGAGGGAAAAACCGCCCCCAAGGTCAGCGCGTGGCAACTGTGCACCTACAAGCCGGTCACCGTGCGCCCGGATGCCCCGCTCGGCGAGGTGGCCAGGCTGATGACAGAGGGCCACATCCACCACGTGGTGGTGGCCGAGGGCAATGACATCCGGGGTGTCGTGTCGTCGCTCGACTTCGTGCGGACTTTTGTGGTTTAGGGTCATGGTCGCTGGGCTGCGGATTCTGCCGGCAAAGTAAAGAAGAAGCAGGCCCCTATTCCGGGGGAGGATTCAGCCCATATCCGGCCACCGTGCCGCCCGATGACGCGGTGCACCGTGGCCAGCCCGATGCCGGTTCCGGGAAACTCCGAGACCCCGTGCAGGCGCTGGAAGGGCTCGAAAAGCTTGTCCATATAAGCCATATCGAATCCGGCACCATTGTCGCGAACAAAAAACACCGGCTCTCCTGCGGCGTCGCTGGTCTGACCGACCCTGATCTCGGCCTGCGCCCGTTGCCCGCTGAACTTCCACGCGTTGCCCAACAAATTTTCCATCACCCCCCGGAGCAGGCGCTCATCACCATGGGCCATCAGGCCACTTTCAATGTGAAGCGTCACCTGTCGCTCGGGCTCGAACGCCTGCCGGGCGTCCAAGCTATTTCGCGCCAGCATCGAAAGGTCGACCGGTTCGCTGCGAAGCTGCACGCGCGACATCTGCGAGAGCGACAGCAGGCCTTCAATCAACTCCCCCATCTGCATGGCGCCGGCCTGAATGCGCGACAGGTAGTGCTGAGCCTTCTCATCTGCATGCTTGCCAAGCTGTTTCGCCAATAAATGGCTAAAGCCGTGAATGGTGTTGAGCGGCGAGCGCAAATCGTGCGAAACCGTATAGGAGAATGTTTCAAGCTCCTGGTTTGACAGGCGCAGCTTGTTTTCAGCCGCCTTGATTTCGGTGATGTCCTGCAGTGCACCCACGAGCCGTACCACCTTGCCGTCCTGCAACAGCGCGCGACCCTGTGTACGGACCCAGATTCGCCGCCCTCTTGCCGTCACCATGGGAAGATCGAGATCCCAAGGGGCTCCCTCTTCAAGCGCCGCCATGAAGGCAGTCCTGATCACGGGCTGTGCCTCCGGCGTGTAAAAGCCTGCCAATTTTTCCAGCGCCAGGTCTGTCGGTGCATCCATCTCGCAGATGCGGTAAATCTCTTCAGACCAATAAGGCTCCATGGTCTGCGCGTCCACTTCCCACCCGCCCACCATGGCCAACGCGCCGGTGCGCTTCAACAGCTCGGCGCTGCGGGCCCTGGCCAGCTCTGCGAGCTTGTGGCCCGTGATCTCCTGGATCACCCCTGTTCGGCGCTTGCGCTGCGCGCTCTCGCCATCGGCCTGGCCCAGCAGATGAATCCAGCGCACCTCACCCACAGACGGGACAACCCGGAACTCGATGTCCATGGCCAAGCCGGCCTGAACGGCCGCGTTGCACGCTGCGTCGAAAACAGCACGGTCAGCCGGATGAATCAGTCGGAGAAAACCGTCATAGCTGCTGTCGAAAACGCTGCGGTCGACACCGAGCACGTCGTAGGATTCGTCGCACCACCACATCAGGCCGGTCGAGCGGTCGGCCTGGTAATAGCCAATGCGGCCGATGTGCTGCGCCTTCAGCAGCCTGCGCTGGCTCTCCTGCAAGCGCGCGTGGCTTTCGGCCTGTTCGCGCGCCAGCCGCTCCATTTCGGAGATATCGCGCACGATCGCCGTAAAAAGCTTGCCCTCAGAAGTGTCGAAATGGGAGATGGAAACCTCCAGGGGAAATTCCTCCCCGCTCGCTCGCAGCCCATAGACGACACTGCGCCCCCCCATGCGGCGGGACGTCACGCCCGTGATACCAAAGCGTTTGATCTTCTCGGCGTGGTTTGGGCGAAAACGTCCTGGAACCAGTTTCTCGAGGGGTTGCAGCAGGATAGCGTGCCGCGGCCAGCCGAATATTTCCTCGGCCGCACGGTTGTACAAAACAATCCTTTGCTGCTCATCGACCGTGACGATGGCGTCCATGGCCGAGTTCAGCACGCCCGCCAGCAGTACGGCCGCGTTGGCCGGATCACCGCCCCAGGAGTCAGGGATGTCGATGGGTAATTTCATGCTCATGGTTGCAGGAATAACCATTGCGACAAGGGTTTGGGCCGGATCTCGCAGACCCGGCTTCCGCGCCGCGCGATAAAGCCCTGGTCTTCGAGCAAGGCCAGCGCACGCGCCACCGATTCGCGGGTCGTGCCCAGCAGCTGCGCCAGCGCAACGTTCGACGGCAGGGTCACTGTCGCACTGTGATGAACCTCCGTCAGCAAGAGCAGGCTATGAGCGACCCGTCCTGCTATATGGGGACGGCTGGTGGCCTGCGTCCATCCGGCGATCGTTCCAAAAGCCACGCTGCAGGCTCGGCCGACCTGATCCCAGATCTTCTGGGCACTGCGCGCCAGACAGGCCAGCGCCTCCGTTGATATTTCACAATACCGACCGCTGCTCAGGGCAACGCTTCCCTGTTGGTTCGGTTGCCCGAAGTAACTGCAAAAACCAACGACTGCGCCGCGTCCCAAAATGGCGACTGGATCGATATGTCCATCGGAGCCCCTGCGGCCCAGACACACGCTCCCGACCTTGACGACCCTCAGGTGATGCACATGCTCGCCTTCCCGCGCTAATATGTCGCCCTTCCTGAAGCTGTGTTCTTCGATCAGTACTCCTCCGCCATCGACTGAATTTTTGAGGGACAGACCGCGCGCGATGCAAAACTCATACGAGGCACAGTTGCCGCATTTTCCGGGCAGTAATGGGCGGGCATCAAAATCTGCAACGAACGTCTTGACAGTCCCGCCAAGCGAAGCATTGCAGCCGCTGAGCTTCATAAGATTTGTATCCCATTTTCCCCGACAAAAAATTACCACATTTTGTTACAAATTAACACTTTCAGTCTAACCAATTCCATGTGCGCTTTATCGGCTCATTGCCGGCGTAACTGCGCGTTTCGTCACTAAATGGGTATTTACTGACCTAACTCAGATCCTCACTGCCATGGCGGGGCCGGCATGGCACGAAGGCTGGGCTCCAGGCGCGAACGCGGGCTGGACTGAACTGGGGGAAATTCAATGCATGACAAGTCACGCCCACCAGGTCTGGCGCATGGACAACCGCCGCGGGGACATACCGGGCCGCGCGAATGGTCAACTTCAGCCACCACCACGTGGTGGTGGCCGAGGGCAATGACATCCGGGGTGTCGTGTCGTCACTCGATTTCGTGCGCACCTTCGTGACCTGACGGCCTGACGGCCGCATCGCCGCTTGCGGCCGCCCCCGGAACCGCGCCCGGTCCCAGCCCGCGGCTGGCACCGTTGTTGCGTCAGAATACCCACCTTTGTTTTTACCTTCGAACCGGAGTCTTCCATGGTCAGTTCAACAAGCCGGCGTGTCCTGTACACGCTGCGCAATACCGTCGCCGTCGGCGCCCTTCTGCTCGCGGGTATCGCGCAGGCTCAAACCGGCACCATCCGGCTGCTGGTCGGTTTTCCGGCCGGCGGCGGCACCGACGTGATTGCCCGCACGCTGGCCGACAAGCTCAAGGACCAGCTCGGCAGCAACGTCATTGTCGAGAACCGCGCGGGTGCGGGCGGACAGATTGCGGCCCAGGCCCTGAAGGCGGCACCGGCGGACGGCACGACTTTTTTCCTCTCGCACGACCACACCATTTCCATCCTGCCGCTGGTGACCAGAAACCCCGGCTTTGACCCGGCGAAGGATTTTGTCGCGGTGGCCGGATTCGCCACGTTTGTGAATGCCTTCGCCGTGTCGGGCGGCACCCCCGCCGCCTCCATGAACGAATACGTGGCCTGGGTGCGCACGCAGGGCGGCAAGGGCAACGTGGGTGTGCCCGCACCCGCCTCGGTGCCCGAGTTCCTGGTCAAACTGGTCGGCCAGAAGTATGCGCTGGACCTGCAGGCCGCGCCTTACCGGGGCAGCGCCCCCATGATGGCCGACATGCTGGGCAACCAGATTGGTGCCGGCGTCGGCTCGGTGCCCGATTTCATCGAGAACCACAAGGCCGGCAAGATCCGCGTGGTGGCCGTGCTCGGAGGCAAGCGCCAGGCTGCCCTGCCCGACGTGCCGACCTTTGCCGAGCTGGGCCTGGCCGGCTTTGAAGACGTGCCCTACTACGGCATCTTCGCGCCGGCCGGCACACCCCGGGCCACCATCGACCGCTTTGCGGCAGCCGTGACCAAGGTCATCGCCATGCCCGACGTGCGCGACAGGCTCACAGCCATGGGCCTGAGCGTGGGTTACATGCCGCCGCAGCAACTCGCAACGCGTGAACACGCTTACACGCAGACCTGGACACGCATCATCAAGGCCAGCGGATTTCAGGCGCAGTAGGGCGGGCGGCCCCCGGCCCTCATCCTTGCTGCGCCGGCAGCCATTGAATCCATCACATCCCGGCATCCCGCCGGTGCGCCGGTCTTGCCAGGCCGGGCGTCACTAGTTTTAGTGACACGCGCCGGACCATCCTGGCGCAAAATGGCAGCCTTCCGCCCTGCGCCCCATCCCTGCCCCCCCATCCACGCATGCCCTCTGACGCCAGCACACCGCTTATTCACGTGGCCCTCGTGGAAGACGATGTGCACTTCCAGGGCGCCATCCTCACCGCGATCAATGCTGCGCCCGACATGACGGTGGTCAGCGTGTCCAGTACCCGTTCCGAAGGACTGCTGGCGCTGGAAACCGCAGCCGCCGACGTGCTGCTGGTGGACCTGGGCCTGCCGGACGGCTCGGGCATCGACGTGATCCAGGCGGCGCACCGCCAGTGGCCGCTTTGCGCCGTGATGGTCTGCACCACCTTTGGCGACGAGGCCCATGTGCTGCAATCCATCGAGGCCGGCGCCTCGGGCTACCTGCTCAAGGACAGCGCACCGGACAACATGCTGGCCGAGATCCGAAGCCTGCACGGCGGCGGCAGCCCGATCAGCCCGCTGATTGCGCGGCAGATCCTGACGCGTTTTCGCCAGGCCTCTGTCCCGGCGCCGGCCGCACCGCCTGCGCCGACCGGCAACGCCCAGGTGCAGCTGTCCAGCCGCGAAAAGGAAGTGCTGGAACTGATCACCAAGGGGTTTACCGCCGAGGAAATTGCCCGGCTCATGCAGGTCTCGGTGCACACCGTGCAGACCTATGTGCGACGCGTGTACGGCAAGCTCAAGGTCACCTCCAAGGCGGAAGCGATCTACGAGGCCAGGCAGCAGGGCATCCTGGCCGCCTGAGTGCCGGCCTGGCGGTTCAGGTTTCGCCCGGCAGGGCTGCTATAACTGCCCCCATGCTTTTTTTTACCGTTCTCCGTGCTGCCGCGGGCCTGCTGCTTGGCTTCTTCCTGGCCGCATCCGCCTGCACCGCCGCCGGTGCGAAGGAAGCCGGCCCGGAAAGCACCCTGCATATCACCGAAGCGCAGTGGCAGGCCCTGGACACCCCCGGGTTCACGGTGCCACCGCCCACGCTCGACAGCGCCGCCCTGCCCGGTGCCTGGCAGCCGGTTGAACTTCCCCATGCCCTGCCGGTGGCCCTGCTGCGCCAGGCCGCCTCGGCCATTGCTCCGGCCGGCACCGCGCGCATCACCTGGTACCGCGTGAGTGTGCCCGCGCTGGCCGCCGGCGCCGGCCCCATGGCGCTCTACGGTGCACGCGTCAAGACCAACGGCACCGTCGCGGTGTATGCCGACGGACAGCTGGTGCACCGGGCACAGCTTCAGGGCCCGCTGTGGGACAGCACGCGCACCCCGCTTTGGGTCCTTCTTGAAGGCGAAGGCTCCGGCAAGCCACCGCGCGAGATCCTGGTCCGGCTGGAACACACACGCGCCACCCAAGTCGCGCTGTCGTCGCTGTGGCTGGGCCCGGCCGAGGCCCTGAGCGGGCGCCACCACTTGCGCAAGTGGCTGCAGCTGGATCTGCCGGCGCTGTTCAGCGCCGCCTTCCTGGCGATCGGTGTGTTTGCTTTTTTTGTCTGGCTGCGGCGCAGGCAGGCGACCGGCTACCTGCTCTTTTTTGTCCTGGCGGTGACCTCCTTCGCGCGGAGCCTGCATTTTTATGTGGACCTTCCCGTGGCCAACGACTGGTTTGCCTGGCTGACGGTCAACTCCCTGTTGTGGTTGATCACGGTGGTGCACTTTTCGCTGGGCCAGTTGCATGGCCGGCCGCTGATCTGGCTGACCCGCGCCCTGGTGGTGTCGACCAGCCTGATCGGGCTGCTGACGCTGCCCGCGCTGGCCACCCTGCCGAACACGCCCAAGGTCACGCCGCTGATTTATGCGTTTGCGATGCTGATGAGCACCACTGTCGCGGTCGCGGGAGGCATCAAGAGCTGGCGCAGCTCTGCCGAGGGACGGCTGGTGGCCGTCGGCATCGGCGTGTGCACTGCGCTGGGCGCGGTGGACTGGCTGCTGCAAAACAACTTCATCAGCCCGGAAGGCTGGTACCTGAGCGCCTACACCAACGCGATCACCTTCAGCGTCTTCGGGTACCTGATGAACCGCCGCTACGTGGGCGCGATTGCCGACGTGGAGAAAAACAACGCCCAACTGGAGCAGCGCCTGCAGGCGCGCGAGACGGAGCTGGCGGCCAGCTACGAGCGCCTGCGCGAGGCCGAGCAACGCCAGACGCTGAGCCAGGAGCGCCAGCGCCTGACGCAGGACATGCACGACGGCCTGGGTTCCTCCCTGGTCAGCGCGCTGCGTGTGGTGGAAGGCGGGCGGGTCAGCGAGGCGGAAGTGGCGGAAGTGCTCAAGGGCTGCATCGACGACCTCAAACTCACCATCGACTCGATGGAGCCGGTCGAGGCCGACTTGCTGCTGCTACTGGCAACGCTGCGCTTTCGCCTGGGTCCGCGGCTGGCCAGCGCGGGCATCACGCTGCGCTGGGAGGTGGTGGACGTGCCGCCGCTGGACTGGCTGGACCCGCGCAACGCGCTGCACATCCTGCGTATCCTGCAGGAGGCTTTTGCCAACATCCTCAAACACACGCAAGCCAGCGAGATCCGTGTCGCCACCGGTTCCGGCAACGGTGGCGTGACAGTCACGATCACCGACAACGGCCCGGGGTTTTCGCTGGAAAGCGGCTTGAAAAAAGGCGGCATGGGCCTGCACAACCAGTTGCGCCGGGCCCGATCCATCGGTGCCGAACTGCGCTGGGACGGCCAGGGACCGGGCACGCGCCTGAACTTGTGGCTGCCCGAAAAACGCAGGCCAGCCTGAGCGCCGCCCGTTTGCCTTGTCTGTCTGTCACCAATTCTGGTGACAACATTTCCGGCCCGGGGCGCCTGCGGCACTTGCCGCGCCGCGTCGCTGCCGATTTAATTCAGGCATGTCCTCTTTGCAAACGCTCGCCTCCGATGAACAGCCCCCGTGCCAGGCAGACAGCCCGGCCGCCGCGCCGGCCGCGGGCACTGACCACATGCTCGCCGCGCCCCTGACGGCGCGCCAATGCCAGGTGCTGGCCCTCCTGTGTGAAGGCCTGTCCGACAAGCTGATCGCGCGCCAGCTGAACCTGTCCCACCATACCGTGCGCGGGCATGTCCAGATCCTGTACGGCCTGCTCCGGGTGTCCACACGCATGCAGGCCATGCTGGCAGCGCGCCGGCATGGCTTGTTCGGCTGATCGCCGCTATACATTTCATAGCTGGCTGCGCCCGCCCCTGCTGGGCTACAGGCATTTTTTATTGAAATTTTTTGAGCAGCCGACTCACGCGGCGCGCTGCGGCGGCAAACGCGCTTGCTGGTAGCCGACCTTCCACCAGCCCGGAAACAGCTCGCGCACCTGCGCCTGCGCATAACGGTCGTCAATCAGGTAAACCACGCCGCTGTCGGACTCGGTGCGGATCACGCGGCCCGCGGCCTGCACCACCTTCTGCAGGCCGGGGTAGAGGTAGGTGTAGTCGTAACCCTTGCCGAAACTGGCCTCCATGCGCTGGCGGATCTGCTCCGTCACGGGGTTGATCTGCGGCAGCCCCAGCGTGGCAATGAAGGCGCCGATCAGGCGTTTGCCCGGCAGGTCGATGCCCTCGGCAAACGCGCCGCCGAGCACGGCAAACCCGATGCCATGCGTCTCGGTCGTGAAGCGTTCGAGAAAGCCGCGCTTGGCGCTTTCCTCCATGCCGCGCGACTGCTCCCAGACCGGAATGGCCGGGTAACGCGCCTTGAACAACTCGGCCAGTTGCTGCAGGTAGTCGAAGCTGCTGACAAAACTCAGGTAGTTGCCGGGCGCCGCCGCGTATTGCCGGGCCATCAGGTCGACCATGGGTGACAGCGAATGCCCGCGATGCTGGAAACGCGTGGACACGTCGTCCACCACCTGCACCGACAACTGCTCGGCCCGGAACGGCGAGGCCACATCAATCCAGGCCGTGTCCCCGGGCAGGCCCAGCATGTCGCTGTAGTAGTGCGCCGGGCTCAGGGTGGCCGAGAACAGCGCCGCCGAACGTGCCGCCGCAAACCTCTGCGACAGAAAACCCGCCGGCACGACGTTGCGCAGGCACAAGACGGCACCGCCCCCACTGCCCGCAGCGTCGGTGATGTCGAACAGCGAATGGGTATCGAGCAGCTCGGCCATGCGCGAGAAATGCAGCACCTCGAAGAAAAAGTCCTGCAGCCTGCCGTCTATGCCGGCCGGATGGTCGGCCAGGTGGTCCAGGATGGCGCTGGCCGTCTGCTGCAGCGCGCCGCGAAAGGCCTGCGGCACCTCGTCGTACACCTGGTAGGCCTCGGCCTGGTCCTGGTGCAGCTCGTACCAGCTGCGCTGCAGGCGGTCCAGCACACGTTTGATGGCCACCGGCGCACCCTGCCGCGCCAACGCGAGGCGTGCCGGGTCCAGCTCGGCCGAATACATCTTGCGCGCGCGCTCGACCAGGTTGTGCGCCTCGTCGACCAGCACGCTGACGCGCCACTGGTTGGCCAGCGTCTGCGCGTACAGCATGGCGTTGATGTCGAAGTAGTAGTTGTAGTCGCCGATGACCACATCGCTCCAGTGCAGCAGGTCCTGGCCGAGGTAATACGGGCAGACCCCGTGCGCCAGCGCCACCTCGCGCAGTGCGCCCTTGTCGAGCGGGCCGACCACAGCCACGGCAGCACGCCGCGCGGCCGGCAGGCGGTCGTAAAAGCCCTTGGCCAGCGGGCAGGCGTCGCCGTGGCAGGCCTTGTCCGGGTGTTCGCAGGCCTTGCCCTTGGCCACCAGTTCCAGCACACGCAGCGGCAGCGCCGGCGCGCTGCGCTGGATGCGGGCCACGGCGTCCAGCGCCAGCTGGCGGCCCGGCGTCTTGGCCGCAAGGAAAAACACCTTGTCGAGCTGCTGCGTCGGACAGGCCTTGAGCAGCGGAAACAGCGTGCCCACGGTTTTGCCGATGCCGGTGGGCGCCTGCGCCATCAGGCAGCGCCCGCTGCTGGCCGACTTGTAGACCGCTTCGGCCAAATCGCGCTGGCCGGGGCGAAAACTCTCGTGCGGAAAAACCAGGGTCTGCAGCGCTTCGTTGCGCGCGGCGCGGTGGGCCATCTCCTGGCGGGCCCAGTCGAGAAAATGGTCGCACTGTTCTTCAAAAAAAACTTCCAGCTCGGCGGCGCTGAAGGCTTCGGTCAGCAGGGTTTCATCCTGCGTGGCGATGTTGAAATACACCAGCGCCAGCTTGACCTGGGCCAAGCCTTCCTTCTGGCAGAGCAGGTGACCGTAGACCTTGAGCTGCGCCCAGTGCAGATGCCGGTGGTTGGCGCGCATGGCCTCCAGATCGCCGCGGAAGGTCTTGACCTCTTCGAGCTGGCCGAGTTCGGGGTCGTAGCCGTCAGCGCGGCCGCGCACCAGCAAGTCTTTGTAGACGCCGCTCAGGCTGACTTCGGTCTGGTAATGCGCCGGCCGGCGCATCGCCACCATGCGGTGGCCCGCCATGCCTTCGAGGGCCGACGGCGAGGGCGTGAAGCGCACATCGAGGTCGCCGAGTTTGGCCGTGAATTCACACAGCGCACGCACGGCGACAACATAGCGCTTGTCGTCCTGGTTGCCGGGAGTGCTCATGGGGAAAAGGCGTGGTGAATGCCGGGCTGTATAAATAACCAGCATTGTAGCCAGACCAGGCTGTTTCAAGGCCCACTGCAATCCCCGCCCTCAAGCCGCGCCAACGTTTCTAGTTCGCTTTCAAGAAGTCGAGCGTGCGTCGCATGGCGTCGGCGGTGACTGAGCTGCTTCTCACATAACCGCGCCTCGCGTTGCTTTTGTCCCAGGCATGCGTGGCGTCGGGATAGACGTGCCAGGAAACAGGTTTGCCCGCTGCCTTCATTTCATCCAGTCTGGGGAAGCAGTCTTTGATCGGCGTTTCGCTGTCACCCGCCGCCATGAGCAGCAGCACCGGCTTGTCGGTATCGGTCCGCAATAGATTCCAGGCGGGATGGAACGCGCTGGGCTTGAAAGTGCAGGCGCCGTACCAGCCCACGGAAGCATTGAAGCGGTGTTTCACCTGAAGCATGGAAGCCACCTCGGGGCTGCCGGCAACGGCGGCGGCAAAACTCCCGAGGGAAAATCCCACCAGGTAAACCCTGGACGGGTCAACCTCAGGCATGCCTTTGAGATGCGCCAATGCGTCGAAGGTGTCCTTGTAGACCCGCGTGGCATTCACGCCCGCTGGCTTGCAGAAAGTGAAATGGTTTCTTGAGGTGTAAGAGTCCAGCACCAGGACGATATAACCAGCGTCAAGAATTTCCTTGGCGCGTTCATAGATATGGGGTTCAATCCCGCCGCAGGTATGCGCAACGACAACCGCAGGAAACGTACCGGGCCCCGCAGGCTTGAAAATGTTGTTTCCGGTAGCGCTGGGGACGCTCCATTCAGTGGCCGCTGCGGGAAACACCAGATTGGGATAATCGGCCACCTTGGTTCTGAACCATTCGGCAGGCTGCGCAAATGCGGAAACGGGGAGTGCCCCTGCGATGGCGACCGCCATAAAACAGGCAAAACCCGCAACTTTTTCAAACATAAATTCCCTCCCCGAAAAAAGGACGATAACAAATGTCGCCTTGGTTGCAAAGCTCGGGAAAAAGCCTTTCGCCAGAGGCAGTGCGCCAGGAAGACAACCCTTTGCCCCGCAGGCGCACCTTCGGGAACTACTTCCCGTTCCAGAACTTCTGCATCTCGACAAACAAAAAGGACGCCGTCCAGGTGATCAGCACCAGCCCGGTCAAGGACTCGATGCCCGTCAGGAAGCGCAGGTCACCGGTGGGCTGGATGTCGCCGAAACCCAGCGTGGTGAAGGTCGTGAAGGAAAAATACACGCAGTCCATCAGGCTGCCATTGAAGTTTCCCGTCAGGCCGCCCCATGTCTCGGCGTGATGAATGAAATAGTAGGCGAAGGCAAACACCCAGACCTCCACCGCGTGGGCCAGCAGCGCACCGCCGACGCCCAGCAGGATGCGCAGGCGATGCCGGATCTTCACCCGGGCGAGCAGCAAGGTCAGCCGCAGCAGGCATTCGTAGTGAATGATCACGGCGATGGACACGACGGCAATATTGGCCAGGACCACAGTGAGCACGGTTACCCTTCAAACGCTTGTTGGGAAAAAGCGGGCGCCATCACCCCGCCGAAAAGTGGGGGAAGGCGGTGCACCGCAGCTGGTCCAACTATAAGCCGCGCAGCGGCCTGTCAGGCGGCGCGCCCGGGCGCGATCAGCGCGTCCAGCACCCCCGCGTCGAAATTCCGCCCGATGTAGTCGGCCAGCCCCTCAAACACCGACTCCAGCGTCGGCGTGCTGGCCCCGAACAGCGCTTGCAACACGGCCGGGTCTTCAAACAGTCCGTGCAGGTAGACGCCCAGTACATGGCCGCTGCCGTTTTGCCAGGCCAGCCCAGCGGGCAGCACGGCGTGCGCCACATCGCCAGCCGCGGCCATGGCGCTGTGCGGCGCGGTCTGTCCGTGATGGATTTCGTAGCCCTGCACCTCCACACCCGACAAGGCCGCCCAGGGCCCGGCAACCGACGCAAAACGCGCCCGCCGGTGCTGCACGGTCTTGTCGGCTTCGAACAGCGTGACCACCGGCAGCAGTCCCAGGCCGGGTCCGTTGCCGTCGATGCCGTGCGGATCGATCAGCGCTTCGCCCAGCATCTGCAGTCCGCCGCAAATGCCGAGCACCGCCCCGCCGCGCCCGGCGTGCGCGGCAATCGCACTGTCCAGCCCCCGATCGCGCAGCCAGGCCAGGTCGCCACTCGTGTGTTTGGAGCCGGGCAGGATGATCCAGTCGGAGGCCGCAAGACCCGCCAGCTCGCCCGGACTGCGCACCCACTTCAGGCGGATGCCCGGCACATTCTTGAGCGGCTGGAATTCGTCGAGGTTGCTGATGCGCGGGTAGGCAATCACCGCCACCGTTCGGGTCACGTGGCCGGTGGCCTGGCTTCTGTCGTCGAAGACACCGTCTTCCTCGGGCAGGCCGTGTTGCCACCACATCGGCAAGGTCGCCACCGTGGGCACGCCGGTCAGGTCCTGCAGCATCTGCGGGCCGGGGGCGAGCAGGCTGGCGTCGCCGCGGAACTTGTTGAGCACGAACCCCCTGATCAGCCGGCGCTCCGCTTCGTCGAGCATGGCCCAGGTGCCGTAGAGGTGCGCAAAGGCGCCGCCGCGGTCGATGTCGGTGACCAGCAGGCAGGCCGCATTGGCGTGTTGCGCGACCCGCATGTTGACGATGTCGCTGTCCTTGAGGTTGATCTCGGCCGGCGAACCCGCGCCTTCAATCACGACGACGTCGTTTTCTTCCAGCAGCTCGTCGAGGGCCTGCGCGATGACCGGCCAGACCGAGGCGCTGCGGCCGCGCCAGGCCATGCGCGACAGTTCGGCGTTGACCTGGCCCATCAGGATCACCTGGCTGTGCGTGTCTTTTTCGGGCTTGAGCAGCAGCGGGTTCATGCGGACTTCAGGGACCGCTTTTGCCGCCAGCGCTTGAAAATATTGCGCGCTGCCGATCTCGCCACCGGCAGACCAATTTTCCGCCGGGGCGCCCCAAGGAAAATTAGCCCCCTCGGGGGGCAGCGACGACACGCCAGTGCGGAGCGTGGGGGCCACTACCCTGGCGTTGTTGCTCATGTTCTGCGCCTTGAAGGGCGCGACCTTCAGGCCCTGCCTGGCGTAGTAGCGGCACAGCGCGGTGGTCAGCCAGCTTTTGCCGGCACCGCTGGTGGTACCCAGAACCATCACGCTTCTGGCCGTCATGTTGCTTTCCTGATGATGTGTTGCCACGCATTGTGCAATGCGTCCTGTGCCGCCGGCGCCAACACGCCCATGCGTACCTGCCCCGGCAAACCGAAGGACGTGGTGTCGCGCAGCTTGATGCCCTGCCCCCGCAGTTCGGCCAGCAGCTGCTGCAGAGGCATGCCGTGCGGTAGCAGCGGCCGCGCGCAGAAAAAATTCGCGGCGCTGGGCAGACAAGTCCATCCCATGACTTCGCACAGCGCGATCTGCCGGGCTTTCCATTCGCGCAACGTGGCCAGGCTGGCGGCCAGCCAGGCTTGCACCTCGGGCGTGGTCCAGGCCTGCAGCATGGCCACGCCATGCGCACCGACCGGCCATGACGGCGCCAGCTGGTCGAGTTGCACCAAAACATCGCCGGCATGGGGTGGCGCGATCACATAGGCGGCACGCACGCCGGTCAGGCCCAGCGCCTTGTTCGGTGTCCAGAGTTGCCAGAAATTTTGCAGTGCCGCGTCGGACAGCGCCAGGGTGCCTTCAAGCCGCAGCGGTTCGTAGGCGCGGTCCAGCACACACAATGCCGACGGATCGGCCAGTTGATCAAGGGCTGGATGCGCCGCACCCAGCGGGCTGGAGGGGTCGCAGGCCCAGCGCAGTTGCGCGTGTTGCGCATGCGCGGCCACCGACAGCTTCCACGCCTGCGCAGCCTGCGCGTAGTCGCCATAACTGTGTGGCGGCAACCAGACCGCCTTGGCGCCGCGCTGCACCGCCAGCGCGGTGATGCGAAAGATGAACTCGCTGGCGCTGGCCGCCAGCAGCACACGCTGCACGTCAACCCCGTGGAAGGCAGCGAGCTGCCGGCGCAAGGCGACGTATCCGGCATCGGGGTAGCGGCTCGCGTCGGCCTGCTGCACCGCCGCCAGCGCCGCTGGGCACGGGCCGCAGGCGTGGCTGTTGGTCGAAAAATCAAACAGCGGCACACCGGCAGCGTCGGGGCCGCCGTGCACCCGCGTGAAAACCGGCGCGACGTGACTCATGGGGTCAGCGTCCATGCCACTCCGATCGCTATCAGAAAGATAGCTGTCTTCGCAGACAGCAAAAGGGCAAACACCGTTTTTGATGCGTAACGCTGGGCCAGGGCGGTGTCTTCGGGCAGCGGTGGCCGCCCCGCCGCGTTGAGTATGTAGATGCCGGGTTTGCGCAGGCTGACCCCGAGGGCCAGAGCCATGGCCGCCATCGGCCAGCCGCTGTTGGGCGAAGGCGTCTTCGCAGCTTCCCGGCGCAACGCACCGGTCGGCAGGCCACGCGCCACCCCGGCCAGCAGCCAGGCCGTCAGGCGCGCCGGCAGCCAGGACAAGACGTCGTCGGCACGCGCCGCCCACTTGCCGGCCCACTCCCAGTGCCGGCCGCGATGTATGCCGCGGTAACCCCACATCGCATCGGCGGTGTTGGCGAAACGGTAGATGGCGGCGCCGGGCAGGCCGAACAGCACAAACCAGAAAATCGGCGCCACCACCGAGTCGTTGAGGTTTTCGGCGAGTGACTCGATCGCGCTTTCCCGCACCTCGCTTTCGCTGAGCAGCGCGGTGTCGCGGCTGACCAGCCAGGACAGGCGCTCGCGCCCGGCCGCCAGCGATTGCTGCAGCGCGGCCTCGACCGCGCCGACCTCGTCGTGCAGCATGCGCCAGGACAGCAGGGTCTTGAGCACCCAGCCCATCAGTACCACCACCAGCAACGCGGCTAGCGCTGTTTCCGGACCGGGCGCTGCGACGAGGCGGGCGAGCTGCGCGAGGGCCAGCGCCTGCAGCCCCCAGGCCAGTGCGCCCACCACCCCCACGCCCAGCCACCAGGCCAGGGCACCGGACACAAAGGCCGGCGCTGGCGGCAAGGAAGAAACGACAGGTCCGCAAGCCTCGAGGTAACGCCCCATCGCCACCACCGGGTGCCAGGCGGCGCGCGGCTCGCCCCAGCGCGCGTCAATCCACAGGGCCAGCAGCAATACCAGCACGAAGGCCAGCACCCATGCCACGCAGGCTGCCAGCGCGGCCAGGCTCTGCACCGCCTGAAAACTGTCCCAGGCCAGCAGCATCTTCAGTCTTCGATGCCGCGCTGCGCTGGTATGCCAGCGTTGAAGGCGTGTTTGACCTTGCTCATCTCGGTCACGGTGTCGGCCAGTTCGATGATTTCGGGCGGGCAGCGCCGGCCAGTGATGACCACATGCACGTCTTTCGGCCTGTCCTTCAGGGTCTGCAGCACATCGGCCAGCGGCATCCAGCCGTAGATCAGCGGGTAGGTCAGCTCGTCGAGCACCACCATGAAGTTGTCGCCGCTCAAAATGGCCGCTTTGGCTTTTTCCCAGCCGGTGCGCGCCAGCTGGGCCGAATGCTCCAGGTCCTGGCTTTTCCAGCTGAAGCCGTCACCCAGGCCTTCGATCGGAATGCCCAGTTGCTCGAACATGCGGTGCTCGCCGAAACGTGCGCTCGGCACTTTCATGAACTGGAAAATCTTCACGGACTTGCCATGCACATGGTGGCGGCCATGCGCGCGCAGCGCCAGGCCAAATGCGGCCGTGCTTTTGCCTTTGCCGTCGCCGGTGTTGACGATCAGCAGGCCGCGGCGTTCGCCCTCGGGCTTGTCGTAAGGCTTGTCGGTCGGGGGTGTTTCGATGTGCATGGACGGTCTTCTCTTGGTTATATCTTCGGCACGGCCAGCCACTGGCCGGCCAGCTGGTGCACGGCGATGCGCTGGTCAAACACCGCTTCGAGCGCGCGATGCGTGGCCGCGTCGCCGCAGGCGCCCTGGTGAACGATGCGGCCCTGGTCCATCAGCACCAGCTCATCGGCCTGCAGTGCAAACGAGATTTCATGCAGCACGCTGATGACGGTTTTGCCGTCGGCCACCAGCGCACGCACCATCAGCAGCCAGTCGGTCTGGTGCGGCGGGTCGAGGTTGGCCAGCGGCTCGTCCATCAGCAGCACCTGCGCCTCCACCGCCAGCGCACGCGCGAGCAACACGCGCTGGCGCTCGCCGCCCGAGAGCTGGCCGAGGGCGCGTGCGCGCCAGTCCCAGGCCTGCGTGGCACGCAGGGCGCGTTCGACGGCGGCATGGTCGGCGGCGCTGGGCGGCGCCAGCCAGGCCTGGTGCGGCAGGCGGCCCAGCATGGCCACGTCGTAAGCCGTCAGGTCGTCGGCCGAACTTTCGTTCTGGCCCAGCCAGGACAGCTGCTGCGCACGCTGGCGACCCCGCAGGCGGGCCAGCGGCTGGCCCAGCAAGGCGACTTCGCCATGGTGCGGCAGCAGGCCGGCCAGCACCTTGAGCAGGGTGGACTTGCCGGCGCCGTTGGGGCCGACGATGCTGGTCCAGCGCGCGGCCGGCAGCGCCAACGAGATGTCGTGCAGGACCTCGACATGTCCGAGGCTGGCCCTGATGGCGCGGGCGTTTATAGCTACTGAATCCATAGCAACTGAAGAGCTGTTTGGCATCACAGCCCCGCCCCCCGTCCGGTGTGCCGGTGCATCAGCCAGAGCAGGTAGCCGCCGCCCAGCACCGCCGTCAGCACGCCCACCGGCAGTTCCTGCGGCGCCACCAGCCAGCGCGCCAGGATGTCGGCGGCCGTCAGCAGCACCGCGCCCATCAAGGCAGCCAGCACAATCAGCCGGCCGTGGGTGGTCTTTACGACGGAGCGCACCAGGTGCGGTGCGGCCAGGCCGACAAAGGCGATCAGCCCGGTCTGTGCCACGGCGGTGCCGGTGGCGAGCGCCAGCACCGCCACCAGCGCCACCCGCATCTGCGGCAGGCGCAGGCCCAGGCTTTGCGCGGTGGCTTCGCCCAGCGCCAGGCCATCGAGCACATGGCTCATCATCCAGGCGGCCAGCACGCTGAAGGCGAGCACCGCCGCCATCACGGCGCAGGCGGTCCAGCCGACAAAACCGGTGCTGCCCAGCATGAAGGACTGCATGGCCTGCATGATCTCGGGCGTGAGCAGCAAAATCAGCGAGGTGAAGGCGCCCAGCACCACGCCGACAATCACGCCGGCCAGCAGCAGGCGCAGCGTGTGCTGCACACCCTTGGCCAGCAGCAGGGTCAGCAGCACGGCCAGCACGGCGCCGACAAAGGCCGCGCCGGTGAGCCCGATGCGCGCGAGCCAGTGCATGGCCAGGGGCGACACGCCGAACAGCGCCATCGCACTGGCCACGCCCAGCGACGCACCCGAGGCGCTGCCCAGCAGGTAGGGGTCGGCCAGCGGGTTGCGAAACAGGCCTTGCGCCACCGCGCCGGCCAGGCCCAGCAAGGCCCCGGCCAGCCAGGCCCCCACCGTTCGCGGCAGCCGGATCTCGCGCACGATCTGCAGGGCCTGTGCGTCATGCCACATGCTGCGCACACTCTCGACGCCGGTGCTGCCCACACTGACACCCAACAGCAGCAGGGCCGCGCTGGCCAGCAGCAGGCCGATGGCCAGCCACAGGGCCTGGCGGTGCTGGTTGGGAAAACCCGGGCTCATGGTGCGTCCGGCGCCTTGTCCTCGAGGCAGCGGGCCATCAGGCGGGCCGCCTCGGCCATGCGCGGGCCCGGACGCACGACCACGTCGGACTCGTCCACACCAAACGAGCAGATGCGCCGCTCCTTCACGGCCTTGATGCTGCCCCAGCCGGGATAAGACGCCATGCCCTGCATGCTGCGGTTGCCGGCCATGATGACGTCGGGGTTGGCACGCACGACGAACTCGGGGTTGAGCCGCGGGAAGGGGCCCAGCGACGCCGGCACCACGTTTTTGACACCGAGGCGGGTGAGCGTTTCGCCGATGAAGGAGGACTCGCCGGCGGCATACGGCCCGCGGTTGACTTCAAAATACACCCGCGCGCGTTTGGCCCGGGGCGACAGCGACTGCGCCGCCGCCTCGACGCTGGCGTCGATGGTGCGCCACAACCGTCCAGCACCGGCGGCCTCGGGAATGTCGAGCAGGACACCAATTTTCCCGAGCACGCGGCGGACGTCGGCATGGCTCTTGGGCTCCAGCGCAACCACCTTGATGCCCAGCGACTCCAGGCGCTGGCTGGCGCGTGACGACGTGGCCAGCAGCACCACGTCGGGCTTGAGCGCCACGATGCCTTCGATGTTGGGGTCCAGCCCGCCGCCCAGCACCGGCAGGCTGCGCACGCTGGCGGGGTAATTCGAATACCGGTCCACGCCGACCAGGCGCTGGCATTGCTCCATCGCGCAGACACTTTCAGTCAGCGAAGGCAGCAGGCTGACAATGCGCTGCGGGCTTTGCGCAAAACTCACGCTGACACCGCGATCGTCGATCAGTTGCAGGGCGTGGGCTGGCGCCACGGCCAGAAAAGTCAGCAAAAGCAGCAGCGCCGCCCTCACCCCAACCCTCTCCCAGAGGGCGGGGGAGCAAGAAGAAATGTTCATGGCGGGCCTTTCAAAACCAGCGGCAAACCGGCGGCCATCAGGGTGACTCGCTCACAGGCCTGCGCCACCTCCTGGTTGAGCCGGCCCAGCGCATCGACAAAGGCGCGAGTCTCGCGCCCGAGCGGAATCACGCCCAATCCGATCTCGTTGCCGACCAGCACCAGCGGCCCGGGGCAAGTTTCGATTGCTTCCAAAAACATAGCTGCCTGCGCCCGTGGGTATTGAGCTGGAGTCGTATTTTTATCTAAGACTTCGACAGGCATGAGCCAGTTGGTGAGCCACAGCGTCAGGCAGTCCACCACCACCAGCGTCTGGGCGTTGCCGTGCACTGTGATCGCCTGCGCAAGCTGCAGCGGTTCCTCGACCGTGGACATGCCGGGCACCCGCTCAGCCCTGTCCTGCTGGTGGCGCGCGATGCGTTGACGCATCTCGTCGTCCCAGGGCTGGCCGGTGGCGATCAGCACCGCACGATGCGCGGGTGACTGCGCGAGCCAGCCCTGCGCCAGCCTTTCGGCGCGGCGCGACTTGCCGCTGCGCTGGCCGCCGAGGATCAGTTCACTGCGAGCCAGGGACAGCTTATTCATGGGCCAGGCTCCAGTCCAGAACGATGCGGTGCAACTGCGCCACCCCGTCGGTCAGCGCGGCCGGCCCGGGCTGCAGGATGTCGGCCGACTTGATCTCGAACAGCTGGCCGTTTTTGACGGCGTTGACGTTTTCCCAACCAGGCCGGGCCGCGACTTTTTCGGGCCGGAACTTCTTGCCGCACCAGGAGCCGATGATGATGTCGGGGTTGCGCGCGACAATCTGCGCGCCGTCGGCAATGATGCGGTCCTTGCCCATGGCCATGCGGGCCAGTTCGGGAAAACAGTCGTCACCACCGGCCACGCCCAGCAGCTCGGAAACCCAGGCGATGGCGCTGATGTGCGGCTCGTCCCACTCCTCAAAAAACACGCGGGGCCGCCGCTTCAGGCCGGCCGCAGCCCGGGCAATGGCGGCCAGCCTGTCCTGCATCACCTGCATCAGCTGCAGGCCGCGATCGCCCTGCCCGACCATCGCCGCCACCTGGTACATCATGGAGAAAATTTCCGCGATGCTGCGCTGGTTGAACACCGTGACCTGCACGCCCTTGCGGATCAGCTCGGCCGCAATGTCGGCCTGCAGGTCCGAGAAGCCGAACACGCAGTCGGGCTTGAGCTCCAGAATCTTGTCGATTTTGGCGCTGGTGAAAGCGCTGACACGGGGCTTCTCGGCACGTGCCCGCGGCGGCCGCACCGTGTAGCCGGAGATACCGACGATGCGGCGCTCTTCCCCGAGCAGGTACAACCACTCGGTGGTTTCCTCGGTCATGCAGACAATGCGCTGCGGGCCGTAGTTCATGGCTGCGGCCCCGATGAAAAAAGCCGGGCTGTCGCTTCCGGGCTGGACGCGAACCAGGCGTGAAAATAACTGGCGCGGACCGAACCCGAGACATACAGGGCCTCGCCCTCGCCGCGCAGCTGGCGCCCCGGCGCCGCTTCGGTGCGGGCGGCGGGCTGCAGCGGTGTGGTGCAGGTCGAGTAGTGGAAGGTGTGACCGCGCAGGGTTCCACCGTCCACGCCAAGCTGCTGCGGACCCAGCGCGGCCAGGCGTTTTTGCATGCTGACGCTGCCGGGCAACACACCCCACATCGGATGGCGCTGGCCATCGACGGTGTGCAGTTCCTCAAACAGCGCCATCATGCCGCCGCACTCCGCCCAGACCGGCTTGCCGGCACGCACATGGTCGGCCAGGCTGTCCTTCATGGCGCGGTTGGCCGCCAGGGTCTGCGCATGCAGCTCGGGGTAGCCGCCGGGCAGCCAGAGCGCGTCGCAGTCCGGCAGGGCCGCATCGGCCAGCGGCGAAAAAAACACCAGCCGCGCGCCCAGCGCGCGCAGGCAATCGAGATTGGCCGCGTAAATGAAGCAGAACGCCGCATCACGCGCCACGGCCACCGTGCGGCCCTCCAGTGCACCGGCCGGAAACCCGGGCAGATCCGGCGTCTTGAACGGAACCGCCCAGGCCTGCAGGTCGTCCCCGCTCATCTGCCCCAGCGGGGTGGCGGCCAGCGCATCGGCCGCGGCGTCCAGCCGCTGCATGGCGTCGCCGAGTTCATCGGACATCACCAGGCCCAGGTGCCGCTCGGGCAGCGTCATGACACTGCTGCGCATGAGGGCGCCCAGCCAGTGCTCCGGCTCACGCAGGCTGTCCTCGAGCATCAGCGCATGGCTGTCGGAGGCTACCCGGTTGGCGAGCACGCCGGCAAACCGCAGGCCGTCCCGGTAATGCTGCAGACCCCAGGCCAGCGCGCCAAACGTGCCGGCCATGGACCCGGCGTCGATGACGGCCAGCACCGGCAGGCCGAAACGCTGCGCCAGGTCGGCCGCGCTCGGCTGCCCGTCGAACAAGCCCATCACGCCTTCGACAATGATGAGGTCGGCCTCCTGCGCAGCGGCCTGCAGGCGCCGGGCGCAGTCGTCCTCGCCGGTCATCCACAAGTCGAGCTGATGCACCGGCGCGCCACTGGCCAGGGCCAGCCAGTAGGGGTCCAGAAAATCCGGCCCGCACTTGAAGACCCGCACACGCCATCCCTGGCGCGTGTGCAGACGCGCCAGCGCGCAGGCGACCGTGGTCTTGCCCTGGCCGGAAGCCGGCGCGGCGATGAGGACAGCAGGACAGGAAGGTGCAGACATGGTGTTTTCCAGCCGGCTTACTGCGGCGCCCACTTCAGGCCGACATAGAGGCTGCGCCCCGCCGTCGCATAAGTGTTGGCAAGCTGGTAGGTCTTGTCGGCCAGATTGTCCACCCGCGCGAGGAAGGTCCAGTCCTTCGCCACCGACGTGCTGGCATGGAGGTTGATCAGGCCGTAACCCGCGAGCACCACGGTATTGCTGGCACTGTCATTGCGGCGTCCCGAAAGCTGGGCCTCGGCGCCTGCTGTCCATGAAGCGATGTGGGTGTCGGCCCCCAGGCTGGCGTGATGCCGGGCGCGGCGCGCGAGCTGCCTGCCGGTCGAAAGATCGCGGGGGTTCTGTACATCGAGCGAGGCATGCAGGTTGACCTCGCCGAGTTTGTGGGTGCCCGAGAAAGTCACCCCGGCATATTCGGCGCGGGCCGTGTTGGAATAGCAGCCCAGACCGGACGCGCAGCGCCCCGGGGTGGAGAAGGTGATGAGGTCATTGACCCTGTTGCGGTACACCACCACGCCGAAGCTGCTGGCGCCTTCGGCATAACGCAGACCCAGCTCCAGGTTGCGGCTGCTTTCGGGTTGCAGGCTGGACACGCCATAGACGCTGAAACGCTGGTAAAGCGTGGGTGCCCTGAAAGCGGTGCCGGCCGACGCGGTGGCCCGCCACTGAGGCGTGAAGGCAAAGCCCCAGGCAGCGCTGCCGGTGTTGTGATCGCCGAACTCGCTGTCCTGGTCGTTGCGCAGGTTCAGCTGCAGCGTGTGCCGGTCGCTGCGGTAACCATAACCCAGGGCCAGTGCATCCTGCGAACGGCTGCGGTTGATGGGCGCATTTTCCAGATGATCGACTTTTCGCTCGAGCGCGGCGGTCAGCAAATGACTGCCCAGACGAAGCTCGTTCTGGAACAGGTAGCCGTTCAGCTGCGTGGTGGTCAGGTAGGGCGACGGCGTGGTTTCGTAGCGGTCGCGTGAGTCGGTCACGCTCAGCTTCGTGCTGTAGGCCTGCGTCCATTGCGCCTGCCAGTTCAGCCCCAGCGCCTGCAGGCTGTGCAGGTTGCGCTCGTCGACGAACCTTGTGGCACTGTCGTATTGCGAGTTCATGTCGCTTGCCAGCGCCGTGACCTCCAGCCGGTGGGCGGGATCGACTTGCAAGCCGATGCGGGCGTTGGCCGACCTGCTCTCGTAGCCGTCCCGGTCGGGATTCTGGCCCGCTATCGGGCGCGAGTTGAAACCCTTGCTGCTTTCGTCGGACAGGCCCAGCGAATAATCGAATGTGCCACTGCTGCCGCTGATGCTGGCATCGGCTTTTTGCGTGCCGTGGGACCCAAAGCCGATGCCGACCGCCGGCGCCGGCGGCCCCTCGCCCCTGCGGGTGAACAGCTGGATCACGCCACCCAGCGCATCGGAACCGTAGACAGCACCGGCCGGGCCGCGCAGGACCTCAATGCGATCGATCTGGCTCAGCGGAATGGTCTCCCAGGCCGCGCCGCCGGTGGCCTGCGAATCGATCCGGACGCCGTCGATATACACCGCGGTAAAACGTGACTCGGCGCCGCGCAGGAACACGCTGGTGGTGCTACCGGGGCCACCGTTGCGCGCCATCTCGATGCCGGGCACACGCGCCAGCACATCGGCCAGGCCGGCAGCTCCGCTGCGTTCTATGGCGGCGCGGTCAAGCACGGTGACATCGGCCACCAGATCGGAAAGGGGCTGCGCCGTGCGTGTCGCGGTAACCACGGTCTCCCGCAGTTGCGGGGATGAAGCGGTTTGGGAAAAAGCAGGCCATGCGGCAGCGACCACCAGCGAAAGCGCGGCGGAGCGTGCATGTAATACACAGGTTTTCATGGGGAGAAACATTCAACAAAAGGCCCTCACCGGCTTCCCCGCCAGTGCATGAGCGTTAAAAACGCCCGGTCCAATGAAAGACGCGCGCGTTCACCTTGTTGGCCGGTATCCGGGCTGACGGAACTGCTCTCATCGCCTTCCCAAGCGCGTGTTCAGAACGCTCAGTGGCTGATGATGAAAGCTGAATGTGCTCCGAGTCTGAATCTGGGGAGCGACATTCGTCCGTTTACCGTTGCGGGGGCAGCGCAGGTTAAAAATCCAGTCGCAATCGGCCCGGGCTGACCCGGTGCGGATGGCCTTGATTCCCTCCTGCTTCCCGTTGAACTGCAGCGTGTGAACCACACCGCGAGCACCAACAGACAAGATTCTACGCGCCAAAACCGTGCAAACCCTACAATTGGCGCTGCCATGTCGAACCCCACCCACATCGACCAGATTGCCGAACGCGTCGAGCGGCTCCTCTTGCGCTACGAGGAGTTGCAGCGCACCAATGCACTGCTCGCCGAGCAGGTGCATGAACTCACGCAGGAACGCGATTCGCTGCGCTCGCGCCTGAGCGCAGCCCGCGCCCGGGTCGATGCCCTGCTCGAACGCCTGCCGGATTCGTCGGCGCCGATGTCGGCAGCCGGTCCGGCCCATGGCAGGACACCCGTGGGATCGGATTCATGAAGCAGCTTGACGTACAGATCATGGGCCAGAGCTACCTGCTCGGCTGCCCCGAGGGCGGCGAGGCCAGGCTGCTCGACGCGGTCGAAAAGGTCGACGCGGCCATGTGCAAGATCCGCGACGCCGGAAAAATCAAGGCGCGTGACCGCATCGCCGTGCTGGCCGCGCTGAACCTGGCTTTCGAGTTGTCGGAGATGGAGGCCAATGCACTGAAGGCGGCGCACAGCATCCCGGCGCCGGCCGCTGCCCCGGCCAGGTCCCACGGCGCGGGCGTGTCGGCGGCCGAAGCCGCGTCGCAGCCGCAACTGGCGGCCTTGCTGCAACGCCTGGACAACGCGCTGGGCGTGGACGGCCGCCTGCTGTAAAGCGGCCTATCGGGCCAGCGCGGCGCCCGCCAAACGCCTACAATCAAACCGTCTGCGGTACACACCGGGCTTTATATTTCCTTGTACCAATGCTCTTAGAGCACGGGCTTGGTAAATTGTCAGGCAGGCGTGATCGTCTCGCGTTAGACGAACCCGAAACCTGACTGCCCTCGCCCACCTGAACCCTGGTTCAGGATGACGGCCCGGTGGTATTCGCAGACACCTCTTTTCACCCGTCACCACCACCCCCGCCGCCATTCCCGTCCAACCCGCTTGCTCCGGCAAGCAGCCTGCCCTTACGCCGCATGACCTTCGAACCCCTGCTCATTCTTGAACTTGCCCTGCTGGGCGTCGGCACCGGCTTTCTCGCGGGCCTGCTGGGCATAGGCGGCGGCATGCTGATGGTGCCTTTCATCACCATCATCATGGCGCAGCGCGGTGTGGCGCCGGACCTGGCCGTCAAGATGGCGATTGCCACCTCGATGGCCACCATCATCTTCACCTCCATCTCCAGCGTGCGTGCCCACCACAAGCGCGGCGCGGTGCGCTGGGACATCGTCCGGCGCCTGGCTCCCGGCATCGTGGTCGGTAGCATCATCGGCAGCCTGGGCGTGTTTGCCTTGCTCAAGGGCTCTTACCTGGCGATCTTCTTCGGCCTCTTCGTGAGCTTCTCGGCCACCCAGATGTTTCTGGACAAGAAGCCCAAGCCCACGCGCCAGATGCCGGGCACGGCCGGCCAGTTTGCGGCCGGCGGCGGCATCGGTTTCCTCTCTGGGCTGGTGGGTGCGGGCGGCGGCTTCATCAGCGTGCCTTTCATGACCTGGTGCAACGTCGCCATCCACAACGCGGTGGCCACCTCGGCCGCGCTGGGCTTTCCGATTGCCGTGGCCAATGTGCTCGGTTATGTGATCAGCGGGCAGTCGGTGCAGGGCCTGCCGCCCGCTTCCTTCGGCTACATCTGGCTGCCGGCGCTGGTGGTCATTGCAGCCTGCAGTTTTTTCGTCGCACCGCTGGGCGCCAAGATTGCACACAAGCTGCCGGTGAGCAAGCTCAAGCGCGTTTTTGCCAGCATCCTCTATGTACTGGCGGCCTACATGCTCTGGAAGGGCCTGACGAGCCTGTAGCGCCCGCCGCCGGTCATGGACTCAGCCATGCGCCCGGCGTGAATCGGCCGGCGCCTCGTCCCTCTCCCTGAGCCCGTAGTCGCGGATCACCTCGGCGATCCGCAGGCGGTAGTCTTTGAACATCGTGGACCGGCCGGCAGCCTGCGCGGCGCGATGCGCCTCCAGGTTGCGCCAGGCCTGCAGGCAGGACTCGTCGCGCCAGAACTGCAGCGACAGCAGCTTGTCGGGCTCGCTCAGGCTCTGGAAACGTTCGATCGAGATGAACCCGTCCATCTTCAGCAACTCGGCCTTGAGCTCGGCGGCCCAGTTCAGGTAACCCTCGCGGTGCGCCGGGTCGGGCCAGACTTCAAAAATAACCGACACCATTTAATTTCTCCTTCATTGCTCGAAAACAGGAATGCGCGCATTGGGCAGTGGCCGGAACCCGCTGCAGCGCCCGAAATACTGATCAAACAGGCCTGCAGCCCTCATCCATAAAGCGCAGGCAGCTACCATTTCAATAGCAATCGCAGCGCCGGGGCAGGCATGGGGTCCGGCACCGAAGCCCATGCTCCCGCCTCCTTCACGGTGTACATCAAAACAGTCGGGCTGCGTGTTGAAGGTGTCGTCGCGGTTGGCGCTGGCCAGCACCAGCAGCAGGGCCTGGCCCGCCGCTATCGGCTGGCCCAGCAGTGTCAGCGCTTCGGCCGCGAAGCGCCGGGTGTTCTGGATGGGAGCGGCCCAACGCTCGACCTCGCGCACCAGGGCGCGCATGGCATCCCGTGACGCGTCGGCGGCCGCCGCCTGCCGCGGGTCCTGCGCGAGCTGCAGCGCGACATGGCCGAGCAGGCCGCTGCCCGCATCGAGGGCCTGCTGCATGAAGGCGATGCGGTTGGCGGCCTGCACCGCAGACAGGCCCAGCGCCCTGCCCTGGTCCATCAGGGCCGCAGCCGCCGCGTCGGCCAGCGCCACGGCCTGCGCGTCGGCGCCGGGCGCGATGCCTTGCGCGAACTGCGCGGCCCAGCGGCAGGTGGCCTCGCGTTCGCCGGCAGGCACATCGAGCAGCCGCGCCATGGTCTGCACCGGCAACGCGGCGATGAACGCATTGGCGGGCAGGCGCGGCCGCAGGTCGCGCGCCGCGTCTTCGGCGGCGCACGCCACGTCAGCCATCGTCCAGCGCCGCGCAACCCGTTCCACATCGGGTTTGTGGACCGCATGGAAGGCGCCGTCCGTCATGCGCACCAGCTGCGCGAAAACCTCACCGGCGGCCCGGCCCTGCAGCGCCGGCGGCACCGGCTCGGCCGGCGGTCGCACATGCAGCGCCGGATGCGCCAGAGCCGCGCTGACGGCGGCATGGCTGCTGGCCACCCAGAGGCCGAGGCGCGTGTCGAAAAACAGCGGACATTCCTCGCGCAGGCTGCGGTAGAAGGGATAGGGATCGGGGTGGGTCACCGCCTCAACGGCATCACGGGGGAAAGCGGCATCACGGGGAACATCATGGGAAAAAAGCATGGTCCCAGTGTCCCCAGCGGCGCCGTCCTTGTCCAGCGCCAACAGTTTGGCTAACATCGAACCATGCCCGTGGAGCCCGACATCACCCGCATCGCCGCCACCATCGGCGACGCCAGCCGCATCCGCATGCTGGTGTTGCTGATGGAAGGCCGCGCGCTGACGGCCAAGGAGCTCGCGCTGGGCGCGGACATCGCGCCGGGCACCGCCACCACCCATCTGCAGCGCCTGCTCGACGACGGCCTGCTGGCCGCCACCGCGCAGGGCCGCCACAAGTATTTCCGCTTTGCCTCCGCCGAGGCGGCGCAGCTGGTCGAGTCACTGATGCGTGTGGCGCCAAAACGCAAAAGCGTACAGTCTCCGGCGCTGCTTGAGCCGATACGCCATGCACGTTTCTGCTACGACCACCTCGCCGGCAGCCTGGGCACCGGCCTGCTGGCCATGCTGCTGCGCAGGCGCTGGCTGGCGGGCGACACCGGTGATGCCCGACAGCTGCTGGTGACGGCAGCGGGCGAAAAAGCCCTGCAGGCCCTGGGTCTGGACCTGTCCGAACTGCGCAGCAGGCGCCGGCAGTTCGCCTGCACCTGCCTGGACTGGTCGGAACGCCGGGATCACCTGGGTGGCGCGCTCGGCGCGGCGCTGGCCAGCCATTTCACGCAGCAGGGCTGGATCACGCGCAAGAAACACTCGCGTGTGGTGCAGGTCACGACCGAAGGCGCGGCATGCTTCAGCCGCCTGGGCCTGAAACTGCCCGGCTGAACATCCGGTTGATCAGGCCTGCAGCGGCGCCGGCATCACGACGATGCCGTCCTCGTCGGCATACAGCCAGTCGCCGGGGTACACCCACACGCCCTGGATCTGCACCGCCACACCGCGCTGGCCCTCGTTGCGTTTTTCCGTGGGCAGCGGCATGGCGGCAAGTGCGCGTATGCCGACCTGGCACTGCGCAAGCTCGGCGATGTCGCGCACGCAGCCGTCGATCACCACCCCGGCCCAGCCGTTTTTTGCAGCCGCTGCACCGAGGTTGCCGCCCAGCAGGGCGCGGCGCAGCGAGGCGCCGCCATCGACCACCAGCACGGCGGGCACGCGACCCGCGGGTGTTTCCACGAGGCCACTGCCATCGACCGCAGCCTTGACCAGCGAATTGTCTTCAAAACACTTGAGGGTGACGACCGGCCCGCAGAAGCGGGAAACACCGCCAAAAGGCCGGAACACCGGGGGCAGGACGCGAAATCGCCCCGAGCTGTCGTTTTTATGAGCGTCGCACAAATCGCAGGTGGCAAAGCGTGCAGTGGTCGAGGGGCTGGTCATGGGCGGTGTCCTTTCAGGGTGCGGGTGCCGGCGAGATGCAGAAGGAAAACTGCAGCAAGCATACCGTGCAGCCGGGCACCTCGTGGCGCAAATGCTGTGTGCTGGCGCGGTGTTAAGCCAGCTTCCTCCGGTGCTGGGTGAGCACGTGCCGCTGTCTGCAGCGCAGCCTTTGCCACCTGCCTGGCCGCCTCTGGGATCCACCGTAGCGCGCCCTTGCGTACTCGCTGCATTGCCCCGGGTGCAGCGTTTTCGATCCTGTCGAAGTAAATCTGCAACATCCAGACCCAAAAAAATTGCGTTTTCCCTATGAAACCGCTGTTTTCTCCAGTAGCATCCCCCTTGCCAGTGAAGAGTAGTTATCTGCATTGGTGATTTATCAACTTCTAGAAGGAAAATCAATCATGGCAACTGCAAAAAAAGCACCGGCAAAAAAAGCAGCCGCAAAGAAGGCTGCACCGGCAAAGAAAGTAGCTGCGAAGAAAGCAGCTCCAGCGAAAAAAGCCCCTGCGAAGAAAGCACCGGCTAAAAAAGTAGTGGCGAAAAAAGCTCCTGCAAAAAAAGTAGTGGCAAAAAAAGCACCTGCGAAAAAAGCGCCCGCCAAAAAGCGTACGCCCAATGCAGCGTTCATGAAGCCACTGACACTGAGCCCCGCGCTGTCGGCCGTGGTTGGCGCTGCTGCGCTGCCCCGCACCGAGATCGTGCGCAAGCTCTGGGTCTACATCAAGGCCAAGGGTCTGCAGGACAAGATCAACAAGCGCATGGTCAACGCCGACGAAAAATTGCGTGCCGTTTTCGGCAAGGCGCAAGTGTCGATGTTCGAGATGGCTGGCCTGATCGGCAAGCACGTCAAGTAACTCGACGCCAAGGGCTTGCCCCGCGTTCGCGCGGGACAGGACCCCGTAGAAAGGGCCACGCAAGTGGCCCTTTTTTTTTACGCTCGATTCAGAATCAAAACGAGGCGCAGCCCTTATGGGACCTGCGCATCCAGCTACTTTTTTTGTAGCGCCGCACTGGTGATGTTGCTCAAGGTACCGCGCGTGCTGATGACCTCGGGGTCCAGCATGATCTCGATCAGCGCCCCTTGTGTGCCCTGCAGCGCCTGGCGCAGCGCGGCTTCGAACTCGTCGGTGCGCGTGATGCGTGTCGCGCTGTAGCCGTAGGCGCGCGCCAGTGCGCAGAAATCGGGGTTCTGCAGATGCGAGCCGCTCACATGCTGCGGGTACTCGCGCTCCTGGTGCATGCGGATGGTGCCGTACATGCCGTTGTTGAGCAGCACGATGATGCTTTTGGCGCCATGCTGCACCGCCGTTGCGAGCTCCTGGCCGTTCATCAGAAAGTCGCCGTCGCCGGCAATCGTGAAAGCCGTGCGACCCGAAACGATGTTGGCCGCGATGCCGGCCGGCACGCCGTACCCCATGGCACCGACGGTCGGTGCGAGCTGCGTTTTCAGGCCCTTGACCAGACCGTGGTGCGGGAAGAAGCGGTGCACCCAGCTTGCAAAGTTGCCGGCGCCGTTGGTCAGCACGGCATCTTCCGGCAGCAGTTTCTTCAGCGTGGCAACGATGGCCGGCATGTCGATGCTGCCGGGCAGCACCACGCCGCCGTTGGCCGGGTCCACGTTGGCGAGGTAATCCGCGTTGGCGGACTCGGCCCAGGCCTGCCAGGGCACCGACACGGGCGCGGTCAGCACCTCCAGCGAACGCGCCGCCGCATTCATGGTGGCGTTGATCGCGAGGTCGGCCTGGAAGACGCGGTTGAGTTCCTCGGCGCTGGCATGGATGTGCACCAGCTTCTGCTTCGGCCGCGGCGCTTCGATCAGCGTATAGCCACCGGTGGTCATCTCGCCCAGGCGCGGGCCGATGGCCAGGATCAGGTCGGCCTGTTTGATGCGCGCGGCGAGTTTGGGGTTCAGGCCGATGCCGACATCACCCGCATACAGCGGGTGGTGGTTGTCGAAGGTGTCCTGAAAACGGAAGGCATTGCCGACCGGCAGCGACCAGTTCTCGGCAAAACGCTGCAGGGCCTGCGCAGCCTGCGGCGTCCAGCCACCGCCGCCGGCAATCACCAGCGGGCGCTGCGATTGCAGCAGCAGTTCGCGCAGCTTGCGCAGCGAGCCGGGGTCGCTCCAGGCTTCGACCGCCTCGACGCGCGGCAGCGGCTCGGCGTCCACCATGTGGGTCAGCATGTCTTCGGGCAGCACCAGCACCACCGGGCCGGGCCGCCCGTTCATCGCGGTCGCAAACGCACGCGCCACATACTCGGGAATGCGCCGCGCATCGTCGATGCGCTCCACGCGTTTGGCCATGCCTTTGGTGGACGGTCCGAAGAAGCTGCTGTAGTCGAGCTCCTGGAAAGCTTCGCGGTCGCGCGTGTCGCTGGCCACGTCGCCGACAAACAGGATCATCGGCGTGGAATCCTGGAAGGCGGTGTGCACCCCGATGGAGGCGTTGGTGGCGCCGGGACCGCGCGTCACGAAGCAGATGCCGGGACGCCCCGTCAGCTTGCCGTGGGCTTCGGCCATGAAGGCGGCGCCGCCCTCCTGCCGGTTGGTGATGAAGCTGATCTGCCCGCGGCAGGCATGAAAGCCGTCGAGCACCGCGAGGTAACTTTCACCCGGCACGCCGAAAGCATGGGTGACGCCCTGGGCCACAAGGCATTGAACAAGAAGATGGCCGGCAAGTTGTTGTGTCATGCCCTAATTGTGCCGCCGGAATACACGCCGGCCCACCGCGGCAACGTGGAAAGCTCTCTCCATACCAGCCGGGGCCGCGGGACTGGCTTTGCCAGACCGCAGGCGCAGCGGCCCCCTCGGGGGGCAGGAAGCTACACGAAGTGAGCGACCGTGGGGGCCAATTACTCCGGCGTCTTGTTGTCGCCGTCGGCGCCGCCGGCCTCCAGCGCCTGGCGGGCCAGCTCTTCCTCGCTCAGCGGCGGCGCCTCCTCCAGAGCCCGCAGTTCCTCGAGAAACTCCGGCGAGGGCTGCTCGTGCTCGAGCAACACTTCTTCCAGCTTCTGCCGGCCGGTCTCCACATGCACGGAGGGTGAATGCAGCTCGGTCGGGGGCACCGGGAATTTTTCGCCCAGCGTGAATTTCAGCGCCTCGGCCTTCTCATCAACCCAGTGTGTGAAGTCACCGTCTTTGGGGGTGTCCGAATTCGTCATGACCATCTCCTTGCATGTCGGCACCAGCGCGGATGGCCGGTCCCTGCTCCATTATGGAGGTACGCTTGGCGCAGCGCTGTCAGCCAATCACCTCATCACCCGTGAATCTTGCTTCTCCTTCGACAAGCTCTGGGCAAACGGTCGTAAGTTGCCAGTCATGATTTAAGGAAGCCTCCAGAGCTTCAGGCGGCCACCAGCGCCGTACGCCTGACCCGCCGCACATTGAAAGCGCTGGCAATCAGCACACCCTGCATCAGCGCCAGGCCCAGCAACACGCCGCGGAACTGCCCGTGGTCCATCATCACGCCGAAGATCAGCGGCGAGACAGCCTGCCCGATGTCCAGGCCCGCGTAGACCACGCCGTAGACGCGGCCCGAGGCGTTGTCAGGCGTCGAACGTTTGACCAGCAGGTCGCGCGACGGCCCGGCGATCCCCGAGGCAAACCCCATGGCGCCAAACAGCACCGGCACCACCCATGCCGGATAACTGCCCAGGGCCAGCAGCAGCGCCACCACCGCGGCCAGCCCGAAGCCGGCGCCCACGATGCGCTCGCAGCGCGCCGGGTCGGACGCGAGGAAACCGCCCAGCACCATGCCACCCGCGCTGCACACCATGTAAATCGTCAGGCACATGGCCACCAGGCCCAGCGGCACATTGTGAAGTTGCCGTGCGGCTTCGGGCGCGAAGGCCTGCACCACGCTGAGCACAATCGCGTACCAGAAGAAAAAGGCGAAACACATCCACACCGCCGGGATCTTCAGAAAGCCCAGCGAGCTGTCGGCCGCTGGCGCGCCCTTGACGGGCGGGGCTATCCGGATCGTCAGCTTGTCACGGTGCAGCACCAGCACGGCCAGCACGGCAAAAGCCAGCACACCGGCGGCTGCCAGCGCCACCCGCCACGAATACGCAAACGTCAGCGTCACCACCAGCGCCGGCGCCAGCGCCCAGCCCAGGCTGCCGGTGATGCCGTGCACGCTGTAGGCATGGCCCAGGCGCGGCGCGCTGACCTTGCGGTTGAGCAGCGTGTAGTCCACCGGGTGAAACACGCCGTTGCCGACACCGGCCAGCACCGCGAAGCCGGCCATCATCCAGTAGCTGGTGCTGACCGAATAACCGAAGGCCGCAATGCCCAGCAGGCTCAGGCCCGCAAACAGAATCGGCCGCGGGCCGAAGCGGTCCACCCAGAACCCGGACAGCGCCTGCACCGCGCACGAGACGACAAAAAAGATCGTCATCAGGAACCCGAGTTCGGCATAACTGACGCTGAACTCGTCCTTGAGCCAGGGAAACAGCGGCGCCAGCAGCAGCTGGCTGAAATGGCTGATCAGGTGCGCCAGCCCCACCAGGCCAATGACGCTGGCATCGCTGCGCAAGGGAACAATGCCGGAGCCCGGGAGGGTGCTTGATGTATTCATGGCGCCATCGTAGTATCGGCGCTGGCTTCTGAAATGCGACAAAAAGCCATCATTCAGCGAATTTCAGACAAAACACGCCAACCAACATTCAGCCCATGGCCCGCAAGCCGCGTCTTCATTTCATGCCGGTCGGCGACACCGACCCCTTCACGCCCAGCCGCGAGCGCCCGGTGCGCGTGCGGGCGCGCTCCATGCCGGTGGACTCGCACTTCGAGCCGCATGCCCATGCCTGGGCGCAGCTGGCCTACTGCGCCAGCGGCATCGTGCAGGTCACGGCCGGGCAGAGCCGCCACAAGGCCGATGAAGTCGCCTACATCGTGCCGCCCTCGCGCGCGGTGTGGATTGCGCCGGGCGCGCGGCACCACATCACCGTGCTCGAAGCGGCGGAATTCCGCACGCTGTACATCGACGCCAGCGCCACGCCGGAGGGCTGGCACGGCTGCCGCGTGATCGTTGTCTCTGCCTTGCTGCGTGAAACCATCCGTGCTCTCGATGCCATCGGCCCCCACGCTTCGCTGCCCCCCGAGGGGGCGCATTTTTCCTTGGGGCGGCCCGGCGGAAAAACCGGCCCCCTGAACCCGCAGCGTGAGCAATTGCTGACCCGCCTGGTACTGGACGAGCTTCTCCACGCCGACACCCAGGTGCTGGGTGTGCCCCTGCCGAATGCGCAAACCGGCGACAAGCGCCTGCGCGCGCTGTGCGAGGCGGTGCTGCGCGCACCGTCCGAACGCGCCACGCTGGCCGAGTGGGCCGGGAACATAGGCGCCAGCGAACGCACGGTGGCGCGGCTGTTTCGCGATGAGCTGGGCCTGAGTTACCAGCAGTGGCGCCAGCAGGCCGTGCTGGCCCACGCCCTGCCCCTGCTGGCGCGCGGCCAGTCCGTCAGCCAGGTGGCCGCCGCCAGCGGCTATGCCAGCGACAGCGCGTTTTCTGCCATGTTCAAGGCGGCCATGGGCCAGTCACCGAGTCATTTTCAGAACAAAAACAGCCTCTAGCTCAATAAAGTCGGGCGTAATAAGCTATAAATTCAATAGCAAACTGACCCTGAGCCGGCCGCGTGCCATGCCCTTGACATGCATCAAGTCAGTGCCGCAGCCAAGGCGTAGCCTGAGCCTTTTCCCCGCCAACACAACACACAGCACCCCACAACACAAGAGGCAGGACACCATGGATTTGCTCGACTGGGCACGCGGCCCCCTGCTCGCGGTCGCGATTGCCGTTTTTGGGGTTGGCGTGGCATGGCGGCTTTTTTCGCTGTGGCGCCTGCCAGCGCCCGCAAGCCGCCCGGCACCGGCGCGCCAGGCCTTCGGCACCACCGACGCCCTCAAGGCCAGCCTTTTTCGCATGGCGCCACACCGCGGCTTTCATCCCAGCGCCACGCTGGTGACGATCAACCCCTATGTCTTTCACATCGGCCTGGCCCTGGTCTTCTTCGGTTATGCGCCGCACATTGCCTTCATCCGCCGCCTGACCGGCCTGGGCTGGCCGGCCCTGCCCGACATGGTGATGTACGTCGCCGCGGCGGCCACCATCGTGTCTCTGTTGCTGGCATTGCTGTTCCGGCTCACCGATCCGGTGCTCAAAAAAATATCCCGTGCCGACGACATGCTGACCTGGGCGCTGACCATGCTGCCCCTGATGACCGGCATGGCCGTTGTGGGTGAGCCCTCATCGGCGCTGCTGGCCCACGCCAGCCCGCTGTACCGCGGCCCGCTGGCCGTGCACTTGCTGAGCCTGGAGCTGCTGCTGGTGTGGTTTCCCTTCGGCAAACTGATGCACGCCTTTCTGGTGCTGCCCAACCGCATGCAGCTGGCCCGCTTTCTCGGACGCCGTGGAGTACGCACATGATCGACATGGCCGTTTTCAAACAATTCCAGGAGGCGATCCGCCACCTGGGCGAGATGGCGCAGCCGGAACCCCTCACCGACGCCGCCCGGCTGTCACGGGCCAAGGCCGTTATGCACCGCAAGACCGACCGCGCGCTGGCCATGGACCTGGAGTCCTGCGTCAACTGCGGTTACTGCTCCGAGGCCTGCCACTTCTACCAGAGCACCCAGGACCCGAAGTACACGCCGACCCGCAAGCTCGACCTGCTGCGGCGCGTGCACATGCGCGAGACCTCGGCGTTTGCGCCCCTGCACCGCCTGTTCAAGCCCGACATCACGGTCGCCGACCTGCAGGAGTGGCAGGAGCTGGTGTACGACTCGTGCACCGAATGCGGCCGCTGCAGCATGGTCTGCCCCATGGGCATCAACATCGCGCGCGGCGTCAACGTCATGCGCGAAGCGCTGTCCGAAGCCGGCCTGGTGCCGCTGGAACTGATGGCGGTGGCGCAGGAGCAGGCCGGGCGCGGCACGGTGTTCGGCGTCGGCCCCGCCGAGTTGCTCAAGACAGTAGAGGCCCTGCGTGCGCAAGGCATCGCCATTCCCCTGGACGAACCCGCCGCCGATGTGATGCTGGTCACCACGGTCATCGACGTGCTGCTGTACCAGGACGCGCTGGCGGCCACGGCGCGCATTCTCAACCACCTGGGCCTGCGCTGGACGCTGCGCAGCGCCGGATTCGAAGCGGCCAACTTCGGCCTGCTGTCGGGCAACGAAGCCCTGCAGAAGGCCGCCAGCCAGCGCCTGATCGACGAGGCACTGGCCATAGGCGCGCACACCATCATCCTGCCCGAGTGCGGCCACGCCTACCCGGCCCTGCGCTGGGAAGCCCGGCTGCCCGGCGGCGAGCCGCTGCCCTTCGAGGTGCTGGCCGCCTCGGAATTCGTCGGCCGTGAAATCGCGAGCGGACGACTGGAGGTGCGCTCAGGCGACACCCGGCAGGTCGTCACCTACCACGACGCCTGCAAACTGGCACGGCACGGCGGCGTGATCGACGAGCCGCGCGCGGCGATAGCGGCCCTGGGGGTCGAATTCCGGGAGACCTCCCCCACGGCAGAACTCAACTGGTGCTGCGGCGGCGGTGCCGGCACCTTCCTGATCAACCGTGCCGAGCCGCTGCGGCACAAGGCCTGGGAGATCAAGCGCCAGCAGATCGACGCCACCGGCGCCGACGCAGTGGTGGTGTCCTGCGCGAGCTGCCGCCTCAACTTCATGGCCGGTGCGGAAACCGACCAGTGGTCCACACGCATCGTCAGCCTGGTCGAACTGGTGGCCGACCACCTGCCCGGGGCTCACGCGCGCTGAGCGGCCAGCGGGCCATTGGGGAACAAAGCAGGCTTTCGCCCAACACCGGCGGGCGTTGGCTGCTATCAAAACAGGATCGCACCAGCGCTGAAGCCCCCCTGCAGCGCACCGGGCAACGGTAAACCGCTACCATGGGCGAATGAACTCTGCCCGCACCCTGGTGAAAACACGTGAAACATGGCGTAAGGCCGCAAGGGGTCTGGCGCTAGTCCTGCTGGCCGCCACCGGGCAGGCGCATGCAGACAGCGCCAGTCAACCGGGCCTGCTGCGCGACATCAACGCGGTGCGACAGCAAGGCTGCGAAGGGCAGCCCGGCAAGGCAGCCCCCTTGCGCGAGAACGCAGCCCTGTCGGCCGCCGCCACCCGCCTGTCCAGCGGTGACAGGCTGGACGAAGCACTGAAAACCGCCGGTTACCGCGCGGTGAGCGGGGCGCAGATCATCCTGCGCGGCGCGGGCGCCACCCTGCTGACGCGGGCCAGCCTGGGCACGTCATGCAGCGTGCTCACCCAGGCCGATTTGACCGAGGCCGGCTTTCACCAGTATGCCGCCCAGACCTGGATCGTTGTGGCCGCGCCCTTCTCACCCCCCGACGCTGCGCAGGCCGCTGACGTGGAGTCGCGTGTACTGGCCCTGGTCAACGAAGCCCGCGCCAAGCCACGCCGCTGCGGCACCGAGTCTTTCGCCGCGGCGCGCCCGGTGCATCTCAGCCCCAGACTGCAGGCCGTCGCCGCCGCCCACGCCGCCGACATGGCCCACCACAACTACTTCGACCACGCCGGCCGCGATGGCAACCATGTGGAAGAACGCGCCAGCAGCGGCGGCTACCGCTGGCGCCACATCGGCGAAAACATCGCCGCCGGCCACACCCAGGCCGAAGCCGCCATGCAGGACTGGCTGGGCAGCCCCGAGCACTGCGCCAACGTGATGTCGCCGGCCTACACCGAGATGGGCAGCGCCTTTGCGGTGAACAACAGCAGCAGCGCGGGCATCTACTGGGTGAAGGTGTTCGGGACCACGAAGTAAGGCGCGGCTTGCCACGGGCGGCGGCCCTTCGGTGATATGCAAAAATCGTCCTGAGCCCTTATCCGGCAAGCGCCGGCAGCGATCAAAAGAAGAGCTGATACTACTTGTGTCGGCGGCTTTCCGGTGGAAAGCGAACCCACGCCGCCACCACCAGCAGACCGAACAGCGAGTAGCCGACGGCAAACACCCACCACGGTGCTTCGTAATACAGGACGCGCTGCAACCAGTGTTCGATAAAACCGCCGCCATAGCCGGTCACACCGGCCATACCGGTCCGCTCACGCAGCCACATCTCCAGCGTGGTCAGCGGGCACAACATGCCCAGCCAGGTTTCGGCCACCACGACCACGATCGCCATCAGGTGCGCCAGCCGGAACCAGAGGGTATTGACCCAGCGCCAGCCCCGCAGGTTGCCGGCCAGCACCAGCACCAGGCCACCCACCACAAAGGCCACGACGGCGACATGCAGCGTGAGCACGATGTCGGCGAGCAAGGCGTAGGAAATCCCGGTGCGCATGGGGCAACTCAACAGCTCAGGCCGGCTGATCCATCCCCAGCGCCACAAACTCGCCTTCGAGGCGCCCCGCCACCTCGCCCGCAAAATGCAGCAGCGACACCACCGTGATGCGCGCCTTGCCCTTGCGCCGGAACATGCGCAGGAACTGCTGCCAGGCCTCAGCGTCCGGCGCTGTAGCCGTCGCGGTGAAAGTGCCCGCTATCGGTTGCTCGTAGGACATGGTGTTGCGCTGGATCACCAGCCGGCTGGCCAGGCCCTCGGCGCTCATTCGCGTGTGCAGCAGCGACCACGCGGCCAGGATGGCGACGGCCGACGCACTGCCGCCGAACACGGTGTCGCGGTGGTTGATGTTGGGCGCCAGCGGCGCGCTGAGCACCACCGCTTCCGGTGCGGCCTGCACCACGCTGACCTGCATGGCCCGGGACAGCGGGATGTGCGCATGCAGATAGGTTTCAAGTTCGGCGGGGGACATGGCGTCCTTTCAGGTGTCTGCCAGAAGCGAAGCGTAGCAGTCCGGGGCCAGCCTCGCCCCGTGATTTCGCTTACCCGGCGTTGCGCACCGGCATCACATGCACCAGCGCCATGTCGAGGCGCACACAGGTACGCTGTCCGGGTGCCAGGGGCGCCGCTTGCGGCCCGGACAAGGTGAGCCGCAGCGACGCGCCGGGGGCCGGCTCCAGCAGCAGCGTCACCAGGGTGATTTCCCCCAGATGGCGCAGCTCCCCAGCTCACGGCCTGGCCCGGCGCCAGGCGGCCCTTGTCGCGCACCCGCAGCACGGTGCTACGCCCTTCATCCGTAGCGCCGCCCGGCATGCCGTCGGTCCAGCGCAGCAGGCCCCAGCCCCCCTCGCCCGATGTTTGGCCCGATGTTTCGTCCGGCCCCAGCCACACGCCATGAAAGCGGTTCTGGATACCCACCAGGTCGGCCACCCGGGCGTTGCGCGGCGCGCGGTGGATGCTGGCCGGCGCGCCCTGCTGCAGCACGCGCCCGGCGTCAATCACCACCAGCTGGTCGCACAGCAGGCGCGCCTCGTTGAGATCGTGCGTGACCAGCACGATGGGAATGTCCAGCTCGCGCCGCAGTTCGGCCAGCAAGGCATACAGGCCGTGGCGGCTCATCTGGTCAACCGCGGAAAAAGGTTCGTCCAGCAGCAGCAGCGCCGGCTCGCGCGCCAGCGCCCGCGCCACCGCCACACGCTGCTGCTCGCCGCCCGACAGGTGCGTGGGCCGGCGCGCCTGCTGGCCGGGCGTCAGGCGCACATGGTCGAGCCAGCGCCGCGCACGCTCGCGGCGCTGTTCGCGCGGCAGGTGCATCAGCGCCAGCGCCACGTTGTCCAGGGCGCTCAGGTGCGGCATCAGCGCGTAGTTCTGGAACACCAGGCCGACATGGCGTTTTTGCGGCGGCACAAACACGCCGCTGGCCGTGTCGCACCAGACCTGCTCACCCACCAGCACACGCCCGTGCGCCGGACGCATGAGCCCGGCCATGATGCGCAGCATCGATGTTTTTCCGGCACCCGACGGCCCCACCAGGGCCAGCATCTCGCCCGGCGCGCAGCGAAACTGCGCCGACAGGGCCATGGGCTGGGCCTGCTCCACCTCGACCACCAGCGCCCTGCTTGCCGGTGCACTCATGGACGACGCACCAGCCGGGCCGACGCAACAAAGGAAAAACCGACCGCCAGCAACGACAGCAGCAGCAAGGCCAGCGACATCTGGTTGGCAGCCGCCAGGTTGAAACCCTGCACCTGGTCGTAGATGGCAATGGCAATGGTGCGGGTTTCACCCGGAATGCTGCCGCCCACCATCAGCACCACGCCGAACTCGCCCAGCGTGTGCACAAAGGTCAGCACCATGGCCGACAACACGCCGGGCCAGACCAGCGGCAGTTCCACCAGGCGAAAGGTCTGCCAGCCACCCAGTCCGCTGACGGCGGCGGCTTCGGCCAGGTTGCGGGGCACGGCCTCGAAGGCGCGCTGCACCGGCTGCACCATGAAGGGAATGTTGAACACGAGCGAGGCGATCAGCAGGCCCAGGAAGTTGAAGGTCAGCTCGACGCCGAACCACTGCCGCGCCCACTGCCCGATGGGCGAGCCGCCGCCCAGCGACACCAGCAGGTAATAACCGAGCACGGTGGGCGGCAGCACCAGCGGCAAGACCACCACGGCCTCGACCCAGGCCTTGCCGCGAAAGCCGGTGTAGGCCAGCCAGCGCCCGGTCAGCACACCGACGGGCAGCAGGATCACCAGTGTGACGGCGGCCAGCTTGAGCGAGAGAAAAAGCGCGGACCAGTCCATGGCGGCTTAGGGCATCACGAAGCCGTAGCGGCCCATCACCGCCTGCGCGGCCGGCGTGCCGATGAAGTCGTAAAACGCCTGGGCAGCCGGCTCGGCATTTTTCAGCAGCACCATGCGCTGGCGCAGCGGCTGGTGCCAGCTGTCGGGAATCAGCGCAAACGTGCCCAGCCTGCCCACGCTGGGCGCCAGCGCCAGCGACTGCGCGATGATGCCGCCCTGGGCGCCCCCCGAGGTGGCAAACTGCGCGGCCTGGGAGATGTTTTCACCGAGCACCAGCCGCGGCTGCAGCTGGCTCCACAGGCCGGCATGTTGCAGCGCCTCCCTGGCCCGGGCGCCATAAGGGGCGTGATCGGGGTTGGCGATGGCGAACTTCTGCAGCCGCCCGTCCTTCAGCGCCGCCGCCAGGTCCTTCAGTTCGCTGTCGGCTTTCAGGACCGAACCATGCGGCACCAGGATGCCGATGCGGCCCAGCGCATACAGCCTGCCGCGGTCGCGCGTCCTGCCGGCGTCCGCCAGTTTGAACACAAAGTCCTCGTCGGCCGAGAGAAACATCTGGAATGGCGCGCCCTGCAGGAGCTGCGAATAGAAGTTGCCCGACGAGCCGAACACCAGGCGGATCTTCTTCCCTTTTTCCTTCTCGAACAAAGCGGCCACTTCCTCCAGCGCGAACTTCAGGTCCGACGCCGCAACCACCACCGGCTGCGCCTGCGCGCGGCCCGGCAGGCCGCCCAGGCCCATGGCGGCACAAAGCCACAGGGTCGTGATGAACGCTTTCAACAACATCGTTTCATTATCCCTTCCCTGCCTGCCGGAAAAGACCGCTGCGGGAACGACCGTCTGACTGCCTTACAACCAGCGTTTGAGCAGCCCCATGATCTGGTCGAACCGTTTGCCATACGGCGGGTAAAACAGGTCGCCGCGCGCCCACTTCGACGACACCAACACCGGTTTTTGCTGCGTGAAACGCAGGAAGCCGGTTTCACCGTGGTAGGCGCCCCAGCCGCTGTCGCCAACGCCGCCAAAGGGCAGGTTGTCGTGGGCAATGTGCATCAGTGTGTCGTTGACCGTCACGCCGCCGCTCACGGTGCGCGCCAGCACCGCGTCACGCGAGGCGGTGTCGGTGCCGAACCAGTAAAGGGCCAGCGGACGCGGCCGGTCGTTGATGTAGCCGATGGCTTCGTCCAGCGTGGCATACGGCAGCACCGGCAGCACCGGGCCGAAAATTTCCTCGTCCATCAGCTTCATGGCCGGTGTGGTGCCGAACACCAGCACCGGCGCCATCTGCCTGGCAGTGGCGGGCGCAGCGCCACCCGGGTTCACCACCTGCAGCCGCGCGCCCTCGCCTTCGGCCTGGGCCAGCAACGCCTGCAGGCGCTCGTGGTGGCGCGGGCTGATGATGGCTGCGTAGTCGGGGTTGCCGGCAATGGTGGGAAACAGCCTGGCCACGGCGCGAGCAAAGGCTTCGCCAAACGCGGCCTCCCTGCCCTGCGGCACCAGCACGTAGTCGGGCGCAATGCAGGTCTGGCCGGCGTTGAGCAACTTGCCGTGCGCGATCTTCAGGGCCACGCTGTCGAGGTCGCTGGACGCGTCGACGATACACGGCGACTTGCCGCCCAGCTCCAGCGTGGTGGGGGTCAGGTTGGCGGCGGCGGCCTCGGCCACCTTGCGCCCGGTGGCGGTGGAGCCGGTGAACACCAGGTGGTCAAAAGGCAGGTGGGTGAAGGCCGCCGCCAGCGCGGCGTCGCCCTCGACCACGCAGAACTCGTCGGCCGCAAACGCCTGGCCGATCAGCTCGCCCACTAGCGCCGAGGTGCGCGGCGTCAGCTCGCTCGGCTTGAGCATGACGCGGTTGCCCGCCGCCAGGGCCGTGATGGCCGGCGCCAGCGCCAGCTGCACCGGGTAGTTCCAGGGCGAGATCACCCCGACCACGCCCAGCGGCTGGCGCTGCAGATAGGCGCTCGAGGGCTGCAGGTAGATCGGCGTGGACACCTTCACCGGCCGGACCCACTTCGGCAGATGTTTCAGCGTGTGCGACAGCAAGGTGCGCAGCACAAACATATCGGCAATTTCGGTCAGCTGCGGCGAACGCACGCCAAAATCGGCCTGCACGGCCAGCGCCAGCGCCGGGCCGTGTTCATCGAGCAGGCGGCGCATGCGCTGCAGCCTGTCCCGGCGCAGGGCCAGCGGCACGTCCACCTGGGCGCGGCTGGCGCGGTGCTGGGCATCAAACAGGGAACGAAGGGAAAGTTCGGTGACTGCGGCGGGGGTGGTGGTGGCGTTCATCCGGCGATGATAGGCCGCAATAGGCTTTCCGGGGCTGCCATGCAGCGCGCTTTTCCTGCCCCCTCGCCCTCCGGGAGAGGGTTGGGGTGAGGGCCAGCAAGCCACAACCCACGATACCTCCCTGCACAGACCGCCATCCCTCACCCCCGCCCTCTCCCAGAGGGAGAGGGAAATTGCAGCCGCCGGCGATGAAGGCCCGCGCATTTTCACCCGGCTGTACCTTGAGCCCGCCCGCACGGCCGCGCTGGTCGCCGACCGGCGCGCCGCCAGCGGCCAGCCGCTGGGCCCGCTGGACGGCCGCATCGTCTCGATCAAGGACCTGTTCGACGTGGCCGGCGAAGCCACCACCGCCGGCTCGGCCCTGCTGCGCGATGCCGCGCCTGCTGCCAAAGATGCCGTGGTGGTCAGCCGTCTGCGCGCGGCCGGGGCCGTCATCATCGGCAAAACCAACATGACCGAGTTCGCTTTCTCGGGCGTCGGCATCAACCCGCATTACGGCACGCCCGGCAACGCGCTGGACATCAGCCGCATCCCGGGCGGCTCGTCCTCGGGCGCGGGCGTGTCGGTGGCGCGCGGCATGGCCGAGATCGCCATCGGCTCGGACACCGGCGGCTCGGTGCGCATTCCATCGGCGCTCAACAGCCTGGTGGGCTTCAAGCCAACCCAGGCGCGGGTCACGCGCGAAGGCGCTTTTCCGCTGTCCTTCACCCTGGACACCCTGGGACCGCTGTGCCGCAGCGTGGCAGACGCCGCCGCCACCGACAGCGTGCTGGCCGGCATCGCGAATGAAGCCCTGCCGCAGCGCGATGTACGCGGCTTGCGCCTGGGCGTGCCGCGCGGTCTGTTGTTCAGCCAGGCGCAGGACGAGGTGCTGGCCGCGGTGGAGCAGGCCCTGGCGCAGCTCGCGGGCGCCGGTGCCCGGGTCCGCGATCAAGCGCTTGACGATTTGCTGGGTGAACCCTTTCGCCTGCAGGAGCGCGGCACCCTGGTGGCCGCCGAAGCGGCGTGGATTCACCGCGACTGGGTGGATAGCCGGCCCGAAGCGTACGACCCCATCGTGCTGGGCCGCATCCGCCGCGGCCAGACACTGGATGCGGCGACCTACGTCGGTATCCAGCAGGCCCGTGCCGCGCTGCTGCCGGCGCTCGATGCGCGTTTGACAGATCTCGATGCGCTGGTGCTGCCCACCGTGCCACTGCTGGCGCCACGCATCGCCGAGGTACAGGCCGAAGACGCGTTTTTGCGCACCAATACCCTGCTGCTGCGCAACCCCTCGGTCTTCAACTTCCTTGACCTGCCGGCGTTGACCTTGCCGCTGCCGCGCGGCGGCGGGCTGGCGGTCGGGCTCATGCTGGTGGGCAAGCGTGGCCAGGACCGGGAACTGCTGGCGCTGGGCGCGGCGGTTGAAGCGCTACTCCACCCTGCCTGACTTGTCATTGCGGCCTTGAGCCGCAATCCATGCAGGCACACAGCGGTGTTCGTATTCTCTTGACGGTTTCGTCATTCATGACACGCCCCGTTGGGGCCGAGCCTGTCGAAGGGGCGCGACTCAAGACACCGTCTCAGCGGCCATATAGCCTGCAGGCAGCGGCCAGGCTGTCCGTCACCATGCTCTTGAGCACGGGTTGTATCCTTTGCGCCAACACCTCGTCGTAGGCAAACGGCGTCACTTCCTGCATGTACAGGCTCTGGCATTTCTCGAGCTGGACCGCGTGCACATGCCCGGCCGGCCGGCCGTACTGCCGCGTGATGTAGCCGCCCTTGAAACGGCCGTTGGCGATGCTGCTCACCCCCGCGACCCCGGCGCATGCAGCGGCCGCGGCGGCGGTGATGGAGGCATCCGCCGCCGCGCCATTCGCCGTGCCGATGTTGAGGTCCGGCAGGCGGCCCTCGAACAGCCAGGGGATTTCGGAGCGGATGCTGTGCGCATCCCACAGCAGCACAAAACCGTGCGCCGCCTTCAGGCGGGCCAGCTCCTGAGCCAGCGCCGCGTGATAGGGCTGCCAATACGTTTCGCGTCGGCGCAGGCGCTCGGCCGGGTCGGGTGCCCGGCCCTCCCTGTAAAGAACATCACCGTTAAAAAAATGCGTCGGGCACAGCTCGGTGTTGGAGGCACCGGGGTACATGGGCGCATCGTCGGGCGGCCGGTTCAGGTCAATCACATAACGCGAATACCGCGGCGTGATCACGCTGGCGCCCAGCGCCGGCAGAAAATCGTACAGCCGCTGCAAATGCCAGTCGGTGTCCTCCAGGCCCAGTGCGCGTTCGGCGTAGTCGCCTTGCAGCTCCGGCGGAATGTCGGTACCGGTGTGCGGCATGCTGACCAGCAGGGGGGCCTTGCCGAGTTGCAGGGTAAAACTCATGCCAGCTCACCTCTGAAAACCGTTGGAAGGCGCGGATTGGCGCCGAAGGCATGGGCCGGTTGCGCGGGCTGCACCGTCATCGCGCCATTTCCATCCAGAGCGCGGTCATGGCCTCAATGCGCACCGAAGCCCCATCGGCGAGCGCACGCCAGGCCAGGGTGTGCGGCGGCACCGTCGTGAACTTCCTGTTGACCTGCACGGTCACCGGCTCGTCCCAGGCATACACGGCGACCCGTGTGCCGGGTTTGACCTCCACGTCCAGCGCCCCCAGCACACGGACCAGGCGCGCGCTGCCACGCCCCTTCCTGACCATCAGGCTGAAGTCTTCGGTGGGACCGTCAATCAGTTCGCAGTTACAGGCCAGGGCGCCGTCAAAACACAGCGGCTCGCCTTGCGGCGTCAACTCGCGGGTTTGCCCGTCCAGCGTGAGCCGCACGCCGGCGCCGCCCAGTACCGCGAACCATCGCTGCACACCGTCATAACGCGAAAACGGTCCGTTTTTTTCGATCTCGGCCACCGAGATGCGCCAGTCCCAGTCCCCGGCGGTCGGCCAGGCCAGCAGCTCGCGCGTGATGCCGCCGCCATTGCGCCAGGCCGTGGGCGCCACCTCTTCCAGGGGGATGATTTGCCAGCTCATGGGGAGACCTCCGCTTGAAGGGTGCGCGTTGGGAATGGGTGGCCATTCATGCGTCAAATTGTCCTGCAAAGCCGTCACGCGTGCCAGAACAAATCATCCGGACCAGGCCGGTGCAGGCCTTTGGGGGCCACCGCCACAAGCGCCCGCGTGGGTGCGCATGGCCACCGGAAAAATCTGCGTCGAGGCACCGCCTGTCACCGGCCGCAGACCGGGGGCGCCTGGTTCATTTCAAGAAGAAAAACGGCTCCAGCCTTTTGACTGTTTGCGCCAGCAGCTATCCATTTCGTAGCGAAAATGGGTCGCGGTCCTTGCCGTCGCCGATCAGCGGGCCCTGCTTGAAAATGCCGCTGATGCGCAGGGCCGGCTCACCGTCGGCCGTCACCAAGCCCTGTATGAATATCATGTTGCGCGTGCTGCGCAGGATGTCGGCCTGGCCCTGCACCCAGGCGCCCAGCATGGCCGGCGCCAGGTAATCGATCTGCAGGCTGATGGTCGGCAGAAAGCGCCTGTCGCTGTCGCTCTGGTACATCGCCGCGCAGGGCAGCAGCATGTCCGCAAACGATGCCAGCATGCCGCCGTGGCACATCTGCAGCGGGTTGCTGTGCCGTTCCTCGACACGAAAACCCAGCAGCAGGCGCTGACCGTCCAGCCGCGCATAGAACGGGCCGTTGACCTCGATAAAGGGGCCGCCCACACGCACAGGAACAAAACCATCGGGGATGGCGGATGAAGAGGAAGGAGTGACTTCAGGCATTCCTCATGCTAACCGGCGCGCGGCTTGCGGCCCGTCCGCTCGGTGACTGCGGGGTGATGGTCGGCCTGCGGCCTCGCCGCCGCGCGCAATACGCGTGTCGCGGGCTTGGGCTACAGTGGCCCTTCGACCAACATCCCCCAGACAGCACCACCCCGCCATGAACGATCTCTCTGCCTTCCCCGTCACCCGTAAATGGCCTGCGCAGCACCCCGAGCGCATCCAGCTTTATTCACTGCCCACGCCCAACGGCGTCAAGGTGTCCATCATGCTGGAGGAAACCGGCCTGCCTTACGAGCCGCACCTGGTCAGCTTCGAGACCAACGACCAGATGTCGCCGGAATTCATCTCGCTGAGCCCCAACAACAAGATCCCGGCCATCCTCGACCCGAACGGCCCGGGCGGCCAACCGCTGGGCCTGTTCGAGTCCGGCGCCATCCTGATCTACCTGGCCGAGAAGACCGGCAAATTCATGCCAACCGACCCTGCCGGCCGTTATGAAACCATCCAGTGGCTGATGTTCCAGATGGGCGGCATCGGCCCGATGTTCGGCCAGCTCGGTTTCTTCCACAAGTTCGCCGGCAAGGACTACGACGACAAACGCCCGCGCGACCGCTATGTGGCGGAGGCAAAACGGCTGCTCGGTGTGCTGGACAAGCGCCTCGAAGGCCGCGCCTGGATCATGGGCGACGACTACACCATCGCCGACATCGCCACCTTCGGCTGGGTGCGCAACCTGATCGGGTTCTACGAGGCCGGCGAGCTGATCGGCATCACCGACTTTCCGAACGTGCTGCGTGTGCTGGAAACGTTTGTGGCGCGGCCGGCGGTTGTCAAAGGCCTGGGCATACCGGCACGGGGCTGATGGCTGGGTCACACGGCAGCTAACGCCACGCGCAGCACCACCGCCTCCAGGGCCTGCACCAGAAGGCGCTCAGGCCGCACGCAGGTGTAGCCTTCCCCGGCCTCCAGCATGATGTCCCGCGCATGCCCGTCCTGCGTGACCCACGCCGAACCGGCGATGCATTCAATGCGATAACCCGCAGGCCGCGCAATGCGGTGGATGGCTGACTTCGACAAGTCCAGGGTGTCCGTCGAACCGGGCCAGGCCACCCCCTCCCGTTGCCAGGGCCAGGCGGGACGGTATGGAAACAAGCGCGAAAAAGTGAATGCCGTGCTCATGATGTGACAACAAGACCCGCATGAGTGACAGGGTGCCGTTGCCGCGCCAGCAGCTGGCGCTCCTGCTCCAGCGCCTGGGCCAACACCCGCTGCCCGCTGCGCTGCGCTGCTGCAATCAGCGTCTGCTCCAGCAAGTCCCGTTGCGCGTGGCTGCCGCCGAAACGATGCGACTGGCTGCGGATGGGCCGCAGCAGTTCGACCGCACGGCCCCAGTCCTGTTGCCCGTACGCGATGAAGGCCTGCGTGGCGGCCGCACCGACTTCACGGGTGAATACGGCGTTGTCGCCCTGGCGCGTCATGGCTTCTTGCTGGGCGTGTTGCAGCGCCTGCAACAGGTCGTCACGTCCGGCAGCAACAAAGGCCATCGCCGCATGCCAGTCACTGAAAGCGTAGTGGCCATCGGCGGCAAATGGCGCCCAGCGCTCGGCCAGTTGCTGCCAGCGCTGGCCGACGTCGGCCCCCTGGAGCTTGAGCCGCCAGAGCAAGGCGCTGGCGTCCACCAGCTCCACATGAATCTGCGGGCGGTGGCCGTGGATGGGGCCGTCGTAAAGCGCCAGCACCTCGGGCACGTCGCCCTGCGCGAGGTGGTGCAGGGCCAGGTGCCACCAGTTGTGCACGGCCAGAAAACTGTCCGACTGCCAGCCTTCGTTGCCAAGCATCCATTCAATGCCTTCGTCACGGCGCCCCTGCATCTCCAGCACATGCGCCACCGCGTGCTGGGCCCAGGCGTCTCGCGGCTCAAGCTCCACGGCTTCGCGACCCAGGCGCTCCGCGCGGGCATAGTCGCCGGTTTCCTCCAGCCCGAAGGCCTGCATGCCCAGCACCGCGTGCCAGCCGGGCACATGGCGGGACCATGCCGGCAACACACGCGCGATGCGGTCGCGCAGCATGCGCGAGTCGCCCGCGAAGAAGTCGATCTGCTGGCCCGCCTGCAGGGCCAGCGTGTCCAGCGGGTAGTGGGCATTGAGGTCTTCCAGCGTGATGGCTGCGGCGCGCCAGTGGCCATGGCACAGCTGCTGGATGGCACCCAGGTGCCAGGCTTCGCGTTCGTTGCAGGGCAGGCTACGCGCCGCGTCCAGGGCTTCGCGTGCGGGCACAACGCCATCTGCCTCGGCGGAAAGCAGGTACAGCCAGGCGCGCAGCACATGCGCCATCACCAGGCCGGGCGCTTCGGCCAGCGCAGCCTCGGCCGTGGCCACCGGGTTGCCGGCGAAACAGCGAAATTCATGCAGGGCCTGCTCAAGGTGGCTCAGGGCCTGGGCATTGCAGCCCGAGAGGGTGTATCCGGAAGCGTCTTTCATGGGGAAATCTCCAAAGAGTGGGTGGGTTGAATCAGTGCCGGGCGCGACACGTCGCGAAACGCCAGCATTTCGGGAATACGCGCCGAAGCGCCGTCGTGAAAACCTTGTTCAGGCCATGGGCCTTGTACGGCTCCGTTGTGGAAGGTTCCGAAGAGCAGGTCCCACAGCGGCAGATCGGCATAGTTGTGGGCGTGCACACCGCGCTGGTGGTGCACGGCATGGCTCTCGGGCCGCTGGACCAGGTAACCCAGCCAGCGCGGCGTGTGCACACGGGCATGCTCAAAAACGCTCAGAAAAGTCAGCACGGCCGCCGCCCAGGCGCCCGCCTCGGGGCTCAGGCCCAGCAGGGGGAACAGCACCAGGCTCAGCAGCGTGGTGAAGAAAACCGTGTCCAGCGGATGCAGGTAAAAGGCGCCCCAGGCGTCGAAGGACTCGGTGCTGTGGTGCATCTGGTGCCCTGCCAGCCACAGCCAGTCGAAGCGGTGGGCGCTGCGGTGGTACCAGTAATGGAAAAACTCATACACCAGCACACCCGCCGCAGCGCCGCCCGCGGTGCCGAGCGACGCGCCGTTGAACACATGCAGATCACCCATGAACCCGGCCCAAAGCTGGCCGACCAGCAGCGCCATTCCGAAGTTGATGGCAATCACCACCGCGGCGCGGGAGCGCCACCACCGGCTGCGAAACCCGCCGGCGGGAGGGACAAAATAGTCCAGAAGCAGGAACGCGGGCAAAACAGCCAGCGTCAGGATGTCGGGCAAAGACATGTCGATTTCCTTGTAGGGTTGACTAAAGCGCGAGTCAGACTGAAAGCAGTGCCGGCCCGCATGGCGGAAGCAGCGCTCTAGAATGTTCAGCAACTGTAGGCAGGAAGGCCGTTTTGACCTGCAGCCAAAACCGCCACCCACACGACAAATCCGCCATGACCGAGCCAACCGGTACCCGCGCCATCGCCACCGTTTCCATCCTGGTGCTGCCCGAGGTCACCGCCTCGGTGCTGTTTGGCCTGAACGACCTGTTTCAGGGTGTCGGACGCGACTGGCCGCAGGTGGTCGAAGGCCGCCCCGGCACATCGCAGCTTCGGGTGCAAATCGTCTCGAGCGACGGCCAGCCCCTGACCATTGCCAACGGCGTGCGGGTGGTGCCCGATGCGTCGCTGGCCGATGCACTGCCCGCCGAGGTGGTGTGTGTGCCCGAGGTGTTTGTGGTTCCCACCGATGACTTGCGCGGCCGCTTCAAGGCCGAGGCTGCCTGGCTGAGACAGACGTATGCCCGTGGCGCCATCGTGGCGGCGGCCTGCTCCGGTGCGCTGTTGCTGGCCGAAGCCGGCCTGCTGGAGGGCGAAGACGCCACCACACACTGGGCCTATTGCGACGTGCTGGCACAACGCCATCCGGGCATTCGGCTGCACCGCCAGCGCGCACTGGTCACTGCGGGTGAAGGTCAACGGCTGGTGATGGCGGGCGGCGGCACGTCCTGGCAGGACCTGGCCCTCTACCTGATCGCGCGCCTGATCGGCCTTGAGGCGGCCATGCAGATGGCGCGCCTGTACCTCATCGACTGGCACCAAAGCGGCCAGCAGCCCTTTGCCCGCCTGTCAGCCAGCCGCCAATCGGACGACGCCGTCATCACGCGTTGCCAGCTCTGGGCCGCAGAGCACTACCGGGCGTCCAGTCCGGTGGCGGCGATGACGCAGCTGTCGGGTCTGGCAGAACGCTCTTTCGTGCGGCGCTTCCAGCAGGCCACGGGCATGTCGCCGCTGCAGTACGTGCACACCGTGCGGCTCGAAGAAGCCAAGCAGTTGCTGGAAGCCTCGGACGACTCGATCGAGGCCATCGCCGAGCAGGTGGGTTACGAAGACGCGGGCTACTTCGCGCGGCTGTTCAAGCGTGAAGTCAACCTGACGCCTGCACAGTACCGCAAGCGTTTCGCCGGGCTGCGGGAAGTGCTGCAACAGGGCCGGAAACCGCAGAACACCTGACGCGGCAGCCCCTTCCCGGCACTGCCCGCTTCTCAGGCAGCGGCCATGGCCCGAATGCGCAACGCGCGCTGGGTTCAGTCGGAGATTCTGTGGCTACGGAACAGGCGCTGCCCCAGCACCCGCACCAGTTCCAGCCAGACCAGACACAGTGCCACCAGCACGGCGGCGAGTGTCAGTTCCCGCCCTCCAGGCAGGGCCAGACCCATCAGGTCCCGCAGCCACGGCAGGCCGAGCACCGCCACCAGCAGCACAGCCACACCGGCGGCCATGCGCCACAGCCAGGGGTTGGACGCAGCCGCACCGAGCAGTACGGGCCGCGACGGATCGCGGTTGGCCAGGATCAACAACATCACCGCCAGCACCAGCGCGCTGAACACCACGGCACGGCCCTGGGCGGCGCTCCAGCCCTGCCCTGCCAGCCAGGTCTGCCCGGCCAGCAGCACCCCTGCCACACCCAGGCCCTGCAACACGCCCTGCATCAGCGGTGCGGCGGCAAACGGTGAGTCCGAGGCGGGGCGCGGCGGTCGCGTCATCAGGTCGCTGCCCTCCGGCTCGGCCTCGAACACGATGGAGCAGGCCGGATCAATCAACAGTTCCAGCAACACGATGTGCACCGGCAGCAGCAGCACCGGCCAGTGCAGCAGCGTGGGCACCAGCGCCAGCGCGATGATGGGAACATGCACGGCAAACACAAACCGCGTCGCCTTGCGGATGTTGTCGTCAATGCGCCGGCCCTGGCGGATGGCGGCCACGATGCGGGCAAAGCTGTCGTCGAGCAGCACCAGCGCGGCGGCCTCGCGTGCCACGTCGGTGCCGCGCTCGCCCATGGCAATACCCACGTCGGCCGCCTTGAGTGCGGGCGCGTCGTTGACGCCGTCGCCGGTCATGGCCACCACCTCGCCATCGGTGCGCAGCATCTGCACCAGACGCAGCTTGTGCTGGGGTTTGAGGCGCGCACACAGGTCCACATGGCGCAGCCGCTGGCGCAGGGCGGCATCGTCCAGGGCTTCGATCTCGGCGCCAGTCATCAGGTCGGGGCGCTCCGACAGGCCGACCTGGCGCGCAATGGCCAGGGCCGTGGCGGGGTGGTCACCGGTCATCATGATCACACGCACACCAGCCTGCCGGCATTCGGCCAGCGCGGCAGACACCTCGGCGCGTGGCGGGTCGGCCAGGGCGACCAGGCCGAGAAATTCGAAATCGAAGTCGTGCTGGCTTGGCGGCCAGGGCGGCGCCGCGTCCGGTGCGGTGGCCTGCCCGCTCCAGCGCCCGCGCGCCACGCCGAGCACACGCAGACCGCGTTCTGCCATGGTTTCCACCTGCCGGCCGATGGCATCACGCTGCGCCACGTCAAGGTGGCACAGGTCGGCCACGGCCTCCGGCGCGCCCTTGGTGGCCAGCAGGTGCTGCGAAGGATCAGCACTGGCAAACACGCGTGTCATGGCCAGAATCTCGCCCGACAACGCGTACTCAAACTCGGGCTCGCGGCCCTCGTGCACATGCTCGGTGCCGGCCAGCCACTGGTGGCCAAAAAGCTGGATCGCCTTTTCCATCGGGTCGAACGGATCACCGGGCGTGGCCAACATCGCAAATTCCACCAGCAGGTGAAATTCCTCGGCCAGACTGTCGGCACCCTCCGGTTGAAAGTGCGCGCCAGCCGTGGCGAGTTCGGCCACCGCCATGCGGTTCACCGTCAGCGTGCCGGTCTTGTCCACCGCGAGCACGGTGATGGCGCCCAGCGCCTCGACGGCGGTGACGCGCCGCGTCAGCACCTTGTGCCGGGAGATGCGCCACGCGCCCAGCGCCAGGAAGACGGTGAGGATGACCGGAATTTCCTCGGGCAGGATGGCCATGGCCAGCGCAATGCCGGAAAGCAGGCTCTCCAGCAGCGGCCTGTCGTTCCACCACCAGCCCAGCACAACTTGCGCGCTGGCCAGCAACAGCGCAGCCACGCCGAGCTGGCGCACCAGTTTGCGCGATCGCTGCTGAAGCGCCGAGGGCGGCTCGGTGGTGGCGGCCAGGTCGGCGCCTATGCGCCCGACCGCCGTTTGGGCGGCGATGGCGCAGACTTCGGCCAGGCCCACGCCGCGCGTGACCACGGTGCTCGCGAACAGGGCCGCGGTGCCGTCGCCGCCCGGCGCGGGGGCCGTGCCCTCCCCGGCCCCCGGCGCCAGGGGCAGCTTGGTCACGGGCACGGCCTCGCCCGTCAGCAGCGACTCATCAACCTCCAGCTGGCCGTCCACCAGCAGCGCATCGGCAGCAATACGGTCGCCCTCGTGCAGCACCAGCAGGTCACCCAGCACCACCTCGCGTCCGGCAATGCGCTGCTCCAGGCCGTCCCGTATCACCAGGGCGCGCGGAGCCGACAGGTCGCGCAGCGACTCCAACGCGCGCTGCGTCTTGCGCTCCTGCACCAGCGTGATGGCGATGACCACAAACACAAAACTCAGCAGGAACAGCGCCTCGCCCCGGTCGCCCAGCGCCAGGTAGATGCCGCCGGCGGCCAGCAGCATCAGGAACATCGGTTCGGTGACCACGTCGCGCACGATGGCCGCGGTGGACTTGGGTTCGCTGCCGGGCAGCAGGTTGGGCCCCTGCTCGGCAAGGCGGCGTGTCGCCTCGCTGGCGCTCAGGCCCTGGCGGGCGGATGCCACGGGCGTTGCGCTGGGGGGCTGAGGCCGGTGAGACGCTGGAGGGGGGGTGGCCATTTTTTTGTCAGGGGTTGGGCGAGTGGCGGCCATGACGGCACGGCTCCCGTTTTCTGATGGTAGACGAGTCAGCGTTCGACCAGCCAGAAACAGGGGCCCGCGCGCCCCCGCCCCTGCGCAGATGGCCGGAACCGCCCGGGGATGGGTGTATAACCGGAACCCTCGGGTGACGTGCCGCGGCGTTTCAGACAGCGCGCATGCCCCCAACACCCCGAACCAGCCAGGCGCATGCATGCGCCGCAACACCAAGGAATTTCAAGCATGGGCGCGCAGTGGAAAGCAAAAGGCAAGGAACTGGCAGCCAATGCCAAGGGCAAACTGTTTGGCCGACTGGCCAAGGACATCATGATCGCGGCGCGCAACGGCGCCGACCCGGCCTCGAACGCGCGCCTGCGGCTGGTCGTCGAGCAGGCCCGCAAGGTCTCCATGCCCAAGGACACCCTGGAGCGCGCCATCAAGAAAGGCGCCGGCCTCACGGGAGATGTGGTTCATTATGAACACGTGATTTACGAAGGTTTCGCACCGCACCGCGTGCCCGTCATGGTCGAATGCCTGACCGACAACCTGAACCGCACCGCCCCTGAAATGCGCGTGTTGTTCCGCAAGGGGCAGCTGGGCACATCCGGCTCCGTGTCCTGGGATTTCGACCATGTCGGCATGATCGAGGCAGAACCCGCGGCAGCAGGCGCCGACCCCGAGCTGGCCGCGATTGAAGCCGGCGCCCAGGACTTCGAGCCCGGCGACGAAGAAGGCACCACGATGTTTCTGACCGATGCGAGCGACCTCGACATCGTCAGCCGCGCGCTGCCGGCCCAGGGCTTTACCGTGCTGTCGGCCAAGCTCGGCTACAAGGCCAAGAACCCGGTTGACCCGGCCAGCCTGAGCGCCGCGGATCTGGAAGAAGTGGAAGCCTTCCTGGCCGCCATCGACGCCAACGACGATGTGCAGAATGTGTTTGCGGGCTTGGGGGCTTGAAGCGGATACCCGGCCCAAATCAGGGAAAATGGCTGACGATTCGCGCTAACCCAAAAAATATCCATGACCGACACCATTGAACGCCCCCCTCTGCCCGACCACCTGTCCGCGGACCCTCGCAGCCCGCACCACGTTGCCGCCGTGTTCGAGCACGACATCGGCATCCGCTTCAACGACAAGGAACGCACCGACGTCGAGGAGTACTGCATCAGCGAACGCTGGATCAAGGTGCCCGCCGGCAAAGCGCTGGACCGCAAGGGCCAACCACTGATGATCAAGCTCAAGGGCAAGGTCGAGGCGTTTTACAAGTAAGAAGTCAGCGGCGAGCGGCTGGTGGGCATGATCACCCAGTCTGCCCTGATGGCTGCACTGCGGCGGGCGGCAGATCCAAAAGCCTGAGTTTTTTGCCAGTCCGGCTGCAAATGACGTATAAAAACGTGCTGCAGCCCAATGGATTCGGGCGCGAGCAGCTACTGATTCAATAGCAATTCGCGCAGCCCTCAGAGGCTTCAGGCGCGCGCAGGCCCCTTCAACTCAACCGTATTGCCGTCCGGGTCAGAGACGTAAAGCGACAAGCCCTCCCCCTCGGCCCCGAAGTTCACGGCAGCCGCGCCGTGGGTGGGTATGTTGAGCGCGGCAAGGTGCTGCGTCAGAGCCACTTCATCAAAGGGCTCAACCCGAAGGCACAGATGGTCGACATTGCGGCCTTCCTTCGCGGCGCCAGCGCCACCCCGCCGCCCAAGCACGCCGTCGAGCGCGACAAGGTCAATCATGGAGCTGCCGGCTGACAGATGGATGAGGCCGAGGTCATCTCGTCTTCTGGCGACTTTGCAGCCCAGCACATCGCAATAAAAAGCCATGGCACGTTCAAGGCTTGCGACACGAAGCACGATGTGGTCGATGTGCTTGACGGTGAAGCTGGGTGTCGGCGCGGAGGTCATGCTTGACTCCTGGTGGACTTTTCAATGAACGCGAGTATCTTCCAGCTCATATCGTGCTGCAAGTGTTGCACCCCACGGGATACGCCGCACTCGGCTCTTGCCCTGTGATCAACATTAAGAAAGCAGTGATCCGAGAAGTATTCAACTCCCTGGCCAGCGCGCTACACTCGATTTCTATATGCCCTCACGCGCTGAATACCCGGCCACGTGATCGCTGAGAGGATGTGATCATGGAACTAGATGCCCGACTGCAAGACAAGCTGATTGGCACGCTACGTACTGAACTGCCCAAGCTTAGGCTGTCGGATGCAGGTCGACTAGACATCCAAAGCATGTTCGACGCTGACAGGGCCTTTACCGCCGTACTTCGCGGCGCACCCAGCAGGCTGAAAGAGAAAATCGAGGCCTATGTCGGCGAACGCCCCATGGTGTCTCTTATGTTTGGCACGCTCACTGACGAGTTGTTGCTGCTTTCACCCGAGGCGAAAGCAGGCAAAAGTCGGTTATGCGAGCTACCGCAATACAGTGACGTCGAAGCGCTCGCCAACAGACTCTTGGCCTTGCTGACGGCATTGCCCAATCAATACGTCGCCGTTGTCGAACTTCCGGCCAGCATCTCCGACGAACTGTACAAAAGCAGTGCACCGCCTATTCTTGGCCGACAGCTCGCAATCATCGGGGCTTGGCACGAGAAGCAGAGTGGGTACCCCTACCCAACTTCCGATGTCACAGAGAAGCCACCACAAAATGCGCTCATGTCCCTACTCGGCATAGCGGCGCTGCCGACAACAATGTCCGCGTCGGGTCAGCCAACGATCGACGCGCAGCCTCCTTCCCGCCGCAGCCACCTGTATGTGAGGCTCGAAGGCTATATAAACTCCATCTTTTCTCCGCAGCCGCTGAATCGCTTCACTACTCTTTTGAAAGCTTTTTTCGGACTCGCGTTCGGCATGGAAGTACTGGAGAGTGGCTGGAAAATCTTGAACAGCGATCAGCTCTTGATCAACATCTATCAGAGCAGTGCTGACGATTTCCTCAAAATTGAAGAAGAAACGATTGGCGATAACACTAGCGCGCTAATCCGCAAAGTCAGTGTTAGCACTGGTGGGCGTGGACGCATCGTGCAAGATCTACAGACCATCGTACATGTCTTGGACATGGAAGAGACATTGCCGCAGCTCGTCCTCGCAGGTCGCTGGCTCTTCGACAGTCGTTCCAACGGGGACGAACTCATGGGGTTCATGCAGCTAGCTATCTGTGCTGAGGTACTTTTGGGTACTGAGGACGGAGGGGAAGGAGTGACCGCCATGCTGGCCACACGCTGCGCCTATCTAATCGCGAGCAGTGCAAAAGAACGCGACGACCTTGTGACGGAGTTCAAGAGCATCTACAAGGTTCGCTCGAAAATCGTCCACCGAGGTCTTGGCACTCTCAAGGAAAATGAGCGCCATCAATTTCGACGACTTCGGACAATCTGCAATCGGGTCGTTCAAAGGGAAATCCAGCTTGCAATTATGGATGGCCCTCAGCATCAGCAGGCGTTAAAGATGGCTGAGGCCTTGCGTTCATACCCTGAGCCGAAGGCGATCCAACATTGAATGCCCCACGAGTTTCTCGTCAAGTTCGTCGAATCTTGTGACTTAGACCCCGGCACCGGTTTCGAAGAACACTCGCAAACCCCGTTGGATCTGCACCGTCGCACCGTCACGTCATCACACAGTCGATGAGTATTCGGTTCTGTGCTTTGCGGGTGATTGAAAATCAACGATGAAAGAAGCAGCTAGTTAGTGCGCAGCCACCTTGGAAAACACGTTCAGCACCACCACCCCGGAAACAATCAGCCCCATTCCAAGAATCGCCGGTGCATCAAGCTTCTGATTGAAAAGCAGCCAGCCCACGATCGAAATCAGGACCACCCCAATACCCGACCAGATGGCGTATGCAATTCCGACAGGGATGTGGCGCAGCGTGAGCGGCAGGAAGAAGAACGATGTGCCGTAGCCGGCGATGACCACAAACGACGGCCACAACTTGCTGAAGCCATTGCTCGACTTCAGCGCCGAAGTTGCAATCACCTCCGCAACGATGGCCACGAAAAGGTAAATCCAGCTCTTCATTGCGTTCTCCAGATGGTTTGTTCCGTTTGGCCCATCTTATTGCCCGTCGGAAGAAACTCAGGCGTCCGTACGCTCAAGAACCACTTCCCACAGGGCTTTCGACCTGACGTACTTTTTGGTGACAAAGTGCTCAAGCGAAAGCGTGTTCCAGCCTTCTGCAAAAAGTGACGTGATCGCGGCTTCATCGAAGAAGCGTTTGGGTTCACCCTTGACCATGAAAAAGTTGGGCTCGATTTCAGGGTGGCCGCTGGCGCCGAAGTTATGGTCCTGGTCGGAGTTGAGGCGGCACAGAAAAACGCCGCCGGGCCGCAAGGTTGAACGGATGCGCCTTACCAGGGCCTGCGTCTCGGCCCAGGGGAAATAGTGAAGCGACAGGCTGGCAACGACGACCCCCAGCTCACTTGCCACCTCGGGGAAGGGTTCTCGCACGTCTCGGCACTCAACCACCGCCGTCGGTACACGAAGCTTCGTGATGCCAGCCGAAACACTGGAAAGATCGAAAGCGTGGACCTTCAACCCGGCGCCGGCAAGGACAGCCGTGTCGTCTCCGTGGCCACAACCGATCTCCAGCACGGGGTCCGAATTCGCCCGCTCAAGCACAAGGGGAAGCCATCGATTGAGCCAGGGATCGGTGAGCATTGTTTTTGACGCCTTGGATATGTTCCGCAAAAAGTACCGGCTGACACCGCGAGCCATGACAAGCCCTGGCCGGTCGATTCCGGAAAAAACCCAGTCATTGGAGGTTTGTCCGGCACTTTACTGTGCCCCGGACAGGTCTGCCAACATCCGACATGACCTCGCCTTTATGCGCGAGCTTTCCCGGCAGCGGAGCCTGCAGCGGGTCGTTTTTGAAAAAAGAAAACCCGCTTTTGCCTTCGCAAGAGCGGGTTTTCAGGTTTTCATGTATCAAACAGGCCGCTAGCCCTTATACAGCGGGCGCAGTCAGCTACTGATTCAATAGCAACCCGCGCCGCCCTCGGGGCTTAGTAAGGGCTCAGCTTGTGGCGCGGTCGAACTTGAACACGCCGGGCTCGCGCACCGGGTCCACGTCCACCGGGATCGTGCTCTTGGGCAGGAAGCGCCCTTCGAGCAGCAGCTTGGACAGCGGGTTTTCAATCCGCTGCTGGATCGCACGCTTGAGCGGCCGGGCACCGAACACCGGGTCGAAGCCGACCTTGGCGAGTTCGGCAATGGCTGCTTCCGACACCTCCATCGTGAGGTCCATCTTCTGCAGGCGCTCCATGAGCACCTTGAGCTGGATGCGCGCGATGGACTCGATGTTTTTTGCGTCCAGCGAGTGGAACACCACGGTCTCGTCGATGCGGTTCAAAAACTCGGGGCGGAAGTAGTTCTTCAGCTCGCCCTCCACCGCTTCCTTGACGTCTTCATACGGCTGGCCCACCATGGACTGGATGATGGGTGAGCCGATGTTGCTGGTCATCACGATCACGGTGTTCTTGAAGTCCACGGTGCGGCCCTGGCCGTCGGTCAGGCGGCCGTCGTCCAGCACCTGCAGCAGCACATTGAACACATCGGGGTGGGCTTTTTCCACCTCGTCGAGCAGCAGCACACTGTAGGGCTTGCGGCGAACGGCTTCGGTCAGGTAGCCGCCCTCTTCGTAACCCACATACCCCGGAGGCGCACCGATCAGGCGGGCCACCGAGTGTTTCTCCATGAACTCGCTCATGTCGACGCGGATCAGGTGGTCTTCGCTGTCGAACAGGAAGCCGGCCAGTGCCTTGCAGAGTTCGGTCTTGCCGACGCCGGTGGGGCCGAGGAACAGGAAGGAGCCGGTCGGGCGGTTCGGGTCGCTCAGGCCCGAGCGCGAGCGGCGGATGGCGTTGGCGACCGCACCGATGGCTTCGTCCTGGCCAACCACACGTTCGTGCAGCTTGCCTTCCATGAGCAGCAGCTTGTCGCGCTCGCCCTGCATCAGTTTGCTGACCGGAATGCCGGTGGCGCGCGCCACCACTTCAGCGATCTCTTCGGCGCCGACCTGGGTGCGCAGCAAGGTGGGCGCGCTGGTGGCGCCTTTTTTGGACTCGACGTCCTGCGCTTCCTTGAGGCGTTTTTCCAGCTCGGGCAGCTTGCCGTATTGCAGCTCGGCCACCTTGTTGAAATCACCCTTGCGCGTGAACTCCTCGATCTGGAAGCGGATGCGGTCGATCTCTTCCATCACGTCCTTGGAGCCGAGCGCCTGGGCTTTTTCGGCCTGCCAGATTTCGTCCAGGTCGGAAATTTCCTTTTGCAGCTTGGTGATTTCTTCCTCGATCAGCGCAAAGCGTTTCTGCGAAGATTCGTCTTTTTCGCGGCGCACCGCCTCGCGCTCGATCTGCAGCTGGATCAGCCGGCGGTCCAGCTTGTCCATGACCTCGGGCTTGGAGTCCATCTCGATCTTGATCTTGGCCGCGGCCTCGTCGATCAAATCGATCGCCTTGTCGGGCAGGAAGCGGTCGGTGATGTAGCGGTGGCTGAGTTCGGCCGCAGCGACGATGGCCGGGTCGGTGATCTGCACGCCATGGTGAACTTCGTATTTTTCCTGCAGACCGCGCAGGATGGCAATCGTCGCTTCCACCGTCGGCTCGCCCACCAGGATTTTCTGGAAGCGGCGCTCGAGCGCGGCGTCTTTCTCGATGTACTTGCGGTATTCGTCGAGCGTGGTCGCACCCACACAATGCAATTCACCCCGGGCCAGTGCAGGTTTGAGCATGTTGCCCGCGTCCATCGCGCCTTCGGCCTTGCCGGCGCCCACCATGGTGTGCAGCTCGTCGATGAAGACGATGGTCTGGCCTTCGTCCTTGGCCAGTTCTTTCAGCACGGTTTTCAGGCGTTCCTCGAACTCGCCGCGGAACTTGGCACCGGCCAGCAGTGCCGCCATGTCCAGGCTCAGCACACGTTTGCCCTTGAGCGAATCGGGCACCTCGCCGGCGACGATGCGCTGGGCCAGGCCTTCAACGATGGCGGTCTTGCCGACGCCCGGCTCGCCGATCAGCACCGGGTTGTTCTTGGTGCGGCGCTGCAGCACCTGGATGGCGCGGCGGATCTCGTCGTCGCGGCCGATGACCGGGTCCAGCTTGCCCATGCGGGCGCGCTCGGTCAGGTCCAGGGTGTATTTCTTGAGCGCTTCGCGCTGGCCTTCGGCTTCCGGGCTGTCCACGCCCTGGCCGCCGCGCACGGCATCGATGGCCGCCTCCAGCGCCTTGCGTGTCAGGCCGGCCTCTTTGGCGAGCTTGCCGACCTCGGCCTTGCTGTCGGCCACTGCCAGCAAATACAGCTCGCCGGCGATGAACTGGTCGCCGCGCTTGATGGATTCCTTTTCGGTGGCCTGCAGCAGCTTGCCGAGCTCGGGGCCGACCTGGATCTGCTCCTGGCCCGACACCGTCGGCAGCTTCTTGACGGCGGCGTCAGCAGCGGCCTGCAAGGCCGCCACGTTGACACCCGCGCGCTGCAGCAGCGCTTTGGGGCCGTCTTCCTGGCCCAGCATGGCGGCCAGCAGGTGCACCGGCTCAATGTAGGCGTTGTCGTTGCCCAGTGCGAGCGACTGTGCGTCGCTGAGCGCTTCCTGGAATTTGGTGGTGAGTTTGTCCTGGCGCATGGCGTCCCTTGGTGAATTTGATTGCTGAAGATCTGGGGCTGAACCCGGGGCTTTTCAATAGCCCCTGCTCACAACCGGGTTGATGGCTCCTTTGGAAGCGCTTCCCTTTATGCACAGCCTGGCCCGGGTGCGGCTTGACGGAGATCAAGCCCCCGGGGAACAGGCGGCGGACTAAAATGAAACCATGAACATTCACCAGGTGTCGGTCAGTTACGTCCAGGAGCAGGACCGCCTGATGATCCGCATCAACGGCCGGGACGGCGGCGAGTTGCGCGCCTGGCTCACCCGGCGCCTGGCGCTGGCGCTGCTGCCCGTGCTTGATAAAACCGCGGCCGACCAGACCCGCAAGGTGGCGGCCCCGCAGGAGGCGGCCACCAGCCTGGACGAGCAGCGCGGCCAGTTGCTGACAACCTTCCAGAAAGAAGCGACGCTGCGCAGCGGGGATTTTGAAACCCCTTACCGCGACCAGCCCGGCCCGCCCGCCGACGTGGCGGTAGGCCCCGAACCCTTGCTGCTGACCGAGGTGAAGGTCACCCTGATGGGCAACGGCCAGCTGCGCCTGCAGCTGTTTGAAAAGCTGCCCGGGCAACCCACGGTGCGCGATTTCCAGGTGATGATGGACCCGCAGCTGAGCAACGGCCTGCTGCATCTGCTGCACCAGAGCGTGAAGCTCTCGCAGTGGCTCACGGTGCCGGCAGCCGTGGCGGCCGCACCCAATGACGTCGTGGTGCAGGACGCCACGCCCGACACCGAGCCTGCCGAGCTGTCCGTTGACCTGCCCCGGCCCAAATACCTGAATTGATACGTGCCGGGGTTTCCGGACGGCGCCCGCTCCGGCCGCCCGCCATTGCAGCCTAATTCCTGGCCGCCTCCAGCGAGAAGCCGGCCACCTGCTTGTAGTGGTCCGAAATCGCACGCAGTTCCTGCTGGCTGATCAGCGCATCGATGTCCGCAAAAGGCTTGCCGCCGCTCAGCTCGTCCACCTTGATGTTGATGAAATCGGGCGGCACCGAGCGATTCGTCAGCACGATGTTCGCGGTCGGGGTCAGCCGCAGCTGCTCGTAAGCCTGCAGCGCGGCCCGCGCATCGCCACCGGCATGCAGCGCCAGCTGTTCGGCCAGCACGCGCGCGTCGATCAGGGCCTGGGCCGAGCCGTTGGAGCCGCGCGGGTACATGGGGTGGGCCGCGTCGCCCAGCAGGGTCACGCGGCCGAAGGTCCACTGCGGCACCGGGTCCTTGTCGACCATGGGGTACTCGAGGATCTGCTCGGCGTTGGCAATCAGCGCCGGAACGTCCAGCCACGGGAAGCGCCAGTCCTTGAAGATGCCCTGGAAATCCCTGGGATCGCCTTTCTGGTTCCAGTCGTTCATGGCGGCGTTGTCCCGCTGGATCTCGGCGACCCAGTTGATCAGCTGGTGGCCCTCGTCGTCCAGCTTGTCGACGATGGGATAAATCACCATCTTGCCGGTGTCGATGGAGCCGATGCGCATGTAGCTGCGGCCGGTCAGGATGGGTTTGTGCCGCGTCACGCCGCGCCAGGTGTTGATGCCGGCAAACGCGACTTTTTCGTCGGGGTAGAACTGGCGCCGCAGCGTGGAGTTGACGCCGTCGCAGGCAATCACCACGTCGGCTTTCACCGGCGGCAGGCTCATGCCGCTGGAGGTCTGCATGAAATGCAGGGTGGCGCCGCTCTCGTTCTGCTCCACACGCACGCAGCGGCGGTTGGTATGGACCGCGTCGGGGCTCAGGCGCTCGAGCGCCGCTTCGTAAAGCAGGCGGTGCAGCTTGCCGCGCGGAATACCGATCTCGGGCAAGGCGTAGCCGGCATGGCGGCCGCGCGGCTCCTTGTAGATGAACTGGCCGAAGCGGTTGAAAAACACGCTTTCCTCGTTTTCGATGCCGACGGCTTCGAGCTGCTCCTGCAGGCCCAGCGCCGCCAGCTCGCGCATGGCGTGCGGCAGCAAGGTGATGCCGACGCCGAGTTCCTTGACTTCAGGCACGGTTTCAAAAACCTCGCTCTGGATGCCGCGCTGATGCAGCGCAAGCGCCAGGCTCAGCCCGCCTATGCCGCCGCCGACGATGGCAATTTTCATGGTGTTCTCTTCGATAGTTTCAACTGGACTGTCATTGCGGACTTGATCCGCAATCCATGCAGGCACGCCGCAGCCCCGGTTCATGCAGCATGGATCCCGGATCATGTCCGGGATGACGGCGGATATAAATAATGAAAATCAAATTGGCCGCCAGCCCTTGATAGACGGGCGCCACCAGCTATCTATTCAGTAGCAAATCAGTTCGCGGTGATGCCCTGGGCCTGGATCAAACCGGCCCAGCGCTTCGCATCCAGCTCGACCAGGCTCTTGAACTCGCCCGGCGTGCTGCCGCTCGGGTCCATGCCCTGGGTCTGGAAGGCCTTCTTGACCTCGTCGCTCAGCAAAATCTCCCGGATCTCGCGGTTGTACAGGGCGACCAGGTCGGGCGAGGTGCCCGGCGGCGCAAAAATGCCGTACCACATGTCCACATGGACCTTGCCGGCTCTGGCCTCGGCCAGCGTCGGCACCTCGGGCAACAGCGCGTGGCGCTTGTCGCTGCCGATGCCCAGCGCCACCAGCCGGCCGGACTTCACATGCGGCAGGGCCACGTGGATGGGCAGGAACATGGTTTCGATCTGGCCGCCGAGCAGGTCGGTCAGCGCCGGACCCGTGCCGCGGTAAGGGATGTGCGTGACAAACACACCCGCCGTGCTTTTGAACAGCTCCATCGCCAGGTGGTGCGGTGTGCCCACCCCGGGCGAGCCGTAGTTGATGCGGCCGGGCTTCTGCCGCGCCGCCGCCATCAGGTCCGAGGCGCTTTTGAAACCGGTCTTGGGGTTGGCCACCAGCAGCAACTGGCCCCAGCTGGTCAGCGTCACCGGGGTCAGGTCCTTCACCGGGTCGAAGGTCAGCTGCGGGTACAGGCTGGCATTCATCACCAACGTGTTGACCGTCACCAGCAAGGTGCTGCCATTGGGCGCGGCACGCACCACGGCCTCGGTGCCGATGTTGCCGGACGCGCCGGCACGGTTGTCCACCACCACCGGTCGCCCCAGGCGCTCGGACAGCCGGGGGCCCAGCGTGCGGGCAATCAGGTCAATGCCGGTGCCCGGCGTGAAAGGCACGATCAGGCGAATCGGCGCCTGCGGCAGGGCCGGCACCTGGGCGGTCTGCGCGCTCTGGGCCCAAGCGCCCGCGCTGGCGCCAGCTGCCACCAGCAGAAGCCCCAGCTTGACCGCCAGCCGACGGCGTGGAGAAATACTGATCTGCATCAAACATCCTTTTAGGTTTGCATGCTAACAATTATTAACCCGAAGCGACAAGGCACAATCCATGAATTCCCTTAGAGCTTGAGTCAACGAGAACTTTTTACTGCCGTGCCCGCCTTCCACAAACTGACCCAACTTTATGCCCGCCCCGGCTTTCTGCTGCGCCGGGCGCATCAGATCTCGACCGCGGTTTTCGAGGACGAATGCCGCAGCGTGGGGCTGACGCCGGCACAGTTCGGCGTGCTCAGCGTGCTGCGCGCCACGCCGGGGCTGGACCAGTCCACGCTGGCACGTGCGCTGGGTTTCGACAAGGTGACGGTGCTGCGGGTGCTGCGCGGCCTGGAGACGCGGGGCCTGATAGAACGCGTGCCGGCGCCGGCCAGCCGGCGCAATCTGGCGGTGTCGCTGTCAGCCGCGGGGCTGGACCTGCTCAAGCAGGCGCAGCAACCGGCCGATCGGGCCTATGACCGCCTGATGGCACCGCTGAACAAGGCGCAGCAAGGCCAGCTGCTGGAGTTGCTGCAACTGCTGACGACGGGGCTGGAAAACGACGCCCGCGCCGCCTTTGTGCCGCAGGACAAGGAAGCCGACGCGCAAGCCTGAGCCGAGGGTCTAGGCGTTGGAGGCCTGGATGCCCCACTTGGCCAGCGCCGCGTCGTCGCTGACCCGTGCATCGACCCAGCGCGCGCCCTCCGGCGTCTGCTCTTTTTTCCAGAACGGTGCCTGGGTCTTGAGGTAGTCCATCAGGAATTCGCAGGCCTGGAAACTCTCGCCGCGATGCGCCGAGGTCACCGCCACCATCACCACCTGGTCCAGCGGCTGCAGCAGCCCGACACGGTGGATCACGCGCGCACCGAAAATATCGAAGCGCAGCATGGCTTCGTCAATCATGGCTTCGATGGCTTTTTCAGTCATGCCGGGGTAGTGCTCGAGCTCCATGCTGCTGACGTTCAGGCCATCGTTGCGGTCTCTGACCGTGCCGATGAAACTGCAGACCGCACCGACACGTTTGTCGTTCGCGCGCAGCGCGGCGATCTCCTCGGCGAGATTGAAGTCGCCGGTCTGGATGCTCACGCGATCGGCCATCTCAGCCCCCCGTCACCGGCGGAAAGAAGGCGACTTCGCAGCCGTCCGTCAGCGCCGCCGACTCGTCGCTCATGACCTGGTTGAGCGCCATGCGCACCGACTTGCCGCGCGCCAGCGCCTCGGCATACGCCGGGCCGCGTGCAATCAGTTCGTCGCGCAGGGCGGCCAGGCTGGCGGCTGCGGTGTCGATCTGCTCGCTGCCCTGCCCGATGGCTTCACGCACGGACGCAAAATACCTGACGGTGATCTTCAACCTGGACTCCTCAGTTGACCGCTTGTAATCGCTGGGCAAGCCGCATAAACACTCACTTCCTCAGACACGAACACCGTCACCATTTGGGCGGTAGCGCTACGCACCCGATTGAGCCCTTGACGCCGCGCCTGACTGCGTTGCTCCGCCTTGCAGGCAGTAGCCTGCCGCGTTGTCACGCCTTGCCAGACGCGCCACCAAGGACCCACTCGGGCGCGTTCAACTGAGGAATCCAGGTTCATGCCAGCCATTCCGAAAAAGCGATGAAACGCACGGTGTCGCCATGCGCGATGGTCTGGCCCGACGGGTTGTCCACCACGCCGTCGCCCCAGACCGCCGAGGTCAGCACGCCCGAACTCTGGTTGGGAAACAGGTCCAGCCCGCCGGCCGCGTTGCGCTGCACCCGCAAAAATTCACGGCGTTTATCGGCCCGGGGCCAGGTGAAATGGGCGGTAGCCGCTATTGATTTGGTAGCGACGTCATCCACCCCCTGGAGCCTGAGCAGGAAAGGCCGCACCAGCAGCAGAAAGGTCAGGAAGCTCGAGACCGGGTTGCCCGGCAGCCCCATGAAGTGCGCCGCACCGACGCGGCCATAGGCAAAAGGCTTGCCCGGCTTCATGGCAATCTGCCAGAGGTCGAGCGAGCCGAGCTGCTGCACGGCGGGCTTGATGTGGTCTTCTTCCCCGACCGACACGCCGCCGCTGGTCAGGATCAGGTCATGCGCCTGGCTGGCGCTGCGCAGCGCGTCCAGCGTGGCATCGCGCTGGTCCGGCACGATGCCCAGGTCGCTGACCTCGCAGCCCAGGCGCAGCAGCAAGGCGCGCAGAAAGAAACGGTTGGAGTTGTAGATGGCGCCGGGGCGCATCTGGGCGGGCGCCACCTCGCCGGGCATCACCAGTTCGTCGCCGGTGGAAAACAGCGCCACCCGCGGGCGCCGCGCCACCTGCAGCCGGTCCATGCCGATACTGGCCGCCAGCCCAAGCGCAGCGGGCGTGAGGCGCTCACCTTTCGAGAGCACCGTGGCGCCACGCGTGACGTCTTCGCCGGCGCGGCGAATCCACTGGCCGGGCTTGGGAAGCTGCCGCACGCTGACATACCCTTCGCGGTCTGCGAGCGGCTCGCAGTCTTCCTGCATCACCACCGCATCGGCGCCGGCCGGGATCGGCGCGCCGGTAAAAATGCGGGCAACCGTGCCGGGCTCCAGCGCGCTGCCGCTGCTGCCGGCCGCAATGCGCTGCGACACGCGCAGCACCACACCTTCATCGGCCAGCTCGGCGCTACGCACGGCATAACCGTCCATGGCGCTGTTGTCTTCGGGCGGCACCTGCAGTGCCGAGACCACCGCTTCTGCCAGCACGCGGCCGTCGGCGTCGAAAGTGGACACGCTCTCGCTGCCCGCCAGCGGCGCGGCGCGGCCGAGCAACTCGGCCAGTGCCTCGTCGAGGGCTTTAAGCGGCGGGCGCGTGGCGGGTTTCGCAGTGGGGGAAGTGGAGGCGGAAGTATTCATGCATACAACTCGGCGCAGTAGACAAATCGTTCGTGATTCTCGATCAACCAGGCGGCGACGGCATCGGCGTCGTTCAAATCCAGCACCGGCCTGAGGGTGGTTTCGGGCAGCCGGTCCGGCGAGTCGGTGGCAATCGCGACCACAAAATCATCGTCGGGGTAACGCGCCGGTTTGCCCGAGTCGGCGCGCCAGACCTCGACCTTGAGCAGGTCGCTGCTCTTGAAACCTTCCACCAGCACCCAGTCCACGCCCTCGTACAGCTCGGCGATCAGATGGTGCACCGAGAGTGCTGTCGGCTGCTCGAACTCGCGGATCAGCGCCAGCCGGTTGTCCGAGGCCACGACCACCTCGAAAGCCCCGGCCTGCCGGTGGCGGTACGTGTCCTTGCCAGGCTGGTCGATGTCGAAGCTGTGGTGGGCATGTTTGACGACCGAAACCCGCAGACCGCGCAGCTTGAGCGCAGGAATCAGGCTTTCCACCAGGGTGGTCTTGCCCGAACCGGAATAGCCGGCAAATGCAACAACGTTCATGTAATGCCCTGGACCGTTCCGAATATGCTATAAATTTGGTAGCTGCTTGCGCACAGCCAGTAAGGGCCGGAGCCATATTTAGTCAACATGGCTGGCGATATACGCCTTGACCAGCGCCGCATCGGCCGGCATCAGCTGCACCCGTTTGGGCAAGGCCTCGATGCCTTCAAAGCGGGCCGGCCGCGGCGGCAACTGGCCCAGCGCTTCCTCGATGGTGGCGGCAAACTTGATCGGCAAGGCGGTTTCCAGAACGATCATGGGCACGCCGGCCTGCAGGTTCTGGCGTGCGACCTTCAAGCCGTCGGCCGTGTGCGTGTCGATCATGGTGCCGAAACGCGCAAAGGTGTCACGAATCGTCTGCAGCCGGTCGGCGTGGGTGCTCTTGCCGCTGGCAAAGCCGTAGTGTTGCGCGGCCGACTGGAAGGTCGTGTCGCCGCTCAGGTCGAAGCGGCCCTGCGTTGACAGCTGCGCACCGAACAGGTCGGCGACACGCACTGCATCACGCCCGAGCAGGTCGAACACAAAACGCTCGAAGTTCGAGGCCTTGGAAATATCCATCGACGGGCTGGAGGTTTCATGGGTGTCGGCACTGGCCCGCACGCGGTACACGCCGGTGCGGAAGAACTCGTCGAGCACATCGTTTTCGTTGGTGGCCACCACCAGCTTGTCGACAGGCAAGCCCATCATGCGGGCGACGTGGCCGGCGCAGACATTGCCGAAGTTGCCGGAAGGCACGGTGAAGCTGACCCGCTGACCACTTGCCGTGGTCGCCTGGAAGTAACCGGCGAAGTAGTAGACGACTTGCGCCAGCAACCGCGCCCAGTTGATCGAATTGACCGTGCCAATCTTGTAGGTGCGCTTGAAGGCCAGGTCGTTGGACACGGCTTTCACGATGTCCTGGCAATCGTCGAACACGCCCTCGATGGCAATGTTGTGGATGTTGGCGTCCTGCAGGCTGAACATCTGCGCCTGCTGGAAGGGACTCATGCGGCCCTGCGGCGAGGTCATGAAGACCCGCACGCCCTTCTTGCCGCGCATCGCGTATTCAGCGGCGCTGCCGGTGTCGCCACTGGTCGCGCCCAGGATGTTGAGCTCCTCGCCGCGGCGCGCCAGTTCGTACTCGAACAGGTTGCCCAGCAGCTGCATGGCCATGTCCTTGAAGGCCAGGGTCGGGCCGTTGGACAAGGCTTCCAGATACAGGCCGGGCTCGAGCTGGCGCAGGGGCACGATTTCGGGCGTGCCGAACACCGCTTCGGTGTAGGTCTTGCGACAGAGGGCTTTGAGGTCGGCGGGCGGGATGTCGTCGATGTAGAGCGACAACACTTCAAAAGCCAGGTCGGCATACCCCGAGTCGCGGTAGACGGCACGCCATTTCTCCAGCGTGGCGGCATCGACCTGCGGATAGGTTTCGGGCAGGTAGAGCCCGCCGTCGGGCGCCAGGCCCTCGAGCAGGATTTCGCAGAACTGCTTGCGGTCCGCGTGGCCGCGAGTCGAGAGATATTTCATCAGGCCAGCTCTTCCTTGCGGATGCGCGTGATGGGTGAGAGCACCGTGGACAGGGCCTGCATCTGCGCCATCGCCTCGTTCATCTTCGCCTCGACACAATCGTGCGTCAGAATGATCAGGTCGGTCTGGGTAGCACCCTCGCCGCCGACCTCATCGGCTTCGCGCTGCAGCATCGCGTCGATGCTGATGCCGGCTTCGGCCAGGATGCCGGTGACTTTGGCCAGCACGCCGGCTTCGTCGGCCACGTTCAGGCGCAGGTAATAACTCGTGACCACCTCGCTCATGGGCAGCACCGGCAGGTCGCTCATGGACTGCGGCTGGAAGGCCAGGTGCGGCACGCGCTGCGCGGCCTCGGCGCCGTGCAGGCGGGCAATGTCCACCAGGTCGGCAATCACCGCGCTGGCGGTCGGCTCGCTGCCGGCGCCCTTGCCGTAATACAGCGTGGTGCCCACGGCATCGCCCTGCACCATCACGGCGTTCATCGCGCCTTCGACATTGGCGATCAGGCGCTTGGCCGGCACCAGGCTGGGGTGCACCCGCAGCTCGATGCCCTTGGCCGTGCGCTTGGTGATGCCCAGCAGCTTGATGCGGTAACCGAGCTGCTCGGCGTATTTGATGTCCTGCGCACCCAGCCTGGTGATGCCCTCGACGTAGGCCTTGTCGAACTGCACCGGGATGCCGAAGGCAATCGCCGACATCAGCGTGGCCTTGTGCGCCGCGTCCACACCTTCGATGTCGAAGGTCGGGTCGGCTTCGGCGTAACCGAGGCGCTGCGCTTCTTTCAGCACAACATCGAAGTCCAGGCCCTTGTCGCGCATTTCGCTGAGGATGAAATTGGTGGTGCCGTTGATGATGCCGGCAATCCACTCGATGCGGTTGGCGGTCAGACCCTCGCGCAGCGCCTTGATGATGGGAATACCGCCGGCAACGGCAGCCTCGAACGCCACCATCACGCCGTGCTGGTGCGCGGCCGCGAAAATCTCGGTGCCATGCACGGCCAGCAGGGCCTTGTTGGCCGTGACCACGTGTTTGCCCGCAGCGATTGCTTCCAGCACCAGTTGCCTGGCAATGCCGTAGCCGCCGATCAGCTCGATGATGATGTCGATTTCGGGGTTGGCGATCACGGCGCGGGCATCGGCCACCACCGTCACGCCGGGACCGGCGGCCGCCTGCGCGCGTGTCGTGTCGAGGTCGGCCACCATGGCAATCTCGATGCTGCGGCCGGCGCGGCGGAAAATTTCTTCCTGGTTGCGCTTCAAAACGGTGAACACACCGCTGCCCACGGTGCCCATGCCCAGCAGGCCTACCTTGATCGGTTTCAGGTTCATTGATGTCATGTGCTTCGGGTCACTTCAGAAGGGATTCGGCGACCGGCACGCTGGCCGGCTGCATGCTTTTTCGGCGGCTTTCGAGGAACTTGGCGATGCGGCCAATCGCCTCGCGCAGGTCTTCCTCATGCGGCAGAAAGACGATGCGGAAGTGGTCCGGCGCCGCCCAGTTGAAACCGGTGCCCTGCACCAGCATCACCTTGGTTTCCTTGAGCAGTTCCAGGAAGAACTGGCGGTCGTCGGTGATCGGGTAGACCTTGGGGTCCAGCCGCGGGAACATGTAGAGTGCCGCACTCGGCTTGACGCAGCTCACCCCCGGGATCGCGGTGATCAGCTCGTAGGCCAGGTCGCGCTGGCGGCGCAGGCGGCCGCCCTCGCAGGTCAGGTCGTTGATGCTCTGGTAGCCGCCCAGCGCCGTCTGGATGGCCCACTGACCCGGCACGTTGGAGCACAGCTTCATGTTGGCCAGCATGTTCAGGCCCTCGATGTAGTCCTGCGCCTGCTTTTTCGGCCCGGACACCACCAGCCAGCCGGCGCGGTAACCGCAGGAGCGGTAGCTCTTGGACAGCGAGTTGAAGGTCAGCGTCAGCACGTCGGTGGACAGGCTGGCGATCGCCGTGTGTTTGACACCGTCGTACAGCACCTTGTCGTACACCTCGTCGGCCAGGATCACCAGGCCGTGTTCGCGCGCGATGTCGATGATGCCGCGCAGCAGTTCATCGGAATACAGCACACCGGTCGGGTTGTTCGGGTTGATGACCACGATGCCTTTGGTCTTCGGCGTGATCTTGGCGCGAATGTCATCGAGGTTGGGCATCCAGCCGTTGGCCTCGTCGCACAGGTAATGCACCGGCGTGCCGCCCGCCAGGCTGGTGGAGGCCGTCCACAGGGGGTAGTCGGGGGACGGCAGCAGCAGCTCGTCACCGTAGTCCAGCAAGGCATTGGTCGCCATGGAAATCAGCTCGCTCGCGCCATTGCCCAGGTAGATGTCGTCCAGCGTGACGCCCTTGATGCCCTGCCGCTGCGTTTCGTGCATCACGGCCTTGCGCGCGGCAAAAATGCCCTTGCTGTCCGAATAACCGGCCGAGGCCGGCAGGTTGCGGATCATGTCCTGCTGGACTTCTTCAGGCGCGTCAAAACCGAACACCGCGAGATTGCCGATGTTGAGCTTGATGAGCTTTTGCCCTTCTTCCTCCATCTGCTTGGCGGCATCCATGATGGGGCCGCGGATGTCGTAAAGCACATTGGCCAGTTTGGCCGATTTGGTGATCAATTTCATGGTCTGTGGTCGTTCTTCAGCAAACGCAAAGCCTGCAAAGGCGCAAGGGACGCAGGGGTAAGCGGAAATTGGGACGGAATCTATAATTTGACCACATAAAACCGCGATTTCGCTGGCCGTCGGCGCCCACCACCCCTCCTGAACACCGCATGAAATTACAGCCCGACCATCTCGACGTTCCATCCATTCTTGGCTACGGTCCCGGATGGATAGGCTTGGGCAACCAGGGGGTGGCCGAAAAAATAGAGCAGAGCATCGTGATCGGCTCACGCGGCGAAAAGTTCGCCTGGGACTGCGCCCGTTTCGAAGACCTCACGCCCGCGCACTTCGAACGCCTGGCCGACACCCGGCCCGAGCTGGTGATTTTCGGCAGCGGCAGCCGCCTGCGTTTTGCGCCGCCGGCTTTTTTGCGCAGCCTGATGGCCGCGCGCATCGGCATCGAGACCATGGACACGCTGGCAGCCTGCCGCACTTACAACATCCTCGCTGGCGAAGGCCGGATCGTGCTGACCGCCCTGCTGATTGAGCCGCCAGATCGCGCCCACGAGTGAGCAACCTGCTTTCAGGGTAAAATCTAGGGTTGCATTTGGTGCAACGTCGGGGGTTTGGCCCAAATTTTGCGGTCAAAGCCAACGACTTATCACAATTACTTTTGTCAGGGGTCCACGCAGTATGGCAGTCGTCGTCAACAAACCACTCCCGGAATTTGAAGCCAACGCCACAAGCGGCGTCAAAGTCTCCAACCAAACCCACCTGGGTCATGTGGTCGTCCTGTATTTCTATCCCAAGGACAATACGCCCGGCTGCACCACCGAGGCCATGCAATTCCGTGATCGCTACAAGGATTTCGTCAAGGCCGGCGCCACCGTATTCGGCGTCTCGCGCGACAACATGAAGTCGCACGACGAATTCAAGGCCAAGCTGGAGCTGCCCTTCGAGCTGATTGCCGACACCGAAGAAAAAATGTGCCACATGTTCGGCGTGGTCAAGAACAAGATCATGTACGGCAAAAAGGTCAAGGGTATCGAGCGCAGCACCTTCCTCGTGGGCGCCGACGGCACGCTCAAGGAAGAGTGGCGCGGGCTGAAAGTGCCCGGCCATGTGGACGACGTGCTCAAGGCCGTCAAGGCCCTGAAAAAAGCGGCCTGAAAACACCGCGAAAAAGTCGCTTCAACAGCTTGTGTTCCCGTCACGGGAGTCGTGTATAGTGACTTCATGCTGTTGACCTTAGCGACTGCGCCCACCGAAAAAGCCGCCCTGGCCTCCAGGCGGCTTTTTCGCTTTTTGAACCCCAACCAAGTGAGCTTCAAGCACCATGCCCTTGCCACCCGCCCCGACCAAACGTGCCGCCTTGCTCTCTGCCGACGCCCTGGAAGCGCCGGTCCGTTCGCACACCAGGACGACGCGAAAGACGGAGCACGCCGAACCGGCACACAAAACGGCGGCACTGGACCTTTTTGACAGCCGGTCCGGCGGTGGCGAGGCCCAGCACCCGGCTGCGTATCTGCCCAAGGAGTCCGCGCGCCAGGCGAAAGATACAGTCAGTTACCACAAGGAGCCGCAGGCGGCTGTCCGGCCGGAACCTGCGGCCAAGGCGAAGAAGCCACGGCACACGGGCCCGTCCAAGCTGTTTGTTCTCGACACCAATGTGCTGATGCACGACCCGATGTGCCTGTTCCGCTTCGAGGAACACGACATCTTTTTGCCCATGATCGTGCTCGAAGAGCTCGACGGCCACAAGAAGGGCATGACCGAAGTGGCGCGCAATGCGCGCCAGACCAGCCGCACGCTGGACGCGCTGGCCGGCACCAGCGGCGCCGACATTGCCAAGGGCCTCAAGCTCGACACCACCGGGCACAAGGAAGCCGGTGGCTGCCTGTTCTTCCAGACGAAAGTGCTGGATTACTCCCTGCCGATGAGCCTGCCGCAGGGCAAGGCCGACAACCAGATCCTCGGTGTGGTCGAGGCATTGCGCAAGGAATACGCGCCGCGCGAAGTCGTGCTGGTGTCCAAGGACATCAACATGCGCGTCAAGGCACGCGCCCTGGGCCTGGCCACCGACGACTACCAGAACGACAAGACGCTGGAAGACGGCGACATGCTGTACGCCGGCTCGCTGGCCCTGCCGGCGGACTTCTGGACGCGCCAGAGCAAAACCATCGAAAGCTGGCAGCAAGGCAGCCACACCTTCTACCGCATCACCGGCCCCATCGTCGGCAGCCTGCTGATCAACCAGTTTGTGTTTTTCGAAGCACCCGGCGAGCCGCCGCTGTATGCGCGCGTGACCGAGATCCGCGCCAAGACCGCCGTGCTCAAGACGCTGAAGGACTACACCCACCTCAAAAATGCGGTGTGGGGCATTACCACCCGCAACCGCGAGCAGAACTTCGCGATGAACCTGCTGATGGACCCGGAGGTCGACTTTGTGACCCTGGCCGGAACTGCCGGCACCGGCAAGACGCTGATGGCCCTGGCCAGCGGCCTGACGCAGGTACTGGACGACCGCCGCTACACCGAGATCATCATGACCCGCGCGACGGTTTCCGTCGGTGAAGATATCGGCTTCCTGCCGGGCACCGAAGAGGAAAAAATGGGGCCCTGGATGGGCGCGCTCGACGACAACCTCGAAGTGCTGGGCAAAAACGACAGCGGTTCCGGCGAATGGGGCCGCGCGGCCACCAACGAACTGATCCGCTCGCGCATCAAGGTCAAGAGCATGAACTTCATGCGCGGCCGCACCTTCCTGAACAAGTACGTGATCATCGACGAGGCGCAAAACCTGACGCCCAAGCAGATGAAAACGCTGATCACCCGCGCCGGCCCCGGCACCAAGATCATCTGCATGGGCAACCTCGCGCAGATCGACACGCCTTACCTGACCGAAGGTTCGTCCGGCATGACCTACGCTGTGGACCGCTTCAAAGGCTGGCCGCATGGCGGGCACATCACGCTGGCACGCGGTGAACGTTCACGCCTGGCTGATTTCGCCAGCGAGGTGCTCTGACACCAGCGCATGTGGCAGCCCGGCATGGATGCCGGGAGCTATCTTCGCCCCTTCTTCGGTGACTTCGCAGGCCTCTTGGGCAGGAGGCCCAGGGCTGCGCGAGCCAGCGCATCGGCCTCGCCATTGCGGTGGCGCGGTATCCAGTGCAGCGAGGTGTGAGTGAAAGTATTGAGCAGCGCGCCAGCCTCTTCATAGAGGCCAGCCAGCCGCACCACGGGGGCAGCGCCTGCAGAACCCAACTGCTCCACCAGCAAACTGCTGTCGCTGTAAATCAGCAGCGCCGTTGCTCCACGCGCCTGCGCGTCACGCAGCGCCGCCATCAGCGCCCTCGCCTCCGCCTCGTTGTTGCAGCCCCGCGCATCGGTCCCCATCGAAAGCACGTGCCGCGTGCCGTCAGGCGCGACCAACACCGCGCCCAGGCCCATGCGGCCAGGGTTGGGGACGGCGCTGCCGTCGCAGTAGATGGTCCAGGGCGGGGTCATGTGTGACGTTGCGCGAGAGCTGACCGCTCCAGCACATACCGCATCATCGACAGCGCCAGCTCTTCCTCGCCCAGGAAAATCTTGCCGGCGTTTTCGCTCTGCAGCCGTTTCGCCTCGGCCTCGTCCACCAGCGAGGGCAGCTTCATGCGCGCGGCAATGGTGCTGATGAGGGAGACGCTGTGCGGCATGCGGGAGGGGCTCCTTCAGAGAGACGGCGAAGGGACCCTGCGTGAGCACTTGCCAGGGACAGGCGCTTGCCGCAGAACGAATTGGGGGTTGAAGGCTTTCCAGCTCGTTTTCATTATAAAAACAGAAAATAAAAAACCCGCCGAAGCGGGTTTTCCTTTGGGGGGTGACAGGCCGGAAGCCTCAACCCATGTGCAAACCACCATTGAGCGAGAAGTCGGCGCCGGTGGCGTAACCACCTTCGTCCGAGGCGATCCACGAAATGATGGAGGCGATTTCTTCGGGCGTGCCCAGGCGTTTGGCGGGCACGCCGGCCACGATTTTCTCCAGCACATCGGGTCGGATGGCCTTGACCATGTCGGTGCCGATGTAGCCGGGGCTCACGGTGTTGACGGTCACGCCCTTGGCGGCCACCTCCTGAGCCAGAGCCATGGTGAAGCCGTGCAGGCCGGCCTTGGCGGTGGAGTAGTTGACCTGGCCGAACTGTCCCTTCTGGCCGTTGACCGACGAGATATTGACGATGCGTCCGTAGCCGCCTTCGATCATGCCTTCGATCACCTGCTTGGTGACGTTGAACATGCTGTCGAGGTTGGTGGAGATCACCGCGTCCCAGTCGGCCTTGCTCATCTTGCGGAACTGGCCGTCGCGCGTGATGCCGGCGTTGTTGACCAGCACGCTGACCGGGCCATGGTCTGCCTTGACCTTGTCGAAGGCCGCGACGGTGGAGTCCCAGTCACCGACATTGCCGACGGAGGCATAGAAGGTGTAGCCCAGCGCCTTCTGCTCGTCAATCCACTTGGTGAAGTCACGCGTCGGGCCGCAACCGGCCACCACGGTGAAGCCGTCCTTGTGCAGGCGCTGGCAGATGGCGGTTCCGATGCCACCCATGCCGCCAGTCACGTATGCAATTCGTTTTGCCATGTCTTGCTCCTTGATTTATTGGTTCTGAAATCCGTTGAAAAGAAGCTTTGGTGAGCTTGCCGGTGTTTGAAACTTGCTATCAAATAAATAGCTGGTCGCGCGCACCCTACAAGGGTCACAAGCTCTTTTACCTCATATTTACCGTTCCAGTGTGAGGGCAACCCCCATGCCGCCACCGATACACAGGCTGGCAATGCCTTTTTTGGCATCACGCCGGACCATCTCGTGGATCAGCGTCACCAGAATGCGGCAACCGGATGCACCAATCGGGTGACCGATGGCGATCGCACCGCCGTTGACATTGACCTTGCTGGTGTCCCAGCCCATCTCCTTGTTGACGGCGCAGGCCTGCGCCGCGAAGGCTTCGTTGATCTCCAGCAGGTCCAGGTCCTGCGCCTTCCAGCCGGCACGCGCCAGTGCCTTGGTGGACGCCGGCACCGGGCCCATGCCCATGAAAGCCGGGTCCAGCCCGCTGGTCGCGTAGCTGGCAATGCGGGCCAGCGGCTTGAGGCCCAGCGCCGCCGCCTTTTTGGCCGTCATCACCATGACAGCGGCCGCGCCGTCGTTGATGCCCGAGGCATTGCCCGCCGTCACGCCGCCGGCCTTGTCGAACGCAGGGCGCAGGCCGGCCAGGCCTTCGGCGCTGCTCTTGCGGTTGATGAACTCATCGGCCGCAAACACGACGGCATCGCCTTTTTTCTGCAGGATGGAAAACGGCACGATTTCATCCTTGAACTTGCCTGCGTCCTGCGCCGCCATGGCCTTGGTCTGGCTGGCCAGCGCGAGCTCGTCCTGCATCTCGCGGCTGATGCTGTATTTCTTCGCAACGTTTTCGGCGGTGATGCCCATGTGGTACTGGTTGTAGACGTCCCACAGGCCGTCGACGATCATGGAGTCGATCATTTTCCAGTCGCCCATGCGCTGGCCTTCGCGCGAGCCGTTGAGCACGTGCGGCGCGGCGCTCATGTTCTCCTGGCCGCCGGCAATCACGATCTCGCTGTCGCCGGTGGCCACCGCCTGCGCGGCCAGCATCACGGCCTTCAGGCCGGATCCGCAGACGGCGTTGATGGTCAGGCCGGGAATGCCGTGCGGAAAGCCCGCTTTCACCACCGTTTGCCGCGCCGGGTTCTGGCCCACGCCGGCCGCCAGCACCTGGCCCATGATGACTTCGCCGATGAGGTCCGCCGACAGGCCGGCGCGCTCGGCGACCGCCTTGATGACGGCCGCACCGAGTTCGGTCGCGGGGATTTTGGCCAGGCTGCCGCCGAACTTGCCGACGGCGGTGCGGGCCGCTGAAACGATGACGATGTCTTCCATGATTTACTTTCTCCAGTGAATGGGGTTCAACACGTGTTGCGCGTCAGGCCTTGACCTTGACATAACGGCCCGGCGCCGGTTCGATAACCTTGTAGGTGCGGCTGCCATAAGTTTTGGGTGCGGCGATCTGCTTGCCCGCATGGCCCTTGAGCCAGTCCGACCAGTCGGTCCACCAGCTGCCGGGGTGTTCGGTGGCGCCCTTGAGCCACTCGGCCTGCGTCGCCGGAAACTTGTCTTGCGGCAGCTTGTCGTTGGTCCAGTAGCTGCGCTTTTTCTTGGCGGGCGGGTTGATCACGCCGGCAATGTGGCCCGAGGCCCCCATGACAAAACGTTTCTTGCCCGGCAAGACCTGCGTCGAGGCATAGGCCCCGCCTATGGGCACGATGTGGTCTTCGCGCGAGCCGTAGATGTAGACCGGCAGGTCCAGTGCACGCAGGTTGATCTTTTCGCCGCACACCGTCAGCACGCCGGGCTGGACGAGCTTGTTCTCGTGATAGGTGTTGCGCAGGTACCAGGCGTAAAACGGCCCCGGCAGGTTGGTCGAGTCGCTGTTCCAGTAGAGCAGGTCAAACGGCGGCGGTGTTTCGCCCTTGAGGTAGTTGCCGACCACGTAGTTCCACACCAGGTCGTTCGGGCGCAGGAAGCTGAAGGTCGAGGCCAGGTCCTGGCCCTTGAGCAGCCCGCCCTTGCCCATCTGCATCTCGCGGTACTTGACCGACTGCTCGTCGATGAAGATGTCCAGAATGCCGGTGTCGCTGAAGTCCAGCAGCGAGGTCAGGAAGGTGGCGCTGGCCACCGGCTTCTGGCCACGCGCAGCGAGCACCGCCAGCGCCGTGCCCAGAATCGTGCCGCCCACACAAAAGCCCAGCGCATTGATGGTTTTGGCGCCGGTGATCTCCTGCACCACATTGATCGCCTTGATGGCCGCGTTCGCTATGTAGTCGTCCCAGGTTTTTTCCGCCATGGACTCGTCGGGGTTGCGCCAGCTGACAACAAAGGTGCGGTGGCCCTGGGCCACGGCATAACGGATCAGCGAGTTCTCGGGCTGCAGGTCGAGGATGTAGAACTTGTTGATGCAGGGCGGCACCAGCAGAAAGGGCCGCTCGTGCACCGTGGCGGTCAGCGGCTTGTACTCGAGCAGCTGGAAAAATTCGTTTTCGAACACCACCGCACCCTCGGTGGTGGCGACGTTTTTGCCGACCTCGAACACGCTTTCGTCGGTCATGGACACATGGCCCTGCTGCATGTCGCTCAGCAGGTTCTGCAGCCCCTGGGCGATGCTGGCGCCCTGGGTGTCGATGGCTTTTTTCTGCGCCTCGGCATTGAGTGCCAGAAAGTTGCTGGGGGCCGATGCCGCCATCGCCTGCTCGACTGCAAAACGCACACGGGCTTTGGTTTTTTCGTCGCCCTGCACTGCTTCGGCCAGCGCCATCAGGGTGCGGGCGTTAAGCAGGTAGGCTGAAGCGGCAAATTGGGAGACGGGGTTCTGGTGCCAAGCCTCTGCCGCAAAGCGCCGGTCTGTGCTTCCCGGCGTGTTGGCCTGCAGGCCGCTGTTCCAGAGCGTGCTGATGTCATTGAGGTAGGTCTGCTGCAGTTCCTGCAGTTTGGCCGGATCAAACTGCAAGGGAGGCGGCGGCGCCGGCATGTCCGTCATGGCCAGGGGCACAAAACCGGGCGCAGCCCCCAAGCCGGCGCCGGCCATGACGCCCATGACCTGCTGCAGTCCCTGGGCAAAGGTCTCTTGCATCTGCTGGGCTGCTTGCGCGAGGTTTGCGTCAGAATTCATGCTTGTCTCACCGATCTGCCGACCGGCTCTTGTTGTGCGCTCTTTACCGAGCTGTTGGGCCCACGGCGGGTCGTCTCTAGTACTGCAGCACGGAAGTAGCGAAACAAAATGAAAGTGATGACTTCGAGCCCGGGGCAAGGCGCAAGCCGCAGCGAAGGCTGTGCGCCTTCGCAAGGATTGCAACGCCGCCATGGGTGCGAAGGCGCGCTTTCATGTTTCGATATTTTCGGGTTGCAGTACTAGTATCGTGGAAAACCTTTCCCTGCCCATGACGCCCCACAAATTTTTATGTATTTAATCGTCATTGCCTGGATGTACGTGGTGCTCATGATGAGCGTCGCCGAAGCCACCCATTCCACCGGCACGCTGCTGGGCGCCCTCGTCACCTTTGTACTCTACGGTGTGGGGCCTGTGGCATTGGTGGTTTACCTGATGCGCGCGCCGGCAAGACGCAAGGCCATCAAGGCCCGCGAAGCGGCTGAAGCCGGCGCGATGGCGACCGACTCGTCCGCAACGGATTCAGTCACGCCAGATGCAGGCAGCCATGCGGCCGGTGGTGCCGAAGCCATTGCCCTGGATGCCGGCGTCGCGCCGGTGCGAAAAGAACCTTGACGCATTGCCCACCGTGCACCAGGGTGGTGTGCCGTCGTTGCCGTAGATCTGCGTGACGCCCAGGGCCTGCAGACGCAGGCGGGCCAGGCCGGCCAGATTGGCGAGGTATTTGCCCGATGCCAGGGCCGTGAAACAAGCGGCGGCCGCTGGGTCGCCTTCGACAAACGCAGTCCTCACCTCCGCACCCACTTCAAAGGCCATCGGCCCTATACACGGCCCCAGCCACGCTATTGTATTGATAGCTTCTTGCGCCCGCCCCGATTGGTCTAGAGCCCTAAAACCCTCACAAGTTTGTTCAAGAATACCCTTGCCCTGCTGACCGGCCAGTCCGCGCCAGCCGGCATGGGCGGCGGCCACTGCCGAACCATCGGAATGGGCAAACAGCACCGGCAGGCAGTCGGCCACCATGATGGTGCACGCGAGACCGCGCTGCGAGCTCATGGCAGCGTCGGCCGCCAGACCCTGCGGTGTTTCGCCGTCCAGCAGAAGCACCGCCGTGCCATGCACCTGCTGCAGGAACACCGGCTTCGCCCCCATGGCCTGGCCCAGCAGGGCGCGGTTGGCGGCCACTTGCGCGGGCGCATCGCCGACGTGGTCGCCGAGGTTCATGCTGTCCCAGGGCGCGACGGACACACCGCCCTGCCGGGTGGTGAAAACCGCGCGCACGCCGGGCGGCGCGGGCCAGTCGGGCGTCAGCCAGTCAGGGTGCAAGATAGCTCGCGATCAGGGCTCGTTGTCGGGGCAGGCCGAGGGCTGGGCCTTCTGGAAGGCCGGTAGCGCCATGCAGGCGTCAAACGCCGCCATCGTGCGGCTCAGCCCCTCGAGGTTCACGTTGAACCGTTTCGCGTTGAAGATCTGCGGCACCAGGCAGCAGTCGGCCAGGGTGGGCGTCTCGCCATAACAATAGGTCGAAGCCGGCAAGGGGGCCAGCTGGCGCTCGAAGGCTTCCAGGCCTTCGCGGCACCAGTGGCGGTACCACGCGTTTTTCGCCTCTTCATCGACCTTGAGCTCGCGCACCAGGTACTTGAGCACGCGCAGGTTGTTGATCGGGTGGATCTCGCAGGCAATCGACTGCGCCAGCGCACGGACTTTGGCGCGGCCCAGGGCATCGGCCGGCAGCAGCGGCACGGCCGGGTGTTTTTCATCGAGGTATTCGATGATGGCCATGGACTGCGAAAGTTTTTCGCCATCCACCTCCAGCAGCGGCACCAGGGTGTCGGCCGACAGTGCGGCGTAGGCCTCTTTTTTATGGTCGCCCCTGGCAATGTGAACGGGAATGTACTCGTAACGCAAACCCTTGAGTTCAAGCGCAATACGCACGCGAAAGGACGCGGAAGAACGGAAGTAGTTATGGAGTTTCATGGCTGAAAGCATAAACCATGGCCCCCACGGTCGCGCACTTCGTGTCGCTCCCTGCCCCCCGAGGGGGCCGCTGCGCCTGCGGCCCCTGCTTGGTTAAATACATCCCCCCGTTCGCGCACGTCGCATGACTTCGACGTAGCCCTCACGGCGCGAATCGCCTGCGCGACTGACGCCCGGGCAGGCCGCCACTACCATTGCCGTTTTCCTGCCCGCCTACTTCCCCGGAGACACCCATGAGCGCCATCACATCCCTGAGCAACCACCAGGTCCGCCTGGCAAGCCGCCCGGTCGGCCTGCCGACCCGCGCCAACTGGAGTTTCACCACCGAGCCGGTGCCCGAGCCCGGCCCCGGCGGCGTGCTGGTCAAAACCCTTTACCTGTCATTGGACCCGGCCATGCGCGGCTGGATGAACGAGGGCAAAAGCTACATCCCGCCGGTGGAAATCGGTGCGGTCATGCGTGCCGGCGGCGTCGGCAAGGTGATCGCCTCGAACAACCCGGCCTTTGCCGTGGGCGACTATGTCAACGCCGGGCTGGATGTGCAGGAATACTGCCTGATTCCGGAAGCCCAGATCAAGCGCAGCGGCATGTTCAAGATCGACCCACGCATGGGCCTGACCTCCTGGCTCAACGTGCTGGGCATGCCCGGCATGACCGGCTACTTCGGCCTGATGGACGTGGGCCAGCCCAAGGCCGGCGAAACCGTGGTGGTGTCCGGTGCGGCCGGTGCCGTCGGCCAGACCGTCGGCCAGATTGCCAAGCTCAAGGGCTGCCGCGTGGTCGGCATCGCCGGCGGCAAGGCCAAGTGCGACTGGGTCGTCAAGGAATTGGGTTTTGACGCCTGCATCGACTACAAGGCCGGCGACGTGAAAGCCGGGCTGAAAGAGCACTGCCCGAAAGGCGTGGACATCTATTTCGACAATGTGGGCGGCGACATTCTGGATGCCGTGCTGACCCGCATCACACGCGGCGCCCGCATCATCATCTGCGGCGCCATCAGCCAGTACAACAACACCACGCCGGTCAAAGGCCCGGCCAACTACCTGTCGCTGCTGGTCAACCGCGCGCGCATGGAAGGCATCGTGGTGTTCGACTACGCCGACCGCTACCCGCAGGCGATCGCCGAGATGGCGGCCTACCTGAAAGAAGGCAAGATGAAGAGCAAGGAAGACGTGGTGGACGGGCTGGAGAACTTCCCGGAAACCCTGCTCAAGCTCTTCAACGGCGAGAACTTCGGCAAGCTGGTGCTGCAGGTCGCGAAGGAATAACAGCCCGGCCCGCGCAGCATGGATTGCGGGTAAAGCCCCGCAATGACGGCATCGTGATGTAGAGGTCCAGACCAGCAGGGGCCGCGGATCCGGCTTTGCCGGGCCGCAGGCGCAGCGCCCCCCCCGGGGGCAGGGCGCTACGCGAAGCGAGCAACCGTGGGGGCTATGTCAACCAGCGCGCGACAGCCACCGTCGCCGCGCCGGCCACGGCGGCGGCCAGATCGTTGCGCACCAGCTTCATCACCAGCCCCACCGCCAGCAGGGCCAGCAGTTCCGGCAGCTTGCCCGAAGTGGCGGCCGGCGTCGCGATGCCGACCATCACCGACAGCGGAATCGCCTTGAGCGCGGCCTCCACGCGCGGCGTGATGCGCACATAACCCATGAGCAGGAAGCCGCTGATGCGGCAGGCGAAAGACGCCAGCGCCATGCCCACCAGCGCCAGCAGAAAGGTCGATTCAACGGCCATGGCGCCACGCTCCCATCAGCCCGCCCGCGACACCTGCGCCGACGATGTACCAGGCGCCCGGCAGCAGCCGGTGTAGCACCAGCGCCACCAGCCCGGCCGCAGCGACCAGCCACAGGTCGGACTTGCCGCGCCAGAGCACCATGCCAATCGCTGCGGCAAAAGCCACCAGCATGAAGTCCAGCCCGAAGGCCGTCGGATTCGGCACATTGCCGGCCAGCAGGTGGCCGACCAGTGTGCCGCCGATCCAGGGCACAAACATCGCCACGCCGGAGCCGAACACATACCCCGCATCGCGGTAGCCGGTGTCGTACTCGCGCATGGCCATCGCCCAGCTGCCGTCGCCGAGGAAGAACAGCGAGCCCCAGCTCTGGTGGCGCGGCAGCCCGGCCAGCCAGGGCTGGATGGCCGCACCGTAGAGCACATACCGCGCGTTCATCACCAGGATGGTGACGATGACCGGGGTGACCGCGGCCGTCGCCGTCCAGCCCTGCAGCGCCGCCAGTTGCGCGCTGCCTGAATAAACGGCGGCGCTCATCAGCATGGCCTGCAGCCAGCTCATGCCGCGTTCACTGGCGAGCACGCCAAAAACCATGGCGTACAGCGTGACGCCCGGCGCCAGCACCTGGGCAGCGAAGAAGCCGCGGCGAACGCCCTGGGCCGTGAAAGGAACCCTGTCTGTCGTCACCTGCGATTGCTCCGCTGTAAAAGCGGCCGAGTGTACCCTGCCGCGTTATCCGCCGTGTCAGGGGCAGTCCCCATGAAAGGCATTGCCCGGAGCTCGGTGAAGAGCCGTTTCCCTTGGGAAAACCCGGACTCAGTCGTCCCCGCGCTGCCACCAATGCAGCAGCCGACGTTCAACCGCGAGCAGCGCAAGGTTCAGGCCGTAGCCCATCGCCGCAAGCAGGAAAATTGCGGCGTACATGTCGCTTGGTCGCATGGCGTACTGCATGGTCATGATGTAGTAGCCGATGCCCTCGGAGCCGGCGATCATCTCCGCGACGACGCTCACGATGAGTGCCAGCGCCAGACTGGTGCGCAGTCCCGCCAGGATGAACGGCAGACTGGCCAGCAACACCACCTGCAGCAGCGTGCGCAGCCGCCCCACCTGGAACGTGCGCGCGACGTCCAGGGCGGTCGGGTCCACCGCGCGCACACCGCCCACGGTATTGACCAGCACCGGAAAAAAGCAAGCCAGGGACACCGCGAACACCTTCATCGCGTGATCGATGCCCAGCAGCAGGATGAGCGGCGGCACGATGGCCGGCATGGGGATGGGGCGCAGCAGTTCCACGAGGGGACGCAGTGCGGCGTCCGCCAGCGGGAAGGTCGCCATCGTGATGCCGAGCAGCACCCCCGCAGCCGAACCGATGGCGAAGCCGATGGCCATTCGCCACAACGTGGAACCGAAAACTTGGGCCAACTCGCCATTGGCCAGCCCCGCGGCGATCGCCTTCAGGATTTCCGTCACCGGCGGCCAGCTGGTGCTCGATACCCACCACAACGCGGACACCTGCCAAAGCACCAGCAGGAGCACCAGCAGCAGCACACCCCAGAGCCGGTACGAGCGGGCGCGCACGCGTCAGGCCTCGTACACCAGGCGGCCGTCGACCGCGGTTGCGAGCACGCGTGCGCCTCGCAGGGCCTCGGGGTCGCACGCAACGGGGTCGACCGACAGCACCGTCCAGTCCGCCAGAAGGCCGGGACGCAGCATGCCGCGCTCGTGCTCGCTGAAGCTCACGTAAGCCGCATCGCGCGTGTAGAGCGCCAGAGCCTCCTCACCGCTCACCGCCTGCAGGCGACCCACGGGCTCGTCCGTTCCCGCGATGTGGCGCGTGCGCGCCTGCCACAGCCCCAGCAGCGGCTGGTACGGCGTGACCGGCGAGTCGGAGCCACCGCCCACGACGACGCCGCCGTCGATCCAGCTGCGCACGGGCGTGGCAGTCGCCATGAGCGCCGTTCCGAAGCGCTTCACCAGGAGCGGCCCGAAGGTGTACTGCATCGAGCACTGCGTCGCCACCGTGATGCCCATGCGCGCCGCTTCGCGGATGTTCCGCTGCTCCGGCCACAGGTAGGCGTGGATCAGGCTGAATCGCAACGGGCGCAACGGAATTTCCCTGTCGATCTCGGCGAACACCTCCAGCGCGATGTCGATGGCCTTGCCGCCCACCACGTGCACGCCGAGCGACCAGCCTTGCCGGGCGCACGCCCACGCGATCTGCCGGAACGACTCCGTCGGCGTGACCTGGATGCCGCAGTTGCATCGCTCATCAGGATAGGGCTCGCGCATCAGCGCCGTGCCCAGGGACGCGCCGCCGTCCAGGAACAGCTTCACCCCACCAAGCTTCAGGCGCGCGTCGCCGAAGCCGGTCGTCGGCCACGCATGCGTGATGCTGGCCAGGTTCACCTCCAGCGGCAGACTGGAGTCCGACAGCGGCATCACCACGGAGCGGACCGTGAGCTCGCCACGCTGCCAAAGCATCTGGTACAGGCGCATCATCTCCGGCGTGACGCCGGGGTCCATGATGCCCGTGAGGCCGGCGGCATGGTACGCGCGCTGCATGTCGCGCAAGGCGTCGGCCTGCTCCTCTACCGAGAGCGGCGGAATGAGGCGCGCCACCAGCTCGAAGGCCGAAGGCTCGAGCAGCACGCCGTTGGGGTGGCCGTCCGCGTCACGCTCGAAGCGCCCGCCGGGCGGATCAGGCGTGTCGGAGGCTATGCCGGCCATCCGCAGTGCCAGCGTGTTGGCCACGCCCGCGTGCCCAACGCGCGGCAGGTACACGGGCCGGTCCGCGCAGGCGGCGTCCAGCTCCTGCCGCGTCGGGTAGCGGCCCTCGCGCAAACTCACGACATGCCAGCCGCTGCCGCTCATGATCCAGGGCTTGGCCGGGTTGCGCTGGGCATAGGCCCGGATCGCTTCCTGCACGTCGGCGATCGAACGGGCCGGTGCCAGGTCCACCAGCCGCGTCTGGATGGCGGTCCACTGCATGTGGTTGTGCGTGTCGATCAGGCCGGGAACCACCGTGCCTTCGCCGTAGTGCACCTCTCGCGGTGCGGGGCCCAGCGCGGCGCGGGCTTCGTCACGCGTGCCCACCGCCACGATGCGCCCGCCGTGCACCGCCAGCGCCTGCGCACGCGGCCGGGCCGGGTCCATCGTCACGATGTCCCCGGTGACCAGCACCTCTTCCTGCGTCGTCATGGGCACCTCAGCTTCAGGCCTTGACGGCCGTGCGGTGGAGGATGGACTTCGGGTCGAACGGCCCCTCCAGCAGGCCGTTGCGCCGCATCTGGTCCACCACCGGCACCAGTGCAGCGGGGTCCACGGCTTTCTCGTACGCAGTCACCCCAAGCTTGGCGATCAATTGCGGTGGCATGCGGGTGTAACCGGAGATGATGGTGAGGAGTTCTTCGGACTTCAGGTTCTGGTTCACCCAGTCCACGCCCTTCTGGTAGGCGCGCACCCAGCCCTCGATCACCTTCGGGTTCTGCTCGATGTAGCTCTTGCTCGCCGCATACTGCGCGGCCGGCAAGCGCTTCTGCACTTGGGTGTAGGGGTAGCCCACCACCTGCATGTCGGCAGCGACGCCGCCCGAGACGAAGGGCTCGACGGCAAAGGCCGCATCGGCGCGGTCGCCGCGCACGGCGTCCACCATCTGCGGGAACGGGACTTCGAGGTAGGTCACCGCGTCGGGGTTGCCGCCCGTCGCGCGCACCCAGGCGCGCGCATACAGCCAGATGATGTTGTTGCGGGTGTTCACCGCGATCCGCTTGCCTTCGAAGTCCTTGCCTGTCTTGAAGGGCGAGCCCTTCTTCGCGATCAGCGCCGCCTGGTCCGGCGGGGCGTCGCCCGTGGTGCTGGCCGGCGCGATGATCTGCACGCCCAGGCCCTGCTTGGCGGCCTGGATGATCGACACCACGTTGCTGAACACGATCTGCACCTGCCCTGCGGCAAGCGCGGGGATGCCGGCGGCGCCCCCCTGGGTCGGCGTCGTGTCCACTTCGATGCCCTCGGCGGCGAAATAGCCCTTGGCGATCGCGACCTGCAGCGGGGCAATGTCGATGATCGGGATGGTGCTGACCCGGATCCTGGTCGTCTGGGCGCGCACCAGTGGTGTAGCCAAGCCGAGGGCGGTTGCTGCTATGGCGGCGGCGGCTGTCCGCCGGCGCAGAGGGAGGTTGCTCATCACGTCTTCTCCTGGTGGGTTGGGGGGGGCACGGGAAACTCGGATCTCGTTTCAGCCGGCGCGCGCGCCGGACCAGTGAATGGCACGCCGCTCGATGCGGACGAAAACTTCGTTCAGCGCGTAGCCCAGCACCGCGAGGATCACGACCCACGCGTACATGTCGACAATGCGGAAAGAGCGCTGCAAGTCGATGATCAGGTAGCCGATGCCGCCGGTGCCGGCCATCATCTCGGCGACCACCACCAGCACCAGCGCGATGCCCAGGGCGATGCGCATGCCCGCGAGCACGAGAGGCATCGCCGACGGCAGCACCACTTTCCACAGCAGCGCCGCGCGCGAGTGCTGGAAGGTGCGCGCCACCTCCACCAGCACGGGGTCGACGCCGCGCACGCCCTGGATGGTGTTGATCAGCACCGGGAAGAAGACGCCAAGCGAGACGGCCGTGATCTTCATGGTGTCGCCCAGGCCCAGGAACAGCATCAGCGGCGGCAGCAAGGCCGGCTTGGGCAGCGGGCGCAGGACTTCGACCAGCGGTTCCAGCAGTCCGTGCACCGGGCGGAACCGGCCCATGAGCACACCCAGGCCGATTCCCAGCACGCAGCCAATCGTGTAGGCGACCGCCAACAGGTACATCGTGCGGCCGAGCGGTTCAAAAATGCTTCCGGCTGTGACGACCGCGAAGACTCGCTGCGCCACGGCCGTTGGCGGAGGAACCAGCACGGGGTTGACCCAGCCGGTGCGTGTGGCGAGTTCCAGCAGCAGCACGAGCCCTAGCAGCACAATCGGGCCGAGCCAGGACTGCAGCCGCTTGCGCGAGGGCGTCACCGCGCTCATGGAGCCTTCCCCAGCAGCATCGCGAGCAACTCGTGCCGCAGTTCCAGGTAGCGCGGCATCAGCGGCGTCTCGAGGCGGTCGCGCGGCCGCGGCAGCCCGGTCTCCAGCATGCGGACCACGCGCGCAGGCCGGGCCGAGAGCACCGCGATGCGGTCGGCGAGGAAGATCGCCTCGTCCGCATCGTGTGTGACGAGTACTGCGGTGAAGCCGTGCTTGCGCCAGAGGTCCTGCACGAGGGCGTGCAGCTCAAGTCGCGTCAGGGCATCGACGGAACTGAAGGGCTCGTCCATCAACAGCACCCGTGGCTGCGCGGCGAGGGCACGCGCGATGGTCACCCGCTGCTGCATGCCGCCCGACAGCTGCGCGGGGTAGTGGCCGGCGAAATCGCCCAGCCCCACCATGTCGAGGTAGAGGCGGCTGCTGGCGCGCGCCTTGGCACGGCTCATCCCGGGGAGGTGCTCCACCGCGAACGCCACGTTGTCGAGCACGGTGCGCCAGGGGAACAGCGACCTGCCGTACTGCTGGAACAGGTAGACGATGCCTGGCGGCGGTGCCGTGACCTCCTCGCCATGGAACTGCACGGTGCCCCGGGTTGCCTGCGCCAGCCCGGCCGCGATCTGCAGCAGTGTGGACTTGCCGCAGCCGGAGGGTCCGACGATGGCGAGGAACTCGCCTTCGCGCACCGCCAGCTCGATTTCTCCCAAGGCCTCGGTCTGCCCTGCGCCGCTGCCGAAGGTTTTGCCGACCCCGGACAGGGCCAGGTAAGCAGGGCTGTTCACGCGGGCATCCATCCTCAACGGCCCACCACCAGACGGATCGCCGGCAGCACCCGTTCGGTTTCGCTGCGCCGCTCCAGCGCCATGCGCATGTTCATTTGCGCAACTTCGGTGTGTTCAATCGCCAGCGCCTGCGCGCGCGCGCCCTCACCCGCCTTGAGCGCGGCGAACAACATGTGGTGCTGGCGGTGCGCGTACAGCATCCAGTCGCGGTCCAGGGCGACCGTGCCCTGCATGGGCAGCATGGCCGAGGCCGGCGCAAACGGCAGCTTGTCATTGAGCGCAACCGCGCGCTGCAGCGCCCGGTTGCCGCTGGCTTCCAGCACCAGCGCGTGGAAACGATCGTTGACCACGGCGTAGGCCGCATAACTTTCGTAATCGAGCGGGTTGGCCGCCAGCGCGCTGTCCCCGTCGTCGAGGCAGGCCTGCAGGTCCAGCTGCAGCTGCCGCGACACGCCGTGTTCGGCCACCAGGCGCGCTGCCATGCCTTCCAGGTGCCCGCGCACGGCAATCGCGTCGGCCACCTCGCGCGGCGTGAACTGGCGCACCAGGAACTTGCCGGTCTCATTGGCCTCGACCAGACCCTCCTGCTCCAGCGTGACCAGCGCGGCCCGCACGGGGGTGCGCGAAGCACCCAGGCGTTCGGCAAGCTGCTGCTCGGCCAGTCGCTGGCCGGGTTCGAATTCGCCGCGCAGAATCAGGTCGCGCAACTGGATCAACACGGTCTCTTGCAAGTTCATGAACCGAAATGTACACTGAAATCAAATTTCGGTATACCGTTTTAAGAAAAGGCTAACCATGAACGCAGAACAGAACGATTTGATCACCCGTGTCGGTCCCGGCACGCCCTGCGGCGCCCTGCTGCGCAGCTACTGGCAGCCGGCGGCGCTGGTCGATGAATTCAACCCGGCGCTGGACCCGCGCATGGAAAAACGCCCGGTCAAGGCGGTGCGCCTGATGGGCCAGGACCTGGTGCTGTTCCGCGACGACCAGGGCAACTACGGCCTGCTGGACCGCGACTGCCCGCACCGCGGCGCCGACCTGTCGTTCGGTCGGGCCGACGGCGACGGCCTGCGCTGTCCCTTCCACGGCTGGAAGTTCGACGTGTCGGGCCAGTGCGTGGACACCCCGGCCGAACCCAGCGGCAGCAAGCTGTGCGAGCGCGTGAAGCAACGCAGCTACCCGGTGCGCGAACAAAGCGGCGTGCTTTTTGCCTGGATGGGACCGGAAGGCTCGACCCCGCCGCCGCTGCCCGCCTTCGACTGCTTCACCGCCCCCGCCACCCACAGCTTTGCCTTCAAGGGCATGTGGAATGCCAACTGGCTGCAGGCTTTCGAAGTCGGCATCGACCCGGCCCACCCTTCGTTCCTGCACCGCTTCCTGCAGGACGAGGCGCTGGAGGACATCGGCCAGAATGCGGCGGGCAAGCAGTTCCGCAGCGCCAGCGCCGGCGCCATCGACGGCGAGCAATGGCCGATGACACGCATCATGCGCGAGTTTGCCCAACCCGAGATCAGCGTGGAGACCAAACCCTGGGGCATGCAACTGACGGCCTTGCGGCCCATGAACGACAAGCTCACGCACGTGCGCGTAACCAACGCGGTTTTTCCGGCCACCTTCGTGATTCCGCTGTCGGAGACCATGACCATCACGCAGATGCATGTGCCGGTGGACGACACCCACACCTACTGGTACTCCTTCTTCACGAGTTTTGCCGGCCCGCTGGACAAGGAGAGCATGCGCGCCCAGCGCCAGCAGTTCATCTCGCTGCCCGACTACATCCCGAACGCCGGGCGCCACAACAACTGGGGCTTCAACGCCGAGGAACAGCGCACCCAGACCTACCTGGGCATGGGCGAGGAGGACATCAATGTGCACGACCAGTGGGCGGTCGAAAGCATGGGCGCCATCCAGGACCGCACCCGCGAGCACCTGGGCACCTCGGACAAGGTGATCATGGCGAACCGGCGCGCCCTGCTCAAGGCGATTGCCACCGTGCAGGAAGGCGGTGTTGCACCGGGCATCGCCGATGCGACGCAGGCCGCGCAGATGCGCGGACCGGACACGGTGGACGGCATTGCACCGGCTGGCGAATGGCCGGCCTGGTGGCAGGAACAGGCCCGGGCCAAGCAGGCCAATGCGCCCTGGAAAGAAAAAGACATCCAGCAGGCCGTCAGCGCATGAGCAGCTTTGCCGAGCAATGCGGCATCCACGATGCCGCGCGGCAAGACGCGCTGGCGCATACCGCGCAGCTGATGGACGCCAGCGGTGTCGAGCTGGTGCGTTTTGCCTGGTGCGACATCCACGGCATGCTGCGCGGCAAGACCCTGGTGGCCGGCGCTGCCGCCGGGGCCATGCAGGACGGCGTCGGCATGGTCAGTACCCTGCTGCTCAAGGACACGTCGGATCGCACCGCCTTCAAAGTCTTCGAGGCCGGCGGCACAGCCGGGCTGCCGGGCTTCGAGTTCGCCAGCAACCTGCTGCTGCTGGCCGACCCCGCCAGCTTTCGGCAACTGCCCTGGGCACCGGCCACCGGCTGGGTCCAGGCCCAGCCCTGGATGCAGGACGGCACGGCCGTCGAGCTGGACACGCGGCGCATTTTGCAGCGTGCCCTGGCGCAGTTGGCAGAAGCCGGTTACGGCATGAAATGCGGGCTGGAAATCGAGTTTCACATCTACCGCATCACCGACGACGGGGCCAGGGATCAGCTCGACCCCGAACAGGCGGCCTGGCCCGGCCTGCCGCCCCGGGTCGCGATGATCCACCCCGGCTACAACCTGCTGGCGGAGAACTGCGTTGACATGGCCGACGAGCCGCTGCGCATCGTGCAGCACACGGCGCAGGCGCTGGGCCTGCCCCTGCATTCGCTGGAAATCGAGCTTGGCCCCAGCCAGGTCGAAGCGGTGTTCGAGGCCACCGACGCCTTGACCGCCGCCGACAACATGGTGCTGTTTCGCAGCGCCGTGAAGCAGGCGCTACGTCGCGCCGGTTACCACGCCACCTTCATGTGCCGCCCGCCGTTTCCGAACATCATGTCCAGCGGCTGGCATTTGCACCAGTCGCTGGTGGACCTGCAGACCGGTGCCAACCTGTTCCAGCGCGAGACGCCCGCAGCAGGCACCCAGCCGACCGACGCGCAGTACACGCTCTCACAGCTCGGGGAGCACTACCTGGCCGGCCTGCTGGAGCACGCACGCGGCATGACGGTGTTCTGCACACCGACGATCAACGGCTTTGGCCGCTTCAGGCCCAACGCACTGGCACCGCAGTCGGTGCTGTGGGGCCGCGACAACCGCGGCGCCATGCTGCGCGTGGTGGGCCAGTGCCAGGACAAGGCCACACGCATCGAAAACCGCATCGGCGAGCCGGCCGCCAATCCGTATCTGTACCTGGCGTCGCAGATCCACGCCGGGCTGGACGGCATCCGCCGCGGGCTCAGGGCGCCGGTGGCCACCAACGCACCGTATGGCGACGCCGGCACCCGCATCCCGACCAGCCTACCAGAAGCGCTGGAAGCGCTACAGGCCGACCCGGTGCTGGTGCAGGCTTTTGGCGAGAGCTTCATCCACTACTTCACGCGCATCAAGCAGTCGGAAATCGCGCGCCATGAGCAGGCCCAGGACAAGGACGACTGGCAACGGCGCGAATATTTCAGCCGCATCTGATGTTCAAATCATCCATGATTACTATCAATTTCATAGCTTCCGACGCAATATCCACCTCGGTTCAGGCCAAAACCGGCCAAAGCCTGATGGAAGCGGCCGTGGCCGGCGGCATCACCGGCATCGCGGCCGACTGTGGCGGCACCCTGACCTGCGCGACCTGCCATGTGATGGTGCACGAACCGTTTGCCAGCCAGTTGCCGCCGGCCGATGGCGAGGAGCAGGCCATGCTGGCTTTCACGGCGGTACCGGCCACGCCCGCCAGCCGGCTCAGTTGCCAGATCCGCCTGAGCCCCGCACTCGACGGTTTGACGGTAGAGTTACCGGCCAGCCAATACTGATCCACACACAGGACACGCCATGATTCTCGAACTCGCCGACATCCGCATCCAGCCCGGCCAGCAGGCTGCTTTTGACGAAGCCATCCAGCGCGGCCTGCGCACCGTCATCGCCGGCGCCAAAGGCTTTCAGGGTTTCAAGGTCAACAAGGGCATTGAAAGCCCCGAGCGCTACGTGCTGCAGATTTTCTGGGACACGCTGGAAGACCACACCGTCGGCTTCCGCGAATCCCCGGCTTTTGCAGAGTGGCGCACGATCGTCGGGCCGTTTTTTGCCGGCCCGCCGGTGGTCGAGCACTTCACGCTGCTGGCCAAATCGGCCTGAGGGGCCAGGACCCGGGGCCAGCCAGGCTCAGGCCATGTCCTCGTGGCCGGCGATCAGCTTGCCGAGCAGCGCGCCGAACTGCTTGCGTTCAGCGGCATCGAGCGGCCCGAGCAAGCGCGACTGGACCCGGCTGACGGCCCGTTTCATCTGCAGCGCGACTTTTTCGCCGTCCGGCGTGACCCACAGCAGCTTGCGCCGCTTGTCCGACGGATCGGCCTCGCGCCGCACCCAGCCCTTGGCCTCGAGCCGGCCTATCACCGAACCCGAGGTGGCGGCATCAAAGGCCACCCTGCCCGCCAGCGTGACCTGGTCTTCGCCGGGGTCGTCCATCAGGGCGTTGAGAATCGCGAACTGCACCGGCGTCACGTCAAAACCGGCCGTTTCGTCCATGAACAGGGCGATCGACAACTGATGGGCGCGCCGGATCTGGTGCCCCGGGGCTTCGCCGAAGTTAAAGCTTTTTGACATGGCGCGAGTTTAAACGCTCAGGGTAATCACTGTACGGGTTAATAATAAGTATACTTATCATCTGTCCAACCCTCCCCTACAGACACTGGATTGCCCGTGACATCTCCCCACCCCATCCTCATCGCCGGCGGCGGCATAGGCGGCCTGGCGACGGCCCTGGTCCTCGCGCGTGACGGCCATGCCGTGACGGTTCTGGAACAGGCCGCCAGCTTCGGCGAAATCGGCGCCGGCATCCAGCTCGGTCCGAATATTTTCAAGATGTTTGCCTGGCTTGGCCTGACCGATGTGGTCAGCAAGGTCTCGTTTTTCCCGCCCGGCCTGGGCATGAACGATGTGCGCACCGGAGAAAAAGTGGTGCGGGTGCCGCTGGGCGACGTTTCCCGCGCCACCTACGGTTTTCCCTATGGCGTGATTTACCGCGCCGACCTGCATCAGGTGTTTCTCGACGCCTGCCGGGACCTGCCCAACATCACGCTGCGCACCGACGCCAAGCTCGAGTCCTTCGAGCAGACGGCGGACAGCGTGCGTGTCCGCCTTGCCAACGGAGAAACCCTGCCGGGCGTCGCGCTGATCGGGGCTGACGGCCTGTGGAGCAAGGTACGCGAAGCGGTGGTCGGCGACGGCAAGCCCCGCGTGTCAGGCCACATTGCCTACCGCGCGGTGCTCAAGCGCGAGGACGTCCCCGCCCATTTGTGGAGCGACGACGTGTTGCTCTGGGGCGGCGAAAAAACCCACCTCGTGCACTACCCGCTGCGCCGCGGCGAACTGTTCAACTTGGTCGCGGTGTTCCACAGCAGCAAGTACGACGAGGGCTGGAACACCTTCGGCGACCCGGCGGAGCTCACGGAACGTTTCCGCGACGCCTGTCCGCAGGTTCGGGAACTGCTGGGCAAGATCGAGACCTGGAAAATGTGGGTGCTGTGCGACCGCGAGCCGGTGAAGAACTGGACCGACCGGCGCGTGACGCTGCTTGGCGACGCGGCCCACCCGATGCTGCAGTACCTGGCCCAGGGTGCGGGGCAGGCGATCGAAGACGCGGTGGTGCTACGCGAAGCCCTGCGCTTTGCGCGCGGCGATGTGCCGCTGGCGTTCCAGAAATACCAGCAGGCCCGCTACCTGCGCACCGGAAGAGTGCAGTTGACCGCGCGTTTTTATGGCGACATTTACCATGCCGCCGGCGTGCAACGCGAACTGCGCAACCAGCTGTTTCAAAGTGGCAACGAAAGCGCTGGATTTGCAGGACTGAAGTGGATGTATGACGGAATCGAGCCATCAAAACTGTTCCAATAACAGGCTTTCATAAATGGAGATTTGCATGAACATTTTCAGATCAGCTACCTTATTGATAGCGGCATTGGCAATACCCATGCTGGCTACAGCTCAATCTGCGCCCAAGAAGCCGGCAGCCAGGGAGGCGGCGCCTGTCACCACCAACTGGCCAACGCGGCCCGTCAAGCTTCTGGTGGGTTTCCCCGGTGGCTCCACCCCGGACATGGCCGCGCGTACGCTGGCCGAACCGCTGTCGCGCGCACTGGGCCAACCAGTCATCGTGGAAAACCGTCCCGGCGCCTCGGGCAACATTGCCGCTGACCTGGCTGCCAAAGCCACCGACGACCACACCCTGGCGGTAGTGATCAACGGCAACCTGACGTCGGCCAAGATGCTGTATTCCAGGCTGCCCTATGACCCGGCCAAGGACTTCACCCCCATCTCGCTGCTGACCACCGCGCCGCTGGTACTGGTGGCACCGGTGAACCAGCCGTCCGGCAACGACTTCTTCCTGGCCGCCCGCAACGGCGGTGACAAATGGAACTATGGCTCGGTCGGCAACGGTTCGGTCGGCCATCTGGGCATGGAACTGCTCAAGACCAAGGCTGGCAACCTGGCTGCCGTGCATGTTCCCTACCAGGGCAACCCGCAGGTGATCACCGCGCTGCTCGGTGGCCAGATCCAGATGGCGCTGGTGCCGCCCGGCATCGCGCTGCCGCAGGTCAAAGCCGGCAAACTCAAGGCCATCGGACTGACCAGCGGCCGCAGTGCGCTGGCAAGCGAAATCCCCTCCCTGTCCGAGGCCGACGTGCGCAACCTCAACCTTGAAGTCTGGACCGCGCTGGTCGGCCCGGCCAGGCTGTCAAAGGCCGCACAGACGCGGCTGGCGCAGGAAGTGCCCCGCATCATTCGCGACAATGAAACACGCCAGAAGCTGTTCAACCAGGGCTGGCAGGCGGTGGGAACCTCGCCTGAAGGCCTGAGCAGCCGCATCCGCAGTGAAACCGCCATCATGGGCGGCATCATCAGCATGCGCGGGATCAAGATTGAATGAGCCACCACGGTTGCTCACTGCGAGCCTGCGGCGGCTCCCTGCCCCTTGCACTGGGAAAGGGGCCGCTGCGCCTGCGGGCCGGCGAAGCCGGACCCGCGGCCCCGGCTTGGATGGAGAGCACCCGCGGTCGCTCATTGCGCGTCGCTATCTCCCTATCAGGTCATCATGCCCGCTTCGCCCAATATGAACACCGTTAACGAGCCGGCACGTACGCTGCCGGTGTACGGCGAATTCGATGTCGTCGTGATCGGCGGCGGGCCGGCCGGCCTGGCGGCCAGCGTCAGTGCCGCGAAACATGGGGCACGCACACTGCTGGTCGAGCGTTACGGTTTTCTCGGCGGCATGGGAACAGCCGGCGGCGTCACCAATTTTGCAGGGCTGTATGGCCGCAAAAACGGCGAGATGCGGCAGGTCGTGCACGGCGTGGTGGACGACCTGCTGGCACGCCTGGACGCGCTCGGCGGACTGAACCAGCCGCAGGACGGCATGGCCGGCCGCATCCGTGTGCGCTCCTACGATGTCTCGGCCTACAAGTGCGCGGCCGACCAGATGCTGGTGGCCAGCGGTGTGCAGCTCCTGTTTCACGCGTGGGCGGCCGCAGTCCTGATGGACGGCCAAACCATCACGGCCCTGGTGGTCGAAACCAAATCCGGCCGACAGGCGATCCGGGCGCGCCGCTTCATCGATTGCTCAGGGGATGCCGATGTGGCGCACTTTGCGGGCGTGCCTTTCGAACTCGGCGACGGCCACGGCAGCGCCCTGTTTCCTTCCACCATGTTTCGTGTCGGCCACGTCGACGCCCCACGCGCTCTGGCTGCGGTAGGCGAGTTCAGTGCCATCAACAAGCTCATGGACGAGAGCCAGTTGCGCGAGCCCGGGCGTTATCACTTTCCGCGCAAAGGCGCGATCCTGCGTCCCAACAAGAATCCCGCAGAATGGCGCGCCAATGTCACGCAGATCCGCAACGCGGCCGGCAATGCGATGGATGCCACCGACGCGCGCCAGCTCAGCGAGGGCGAACTCGAAGGGCGGCGGCAGATCACCGAATATTTCCGCTTTCTCAAAAACGAGGTACCCGGGTTTGCAGACTCGGCCATCATCGACATCGCGCCCCAGGTCGGCATCCGCGAGACGCGCCGCATCTGCGGGGCTTATATGCTGACCGGCGAGGACATCCTGTCCTCTGCACGTTTTGCCGACGTGATCGGCATCAACGCCTGGCCCATGGAAATGCATGTGGACGGCGCCATCAGCTGGGGCTTTCCGCGCGACGAAAACCGGGCCTACAACGACCTGCCCTGGCGCATGCTGGTCACGCGCGAGGTGGACAACCTGCTGGTCGCCGGCCGCTGTGCGTCCATGGCCCACGAAGGCCAGTCGGCAGCGCGCGCCAGCGGTGGCTGTTTTGTGATGGGCCAGGCGGCCGGCACCGCCGCCGCACAGCTGGCTGATGGGGCGGCCTTTGCCGCCACCGATGTCGCCCGCCTGCAGCAGGTGCTGCTGGACGACGGTGTTTATTTTGACCGCTGAAACCGCTGAAACCGGGAAATGGAAGCAGACCATGGACATGACGCCCCCCGCCGGCAATACACGCCAGACCTTTTATGAGGCGATACGCGCACAGAACATGACTCCCCTCTGGGAGGTGCTGCATGCGCTGGTGCCCCAGCAGCCGGCCACGCCCTGCGTGCCGGCCTTCTGGGCCTGGGACAAGGTCCATCCCTGGCTGATGCAGTCCGGCCAACTGATCACCGCCGAAGAAGCCGTGCGCCGCGTGCTGATCCTGGAAAACCCCGCGCTGCCGGGCCAGTCGTGCATCACGCAGTCGCTGTATGCCGGCTTGCAGCTGATCCTGCCCGGCGAAATTGCGCCCAGCCACCGCCATACCCAGAGTGCGCTGCGTTTTGTCGTGGAAGGACGCGGCGCCTACACCGCGGTGGACGGCGAACGCACCACCATGGCGCCCGGTGACTTCATCATCACACCCAGCTGGACCTGGCACGACCATGGCAACCAGTGTGCGCTGGAGGGCGGCGAGCCGGTGGTCTGGCTCGATGGCCTGGACATTCCCATGCTGCGTTTTTTCGACGCCGGCTTTGCCGAGAACCATACCGAGCGCGTGCAGACGGTCACCCGGGCCGAAGGCACCAGTTACCAGCGTTACGGCGCCAACATGCTGCCGGTGCATTACGACGCCCCGTTCGGCCAGACTTCGCCGATCTTCAGCTATCCTTATGAACGTACGCGCGAGGCACTGCACACGCTGGAACAACAGGCACCGATTGATGCCTGGGACGGCGTGAAGCTGCGTTACGTGAACCCGGCGACCGGCGGCTCACCGATGCCGACCATGGGCACCTTCATGCAGCGCCTGCCGGCCGGTTTTTCCGGCCTGCCCTGGCGGCAAACCGACGGCGCGGTGTTCAGCGTTGTCGAAGGCCAGGGCTCGGTGCTGATTGGCCCTGCCGGCCAGGAGCAGTCCTTTGAGTTCGGTCCGCGCGACCATTTCGTGATCCCGTCGTGGCACACCGCCCGGCTGCGCTCGGCGCAGGGCTGTGTGTTGTTCAGTTTTTCAGACCGCCCGGTGCATCAGGCACTGGGCATACACAGAGAAGAGAGGTTGTCATGAGCTTTGTATTTACCCCGCCACCGGTAGTGTCCGTCCCCGTCGTCGGCACCACCGAACGCTTTCCGGTACATCGCATCTATTGCGTGGGCCGCAACTACGAAGAGCATGCCAAGGAAATGGGGTTTACCGGCCGTGAGCCGCCGTTTTTCTTCCTGAAGCCTGCCGACGCGGTGGTGGCGGTGGAAGCCGGCCAGACCGGCACCATTCCCTACCCCAGCCTGACCAGCAACCTGCACCATGAGATCGAACTCGTGGTGGCCATCGGCACGGGCGGCAAGAACATCAAGGCCGCCGATGCGCACAAGCACATCTTCGGTTATGCCGTGGGCCTGGACATGACACGCCGCGACCTGCAGGGCGAAATGAAGAAGCAGGGGCGCCCCTGGTGCATCGGCAAGGCCTATGACCATTCCGCACCGATCGGACCGATCACGCCGGCCGCCCAGGCCGGCGACGTCGCCCATGCCGAGCTGTACGTGCAGGTGGGCGGCAAGGACCGCCAGCGCAGCAATGTGTCCAAGCTCATCTGGAACATTGCCGAGACCATTGAACACCTGTCCGCCGCCTGGGAGCTGCAGCCCGGTGACCTGATCTACACGGGAACGCCCGAGGGTGTGGCGGCCGTGGTGCCGGGCGACACCATGGTCGGCGAAGTCAAGGGGCTGGGCACATTGACCGTCAAGGTGGCCTGATACCGCTCCGGGCGCTTGCGCGCTTTTCGCGCAAGCGCTCCGATCATCGCGCAAATACCCGGCGCCTTGGGGGTATCCCGCCTGACCCCTCGGTCCGGTGCCCCGGATAATCTTCACCATGAGGCGCCGGCCTTCCGGTGCGCCTTCCGTCCCCACCCGCCCGATCCCTGGGAGATCCCCGTTTGAAAATCCTGCAGAACCTTGCAAAGCTTTGCGCCATCCTGGCGGGCCTGTTGCTGACCGGCATCACCCTGATGACCTGCATCAGCCTGATAGGCCGCAACACCACCGGCGCCACGCTGGTCGGCGATTTCGAGCTGACCGGCGTCGCCACCGGGGCCGCCATTGCTCTCTTCATGCCTTACTGCCAGCTCCAGCGCGGCAACATCATCGTGGACTTCTTCACCACCGGGCTCAGCCACGAAACCAACGCCAGGCTGGACCGCCTCGGCGCCTTGTTGCTGGCCCTGGTCTTCGCAGTGCTGGCCTGGCGCACCACACTCGGCGGCCTGAACTCCTACGAGACCCATTCCGAGACGCAGATCCTGGGTTTTCCGGTGTGGACCGTCTATGTGGCCATGGTGCCGGCTTTTGTCCTGACCTCGGTGATCGGGCTCTACCAGAGCGTCTTCGGCCTCGGTGGTGATGTGGGAGCGCACGCATGAACGCCATCACGCTGACTCTCCTCATCTTCGGCATCATGTTGGGCCTGATGGCGTTGCGGGTCCCGATTTCGATCGCCATGTTTGCCGCAGGCGGCATCGGCTACGTGATGCAAACCGGCTGGGCGCCTTTCTCGAGCTTTCTCAATACCCAGGCCTTTGCCCGCTTTGCCAGTTACGACCTGTCGGTGATTCCGCTGTTCATCCTGATGGGCCATTTCGCGACCCAGGGCGGCATCAGCAAGGCGCTGTTCCAGTTTGCCGCCAGCATCATGCGTCACTTCAAAGGCGGGCTGGCCATGGCCTCGGTGCTGGCGAGCGCGGCCTTTGGCGCCATCTGTGGCTCCTCGGTAGCCACCGCGGCCACCATCACCAGCGTGGCTCTGCCCGAGATGAAACGCCACGGTTATTCGGGGCGCCTGTCCACGGCAACCCTGGCCGCCGGCGGGACACTGGGCATCCTGATTCCGCCCTCGGTCCCGCTGGTGATCTACGCCATCCTGACGGAGCAGAACATTGCCAAGCTGTTTGCAGCAGCCATGGTGCCGGGCCTGATTGCCATGCTGGGCTACATCACCGCCATCGCCATCTATGTGCGCCTGGTCCCGGGCCAGGCGCCGGATGTGGATGCCGACAGCGAAGGGATCTCTCTGCGCGCTGCATTGGCCGTCTTCCCCATCATCGTCATTTTCCTGCTGGTGTTCGGGGGTATTTATGGCGGCTACTTCACACCGACCGAAGGCGCAGCGGTCGGCGCGGCAGCCACCTTCGTCGCGGCACTGTTCAAGCGGGAACTGACCTGGGCCAAGTTCCTCCGCTGCTTTTATGCCACGGCGGAGAGTTCGGCCATGATTTTCCTGATTTTCATAGGCGCCGACCTCATGAACTCGGCGCTCGCGCTGACCCAGGTGCCCAACCAGCTGGCTGAAGTGGTCGGCAGCTGGGGCCTGCAGCCGCTGATGGTGGTCACCGCCATCCTGCTGTTTTACGTGGTGCTGGGCGCTGTCATGGACGAGCTGTCCATGCTGCTGCTGACCATTCCGATCTTCTTCCCCATGGTCATGGCGCTCGATTTCGGCATGCCCAGGGAGTCCGTCGCCATCTGGTTCGGCATCATGGTGCTGATGACCGTCGGTTTTGGACTGCTCGCGCCGCCGGTGGGCCTGAACGTCTACGTTGTCAACAGCATGGCCAAGGACGTGCCCATCAGCGAGAGTTACCGCGGCGTCGTGCCCTTCCTGATCAGCGATGCCCTGCGCACCGCGTTGCTGCTGTTCTTCCCCGGCATCTCGCTGTGGCTTGTAAAGTACATCAGCTAGCGGCCCCATCAGGGCAATCACGGGTTCACAAACGCTTCTTCCTGCCTTAATTTACAACCAACCTTACCGGAGACAACACATGATTCAGCGACGTACCCTTCTCAAAACCGGCGCAGCGGCTGCGCTGGGCGCACCCAGCCTGTCGGGCCTGGCCCAGCAGGCAGTCACCCTGAAGTTCCACACCTTCATGTCCCCGGCCTCCAATGTCTGGCTGGGCATGCACAAGCCCTGGATGGCGAAGGTCGAGAAGGAATCGGGTGGCCGTATCAAGTTCGAGGCCTATCCCGCCATGCAACTGGGCGGTACGCCGGTGCAGCTTTACGACCAGGCCAAGGACGGCGTCGTGGACGTGGTGTGGACCCTGCCAGGCAACACCGCCGGCCGCTTTCCCCGCATCGAGGCTTTCGAGCTTCCGTTCATGATGTCCAATGCCGAAGCCACATCCAAGGCCTATTGGGAATACGTGCAGACCATGGCTCCGGACGAGTTCAAGGACACCCAGGTTCTGGCACTGCATGTGCACGGCCCCGGGGTGATTCACACCGTGGACAAACCCGTCCGGTCCATCGCCGACATGCGCGGCCTCAAAATGCGCGCGCCTACCCGCCAGGTCACCAAGCTAATGGGCATGCTGGGCGCCATCCCGGTCGGCATGCCCCTGCCGGCCATCACCGATGCGCTGAGCAAAGGCACCATCAATGGCTGCGTGATCCCGTGGGAAGTCGTGCCCTCGGTCAAGGTCAACGAGCTCACCAAATTCCATGCCGAGTTCGATCCGGCTGGAGGCAGCCTGTACACCACCACCTTCGTGATGGCCATGAACAAGGCCAAGTACAACTCACTGGCGCCAGACCTGAAGAAAGTCATCGACAACAACTCCGGCATGGCCACCTCCGCCTGGCTGGGCAAGGTCCAGCAGGGCAACGACGTCCCGGGCCGCAAGACCGCCAGCGACCGCGGCAACACGATCTACACCGTCAGCCCGGCAGAAGCCCAGGAGTTCCGCCGCAAGTCACGCACCGTGGAAGTAGAGTGGGTCGAAGACATGAACAAGCGCGGCTTCGACGGCAAGAAATTGCTGGACACGGCCCGCAGCCTGATCGAGAAACACACCAAAACCACCAAAGCCTGACCTCGGGCAGTTGGAACAAAGGGCTCCCTCGGGAGCCCTTTTTGATTTCAAACTAAACTGGCTGGCATGTACCGTAGCCCCATCAAACATTGCAGAAACTGCGGCGCCGCGGTGACTTACCGCATACCGGATGACGGTGACACCCGGGAGCGCGCCGTCTGTCCGGCTTGCGGCACCATCCACTACGAAAACCCGCTCAATGTGGTCGGCACCGTGCCGCACTGGGGCGACAGGGTGCTGCTGTGCAAACGCAACATCGAACCGCGCTGGGGCAAATGGACACTTCCAGCGGGCTTCATGGAGCTCAACGAAACCACGTCCCAGGGCGCTGCACGTGAAACCGACGAGGAAGCCGGCGCGCAGTTTGAAATGGAAGAACTTTTCAGCGTGATGAATGTGGAACGCGTCGGTCAGGTCCATCTCTACTACCGCGCGCGGCTGCTCAGCGACCAGTTCCATCCCGGACACGAAACGATCGAGGCCAGGCTGTTCACCGAAGCCGAAATTCCGTGGGACGACCTGGCCTTCAGAACCGTGAAAGAGACGCTGGCCTGTTATTTTGCAGACCGGCGCCAGGGCGCGTACGGCATCCATGTGATCGATATCGCATGAGCTTTCGCCAGGGAGCTTCCGGCGCCCGATCTCAAGGTAAGCAAGTGCCGCATTCAGCCTGAGCGTCACCTAAAATTTCCTCAGCCAGGCGCTTGCCCCGCAAAAATTGCCGACCGGCCTGCGGGCCGCCCACTCCCTCTGACACCCCACACCGGAATTTCATGTTCAAAGCTGCTTCTTTTTTCCGCATTGCCGACGATTTCACCCTGCCGCCCCTTGATGCGCTGGAAGAAGCGCTTCAGGCGACCCGATTCATGCCCTGCGGCGCCACCCAGGCCGAATCCAGCGGCTGGGTGCCCCCGCGCGGCAACAAGAGCACGGTGCTGGCCGAAAGCGTCGGCCCGCAGCTCATCCTGCGCCTGTGCACCGAGCGCCGGCCGCTGCCCGCCTCGGCCATCAAGGACGCCGTCGAGCAGCGCATTGAAAAATACAAACAGGAAACCGGTCATGAACGCGTCGGCGCCAGGATCAAGAAGGAGTTCAAGGAAGAAGCCATTCTCGACCTGCTGCCGCGCGCCTTCACCAAACGCTCGACCACCACCTTGTGGCTGGATCCGGTCAACAAGTTTCTGGTCGTGGACTCCGGCAGCCTCACCGGTGCCGACAAGGTGGTGAGCCAACTGCTGGAAGCGCTCAGCGGGATACCGGGCTCCGGTGCAGGCCTGATGGCACGGCCCGTGCAGACCACGATGTCGGCCGCGATCGCCATGGCGCACTGGCTTGCCAGTCGGGAGGCCCCCGTCGGCTTCACCATAGACCGGGACTGCGAACTCAAGATGCCCGACGACCAGAAATCAACAGTCCGTTATTCGCGCCACACACTGGAGATCGACGAAGTTGCAGAACACATCGCCGCGGGCAAGGTGCCGACCCAGCTGGCCATGACCTGGAACGACCGTGTGTCCTTCGTGCTTACCGACATGGCCCAGATCAGAAAACTCAAGCTGCTCGACGTGGTGCTGGACGGAGTTCAGGACAAGGGGAAGGACGACGATGGTTTCGATGCCGATGCCGCCATCGTGACAGGTGAGCTGTCGGCCCTGATTCCCGACCTGCTGGAAGCGCTGGGCGGCGAACTGGCACACGATGCGGCCGCCCCACCGGACGCTGTAAAGGCCGCGGAACCAGCGCCCGCCGTAGCCTGAAGATTCCGCCCGGGACAGGCCGGCCCAAGCCCGCCTTCCCATGCGGCGAGTGGAGATCAGTTCGACCGGCCCAGCGTGAAAAAGAAGGTGGCACCGTCGTTCGGCTTGCCTTCTGCCCAGACGCGGCCGCCATGACGCTCAATGACCCGCTTCACCGTGGCCAGCCCGATGCCGGTGCCGGGAAAGTCTCCGGGCGAATGAAGGCGTTCGAAGGTGCCGAAGAGCTTGTGGGTGAAAGCCATGTCAAACCCGGCACCGTTGTCCTTCACATAAAAGACGGTGTCCCCCCCCGCGTCCAGCTGGCTGCCCACCTCGATGTGCGCCTGCGGCTCCTTGGCGCTGAATTTCCAGGCGTTGCCCAGCAGATTTTGCAGCACGGCTGACAGCAGGCGAGGATCGCCCTGCCCGATCAAGCCGTCATGAATGTTCACCTGGACCTGACGCCCCGGCTCCCGCTCCCGGCAGTCGTTTTCGATCTGCCGCGCGAGGGCCGTCAGGTCGACATGCTCCGACTTCAGCTGCTCGCGCGACAGGTGGGCGAGGGTCAGCAATCCCTCAATCAACTCGCCCATCTGCATGACCCCGACACCAATCCGGCTCAGGTAGTGTTTGCCCTTTTCGCTGATGTGTTCGGCGTCTATTTTGGCCAGCAACTGGCTGAACCCGTGGATGGTATTGAGGGGCGAGCGCAGGTCATGGGAGACGGAATAAGCAAAGGACTCCAGTTCCTTGTTCGCCGTTGCCAGCTGGGCAGTGCGTAGCAGCACGCGGTCCTCGAGTTCGCTGTTGAGGCCGAGGATTTCCTGCTGTTGCTGCCTGCGTTCCGAAACGTCACGCTCCACGGCCACCCAATGGGTGTGCCTGCCGGTCTCGTCGGTGATGGGCGTGATATCGATTTCCAGCCAGAGCTCCCTGCCCGCCTTGGTATAGACGACAACCTCCGAACGCACACGTTCCCACTTTTCCATGGCGGCGCGAATCCGGTCCAGCTCGGCATGCTGGGTCTTGGGTCCCCACAGGAGCCTGGAGGTATTTCCGATCACTTCGCGGCGGCTGTAGCCGGTGTGGCGCTCAAAGGCGTCGTTGACAAAAACAATGCGTGGACCCGCGTCGTCGAAAGCCTCGGCCTCCGTGATGACCACCATGTCGTTCAGGCGGGAGACCGCCGTTTCAAGCAGCCGCAACTGCGCATGTTCCAGACGTCTCTGCGTGATGTCCTGAAAGTAGACAGCGATGCCCGTTTCCGTGGGATAGACGTGGATATCGAACCAGGTTTCCAGCGGCTGGTAAAAGGTTTCAAAGCGGGTTGTGCGCTGCTCATCAACGGCCAGTCGGGCTTCACGCTCTATCGCCCCCCCCATCGTCTTGGGGAATTCCTGCCAGAGGAGCTTGCCCAGGAGGTCTTCCCTACGGCGCTGGAGCATGCGTTCCGCCTGTCCGTTGAGGAAGGTGAATTTCCAGTCCTTGTCGATCAGGCAAAAGCCGTCCGTGATGCTCTCCAGCGTGGTGGCGAGTTGTGTCTCCAGCGCACGCGTATGGGCCTCCGCGGCCTTCTGCTCGGTGATGTCCTGGAAAGCCCCCTGAATGCGGACGATTTTTCCGGAAGCATCCCGCACAGCCTCGCCGAGCGAACGCACCCAGATGCGCCTGCCCTTGGCAGTCATCTTGGGAAGCACGAATTCATAAGGCGTGCCGTGCTGCACGCAAGCCTCCACATGCTGGATGACGAGGGGCCGGTGCTCCGGAAGAAAGTAGCCAATCCCCTCTTCCAGCGTCGGCGTGTAACCGGGTGGCACGTCGTGGATCAGGCAGTTTTCCACCGACCAGGTCAGCACGCGCTCGGGCAGGTCAATCGTCCATCCGCCAAGACGCGCGACCCGGCCGGCGATGCGGGTCATGAAAATATCCTTCTCCAGAAGTTCCGCTGCCTGTTTCAACTCGTCGATGTCGGTCAGGGTGCCCAGCCATTGGACCGTCTGGCCCGTGGCATCACGCTGCGGAAGTGCGCGGCACAACATCCAGCGGTAAACACCGTCGGAACGGCGCAGCCGGTATTCGATCTCGCAGGGATCGCCGCTTGCGAGGGCCTGCTTCAGAAGCCGGGCTCCACGCAGGCCGTCCTCGGGATGAACCAGACCGGTCAAGCCACGGCCGAGGCTCTCCTCCATGGACAAGCCGGTGTAGTCCAGCCAGCGTTGATTGAACCAGGTGTAGGTACCATCCGCCCGCATCACCCAGACGATCTGGGACATTGCGTCAGTCAGCAGGCGAAACTCCGTTTCGCTCACGTACTGAACCTCAACCAGACACATGCCCGTGGCGTGTCCACGGTGACTGGCCTGCCCGGGCCATCAACCATGGCGGCCGCGGACTTGGCCGCTGAAATTCCCTGATGAATCGATTTCATAAGCCAGCTCTTTCATGGGGTCGCCTTCTGCGTGGCGGAGAACATCTCCACGCAAACAGGACACCGCGCCGGTATGTTCGGCACAAGGATTCAACGCAACGTTTTCGATCAGTTTAGCGCCTGACGCGCCAACGCCCGATGTTTTGCAGAACCTTGTCCCTGTTTCCGGGCCGGGGATTGACTGCCGCTGTCAGAACCGTGTGTGCCTGTCCACCGCAAGCGATTGATTCGCCCATGAAAAAAGGCCTCCAAATATTGCTACTTGGAGGCCTTCGTCAGAACCAATGGTCGGTGTGAAAGGATTCGAACCTTCGACCCCTTGCACCCCATGCAAGTGCGCTACCAGGCTGCGCCACACACCGTCAAGCTTCAAATTATAGCGTGCTTGTTTGGGCTGTTTCAGTAAGTGGCACTGAGCAGATCGCGAATTTCGAACAATTCGCGGCGAAGCAGCTGCAGCCTTTGCTGCGCCGCACTGCCATCAGGCAAGGGCGCCATGTCGGACGCACTGTCTTCAAAGTCCATCGAGTCGCCGAAGTCATCAAGAATCGAGTCGCCGGCTTCCACCACGTCGACGCCTTCGAGCATGACTTCGCCGTTGCGGCGCTTGTCACGTTCAGTCTGCACGATCTCCTGCAGCTTGTTGCGCGCGCCGCTGATGGTGAAACCCTGGTCGTACAGCAGATCACGTATGCGCCGGATCATCAGCACTTCGTGGTGCTGGTAGTAGCGGCGGTTACCGCGCCTTTTCATCGGGCGCAACTGCGTGAACTCTTGCTCCCAATAACGGAGCACATGAGGTTTGACGCCGCATAAATCGCTGACTTCACCGATCGTGAAGTAGCGTTTGGCGGGAATGGGGGGGAGAGTTTTCTCCAATTAAATCAATACGCTATGAGGTGAAGCTACAAATCTACTCTAACAGGAAACTTAGTGCAAATAGTTACAAACAACAAAATCGGATGTGTTGTTTAAGCCACAAGCGGTAACGCGATGGCCCCAGCCGGAAAAGTGATGGATAACGCCTCCGGAGAGCATGTCTGCGCACAGGCGAGGTCAGGGGAAATCAGGGCCCTGGATCACCACCCGCCTGAAAGCGCCCATTGCCGGGAAGGCGGGCGGCACTGGCGCCTGAGCCGGCAGCGCTCCCGCCCTTCAACCGGGTCCGGTCTGGCCCTGAATCTGCTCTTTGAGTTTGTGGCTGGCGTGAAAAGTCACCACCCGGCGTGCCTGGATGGGAATGGATTCGCCGGTGCGCGGGTTGCGACCGGGGCGCGGCGCCTTGGTACGGATCTGGAAATTGCCGAAGCCGGAAATCTTCACATCGTTGCCATCGACCAGGCTGTCGGACACCAGGTCAAAAAACGCGTCAATCATGTCCTTGGATTCGCGCTTGTTCAGGCCGATCTGCTCAAACAGCAACTCCGCGAGATGGGCTTTGGTCAGCGCCGGGCTCTCAAGACTTTCAACGGAAAATTCCACGACGCGCTCCTCGCTGTTCACTGTTATTGTGTTCCCGGGGCCTAGGCACGCAAACGCGCCTGCAGGCTGGTGCCGAGATTGTCGAGCACGGCCTTGATCGCCGCCTCGATCTGCTCGTCGGTCAGTGTAGCGTCGTCGCTGCCAAGCACCAAGCGCACGGCCAGACTTTTCTCACCGAGCTGCATCGCGGCATTGGCCTGTTGCGGCCGGTAGATGTCGAACAGCGTCGCCGACTTGAGCAGGCCGCGTGTGTCCGCACCATGGATGGCCGCCATCAGCGCCGCATGGGTCACCGCTTCGGCAACAATCACCGCGATGTCACGCTCGACCGGCTGGCGCTTGCTCACCGGCTGGAAGCCGGGCACGGGACGCCGCAGCACGGCATCGAGCGCCAGTTCGAAAACAATCGGCGCCTGCGCCAGTTCGTAGCCCTGACGCCACTGCGGATGCAGCTCCCCGACAAAGCCGACCGACACGCCGTCGATGGCCACGCTAGCGCAACGGCCCGGATGCATGGCCGGGTGGGCCGCGGGTGCAAACACCGCCTGCAACGGCGCCAGCAGGGCCTGCACGTCACCCTTGACGTCGAAGAAGTCCACCCCCTTGTCGGACGTGCTCCATTGCAGGGTCTCGCGCGGCCCGTAGGCCAGGCCCGCCACCCGCATCGGCTGGTCAAAACCGGCAACGGTGGTGTCGGTGTTCTGGCTGCGCGCGTCGCGCAGGAAGACCCGTCCCAGTTCAAACACGTTGACGCGGCCAGCCTTGCGATCCAGGTTGAACTTGAGCACCTGCAGCAGCGAGCCGATCAGCGACGAGCGCATCACGCTCATCTGGCTGGCAATCGGATTCAGCAGCTTGATGGGGTTGGGGTTGCCGGCAAGCTCATGCTCCCAGCGCTCTTCGACAAAGCTGAAGTTGATGGTTTCCTGGTAGCCCAGGGCTGCCAGTGCGCGGCGCACGGCAAAGGCACTGCGCCGTGCTTCCGGACGGATACGCGCGGTGATCGGTGCCAGCGGTGGCGTGGCCGGCAGCTGCTGGTAGCCCACCATGCGCACCACCTCCTCGATCAGGTCTTCCTCGATCTGCAGGTCAAAGCGATAGCTGGGCGGTGTGACCGTCAGCGTGCCCTCGCCTTCCGACACGGGCAAGCCCAGGCGCCTGAGCGCATCGGCGCATTGCGCCTGCGTCAAGGGCATGCCGATGACCTTGGCGGCTCGCGCCACACGAAGTGTCACCGGTTCGGCCTTCGGCAGATTGGCCTGCACATCGTCGATGGGGCCACACACCATGTCCGGCGTTCCGCAGATGTCCAGGATCAGCTGCGTGATGCGTTCGATGTGTTCCACCGTCTGGCCGGGATCCACGCCGCGTTCGAAGCGGTGGCCAGCGTCGGTGGAAAAGTTGTAGCGACGCGAACGCCCGGCAATCGCTTTGGGCCACCAGAACGCGGCCTCGACATAGACATGTTTGGTGTCGTCGGACACGGCGGTTGCATCGCCGCCCATGATGCCGGCCAGCGACTCCACCTGGTTGTCGTCGGCAATCACGCCGACTTTGTCGTCCACCGTCACGGTGGTGCCATTGAGCAGCTTGAGCGTCTCGCCGGCCTGGCCCCAGCGCACATCGAGTCCGCCATGGATCTTGTCCAGGTCGAAAATATGCGAAGGCCGGCCCAGCTCGAACATCACGTAGTTCGAAATGTCCACCAGCGCCGTCACACTGCGCTGGCCGCAACGCGCGAGCCGATCCACCATCCAGGCCGGGGTGGCCGCTTTTGTGTTGACGTTGCGCACGATGCGACCGGAAAAACGGCCGCACAGATCGGGGGCACTGATCCGGACCGGCAGCTTGTCCGGGTTGGCCACAGCGACCGCCGGAAAGGACGGGCTCACCAGGGGCGCACCGGTCAGTGCGGCCACTTCACGGGCAATGCCGTACACGCTCAGGCAATGTGCGAGGTTGGGCGTGAGCTTGAGGGTGAACAGGGTGTCATCGAGTTTGAGGTGTTCGCGGATGTCCTGGCCCACGGGCGCGTCCGGCGCCAGCTCGAGCAGTCCGCCATGGTCGTCGGACAGCTTGAGTTCACGGGCCGAGCACAACATGCCCTGGCTCTCCACGCCACGCAGCTTGCCGACCTTGATCAAAAACGGTTTGCCGTCGTCGCCGGGCGGCAACTCGGCACCGACCAGCGCACAGGGCACCTTGATGCCGACACGCGCATTGGGCGCACCGCAGACGATGTTGAGCAGAACGCCCTGCCCCACATCGACCTGGCAGACACGCAGGCGGTCGGCATCGGGATGCTGCACCGCTTCCCTGATTTCGCCGACGACGATCTTGCTGAAAGGAGGTGCGACCGGCTGGAGGTCTTCCACTTCCAGACCAGCCATGGTCAGGGTCTCGGCCAGCTGCTCGGTGCTCAGGGACGGATTGCAGAATTCGCGCAACCAGGATTCGGGAAATTGCATTTTTTATAAAACCTGATGGGTTACTGGAATTGCGACAGAAAGCGCAGGTCACCGTCGAAGAACAGCCGCAAATCGTTGACGCCGTAACGCAGCATGGTCAGCCGGTCCGGCCCCATGCCGAAAGCAAAACCGATGTAGTGCTCGGGGTCCAGCCCCATGTTGCGCACCACGTTCGGATGCACCTGGCCGGAACCAGCCACTTCCAGCCAGCGGCCCGCCAGCGGACCGGTCTGGAACTGGATGTCGATCTCGGCGCTCGGCTCGGTGAAGGGGAAAAAGCTCGGGCGAAAGCGCAGCACTAGGTCGTTGGATTCAAAGTAGGTGCGACAGAAGTCGGTGAAAACAACTTTCAGGTCCTTGAAGCTCACGTTCTGGCCTATCCACAGGCCCTCGCACTGGTGGAACATCGGCGAGTGCGTGGCATCGCTGTCCACCCGGTAGGTGCGGCCCGGCGCGATCACGCGGATCTCGGGCATCACGCCGCCAGCGTCAATCAGCGCGCGGTGTTTCTTGACATGCTGCACCGCGTAACGGATCTGCATCGGACTGGTGTGCGTGCGTAGCAGGTTGGGTGCGGCTTCGGTGCCGCCCTCCACATAAAACGTGTCGTGCATGGAGCGCGCCGGATGGTCTTCGGGCGTGTTCAGCGCGGTGAAGTTGAACCAGTCGGTCTCGATCTCGGGCCCCTCGGCCACATCGAAGCCCATGGAGCCGAAAATCGCCTCGATGCGCTCCAGCGTGAGCGACACCGGGTGCAAGCCGCCGGCCGGCCGCTGGCGGCCCGGCAGCGAGACGTCCAGCGCCTCGGCCTTGAGCTGCACCTGCAGTTCGGCGTCCGCCAGCGCCTGGCGGCGCGCGGTCAGCGCGGCTTCAATGGCCTGCTTGGCCAGGTTGATGGCGGCGCCGCGGGATTTTTTCTCTTCCACGGGCAGTGCGGCCAGGCCCTTCATCAGCTCCGTGATGCGGCCGGACTTGCCGAGGAACTGCGCCTTGGCATTTTCCAGGTCGGCAGGCGTGACGGCCTGCGCAAAGCTGGTTTTGGCCGAATCCACCAGAACATCGAGTTCGTTCATATATTTCTTGTCATTAACAAACCAGTCCGGACGCCGCCTTCGCCTGCTGCCCGGACAAAGAAAAAGGGCCAGAGCCTTTTCAAGCTCTGGCCCCCGTCTTTTGTGCGCAAACAGCTATCAATTCAATAGCTGGTTGCCCCTCAAAAATCAAGCAGCAAGCTTGGCCTTGACCTGCTCCACGATGGCGCCGAAAGCAGCGCTGTCGTGAATCGCCATGTCGGAAAGAACCTTGCGGTCGATCTCGATGCCGGCTTTTTTCAGACCGTTGGCAAACTGGCTGTAGGTCATGCCGAATGAGCGGCTGGCGGCATTGATACGCGCAATCCACAACTGGCGGAACACACGTTTTTTGTTACGGCGGTCACGGTAGGCATATTGCCCGGCCTTCATCACCGCTTCTTTGGCGATGCGATAGACATTGCCGCGGCGGCCGCGGAAACCTTTTGCAAGGGCTAAAACTTTTTTGTGGCGGGCGCGAGCCGTTACACCACGTTTGACGCGAGGCATGTGAGTACTCCTTGTTCGTCGTTAATTAAATGCCCATGCCGGGCAGCATCTGTGCCATGTGACCCATATTGGTCTCATGGACAGCAACCGCACCACGCAGGTGGCGTTTGTTCTTGGTGGTCTTCTTGGTCAGGATGTGACGTTTGAAGGCTTGGCCGCGCTTGACGGTACCACCTGGACGAACGCGAAAACGTTTCTTCGCGCTGCTCTTGGTCTTCATTTTGGGCATGTAAATGCTCCTTTTCATTTGTGCTCGTGAGGCGCTGCGAACCTTCCGCAGACTTGATGGCCCCGAGCCACTTGTAGTGGCGAGTGTTTAATTCGCCGCTTGTTGGCGGCGGGCTTTGACACCTGCCACCTTTGCAAAGGCAGGATTTCCCTGCCTTCACTGGACATGCTTTCGCATCCCCGAAAAACCTGCCGGTGAAACCACCCGCAGGTTGAACTCCTTGTCGCCGACAGCCGCCCTCAGGCGCCTGTCGGTGCAGCCGGTGCCGCTTCCGCGGGCGCCGCTGCGGGCTTGGCAGCCACCTTCTTCTTGCCCGGCGCGATCATCATGACCATCTGCCGGCCTTCGAGCTTGGGAAACTGCTCCACCAGAATCAAATCAGCCAACTCGTCGCGAATACGCGCCAGCAGGGCCAGACCCAGTTCCTGGTGCGTGATTTCGCGACCGCGAAAGCGCAGGGTGATCTTGCACTTGTCGCCCTCTTCCAAAAAGCGCTTGATATTGCGCAGTTTGATGTTGTAGTCACCATCGTCGGTGCCGGGCCGGAACTTGATTTCCTTGACCTCGATCACCTTCTGCTTGGATTTCGCGTCCGCGGCCTTCTTCTGCTCGGCGTACTTGAATTTGCCGTAGTCCATCAATCTGCACACCGGCGGTACCGCCGTGGGAGAGATCTCAACCAGATCCACGTCATATTCACCGGCGAGGCGCAAGGCTTCCATGATGCTGACAACACCCAGAGGTTCGTTGTCCGGCCCGGTCAGACGTACTTCGGGGGCCATGATTTCACGGTTCAAGCGATGCTTGCGTTCTTCGCGGTGGCGGCGGTCACGAAATTCAGTAGCGATGGTTCTAATCCTTTAACGTTTGCTATAAAAGCCATAGCAGCTTGCGCCCGCCCAGCAAGGGCGACAGGCCAAAATCATCAACAAATGTGTCAGCAATCAGGCTTTTTGGGTAATGTCAGAAGCAATTGTTTGCGCAAAAGCTTCGAGTGACATGACGCCAAGGTCTTTGTTACCCCGGGCGCGCACGGCAACTGCGCCGGCTTCCTTCTCCTTGTCACCTACGACAAGGATGTAAGGCAGCTTTTGCATGGAGTGCTCCCGTATTTTATACGTAATTTTCTCGTTGCGCAGGTCAAGATTGACCCTAAGCCCTTGATTTTGAAGCCTTTTAGCTATTTCACGACAGTAATCGGCCTGGGCATCGGTGATATTGAGCACCGAAACCTGCACCGGCGCCAGCCAGGTAGGCAGTGCGCCGGCATGTTCCTCGATCAGAATCCCGATGAATCGCTCCAGGCTGCCGACGATGGCCCGGTGCAGCATCACCGGGCGGTGTCGGGCACCGTCCTCGCCCACGTATTCGGCATCCAGCCGCTCCGGCATCGAGAAATCAACCTGCATGGTGCCGCACTGCCATTGCCGGCCAATCGCGTCTTTCAGCGTGTACTCGATCTTGGGGCCGTAAAACGCGCCATCGCCGGGCGCGATTTCGAACTCGCAGCCGGAGGCGCGCAGGCTTTCCATCAGCGCCTGTTCGGCCTTGTCCCAGCTTTCGTCGGAGCCGATGCGCGCTTCGGGCCGCGTGGCCACCTTGTAGATGATGTTCTTGAAGCCGAAGTCGGTGTAGACCTTCTGCAGCAGCGTCGTGTAGTCGACACACTCCTTGAGGATCTGCTCTTCGGTACAGAAGATGTGGCCGTCGTCCTGCGTGAAGCCGCGCACACGCATGATGCCGTGCAGGCCGCCCGAAGGCTCGTTGCGGTGGCACTGGCCGAACTCGCCGTAACGCAGCGGCAGGTCGCGGTAACTCTTGATGCCCTGCTTGAAGATCAGGATGTGGCCGGGGCAGTTCATCGGCTTGAGCGCGTACTCGCGCTTTTCGCTCTCGGTCGTGAACATGTTGTCACGGTACTTGTCCCAGTGCCCGGTTTTTTCCCACAGCGTCTTGTCGATGACCTGCGGCCCCTTGACCTCCTGGTAGCCGTTGTCCTGGTAGACCTTGCGCATGTACTGCTCGACGCCCTGCCACACCGTCCAGCCCTTGGGGTGCCAGAACACCAGGCCGGGCGCATGGTCGTCGATATGGAACAGGTCGAGCTCACGACCCAGCTTGCGGTGGTCGCGTTTTTCCGCCTCCTCAAGCATCAGCAGGTACTGCTGCAGCTCGTCCTTGGTCGCCCAGGCCGTGCCGTAGATACGTTGCAGCATCTCGTTGTGATGGTCGCCACGCCAGTAGGCACCGGCCAGCTTCATGAGCTTGAAAAACTTGAGCTTGCCGGTGCTCGGCACGTGCGGGCCGCGGCACAGGTCCTCGAACTTGCCCTCGCGGTAAAGCGACACGTCTTCGTTGGCCGGAATGCTCGCAATGATCTCGGCCTTGTAGTGTTCGCCCTGCTCCTTGAAATAAGCCACCGCCTCGTCGCGCGGCAACACGCGGCGGGTCACCGGCTCGTCTTTGCCCGCCAGCTCGGTCATCTTTTTTTCGATGGCCGTCAGGTCTTCCGGCGTGAACGGGCGTTTGTAGGAAAAATCGTAGAAGAACCCGTTCTCGATCACCGGGCCGATGGTGACCTGGGCATCGGGAAACAGCTCCTTGACCGCATAGGCCAGCAGGTGGGCGGTGGAGTGGCGAATCACCTCCAGGCCTTCCGGGTCCTTGGCAGTGATGATGGACAGCGGGCTGTCACCCGAAATCAGGTGGCTGGTGTCCACCACCTTGCCGTTGACCTTGCCGGCCAGTGCGGCCTTGGCCAGGCCGGCGCCAATGGAAGCGGCGACCTCGGCCACCGTCACGGGCTGGGGAAATTCACGTATCGAGGCATCTGGCAGCGTAATTTTGATCATGGTGGTCAGGCTCTGGAAAACAAAAAGCGCGGAAACTGCCGCGCTTGGTAAAGGATGGGGATGGAGGCTTGCTATCTATTGAGTAGCTATAAATCACCAGGGGATGCGGCTAGCGCCCGGGGTGACTCCAAACTGGAGGCGTGATCGTAGTTCGCGGTGTCATAACCCGCGCGATCCTTCCTGTTTCCAGTTTGATTGATTGCATGGCGCTATTTTACGGCAGCTTGGTGCTCAGGCCCCACCCGGCGCGCCCGGAGGGACAAAAGCCAGCCCCAGGCAGCGCGGGCACTCGGTGATGACAGTCTGTTTTTCGACCTCGAAATCCTCGGTGATGTTTTCACTGTCAATGCGGAGTTCGCCCGTTCCGTTGCAGTCGGGGCAAGGCGTACGTTTGAATCCCATGGTGGCATCGGACATGAGGAGCTCCCGCAGAGTTGGCCTGAATCAGCCGCACTCTACGCGAAAACCGTTGCAAACCCAAGAAAAAAGCCCGGCCCACGCGTGTGGCGTGGGCCGGGCCGCAGGTCACCTCGGAAGGCAACCGCTATTTCAACGAACCGCTCAGTGGAACTGCTCTTCTTCGGTCGACCCGGTCAGCGCGGTCACGCTGGATTTGCCGCCCTGGATCACCGTGGTGACTTCGTCGAAGTAGCCGGTGCCCACTTCCTGCTGGTGCGACACAAAGGTGTAGCCGCGATCGCGTGCTGCGAACTCGGGCTCCTGCACCTTCTCGACATAGGCCGACATGCCGCGCTTGACGTAGTCCTGGGCCAAATCGAACATGTTGTACCACATGGAGTGGATGCCGGCGAGCGTGATGAACTGGTACTTGTACCCCATGGCGCCCAGTTCTTTCTGGAACTTGGCAATGGTTGCATCGTCGAGGTTTTTCTTCCAGTTGAACGATGGCGAGCAGTTGTAGGCCAGCATCTTGCCGGGGTGCACCTTGTGCACGGCGTCGGCGAACTTCTTGGCAAATGCCAGATCCGGCGTTCCGGTTTCGCACCACACCAGGTCGGCGTAATGGGCGTAGGCAATCGCGCGGCTGATCGCCTGGTCGATGCCCTTTTTGGTCTTGTAGAAACCTTCAGAAGTGCGCTCGCCGGTCAGGAAAGGCTTGTCGTTCTCGTCATAGTCGCTGGTCAGCAGGTCGGCGGCTTCCGCATCGGTGCGGGCAATCACCAGCGTGGGCACGCCGCAGACGTCGGCAGCCATGCGCGCAGCGATCAGCTTCTGGTTGGCTTCCACCGTCGGCACCAGCACCTTGCCGCCCATGTGGCCGCATTTCTTGACCGACGCCAGCTGGTCTTCCCAGTGCACGCCGGCAGCGCCGGACTTGATCATGGCCTTCATCAGTTCGAAGGCGTTGAGCACGCCGCCAAAACCGGCTTCAGCATCGGCCACGATGGGCGCGAAGTTGTCGATGTAGCCTTTGTCGCCGGCATCAATGCCCTTGGAGTGCTGGATTTCGTCGGCACGGCGGAAGGTGTTGTTGATGCGCTCAACCACCTGCGGCACGGAGTCGACCGGGTACAGCGACTGGTCGGGGTACATGGACGAGTAGCTGTTGTTGTCGGCAGCGACTTGCCAGCCCGACAGGTAGATGGCTTTCACGCCGGCTTTCACCTGCTGCATGGCCTGGCCCCCCGTCAGCGCGCCCAGGCAGTTGACGTAGGGCTCGGTGTTGACCAGGTCCCAGAGCTTTTCGGCACCGCGGCGGGCCAGCGTGTACTCGATCGGGAAGGAGCCGCGCAGGCGGATCACGTCGGCAGCGCTGTAACCGCGCTTGATGCCCTTCCAGCGGGGGTTGGTCGCCCAGTCTTTTTCGAGGGCGGCAATCTGCTGTTCGCGGCTCAGTTGTTCGGTGAGGGTCTGTGGCATGAGGTCACTCCGGAGGTTGAAAAATGGGGGGACAAACAGCGCTGCACTATCCATGCCTTTGCCGTTTGCTCTGGGATCAACTTTAAGTCTTCTACAAGACTTTGTGAAGCTCTTATGTCTTATATAAGAGAAAATTTATTTCCAACAAAATCAATGGCCTTTTTACAATATTTCAATATATGAAAAGTATTTTCTTGTATTGAGAAATATTACTGCGCTGCAGCATTTTGAAATTTCGTAATACGGAAGGCTTTTACCGGATCATGAAATGCGGGGTTGCTACCTTCCAGCTGGCTCATCGCTGGTGGCAAACGGCGGATCAAGCCAAGCAGACCATCCCGCAAACGGCTGCAGTCCTCCGTCTCACGTCACCCGCCACCCGCTGCCTCAGGGACGCTGCCGAAGATGGTCGAGCCAGTCGCCACCGGTGATCACCGATTGGCCCACCGCGCGGGCCGGGTTGATTTCATAAACGAGACAGTCCAGTTCCACCGCGCCAGACAGCGCCTGCGGCTGATCCAGCCGCACCCTCACCGCCTGCTTGCGGTACTCGCCGGTCTGCTGCGGCCAGACCTCCTCGATGACGTCGAGCTGGCGCTCCAGTTCGGCGCTGATGGTGTAAACCTCGCCGGTCACGCGAGCCGGGCCGCCCAGCACCACGCCCGGGTAAGGCCCGAGGTCGTAGAGCACACCGGCCACGCTGGCCAGGCCGACAAACTGCGGCGCCGGTCGCAGCCGCGTGATGTCGCGCACATCGCCGCGGCGCAGCGTGCCGTACACAAAGACATGGCGGCTGGCGGAAGGCGGCGTCGGTTCAGGCATGAAAGTAAGGCATGATTTCGGGCAAGCAGAAAAAGCGACCTGGAAGAACAAGCATCCCGGACTCTGCGGCGCACAGCAGCCAACAGCGCTGATGGCAGCCGCAGGGGCCACTCAACCCTCAACGGAAAACCCGGTGGAATGAACCGCATTGTGGCCTACGCCTGCCTGGCGCTCAGCATGTCCCTGGTCGGCAGTTATGTCGCGCTGTCCAAACCGCTGGTCGCGGTCTTCCCGGTCTTTCTGCTGGCCTGGCTGCGTTTTGGCATCGGCGGGGCGGCCATGCTGCACTGGCTCAAAAAGCCGCCCGGGGAAGTCCCGATGACGCGGCAAACCCGGCAACTGGTGTTTCTTGAATCCTTTCTCGGCAATTTCCTGTTTTCGATCTGCATGCTGTTCGGGGTGAGCCTGAGCAGCGCGGTGGCTGCCGGCGTCATCATGGCCGCCATCCCGGCCGCGGTGGCGGTGCTGAGCCGGCTCTTTCTCGGCGAGCGCATCCGCCCCCGGGTCGCGCTGGCCATTGCCTGCGCCGTCTTCGGCATCATGCTGGTTTCGCTATCAAAAACAGAGCTGTCTGCGCAAGTACAGAAAGGGCTGGAGGCCGATTTGGCATCCAGCCGGGCATGGCTGGGCAACCTGCTGCTGGTCGGCGCCGTGCTCTGCGAAGCCGCTTATGCGGTGATCGGCAAAAAACTCACCGGCGCGCTTGGCCCCAAACGCATCACCGCGCTGATCAACCTCTGGGGTTTTGCGCTGGTGACACCGCTGGGCCTGTGGATGGCCTGGGGGTTTGACTTTGCCGCCGTGGCAGCGGGCAGCTGGCTGTTGCTGCTGTTTTATGCGCTGGCCGCCAGCGTCTGGACCGTGTGGCTGTGGATGACGGGCCTGAAAGGTGTGCCCGCCAGCCAGGCCGGGGTGTTCACCGTGATGCTGCCGGTCAGCGCGGCGCTGGTTGGCGTTGGTGTGCTCGGCGAATCCGTGGGCGCGGCGCAGCTGGCCGCGTTTGCACTGGCGCTGGCCGGCGTGGCACTGGCCACGCTGCCGGAGAAAATGCGCCCCTGAACGCAGCAGCCCCAGGGAGCGTCAGACTTCAGGCAAACAGGGCCTTGTGCTGCTCGCGCAGGACGTTTTTCTGGACCTTGCCCATGGTGTTGCGCGGCAGCTCGCCAACGATGAAGCAGCGCTTGGGAATCTTGAAGTTGGCAAGCTGCGCCTTGAGCCGCGCGATGATCTGCTCGGCGTCCAGCGTCGCGCCGGCCTTGGCGATCACGATGGCCACGCCGACCTCGCCGAAGTCCGGGTGCGGCACGCCGATCACCGCGCTTTCAGCCACGCCCGGCATGTCGTTGATGTAGCCCTCGATCTCGGCCGGGTAAACGTTGTAGCCGCCGCTGATGATCAGGTCCTTGCTGCGCCCGACGATGGTGATGTAGCCACGCTCGTCGATCTTGCCGACATCGCCGGTCTTGAAGTAACCATCGGCGGTGAACTCTTCCTTGGTCTTCTCGGGCATGCGCCAGTAGCCCTTGAAGACGTTCGGCCCCTTGACCTGGATGCCGCCTATCTCGCCCGTGAGCAGCGGCTGGCCGGCATCGTCCTGCACCCGCAGGCTCACGCCGGGCAAGGCAAACCCGACGGTGCCGCCGCGCCGCTCGCCGTCGTAGGGGTTGGAAGTCAGCATGGCAGTCTCGCTCATGCCGTAACGTTCGAGAATCGTGTGGCCGGTACGCTCCTGCCATTCGGTGAAGGTTTCAATCAAGAGCGGCGCCGAGCCCGCGACGAACAGGCGCATGTGGAGGCAGGCCTCGCGGGTCAGCCCGGGCTCGGCCAGCAGGCGCACATACAGCGTGGGCACGCCCATGAACACCGTGGCCTCGGGCAGCTTCTGCACCACCAGCTTGGGGTCGAACTTCGCCAGCCAGATCATCTTGCTGCCGTTGATCAGCGCACCGTGGATCGCCACGAACAGACCGTGCACGTGGAAGATGGGCAGCGCATGGATCAGCACGTCGCCGGGTTGCCAGGCCCAGTAGTCCTTGAGCACCAGCGCATTGCTCAGCATGTTGCCGTGCGAGAGCATGGCGCCCTTGCTGCGGCCCGTGGTGCCGCTGGTGTAGAGGATGGCCGCCAAGTCGTCGGCGCCAGACTGTGCGATTTCGTGCCGGTCGCTGCAATGTGCGGCGCGGGCCAAGAGCGAGCCGGTGCGGTCGTCGTCCAGCGTGAATACGTTCTGCGTGCCCGCCTTGAAGGCGATCTTGCTGACCCAGCCGAAGTTCTTTGAGCTGCACACCACCACCGAGGGCTCGGCGTTGCCGATGAAATACTCGATCTCGCCGCTCTGGTAGGCGGTGTTGAGCGGCAAAAACACGTAACCGGCCCGCAGCGTGGCCAGGTACAGCATCATCGCTTCGACCGATTTTTCAACCTGCACGGCAACGCGCGCACCCGCCGGCAGGTCCAGCGACTGCAGCAGGTTGGCCATCATGGCGGTCGATCGTTCGAGGTCGCGCCAGGAGTAGTGCAGGCCGGTGTCGGTTTCCACCGCCACCGCATCGAGGTCTTTCGGAAAGGCTGCGCGCAGGGCGGCAAACAGGTTGTTGTTTTTCATCGCGTGGTACCTGGGAATCGAAAAAGTCAGAGGTCGCCCGCCCAACTAAAAATTTGGCGGACGTTTTTCAACAAAGGCCGACACACCTTCGCGGTGTTCGGCGGAGTCGGCGTAGGCATACGCCTTTGCTATCAGTTCAGCAGCAGGCTGCGCCCGCCCTTCCTGGGCCAGAGCCCGAAAAGTCTGTTTATTCAGGCGTGCCGCCGCGGGCGCCAGCCTGGCCACACGGCCGGCCGTCGCCAGGGCCTGCGCCGCCACCTCGCCGTCCGGCAACACGCGGTTCAGAAAGCCGCGCTGCAGCAAGGTGGACGCGTCGAGCACCGCCGCTGCCAGCAGCATCTCGCGCGCCGTCAACTCGCCCGCGGCGCGCAGCACGAGCGCGGCCTCACGCGGCGCCATCGGAAAACCGAGCTTGCCGATCGGTGCACCAAAGGTGGCGGACACGCCGGCCAGCCGCATGTCGCAACAGCTGGCGATCTCCATGCCTGCGCCCATGCAGGCGCCCTCGATCTGCGCCACGATGGGCAGGTCGCAGTCGAGCATGGCCTGCAGGCCGCCCCAGACCTCGTTTTCATGGAAGCCTTGCAGGGCGGCTTCTTCAAAGCGGAAGGCCGGGTACTCGGCGATGTCGCCGCCCGCACAGAAACTGGCGCCCTCCCCGCGCAGCAGCACGCAGCGCACATCGCCGCGCTGCTGCAGGCCGGTGAACACCTCGCGCAGCTGCTGCCACATGGCACGCGACATGGCGTTGAGCTTGCCCGGATGGGACAGGGTGACCATGGCGATGGGGCCGTCCGTGGCCAGCAGAACCTGTCCTCTCATGAATACTTTGGAAAGGTCAATCGAGTTTGGCGCCTGACGCCTTCACTACCTGCGCCCATTTCTTGACCTCTGCGCTGATGAAGCTGCCGAACTGCGGACCCGACAGCCCGGTGAACTCGGCACCCTGACGCGCCCAGACGGCCTTGGCTTCGTCGGTGGTGCAGGCCTTGCGGATTTCCTCGATCGCGCGCGCCTGTGCATCGGCCGGCATGCCCTTGGGGCCCCAGACACCGTACCAGGTCGTCACGTTGTAGTCGGGCAAGCCCATCTCGGTGGCGCTCGGCACGTCGGGAATGGCCGGGTTGCGCTTGTTGCCCGACACCATCAGCGCCTTGATGCGGCCGCCGGCAATGTGGCTGGCCGATGAGCCCAGGCCGTCGAACATCATTTCGACGTCGCCGGCAATCAGGCCCTGCAGGGCCGGGCCCGCACCGCGGTAGGGAATGTGGGTGATGAAGGTTTTGGTCTGCTGCTTGAACAGCTCGCCGGCAAGGTGGTGGGAGGTACCAGCGCCGGCCGAGCCGTAGTTGAGCTTGCCCGGATTTTTGCGGGCGTTGTCCAGAAACTCCTTGAAGTTGGCCACCTGCAGCTTTTGCGGGTTGACCACCACCACCTGCGGCACGCTGGCCACCAGGATCAGCGGCACCAGGTCTTTCTCGATGTCGTAGTCGAGCCTGGGGTACATGCTGGGCGCGATGGTGTGGTGCACCGCGCCCATGAACAGGGTGTAGCCGTCGGCTGGCGCCTTGGCTGCAATGCTGGCCCCCAGGGTGCCGCCGGCGCCGCCGCGGTTGTCAATGATCATCTGCTTGCCGGTCAGGCGTGCAAACTGCGCCGACATGGGGCGCGCAAACGCATCGGTACCGCCGCCTGCGGGAAAGGGAACAATCATGGTCACCGGCTTGGCAGGCCAGCCCGATTGCGCGTGGCTGCCCAGGGAAAACGCGGCAACGCCGGCGGCTGCTGCACGCAGCACATTGCGCCTGGACGCGTTGATGTCAAAGCTCGATGTCATGTCTGTCTCCTGTCGTTGTTGAAATAGGGTTTGGTTAGTGCGCTTACGAAATATACAAATCTTCGATGTCGCCCGATACGGGGATTTTCCCCTGTGACAGCAGCGCCCTGTGCTTGTCCAGGCGTTTGAGGTCATAGAGGTAGTTGACCATCAGCCCGCAGGACTGCTTGAGTCCCTTGGCCGACGGATCGCCCATCCAGTTGAGCCGCTCGATGCGCGCACCGTTGCCCAGGTGAAAGCGCGCCACCGCATCGAGCGGCTTGCCGTCGTCGAGCTCGCGCCCCAGGTAATGCGCCGCGCAACGCAGCAACATGCGGCGCACCGGCGATTTGTCGTCCAGGGCCGGCGCATTGTCGGCAGCAGTGAGGAAATGCTGCGCGGTGGGGGGTTCAAACCCGATGGCCCTGCCCAGCGCGGTGCGTTCCTTGTCATCGAGCAGCGCCAGCATCGCGCCGGCATGTTTCCCCAGCCAGTGACGGAAACCGGGAATCGGCGAGAGGGTCGCAAAGTGTTTGAGCCGCGGAAATTCGGCACGCAGGGTTTCCACCACGCGCTTGATCAGCGAGTCGCCGAAACTCACGCCGCGCAGGCCCGCCTGCGTGTTGCTGATGGAGTAGAAAATCGCGGTGGTGGCCTTGGCCAGATCCGCCGGTGCGGCCGACTCGTCGAGCAGCGGTGTAATGCCGGCGGCCATCTCGTCCATCAGGGCCACTTCGACAAAAATCAGCGGCTCATCAGGTATGCGCGGGTGAAAAAACCCATAACAGCGCCGGTCGCTGTCGAGCCGGTTTTTCACATCGGCCCAGCTCTTGATGTCGTGCACCGCCTCGTACTTGATCAGCTTTTCGATCAGCGATGCCGGTGAGTCCCAGCTGATGCGGCGCAGGTCCAGAAAACCCACGTCAAACCAGGTCGAGAACATGTACTCCATCTCGACATCGAGCGCCTGCAGGCGCCTGTCCGCCTTGAGGTAAGGCAGCATGTCGGCACGCATGTCGACCAGAAAGCGTATGCCTTCCGGAAACGCGCTGAAGCGCTGCAGCAGGCGCCTGCGCGGCGACACGGTGGCGCGGCGGTAGCGCACCTCGGCCACAGCCTCGTCGGGCGTTCCCACCGCGGCGGCAAACTGGGCTTGCGCCAGTTTGACCTTCTGCGCATCGGCGACAAACTGCTCACTCATCAGCAGCCACATGTCGCGCCGCTCGTTCAGCGCGGCGCCGGCATACCAGCCGGCCACGCCTTTGGCGCGGCGGCCGCCTTCGACTTCGCTGACCTGCGGGTCCACGATGGCCTTGAGCTCCTCCAGCGTGCGGCGCAGGACGCGCGGCGACAGCGCCTCCTCCTTTTGCCGCAAGGTGGCCTTCAGGCGCTCGCGGGTGGAGCGGGCCGGCGCCGGTGCCTCCGGCGAAGCGCCGGACGCTACCTTTTTGGGAGCATCTGACGCAGACACCACGGTGGCTTCAGCCGGTTTTGATGCTACTTTTTTGTCACCCGAGAAGCGCGACACATTGCGGTTGAGCCAGTCGGCGGCGGTCATGAGGCCACCCTCGTGCGCTGGTGGCGGGCCAGTTCGCGCAGGGCTTCGCGCTGGCGCGTCAGGTGGGTGCGCATGGCCGCGTCGGCGCCTTCGCTGTCGCGGGCCTTGAGCGCGGCAAATACCGCCATGTGTTCCGACAGACTTTGCGCCAGCCGGCCGGGCGCATGCAGCTGCTGCGCACGCGCCAGCTTGAGGATCTTGCGCAAGTCGGCGATTGCCGTGGCGAGCCAGCGGTTGTCGGCCAGCGTGATGATGGCTTCGTGGATCGCGAAATTGGTGTCGTAATACTCGTTGATGCGGCCGGCCCTGGCATGGCCGGCCAGCCGCTCGTGCAGCGTGGTCAGCGCCGCCAGGTCGGCGTTGCTCGCATTGCGCGCAGCCTCGTAGGCGCAGCGCCCTTCCAGCAGGGCAATCACCGGAAAGATATCGTCCAGGTCCTTCTCGGTGACCTCGCTGATAAAGCAGCCGCGCCGCGGCTCGTGGCGCAGCAGCCCCTCCGCGGTCAGCACCTTGAGCGCCTCGCGCAGCGGCGTACGGGAAATCTGCAGCCGCTCGCACAGGACCAGCTCGTCCAGAAAACTGCCGGGCGCATAGGTACCGGCAAAAATCTGTTCACGCAGGGTGGCAGCCACTTCCTGGTGCAATGAATTCTGGACGAGTCGCATGATGGTATCCGTTGGTCGTCGTATGGCGGAAAAATGCCTGGGCGGGTCTGGCGGTGGCGGTGGGCATGTGCCTGGCTTTTGCCGGCCCTCTGCGCCTCCGCGTTCTCATTCATCGCTACCGTAATTTTATGTAATTACACATAATTATGACGAGCAAGCCTGTGGAGTGCAAGCCGCTTCAGCGACAAACCAACAGGTGAAAACCCGCGGTTTCCGGGGCCTAAAAAAGGGAGGCTACCGTTATTGCAAGTGGATCGGGTCGGAAGTAAGCTATCAAAACGATAGCTGCTGACGCCCGACCAGCAAGGACTGAGGCCACTTTCAGGCTCTTTTTTCAGCCCACAGCCAGAGCCAGACACCGGCCGCGATCATCGGCAGGCACAGCCACTGACCCATGCTCATGCCCAGCGCCAGCACGCCGAGGAAGTCATCCGGCTCGCGGAAAAATTCGGCGATGAAACGGAACACGCCGTAACCGACGAGAAACGCCCCCGACACCTGCCCGGTCTTGCGCGGCTTGCGCGCATACAGCCACAGCAGCACGAAGAGCAGCAGCCCTTCCATCAGGAACTGGTAAACCTGCGAGGGGTGGCGCGGCAGCATGGAGCCGCTGTGTTTGAACACCATGCCCCAGGGCAAATCGGGGCTGCTGAAGCGGCCCCACAACTCGCCGTTGATGAAGTTGCCGACCCGCCCTGCCGCCAGCCCGGTGGGCACGCAGGGCGCAATCAGGTCCATCACCTGCAGCCAGGGCTTTTGCCGCGTGCGGGCAAACCAGACCTGCGAGACAAGCACGCCGATCAGGCCGCCATGAAAACTCATGCCGCCCTGCCAGACGTAGAAAATTTCCAGCGGATGGGCCAGGTAATAACCGGGCTTGTAGAACAGGCAGTAGCCGATGCGCCCGCCCACCACCACACCCATCACCCCCAGAAACAGGATGTCCTCAATGTCCTTGCGTCCCCAGGCGGCCGCCCCGGTCATCGACGCATAAGGTTCATGCCGCAGGCGGCGCAAACCAAGAAACAGGAACAGGCCGAAGGCAGCCAGGTAGGTCAGGCCATACCAGTGGATGGCCAGCGGCCCCAACTGCAGGGCCACAGGATCGATGGTGGGGTGAATCAGCATGCGGCTTATTGTGCCAGCGTGCGCCCGCGGCAGCCGATGCGGCCGGGCCGTCAGTCCGGCAGCGCCGGGGCAAACGCAACCAGGCGCTGAAGGCAGGGATTGGCCGCGTCTGCAGGCCAGAACAGGCTGGTTTCGCAAACCGGCACGCGGCGACCTTGTTTACCTGCCACGCTGCGGTACACCACACCGGGCCGCTGGAACTGCCGCACACTGTCGGGCACCCAGGCCACGCCCAGGCCGGCCGACACGAGGTTCACGATGGTCTGCATCTGGATGGCCTCCTGCGCCACCTGCGGCGGCTGCGCGCCGGCATGGTACATGCCGAAGATCGCGTCGTACAGCGAAGGCAGAATGCGGCGCGGAAAAATCACCAGCGGCTGCGCCAGCACCTCGTCGAGCGCCAGGGACGCCTTCGCAGCCAGCGGATGCTGTTCGGGCAGCGCCAGCACCAGCGGCTCCCGGGCGACCAGCCGGCGCGTCAGGCCAGGCGGCGCAAAACCCGGGGAATGCAGCATGACCCCGGCGTCGATGTCATGGCGTTCAAAAGCCTGCAACTGCATGTCGCCGGTGGCCTCGAGCAGTTCCAGCTGGACCTGCGGCGCATGTTCGCGGAAAGCCCGCACCCAGGCGGGCAGCAGGGAAAATCCGGCGGTCGACACGAACGCCAGCCGCAGGCGGCCGACTTCTCCGGCCGCCGCCGCCCTCACCTGCCCGGGCAGGGCCTGCGCGCGCGTCAGCAGGTCCAGCACCTGCGGCAGCAGCGCCAGCGCCGCCGCCGTCATGTGCACGCTGCGTTTGGTGCGATCGAACAACCGCACGCCCAGCAGCTTTTCCAGATGGGCAATCGCCTGGGTCAGCGGCGGCTGCGTCATGTGCAGGCGCGCTGCGGCACGGCCGAAGTGCAGCTCTTCGGCCACAGCCACAAACTGGCGCCAAAGCCGGAGTTCTATGGTTGGATCAGTCATATGCCATACATATTAATACAGCCTGAAAAATATATTGGAAGCGCTGGATGAGGCGGCGCATACTCTGGCTTTTGCTCCACCTTTCCCATCTTCCCCACCGCAGAGACATCCCATGACCCAACAGGACAAAGACAGCGTCGGCGACGCCATCAACCGCCGCAGCAAAAACATCACCGAAGGCACCTCGCGCGCACCGAACCGTTCGATGTACTACGCGATGGGTTACGAGGCCGGGGACTTCAAGAAACCCATGGTCGGTGTCGCCAACGGGCACAGCACCATCACGCCCTGCAACAGCGGCCTGCAAAAATTGGCCGATGCCGCGATTGCCGGCATCGAGGAAGCCGGCGGCAATGCGCAGGTGTTCGGCACGCCGACCATCTCCGACGGCATGGCCATGGGCACCGAGGGCATGAAGTACTCGCTGGTCTCCAGGGAAGTGATTTCCGACTGCATCGAGACCTGCGTGCAGGGCCAGTGGATGGACGGCGTGCTGGTGGTCGGCGGCTGCGACAAGAACATGCCCGGTGGCCTGATGGGCATGCTGCGCGCCAATGTGCCGGCCATCTATGTGTACGGCGGCACCATTCTTCCGGGCCACTACAAGGGCAAGGATCTCAACATCGTCAGCGTCTTCGAGGCCGTCGGCGAACACGCGGCCGGCCGCATGAGCGACGAGGACCTGCTGCAGATCGAGCGCCGCGCGATTCCCGGCACCGGCAGCTGCGGCGGCATGTACACGGCCAACACCATGTCGTCCGCCTTCGAGGCGCTGGGCATCTCCCTGCCCTACTCGTCGACCATGGCCAACCCGCACGACGAAAAGGCCAACTCCGCGAAAGAGTCGGCCAAGGTGCTGGTCGAAGCGATACGCAAGAACATCAAGCCGCGCGACATCGTGACCAAAAAGTCGATTGAAAACGCCGTCGCCGTGATCATGGCCACCGGCGGCTCGACCAATGCCGTGCTGCATTTCCTGGCGATCGCGCATGCGGCCGGCGTGGACTGGACGATTGACGACTTCGAGCGCGTGCGCGTCAAGACACCGGTGCTGTGCGACCTCAAGCCCTCGGGCAAATACCTGGCGGTGGACCTGCACCAGGCCGGCGGCATCCCGCAGGTCATGAAGATGCTGCTCAAGGCGGGCCTGCTGCATGGCGACTGCCTGACCATCGAAGGAAAGACGATTGCCGAGGTACTCAAGGATGTCCCGGACGCGCCGCGTGCCGACCAGGACGTGATCCGCCCGATCGACAAACCCATGTATGCGCAGGGCCACCTGGCCATTCTCAAGGGCAATCTTTCTCCCGAAGGCTGCGTCGCCAAGATCACCGGCCTGAAAAACCCGGTGATGACGGGCCCGGCCCGCGTGTTTGACGATGAGCAGTCGGCGCTCGAAGCCATTCTGGCCGGCAAGATTGTCGCCGGCGACGTGATGGTGTTGCGTTACCTGGGCCCCAAAGGCGGCCCCGGCATGCCGGAAATGCTGGCACCGACCGGCGCGCTGATAGGCGCGGGCCTGGGTGAAAGCGTGGGCCTGATCACCGACGGCCGCTTCTCAGGCGGCACCTGGGGCATGGTGGTGGGCCACGTCGCGCCGGAAGCGGCGGCCGGCGGCAACATTGCCTTTATCCGGGAAGGCGATTCCATCACCATCGACGCCAAACAATTGCTGCTGCAACTGAACATCAGCGACGCCGAACTGGCCAAACGCAAGGAGGGCTGGAAAGCCCCGCTGCCGCGTTACATGCGCGGCGTGCAGGCCAAGTTCGCCTTCAACGCCTCGAGCGCCAGCAAGGGCGCGGTGCTCGACGACTATTGAAAGCGCAGCAACCAACAGCCGAGCATCAAAAAAGCCCCGGCAGGCAACTGCAGGGGCTTTTTTTGATGGCGTGAACGGCGCCGGAGCACAGCGAGCGGCGGTCCCCTTCCAGCAGGGGCCGCGGGTCCGGCTCTGCCGGCCCGCAGGCGCAGCGCCCCCTCGGGGGGCAGAGAGCTACACGCAGTGAGCGAACGTGGGGGCTCTATCTACTTCCTTTTTTTGAGCATCCCCATGGCATCGCGTTGCCGGTCAATCCGCTCTTTCTTGCGTTTTTCCATTTTTTCCATGGCGTTCTTTTCGGTGAGGCCGGACTTGTCCGCCCACCACCACCAGAGCACGGCCAATCCGAACGGCGCCAGCACCACCCACCAGGGCCAGCCCGCCACCGGCGCGACCTCAAGATATTTCAAGGCAATGCCGACGATGCCCAACAACAGAAAAAACATGGCTGACTCCTGAAAAACCGTGGTAACCCTTTGAAAGCAAGGTCAACCCGGACCACTACAATGACGTTAAACGACTGTAACCGAATCCATAACTACCCCCACGAGGTTTAACGATGAAACGTCTCTGCTTGGTGATTGCTTCCCTGGCCGCAGGTTTTGCGGTGTCCACCCCGGCGCTGGCTGACCTGCAACTGGCGACCGCCAAAAACTGCATGGCCTGCCATGCCGTGGCGACCAAACTGGTCGGCCCTTCCTACAAGGACGTGGCAGCCAAATATGCGGGTCAAAAGGACGCCGTTGACAAGCTTGCTGCAAAAATCGTCAAGGGCGGTGCCGGCGTGTGGGGCCCTGTGCCCATGCCAGCCAATGCCCAGGTCAATGCCGACGAAGCCAAAAAGCTGGCAGCTTGGGTCATGACGCAAAAATAAGCCCGGTCCTCCGGCACAAAAAAAGCCCGTTGATTCAACGGGCTTTTTTCATGGGCGCGACGCTCCTGACGCCGCTTACAGGTTTTCCGAAAGCTGGTCAAGAATCGCCGGGTTTTCCAGGGTCGAGGTGTCCTGGGTGATGGCCTCGCCCTTGGCGATGCCGCGCAGCAGGCGGCGCATGATTTTCCCGCTGCGGGTTTTTGGCAGGTTGTCGCCGAAACGGATGTCCTTGGGTTTGGCGATCGGGCCGATCTCCTTGCCGACCCAGTCGCGCAGCTCCTTGGCAATCGCCTTGGCCTCGTCGCCGGTCGGCCGCGAACGCTTGAGCACCACAAAGGCCACAATCGCCTCGCCCGTCAGGTCGTCGGGCCGGCCCACCACGGCGGCCTCGGCCACCAGCGCCGAATGCGAGACCAGCGCCGACTCGATTTCCATCGTGCCCATGCGGTGACCAGAGACATTGAGCACGTCGTCGATGCGGCCGGTGATGCGGAAGTAGCCACGGTCGATGCTGCGCACCGCGCCGTCGCCGGCCAGGTACAGGGTGCCGCCCATCTCCTCGGGGAAATAACTTTTCCTGAAACGCTCGGGATCGTTCCAGATGGTGCGGATCATCGACGGCCAGGGGCGCTTGACCACCAGCATGCCGCCGGAACCGTTGGGCACGTCCTTGCCGAGTTCATCGACGATGGCCGCCATGATGCCGGGCAGCGGTAGCGTGCAGCTGCCAGGGACCAGCGGCGTCGCGCCCGGCAGCGGCGTGATCATGTGGCCGCCGGTTTCGGTCTGCCAGAAGGTGTCAACCACCGGGCAGCGCTCGCCACCGACGTTCTTGTAGTACCACATCCAGGCTTCGGGGTTGATGGGCTCGCCCACCGTGCCGAGAATGCGCAGGCTGCTCAGGTCAGAGCGCGCAGGATGGATTTTTTCGTCGCCCTCGGCCGCCTTGATCAACGAGCGGATCGCGGTCGGTGCCGTGTAGAAAATGCTGACCTTGTGTTTTTCGATCATCTGCCAGAACCGGCCGGCATTCGGGTAAGTGGGGATGCCCTCAAAAATCACCTGCGTCGCGCCAGCGGCCAGCGGGCCGTAAGCCACATAGGTGTGGCCGGTGATCCAGCCGATGTCGGCGGTGCACCAGAACACATCGGACGGCTGGATGTCGAAGGTCCAGTCCATGGTCAGCTTGGCCCACAGCAGATAACCGCCGGTGCTGTGCTGCACACCCTTGGGTTTGCCGGTGGAGCCGGAGGTGTAGAGAATGAACAGCGGATGTTCGGCACCGACGAATTCCGGCTCGCAGGTGGCCGATTGCTTTGCCGTGACCTCGTGCATCAGGCTGTCGCGCCCGGCCACCATGGCGCAGGCCGTGGCCGTGCGCTGGTAGACGATGACGTTCTTGATCGACTCGCAGCCGCCCATGGCGATGCCCTCGTCCACGATGGCCTTGAGCGGCAGCTCCTTGCCGCCGCGCAGCTGGTAGTTGGCGGTGATGACCGCGACCGCGCCTGCGTCCTGGATGCGTTCCTGCAGGCTCTTGGCGGAAAAGCCGCCGAACACCACCGAGTGGGTCGCGCCTATGCGTGCGCAGGCCTGCATGGCGACCACGCCTTCGACCGTCATGGGCATGTAGATGATGACGCGGTCGCCCTTCTTGATGCCCATGGCCTTGAGCGCGTTGGCAAACTGGCAGACCTTGCCGTGCAATTCCTTGTAGGTGACGTTGGTCACCTTGCCGTCGTCGCTCTCGAAGATGATGGCCTTCTTGTTCTCGGTGGCGGTGCCGAGGTGGCGGTCAAGGCAGTTGTAGGAGGCGTTGAGCTCGCCGTCGGCAAACCATTGGTAGAACGGCGCATTCGACTCGTCCAGCGTCTGGGTGAAGGGTTTCTTCCAGCTGAGGTTCTCGCGCGCCAGCCGGGCCCAGAAACCCTCGAAGTCTTTTTCGGCTTCGGCGCACAGCGCCTGGTAGGCGTCCATGCCGGAAATGCGGGCGGATCTGGCCAGCTCGGGGTTGGGGAAAAAGACCCGGTTTTCAACCAGTGTGGATTCGATGGCGGATGAAGGCGCGTTCATGATGGCTTGTCTCCTCAGGTTGTCGTTGATACGTGCTAATGTCATATTTGGCACTTACAGTCCACTGACTGGCTGGAAGCTTACAGATTTAACCCGAATTCAGGCCGGGCGGGCAGCACGCCTACAATCCGCACAGTCCGTACAAACCCCCATAAAAATCATGTCAGACACCAAGCCCGTCATCACCAAAGTTTCCCCGCTGCGCCCGATTCCCAACTTCATTTTTGCCAGCCGCTGGCTGCAGCTACCCCTGTATGTCGGCCTGATCGCCGCGCAGGGTGTCTATGTCTTCCACTTCCTGGTCGAGCTGCTGCACCTGATCGAGGCCGTCTTCGGCAGCCAAACCGCGCTACAGGCCCTGGTGACCAGCATAGGCTACAAAACCGAAGTTCCCATCACCACGCTCAATGAGACCGTGATCATGCTGGTGGTGCTGGCGCTGATCGACGTGGTCATGATTTCCAACCTGCTGATCATGGTGATCGTCGGCGGCTACGAGACCTTTGTCAGCCGCATGAACCTCGAAGGCCACCGCGACCAGCCCGAGTGGCTGAGCCACGTCAACGCCTCGGTGCTCAAGGTCAAGCTGGCGACCGCCATCATCGGCATCAGCTCCATCCACCTGCTGAAAACCTTCATCAATGCCGACAACTACACCGACCGTGTGCTGATCGCGCAAACCGTCATCCACATCACCTTCCTGCTGTCGGCGCTGGCGATTGCCTACACCGACAAGATCATGTCGGGCATTGCCGCCCAAAAACACTGAAGCTCGCGCCGCCCTGCTAATGCCAGCAGGGGCCGCGGATCTGGCTTAGCCAGTCAGCAGGAGCCGCCCCCTGGGGGGAACAGGCTACACGCAGTGAGCCTGGACGGGGGTGACTCACTCAGCGCCCGGTCATGTTTTCCGGCACCACCCAGGCGTCAAACTGCTCGCCCGTGACATGGCCCGAGGCCAGCGCCGCGTCGCGCAGACTGCTGCCCTCCTTGTGCGCCTTCTTGGCGATGAAGGCCGCCTTGTCGTAGCCGATGTGGGGGTTGAGCGCCGTCACCAGCATCAGCGAGCGGTCCACCAGTTCGGCGATGCGGTCGCGGTTGGGTGTGATGCCCACCGCGCAATGGTCGTTGAAGCTGGTGATGCCGTCGGCCAACAGGCGCACGCTCTGCAGGAAGTTGTGCGCAATCATGGGCCGGAACACATTGAGTTCGAAGTTGCCCGAGGCACCGCCCAGGTTGATGGCCACGTCGTTGCCAAACACCTGGCAACACAACATGGTCACGGCTTCGCTCTGCGTCGGGTTGACCTTGCCCGGCATGATGGACGAGCCGGGCTCGTTTTCGGGAATCGACAACTCACCGATGCCACTGCGCGGGCCGCTGGCCAGCCAGCGTACGTCGTTGGCGATTTTCATCATGCTGGCGGCCAGCGTCTTGAGCGCGCCGTGCGCATGCACCAGTGCGTCGCAGGACGCCAGGACCTCGAACTTGTTGGGCGCCGTCACAAACGGCAGGCCGGTCAAGCGGGCCAGTTCGGCCGCCGCCTGCTCGGCATACCCTTTGGGCGCATTCAGCCCGGTGCCGACAGCCGTGCCGCCCAGCGCCAGCTCGCACAGGTGCGGCAGCGCGGCCCTCAGGTGCTGCCGCCCGTGCGCGAGTTGCGCCACGTAACCCGAGAACTCCTGGCCCAGCGTCAACGGCGTGGCGTCCTGCAGATGGGTGCGGCCTATCTTGACGATGCCATCGAAATCGCGCGCCTTCTGGGCCAGCGTGGCGTGCAGCTTGTCAATGGCAGGCAGCAGCCGGTGCGTGATGGCGTCCACCGCCGCCACATGCATCGCGGTCGGAAACACGTCATTGGACGACTGGCTGCGGTTGACCTCGTCGTTCGGATGCACCAGCCGGTTTTCGCCGCGCTCGCCGCCCAGCAGTACGCTGGCGCGGTTGGCCAGCACCTCGTTGACGTTCATGTTGCTCTGCGTGCCCGAGCCGGTCTGCCAGACCACCAGCGGAAACTCGCCGGCGTGCTGGCCGGCGATCACCTCGTCGGCCGCCGCCATGATGGCCAGTGCCTTCTTGCCGTCGAGCAGGCCTAGCGCCAGGTTCACGCTGGCCGAGGCCCGCTTGACCTGCGCCAGCGCGCGGATGATCTCGCGCGGCTGCAACTCGCCGGAGATGTCGAAGTTCTGCAGCGAGCGCTGGGTCTGCGCACCCCAGAGCCGGTCGGCCGGCACGGCGATGGGGCCAAAGGTATCGTGTTCGGTGCGGGTTGTCATGCTCATTCCTCGATGTGAAAAGGTGGCTTTTCGCACCCTGTCAAAATACGGGGTTGCGCTTACCGTATCACACGGGCGGCCCCGTGAAAAGTCAGCCTCCCACGAACCCTTGACCCTGATCATGACCACCACCATCCAACAAGCCGACCTCATCGAATCCGTTGCCGCCGCCCTGCAGTACATCAGCTACTACCACCCGGCCGACTACATTGCCCACCTGGCGCGCGCCTACGAGCGCGAGCAGAGCCCGGCGGCCAAGGACGCGATTGCGCAGATCCTGACCAACAGCAAGATGAGCGCGACCGGGCATCGCCCGATCTGCCAGGACACCGGCATCGTCAACGTGTTCCTCAAGGTCGGCATGGACGTGCGCTGGGGCGGCTTCACTGGCAGCCTCGACGACGCCATCAACGAAGGTGTTCGCCAAGGCTACAACCACCCCGACAACACCCTGCGCGCCTCGGTCGTGGCCGACCCGCAGTTCGACCGCAAGAACACGAAAGACAACACGCCCGCGGTGATCTTCACCGAGATCGTTCCCGGCAACACGGTGGAAGTCACCGTGGCGGCCAAGGGAGGCGGCAGCGAAAACAAAAGCAAGCTGGCCATGCTCAACCCCGGCGACTCCATCGTGGACTGGGTGCTGAAAACCGTGCCGACCATGGGCGCCGGCTGGTGCCCGCCCGGCATGCTGGGCATAGGCATTGGCGGCACCGCCGAAAAAGCCGTGCTGATGGCCAAGGAAAGCCTGATGGACGACCTCGACATGTACGAGCTGCAGGCCAAGGCGGCCTCGGGCGCGGCGCTGACCAAGGTCGAGGCGCTGCGGCTCGAACTGTTCGACAAAGTCAACGCGCTGGGCATAGGCGCGCAGGGACTGGGCGGCCTGACCACGGTGCTCGACGTCAAGATCCAGATGTACCCGACCCACGCTGCCAGCAAGCCGGTGGCGATGATCCCCAACTGCGCCGCCACACGCCATGCGCACTTCGTGCTGAACGGCAGCGGCCCGGTGTATCTGGACCCGCCCAGCCTGGACCTCTGGCCCAACGTCAACTGGACGCCTGACTACGTGAAGAGCCAGAAGGTCAACCTCGACACACTGACCCAGGCCGAGGTCGCGAGCTGGAAGCCCGGCCAGACCCTGCTGCTGTCCGGCAAGATGCTGACCGGCCGCGACGCCGCGCACAAGCGGATTTCCGACATGCTGGCCAGGGGCGAGAAGCTGCCAGTGGACTTCACCAACCGCGTGATTTATTACGTGGGCCCGGTGGACCCGGTCGCCGGCGAGGCGGTCGGCCCCGCCGGCCCGACGACGGCCACCCGCATGGACGGCTTCACCGAGATGATGCTGGCGCAGACCGGCCTGATTTCCATGATCGGCAAGGCCGAACGCGGCCCGGTCGCGATCGAGGCCATCAAGAAACACAAAAGCGCCTACCTGATGGCCGTTGGCGGCGCCGCCTACCTGGTCAGCAAGGCCATCAAGAGCGCCACCGTTGTCGGTTTCGCCGACCTCGGCATGGAAGCGATTTACGAGTTCGACGTGATCGACATGCCGGTGACCGTGGCGGTGGATTCGGGCGGTACCAGCGCCCACATCACCGGCCCGGCCGAATGGCAGAAGAAGATTGCCACGGGTGAATTCAAAACAATCCCTGTTGCTACGGCCTGACGCACCCATAGGGGTGTTCGACAGCGGCGTCGGCGGCCTGAGCATCCTCAGGGCGCTGCGCACTGCCCTGCCGCAGGAAGACTTCGTCTACTTCGCCGACACCGGCCATGCGCCGTACGGTGAGCGCGACGACGCCTTCGTGGCGCAGCGGTCGCTGGCGATCGCCGGGCAACTGCGGCAAGAGCATGCCATCAAGGCCCTGGTCGTGGCCTGCAACACCGCAACGGCCGCCGCAGTGCACCTGCTGCGTGCTGCCCATGCGGGCCTGCCCCTCGTTGGCGTGGAACCCGCGCTCAAGCCGGCGGCCGCACGTAGCAGTACCAAGCGCATCGCTGTGCTCGCCACGCGTGCCACCTTGGCCTCGGCGAAATTCGCGGCGCTACACGCTTCGCTGCACGGTCAAGCGGAGTTCGTGCTGCAGCCGTGCGCCGGCCTAGCGGCCGCCATCGAAGCCGACGACGCTACAGAAATAAGAGCACTCTGCTCAGAATACATAGGATCTGCAGATCGATTTGGCTCTCAAAACGGTCAGATCGACACCCTGGTGATGGGTTGCACCCACTACCCATTCGCGGCGCCGCATTTTGCCGAATTGGCCGGACCGGAGGTGGCCCTGATCGAGACCGGCGAGCCTGTGGCCCACCAGACCCGGCGCCTGCTGCAGGACGCGGGCCTGTTAAACCCGCAAGGCGGCGGCCGCGTGCAGTGGCTAGCCACGGGCGACGCCCGGGCCGTGCAGGCTGCCGCGGCGCGTTGGCTGGGCCTTTAGTCGAAGAAGCAGTCGAGCGTGGGGAAGCGGTCCCGCTCCTCGATGCAATCCAGCAGGTAGATCGCCAGGCCGAGATCGCCGGTCCACAAGGAAAAGCGCCATTGACCGTGCTCGGCCAGCGCCTCCTCGGCCTGCACGATCGAATGCATGGCGAAGGCGCGCGCCCGCTCCAGCCAACACGTCCCACCAAAGCGCCGGTGCAGCTTGAGAAAGGCATACCCGTTGCCGCCCGTGCCGTGGCACAGATTCGAGCCCTTGCACAATGGACCGGCCTGCCAGATCGCCTCTCCAGCTGCGAGCAGGGTGTCGTCAAGCGCGTGGCCGGGAATGCCGGCCAGGCAGATCACATAGCCCGGTGCGCCATGGCAGTACTGCATCAGCATGGGGCCGCCGCGCGGGCGCGTCAGCTGGTTGCGCCAGTTGGCGAGGCCATCTTCCCATTCGGCAGCGCGGCCCATGGTGGCGGCGATGCGTTCCTCCCAGGCGCGGGCTTGCTCCGGGGCCAATAGGTCGCGGCCCTGCAGCAGCACGGAGGCGGTTGCCGCGAAGCCATGCACACCGTCCAAGTAAGTTGATGTCTGCCCGTACAGGTCCTGGTCCCAGTAGTGGCAGCCCTCCTCCTGCGACCACAGCAGCTGCGAGGCGAGTTTCTCCGCGGTCTGGCGGAACAGGCTTGTCCAGCGCGCTTTGCCGGTGCGGTGCTGCATGAACAGCGCCGCTAGCATGGTGCCGGGTGAGCCCCACATCAGTTCGCGAGCCGGGTGATCGACGTTAGCCTCGACGAGTTGCGCGATCGCGGCGGCCTGCTTTTCGTCAGGCTCGATGGCGAACGCCAGCATGCGCAGGCTGGTATCGCCCATCAGGTAAGCGCCGAAAACCCCCTGGCTGCGGCCCATCAGAGCGCGGTTGAGCTCCAGCAACCGCAGCGCCTGCGCGGACTGAAGCGCATTGGCCAGCTTCACGGCGCCGCGCTGCTGCAGGTGATGCAACGCCCAAATCACGCCGCCAGCGCCGCCGTACAGCTCGTGGCGCGGTGCCGGGTCGGCGCCGTCCAGCGGGTGATTGGGCCAAGGGCCGGCGTGGGATTCTGTGTCGCTGACGATGCGCTTGATCAGGTCGCGAGCCCGCTGCTCGTGCCATGGCATCGTGCGCAGCGCCTCATGCCGCTCGTGCTGCCAAAGCGGCATCAGCCAGCCCCAGCGTCTGCGGCCGTGGCCGCCTCGCGCCCGCGTTGCATATTGACCGGAAGCAGCAACAGCAAGCCCATGGCAAACAGGACAGCGGTGGACAAAATGGCTGTGCGCTGGTCGCCGCCCGTCGCCCAGGTAATGGCGCCGTAGCTCAGCGGCCCGATGATGCTCGCCAAACGGATAGCGAATGTCCACAGGCCATAAAACTCCGCCAATTGTCTTTTGGGCGCAAACAGCCCCGCCATGGCGCGACCCGCCGACTGGCTGGAACCCATGCACACACCCGCAATGGCGGCTGCATACCAGAATCCACCCTTGGTGGTGGTGGCGGCGGCGATCACGCAGGTGGCGATCCAGCCGACCAGCGTGATGCCCAGCGCCAGCTTGTGGCCAATGCGGTCCTGGAAATACCCAAACACGAACGCACCGCCGGCGGCCGCGAAGTTGAGGGCAAAGATCAGCACCATGGTCTCCTGCTGCTGAAACCCGATCACCTGCTCGGCGTAAATGGCGGCCAGCGTAATCGCCACGGCCACACCACCCTGGTAGAACACGGCGCAGGCAAGCAGCCACATGAAGTCCTTGTAACGCCTGGCTTGGCGAAAGGTCCGGTGCAGCTGCGCCAGAGAGGCCTTCAAGCCGCCCTGCTGCAATGCCGCAGGGTTGGGTTGGGCCCTTTCCTTCAGCAGGCGAAAAGTCACCAGCGACGCCAGCCCGTAGATTACCGCCGTGATCAGCATGGTGACCGGCACAAACTGGTCGGCCGGGATACCCCGGGACTGGGCCCACAAAACATAGCCCAGGCAGATACCCAGGGCCAGCATGCCGCCGAAATAACCAAAACTCCAGCCCCAGCCACTGACCTTGCCCAGCGCGACGGGCCGGGCCAGCTCGGGCAGAAACGCGGCGGTCAGCGATTCGCCGTAGGCAAAAAAAGTGTTCGACAGGATGATCAGCACCATCGCAAACGCCACGCTGCTGGGGCCCGCCAGGGCGAGCGCAGCCGTGGTGAGCACGCAGCCCGCCGTGGTCAGCATCAGCAGGCGTTTCTTGGCAGCGCGCAGGTCGGCATAGGCGCCCAGGCTTGGCATGGTGAGCATGACAATCGCATAGGACACGCTGAGCGCCGCCGTCCAGGCGAACGTGGCCCACTCAGCCTTCTGCGCAATGCCTCCCACGAAATAGGCGGCAAACACCGCGGTGATCACAACCGTGGTGTAACCCGAGTTGGCGAAATCGTACATGGCCCAGCCAAACACTTCGCGCTTGCGCACGCCGGGGTTGAAGGCATCCTGTGAGAAAAGAGCCATGGTTGAACTCCTGAAGAGGAGCCAAGCATAGTCGATGACCTCGGGAAGAATCGGAATCGGAAAGTAGCTACTATTTTGATAGCTACTGGCGCACGTTCCTAAAGGCCTAGAGCCCTAAAACGTTTATAAAATGGCAGTTAAATGCCGCACCGGCCCGCCGCTGCCGTCAGGGTTCGGTCAGGGCGTGGGGGTGGTCGTAGCTGCAGCAGCCGCCACGGGTTCCTTCCACCCGCCCCCCAAGGTTTTGTACAGCGTGACCTGGTTCTGCAACTGAAGCAGCCGGGTCTGCACCACCGCTTGCCTGGCGGCGAACAGGGAGCGCTGGGCGTCCAGCAGGTCGAGCTGGCTGGCGATGCCGTTCTGATAACGCAGGTCCGAGAGCTTGAAGCGGGTGGTTTCGGCGCTGGCCTGGGCCTGCTGCGCACGCAATTGCTCACCCAGCGTGGCGCGGCCGGCCAGCGCGTCGGCTACTTCGCGGAACGCGGTCTGAATCGCTTTTTCGTACTGCGCCACCGCAATGTCGCGGTTCACATTGGCCGAGTCCAGCCCGGCGCGGTTGCGGCCGGCGTCGAACAGCGGCAAAAACAGCTGCGGCGCCAGGGTCCAGCCGTAGGTGCCGCTTTCGAACAGCCCCGAGAGGTGGTTGCTGACACTGCCGGCCGACGCCGTCAGCGAAATGCGCGGGAAAAACGCGGCACGCGCGGCGCCGATGTTGGCATTGGCCGCCAGCAGTTGCTGCTCGGCCTGGCGGATGTCTGGGCGTTTGGTCAGCAGGTCCGAGGGCAGGCCCGCGGGCACGTCTACCATCAGCGGTGCATCGGCCAGTGCCTGGCCGGCCGGCAGCGCCGCCGCCAGCTCGCCGGTCAGCGGCTGGCCCAGCAACAGCGTCAGCAGGTTTTCATCGAGCGCGCGCTGGCGTTGCAGTTGCGCCAGGCTGATGCGGGCAGCCTCGGTCAGCGACTCGGCCTGGCGCAGGTCCAGCTCGGACGTGGCACCGTTGTCAAAACGTAGCTGGCTGAGTTTGAAGGATTCCTCGCGCGTGGCCAGGGTCTGCTGCGTGATCGCCAGCAGCTCCTCGTCGGCCAGCAGGCCCAGCCAGGTGTTGGCCACCGCCGCGATCAGGCTGATCTGGGTGGTCTTGCGGCCCTCCTCGGTCGCCAGGTACTGGGCCAGCGCGGCGTCCTTGAGGCTGGCGACGCGGCCGAAAAAGTCGATTTCATAAGACGTCATCGCCAGGCCGGCGGTGTAGGTACTGGAAATGCTGCCATTGCCGCTGGCACTGGGCTGGCGCGAGCCGGTGGCCGCCGCTCCCACGGTCGGGAACTGGTCGGCGCGCCGGATCTGGAACTGCGCCCTCGCCTGCTCGATGTTGAGCACCGCGATGCGCAGGTCACGGTTGTTGCGCAGGGCCGCCTCGATCAGCAGCCGCAGCTTGGGGTCGCTGAAAAAACTCTGCCACTCGATGTCGGCCGCTGCGGTGGTCTGCACGGCGGTCGAGGCCGTGGTCGGGGCGACGGCGAGCGAACGTGCCAGACGCAGGCCCGGCCAGTCGGTCGCGACCGGGGCCTCGGGGCGTTCATATTTGGGCGCCATCGAGCAGCCCGCCGCCAGCGCGACGGCGCTCAACAGCATCGCGTTCGTCAGCTTAGTCATGGGCTTTGCCTTCATTTCCATCTCCGTCAAAACCAGCCGCCTTGGCATGGTCGGAATACATTTTTCGCTGTCGCTCGCTGCTCTTGAACAGGCTGCGCACCACGACAAAAAAGACCGGTACAAAAATCACGGCCAGTGCGGTCCCGGTGATCATGCCGCCGATCACACCGGTGCCGATGGCGCGCTGGCTGGCCGAGCCGGCGCCGGTGGCCAGCGCCAGCGGCAACACCCCCATCATGAAAGCCAGCGAGGTCATCACGATGGGCCGAAACCGCAAGTGGGCAGCGGCCAGCGCCGATTCGATCGCGCTCTTGCCCTGCGCCTCCAGGTCTTTCGCGAACTCGATGATCAGGATCGCGTTTTTCGCCGACAGGCCGATGATGGTGATCAGGCCGACCTGGAAATACACGTCGTTCGAGTAGGCGCGCAGCAACGTGGCCAGCAGCACCCCGAGCACGCCCAGCGGCACCACCAGAATCACCGCCAGCGGAATGGTCCAGCTTTCATACAGCGCGGCCAGACACAGGAACACCGCGAGGATGGCAAAGCCGTAAAGAATCAGCGCCTGCGAGCCGGCGAGTTTTTCCTCGCGTGACTGGCCGGTCCATTCGAAACCAAAACCGGCGGGCAGCTGGCCCGCCAGCTTTTCCATCTCGGCCATGGCAGCGCCCGAGCTGTAGCCCGGCGCGGCGGAACCCGAAATACGCATCGCCGGGTAGCCGTTGTAGCGGATCGTCTGCTGCGCACCGGTCACCCAGCGCGTGCTCGCAAAGGCCGACAGCGGCACCGGCCGGCCCTGGCTGTTGCTCGCATTGATACGCAACAGGTCGTCCGGCTGCATGCGCGCCGGTGCATCGGCCTGCACCACCACACGCTGCAGGCGGCCCTGGTTGGGGAAGTCGTTCACATAGCTGGAGCCCAGCGCGGTGGACAGCGTGGTGTTGATGGAATCAAAGGACACGCCCAGCGCATTGGCCTTGTCACGGTCAATGTCGATCTGCAACTGCGGACCGTCTTCCAGGCCGTCCGGGCGCACCTGCGCCAGCACCGGGCTCTTGCCGGCCATGCCCAGCATCTGGTTGCGTGCGTTGACAAGCGCCTCGTGCCCGGCCCCTGCCCGGTCCTGCAAACGGAAAGTGAAGCCGCTGGCCGTTCCCAGTTCGGGAATGGGCGGCGGGCTCAGCGGAAAGATGAACGCATCGCGGATGCCGGACAAGGCGCCGAAGGCCCGGCCCGCCAGTGCCTCGGCCGACTGGCCGGGACCCTCCCGCTCGGACCAGTCCTTGAGCGTGACAAACGCCAGCGCCGCATTCTGACCCTGGCCCGAGAAGCTGAAGCCCAGCACACCGACCATGCTCTGCACTTCGGGCTGCTTGAGGATGTAGCCCTCGACCTGCTGCATGACGGCCAGCGTCCGGTCCTGGGTCGCCCCCGGCGGCAACTGAACGTTGACCAGCATGGTGCCCTGATCTTCGCCGGGCAGGAAGGAGGTTGGCAGCCGGGTGTAGACCACCGCCACCGCGGCGATGATGGCCACGTAGATGATCAGGTAACGCGCGGCCCGCTTGAGCACACGGGCGACGATGCTTTCATACCCCTTGGCGGTGCGGGAAAAGCTGCGGTTGAACCAGCCGAAGAAACCACGCTTTTCGTGGTGGTGGCCCGCTTCCACCGGTTTGAGCAGCGTCGCGCACAGCGCCGGGGTGAGGGACAGCGCCATGAAGGCAGAAAAGCCGATCGACGCCACCATCACCGCCGAGAACTGGCGGTAGATGTTGCCGGTCGAGCCGGCAAAAAAGGCGAGCGGCACAAACACCGAGATCAGCACCACGGTCACGCCGATGATGGCGCCCGAGATCTGCCGCATCGCCTTGCGCGTGGCTTCCAGCGGGGACAGCCCCTCCTCGCTCATGATGCGCTCGACGTTCTCGACCACCACGATCGCGTCGTCCACCACGATGCCGATCACCAGCACCATGCCGAACATGGTCAGCACGTTGATCGAAAAACCCAAGGCCAGCAGCGTCCCGAAGGTTCCCAGCAGCGCTATCGGCACGACGATGGTCGGAATCACGGTGTAGCGCCAGTTCTGCAGGAACAGGAACATCACGAGAAACACCAGCGCCACGGCTTCGAGCAGCGTGACTGCGACCTGCGAGATCGAGATCTGCACAAAACGCGAGCTGTCGTAGGGAATGGTCCAGCTCACGCCCTGCGGGAAATACCGCTCCAGGTCGGCCATCTTCTCGCGCACGGCCTTGGCGGACGCCAGCGCATTGCCGCTGGGCGACAGCTGCAGACCGATACCGACCGCCGGCTTGCCATTGAGCCGCGCCGAGGTCGCATAGGCCTGGCCGCCGAGCTCGATGCGCGCCACGTCCTTGAGCCGCACGGCCGAACCGTCGGTGTTGGCGCGCAGGACGATGTTGCCAAACTGCGCCACATCGGACAGCTGGCCGTTGACCACTACGGTCGCGGCGATGCCCTGGCCCGCGACGTTGGGCAGGTCACCGATGGTGCCCGACGACACCTGCGCGTTCTGCGCGCGGATGGCGGCGGTGACCTCGGCGGACGACAGGTTGAAGCCCGACAGCTTGGCCGGATCGATCCAGATGCGCATGGCGCGTTCGGAGCCGAACAGCTGGGCCTGGCCGATGCCGGGCAGGCGCTGCAACTCCGGCACGACGTTGCGTGACGCGTAGTCGCCCAGCGCGATCGGATCGAAGGCCGGGTTGGTCGACGACAGCATGGTGAACATCAGGAAGTTCGAGCGCGACTTGTCGACACGCACGCCCTGCTGCGTCACGGCCTGCGGCAGGCGCGGCGATGCGCGCGACAGGCGGTTCTGCACGTCCACCTGGGCCAGGTCGGCATTGGTGCCGGGCTGGAAACTGATGGTGATGCTGCCGGTGCCGTTGGCCTGGGCCACCGACTCCATGTAGATCAGGCCGGGTGAGCCGTTCATCTCACGCTCGATCACCGACAGCACACTGTCCTCCAGCGTCTGGGCCGAGGCGCCAGGGTAAGAGGCATTGATGACAATGGACGGCGGCGCGACCGGCGGGTACTGGGAGATCGGCAGTTGCGTGATGGCCACGCTGCCCATCACGATGATGAAAAGCGCGATCACCCAGGCAAAGATAGGCCGATCAATGAAAAACTTGGCCATGCAGTGCGCTCCTTATTTGGCGGCTGCGGAGGCAGCAGGCGCGGCGGACGCTGCAGCTGGTGCAGTGGGTGCCGCCGGTGCTGAAGCCGCCCCAGCGGGCGCTGCGCCTGCAGGCTGCCAGGGTACGGGCTTGACGCTGGCGCCAGGGCGCAGTTTCTGGAACCCGTCGACCATGACCTGCTCGCCGGTTTTCAGCCCCTCGAGAATCACCCACTGGTTGCCTTTGGCGGAACCGATCTTCACCGGCCGCGGCGAAACCTTGCCTTCGGCATCGACCACCATGACCGTGTCGCCCTGGCCCGAACGCGTGACGGCCTGCTGCGGCAAGGTCATGGCATTGGTGGCCTGCGCCTGCTCCAGGCGCACCCGCACAAACAGCCCGGGCAGCAACTGGCCGCTCGGGTTGGGCACCTCGGCGCGCAGGGTGATCTGGCCTGTGGTGGCATCGACCGTCAGGTCCGAAAACAGCAAGCGACCGGGACGTGCATACTCCGTGCCGTCCTCTAGCACGATGCGCACGCTGGCCGCATCGCCGCCGCTGGCGCGCTTGAACTTGCCGCTGTCCATGGCGGCGCGAAGCTTCATCACATCCGAGGCCGACTGCGTGAAGTTGACGTACATGGGGTTGATCTGCTGGATCACCGCAAGCTGGGTTGCGTCGCCCTGCCCGACCAGCGCACCTTCCGTCACCAGGGCGCGTCCGATGCGGCCCGAGATGGGGGCCGTCACTGAGGCGTAACCGAGGTTGATGCTGGCGGTCTGCACATTGGCCTTGCCCACGGCAACATCGGCTTCGGCCTGCTTCTGCGCTGCCACCGCGTTGGCGAACTCCTGCTTGCTGATGGCGTTGGCCTCGACCAGCGGCTTGTAGCGCTGCGCCAGTGCCGTGGCCTGCGCCAGATTGGCCTCGGCACGGGCTTGGCCGGCTTTGGCGCTGGCCACCGCGGCGGCATAGGGCGCGGCATCAATGCTGAACAGCGGCTGCCCTGCTTTCACATCGCTGCCTTCACGAAACAGCCGCTTTTGCAAAATGCCGGCGGCGCGCGCCCGCACCTGCGCCACGCGGGAGGCTTCGAGCCGGCCGGGCAGTTCGGTCACCAGCCCCACATCGCCCTGGGTCACGGTCACCACCCCCACCTGCGCGGGCGGTGGCGCGGTGGGTGCCTGGCTGGCGCCCTTGCCACAGCCGGCAAGAAGCAGGGACAACATCGCAAGGGCCACCAGCCGCTGATGATTGCTGGAGGGGAGCGCCGCAAAGGGCAGCTTGACACGGGACATGGACATGCTGATCCTCGAATTTTCTGGAGTAAAGCGCAAAAGGGGGGTCATGGATGGCAACCTGGATGGCAATGGACACGTGGCCCCATCGGACGAAAGGCAAAAGAATAAGGGTTTTTGCGAGTGTTATAGTTTACATACATTTGTGAATGTATAAGTCCACCCTCTTAAAAATCTGTTTTCAGGAAAAGCATGGTCCGACGAACCAAGGAAGAAGCCCTGGCCACCCGCCACAAGCTGCTGGATGCGGCCGAGCACCTGTTCCAGGCACAGGGCGTCTCGCGCACCAGCCTGCAGGAAATCGCCCGGCGGGCGGGGGCGACCCGTGGCGCGGTCTACTGGCACTTCAAGGACAAGGCCGATCTCTTCAACGCGATGATGGAACGGGTCACCCTGCCCCTGGAACAGTCCTTTCAGAACCAGCTGGGGCAAGAGGATCTAGAGGGCCAAGAGGGGCATACCGACCCGCTGGCACGCATTCGCAGTTGCGTGGGAGAAGCGCTGCTCCGTATCGCCAGCGACCCGCAGACGCGTCGTGTCTTCGAAGTGGCTACCCACAAGGTGGAATATGTCGGCGAGCTCCAGGCAGTGCGGCTGCGTCACCTGAAGAGCCGAAGTGACTTTCTGGCGCAGGTTGAACGTGGTTTTCAGGCGGCCGCCCGGCGCCATGCGCTGGAATTGCCGGTTCCGGTCGCGACGGCGGCGCAGGGCCTGTACGCCCTCATCGACGGCCTGATCCAGAGCTGGTTGCTGGAAAGCGCCGACTTCGATCTGGTGTCCCTGGGACGGGATGTGGTGGAGGTCTACCTGCGCGGGCTGGGGTTCTCCAGCACGGGCAAGGACGAGGCGGCTCCGTCCTAGAACGGCTTAATGCAGATGCCGCGGCTTGCGGCCGCCACCGCCGTGGCCGGCGCCACCCTGGGGGCCGCCCATCCCGCGGGGAGGCCTGCCCAGTTGCATGGAGCTGACCAGCGCATCAAATCGCTGCTCGAACAACTTGTCGACGGCGGACACCACATCGCCGAGTTCGGAGGCATCGAAATGACGCTCCATCAGGCCGATCATGTCCTGCACCAGCAGATCACGCTGAACCTGCATGATGGCAGCTGGCGTGGGCCCGACAAAATACATCGCAAAGTCGTCCCGGGCCTCTTCGCCATCGGGTTCCTCATCCTCGTCAAAATCCGCATCGTAGAAAGTGACTTCGAGGGGCGCACCGCTGGCAGCCAGTTCGTTCAGGGCCATGCAGACTTCGTCAAGCACCTGCCGGAAATCCTCGTCTCCGGGAACCGTCCAGCACAGTTGCAGCAGGTGCTGGTGGACATCAAAGCGTATGCCGGGCTCTTCCTCGTAGGAGCTGGCGGCACCGTCTGCCAGCGACTTGGCGCCCGCGTATTTCCAGAGCGGCTTCAGGGCTTCCTGCAGCTGATCAAAGCCGACATCCTCACGCAACGGCACTTCGCCGTGGACGTGTATTTCGAAAGGAGGGGTGGTGTAGCGGGCCATGGAATCTATCTTAACCAGTTGCGGTCTGAAATGGGCATCACCAACATGCCGACAGGGCCTGTGAGGCGATGTTCCGGGGGCTGGTGCCTGAGACCGGAATCGAACCGGTACGCCCGTTTTCACGAAGCGGCGGATTTTAAGTCCGCTGTGTCTACCTATTTCACCACTCAGGCCGGGGACATGCTGACGAACAAAAAAGCCCCTGGCAAGGGGCTGCAAAAAACATGGATGGAGGCGCGGGCCGGAGTCGAACCGACCTACTCGGATTTGCAATCCGGTACATAACCGCTTTGTTACCGCGCCGTAATCTGTCTGCTTCCAGCAGAACCAACAGGATGATTCTACTGAATCGCTTGTGAACTATCACCAATGAAAAAGGACAGCATTTTTAAGTGCTGCCCTTTTCGAATTGGAGCGGGAGAAGAGTCTCGAACTCTCGACCTCAACCTTGGCAAGGTTGCGCTCTACCAACTGAGCTACTCCCGCGTTATCAGCCTCGAATTATAGCGTGATTTTTTGCGCTTTGCGAAGAAACCTGAAAAATTTGCAAAGACTTAATGCTTGATGCTGCCCGCCAATTCAACCACCGGCGCGGCAGGCGCTGCTGCGGCCACAGCGGGCTCGTCGTCCGGCAGGGGAACCGGCTGGCGCACCAGTGCAATCTGCAGCACCTGGTCAATCCATTTGACAGGCACGATCTCCAGGCCGTTCTTCACGTTCTCCGGAATCTCCTGCAGATCCTTCGCGTTCTCTTCGGGGATCAGGACGGTCTTGATGCCGCCGCGCAAAGCCGCGAGCAGTTTTTCCTTCAGGCCGCCAATCGCCGTCACCTCGCCGCGCAGCGTGATCTCGCCGGTCATCGCCACATCACCGCGCACGGGAATGCCGGTGATGGCCGATACAAAGGCCGTGGTCATCGCCGCACCGGCGCTCGGGCCATCCTTGGGGGTGGCACCGTCGGGCACGTGAATGTGGATGTCACGCTTCTCGAACATTTCGTCCTTGATGCCCAGCACCCGTGCCCGGCTGCGCACCACCGTGCGTGCGGCTTCCACGGATTCCTTCATCACGTCGCCGAGCGAACCCGTGCGCGTGATCACACCCTTGCCGGGCATCATCGCCGCCTCGATCGTCAGCAGATCGCCACCGACTTCCGTCCAGGCCAGCCCGACCACCTGGCCGATCTGGTTGAGCTCCCCGGCGCGGCCATAGTCGAACTTGCGCACGCCCAGAAAATCATTGAGGTTGTCGGCGGTCACCACCACCTTGGGCTCCATCTTCTTGAGCTGGATGCCCTTGACCACCTTGCGGCAGATCTTGGACAGTTCGCGCTCGAGTGAACGCACCCCGGCCTCACGCGTGTAGTAACGCACGATGTCGCGAACCGCCTGCTCCTTGATCTCCAGCTCGTCTTCCTTGACGCCGTTGTTCTTGAGCTGCTTGGGCAGCAGGTAACGCATGGCAATGCTGGTCTTTTCGTCTTCGGTGTAACCCGACAGGCGGATCACTTCCATCCGGTCCAGCAAGGCCGGCGGGATGTTCATCGAGTTCGAGGTGGCCACAAACATCACATCGCTGAGGTCGAAGTCGACCTCGACGTAGTGGTCGCCAAAGGTGTGGTTCTGCTCGGGATCCAGCACCTCCAGCAGCGCACTGGAAGGGTCGCCACGGAAATCGGTGCCGAGCTTGTCAATCTCGTCGAGCAGGAACAGCGGGTTGCGCGTGCCGGCCTTGGTCAGGCTTTGCAGGACCTTGCCCGGCAAGGCACCGATGTAGGTACGCCGGTGACCGCGGATCTCCGCCTCGTCACGCATGCCGCCCAGCGCCATGCGCACGTACTTGCGCCCCGTGGCCTTGGCAATCGACTGGCCCAGCGAGGTTTTGCCAACGCCAGGAGGGCCGACCAGACAGAGAATCGGCGCCTTGAGTTTGTCGACACGCTGCTGCACCGCGAGGTATTCAACAATGCGGTCCTTGACCTTTTCCAGGCCGTAATGGTCTTCGTCCAGCACGGCCTCGGCGTTGGCAAGGTCGTGTTTGATCTTGGTCTTCTTGCTCCAGGGCAGACCGGTCAGCACATCGATGTAGGAGCGCACCACGGTCGCTTCGGCCGACATTGGCGACATCAGCTTGAGCTTTTTCAGCTCGCTCTCGGCCTTCTTGCGCGCTTCCTGCGGCATTTTGGCGGTCTTGATCTTTTTCTCGATCTCTTCGATGTCCGCGCCCTCTTCACCCTCGCCGAGTTCCTTCTGGATCGCCTTGACCTGCTCGTTCAGGTAGAAATCGCGCTGGTTTTTCTCCATCTGGCGCTTGACGCGGCCGCGGATTTTCTTGTCCACATTGAGAATGTCGACTTCGCGTTCGAGCTGCTCATAGAGGTTTTCGAGCCGGGCCTTGACGTTGTCCAGATCGAGGATGACCTGCTTGGCATCCAGCTTGAGCGGCAGGTGCGCGGCAATGGTGTCGGCCAGCCGGCCGGCATCGTCGATGCTGGAAATCGAAGTGAGGATCTCAGGCGGGATTTTCTTGTTGAGTTTGACGTAGTGGTCGAACTGCTGCATCACGGCGCGGCGCAGCGCTTCGGTCTCGCTGGTCTTGTCGCCGGGCGTGAGCACGGCCGCCTCCACCGGCGTCACATTGGCGCTGAAGTGGGCCTCGCCCTCTTCGATCTTGTTGACAACGGCGCGTTGCTGGCCTTCAACCAGCACTTTGACCGTGCCGTCCGGCAGTTTGAGCATCTGCAAAATCGTGGCCACACAGCCGACACCGAACATGTCCTCTACAGACGGTTCATCCTTGGCGGCTGCTTTCTGGGCCACGAGCATGATGCGGCGCTCGGCCTCCATCGCCGACTCCAGCGCCTTGATGCTTTTGGGGCGGCCGACGAACAGCGGAATCACCATGTGGGGGAACACCACCACGTCACGCAGCGGCAACAGCGGCAGGTCGATGGGGCTGGAAGGCAATGTGGTTTGTGCGGACATATCAACCCTTAGAGGTAGGCCTTTAACGAAAACCGTGGCGCCAGGGCGTCCGGGGATTTTCAGTATCGGTGAAAACAGTTATCTGGAAAGTGGGGAACAGCGGCCACTTTTCAAGCCTGCCGCCCATTTATGCCACTTCAGGCACCACACCGGGGACCTTCTTGGTCTGGCGCGGCCTCAGGCCTGTTTGGCGGCTTCACGGTAGACCAGCAGCGGCGGCTTGTTTTCCTCGATCGTCGACTCGTCAACCACCACTTTTTCCACATTGCTGGTGTTGGGCAGGTCAAACATGGTGTCAATCAGGGACTGTTCCAGGATCGAGCGCAGGCCGCGCGCGCCGGTCTTGCGGGCCAGCGCCTTGCGGGCAATGGCCTTGAGCGCCGAGGGACGAATCTCCAGATCGACCCCTTCCATGGACAGCAGCTTGCTGAACTGCTTGACGACGGCGTTTTTGGGTTCCGTCAGGATCTGCACCAGCGCGTCCTCAGTCAGTTCGGCCAAAGTGGCAACCACCGGCATGCGGCCCACCAGTTCGGGGATCAGACCGAACTTGATCAGGTCTTCCGGCTCCACGTCCTTGAAGGCCTCAGTCAGGCTCCGGGCCTTTTTGCTCTTGACGCTGGCACCAAAACCGATGCCGGACGACTCGGTGCGGTTTTCGATGACTTTTTCCAGCCCCGAGAAAGCCCCGCCGCAGATAAACAGGATGTTGGTGGTGTCGACCTGCAGGAAGTCCTGGTTCGGGTGCTTGCGGCCGCCCTGCGGCGGCACCGAGGCCATGGTGCCCTCGATCAGTTTGAGCAGCGCCTGCTGCACACCCTCACCCGACACGTCGCGCGTGATCGAGGGGTTGTCGGACTTGCGCGAGATCTTGTCGATTTCGTCGATGTAGACAATACCCTGCTGCGCGCGCTCGACTTCATAGTTGCAGCTCTGCAGCAGCTTCTGGATGATGTTCTCGACGTCCTCGCCGACATAGCCGGCTTCGGTCAGCGTGGTGGCGTCGGCCATCACGAAAGGAACATTCAGCGTACGCGCCAGGGTCTGGGCCAGCAGGGTCTTGCCGGAGCCGGTGGGGCCGATCAGCAGAATGTTGCTTTTGGTCAGCTCCACATCGTCTTTTTTTGCTTTTTCCTTGTGGCGCAGGCGTTTGTAGTGGTTGTACACGGCGACGGCCAGTGTGCGCTTGGCTGGTTCCTGGCCGATGACGTAGCCGTCCAGTGTGGTCTTGATTTCCAGCGGCGTCGGCAGGTCGCCACGCGTTTCGCGCACATCATCTCCGGCGGGCAGCTCGTCGCGGATGATTTCGTTGCACAGGTCGATGCATTCATCACAGATGAAAACCGATGGCCCTGCAATCAGCTTCTTGACTTCGTGCTGGCTTTTGCCGCAGAAGGAGCAGTACAGGGTTTTTTCGCTGGAAGAGCCTTTTTTATCGGCCATGAATGTAATGCCTTTGGGTGCCCGAGGGACGTGTTAGCCAATGATAACCAAATAAACCTGGCCCCCACGTTTCGCGGCCCCCAAGAGGGCTTTTTGTCCTGGGGCGACCCGGGGACAAAAAAACGGCGTTTCCTGCCACAGGAAACGCCGTTGCTGCAATGCAACTGACGGGAAAAGCCGAGCCTTCAGGGGCGCTTGGCAATCACCTGATCCACCACACCATAGGCTTTCGCCTCGTCGGCAAACATGAAGTAGTCGCGCTCGGTGTCGCGCTCGATTTTTTCAATGGTCTGCCCGGTATTTTCGGCCAGGATGCGGTTGAGCTGGTCACGCGTCTTGAGGATGTCGCGGGCGTGGATCTCGATGTCGGAGGCCTGGCCCTGCGCGCCGCCCGAAGGCTGGTGAATCATCACGCGCGAGTTGGGCAGCGAAAAGCGCTTGCCCTTGGCGCCGGCCGCCAGCAGGAAGGCACCCATGCTGGCCGCCATGCCCACGCACAGCGTGGACACGTCCGCCTTGATGAACTGCATGGTGTCGTAAATCGCCATGCCGGCGGTCACGGAACCGCCCGGGGAGTTGATGTAGAACGAAATGTCCTTGTCCGGGTTTTCGCTCTCGAGGAACAGCAACTGCGCCACCACCAGGTTGGCCGTCTGGTCGTTGACCGGGCCCACGAGGAAAATGACACGCTCCTTCAGCAGGCGCGAATAGATGTCATAGGACCGCTCGCCGCGGCCGGACTGCTCAATCACCATCGGCACCATGCCGAGGCCCTGGATGTCCTGTGCACTGCTGTAAATGTTCATGTTTTCTCCAAATGTTGGGACTACTTTACCCAAAATAAATGGGGCTTGAAGCCTCAGCCGCAAGCCCCTGCATCAGAAATCAGCTTTGCGCCGGGCCGGGAGCCCGCCGTCCGCTTCAGTTCTGCGCCATCAATTCATCAAATGGCACCGATTTTTCGACGATTTTGGCCTTGCCCAGCACAAAATTCGTGACGTTGTTTTCGATCACGACGGACTCGACCTCGGCCATGCGTTTTTCGTCGCTGAAGTACCAGCGCACCACGTCTTCCGGCTTTTCGTAGCTCGAAGCCAGCTCTTCGACGTGGGCCTTGACCTGTTCGGTCTTGGGAAACAGGTCGTTGGTACGGGTCAGCTCGGCCACCACCAAGCCCAGGCGCACGCGCTTTTCAGCTTGCGGGCGGAAGATGTCGTCGGGAATCGGCGCCTTGTCAGCGTCCTTGATGCCGCGCTGCTTGAGGTCGGCGCGGGCACCTTCCACCATGCGGTCCAGTTCGGACTGGACGATCGCCTGGGGCACGTCGAGTTCGGCGTGGGCCAGCAGCGCGTCCATGACGGCGTTTTTGTTGCGGGCCAGCAGGCGGAACTTGACTTCGCGCTCGAGGTTCTTGCGGATGTCGGCGCGCAGGCCTTCGACGGTCGCGTCGGCAATACCCAGGGATTTGGCCAGGGCTTCGTTGACTTCAGGCAGGTGGGCGGCTTCGATCTTCTTGACCGTGACCATGAAGTCGGCCTGTTTGCCGGCGACATCCTTGCCATGGTAATCAGCGGGGAAATTGAGCGGGAAGGTCTTGCTCTCGCCGCTTTTCATGCCGCGCACCGCGTCTTCGAACTCCTTGAGCATCTGGCCTTCGCCGACCAGGAACTGGAAGGCTTCCGCCTTGCCGCCGGCAAACGGCTCGCCGTCGATCTTGCCTTCGAAGTCGATGGTGACGCGGTCGCCGTCCTGCGCAGGCGCGTCGATGGCGCGCTGGGCAAAGGTGCGGCGCTGCTTGCGCAGGATGTCCACCGTCTTGTCGATGGCTTCGTCGGTCACTTCTGCGGTAATTTTTTCGACTTCCGCGCTGGCCAGGTCGCCGATCTTGACTTCCGGATAAACCTCGAAAATCGCGTCAAACGCCAGCTCGCCCTCGGGCGCGCCTTCCTTTTCGCTGATGCGCGGCTGGCCGGCCACGCGCAGCTTGGCTTCATTGGCGGCCACGGAGAAAGCTTCGCCGACCTTGTCGTTCATGACTTCGTAATGCACGGAGTAGCCATAACGCTGGGCGACCACGTTCATCGGCACCTTGCCGGGACGGAAACCGTCCATCTTGACCGTGCGGGCCAGGCGTTTCAGGCGCGAGTCCACTTCGGACTGGATGGTGCCTACGGGCAGCGTCAAAGTGATCTTGCGCTCCAGCTTCTCAAGGGTTTCAACAGTCACGGCCATGATCTACTCCTAAATATCCGAAAAATGTGTAAAAGACAGAGGGGCGCACCGGTCAACCGGTGCGGCCATCGTCCTGAAAGTCTCAATCGTGGTGCGCGGGGCGGGACTCGAACCCGCACATCCTTGCGGACGTCAGGACCTAAACCTGGTGCGTCTACCAATTTCGCCACCCGCGCGCCTGAAATAAAAACGGGAATCCTCAGCTTTTCGGCTTCCGGACCCCCGCCTGAAATCGGTCAACTTTCTATTTTAGCCTGTATCGGCTGCCGCTTCAGCGCCCAGCCATCCCGCAGGTGGGGTCAGGCCGGGACCGGTAACTCCCGTTTCACACGAAACCACGCTGCATACATCGCCGGCAAGGCCAGCAGCGTCAGCACCGTGGCAACAATCAGCCCGCCCATGATGGCAACCGCCATCGGTCCCCAGAACACGCTGCGCGACAGCGGGATCATGGCCAGCACGGCGGCGGCGGCGGTCAGCACGATGGGGCGCAAACGCCGCACGGCTGACTCGACAATCGCGTCCCAGGCTGGCACGCCGGCCGCCCGGTCCTGCTCGATCTGGTCGATCAGGATCACCGAGTTGCGCTGGATCATGCCCATCAGCGCAATCACGCCGAGCAAGGCCACAAAGCCGAAGGGACGGCCCAGCAGCAGCAGGGCCCCGGCCACGCCGGCAATGCCCAGCGGTCCGGTCAGGAAGACCAGCATGGCGCGGCTGAAGCTGTGCAGCTGCAGCATCAGCAAGGTGAAGGTCAGGAACAGCATGATGGGAATGCCGGCTGCAATCGAGCTGGAGCCCTTGCTGCTTTCCTCGACGGCGCCGGCGACGTCAATGCGGTAACCGGCGATGCCTTTCTGGCGCCACTGCGCTTCCAGCGCCTTCAGTTGCGGCAGCAACTCGTTGGTCACCGTCGCGCCCTGCAGCCCCTCGACGATGTCGCTTTGCACCGTGATTGCATAGTCGCGATTTTCGCGCCACATCACGCCCGGCTCCCAGGTGAATACTGGCTTGGCGATCTGTGTCAGGGGAATGGACTTGCCCGATGCGGTCGGCAGATAGGCGTTGGCCATGTCGGTGATGGAATTGCGCTCGTCCGGCGGCGGGCGCACCACCATGTCAATGAGTTTGTCGCCTTCGCGGAACTGCCCCACTGTGCTGCCTGTCAGGCTGGTCTTTGAAGCCTGCGCGATCGACTGGCTGGTCACGCCCAGGGCGCGCGCCTTGGACTGGTCCACTTCCAGGCGCAGCACCTTGACCGACTCGTTCCAGTTGTCGTTGACGCCGCGGGTGTGGGCGCTCTCCCGCATCACGGCCTTGACCTCATCGGCGCGTTCGCGCAGCACCAGCGGGTCCACGCCGACCACGCGGAACTGCACCGGGTAAGGCACGGGCGGGCCGTTGGGCAGCAGCTTGATGCGGCCGCGCACCTCGGGGAATTCCTGGGCCAGCAGCGCCGGCAGCTTGATGCGCAGGGACTCGCGCACTTTCAGGTCCTGCGGCAGCACGATGAATTGCGACACGTTGGTCTGCGGAAAAACCTGGTCCAGCGGCAGGTAAAAACGCGGCACGCCCGAGCCTATCCAGGTGCTGACCGAACTGACGCCGGCTTCCTGGAGCAGGCGTGCCTCGACACGTTTGGCCGTCAGTTCATTGGCGGCGAACGAGGTGCCTTCCGGGAACCAGATGTCGACCATGATCTCGCGCCGGCTCGAATCCGGGAAGAACTGCTGCTGCACCTTGCCCATGCCGACAATGCCGAGCGCAAAAAACAGCACTGTTGCGCCTATCGTGAGCCAGCGGTACTGCACACACCAGTTCACCGCCCGGCGAAACGTGTTGTAGAAGGGGCTGTCGAACATCTCGTGAGGGCTGTCCTGCCCGGCGGCCACCTCCTGCACATGCGGCGGCACCTTGAGCAGCAAGGTCCCCAGATAAGGCACAAAATACACCGACACGACCCAGCTCAGCACCAGCGCGATGACAGTGACCGCAAAGATCGCGTAGGTGTACTCGCCCACGGCCGATTTGGCCATGCCGATCGGCAAAAAGCCGACGGCCGTGATCAGCGTGCCGGTCAGCATCGGCATGGCGGTGATTTCATACGCAAAGGTCGCGGCGCGCACCTTGTCGTAACCCTCTTCCATCTTGCGCACCATCATCTCGACCGCAATGATCGCGTCGTCCACCAGCAGGCCCAGCGCAATGATCAGCGAGCCCAGCGAGATCTTGTGCAGGCCGATGCCGAAGTAGCTCATGGCCAGAAAGGTCACCGCCAGCACCAGCGGAATCGTGATGCCCACCACCAGGCCGGGCCGCATGTCGATGTAATAACGCTTCCACAGCGGGTGCTGGCCCGGGCGGCGATGAAAACCCAGTGCGATGAAACTCACCGCAAGCACGATCACCACCGCCTCGATCAGCACCTTCACGAACTCGTTGACCGAGGTCGCCACCGCGGTCGGCTGGTCCTGGATCTGCACCAGCTCGATGCCGGCCGGCAGGCTGGTGCCGATGCGCGCAGTGGTCGCCTTCAGCGCCTTGCCCAGGGCAATGATGTCGCCGCCCTTGCCCATGGAGACACCGAGCGCGATGACCTCCCGGCCCTGGTGCCGCACCTTGACGGCAGGCGGGTCAATGTAACCACGCCTGACCTCGGCAATGTCCCCCAGCCGCAGCTGGCTGCCCGAACTGGCGCGTATCGGCATGGCACGCAACTGCTCGACCACTTCGAACTGGCCGGCCACCCGCACCTGCACCACGTCCAGCGGCGTCTGGATCGCGCCGGCGGACTCCACCGCGTTTTGCTGGCCGAGCTGGTTCAGGACCTGGTTGAAGTCCAGCCCGAGCTGGGCCAGGCGTTTTTGGGAGATCTCGATGTAGAGCTTTTCGTCCTGCGCGCCGAACTGCTCGACCTTGGCCACATCGGGCACTCGCAGCAACTGCTGGCGCACGTCGTCGGCAAAGGTCTTGAGCTCGGCATAACTGAAACCATCGGCCTGCAGCGCGTAGATCACGCCATACACGTCGCCGAAGTCGTCGTTGAAAAACGGTCCCTGCACGCCGCCGGGCAGCGTGCCCCGCATGTCGCCGATCTTCTTGCGCGCCGCATACCAGACACCGGCCACATCGGCGGCTTTCGACGAGTCCTTGATCTGGAAAATGATCTGCGACTCGCCCGGCTTGGAGTAGCTGCGGATCTTGTCGGCAAACGGCACTTCCTGCAGCGTGCGCTCGATCTTGTCGGTCACCTGCTCGGCCACCTGCTGCGCCGTGGCGCCCGGCCAGTAGGTACGCACCACCATGGCACGGAAGGTGAACGGCGGGTCCTCGTCCTGGCCGAGCTGGAAGTAGGCAGCGAAGCCGAGCAGCATCAGCACCACCATCAGGTAACGCGTCAGCGCCGGATGGTCCAGCGCCCATTTGGACAGGTTGAAGCTGTTCTTCGGTTGTACTTGGGTCATGCCGGCCTCACTTCGCAGCAGCAGGCGCAGCCAGGGGCAGCGTTGCCGCAGCGGCGGATGCTACCGGATTGATAGCTATCTGCGCAGGCGGGGAAAGGGCTGCAGCCACTTTTGGCTGATAAATTGTGACCTTCTGACCAGGCGAGAGCACGTGCACGCCGGCGCTGACCACCAGCATGCCGGGCTGCAGGCCCGAAGCCACCACGGCCTCGTTGCCGTCGGCCGTGGCCACCTCGATCAGTTGCGACTTCACCGTCATGCTCGCCTTGTCCAGCACCCAGACCGCCGTTGACCGGCCTTCCTGGCGCAGAGCGGTGGTCGGCAGCTTGATGACCTGCACACCCGCGGCGCTCAGGCCCTGCGGCTGCACGTACACCGTGGCGCCCAGCACCGGCGGCTCGCGGGTGGCCAGCGCCACCTTCACCGGGTAGGTCCGCGTGAGCGGGTCGGCGCTGGCGCCCACTTCGCGCACCTTGCCTTCCAGCCCGGCGTTCTGCGCCCAAACCCGCACCTTGACCGGCATGCCGACCTTGATGGCCGCCACCTTGTCTTCCGGCACGGAAAACACCACGTCGCGCGGGCCGTCGGCGGCGATGCGCAGCACCGGGGTGCCAGCAGCAACGACCTGCCCGACTTCGGCTTCCACGGCCGTCACCACGCCCGACACGTCGGCCACCAGCACGGCGTAATTGGCCTGGTTGCCCTGCACGGCCAGTTGCGACTGCGCCTGATCGAGCTGGGCCTGCGCCGCCTTGAGCGTGGTCTCGCGGCGCTCGAGTTCGGCGCCGCTGATGAAATTCTGGTCCCGGAGTTCCTTGTAGCGTTTGTAGTCGGCCGAGGCGAGGTCGCGCTGCGTCGCCGCCGCCGCGACCTGGGCGCGCGCCGCATCGGCGGCCAGCTTGTAGTCCTGCGGGTCCAGTTGGGCCAGCACCTGCCCGGCCTGGACACGTTGACCCAGATCGGCCTGGCGCCGGATGATTTTTCCGCCGACCCGGAACCCCAGCCGCGACTCGACCTGGGCCTTGACCTCGCCGGCAAACTCATAAGTGGTGGCGAAGGAATCCGTTCCCACGGTCATGACCTTGACGGCACGCACCGGCTCCTCGGGCGGAGCTGACTTGGAACAGGCGGCCAGCAACAAGGCGCTGCTGAGGACGGCAAAAGCGGTTTTATTCATGATGGCATCGAGGAAAAACGGTGGCGAAAAAGACTGGAAAGCAGGAAACAGGCGAGACTAAAAACTCTGTTAATGACTGACCGGTTAGTAATCTAGGGTAATTCCCAAGGCTTGTCAAGCGACAATCCAGCCCATGACTTCCGGCCCCCATCCCGACCTTGCGCAGCCGTTGCAGCCGCCTTCCAGCCACTACGAAAACTTCCCCGTGGCCTCGCTGCTGTGTCCGCCACGCCTGCGTCCGGCGGTGGCGGCGATCTACTGGTTTGCCCGCACGGCCGACGACATCGCCGACGAAGGCGACGCCCTGCCGGCCCAGCGCCTGGCCGACTTGGCGGCCTGCCGCGCCGACCTGTTCGCCGCGGCCGAGGGCCGGCCGGTCTCGGCGCGATGGCCGGCCGTCTTTGCTGCCCTGGCGCCGGTGATCAGGCAGTTCCAGTTGCCGGTGCCGCTGCTGGACGACCTGCTCAGCGCGTTCGAGCAGGACGTTGTCAAGCAGCGTTATGCCACCGAGGCCGAGCTGCTGGACTACTGCCGCCGCTCGGCCAACCCGGTCGGCCGCCTGCTGCTGCACCTCTACGGTGTCAACGATGCGGCGTCGTTGGTGCAGAGCGACCACATCTGCACTGCGTTGCAGCTGATCAACTTCTGGCAGGACCTCAGCGTGGACATTCCGCGCGGACGCATCTACCTGCCGCAGGAGCTCTGGGCCGCGCACGGCGTGGATGAAGCGCAACTGCTGGCCCTGAATGTGAATCCGATTACTACGAAATTGATAGCGGCCTGCGTCCATTCGGCAAGGGCGCGCATGCTAAAAGGTCTGCCTTTGGTGAAGAAAGTGCCGGGGCGCGCGGGCTGGGAATTGCGCCTGGTGGTGCAAGGCGGCCTGCGCATCCTCGACAAGATCGAAGCGATCGACTTTGCCACGTTGCGCCAGCGTCCCAAACTCACGGCCTGGGATGTGGCGCTGATGCTGTGGCGCGCGATCCGGATGTGATCCCGGCAGCGGCCCGCTTGCCATCGCCGCAAGCCTGCGACAATCCCGCCCATGAACCCCGAGGAATACGTCCAGCAGAAAGCCGCCGCATCCGGCAGCAGTTTTTATTACGCCTTCCTGTTTTTGCCCAGGGAAAGGCGTGCGGCCATCACGGCCTTTTATGCCTTCTGCCGCGAGATCGACGATGTGGTCGACGAGGTGACCGACCCCGGCGTGGCCCACACCAAGCTCGCCTGGTGGCAGGCCGAGGTGCTCAAGTCCTACGCCGGCTCGCCCACCCATCCGGTGATGAAGGCGCTGATGCCGCTGGCCCCCACCTACCAGATCGAAGCGCGCCACCTGCAGGCGGTGATTGAGGGCTGCCAGATGGACCTCACGCAAAACCGCTTTCTCGATTTCCCGGGCCTGCAGACCTATTGCCACCTGGTCGCGGGCATCGTCGGCGAGGTGGCCGCGCGGATTTTCGGGCAGACGCAGCCGCAGACCACCGAGTACGCGCACAAGCTCGGGCTGGCCTTCCAGATGACCAACATCATCCGCGACGTCGGGGAAGACGCCTTGCGCGGCCGCATTTACCTGCCGGTCAACGAGCTGCAGCAGTTCGACGTGAAAGCGCACGAAATCCTCAAGCGCCAGTACTCCGACCGCTTTACCGCGCTGATGAAGTTCCAGACGCAGCGTGCGCTCGGCCTGTACGACGAGGCGCTGGCGCTGCTGCCCGAGGCAGACCGCCGCGCGCAAAAGCCCGGCCTGATGATGGCCAGCATCTACCGCACCCTGCTGCGCGAGATCGAGGCCGACGGCTACCAGGTGCTGCACCAGCGTGTCAGCCTGACGCCGCTGCGCAAGTTCTGGCTGGCATGGAAAACACAGGCCTTCGGAAAAGTGGTGTAAAAACTTTGGCCCCCACGCTTGTCGCTTGGCGTACTGCGCTGCCCCCCCAGGGGGCTATTTTTCCTAGGGGCGGCCCGTCGGAAAAATTCTCACCATGAAGGTGGCCGTCATTGGCGCCGGCTGGGCCGGCTGCGCTGCGGCGGTCGAAGCCACGCGGCTGGGCCAGCAGGTCACTGTGTTTGAAGCGGCCCGCATCCCCGGCGGACGCGCGCGGCGTGTCGACAGCCAGTGGCCCGACGGCAGGGCGCTGGCACTGGACAACGGCCAGCACATCCTGATCGGTGCCTACAGCGAAACGCTGCGCCTGATGGCCGACGTCGGCATCGCTGCCGACACGGCGCTGCTGCGCCTGCCACTGACCCTGCAGTTCCCCGACGGCACGGGCCTGGCCTTTCCCCGGCTGCCCGCTCCGCTCGATGCAATGGCGGGCATTGTGCGTGCACGCGGCTGGACCTGGCGCGACAAACTCTCGCTGCTGCGTGCCGCTGTCGGCTGGCAGATCTCGGGCTTTCGCTGCGCGCCGGAGCTGTCTGTCGCGCAGCTGTGCCGCACACTGAGCCCGACGGTGATGGCCACCCTGATCGAGCCGCTGTGTGTCTCGGCGCTGAACACGCCGGCCGAGCGCGCCAGCGGCCAGGTGTATTTGCGTGTGCTGCGCGACGCGCTGTTCGCCGAATCGGGCGGCTCCAACCTGTTGCTGCCGCGTGTGGATCTCAGTGCGCTGCTGCCCGACGCGGCGCTGGCCTGGGTCGTGCGGCGTGGCGGCGAAGTCGGCCTGGGTCGCCGCGTGCAGGGACTGACCCGCCTGGCCGGAAGCTGGCAGGTCGATGGCGCCCTCTTTGATCGGGTGGTTCTCGCCTGTCCGCCGGCGGAAGCTGCGCGGCTGGTCGAAACAGCCGGACTGCCCTGCCAGGCGTGGCTGGCGCACACCCGCGCGCTGCAGTTTGAAGCGATCACCACGGTGTATGCGTTTTCACCCGGCGCGCGCCTGGCGCAGCCCATGCTCACGCTGCGCGCCGGCGCACCCGACGGCGAGGCGCCGGCGCAGTTTGTGTTTGATCGCGGCCAGCTCGGCGGGCCCGCCGGCCTGCTGGCCTTTGTGGTCAGCGCCAGCAGCGCCGACAAGGCCGCACTGACCGGGCGCGTGCTGGCCCAGGGCGAGCAGCAACTCGGGCTGGCGGCCCTGCAGCCCGTGCAGACGATTGTGGAAAAACGCGCGACCTTCGCCTGCCTGCCCGGCCTGCAGCGCCCCGCCGCGCAGGTGCTGCCAGGGCTGCTTGCCTGCGGCGACTACCTCGACGGCCCCTACCCGGCCACGCTGGAAGGTGCGGTGCGTTCGGGTTTGCAGGCCGCCAGAAACGCTATCAAATAGATAGCTGTTTGCGCAATAACAGCAAGGGCTGGAGCCCGATTTGCCTATAGATTCCGGCCACTATCACGCCGTGCCAGCGCGCGCACCTGTTGCTGCGCGGGCCGGTCCAGGCAACGCGCCAGCCAGGCGCTGAGCTGCGGGCACTGCGCGTTCAGCTCCGCCGAACGCTGCACCCAGGCCAGCACCGACGCCACGCAGATGTCGGCCACGGTGAAACGCTCCCCGGCCAGAAACCGGCGGGTTTGCAGATGCTGATCGAGCACACGCAGGGCCGGCGACAGGCGACGCTCGGCCTCCTGCGCCAATTGCGGCTTGCGCCGTTCCTCGGGCATGGCCACGGTGTGCATCAAAAACGTCAGGGCATCTTTTTCGCATTCGGTCACGGCCCAGAAGCTCCAGCGCAGGATCTCGGCCTGTTCGGCGTGGTTCACTGCGGCGAGCGGTTCAGCGCCCTCGCCCTGGAAACGCCCGGCCAGGTAGAGCGCACAGGCCATGGACTCCCAGACCAGCACGCCGTTGTCGTCCACCACGGGGATGTGCCCGTTGGGATTGAGCGCCAGAAACTCGGGCGTGCGCGTCGCACCGCCCTGGTAAGGCTGTGGAATGTGTTCGTAGGCCAGGCCCAGTTCATGCGCCACCCACAGCGGCCGTGATGCGCGCGAGGCCGCGATGCCGTAGACCTTCAGTGTCATGGCTGCGGGTCCGCCAGGCGAAACAGGTCGCACAGCTCGGTCAGGCTGGTCACGGTTTCGTGCGGCACGGCATCGTGCGTCCACAGATGGTCGGCCCGGTTCACCCAGGCCGTCTGCATGCCCGCGTTCAGCGCCCCCAGCACATCGAGCGCTGCGTCGTCGCCTACATGCAACACGTTGTGGGGCTGCACATCCACGGCGCCGGCCGCCGCATGGAAAATCCGCGGGTCCGGCTTGCCCACGCCGAACTCCTGCGCGCTGATGGCCGCGCGAAAGTATGGCGCGAGCCCGATGCGGCCGATATCGGCATTGCCGTTGGACAGCGCAACCACCGGGTAACGCGCGGAAAGAAACTCGAGCGCCAGCATCGCGTCGTCGAACAGCGTCACGTCATGGCGCGCGGCAAAAAAAACTTCAAAGGCCTCTTCCGCCAGCAAGGGGTTCTCGCGGGAACGGTACAGGGCCAGGCGGATCGCCTCGCGCCGGATGGCACTGAGGTTGTGCCTGAGCTCGGGCCGGGTACGGACAATCTGCTCGCGGATATCGTGGCGTGCCGTGGGGTTGGCAAACAGGGCCGCGGTCATGGGCGCGTGGCGACCCAGCCATTCGTCGAGTGCGGCTTCGGCTTTCTCTATCACCGGCCAGACCGGCCAGAGGGTGTCATCAAGGTCAAGGGTTATGGCTTTAATAATTGTCAGGTCAAGCATAGGTAAGGGAGAATAACCCATGTCTTTTTCCCCCGAACCCACCTTTGTGCACGGGCAGCCGCCCAGCGCGGCCAGCGGCACCGCCGTGCTGTACTGCAACCTCGGAACCCCGGACGCACCCACCGCGGCGGCGCTGCGCCCCTACCTCGCGCAGTTTCTCAGTGACCACCGTGTGATCGAAATCCCCAAGGCCTTGTGGTGGTTCATCCTGCACGGCATCATCCTGCGCGTGCGGCCCAAAAAGTCAGCGGCCAAATACGCCAGCATCTGGACCGCGGACGGTTCACCGCTGAAAGTGTGGACGGCCAAACAGGCGACGCTGCTGCGCGGCTACCTGGGCGAGCGCGGCCACCATGTTGAAGTGCGCTACGCCATGCGTTACGGCCAGCCCTCCGTAGCCGCGCAGCTCAACTCGCTCAAGGCCGAAGGCGTGACACGCATCCTGGTGTTGCCCGCCTACCCGCAGTACAGCGGCACCAGCACCGCCAGCGTGTTCGACGCGGTTTACAGCTGGGCCGCCAAAACACGGCGCATTCCCGAGTTTCGGTTCGTCAACCACTATCACGACCATCCGGGCTACATCGCGGCGCTGGCAGCGCGCGTGCGCGCACACTGGGCAACCCATGGCCGCGCAGAAAAACTGGTCATGAGTTTTCACGGCGTGCCCGAGCGCACGCTGCATCTGGGTGACCCCTACCACTGCGAGTGCCATAAAACCGCTCGCCTGCTGGCCGAAGAACTCGGACTGGCCAAGGAGCTGTACCGCGTCACCTTCCAGTCGCGCTTCGGCAAGGCCAAGTGGCTGGAGCCCTACACCGAGCCCACGCTGGTGGCCCTGGCCAGGGCGGGCGTCAAGAGCGTCGATGTGATGTGCCCCGGCTTCACCGGCGACTGCCTCGAGACCCTCGAGGAAATTGCGCAGGAGGCCAAGGAGGCTTTTGTCCATGCGGGCGGGAAGACCTTCAACTACATCGCCTGCCTCAACGACAGCCCCGAATGGCTGAAGGCCCTGAGCGACATTGCGCAGCAGCACCTGTCCGGCTGGCCGACCCAGGGCGTGCCCGACGTGCAGGCGCTGGCCGCGTCACGCGCTGCAGCGCTCGCACGCGGCGCCCGGCAATAGGGGCTCCTCCCTATCGCAGGCGCAGCGTCAACGCCGCCTGTACCTGGGTCAGCACACCGGCCCAGTCGCCAGGGGCGCTCTGCCTGAACAGCCGCGCTGAGCCGTACCACGGGCTCCAGCGCCAGTCCGGGCTGTAGGCCAACAGCAGCCACACCTCTTTGCCCATGGCGCCCGCCAGATGCGCCACGCTGGTGTCCACCGTGATCACCAGGTCCATCAACGCCACCACCGCGGCCGTGTCACTGAAGTCCTGGAATGAATCGCCCAGGAAGGTCAGTCCGGGCGTGTTTGCCAGCGTGGCCTGATCCGCAGGTCGCAGCTCTTTTTGCAGGCAGTACCACTCGGCCCGCTCGCTGAGCAGGCCCCGCATGTCTGCCAGCGCCAGGGAGCGGTTGTGGTCGTTCTGGTGGCCGGTGCTGCCGCTCCACACCAGGCCGATGCGCTTGTTGCGGCCGGGGCCCAGTCGCTCTTGCCAGGCCTGGCGTTTGTCCGGGTCGCTGTGCAGGTAGGGCTCGCCGCTGATGTTGCCCAGATCGACCTTGAACGCCAGCGGCAGGCTCAGCAGCGGGCAGTGGCAGTCAACGTCGGGCAGGCGCTCGCCCCGCCCCAGCACCAGGCTGACACCTTCCAGGTCTTGAAGCAGTGTCTTGAGCGCTGGCTGCACTTCGAGCACCACTGTGGCGCCCAGGGCCGCCACCTGCCTGGCGTAGCGGCAGAACTGAAGGGTGTCGCCCAGGCCTTGCTCGGAGTGCAGAAGTATCGTCTTGCCCGCCAACGACTCTTTGCCCAGCCACAGCGGCTGGCTGAAGTTTCTCGCTGCGGACAGCCCGGGCTCTTTTTTCCAGCGCCATTCGTACTTCACCCAACCTCCGGCAAAGTCGCCCAGTATCAGCCGGCACAGCGCTTCGTTCCAGTGGGCTTCGGCATTACCCGGTTCAAGCTGCAGCGCACGCTCAAAGCATTCCATCGCCTCGGCATGACGCATCAGGTCCCGCAACACGCCACCACGGTTGCTCCACGCACCGACAAAGTCTGGTTTGATCTGGAGCGCACGCTCATAACTGGCCAGCGCCTCGGCAGGTCGCCGGAGATCCCACAAGGCCTTGCCCCGATTGCTCAGTGCTTCGGCAAAGTCGGGCCTGATCTTCAGCGCATGGTCGAAACTCTGCAGCGCTTCCTCCGGCCGCTTCAGGTCCTGCAAGGCATTGCCACGGTTGCTCAATACTTGGGCATCGTCCGGCCGGACCCCGAGGGCACGGTCATAACTCGCCAGCGCCTCCAGGGGGCGTTTGAGGGCGCGCAATGCATTGCCGCGGTTGCTCAGGGCCAACGCATAGTCCGGCTTGATCCTGAGGGCACGGTCATAACTCTCCAGCGCCTCCGCGTAGCGCTCGAGGTCTCGCAGCGCTGCACCGCGGTTGGCCAGGGCTTCGGCATAGTCCGGCTGGAGCCTGAGGGCGTGCTCATAACTGGCCAGCGCTTCTTCGGGGCGATTCAGGTCCCGCAAGGCGTTGCCCCGATTGTTGAGTGCGCTGGGATGGTCGGGACTGATTTTGAGCGCCTGGTCAAACAAGGCCATGGCGGTCACCGGATCTTTCCGTTGCACCGCCATCGTTGCCAGCAACTGCAGCGCATCAAAGTGCTGCGGCTGCACCCGCAGGATTTCCTTGTACAGCGCTTCGGCCTGGTCGAGCTGCCCCTGCTGGTGCAGGGCCACTGCCTGCGCCAGCTGGGCGGCCAGGGCCTGAGCTGTCATTGCCGGCGGCTTTTGGGCGGGTGCTGGCGTTGGCGCTGGACCGGGTTCGGGTTCGCGCTGCACACCGGACAGGCGCAGCGTCAACGCCGCCTGTACCTGGGTCAGCACACCGGCCCAGTCGCCAGGGGCGCTCTGCCTGAACAGCCGCGCTGAGCCGTACCACGGGCT
>NZ_NCJH01000035.1 GCF_002278925.1 Polaromonas sp. 39-63-25
GTAATAGTCCGACCACTACCGTTCTTGACGGTCAGTATTCTTCCGGGGCCAAACGTTGGTTGACCTCGGCGACATCGAACGCTGCGGGGTCGAACGACCCACCGATCCATTCCTTGAGGCTGTCGTGCTCGGGGTCGTTGGAGTCGGCCAGCGCGGCAAGGAATTCTTCGTAGCCTGGCGCACCGCCAACATCCTCGGGCGGGCATGCGTTCTCACCACCGATGCACACACCACGTGAGATCGGCGTATCCAGCGTCACGATCTTTTCGACCTTGACCTTGTGCCGCCAGTTGTCCCCGTAGTCGTAGACGTAGACGAAGGTTTTCCTGGCACCTAACGCCTCGCGCAGCGACACGCGCTCTTCGTCCATGACTTCGTCCGGTAGATCCAACCCCGGCTCAATGCGGCCGTAGTTGTCGTGCCCGAAGACGAACTCATGGATGTGGCCTCCTTGCCATCCAGTGCCGAACAGCAGTGTGGTGTGTAGGCGGGGCAATTCGATCGTGACAGGCACCAGGAAGCGCCGCCATACCTTGGGACGAACCCATTCGAGTTCGACGTAGAGTTGGTAAGCCTGCGCCGATGCACGGTGCTGCGCGGATGAGGTCTTGTTCATGGCCTCCAAGTCTAGTGAACTTGGGGCAGCGCGGGTGGTGCGCGCGCTCAGGCCGCCTTGGCGAGCTCTTCGTGCCAGGCGGGCCGTAGCTGCGCAGCTACCACCCAGGGCAAGAGCTCATCGATGCGATTGATCGGATGATCCGCGATGCGCTCCAGGACATGGCGCAGGTACAGCTGCGGGTTGATCCCGTTGAGTCTGGCCGTGCCGAGCAAGGTGTAGATCACCGCGGCACTTTGACCGCCAGCGTCGGAGCCCAGGTGCAGGTAATTTTTTCGGCCAATCGCTACCCCGCGCAACGCCCGCTCGGCCACATTGTTGTGCGCCTCGATGCGGCCATCGTCCACGAAGCGCGTAAGCGCCATCCAGTTGCTCAGCGAATAGCCGATGGCCAGCGCCATCGGTGACTTCGCCGAGACCTGTGCCAAGGTATTGTTCATCCAGCGTTTCAACTCGTCGAGCACCGGGGCCGCTCGTTCTTGCCGAACCCGCATTCGCTCGTCGGGCGGTTTGCCATTGAGTTCGGCTTCCACCTTGAAGATTCCACCGATGCGCTGCAGGGCTTGATGCGCCAGTGTCCCGGTCAACCTGTGCTGGCGTTCGTGGATGTCCCACACCTTTCGTCGCGCGTGGCTCCAGCATGCAGCCTCCACGATCCGGCCACTTTCATACAGTCTCACCTCGCCGGTTGGCCGAGTATTGGAACCACACGGCCGGCGCGGTCATGTCGGCACTGGCCCGGTCATCAGCAAGCCATCGTCGTACTTGGAGGTGACGATCCAGGCCAGGGCGCTCTCGCTGAACAGGCCCTTGGGGATGATTTGTGCCGGCTTGGAGGCCAGGCGCAGAGCGCCGTCACAGCAGGGGCAGGCGTATTTGACGCGCTCGTGGCGAATTACACGCACCTGCTGGGGAATGATGTCCAACTGCTCGCTGGCCTCGACGCCGATTTCCTGCAGGGCACAGCCGTCATGCGGGCAGACGCGTTCGGATTCAGGCAGTTCGTGGCGCACGACGTGGCGCGGCAGATCGGCGTCCAGCGGCTTGCGCCCACGCTTGAGGCGTTTGTGAGCTGCCACGTCCAACGCGGCATCGTCGCCAGCGGCGCCGTCTTCCAACGCTGGCGTGGCCTGTGCCGCCGCTGCCAGGGCCTCGGCCTCATTGAAGAACATGTCCTTCTGCTCGGTGCCGCGTGCTTCGCTCTTGGCGGCGAAGATCTTGCGCATCATCTTGTTGAGCCGCTCCTTGAGCAGGTCGCGCTCGACGCGAAGAAATCGGTTCTCTCCAACCAAGACATCCCGTTGCGAAAGTGCTGCCTGCAAGTCCTGTTGGAGGGCAGCGAATTCTTCGATCGTGGGCTGCAAAGTCATTGCGTTTTTTGATCGAATGGCCGCTCAGAAAGTTCCTTTTCACGCCTCTATAAATGAAACATTTTGAAGATATTTTTCAGGCCGCTTTTTGATACGAAACCGCAGCGTGGCCACGCATCGCCGAGAGGTCAATTCCGTCGAGCAGCCAGTGCAGTTGCTGCACCGTGAGTTCGGCTGCCGCGCTCTCTTTACCAGGCCAGACGAAGCGTGCGCCCTCGAGGCGTTTTTGCAGCAACCAGAACCCGTTGCGATCCCACCCCAGTATCTTGATGCGGTCTTTCCTTCGATTGCCGAACACAAACACGGCTTGTGCAAATGCGTCCAGTCCAAGTCCATGTTCGACCAGACTTGCCAGCCCGTTGATGTTCTTGCGGAAATCGATGGCGTCGCGGTGCAAGTACACGACTCTGCCGGGATTCAACGCGAACATGGCAAGTGACAGAGCATTTGCATGACCCCAGACATCCATCCCCTCGGCTATCGACAATATGTACTTTCAATAGTCAGTAACCCTTGCGTCATAGACACGACCTCCATTGCAGGATGTCTGTTATGTCGGCAATGACGCTCTTGCCAGTGGTGGTACCGCCTTTGAAATTGGTGTCTGACCCCGACTGGAACGAAGACACCGTTTTAAGGTCAGAGGTTGGCGTGGCCAAACCCTGGCTGTTCAGATAATTCGGGAACCCCTTTCAATCGGCAAACGCGCCGCAGGGGTGATTACTGTCCCAAAGCCTGGAGCCTCGTAGTTGCGTCCAAGTTGCTGGCCAGTACCGAACACCTTGGCCAATGAGCGGTTGTCCCTCAACTTGGGATTCGAAAGCAAAAACTCGGGGTTCGTGTTTGGCATGTTGGGGCCGCCGCCATTCGTGCGCCAAAGCGAGTCCAGTCGGTTATGGCCCCAGAATTCCGCCTCATTCGCCAGGATGGGATGCTCCAGGCACAGTTCGTGGTTCCACTTGCGTGCAATCAGGCGTCTGAGCGAAGCCTCGTTAACACGGGGACGGATCACGTATTGAAACGGCTGGCTAGGCACGATGATTTTGAACCACGCTGGGGCGAACTCCAGTTCATGGGGAAGCTCCAGCCAACTAACCTCCGTTGTAGGAGCCTGATGCCGGTGCATCAGCAACAACTTCGCGAACATGCCCAACATCTCGAGTTGCATCAACCTGAAGTCAAGTTCAGGCTCGCCTGCGGCAGTAGCGCCATATCGCGCGACTGTCCTGCCCAGCTGGGCTTTTGCTGGACCTTTCAGGTCGGTGGCGTCTGACTCAAAGAACATCACCATGTCTTGGACAAGTCCATACGCGCTGGCCAGTTTGTAAATCGCCGCGCTGATTAGGCTTGTATGTACGTCGATCCGAAGCCCTCTGGGATAACGACCAAGCCGATATGCCAGGGTGACGGCCGCGAGCTCATGCGCGTAACAGGCTTGCCGTAGCCACAGCAAGACCCGCTGGGCAGCTTCTACCTGTGCGTAAGGCGACCAGATGCCGCCTGTGCTTCGGCTATTCCCCGTCACCGTCAGATGTTCTTCCAAAAACCTCGGCCAGTGGGCGGATGATCGGTCGGCTTGCCAGACACACAGCCGTTGATAGTGGCGGGAGGCTACAGGATTGCTGGGAGTTCCAAGACGCTCACTTTGCTCGGAGGAAAAGGTGAATCGCCAGTGGAACGATGGTTTGGTAGCAGCCAATACGCGCCGCCTGTCGGTGATCATGGTATCAACAGCAGAGGCCTCTGAAGCATCGGTTTCGCGAGCGGCAGACCTTCCAAGCGCCAATTTGCAGTTAGGGCATTCGAAGGGGTACTCAATCACCGAAGCGAAGGTTGGAACGACAGGTTTGTGGCAATGGTGACAAACGTCATGGAACACGGTGGTGTGAAGCGGACAGCGGGCCAGAGCGACATGCTGGTAAACGGCGCTGTGGTAGTTCAGGTCGATGCAACGCCGACAGTAGCGAAGCGCCACGTTGATGACCAAGGCGTTTTCCTTGCCCATATCGGCACCATTAAGGCGGGCGATCTCCTTTACCGTGAGTAGCATCTCCTTGGCTAATTTTTCCGCCTCGTCGGGCACCAGCATAGAAAAGAGGCCTCGGCGCGCCATGGACTTATCAAGTGGGAACTGGACGCCCCCTTGCACACCATTGACAAGGCAATGCCGGTTCCAGGCCCCATACATGGATTCGTTGCTCCAGCCCATGCCCATCGGTTTGACTCGGCGAACGACGGTCTTCACAGCCAGTGGCAGCTTCATTTGCTGCTCCAGCCAGCAGCGCGTTCCTGGCGTGGGTCCGGGTCAGAGTCAACATAAAACCCCAGGACGCTCAAAAAGCCGGCTTCCTCCAGACCGAGGAGCACATGGGCCGATGTCAGCATCTCGGGTGCAATACCCTCGTCCAGCGCCGTGTTCAACACGCTCAACACGGTTGAACGAAAGTACTGCATGGGCAAGCGAAGACCAGAAGCAATGTTGTGTTTTCGCATGATGAGCGCAAGCGCCTCGTCAAAATGCGGCGTCAGATGCTCCAGTCTCCATCCAGCTTTGTAGGCCTCCGGAAATGCGCGAGAAAAGACGCTGACGCTTTCACCCTCCACCGGCATATCAAATGCCTGCAACACCAGGCCGATCTCGTTAAGCGCAATACCGCGATACTGGTGCTCCCGTGCGAAGAACCTCCCCAGTACCTGCATGCCTTTACCCTCAGACCATGTCTTGAACTGGTTACGCAGTTCGGGCTGACCTACCAGCAAGAAGAAAGGTTGTATCCCCATCTGCTCGAGGGAGTTGAATGCATGGATCAAATAACTGAATTGCAGCTTCCCGAGGTTCTGCGCCTCGTCAATAATAATCACCACGCGTTTTGAACCGGTGGCTTCGGTCAGTTCAGAAAGGTGGGTGTAGCAGCGCCGTCGCAGGACCGCGAGATCACGGCTGCCGACGCGCAGGCAGCCCGATTGCTGCAGCATTTCCTGGACAAACTCGCGTTCATTCTTTTTGGCCTCAGCCTGATCCGGGATAGTCCAGTGGAGGACCGCAAGTTCGTAATCAAGAAGAGAGGAGAGCATTCCGACCAGATACGAGCACGCCCTGCTCTTTCCGTTTCTCTGGGCGCCGTAAATCACCCCACCTGGCTGGTCTATGCGTATCCAGCGCGCCACCTTTTGTGCCATGCGGTCGATTTCCGGGGTCCATACCACTGTCGAGGGGAGGATCAAGGCTTCAGGCCGCGATACGGTCGCAGTTGAGTTTTCGGTTGTTGTCATGTATTTTTCAATTTGTAAAAGTAACACCTCGCTTGGAGGCGCGTGATTTTGTTTCGGGTATTTGACAGTTAGCGCCGCATGGGCCGGCGCGGCATGACCCACTTTGTCGGCGCAGGCGGAGGCGCAATTGATGGGGTGCCGCGGCCTGCCAGGCCGTCACGCAAGGTGGACTGATCAAAAGTCGGCTCTGCGCCAAGCAAACTCCCGCGGTGGTCATCAGAGTGCCCAGGCGCTTGCAGCAAGATGGCTTCACTGGCGCCCGAGCGCGCCTCCACATCGATGAAATCTTTCGAAGGTTTCAGCGATGGAAGGATGCTGCGGCGGTCCACCGCTGCATTGACTTCGAGCCACTCCACAGATTCCTGCTGAAGGTGTGAGGGCAAGACAAACTCCTCACGCGTCAAATACTGAATCAGGTAAGTCAGATTCAGCGCCGCAGTGGTATCCCGAATGGAACGTTGGCGAAGATGCGCAAACAAAACCTCCAGTGGCATGTCGTCTGCTCTCGGCCCCAACTCTCCGTCACGTTTGAGCTTGCCGAACAGGCGGCGAATGCGGACGTCATGGGGAAACGTGCCCCAGTGACCCAGCACCGATACAGGACCGAATTCCGTGCCATCTTCGTAAAACATCATCACAGTCCGCAGATTGCGAAAGTCGGCGCGAATCAGCATCGCCTTCCCTTTGAGGTCGAAACTGTTGCAAAGCTGTGGGCTCGAATAACGTTGGTAGAGATAATTGATGAACGGCCGCCGGCCACTCCGAATGTCTAACTTGATCAATACCCGATGCGGACGGCAAAAATAGTAGGCCTTGCGTTTGTCAACCGGAAGGTAGGTAGGCTTGAGGGTGCCGCTTTCAATGCGCCGCCTCAACCGGTCCAGAGCAGGAATGTGATTCGAACCCGCGGAAGGAAGCGCATTTTCGTTCTGCACATAGGCATCAAGAACCTGTTCAATCACGTCAGCCCGGATTCGCCGCTTCGGGGCTACCGCGCTGCTTTTGCGCAGGGGATCTTTAGGTCCGCTGCCGGTGGTGCTGGGCAATTGGTGAACAATCCTCTTCGCTTGCCGGGCGAACTGGCTTTCCACATCCGCTCTTTCGCGGGGTGTTGCGGGTTTGCCAAGGATCACAGTACCACCGAACAGGTGGGTAACAATGTGCTGAACGTGGTCTGCAAGGTGGGATAAGGCATTGTCCAGATAGATCACCCGGGGTATCGCAAATCGGAGCTCAGGAATTGCCTTCGCGGGATAACCGGCACCTGGTTCAAACATCACTCCATCGATCACAGGATTCACCACGGGTGGACCATTGACCGCATCCCACAAAAGCATGGAAACGTCGTGGGCTGAAGCCTGTGGTGCATATATCTGACGGCTTGCCAGGGTCGCACCAGAGCCACGGTGGATCAGTCGAAGTTGTTGAAAACGACGCAGTTCGAGGGCTTCCCAGTCCCCCTGGCCATTCGGTATCTCATAAGTCGCATCAACGTCAAGGGTGACCTCGTCCATGACCCAGTCGTCATATCCACCACTTCTCCGGTCGGCATCACCTGTCCCCTCACCGTACCCGGCTTGAACGGCGGCCTCCTTGCCATACTGACGCCCGATGTACCGGGTGGCGTACTGGGGTATGTAGTCGGTGTCTACCCAGGATCTCAGCGCGCGCCTTGAGCGCTCCTTGGTATTGAGGGGGTATTCATCCTCCTTGACGCGGCTGGCCCTGCACAACTTGATGTACCCAAGATGCAAAGTACGAAACATGACCCGATTCACCGTCAAGCCTTTGGATCCATAGCCATTCAAAATAGCTACCAAACCCTTTTCGATTTCGGGATAGTCAAGCAGCACTTTGCGGAACATGCCCCCAAAGCCGGTTTTTGATCCAGGGCTCGCTTTGAGCGGCGCCGTGCGTGTTGACCGCTCAGGCTTGAAGCCTTTCACCAGCGCTCTTAGGCCCGGAATTTTGCCGGTTGCATCGGGTCTCAGGCAGTTCGCAAAAATGCGATGAAACTGTCGCTCCGCGACCTTTGCAACCTGGGCAACTTCCGCCAGTGGTGCCCCCGCCATGTAAAGGGTTACGGCATCCCGTAGATTGCGAAACCGCTTCTGAACATGTGGACTCAAGAGCGAGTCGTCATACCCAGGCCAGTCCGTCATGTCCTTGTGACAGGCAAGAACGTAGTTACGGCCGCCTGTATTGTCCGGCTGACAACCGTTAGGCCGTGCACGTGAACGTGAACGTGGATTTCGGGCCATACGGTACCTCCTCAATGTTGATGGATAGATGCCCTGAGCAATGCAAGGCGAAGAGTGCTGAATCAATTACGGTGGCGGGAAAATATTTCCTATATGTCCACTGCAGGCTTTCACGCGGACTGACCGCGCGGGGGGCGTACTCAAAAAATTCCTTCACTGCCTTTGTATGTTGTGGCAACACGGGATGCAGAATCAATTGCTGGCGCATGTGGATCAGGTTTTCAAGGAGGATCAGGTTGTCCCGTATCTCCCTTTTGGTGCGAAGCTGAGGCGTGTAGTTGTAGACCGTGCAGGCCTTTCGCAACGCTTCAAATGATTCTTCGGCTTGCGGCGTCAAATCATCAACCACCAGATCCGCAATCCCGAAGTTGTTGCCGAAGATCGTAAGGGTGTCGCAGTAGGCTCGAACCCGGTTGCCACGGTCCATATAGGAGAGAGTCGTCGGCTCAACCTCACAGGAAATGACACCCGGGGTCATTACCCGAAGTAGCCAGTTTTCTCCCTTCAAAGGCGTCGAATAGTCCACGGCTTGGCCGGTGAATGGATTCAGGGTGCGCAACAGGCGCCCTCTTCTTCGGCTATACCTGGCAAACAGGCCGCCATATGAAATTCCAGCTTCATTCAGCATGAAAGGTCCTTCAAAAATAGATGACGTATGAGTAGCTGTGCGCGACTGAGCGTGACGTCCCGAACATCAAAACAGGGAAACCGACCAATCGCAGGCAAAATGGCGACCATCGCCGGACGTCGCGCCGGCTGATGGGCAGAGTCGCACCGAGGTAGCTCGGTGGATTTTTGGGATATTTGGCTGGGGGAACTGCTTGACAGTTGCCCTTGGGACTTTAAAATGGGCGCATCGATATTCAACGATGGTTTTTTTAAAACCCGCCTTTCAAGGCGAGCGACGGCTTACTGCTTCAACAGTAAGCCGTTCGTCTTTCTACCTGCCAAAAACAGGTTAGGTCGTCATTTAACGCTCCTCGGTGAGCCCGCTTCTGCGGCGAAGCGCTGCGACGCCACCCATCCTGCGACATCCAGCGCCAACGCAAACCGGCCCTTGCGACTTGCAATGAGAAAAGTCGGCACGGGCACGGTCTTGCGCGATTCGGCCCGCCGTAGCGCAGCGGTTGATCTATATCCCAGTGCATTGCTGAGCGCTTGCCCCTGTAGCAGCGGCCCATGGGTTTTGACGAGGTCGTCATTGATCCTGGCGGCCAGATCCGAGATGGCGGGAACAGGCTCGAACGCGCATGAATTGCTGGTCATATGCCAATGCTAACTGCAACCAAACAGCAAGGCAAAGGGGTAAAACGCACCCGCAAATTACCCTTGGATATTTTTCGATGGCAGGGCTATGCATTTGATTTGACTGGTTTTTTTGAGATTTCATCGCTGCAGGACATCAATAAAAAGAAGATTCCCGAGGTAGCAAGTTCCGACATTTCTGCACAGGTCCGTGCCATGAATGGAACGAACTACTTCTACTGCGTCAAAGAAGCGACCCGCCTGACGACAGCGGACGCAATGGACCAGAGGTTCTCACCCAAGCTCTATATGCCAAAAGGCGAAGAAGGAAATCCTTCACGCAGCAAACAGTGGACCGGATACCAGAAGGGCAGGTTACCGAGGAGGCGTAAACGCAAGGAGGTTGAAAAACTATCAGGCTACAGCTTCGAACATGAGGTCGAATCACTTGTCTGGAGCTGGCTGGATATCAGCCAACCCCTCCCGCGAAATACCCTTGAGTTGGTTCGCAAGATGAAACTCTGGGACGAGGGAACGAGTTACCTCGTTTTGAGCCGCCTCAAGTCGGGAGAGGTATGTGATGCCGCCATACATGAGCTGGGCGATATCTTGTGTTGCTCTGCAAGTTTCGAAAGATTCGGATTGCTTGTCATGATGTTTCGCACGGCTGTGGAAAAAGCCCGAACTCAAGCGTCCTGTCTCCTGGGTGCTCAAGTAGTACGCATGCTGGTCATGATCGGTGGGCAACTCCATCAACGTGGAATCTGTGCACGGATGATCCGATTTGTCACTGACCATCTGCTTCCGTTGAGCCCATGGCGTAGTGACTTTAGTCCGCAGGAAATGGCAAAGATGAGTGCGCTGCTCCATTTTTTATCGTCCGTACACATATCCCGATACGAAAACAGGTTCTGGACGTACGCCTCCCAGTCAGCGAACATACATTTCTGTGTCCATCACATGGGTTCTGGCTTTGCGGAGATTTTTCACGTGCTGTTCCCTAACCGTTCGGGACAGGCTGTGGGCGCGCGAGCGGTATTACGTGACCAGGCACTCGAGAACTTTGCGATCTTCCTGGAAGCAGGGAATTTTCCCTTGATGCTCCACGAAGAGTACTTCTGGATGAACTGTGATTTTCGGGAATTGGCATTGAAAGACGCAGCGGAAATAGCCCAGGTCGTTCGCAGCCTCAAATCCCCGTTAGCCATTACTGAGAGGAGCCCACTCGACACCGAGGCCCTAGGCTTCCCATGGCTGGGGAAAGGCAAGCAATTGCCACCAAACGGCAGTTCCGACGCCCTTTAACTTATTCCACCCTGCCAAAGAGACCCCTGAGTGGCCATTCCGTTAGGTGTTCCAGAACAGCTAATGTCGCGGCATACGGATCGCCGCCAACTGCCTCGAAACCTGATGCGTTCTGCCGATGATCAGATCGGTTGCGTTCCATATCGCTTCCTTTTTTGAGACTTCCTCAACCAAGTGTCACCATCTCAAGCCTCATAGCCAAAGTAACCAAGAACTGGAAGCTTTGGAAAGTCCCAACGCCACGTAGCTTTCAGTCCTGTCGGCGAATGATGTCTTAGTTTGCTCCGTGCCGGCAAATGCTGGCGTGAGTTGCTCCTGCTTATTAGTCTGATGTCTGTCTTTACTGCCCTAGGCTAAACGCTGCCGGAGGTTGCTTCGGGTTCGCGGGCAGCGAGTTCCGACAGGGCTAATGGGCTTTTCCTTTTAAATCAACTACTTAGCGCTTCGGCGACATGGTGACCGTTGCTGCAGTCGTCCACTGCATGCGCATCATTCGCTTGTGTCTTGGTCTTGGGATTACTTTGGTGTCACGTGAACACCACTTCTGCTGACGCTAGAATTAAATAAACCGCGATGCCGGATTTATGCGGCATTCATAAACTGTTTAAATCCGGCATTACGAAGCCTGACAAACTAGACATTTGCCCCGGGCCGGCCTAAAATGACGGCATGCCCATCCTCCACGAGCTCGCCGCCAGTGTGAAAAAGAAGAGATCCGAGATGGGTCTGAGCCAGGAGCGCCTTGCTGAACTCGCTGGGCTCTCCCGCGACACCATCAACGCCCTGGAATCCGGCCGACTGGATAATCTGAGCCTGACCCGCGCCGAGCGGCTGGCCAACACGCTGGGCTACGGCCTGGGGGTCACCGGGACCCGCGCCAGCAAGGAGGACAGCGGCGTCAGTGCACTGGAGGCCGCCGCCACGTCCAGCAGCATCAGCTACGCCGCGCCGATTCCGCCCGAGGTGCTGCGCCACAGCCTGTTGACGGGGGCCATCCCGCCCAAACACATGGCGCAGCTGCGCGCGCTGCTCGACGAGTCGCCTTTGCCGGTGCTCTCGGCCGTCGCCGCGCAGCTCGAGCGCGACAACGGCGTGCGCCCCCGGATCACCTGGCAGCGCATGCGCCAGCTGGCCGCGGCGCTGGCCTGCTCACGCCCAATCTGGTGATGAAGCCGCCACAGTTTGAGCGAACAGGCATCTGGCGCGAAATCTTCGCGGCCGCCCTCACCCTGACCGATCACCTGGCCACCGTCGTGAACAGGCCGACCTGGAGCTTTGGCGGGGGCACCGTCCTCATGCTGCGCCTGAACCACCGGCACAGCAAGGACGTGGACCTGTTTGTGCCGGATCCGCAGTATTTGGGATATTTTTCCCCGCGCCTGATGCGCCTGGTGCTCCCCATCGGGGAGATCGACATCGTCGTCGGAACCCCGTTGACGCCGCATCCGTGGGACCTCACGCCGTTCGAGGGCCGCACGATCTGCGTTGAATCGTGCGCGGAAATCGTCGCCAAAAAGATGTGGCACCGTGGCAATAGGGCCAAGGCGCGGGATTTGTTTGACCTGTGCGCGGTCGCGGACCTGGAGCCGGAGGCCATTGACGCGGCCCGGCCGTTTTTTGCGCGGCACGGCGCGGCGTTTATGTCACGCTTGACCGAGTACCGGGACTTCAGCGAAGGAGAGTTCGAGATGATTGACCGAATTGACTACGCACGCCCGTTCAGCGAGTGCCTCAACTCAGCAGCTACTGCGGCTTCAACATGAGAATTTGCAGCGAAATATGCGATATGGTAAACTTGCTTCACACAATTCGCTAAGGAGAGCGTCATGTCCGACCTGGTTATCGAGTTTGCCGATGAGTTGGCCCCGGGTACCAAAAAACAGGTTGAGGCAGCCCTCGCAGGGCTGGTGCCGGCAGTGGTAGAAAACTTGCGAGAACATCGCAAAATTAATCGTGCGCGTTTGATTGAGTATTTTCTGAATGGCGCGGCCCCCAGTTCGATTGATTTCAAAAGGGCACGCCAGAATGCAAATGCCCTAAAGGCGGTATACGCTGGGACACAGTGGTTAACGGCGGCTGAAATAGGCGCTCAACTCGGCGAACTAACCGGTAAGAAGCCGGCCAATCCCTCGGCGCAGGCAAGCCGATGGAAGACTCTCGGGGACGTCTTTGCAATTGAACACGATGGCAAGGATCGTTACCCACGCTACGCTTTCGGCATAGACTGGCGGCCGCTACCGGTGTTGAAAGACATCATTGCGACGTTCGCACCTACGGATCCGATGCGCCTCGCGGCTTGGTTTGAAAGCACGTCGGCGTTCCTAGGGGGGCGCCGTCCTCGGGAGGTCATCGCTGAAGATGGCGTAAAGGTACTAGAAGCCGTGCAGGACCTGCGCCTTCAACAGGCCCGCTAGCCTGTGCCGATTTCCTGCGACTTCACGAAGCTCGGTACTCTATCCGTCGGGCCAAAGACACCGTGGTATCGCGTCCATAGTTCGGCCTATGGGGCTACAGCTTTTAACGGCGCTGCTGCGGGCAACGCTCGATTCAGTCCAATAAGAAATGTGAGTGCCGCGGTGGTTCCCACCATCTATGCGGGCGAGGACATTAAAACAGCGCTCATGGAAACCGTCTTGCATGACGTCCCTTTTCCATCCCACGGCTTTATCTACTCGCCAGCCCCGCCCGAGAACCGGGTATTGTCAACAATACAGTTGGGCGCGAGCCTTAACTTGGCGGATCTCACGATGATAGGGCTCAAGCGTGTCGGGCTCCTCTCAAGCATGGTCATCGACGGAGACAAGGCAACCTATCCCGATACGCGGAAATTCGCCGAGGCGATGCGCGCTGCACGCCCAGATATCGCCGGCGTAATATGGGACTCAAGGCAGACCAAAAGAAAAGCAATTGTGCTTTTTGGCGACCGGCTTGGTGCCGTCACGATAGTGCAGAACCCATCCAGCCCGTCGGTGTCGATCGACGATGACCTGGTCCGCGACGAACTCACAGAGTTGCTTGAACAACTGGGTGCCAGTTCCATACTCTAGCGTCTAAGAGGGCAGTGCGTGGCGCACTCCTGCCATTCGTCAAGGCTGGCGGGCTTAAAAACCGTTCCCACCTCCCCGAGCGAATGCGGGTCATCCGGCGAAATGAAGTTGACAACACTTTGGAAATGAAAGTGTCAACACTCAATCAACTTTCCTTATCCCATGCGGGTTCCGAGCCACCATCGCAATCCGTCAAATTTCAGAATCCCCGCGTTTGAACAGTTTTTTTGATCTTTTCTGTGAAGTGAAGGTGTCAATGGAGGGCTTCGTTTCCTTGATCTTTGTCGTAACCCTCAGTTTTCGATGCCTACGCTGACTGCAGAAGGCAATTGGTCGAATGTCCAAGGAGGACATTGCGAAGATCGCCGAACTGTTCCACCCTTCTGTTGACGATCCGGACCACGATCGCTTCAAGCATGAATATGGCGTTCTGACCATCGAAGAGATGGCCGACCGGATGAAATGTACGCCCGAGATGGTTCGTGAGAGAGAAGTTGCAGGCGATCTCTTCGCGGCCCACACGCCAGATCGAGCCGGTGGTGAGCTCTACCCAAAGTTCCAACTCGATGAACGCGTGGACAGGGCACTACTTAAACGGATTATTCAGGAGTACCGCGACGCTGGCGTTTCCACCACGTTACTTTGGAGTTTCCTGCGGGGCCGACAGAAGGAATTTGCTGGCTTTACGCCCATGGAAATGATGCTGGGCGCCTCCGCGCCTGCCTATGACTCGCTGACGCCTGAAGAATGGTCCGTAGCTTTTCTCGATGTTGTGAGTGAAGAACTGTCTCGTGTCAGGTGGGTCTGGGGTGTTGAATTGCGCTGAAGTCTGACCCGTGGGTCAGATTTCGACGGAATTCAACAAAATGTCCGGTTTATGTTCCGGTGCGGTTCCTGGAAGAAACATGCTCGGAACCCGTTTGAGGTGCCTGATATTTAGTGTTTGCTGACTAAGCGCGTAGGCGCTAATCAAGGCGTACTCCCTTAGCCTATCGATGCGTCTCACCGACGGCGAAATCAGAAAATCCAATATATTTGGCTATTAAAAGACAAATTTAATCGACATTATTGAGGCGGATTGCTAAAGTCAGATATGGCAATCTTGAATGAACTTTCGAGCATGGTGAAACGCCAGCGTTCAGAAATGGGCCTCAGCCAGGAACGCCTCGCCGAGTTGGCTGGGCTTTCGCGCGCCACGATCAACGAGCTAGAAACTGGCAAACTCACCAACCTTAGCCTCACCCGCGCCGAGCGCCTGGCGAACACGCTGGGTTTTGGACTGGGCGTGACCGGTACCCGCAAGGCCAAGTCTGACGGTGACACTGCCAGTGCCATGGAAACCGCGGCACGCTCTGGCAGCATCAGCTATAGCGAGACGATTCCGCCCGAAACGCTGCGCCACGCACTGGTCACTGGTGTGATCCCGCCCAACCACATCCCACAGTTGCGGGCTCTGCTTGACGAGGCCCCTCTTACTGTGCTCTCCGCCGCGGTAGCGCAAATAGAGTTGGAGAACAAAGTGCCCCGCAGAGCGACGTGGCAAAGGATGCGTCAACTGGCCACGGCCACCGCTTGTACGCGGGGCATTTGGTTGTAACCCTGTCTTGGCTGACTGCAATAAGTCAGATATATGCTCTTGCGCTTTCCGATGTGCTGTATGAAAATACAGTTAAAACGTCAAGGCCTCAACGGCGCCTTCTTTGAATCATGGGGCCAGGAGTTCAGCATGAGCAAGAACAGCAAGCAAACCTCGCCCCACGTTGCTTCCGTCGCCGGCAAGGCGTTAGGCAGCTCGTCATCCAGCACAGTCCAAAAGTCGCTGGCCGGCTCCGCACTGCGTCAGGCTGGTAATTCAGCCCAGACCGGTGCACAGACTGAGAGTCGGGCATCCCGGGCATTGGACAATCCCAACTCAGCGCCTCTGACCAGAACTTTAGCCGGTAGCCTTGTATCTCAGTCCAACAAACAGCGGTAGTTTCGAGCCAATGCGTAAAGATGACCTCGGACAATCTGCCCGACAGCTTGCCCGGGAGCGCCATGCCATCCTAGAAAAGGACCGGCTGAGAAGACATCAGCGAATTGCATCGGACTTGACCACGTTGGCTCCAGACAGGCGTGACCGATTGATCAAAGATGCACGCGCGGTGGTTTCTCGGTGGCGTGCGGAACGCCTTTGTAGTATTGATTACATCCAAAGGTGGGAGCAAATCCTAGAAATGGAGCCGGAAGAAATGGCGCTTGCAATAGTGTCGGAGGCAGATGGATGGGGCCCTGCCCTACGCCAAAACTCGCCATGGGTAGGGGTGCATGCGTGAGCGTGAACGACGTACCTTCACCGGAAACTGCCATGCCGCTAACGCTTCCAAATTTCATCGAAGACCTGCAGGATCCGGAGCTCGCACCGATGCTTTCGCCGGCCCGTTACATTCGCCTGCTCGGAATGGACGTCGAAACGCTGGCTCGAAATGCACGTGTATCCGTGAGCGCAATCACTAAAACCCCGGGCGCAGCCTCCGTCCAAAGTCATCTGAGAGACAACCTTCGCGTCATCAAAGCCGCCTATGACACATCCGGTGGCGACCTGGCGAAATCACTGCGCTGGTTTCGAGCGGAGTCACTTCCAGCATTCGGCCAACGGACCGCGGAACAAGCGGTTTCAGCAGGCCGGGCAGATGACGTTATCCGCCTGATTGATTCTCTTCACGGTGGCGCTGCAGGCTAGCCCATCTGATTGGCATCAAAGAGTGTCATGTCAACGTCAACCAGCGGTATCAAAAACGACGAACTGCTGCTGGTGGTGGCTAGCTCTGCCGCGCTTGCGGCTGCCGGCCTCGACGTCGGGCTGATCGACGCTGTACCTTGTCCACCACCCTCCCCCTCTGGTGACGCCGCTAGCGCTGATGCTGCTTCACCCCGAATCATGATCGGGCGACTCAGGACGGCAAAGGTAGAGAGCGTTGACGAAGTACGGTTGCAGCTAATAGGCGTAAGTGAGGTATTGAAGACAGTTGCTCGATTGTCTAAGGAGGAGATTGCAGCGATCGTTGAACTGCTCCGCCCATCTGTTGACGATCATGACCATGATCGCTTCAAGCATGAATATGGCGTTCTGACCATCGAAGAAATGGCCGACCGGATGAAATGCACGCCCGAGGCGGTTGGTGAGCGGGAAGTTGCGGGCGATCTCTTCGCGGCCCACACGCCAGGTCGAGCCGGTGGTGAGCTCTACCCAAAGTTTCAACTCGATGAACGCGTGGACAAGTCGCTGCTTAAACAGATTATTCAGGAATACCGCGATGCCGGCGTTTCGACCACGTTACTCTGGAGTTTCTTGCGGAGCCGGCAGAAGGAATTTGCTGGCTTTACCCCCATGGAAATGATGCTAGGTGCGTCAGCGCCTGGCTATGACGCGCTGGCGCCTGAGGAATGGTCCGTTGCTTTTCTCGACGTGGTGAGTGAAGAACTGTCTCGTGTCAGGTGGATCTGGGGCTCAGGCGGCTAGGCTGGGGCCCTGGTTTAACCATCTCCGGCGAAGTAACATTGCAAATGAGATGACTATGCAAACTGCATGGAGAGCGCCTGATGAGCATCCGGAAAAATAAGCGTCGGATCAGCCGGCTGCGTAAAGGCAACTTCAACCCAAAAGTCTGGTCAAGATCCGAGGAAGAGCAAGCTTGGCTCGACATTGCCCCTGTAGGTCGGGAGTTTGGCAGCCCAGACTATGAGCGCCTTCAGATTTTGGATCTATATGCTCTGGGAACGATATCCAGCGACGATGCCATGCAGCAACTTGGAATTGGTAGTCTGGATGAATTAAATCAGCAAATGAGGCAGCGCTAAATCCCTGACGGGAGCCGCCCGTCGCCCTCAGTTCCGAACATGAGCAGTAACGCGCCCATTCGACGCTATACATCTCAACGAACCCTGGGTAGCGGGTCAGATGTCGCGCCAAGAATACATTAGCAGGTTGTTATGCAACGATTCGATCAGTTTCTCGATCTCGGTGTCGAATTTCTCATGGTCGAACGCAATTTGCGGGGCAAGCAAGCCGCCTCCCCAATAGTGGAAAACGTCGTGCATGGCTTGAGCGGCATCCATGTGGCTGTGCAGCCAATAGAAGGTGTCCGCCTCAACCTGAATGCGTTTTGGAGATGCAGTGAATCTCCGCTCACTATTGCCGTACATACTGGGGTTGGTAAGGTTACTGCTCCCCACGATGGCCAACACTGGACACGTGCCGCTTAGGAAAACAGCAACCTTGGCGTGCCAACGAAGTTCTAGATCGCCTGGTTCGGGGGACGCCAGCCGATAGGCATAAGCCTTAAGCCCGCGCCGGGTGAGCGCAGCCCTCAGCTCCCTCAGCGACGCATCCTCGCCGTAGGAGCCGTACAGAAATACTTTCTTGCCTTTCATCTGTTCGCCGATGCCAAAATCGGGTGCGGAGTCGTCCAACTCGACAGTGAAATCGGAAAAGAAGCCAGAAGCGATGTAGGCGCTGTCGATGTCCGATGAGTTCAGTGCGCGCACCAAAGCGTCGCGGTAGTAGCTGTCGGAGAAATGCTTGCGCAGTGTGATGGCAATTGGCATGGTGATGATGCTTAGGTGAAAAGAAATTCAACCTCCTTCATTGGTCCTAAACAACCTCCCTTGCTGCCCCTCTAAGCTGGCGCCCAGCATCTGTAGGTATGGTTCGATCTCTTCTTCATTGAATAGAACGATCTGCTGAACGGCGGGGACGCTTCGCTCGTACATCAAGCCGAGTCGAATCAAGGTATACAACAGCATGGCATGCCGAGACTTGACCTCAAGCCTCCCATCAGTCATCGCGTAATCGATCTCCAGCGCCCTTCTACTGGCATGAGGAAGCGCTGGGTGTGGCATTAGCACCAGCGTGAGGATCGTGTGCCATTCCTGATCTTCCGCGACTGGCACAGCACTCCGCCCTCCAACCTGAACGGTGCTGAGGCGCGCAATCACAAAGTCACGAAATTTGTTGCGAGTGTGGCAATAGGCGCGCACGTGCCAACGTTGTCCATCGTAAGCGATAGCATGCGGCGACAGGATTCGATGGGTCGCATCTTCCCGACCCATGGTCTGGTATTGCACATTGATCATCCGTCCCTCGCGGATGGCATTCAAGAGATGCATCAACACAGCGCCATCAACCTCTCTGCCCGGCGTCGGGACCGTTGCCATGGGAGGAGGCCACCGTACAAAACTCGACGCCGCTTCCATCGTGCCGGCGTCCAAAGCAAGCAATTCGTTGAGATAGGTCTTTGATGCGCTTCTCTGGTAGATGGGGTGGAAGTACTCGGTCCTCATGTAGGCCTTTGCCTTTGGATCGTATTTGAGGTTGTCAGGAGCCGTTTCCGTGTACTTGGACAGGTCCAGTGATGCCTGTGGCAGAGATATTTTGAAGAACTCGACCAGGTCGGAGCGATTTACCCGGCCTTCCCAGCGCAGTCGAAAGTCGATGAATTTTAGCCGCCGGTCCTGGCTCCAGCTCAGCGGTTCAGGCTGCTCACCGGGAAGGCCATAGATAGACTCAAAATGTGTTTTCATACAGGTAATGATTATATTTGTTATGACTATCACATTGAATATGACTAGAATACGCCTAGCTTAGCAAGATTCGCGATTTGCGCTGTTACTGCTGGCAACGGAGGTTTTGTGACGGATTCTGTTAAAAAATGCTTTCTGAAGGTGGTAAACCACCGTATGGAGTGGTCTTTATGACTACGCCGAGCCCGGATCGCGTGGAAAACGGCCACAAGCCAAAAAGCGGTCGCTTTCAGATTCTGGCGCTGTCCGGTGGCGGCTACAGGGGTTTGTATACGGCCAAGATTCTGGCGGACCTGGAAGCTGAGATGGGCGGAACCCCCATTGGTCGGCGGTTTGACCTCGTTACAGGTACCTCCATCGGCGGGATCTTGGCCCTCGCCATAGCGATGGAAATACCCGCTCAGCGCATGGTCGACCTCTTCGTCGATCACGGCGAGGAAATTTTCAAGAAACGGCGGTCCTTCTGGGGAGTATGGCGCGCGCCCTACTCGCCCGCTCCCCTCAATGGGCTGCTTGCCGACAAGGAGGTGTTCGGCGAGCAGTTGCTGGGCCAGTGCCGACACCCCGTCATTGTCCCGTCGATCAACTATTCGACGGGTATGCCCGTGGTTTTCAAGACGCCTCATCATCCCGATTTCAAGCGTGATCATATGCATCGGCTTGTCGACATTGGCATGGCGACAAGCGCCGCGCCGGCCTATTTCCCTCGCCACTGCTTCGGTAATAGCCAGTATGTTGATGAGGGTCGGCAGGGATTCATGTAAAAAACCGCAGAAGCGAGCCTATCCCTATGATTCCATTGGGATTATTGGCGAGTCGAAGAGCAAAGGTCCGAACTTTCGCCGGAAGTCCAGCGTGTAGTCGCCAAACCGGTTGATATGGGCCGTGAACCGCGGGTCTCCGTTACTGAAAGCGCCGCCTGAGACTCAGCAAACTTTCGGTGTTTCTCCTCAATCGCCTCTGGCGTGCTCATCGAAGCTACAGCCGCAAGAACAAGCTGTATTTCGCGTTTGTTGAGCTTGGCAAGGTCATCCGGACCATGTTCCTGCTGAGCTACATCGGCGATGTCGGGCTGCGCAAGGTGATCCATGCAGAAACCAACAAGAGCGAACAGTTCAACGGCTTTGCCGGCTGGTCATTCTCTGGGGGAGAGGGGATCATTGCGGAGAACATCCGGCACGAGCAGCGCAAGGTGATCAAGCCCTCCATCCAAGCCTCTAGGGAACGGGATTATGATCGTAAAGCCTCTATCTGAACAGTATTTGGTCTAGACACCATACTTCCAGGCACCAGGCTAGCCCACCGTCCCCAGCGTGAAATAGAAGGTAGCGCCTTCGTTCTCCACGCTGTCAGCCCAGACGCGGCCCCCGTGGCGGTCAATCACGCGTTTCACAATGGTCAGCCCCAGGCCTGTTCCCAAGAAGTCCGAATGCGAATGCAGCCGCTCGAACGCGCCGAAAAGCTTGCCGGCATGGTGCATGTCAAAACCGGCGCCGTTGTCCTTGACAAAATAAACGGTCTCGCCGCTGGCATCGAGCTCGCCGCCGATATTGATCCGGGCCACCGCCCGCCTGGCGGTAAACTTCCAGGCGTTGCCCAGCAGGTTCTGAATGACGACCGACAGAAGAAGCGGATCGCCGTGCGCCAGCAGTCCGTCCTGAATCTGGATCCGCGCCTGGCGCTCGGGCTCGCCCTCCCTGCATGCCTGCGCTGCCTTCCTGGAGACAGCCGACAGGTCGACCGCCTCGGATCGGAGCTGATCGCGTGACAGCTTGGCAAGCGACAGCAGCCCGTCAATGAGTTCGCTCATCTGCTGGGTTCCCGCACGAATCCGGCTCAGGTAGTGTTGGCCCTTGTCGCCGATCTTGTCCCCTGCAGCTTGCTCCAGCAATTGGCTGAATCCGTCGATCGTATTCAGGGGGGAGCGAAGGTCGTGTGACACGGAATAGGAAAAAGCCTCCAGTTCCTTGTTCGCGGCCTCCAGCTGGGCGGTGCGCTGGCGAACCCGTTCTTCGAGGTCGGCATTGAGCCGCAGGATTTCTTCCTGGGCCCGCTTGCGTTCGGTGATGTCCGCCGCCACGCCGAGCACCCCGTCGGCGGTGCCGTCCGCGGCCACGATGGGGCGCTTGACGGTCTGCAGCCAGCGAACTTTCCCGGTGGCGTCGATGAGCTTCTCCTCGGGGATGAACACTTCGCGCAGCGTGTCCATCGTTTCAAGGTCGGCTTTGAGAAAACGTGCAACTTCCTGCGCATCGGCGGTGACGTCCGCTTCGGCCTTGCCCAGCATTTCCTCGACGGTGCTGCCGTAGGCCTCGGCCATGGCCTGGTTCACCAGGACAAAGCGCCCCGCGCGGTCCTTGGCGAAAATGAAGGTGGGGTTGAGGTCGATCACCTGGCGCAGAAAAAGGCTCTGGCGGCGAACTTCTTCCTCGGCGCGGCGCAGCGCGGCAAGTTCTTCTTTTTCCACCAGCGCACGTCGCACGGCGGCATCGAGCCGCTGCGGCCGCTGCTTGAGGACGTAATCGGTGGCGCCGGCTTTCAGGCAGTCCACCGCCGCTTCCTCGCTCAGTTCGCCGGACATCATGATCACCGGAAGCTCCGGCTGCCTCTCGCGGACGTGCCGGAGCGCCGACAGGCCGTCGTAACCCGGCAGTTTGGAGTCGGCCAGCACCAGGTCAAAGGTTTCCTGCGCCAAAGCGGACTCGAATGCCTCCTTGCCGCTCACCCACCGGATGTCGCAGGACAGTCCGGCCGCTTCCAGCCTCAGCCGGATCAATTCCGCATCCAACGGATTGTCTTCCAGATGCAGCAGTCGGATGGATGGGTTCATATCGGCCTCCGGATCGAGCGTTTTGCCCAGGTTATATCTTGGGTTCATCGGCCACCGGCGTGCTTGCGGGCGGCGGCTCGTTCAGCATGGCCCAGAACGCGCCGACCCGCTTGACCGCATCCACGAAATTCGTGAACTTCATCGGCTTGACGACGTAGGCGTTCACGCCCAGCCGGTAGGCGGCCTCCACATCGCGCCTCTCACGCGAGGACGTCATCACCACCACCGGAATCGTGCGCAGGGCCGGCTCGCCCTTGATCTGGCTCAGCACTTCGAGCCCATCGACCTTCGGCATCTTCAGGTCGAGCAGCACGAGCGCCGGGTTGCCCGGGGCCCGGCCGGAAAATTCACCCCGGCGAAACAGGTAGTCCAGCGCTTGGGCGCCGTCGGGCAGGTGCAGGACATCCTGGTCCAGGTTGTGCTCCGCCAGCGCGTGAAGCGCCAGCCCCGCATCGCTCGGGCTATCTTCGACCAGCAGGATGCGGTTGAGTGAATTCATGGAGGACTCCGGCTTGTTCATGATGGATGGGCTGGCTGCGCCGGCCTGAGCGTGAAATAGAGGTTTTATCGTTTTGATGATCAAAACTTCAGTTTCAGTTGTATTCGATGTTGATCACGCCAGCGCCAGGCTGCGACACGGCATACGTCAAGCCCGAACCACCACTGACGCTCAGGGAACCATCGGCATTGAGCGACACATAAACGGTGGCGTTGTCCGCGATGGAGGGCGCAGCGCCTGCGCCGGTCAAAACGGCGCCGGGGGACGGCTCCGGTCCAACGCGCAGCAAGGGGCCACTGAGGGACAGGCTACCAGTAAAACGCTCAATGGTGAAGGTGGTGCCAGAAAAGGTGTCAGAAATGGTGCTTAAAAAGGGACTTGAAAAGGTGACTGACACCGACTGAAGCACCGTTGCACTCGCCGTGCCCGTTGCGGTGCCCGCATCGCTGTCACCGGTCAGGGCGAGGCTGCCGATCAAGAGGGCGCAGGCACCGGCCTGCCGAAGGATTTTTGGCGGGAACTCATTTTTTATCACGCGCTTCCTCCCGGGGAAGATCTGGCACGCTCCCGGCCGGATTTCGACTCAGCAGAAAATCCACGCCGTTGATAAATTTACCATCGGGCAGGATGCTGATGTCACGCTCGCCCGGATCGATCAGGTCGAACTGCTTGAGTTGCTCCGGCGATATCCGCAAATAATAGCGGCCTTGCACGACGGCGGGAACAATGTAGTAGCCGTCCGAACTGCTTTTGATGGTGGACAGCACCTTGCGATCAAGGTCAAGCAGTTCAATTGCCATATCGCCAAGGCCGCGTTTGGCAGTTTTTTCGACCTGGTAAACCGTTCCGTCGATTTCGCTGGTCAGGACGACGGGAAAGTCCAATTCGGCGACATGACCAGGACACGGAACCATGCGCACGCCCTTGCGCTGCGGCACCCAGTAAGGGTCCTCCAGCGTCTGGGTGTCGACCGCAATGTCCACGTGTTGCCTGATCGGCAAACGGTCCAGCAAGGCAATGCCTGCGGCATCCGTTCGCACCAGCGCCCTGCTGCCGTTGACCGTCAGCGCGACGTTCTCGATCGGTTCTTCGCCTGCGTCCATGACGCCGTTGGCGTTGTCGTCCAGGAAAACACGCACCGAGGTGGCGCCGCTGTCGGCTTTGGGCCGCGCATCAAAACGCCACTGTCCCTGTCGTGGCTCTCTGCTCGTAGCGATAAAAAGTTGCAGGCCCACGGCAAACTCCCCGCGGCTTGAATAACTTGCACTCAGGCCCAGCCCGTAGCTGCCCAGGCTTTTGTTCAGACCCGTCGTCAACAGCGTCTCCTTGCTGCCGACCATCCCGATGGCATACCTTTGCCGTATGGCCATCAGATGTCACACTCGGGCGCCAGCGTGCATCCGGAGCCGAACTTCTGAATGTCCGCGGTCAGCGACTCGACCAAGCCGCCCCGGGGTGAACTTCCGGTTTTTCTGCTTTGCTGCGCTTGATTTCAGTCGCGCCCCTCTTCACTGGGCTTTTTAAGCCCAGTCTTTGATGCCTGTTTGCCACGGTCGCCAAGGGCGCGCATCCCATCGACGGGGTTTGCGGGTTCTGCCCTACCAATAATCTTCCGGATCGCTATCGCATAGCCCACCTTGTGGATCGCACGCCCTTTACCCAACGAAGAATGCCTTGAAGGGCTGGTACCGGGAATATGAGCAATGGCTCGATTTGCCGGTGGGCTATGCGGGCCGGGAACCCAAGTACCCGCAAGCGCAGAAGGAGGCAGCTGTTGAGCACTATCTCAACGTCAACAGCATCATGAGCGTTTCCTGATACAGATCAACCTTTAACCGGAAGTTGGTTTTGCACGATTTAATTCGCGAGAAACACTACCTGTAGTGGCTATCATCCACTTTCACACTACCTATAGTGTTTTAAGAGGATGCTAGATGAGCATACAAACCGCACCCGTATTTACCCATATCATCAAGCGCGACGGCGGGATCAAGCCGTTTGATGCCGGCAAGATCGCCCAGGCGCTGGAGCGCGCTGCCCAGGTCACCGGCGAGTTCGATGGCGCCGAAGCCCGTCGCCTGACGCAGTATCTGGTGACTCCAAAAATCAGGATACTTGGACCGGCGACGCCGCACATCGAGCAGATCCAGGACGCGGTCGAGGCTGCACTGTTCGACGCTGGCTACCCCAAGACTTTGCGTGCCTACATCGTCTACCGCGAGCAACACAAGAAGCTGCGCAGCGACCGCAAGACGATGGTGGACGTCGAGTCCAGCATGAACGAGTACCTGCAGCAGCTCGACTGGCGCGTCAATGCCAATGCGAACCAGGGCTATTCGCTGGGCGGCCTGATCCTCAACGTGTCAGGCAAGGTGATCGCCAACTACTGGCTCAACCACGTCTACCCGCCCGAAGTCGGCGCGGCACACCGCAGCGCTGCCATCCACATCCATGACCTTGATATGCTGGCCGGCTACTGCGCGGGCTGGTCACTGCGGACCCTGCTCAACGAGGGGTTGAACGGTGTGCCTGGCAAGGTGGAAAGCGGCCCGCCCAAGCACATGTCGAGTGCGGTGGGGCAGATCGTCAACTTCCTGGGCACGCTGCAAAACGAGTGGGCTGGCGCACAAGCGTTCAGCTCGTTCGATACTTACATGGCACCGTACGTCCGGCAGGACAAGCTGGACTACGCCCATGTTCGCCAGTGCATGCAGGAGCTGATTTACAACCTCAACGTGCCCTCGCGCTGGGGTACACAGACGCCATTTACCAACCTGACATTCGACTGGATTTGCCCGGAAGACCTGCGCGAGCAGACGCCCGTTATTGCTGGCCAGGAAGTGAGCTTCACTTACGGCGAGTGCCAGGCCGAGATGGACATGATCAACCGTGCTTACATTGAAGTGATGGTGTCCGGCGATGCCAAGGGCCGCGTGTTCACCTTCCCAATCCCCACCTACAACATGACTGAGGATTTCGACTGGTATAGCCCGAATGCCGAGCTGCTGTTCGAGATGACCGCCAAGTACGGCCTGCCCTACTTCCAGAACTTTATCAATTCGGAACTCAAACCGAACATGATTCGCTCCATGTGCTGTCGCCTGCAGCTTGATCTGCGCGAACTGCTCAAGCGCGGCAACGGTCTGTTCGGTTCGGCCGAGCAGACCGGCTCGCTCGGCGTGGTCACCGTCAACTGCGCGCGCCTGGGCTATTTACACCAAGGGGACGAGGCCGGCATGCTAAAGGCGCTTGACGGCCTGCTGGAGCTGGGACGTGACAGCCTGGAGATCAAGCGCAAGGTGATCCAGCGTCACATGGACAACGGCCTGTTCCCCTACACCAAGCGTTATCTGGGCACACTGCGCAATCACTTCTCCACACTGGGGGTGAACGGCATCAACGAGATGATCCGCAACTTCACTCTGGACCGCGAAGACATCAGCTCCGAATGGGGACACGCCTTTGCCATTCGCCTGCTCGACCATGTACGCGCACGCATGCTGGAGTTTCAGGATCAGACCGGCCAAATGTACAACCTGGAAGCGACCCCGGCAGAAGGCACCACCTATCGTTTTGCCAAGGAAGACGCCAGGCAGTTCCCTGGCATCCTGCAAGCCGGTACCAAGGACATGCCTTACTACACCAACTCCAGCCAGTTGCCGGTAGGCTACACCGACGACCCGTTCGAGGCGTTGGAGATGCAGGATGACTTGCAGCGCAAGTACACCGGCGGCACCGTGCTGCATCTGTACATGACCGAGCCGCTGTCCAGTGCAGAAGCCTGCCGTCAGCTGATCAAGCGCTCGCTGTCGCGTTTTCGCCTGCCCTACATCACTGTTACGCCCACTTTTTCTATCTGCCCCAAGCACGGCTATCTGGGCGGGCGCCACGATTTTTGCCCGAAGTGCGATACCGAAATCATCGCGCGCAAGCAATTGGAACCTGTTTAACCACCCAAAGAAGGAATGACATGATTGCTCTACAAAAAAAACCAACCCCGGTCTCCCAAGCCGTCCCTCCCATCGTGCTGCGTGATGACGAGCGGCAGCGCTGCGAGGTGTGGACCCGCGTCATGGGTTACCACCGCCCTGTGGCGTCTTTCAATACCGGCAAGAAGGGCGAATTCCATGAGCGCACTTACTTTAGTGAAAACAACTGCAAGTCCCCTGCTGCCGGCTGAACGGGCGGCAAACCGCTACAGCGGAGTCAACACCTCGGCACCCAGCACCAAACCGCTCAAGGTGGGAGGCATCACGCCTTTCAGCGCGACGGACTACCCTGGGCAACTCGCAGCAGTGGTGTTTGTGCAGGGTTGCCCCTGGCGCTGTGGCTATTGCCATAACCCGCATTTGCAAAGCCGCACCAGGGACAGTCCGCTGGCGTGGGCGCAAGTGCTGGCACTGCTCCAACGGCGCGTGGGGCTGATCGACTCGGTGGTGTTCAGTGGAGGTGAACCCACCATGGACCGGGCATTGAAAGATGCCATGCACGATGTTCGATCTCTGGGCTTTGGCGTGGGGCTGCACACGGCGGGCATGTACCCCCGACGCCTGCAAGAGGTGCTGCCACTGGTGGACTGGATAGGTATGGACATCAAGGCGACGCAGCAGGGCTACGACACTATCACCCGTACGGCTGACAGTGCCAAGGCGGTATGGGCCAGTGCCGGGATAGTGGTGGCCAGCGGCGTGACGCACGAGTTTCGTACCACGGTGCATCCGGCCCTGCACACCCCCTCAGAGATTCTGGCGTTGGCGCAAACCTTGAGCGCGATGGGTGTGCGCAACTACGCCCTGCAAGTTTTTCGCGGCACCGGTTGCAAGAATGACGACCTGAATGTCATATCGACAGAGAAGTTCCCCAGCGCCGATTTGATTGCGAATGTGTCAGCCCTGTTTGAAAGCTTTGTCTTGAGGTGCGAATGAGTAGCCACTGAACGGCAATGGGCTGGTGTCTGGAGCGGAGAGGGCCAGACGGGATTCACAACTCCCTGATCTGGATTTTTTCCACAAAAAAATTCAACATATCACCATCAGCTTGAGGATGTCGAGGAGACACTGCAAATGCGCCTTAAGTCATATCTACTTCATGGCGTGTGCAAACCTTCGCAGCTTGAACCACCATCTGCCAGCGCTGTCAAGACAGCCTTGTATTGGCATCTCAAACACCCATCGAACACTGGCAGCGCCACCCCCTTTTTCAGGCGACGGTAGGTTTTGATTTGTGCGGCGATCCCGCACGCTGCCGTTGGCGCGTGGACTTGAGCATCTGCAATGGACTGATAGTCACTGCGGGTTGCAGACTATCCAGCCAAGTCTGCCGGCCCAAGACACGCACTACGGACACCAGAGTTGAAACCGTCGCGCCTTGGCCGAGCTCAAGGCGCCTCAGCGCGGTGACCGCCACCCCTGCCTGTTTGGCCAGCGTTGCCTGACTAACGTTATTGCGCACCCTGGCAGCGCGAAGCTGTTCGCCAAGTTCCGCCTCTAACTCTTCGCTGGTTCGATGGTCGTACATTTCAGCCCATTATCAGGCGAAAAATAAGAAATTCCCAATTAATCACCTTAATTCAGGTGATTAATTGCAACGGTTAGGCTACCGCGCATTTGTATGCAGCTGCCTCAACTTCTTAATCTTGGGTCGTTTGGCCTTACCTGCTTGGTACAAGTTGTACTGCAATTGCATGCCGCCCCATAGCTCCGCACTGGTGCCAAAGGCATCGCCCAGCCGGTAGGCCATATCAGCCGAAATGCCCGAAGAGCAGGTGAGAACGCGAGACAAAGTTACTCGGTGTACGCCGAGATTTGCGGCAGCTTTCGTCACGGATGTGCTGCCTAAATACTCCCGGAGGACTTTGCCTGGGTGCGGTGGATTGTGCATTCGAGTCATATTGAACCTCAGTGATGCCCAGGGTAATCAACAAGCAGCGCATCCGCCCTTCAAGGGCAAAAACACGTACCCGGTACAGTTATGCTTCCAAATGCGGCACGGTTATGCTTCGAGGGACAAGCTTGCCCGCTGCCGGTCTGACCTGTTTTTTGCATCTCCGGCTTCACGTCTTGCAAGGAAATCGGTGCACCCCGCTCAAGCTGGTTTGACGCTCACATGGTGCGCATCGAACGGCGTGCCCCGCACGAACACCGCCCACAGAATTCGGGCGTTCTTGTTGGCCAGCGCCACCACCGCTTTTTGCCAGCCTGACCTCTCGCGCAACTGATACGCCCACATGGAGATCGGATCATCGCGCCTGTGCGCGGTCATCACCGCCGACTTGGCGCCCTGGATCAAGAGTGATGGCCCCCAGATGGTTCTTGCCGCCACTGGAGTTCTGCCGGGGCACCAAGCCCAGCCAGGCGCCAAACTGCGCGCCGTTCCTGAACTGCTTGAAGTCGCCCACGCTCGCCACCACCGCAGAAGCAGTAACCGGCCCCACCCCCAGCAACTGCCCGGCTTGGCGCGCCTGCGCGCTGTCTTTGAGGTGGGCCGCGATACGTTCGTCGCACCAGGCCAGATGGCCATCGAGCTCTTGCCATTGCATCAAGGCGCGTTGCAGCGCCAGCCGGGCCTGGGCGCCCAGCTTGTTGCTGGCATCTTCCATCACGTCCGGCAGCGCCAGGCGCAGCGCGGCCGGCTGTTGCGGGAACACCAAGCCAAACTCGGCCAGCAGGCCACGGATGCGGTTGATGCAGGCGGTGCGTTCCTCCTTGAAGCCTTCGCGCAGGCGGTGGATGCACAGCATGCTTTGCTGCTCAACGCTTTTGACGGGAACGAAGTGCATCTGCGGGCGGCTGGCCGCTTCGCAGATAGCAGCGGCATCGTTGGCGTCGTTCTTGCCGCTTTTGCCTTGCAGCCGGTAGGGTGCCACCAGATGGGCGGCGATGATGCGTGCGTCGAGCCCCAGGGCAATCAGCCGGCGGGCCCAGTGGTGGGCGCTGGAGCTGGCCTCCATGGCGACCAGGCAACCAGGCGGCAACTGGGCGCACCAGGCCATGAACTTGCCCGGCACCAGCGCTCGACTCGTGATCCGTTGGCCCGCCGCATCCACGGCGTGAACTTGAATGACTTGCTTTGCCAAATCGGCACCCACTCGTGTAATCTTGTTCATGGGACATCTCCTTTCAAAGGTTGCAGATTGACTTCCACAAAAACCAATCTTGGCACTCGATGCCGTTACCTGAAAGTGGGAAGTCCCTTCGTATTCCAATCGGAATGCCGAGCTGCTCGAACATGCGGTGCTCGCCAAAGCGCGCTAGGCACTTTCATGAACTGGAAAATCTTGACCGCCTTGCCACGGCCGTGGGCCCGCAGCGCCAGTCCGAAGGCGGCGGTGCTTTTTCCTTTGCCGTCGCCGGTGTTGACGATCACAAGGCCCTGGCGCTCACCCTCGGGTTTTTCGTAGGGTTTGTTTTGGGGCGGGGTTTCAATTTGCATGGTATTCAGGACTCAGTTGTACGGTCTCGCCAATGATGAGCAAGCCTGGCTGGGGACCGTAGGCTGGAGCGCGTGCCACCAGCTTACACAGTCCGGTGGCGATGATGGTTTGGGAAGCACGGGTGCCGTCGCGCACGATGGCGGCGGGGGTATCCGGCGGCAGGCCGTGTGATATCAGCTGTTGGGCAATTTGCGCCAAGCGCTGAACGCCCATGTAGAACACACGGGTTTGGCCCGGGCGCGCCAATGCACGCCAGTCGTGCGTGGCCTCGTCATCAGCCAGATGGCCTGGCAGAAAAACACAGCTACCGGCTAAACCGCGATGGGTTAACGGAATACCAGCCGCCGCCGAGCAACCGCTGGCGGCGGTGACACCCGGAACGACTTCAAAGCTAATTCCTTCGACCTGTAAGGCCTGCACCTCTTCGCCCCCGCGTCCAAACACATAGGGGTCACCGCCCTTGAGGCGAACCACGCGTCGCCCCAGGCGCGCATGCTGGACCAGCAGCGCATGGATGCCTTCTTGCGGCACCGAGTGATTGCCCAGCGCCTTGCCCAC
>NZ_NCJH01000036.1 GCF_002278925.1 Polaromonas sp. 39-63-25
GGTCGTTCGACCCCGCAGCGTTCGATGTCGCCGAGGTCAACCAACGTTTGGCCCCGGAAGAATACTGACCGTCAAGAACGGTAGTGGTCGGACTATTACCTTTCATCCTCAAGCAGAGGAGTACGGGCGAGCATTCACAATCGAAAATTTCGCTCTCTTCGGCCGCCCAATTGAGAGCGGGTCAGTGCGCGTACATTGCATCAACCGACTGGTTCTAACTCAGATCGGTTATCGCGGACATTTCGGTCCGGTCACATATTGAGCTCGCTCGTGCCGAGTCCCTCCCCCCACAGCCGTTACGCAGGCTTGTCTTCGAACGGCTGGTTCCCGGCCAGAAGCAGTCACTCGCGCCGCGAGCTCAGACTCAACCGTTTTAGTTGCTGGCAGCCAGGAGCAGGACTCCGACACGTCGTTTTCCGAGGAACTTGTACTGCTACCAAAGTGGACAGGGCGTTTAGGCACACTATTCAACTCTCTCTCAACCGAACCGAAATCCGAAGAGTCCTCCGTCTTCGGTCTCGTCAGAAAGGCGCGTTTCGACGACTGCCGCCTTGAGGTCAATACGCTTGTCCACGGGTAGCCGATCGAAGATGTCGGAGTTCATAGTCACGATGTACTGCTGCTGCAAGCCCTGACTTGCCTTCATACCGAGCCGTAAGGCACCGGCAACCTGACGCTCATCGACGCCGTCAAACAAGTGGCTGTCGTGAATCAAGAAGCCTGGTCCGCCGTATCGCTTTGTGACGATGCGTTGGAGGGCAATGTCGAAGCAAAAGATCTCCATGTTAGAGATGCCACCACCTCGGTCTCCTTCAATGGAGATTCGAAACTCTGGACCATTCTCAGTCGCTTCAACAACGAACCGCCCGGCACGGTCGTCGTACAGCTCTGCGATCGCGTCAGCGATGATGAGGATGGCTTCCTCTAGGGCTACTTCACGCGCGTGGTGATCCTCCTGAAGCTTGCGCTTAAGGTTGGCGCGATCAATATCGAGTTTAGTAGATTCTCCTTCGAGCGCCTCAGCTGCCTTGAAACGTTCACGAAGTGTCGCGGCATGCGCTTCACCTGCGGCTAATTCGCTTTGCATAATCAGGAAGTCGTCGAGCGCTCCACGACCTTGCAGCATCTGCAGGATCTCACTTCGTTCCTTGTCGAGACGGCCCAGCGTGACGTCATCGTCGGCGATGCGGGAGCGAACCTCTGCAATTTCGTGTTCCAAATGAATGCGCCGATTCGTCACTATTGACTCGTAGAAGCTGCTTACGTCGTCAAAGCGACGCAAGGCCACCCCCGGCAGCTCAATGCCCGCTGCTGAGTAAAGCTGCTGGATGTCGGTCCGCTGTGGTGGTCGCTCGGATTTCAGGGCCTCCTCGAGGTGTTCGAGTGTTTCATTTAGCGAGACCCCGTGACGCGTCAAGGTCTGCATTTCGCCCTTGATTTGAGCGGCCCGCTTTGCAAGAGACTTGTAGCTGTCCAGCACTTCAAAGTTTTCGAGTTGCTGGCGAAGCTTGTTTGCCTTGGCCTCAGCGATGGTGACTTGCGGTCTCAATTCCGCGACGGTGCCAATGACGGACCCGAGGGCGCCGATTTTGACTGCCTTTTTCAACTCCTCAAGGGTTTTTTCGCGCGCTCGGATCTTGTTGAAGTCGAATGGAATCTGCCAGTCTAGGCCGAACAGATAGGACAAGTTGACTTGCCAGTCCCAGCGCTGTTGCTTCTCGGCTTGGCGTTCAGGGCTGATGAAGCCCCCTGAGTTCCGACGTCGTGCGAAGTAGGAAAACATCGACCGGAACGTCGGCGTGAAAGATTCGTCGAAGAGCGTTCCACGCTCGTCTGCGGGCAACGCAAACATGGCATGGCCAAGAAACACGCGCCAGTTCAAGTTAGATACGTAGAACTGTTCGCTCGCCTTGTCGACTTTGCGTGGCAGATCCTTGCGCTCTTCACCGCCGTTGATGAGGAAGATCTTTGACGGGTCGGAGCCACTACGTGCAACCGTAAACAGCTCGCCCGCGATCTTGAACGTCCCCTTAAAAGTGTGTTCAACTAACTCGTCGAGGCGAAACAGGGACTCCTTATCGCAGTCGGAGCCGAGTAAAAAGTGAATGATCTCGATGAGGCTTGTCTTTCCGGCGCTATTTCTTGTCTGTTTGTCCGTTGAGTTCGCAGTACGATCGGACAACACGACATTCAGCCCCTCATGAAAGGTCACGGGCTTGAACGTCTTGAGGGAGCTCTCGATGTACAGAATCATCGCGCTTGCTCACAGTGGATAACGCCATTCCTGTAGCCAACGGCTGAGATTGCGTAAAGAAGGTTGAGGGCAAGCACGAACCAGTCGAAGGAAATCAAGGCGTCGGCAGTCTTGTAGCTCTGGGCCTCGCGCACACAATCCCAAAGTGCTGAGACTGTTCTCGGCTCTTCCAGATGCTTGAGGATATCTCCACCGACGCCGATAAGCGCCCTGTCGTGTGCGAGATACTTGGTTGGCAGGATCATGAGGGCCCCTTGGATGGGTCGCGCTCAAAAATGTCGCAGTTCTCGAAGAGGAAGGCCAAGAGTGATTGCGCAGCGACCTGCTTTTGCGGCGGCACATTGCCGATGCCTGTAACGAGCTCATAGAGTGCAACCATGATGTCGGCCGGGCTCAGGTGCTGCGCTTTTAGGTACTCGTAGCGGTCTCGGAAGAGCTTGGCGATTCGTTCCCCCGTGAGGGGATCGGGATGACGGTCAAAGTAGGCGCCAATCAGGTGTGCATTCTTCCAACCGCCCGAGACTAGGTGCTTCCAATAGTTAGGCAAGTTGTTGTAATACAGCTTATCGGGTGGGACCGGTCGCAGATCCTGTGCGTTGAAATCGATGGAGTCTGCCTCGTGGCGCAGATGTTGGATGAGATCGCGTAACGCTGCGTGGTCGAGGTTTGTGGTATCGGCATCGGTCGCGGCCGGTCCAAGTAAGGCTTCGACTTGATACGGCTTGAGCCGAAAAACGCGATCCGAAAAACCTTCAATGCCAATGAATCCAAAGGTCAACGAGGGATTGGACGTCTCCAACCCGTCGAGCGTTGTGATCGCTTCGACGGGGAGTCCATCAGCAATGTTGTGAACCATGTGCCATTCTTTCATGATGGCTGCGAGCTTCTTGAGCGCCTTCGAAAAGTCGTCGGTCATCTTGGTGGTGAGCGTCGCGACCTGCTTGAGCTCGCCTGCCAGGGCTCCATAGCATTGAAAAAGTTGCCCGCTGGATCTCAGATAACCGTCGCACCCTTTGTCGCCGAGAGAGCCGTACGGACGCACGCGCACGAAGTCGTCGCCATGGAGTTGCCCCATGACGGTGGAGAAGAAATCTTGGAAGGCGTCGCTGTTGGATTTCCGGAGCTTGAGTTCGAGAGCGATGCGCCAGTAGTAGCGCTGCGTGGCTGTAAAGGGGTCAGGCGCATGCATAGCGTTCGGCCTGTCGTTATCCATCACACCAACTCGATCTGAACTTGGAGGCCGACAAGAGCGGCTGCGCGCTGAAGCGTTGAGAGGGTCACATCATGGGTTGGATCGAGCAAGCGATCGACCTGCGATCGGCTGGTCTTGAGCATGGTAGCAAGACGTGCCTTGCTCAGGGACTGTTTTTGCATCGCCTCCGTGAGCTGGCAGATCACAACTTCCTTAATAGGGCGGGCTTGGGCAGCATTGCAAACCACCACCTCTTTGAGGTGAGTATCGAACGCCACTTCTACGTACCTCTTTCTCATGGTCATATCACTGCGTGGCCCCGTGCTAGGCATTTGTCAGAAAAGTGTAGTTGTACCACAAAAGGTGCACGCCGGACCAAAGTGGGTTGTTTCATGGGTGCGGTGCGTGCGCCCCCGCCAGCGCGGCAGGCCATGCCTCAATGCCTCATCCACAGTCAGTTAAGGACAGTGCACGTCTCGATCGCTCACGCCGAGTGTTGTGCTTGTTCTAGCTAAAGGTGGACGGAGGATGTCCGCTTTTGAGAAGGCTGAGAGTCCGCTTTGGGCCCTAAGGGGAAATTCGTTCTTCTCCGAAGCCGACATTCGGTGGAAATCACCAGCATCACTGGTCAGTGACAGCCGGAATGATGGTCAGCGATTCCAGTGCCCGCAGTACAGGTGTCGGACCATATTTCGGTCGCTCTACGGCCAACGCGAGCTCCCGCATGGAGGCATGCATCATCGAGCTGGCGATGGGTTTCCCCATCGATGTCCAGTTCAATGGTGTCTCGGTCCCCCGACCGCATGCCCTCGAGAACCTGCAAACCGTTGTCACGCCAGTAGGTCACGTTCACATTGAGCACATCACGGCTCGCGACCACGACCAGAACGTGCGAGGCGATGTCCTTGACGTGGTAATCGGCAGAGCCTTGTATCTCCAGGGCCTACTTATCCAGGTCAAGAATGAAATTCATGCCCAGACGGTTGTGCATCTCGACAACCAGCGCTTCGCCGCGATCATGCCGGACCGAAAGTCCCTGTACAACGCGGCCGACCAACTCGAGGAGCTGCGCGTTACGTTGCGCACTCTCGTGCAGCAGTTTCTTCTCGAACAGAAGGCTTCGCTGCCGGCTGAGACGTTTGTCGCGAAGTACTGGACCGCGTGCCTTCGGCACGAGGTGCCTACGCTGCTCAATGACATTCCGCTGCTTCCCAGGGAAATCATTTCGACAATCGAAACGCTTGCGGCGGAAAGTGAAAGTCGTTTGGGCTATTTGCCCCACGAAACGCAATTCATCACCCGGCGGCAGATCCTGAGCGGCGAGGTCAAGGTGTGGCGCGACGTGCCGTCCTACCTCGGCAACTCTGAAAGTGAGCAGGCCGGCGCGCTTTGGCGGGTCATGCAGCTCGAAAGTGTGGTCGAGGTCGATACCAATGGCCTTGATACAGGACACTGGATCTTTGAAGCTACGCCATCGGCGATCGACTTCAAGGTGGCAATCACCCACTCGGGGATCATCGCGAGCGATTCGACGGACTTTGATGGCAACGGCGTTGATGTGCACCTGGTGAAATCAGCGCTGGTGCTCGTCACGTCCACCACAGACCCGAGCTTTGAAATTGCGACGGCCGTCGACAGAGGCTGGATCCTGGAAGAAGTGGGTCACGACAGTTCAGGCGAAGTCACCCAGTTCAACTGCTTTGTGACGGAGTCGGGGGCCTCCTGGGACTTCCCGGGAACCTTGCTGTCCAGCTACCGCGACGAACATGAGGTCTACCGGGAAGAATGGGAGGACGATGCACGGAAATCGTGGCGCTCAGTTGTCGCGGGACTCAAGGGCGCAAGCCTGGCAGACCAGCTCGCGGCGGCGCTTCCGGACGTCCGAATGTCACTCGGCAACCACAACCTCGGGCAGATGGCATTGATCTATGGGGCGGCTCATGGGGCATGGGTCGAACCCATCCGTCCAGAATGTCTCGCCGCAGATCGAGATCGTCGACCTGAACGCCCCGGAATTCTGGATGGCGCTGGCCAACCTTTTGGCCACCGGCGCCGGCGGATCACCAGAGGATCTGAAAGCGGCGTTCCTGGCTGCGGCCGGCGCGCTGGTACCTGGTGCCGGCCTCACGGCGGACTCGTCGAACGAGACACGGATTCAAGGCTCCACACCCTGAACTCCCAATTACGGTCATTTTTTGGCCAGCAATACCCCCCAGCCACTCGCTGGGGGGTGTTTCATCAACATAGGAAACCCCGAATGACAACTATTGGAACTGATGGCGCAGCTTTGCCGCCCCGGCGTAGGCCCTCGCTGCGCGTCTGCAAGTTGGAGCGCGAGATCGATGGCGTGAAATTCACGCTGCAGGTCTCGCCTTGCTCCTGGATGTATCGCGGCTACGGATTGCAGGTGGCGATCACCATGGACGGCGGCGGCGTCGCTTACATGCTCGACAAATCGACTCCATTCGAATCCGCAACGCCGGCTGATCTGGAACGACTATTCGACAAAGCGAAGACGGTGAGCTGCAGCTGCTGTGGCAAGCCCGCGTTCGATCCCGAAGCATGTGAAACAAACCGCGAAGGCAAGTGTGAAGCATGCTTCATGAAAATGCTCAACGCTGAGTTTGCAAGAGGCAGGCAAAAGGCCCTTGCAGCTGCGCTCCAGCTGCGTGCGCGGAAGAAGAAGGCAGGATTTACGTATCTCGTCAACGCATGGATCCACCCGGAAGAAGGCGGCGACGATTTCGAGATTCACTTGTGGTATCGACAACCGCCGGATGCGCAAAGCGTGGAGACTGCAATCCGGAAGGCCGGCTCGGAGGTCTTCGATGACTTCTTAGTGGTGCAACTTTAAGACTGACAAATATAGAAACCCCCGGTGCCGCGAGGCAACCGGGGTTTTTTTTTGGCTTTGAATCCTACCGTGAAGGAACGAGGGTCAAACCTGGGCCGGCTGGCGCAGCGGCTTCAAAGGTCGCCAGCTGCTCATCATTAAGCCAGGTGCCTGTCGTCTTCATAGCGGCGAGTCGCCTCTTATCCTCCGGGAAATTGACTTCGTTGTTCGGACCGAACTTCATCTTCTCTGTGGCCAACGCATAAACGCCACCCATACCATCCGTATTTTCGATCTCGTGCCGGACCTTCGCCAGTTCGCAGATCGCATTAAATTCAGCCGGCGTGCGCGGGCGCCAAGGTGCCCAGTTCATGCGCTGAAAAGCCTGCCATTCCTGGTCCGACATCCGAATTCGACCATCAACCAACATCATCTCGCTCTCCTGATCCCTCCACTTCGGAGGTCTTAGTATCAGATTATCACCAGTGATTGCACTGTCAATGAGGGCCGACTCCAATCTGTTGTGCACGCGCGAAAGCCGCCATAAAATTGCACTGTTTTCGCATATTTGCGACTTCGCGCACAGACGAACCGTTTCGTGCGCCTTTACCAACCCACTGGGGATCATCCCAGCGGGGCATGGTCCTCTTTTTTTTTTGGAGGACCCATGCAAATCACAATGAAATCGTCATCCTGCGCGCCCACGAACTGGGTGGCGCAACTGATGAACTTCGGCATCAAGGCCACGAGGCGCCCGTCAGTATTCGGGCGTACTGCGCATGTCTTCAAACTCCAGGGGGAGGCTGTTGAACTGCTGCAGGATCCGCAACAGACCGTGAGTTCGGTCGTTGAAACGCTGACTCAGACCCAAAAGCGCATCGTGGATGCGCTGATCGCGTGCGATGTGGTCGTGAATGTTCCACAAGTTCGTAAGAGTTCTACGCACCTTTTCCGGCTGCGAACCAATGTGTTCATTTTGCCTGCCATCCCGCTGATGCCGGTTCGACTCCACTTTTACCTCTCATCGCGACCGACCAGGGGCCGCTAGTTCCCGCACGCGAGGAAAATTGCGGACATGACGCATGAATGGTTGATTCGTGGACCAACACGCCGCGTACTACCCGCTCGCTATTGCCATACTACGCGTCCGGCCGCGAAACGGGTGGGCGGCGAGTCTAGATCGCCGAACTGAAGAGCCGCTTTGGCAATGCTTTGCGGTCGCCGCCTTGGTTGCCGCTTATGCGCTTTAGGCGCTGACGCTTCGCGCGTTTGCTTCTGCTTAGGCTGCGAATATTGGGGTTCGCGAATGCGTTAACGTTGTTCACCTAGCAGATCCCTGTGTTTTCGACTGGATCAGTCGCAGATCAGGTCATGGCTCATGCGCCGATCCACTGCGGGGCGCGCCGCTCGACGAAGGCGAGACTTCCTTCACGGAAGTCGGCGGTGCTTGCCAAACGATGGAGGACGTCGCGGCATCGTGTCTCGAGCTGCGCATCCGTTTGCGTGAGCGCATCGCGAGCGATCGCCAGGCTTTCGCGAACCGCCAACGGAGCGTTCTGACATATCTCCGATGCGAGAGCCACTGCGTACCTGCGCAGCATGTCTGGAGCCACGATCTCGGTGATCAGGCCGTGCTCAAGCGCAACCTCAGAGTCAATCGACGCACCGGTTGCCACCATTCGCAATGCCAAGCCCCGAGGTAGCGCACGAGGCAAGCGAAATAGCCCTCCTTCTGAGGCAACAAGGCCGCGCTTCACCTCGGGCAATCCAAAGCGGCTCCCCGAGGATGCGACTGCGAAGTCGCAGGCAAGCAATAGCTCGAGGCCTCCCGCCAGCACTGCTCCATGCACCGCTGCGATCCACAGCTTTCTGCGCGGCAGACGTACAAAACCAGCGAAGCCGCCGCGTGCTGTTGACAACTCGGCCACGTGACCTGATGCCACGGCTTTCAGGTCAGCTCCTGCACAAAAGGCGCGGTCACCAGCACCCATCAGCACGGCCACCCATAACGAAGCATCCTGCTCAACTTCGTCGGCCATCCTCTCCAGTTCGCGAGCCATTTCGCCGTCAATGGCGTTGCACGCTTCGGGACGATTAAGTGTCACCACCGCTACATGCGGCCCGACTCGCGTCAACTGAACAACATTACTCATCATTGGTCTTTATAAGCGGAACCACTTGTCATCCTCAGTGGATTAATCCCAGAGTGCTACACAAAGCGGGGTTGCTCTTGTATTTTCGAATTATGAGCCATAATTCATATTTATAAAACGATTGTGAAGGGCATTTCCAATGCAAGTAGCCAACCCTTATCGATTGGATGGCAAGTGTGTCTTGGTGACCGGCGCCGCAGGTGGCATTGGCCGGGCGTGTGCTAAGGCACTTGTGGCGCAGGGTGCGCGCGTTGTCCTGGCAGACCGGACGCCAATTCCCGGCGCTGAACTCGCAACACTCGGTGACAGCGCCAGCAGCTTGATCTGCGATGTCAGCGACCGCGCCTCGATCGCGAAGTTGCGTGAGGAATGTCCAAGGGTTGATGCGCTCGTCCTGGCGGCCGGCATTCTCCCTTTCGATGATTGGCTCGATCCGGCCTGGGACGAATCGTTTGATCGCGTGATGGCAGTAAATGTCCGCGGCTCATTGAACGTCGTTCGTGAGTACTTTCAGGACATGTGCGACCGCGGCAGCGGAAGCATCGTGTTCGTGGGCTCTGCTTCGGGCCGCATGGGCGGTATGCAAGCGGGGCCACATTACACCGCATCCAAGGGAGCCGTTCACTCCCTTGTTCGTTGGTTCGCGCAGCGTGCCGCCCCCAAAGGAGTGTGCGTCAACGGCGTGGCACCCGGAAGTATCGCCACGGAGATGCTTGAGGGGCAGGTATTCGACACCGCGCGCGTTCCCATGCGTCGCATGGGAACGGCCGAGGAGGTTGCGTGGCCTATCGCCTTCCTTTGCTCCGCGGCCGCAAGCTACATGAGTGGCGCGGTCGTTGACATCAATGGAGGGTTGATTTTTTCCTAAGCGGGCGACGAAGAATGTTAATATGAATGTTGACTCATTGTTCATTTTTTGCTAACGTTCCAACGATCGAGGGCAGGTCACATCCTGCGTCTCGGCAGCGCTGCGACGCCGCTCACTACACAATCCTCATGATCAACACAATCTTTCAGCCCGACGGGCTCGCAATCATCGAAATGGCCGATCCAAGCGGACTAAATGCCATCGATGCGCAATTCGCCGAAAGTCTCGCAGACGCAGTGCGTACCGTCAGCAGCGCTGAAAACGTGCGCCTGGTTTTGCTCCGGAGCGCGGGGCGCTGCTTCGGCGTCGGAGGCAACGTGTCCTGGTTTGACGTTGGGCGGGAAGGTCTCGCGGATCGCATAAGAACAACGCTCGATTCGTTCGCTGAGGTGATCCAAGGGTTGCGCTCTATGCCTGCGATTGTGGTTGCGGCTGTCAATGGCTCGGTCGCTGGCGGTTCGCTCGGTCTCTTGTTCGCAGCAGATTTCGTGATCGCGCAGGCAGACGCCCGCTTCAGCATGGCCTACACAAAGATCGGTGCAACACCCGATGCGGCGACCTCCTACTTCCTGACGCGCCAGCTCGGCGAACGTCGTGCGCTTGAGCTCCTTCTACTCAGCGAAAGTTTCGGTGCGGAAAGGGCGAAAGAATTGGGGTTGGTCAACATCGTGGTGCCTAGAACAGGATTCGAAGATGAGTGCAGCCAACTTGTAGACCGACTGCTCAATGGACCTACCGCGGCGTTTCTTGCCACAAAGAGTCTGGTGCAGGCCGCAACTGGTTCCACGCTGCCCGAACACATGGACAGGGAAGCACAAACCTTCGTCGAGATCAGCCGATCCAGGGATTTTCTGGAGGGCGTCGGCGCATTTCTGTCCAAACGCTCGCCCGAATTCGCCGGGAACTGATTGCGGCGCCACATCTTCAAGGAATCAAATGATTGAACTCTCACCAATCGACTTCGGGCTGGACGAGTCAACGCGAATGCTGCGTGACTCGGTAAGGACCTTCGTGCAGACGGAACTCGCACCACGGGCTCACGCCATAGAACAAGCCAATGACTTCCCCGCGGATATGTGGCGCAAATTCGGCGACATGGGCCTGCTCGGGATCACTGTGGACGAGGCATATGGAGGCTCCGGACTCGGCTACCTTGCCCACGTTGTCGCGATGGAGGAGATCTCGCGCGTTTCGGCAGCTGTCGGTATGTCATACGGCGCGCACTCGAATCTGTGTGTGAACCAGATCGCGCGCAATGGAACGGAGGCCCAGAAGCGGAGGTACCTACCCAAGCTACTTTCTGGCGAGCATATTGGAGCCCTGGCGATGTCGGAGAGCGGAGCGGGCTCTGACGTCGTGTCAATGAGGCTGCGAGCAGAGCGCTCCGGCGATGAATTCATTCTGAATGGAACGAAGATGTGGATCACCAATGGTCCCAATGCCGACACCCTGGTGGTCTATGCAAAGACTGACCCTACCGCAGCCTCGAAGGGAATCACCGCGTTCATCATCGAGCGAGGCTATAAGGGATTCACGACTTCGACCAAGTTGGACAAGCTGGGAATGCGCGGCTCCAACACTTGCGAGCTGGTCTTCGAGAATTGCGTGGTTCCGGCCGAGAACGTACTCGGACAAATCGGTGGAGGCGTGCAGGTTCTCATGTCCGGGCTGGATTATGAGCGAGCAGTCATGGCCGCCGGGCCCATCGGGATCATGGCTGCGTGTCTGGACCTCGCCGTGCCATACACGCACGATCGTCAGCAGTTCGGACAGCCCATCGGCCAATTCCAACTGATCCAGGGAAAGATGGCCGATATGTACACGGCGTTGATGACCTCGCGCGCGTATTTGTATGGCGTGACGCGTGCGCTTGACGCGAAAGTCCTCGACGGCCGCGCGGCTAGAAAGGATTGCGCCGCGGCGATCCTGTACGCAGCTGAAAAGGCAACCTGGATGGCCGGCGAGACGATTCAGATCCTTGGCGGAACGGGCTACATGAACGAATGCCCGGCCGGACGCTATTGGCGAGACGCCAAGATCTTCGAGATTGGGGCTGGCACATCCGAGATCCGCCGCATGCTGATCGGCCGGCAGATTTTCTCGGAGACGCTATGACGGATGTGCAGACTTCCGGCGGCGAAAGCAGCCGCCGCGTGGCGTTCGTCACCGGCGGTGCTTCAGGAATCGGGCGGGCTGCTTCCCTCGCGTGGGCGCGGGAAGGCGTTCGGATCCTGTTGGGTGATGTGGATGATGCCGCAGGTGAAATGACGGTCAAGGACATCCAGTCGGCGGGCGGCGAGGCCCAATACGTCCATGTCGACGTGTGCAATGAAGCAGATTGCATAAATGCGGTTGAGCAAGCGGTGAAGCTTTACGGTCGACTGGACATTGGATTCAACAATGCCGGCATCACCGGCTCCTCCCATCGGGTCGGCCGTTATCCGCTCAACGAGTGGCGGCGGGTGCTGGACGTCAACCTGACAGGCGTGTTCAACTGTATGCAGGCTGAGTTGAAGGTCTTCGAGCAGCAAGGCGCTGGTGTAATCATCAACACCTCTTCAGTGATCGGTCAGCGTGGGACTGCGGGAGGCAGCGCCTATTCCGCGGCAAAGCATGGAGTCATTGGACTCACACGCAGCGCGGCCCTCGAATACGCTGGCAGGGGAGTCCGGATCAACGCGATTTGCCCTGGCTACGTCGAGACCCAGCTAGTTGTGGGTGAGCAAGCTGGGATTCCAAGCAACGTCCTGGACGAAAAAATCAAGAGGATCGCAGCGCGACGATTAGGGCAGCCGGAAGAAATCGCAGCGGTCGTGGTGTGGCTCGCATCACAAGCTGCCTCGTTCGTGCACGGGTCGGCGGTCGATGTCGATGGCGGTTACCTCGCCTTTTGACCTTCCTATCTCTTCAACAATTGTTCGGAGTTCAGCACAATGTGGCAATCGAAATACAAGCTCATCTCGTTCGCGCAGAACGAAGGCGTTCTCACCGTGATGATCAACCGGCCGGAGAAACTGAACGCGGTTAACGCTGAGGTACATACGGAGCTATCCTGGCTTTGGAGAGACGTTGCAGGGGATGCCACTGTTCGTGCAGTGGTGCTTACTGGAACGGGGCGCGCATTCAGCGCCGGCGGTGACCTTGACTGGTTCAAGAACATGACCTCTGAGGCACTTGACACCCTTTTTGTCGAAGCGCGCAAAATCGTCTTTGACATGCTGGATGTGCCCCAGCCAATCATCGCGGCGGTAAACGGTGCCGCGACGGGTCTTGGTGCGACCATCGCGCTATTGAGTGATGTCATCTATGCATCGGAAGACGCCGTCATCGCTGACACCCATGTCTTGGCGGGCATTGGGGCGGGCGACGGAGGCGCCGTGATCTGGCCCTGGCTGTGCGGAATGGCACGGGCCAAGGAGTACTTAATGACGGGCGACAAGATTGGAGCAAAGGAAGCTGAGCGGATTGGCCTCGTGAACCATGTCGTTGCTCCCGGCGAACTGCTCTCCATCGCAACGAAGATGGCCAGACGCCTCGCCGATGGACCTCGGCTCGCCATCCGGGCAACAAAATTGCCCCTGAACAAGATCTTGCGCGACACGGCGAACCTCGCTTTTGACTATTCATTGGCGCTCGAAAAGGAATGCTTCCATTCGGCAGATCACCGTGAGTGTGTGAATGCCTTCCTCGAAAAACGGAAGCCGACATTCGCGCACGCGGGCAGCTAACACTCTCCATAGGTCACGGCAAGAGCCCGCACACGGAAGTTCTCGATGAGCCCTAACAACGATTTGTTTATCGCCCGCCGGGCTAACCTCGGCGATATCGCGAGGCGAGGAGCTCGACGGCACGGTCGCAAAACGGCGCTCGTCATGGGCCAGCGCAAGCTGACATATGGAGAGCTGAACGACCAGGCGAACCGGCTCGCGCAGGGCATGCTTCGCCACGGGCTTGGCCAGGGTGTGCGAGTGGCGGTGCTCGCCCGGAACTCCATCGAGTTCATGGTTCTGTACTTCGCGTGCGCCAAAGCCGGGGCCGTCATGTGCCCGGCCAACCCGGCTCTCCCCGACAAGGACATTGCATTCATCCTGAATCATGCGGAGGTGGCTGCGCTATTCGTGGACGAGGACCGTGCCGACCGGCTCGCCTCCGTAGCCCTTCAAGTGCCGACGATCAGGCAGGTGTATGTCCTCGAACGCCGCGGGCCAACCGGACTCCCTTCGCTGGACGATCTCTCTTGCGGCATGGAAGCGCGCGACCCGGAGCTGCCGACCGGCGATCGCGATATCGCAATGGTGATGTACACGAGCGGAACCACCTCGGCTCCGAAGGGAGCGATGCTGTCGCACACAAACGTCGTGGCTGGTGCAGTGAACAACGCATTCGCCGGTGAGATGCACGACAACACGATTGCGACTGCAATCCTTCCGCTATTTCATTGTGGCCAATTGTCCATCACCAGCGGCACGCTGATGCGCGGAGGTACAGCAGTCATCATGGATGGCTTTGACGCTAAAGCATTGCTCCAAGCTATGCGGCAGGAACAGATCACGTGGATGTTCGCGCTCCCGGCGATGTATCGCAGTCTCCTTGCCGAACCCGGCCTGCAGGATGACGACTTCTCAAGTCTTGAGTTTTGCCTTTATGCCATGACTCCGATGGATTCCCATACCCTGCGGCACGCCATAGAGCGAATGGGCGCACGGTTCGCGCTCACGAGCGGGCAGACGGAGGTATACCCGCCAACGGTCGTCTTCACACCCGAATACCAACTCTCGAAAGCGGGCGCCTACTGGGGGCGCGCCACGCCGCTTACCGAAGTAGCAATCATGGACGACGTTGGCCACCTTGTAGAAGATGGACAAGTGGGCGAAATTGTCTATCGCGGCCCGATGGTCATGGAAGGATATTTGAAGGATCCTGAGGCTACGCTCCAGGCGTTCTCCGGCGGATGGTTCCATTCCGGTGATCTCGGCCGCTTCGACCAAGACGATCTTTTGCTCTTTGTCGACCGGAAGAAGGACATCATCAAGTCTGGTGGCGAAAACGTGTCGTCCGTGAAGGTGGAACGTTGCCTGCTCGCGCATCCTACGATCTCTGCCGCCGCTGTTGTTGGCGTGCCGCACCCCCGCTGGGGCGAAGCCGTGGTGGCTGCCGTCGTTGTGGCACCTGGTGCGCAATTCGACGAGCAAATGGTGAAGGACTTCTGCAAAGGTCAGCTTGCCCCGCATGAAGTGCCCAAGCGATTGGTAACGTATCTCGAGATGCCGACGACCTCAACCGGCAAGATGCAGAAGTTTGCGTTGAGGAAAGATCTTTTCGATCTTTTCGCCTCCGAAGGCTGAACAGGTCCGCCATGGAAAATCTGGCTGCAGGAGAAGTTTCGCTACATGGCAAGGTGGTGCTCGTGACAGGTGGTGCTCAGGGGATTGGGCAAGCCATAGCACGACTCGCGCAGCAATGTGGAGCACAGATCGTGTCCTGTGATTTGAAACCTATAACAACTGGCGGCCAGGCTGCGCAGGAGATGCTAAATCTCGTCGGAGATGTGTCCCGTGAAGAGGATTGCGCGCGGTTTGTGCAAGATGCCGTAACTCGGTTCGGGCGACTGGACGTCGTCGTAAACAGTGCCGGTCTGCTTGAGAAGACGAGGCGCACCGTAAAACAGGATCTGGCGACCTGGAAGCAAATCATCGATGTGAATCTCCAGGGAACATATTTAATGTCCAGGGCAGCAGCGGCCACAATGATCGCCGCTGATCGACCCGGTTCCATCATCAATATCGCCTCAATCACCGGCCTTGTTGGATTCCGTGCGTCCAACGCTTACGGCGTGTCAAAGGCGGCAGTCGCCATGCTGACGAAGACACTAGCGGTAGACCTCGCGTCCCGGAACATACGCGTCAACGCGGTCGCCCCCGGGTTGATCGCAACGGCGATGACTGCCGAGCTGCGACACACGACCGGTGTCGAGGATGGCGCGTTTCTAGACCGCATCCCAATGCAGCGATTCGGAGATTCAGACGAGGTCGCACGCGCAGCCGTCTTTCTCGGGTCCGACTGGGCAAGCTATATAACGGGCGTCGTCCTTCCAGTAGATGGTGGCTGGTCGGCGTTTGGAGGACCGGGCAACGCGCAGTAAGCTGGATGCTACTTATGTCGATGCTTGCGTCCCCGCTAAGATATGCGCTACCCTTTTCAGCATCCAAGAGAAAGAGATGACATGCCCACCAAGCACCAGGCGATCAGCTCACCCGCGAGCGATTCGAAGAACTCGGCGCGGCACGTCGCGACGGAATTGAAGAAGCGCGGCAAGCGTGAGAAGAACGCAGATGAAAAGCGTCGTGCGCTTTTCTCTGCGGCCGCTGTCGTTGTGGGCAAATATGGTTACGAAGAGGCATCTATCACAAGGATCGCGGAACAGGCCGGGGTTGGGAACGGCACGTTTTACAACTATTTCCAGACCAGGCAGGATCTCTTCGACCAGTTGCTCCCCGCAGTCGGCGGACAGTTGCTTGAATACATCGCGTCCCGCCTCGACCCGGCGCAGACCGGTATCGACCGCGAGCGCGGACGTATTGTTGCGTACTTCGAGTTTTTTCAGAAGAACACCGGCTTCCTCAGAATCCTGAACGAAGCAGAGGTGTACGCTCCCGCGGCCTTCAAATTGCATATCCAAGACTTCGCGGTTCGCTATGCGAGGGCCTTGCACAAAGAGTCTGAGCGCGGTGAACTCGGAGACTTCAGCCAGGATGAACTCACTGCCATTGTTTACATGCTGATGGGCGCCCGCACGTATCTCACGATGCTGTGGCGCTCCGCTCCCGGAGCAGCACGAAAGAGCGTTGATCAGTCTTATATATCGACGTACCTGAAGCTGTTGGAGCACGGTCTTTTTCCCCGCAAATAGGGGGCGTGCCGGGATACGGGTAAAAATGATACTTAAGCAAAAAAGTAGCAAAAGTTCAAGTTGTTATGCTCCGGACGAATTTAACCGAACCTTCCCT
>NZ_NCJH01000010.1 GCF_002278925.1 Polaromonas sp. 39-63-25
CGCGGTGAGCGGCGTGCGCAATTCATGCGCAGCATCGCTGGTGAAGCGGCGTTCGCGGCTGATGGTCTCGCTCATGCGCGCCAGCAAATGGTTCAGGGTATTGACCAGCGGGAGCAGGTCACGCGAGACGGGGATATTTTGAATCGGGGTCAGCGCGTCCGGCGTCCGGCTGGCCAGCACCTGCCGCAGGCGCTCCAGCGGCAACAGGCCACTTCCAACGCCGAACCACAGTACCAGCAGACTGCCGATCAGGGCAGCGACAAAGGGCGTGGCCGCTGCAACCGTCACATTGCGCAGCAGCGTATCCCGTTCGGTCAGGCGGTCCGCCGTGGTAACGCGCAAACCATTTGTTTCCAGGGTATAGCTGCGCCAGTGTTCGCCTTTGATTTCACGGTCGGAAAAACCGAGGGCAGCCGTCGCGAGGGACTCTGGCGTAGCGCCTGGCGTACGCGCGATCACCTCGCCGCGCATGGAAACCTGGCACGCCAACCCTTTTGCCTCCATCGGCATGCTCAAGGTGGATGGGCCAGCTTTTCCGGTGCGGCCATCCCAGGCTGCGGGGTTCTGCGACATCAGTCCGGCGACCATATGGGCGGACATGGCAAGACGCTGATCCAGCGTGCGCTGCATTTCCTTGTCCAGACCGTGCAGCATCCAGAGCGCGACGGCGCCCCACAGCAGGATCATCGAGATGCCGATCATCAGCAACAAGCGCAGCCTGAGCGTCATGCTTTCCCCGCGCTGAACCGGTAACCCACGCCACGCACCGTTTCGATCACATCGGCCCCCAGCTTGCGCCGCAGATGATGGATATGCACACTGAGGGCGTTGCTTTCGATCTCCTCACTGAAATCGTAAAGGCTGTCTTTCAGCTGGTCCGGGCTCAGGATGCGTCCACCCGCATGCAGCAGGGCGGCCAGCAGCGCCAGCTCGCGCCGCGATAAAGTGACAGCGCGTCCGTGCAGGGAAACTTCGCCACTGACCGGATCAAGGCGCAGCGGTCCGTGCTCGATGACATCCACGCTGCGTCCGGCGGCACGGCGCAGCAAGGCTTGCAGGCGGGCCACCAGCTCGTTGAGATCGAAAGGCTTGAGGAGATAGTCGTCCGCGCCGGCGCGCAGCCCGGCCACGCGGTCTTCGACGGCGTCGCGCGCTGTCAGGATGAGAACGGGCAGCGTCATGCCATTGGCCCGCAAGCGTTGCAGCAGGCGCATGCCGTCCTCGTCGGGCAGCCCGAGATCAAGGATCACCACGTCACAATGCACGCCCGACAAGGCGGCTTCGGCATGCGCCGCGGTACGTACGCCATCGACCGTCAAGCCGTGCGCGCGCAGACCAGCCAGGATGCCGTGGGCTATCAGTTCATCATCTTCAATCAGCAACACGCGCACGACCTGTCCTCCATGCCGGATAGTATCCAGGCCTTAAATTATCCCAGCGTTAACGCAGCCTTAATCTGGGCACGCAAAGATGAGTGCTTCATTTGATGTGAAGGCATTCATGCTGCGTTTGTTGTGGTTGATCGTGATGGTGCCCGTGTTGTGGGCGCTGCCGGCGCATGCCCAGCAGGAATTCCTGCCGGTAGATCAGGCTTTTCGCCTGAGCATCAGCCAGGATGGCGATGGCCAGGTGCGCCTGAACTGGGACATCCGCAAGGGATACTACCTTTATCGCCAGCAAATGAAGGTCGAAGCCGACCCCGCCGGTGGTGCGCTGCAGGTCCTGTGGCCGGCCGGCACGCCCAAAACCGATGAAACCTACGGCAAAAGCGAGGTTTATCACGACCAGGTCAGCGTCCTGGTCAAGGCGACCGATGCCCGGGCGCTGACCATCGGCTGGCAGGGCTGCGCCGATGCGGGTCTTTGCTACCCGCCGCAGACCCGGCGCGTCAACCTGGCCGATGTCGCGGCAACGCTGGCAGTCCCGGCCGATCCGGCCACGACCCGCCAGAGTCCGGAGCCCCCAGGCGCGCTCGGCGAAGACCAGGACCTGGCCGAACGCCTGTCGCGTATCCCTATGGGCTGGATGCTTGTCGTGTTCTTCGGCCTGGGGCTGCTGATGACCTTCACGCCCTGCGTGCTGCCGATGGTGCCAATTCTCTCCAGCCTGATCGCGGGCAGCGGCGCGAGTCCCTGGCGCGGTTTTATCCTCTCGCTGGCCTTTGTACTGCCGATGGCGCTGACTTACGCCGGTGTCGGCGCGGCCGCGGCGCTGGCCGGCGCCAATCTGCAGGCGGTGTTGCAGAATCCTTGGGTGCTGGGCACCTTCGGTCTGGTGTTTGTCGTGCTGGCGCTGGCCATGTTCGGCTTTTATGAACTGCAACTGCCCGCCGTGCTGCGCAACCGCCTGAACAACGCCAGCCAGGGCCGGCGCGGCGGCACGGTGGCGGGCGCCGCCGCGATGGGCGTGCTGTCGGCACTGCTGGTCGGCCCCTGCATGACCGCGCCCCTGGCCGGCGCGCTGCTTTATATCGGCAATACCGGCGATGTCGTGACCGGCGCCCTGGTCCTGTTTGCCATGGGCCTGGGCATGGGTGTGCCGCTGCTGCTGGTCGGGACGCTGGGCGCACGGCTGCTGCCGCGTCCCGGCGACTGGATGAACCGGGTCAAGGTGCTGTTCGGCTTTGTCCTGCTGGGCACCGCCATTGTGTTCGTGGCGCGGGTATTGCCTGCGGCGCTGACGCTGGGCTTGTGGGGCGCCTGGTTGCTGGCCATCGCACTGAGTTTGCTGGCGCTGGGCCAGAAGCTCGGCATGGCCAGCGGACGCCTGATGTCCCGTTACCTGGCACTGCTGCTCGGCCTGTGGGGCGGCGCGATGGTGATCGGCGCGGCCGGAGGCGCCCAGAATCCCCTGCAGCCGCTGGCCTTCCAGGCAAGAGGCGTCGCGCCCGCGCAGGCGGCGGTCGGCAGTGACTTCATGGCCCGCTTCGAGCCGCTCAAGACACAACAAGCGCTCGAGACCCGCATTGCCGAAGCCGGACAGCGCGGGCAGTGGACGCTGGTGGATTTTTACGCTGAATGGTGCGTGTCCTGCGACGTGATCGAGCGCAAGGTATTCGCCGAGCCGCGGGTGCAACAGGCTTTGGCCGGCATGCAATTGCTGCGCCCCGACGTGACGGCCAACAATGCGGACGATCAGGCGCTGATGCGCGCCCACCAGATTCTCGGACCGCCGACCATGCTGCTGATTGGCCCCGATGGCAAGGAACGCCGTGCCGAGCGCATCATCGGCGAACTCGATGCCGACGAATTTCTCGCCCGCCTGGCGCGTGCAAAACAAGGAACCTGAATGCTCAACGTCAATCTGGGGCCCTTCTCCGTGCAAGTCAGCCATCTGCTCGTGCTGGCGTCCCTGCTGGTCGCGGCCGGAGTCGGCCACCTGGCCGGGCGGCGTCAGCAAGCGGGCATCGTCAACGTCTTGTCCGACATGGCGTGGGCTGGACTGCTGGTCGCACGCATCGCCTTCGTCGCCACATGGTTTGACCTGTACCGCGACGCACCGTGGTCCATCCTGGACATTCGCGACGGCGGCTTTTCACCATGGGCCGGCCTGGCAGCGGCCTTGCTGGTGGCGATCGTGCACGGCTGGCACCGCGCGGCGCTGCGCAAGCCGCTGGCCCTGGGCTTGACCGCCGGTGCGCTCGCCTGGGCAGCGATGTCGGGTGCGCTCGGCACCTTCGACAACACCCCCAGACCGGCCCTGCCAACCGTGGCGTTGACAACGCTTGCAGGCGAATCGACAGACCTCGCGGCGCTCGCCAAGGGCCAGCCCATGGTGGTCAACCTCTGGGCCAGCTGGTGCCCGCCCTGCCGCCGCGAAATGCCAGTCCTCGCCGAGGCACAGCAGCGGGAAACCGGAATAACTTTTGTCTTCGCCAACCAGAGCGAAGACGCGGCGACCGCCCTGCGCTACCTGAGCGCCAGCGCACTGAGTCTGGCCAATGTGGTGCTCGACCCCGGCGCTGAACTGGGCCGTGCAGTCGGCTCGACGGGACTGCCGACCACGCTCTTCTACGATGCCAGCGGACAACTGGCCGATACCCACATGGGCGAACTGTCGGCCGCCTCGCTGGCCAGCAAGTTAAACCCATTGCGCACGCGCACCACTTTCTCAACCAAGGAATAGATTTCCCATGATCAAAAAAACATATGTTCAATTTGCAATTTTTATGGGCTTGCTCGGCATGGCTATGGGCACACAGGCCAAAGACTGGCCCGCACCGATCAAGGCGCTGGAAGCCAAGGGGGTTGAGGTGATCGGGACATTCGATGCGCCCGGCGGACTGACCGGCTATGCCGCCATGATCGAGCAGCAGCCGCTGGCCATCTACCTGACCGCCGACGGCAAGCAAGCCATCGTCGGCTCCATGATCGATGCAAAAGGCGTGGACCTGAGCCAGGAACCGCTGAACCGGCTGGTGGCCAAACCCATGGCCGCGAAAACCTGGAAGCAGCTGGAGGGCAGCACCTGGATTGCCGATGGCGCCAAAAATGCCCCGCGGATCATTTACACCTTCACCGACCCCAACTGCCCCTACTGCAACAAGCTCTGGAACGATACCAGGCCCTGGGTGACGGCCGGCAAGGTTCAGCTGCGCCATGTCATGGTGGCCATTCTCGGGCCAACCAGCCCGGGGAAAGCGGCGGCTCTCCTGTCTGCGCAGGACCCGCAGACCGCACTGACGCAGCATGAACAACAACATCGCAGCGGTGGTGTGAAGCCCCTGGCTCAGATTTCGCCCAAAGTCCGCGCGCAGCTCGACGCCAACCAGGAGTTGATGCAGCAACTGGGCTTTTCCGCCACGCCGACGACGCTTTACAAAGACGCCGATGGCAACCTGAAGACCATACAGGGCGCACCGTCGGCCGAGATGCTGAGTCGCGTCCTCGGACCGCGCTGAGCCTGCTCAAGGAATCAACCATGGCGATGCAAGGGATGACAGACAGGCCGGACCGAAAGAGCCTGCTCCAGGGACTTGTCAAGGAGTCGATTCGATCCGGCACCATTGCATCGATCGCGATGATTCCTTTCGGCTTCGTATTCCAGCTTCTAGGGCTGCGCGTTGGTCACTACGGGAAAAAACTGCTCGAAGTATTTTTCACCAACTATTCCGAGATGACATTTCGACTATTGATGTTCATCGAACACTTCGTCATCGGCTGGCTGTCTGCGGTTCCCTTGCTCGTGCTTCTCGTTCTGTTGAAAAACAGATTTGCCGCATGGGCCGTGGGCGCCATTTACGGCCTTGGCTACTATGTCATCCTCAATTCCTTGGCGCTGCCACTGATTTTTGGGGATCAAACCCCCTGGACGCTTGGCTTCTCCGTGATGTATCCGAGCTTGGTCATTCACATCGTTTTTGGAGTTTCCATCGCACTCACATCAAGGCATTTTGTATTTTGTTTACCGCGTGTAAAAACGATGACATGACTGTTGAATTCCGTCGAAAACTGACCCAGTTAGGGCAGTAATTTCCATACTGCGAGATCAGATGTCCATCCGCGAGATTGCAAGGCGTACAGGCCTGGCTCGCAACACAGTGAAGAAGTACCTGCGATCAGATGAGACTGAGCCCAGCGACGAAAGACGGGTCAGCGCCAGCAAGCGCTATCCCTACGCCGGGAAGCTGTCCACCTGGCTGGGAATCGAGGCAACAAAATCGCGGAAACAGCGACGCACTTTGAGGCAGATCCACACAGTCATATCCTTGAAACTGGAAATGACAGCCATCGATTCAAAAATAGCTCTGCAAAGACTCAAACCCAAAGGGGAAGTGCCCTTCACGCTTGCACGCGAAAGTTGATCATCATGCCGCCATCTTCGTGTTCCAGATTGTGGCAATGGAACACATAGATCTGGTCGCCGGGGTAATCGTGGGCGAAATCGATCGCCACCCGCACCGTTTCGCCGGGCCAGACCAGCACGGTATCTTTCCAGCCGAGGTCGCTCACGGTGCGGCCCTGGCCGAAGCGCGCCGTGGCCGCGACCTGGGGCGGGCTGCCAATGCGTTCGAGCACCTGGAACGAAAAACCGTGGATGTGCATCGGGTGCGGCATGCCCAGCGTCGGGTTGCTGATGTTCCAGATTTCCACCGCCCCGCGTTTGACGTCGAATGCGATCTCGTCCATGCGGAAGGTGCGTCCGTTGATGAGGAAACGCATCTGTCCCATCGACAGCTCGATCTTGCGCTGCGCGGCGCCGTTGGTAGGGATGGGCTTGACCTGGGACAGCGTGGCTGGCAGTTTGGCGACAACGCGTTCGCCGGCCATCACCGACAGCTTCAACACGTTGAACTCCGCACCCAGCGGCAGCCGTGACGAGCTCATGGTGGCCATCATCCGCCCCATGCCCATGCCGCCCATGTTGCCAGCAGGCCCTTCGTTTTCCATCGCATCGAACGCCAGGCTCCTGAGGAAGATGTCCTCACCAGGCTGAGCCTGGCCCGCGTCGAACAGCACATCGAGGCGCTCGCCCGGCGCGAGAAAAGCTTCGCTCACCGTTTCCGGCCGCTCGATCAGGCCGCCATCGGTGCCGATGACAGTGAAGTCCAGCGTTGTCTTACCCTTGACGAAGGCGAGCCGGTAGATGCGCGCATTCGATCCGTTGAGCAACCGCAGGCGGTAGGTGCGCGGTGTGACGGCCTGCACCGCATTGGGCGTCAGATTGGCGAGCACGATGTCACCGAGCCAGCCCATCATGGCTTCATGGGCATCAGGCTTGTACAACAGCTTGCCCTGCGCGTCGAACTGCTTGTCCTGGATGACCAGGGGCAAGTCGGTGACGCCGAGTTGCAAGTCAAGCGACTTGCTCAGCCGGCGCTGGTCGTCGTCGTCCACCAGGAAGAAACTCGCCAGACCGTGGTAGGCCTGCTCAGCGGTCAGCTCGTGCGCGTGGGTGTGGTACCAGTAAGTGCCGCCGCGGTTACTGACCTTGAAGTCATACGCGTAGCGACCTCCGGGGCCGATGGTGCTTGCCGGATGGCCGTCCATGGCGGCGGGCGTGTGCAGGCCGTGCCAGTGGATGATGGTCGACTCCTGAAGCGCGTTGTTCAGGCTGACCGTGAAGCGCGCGCCGCTCTCGATGCGCAGGATGGGGTTCTGGTAAGCCTTGCCCGCCTGCTCGGTCTGGTACAGCAAGAAGGGGGATTCGCGGCCGGGCAGCAGCGGGAAGCTCGCCGCGGTGGTGCGGATTTTCAGAGGTCCCGCGACATCGAGTACTCCGAACGGCCCGCTGCCCCCAGGAATGAACAGCTTTTGCTGGAAATTTTCTGCTGCCACCGGATCGAAGGGATAGTGACGAAACGGCCCGCCCGCCAGCGCCCCGGAACGGGGCGATCCGTAATACATCCAGGCGGCGCCCCCAGCGGCGGCCACGGTCGCCACACCGGCAAACTGAAACAGCTGTCTTCTTTGCAACATATAACTGCCCTTTACAAGCTTCTGCTATCCCGCCAGTTCACCGGATCCGACGGCAATCAATGCGTCATTCGATAAAGCAGCCAGGCGAAAAACGTCCCTGCAAATGGCGCTCAAGTGCTCAGCACGCGCAGAGCGCCATAGAAACCGGAGTTTTCACTCATTTCCATTCCGGTTCAGTCCACGGACATGCCGAGCGCGCCGACTTGGCTAACGCCAGTGGTAGCCGTAAAGGTCAGTGTTTGTGACCGTTAGGGCCGTCACTCTTTGGCGGTAGTTTGCTGCTTGCCACATTCACCAGCCCTTTCATACCGGCGTCAAAGTGGCCGGGCTGCAGGCAGGCGAAGTTAACCTTGCCCGCCGTTGTGAACTGCCAGATGATCTCGCCGCTTTTACCCGGCGCTACGGTGACCATATTGTCGTCGGCGTGTTCCATCTCCGGGTTTTTCTTCATCACCTCATAGTGGTCCTGGAGATCCTTTTCGGTACCCAGCACCATTTCGTGCTTGACCTTACCGGAGTTCTTGGCGACGAAGCGAATGGTTTCACCTTGTTTGACGTTGAAGTTTGAAGAGTGGAAGCGCATGTCGTCTTTCATATCAACGATCACTGTGCGCGTGACTTTAGATGAGAGACCGGGCTTGCCAATCGCGCCGTCGCCATGGTCACCCGCGTGGCTTCCGGCCGCCATCGCGGACAAGGACAACAAGGCGCAAGGCAGAGAGAGCAGGATGTTTCTTGATTTCATTGAATACCTTTCAAGGGCGGTGGCAGGAAAAAAGAATCAGTGCTTCGTATGCGGGCACTTCCTAGATATGAATTTTTCGCCCATCGGGACGAAAGTGCGTCATCCGTGTCGATCACAGGTTGAGAGACCCCGAGTTTAAATATCCGAATCCTGCGCCAGACCTACCGGGAGATTACAAATTTGTAATCTCTCCGAAAACACAAGCAGCTGTAAAACAAGTAAAAAATCCCGTGTGTCTTCTTGCGGTCAAAGACGAACTCAGGCCGACCGAATACCTGCGACAGGGTCTCAGCGAATACGACTGCGCTGCAGGCGCGGTGCTCATCGGGAATGATGAGATGCACCTCGCACTCACCCTCGTCATGCAGGACTTCAGGCCAGTTTCGGCGCAGGAAAACCGGCTACTGGAAATACCAGCGTGAAAGTCGTCTCGCCGCCCGGCCGGCTGTCTGCGATCACCTGCCCGCCATGAGCCAACATGATGGATCGCACAATTGCCAGACCCAGTCCTGTTCCGCCATCGAGGCGGGCGCGCGCGGCATCGACGCGGTAGAAACGATCAAAGATGCGATCCAGATGGGCTCGAGCGATCCCCTCGCCCTGGTTGGTCACCGCCAAGGTGGTGCAGTCGCCGTCTGTGGCGATCACTATGCTTACCTTCGAATTCGCAAAGGCATGGCGTATTGCATTGGACAACAGGTTGGTGATCGCGCGCTCAACCAACAGGCGATCGGCCATAACAATCGCGGTGCCCGTCACCTCCACCGCAATCCCTCGCTCCTCAGCGATCAGCAAGAGGTAATCGGCCACTCGTTGAGCCTCCTTGGCAAGCTCCAGAAGCTCTCCCTGAAGCAATGTTTCGCTGTGGTCTGCGCGGGCAATAAAGAGCATGTCGGCGATCAGGCGGGACAAGCGCTCAAGTTCTTCAACGTTGCCTTCCAGGACTTCTTTGAATTCAGCGGATGTGCGCTTGTGGGACAGTGCCACCTGTGTTCGCCCCATGAGCGTTGCAACCGGCGTACGCATTTCATGAGCGAGCTCACCGGAGAAATCCTGCAGCCGCCGGTAACCCGCATCGATGCGATCCATCATGCCGTTGAACTCTTCTGCAAGTTCGTAGAGTTCCGTGGGCAGACCTGAGGAAGATATTCGCTGACTGAGCGACTGTGCGCCGATGGATGCCGCCAGCCGATGGAAGCGCCGCAAAGGTGCCAGACTGGTGCTCGCGATGAGCCAAGCGCCCAGCGCCACGATGAGTAGCAGTATCGGCAAGCCCACCAGAGTTGCCTTGATGAAGTCAGCCAGTAATCGGCTGTCGTGCCGGCGATCCAGCGACAGGTAGTAACGCACAGACTTTCCATTGGCGGCCATACCGATGCCGTGAATGGCATTTAGCCGTTCACCAGTCGGCGCCGTCCACGCGTGAACGGACGTGGAACTGTTCGGGCCGGCGTCCAGCGCAGACACGGATTGCTGCGCAATCGCAGAAAAGCTCGCCACGCTTTGACCGCTAGCGGGATCTACCAGCGCCAAGTGGAGGTCATCGTGCCCAATCAGCAGATCGCCAAAGCGGTGTTTGTTCTGGTTGACCGCTTCCGGTGACGAAATTTCGGATAAAACATGCAGCACCAAGTCACGCTTGCCCAGCAGCTCTGTTACTGACCGCGCGTCAAGCTGATGTGTCAGTGCATAGAACCCGACCACGATGGCTCCGCCAGTGATCAGAAGACCAAAAAAAGAGCTGGCGAGCGCAATGCGCGCAGCCAGGGAATTTCTGAGCCAGAAGCTGGGGAGCAAGCGTTGCTTCACGGCACGGCCCGGCGCTCCAGGACATAGCCCACGCCGCGCACGGTATGAATCAATTTCTCTTCGAAAGGGTCGTCGATCTTGGCGCGCAACCGTCGTATCGCCACTTCGACCACATTCGTGTCCGAATCAAAGTGAATATCCCAGACCAGCGAGGCGATTTGAGTTCTGGAGAGGACTTCGCCGGCTTTCTGGGCCAGAAGAGTCAGCAAGGCGAACTCCTTGGCCGACAGGTCGATGCGCTGGCCAGCGCGAGTGGCGCGGTGACGTACGGAATCGATCTCCAGGTCCGCCGCACGCAGCACGGGCTCCCCGGTCACGGGCTGGCCGCGCTTGAGCAAGGCCCGAACTCGGGCCAGTAACTCCGGAAACTGAAACGGTTTGACCAGGTAGTCATCGGCTCCCAGATCGAAGCCACGCACCTTGTCGTCGGTCTTGCCGCGGGCGGTGAGCATCAAAACTGGCACTTGCTTGGAGGTACGTAGCGCCGACAGAACGGCAAATCCGTCGATGCCCGGCAGCATGACGTCCAGGATCACCAAACCATGGTCACCATTGGCCGCCGCGTGCAACCCGTCCGTCCCGTTGTACGCCACCTCGACGGCATAACCGCTTTCGGTCAGCCCTTGGCGTAGGTAGGCGGCGGCCTTGGGTTCGTCTTCAATCACCAGAATTTTCAAAACAAGCCTCGATCGTACATAACGTATTCGTAATCTCCGGGTCAGGGTGGTGTCGCAGCTGGGTTTCTACATTAACAACTGTGATGCAGAGTTTGCATCGCAGTGGCTCCAAGTGTTGGAACCAAAGGAGTTGGGCGCTTTCCGCAACAACCCTACCACTGCTGAAGGCGGCACGCTGGTCGGCGGCGAGGCAGGCTATATGCCTCCACAGCACAGCTATGCGTTCCAGGACGGCAGGCTTGTCCACACCGACAGCATTGCACACAACACCCCGAAGCCAAGCCTCGCCATGACAGACGCGGAGCGCCGTCTGTTCCGGGAGCAGTCTGTCAACTGATACGGAGCGAGGAACCGAGCCGGGTGCAGGCCATCCGGACGATCTATTCATATCCTTAGGAGTTTTTCATGAAATTTAAGATCAGTGTTTTTTTGGTGACGGCCGTGCTTTCCATGAGCGCGACTGGATTTGCCATTGCCGCGATTGACGCTCCAACCGGAGCCCAGAACACCGGTAAGGTGACTGCCACAACGAGGCTGACAGCCGGCGAGGTGCGCAAGGTGGACCTTGAACAGAACAAGCTGACCATCAAACATGAGGCACTCGAGAACCTGGACATGCCGGGTATGACCATGGTTTTCAGAGTTCTGGATGCCAGGCTGCTCAAGGACCTCAAGCAAGGCGACAAAATCCTGTTCCGAGCTGAAAAGGGCGAAGCAGGCTTCACAGTCGTGGCGCTTGAGCAAGCCAAGTAAGGCAATGGTCCGGAAGACAATGATCGACCGCCGACTCGAGCGTACTTCGATCGAGCCTGACCGAAAGGTGGGCAATGGCCACTTACGGTACCCTCACTTGCCCCGTCTGTGGCTATCAGAAGACCGAACAGATGCCCACAGTCGCCTGTCAATGGTTTTACGAGCGCGGACAGTGCCACGCCGTTCTGCGTCCGAAAGCAGTCATTTTTTGATGAATGCCCATTTAAATCGCCCAAATAGAGGATTTCCTCAGCCCGCATAAGAGAAAGTTGCAAATTTTCCACGATGACCATTTGCTCATGTCACCACCTATAGCGCAATTGTTGTAAATGCGAATGTCCGCTTCTGGCCGAAAACGGTCAAAAGCTGACCAACGACAGTAAGTACTTATCGATAGCCAGCTATTTCGACGACGATCTTTGTAGTTCGGAAAAACGGATACGACTGGGTGTAGTCCGCAGCTTGATCTTTCGCTTTATATACTTCAGTCAAGCAGGACCCGCTGTGGCTTCCAGTACGGCAGCGTCGATCTACCTGGACTATCTAGGACTATCGCGACGCTCTGCTTCGCCCTTGTGACCGCCACATAAAAAGAAGATGCAGGAGTCGGTTCCAGATAGGCTCCCAATGAAATAAATTTTTTGATTGGCTCAGTAGGAACGATCAGGACGCGTTCATAAGTCATGCCTTTTGATACCTTGATGTTCAGAAAATCGAGATCAAATTTCTTGCCTGAAGATACGCTGTGACGCAAACATTGCGGCTTGTATTGGTCGACATACTCGATGACGTGTTTGGTTGCCACAAGATGAACGCCGTCGTGTTCAGTAACCGTTTCGTTTTTAGAGTGCGTCGCAGGAAACCTCCACGAAGGATCAAAAATGGAATCGGAAAATGCGGCAATGTCCGGATGGCATCGCCAAGTGACTGCGCTATCCCTTATTTCCAGCAGACCTTCTGCTTCACGCTCCCGAAACCAACTGTTTGAATTAGCATAAGAGTACTTAGCATTCTTTTTGCTTCGAGGATTGGTGGCAAGGACTGATTGTCGAATGTCACCGACCATCCGAATGTCGATGGATGAGCGTAAGAGCACATCGAAAATTTCCCAATCGTGGGAACTCATATCTTGAATTTCATCAACCAAAATTTCATCGTAAATGCATTCAAGCCTTCGCAACAAGGCGCCATTGCTGTTAGTCACAAGTTCATGAGCAAGCCTGCCAAGCTCGCATGCATAAACCGCTCCGTTTGAGTCCAAGAACCGGCTTTTGCCCCTCGCCGTGATCCACGGTCTTCCATCAAAGTTGAAGCCTAGCACTCTCTGGCCGGGAAACTTAAATGGCAGGAATGGGTGGGCAAAGTCACGCAAGAGGAAAGTAAACCAACCCATCACCTCGATGTGATGATGGTCCCCTGCGTAGCGCTGGAGACGGCTGCGCAGCTCCTCCTGATTAGCCTGGGTGTACGTAAGCACAAGCACTCTTCGATCAGTGGGTAGCGAAGCGCAGTGCTCGATAATTCCCTGCGTCTTACGGGAGCCTGCAACTGCTAGCGTAAGCTGATTACCCATGAGAGAACTTGGCTGCCGCAAGCATGTACGCTGGAGGCACGATTCTTTTTGCTGCCTCGCCAATACGCAGTGCCGTCTCGGTCTTTTCTCTAGTCATCCATGTCAGCAAATCAGCGGCGTTAGTGATGCCGAGGATGTCACGTAGCAGTACTTCGCCGCTGTGGTGAATCAACTGGGGCTCTAACGTTTTGCCATGGGCAACCTCTCCAATAAATACCTCTCGTTCTCCTGGCATCAACCACTCGGCTACAGACTCACGGAGTCCGGCTGGATCACAGCCGTCGTTGTCACGAAGCGCGGCCACCGGCTTGTGAAGTGCAGCACAAAGAGCTAGACCGCGTGCCAGAGAGAGCCCGCGCATGCTTAGAACGTCAATGCCACACGCCATCGGTCGCTTGCCGTACATATCGAAGAAGATGCGCTCGAATACAATTTCATCTGACGGCCCTTCGACAAGAACTATTTTGTTCGCAAGAACAATGCGTAGCGTGTCGTATCCAGGAAGCCTCTTGAAGTAGGACACCGTATCGGGATGCAGTTCGGCGAGCTTCGCTGCCGCGTTATTTCCCATCAGGACTAGATGGTCCAGCCCCAATCGGTTGAGCACAAACGAACTGTGGGTGGTGACGAAAAGTTGTTGTTTCTCACCAGCCAGGGATTCAATGCGCGCTAGCAAAGTTACAAGACTGGTGTGTGTAAGGTGGTTCTCGGGCTCCTCAATCATCACAAATTTCGCGCGTCCGGCATGCCGATTCATGGCAAGTGAAATTTTTATCGCTGATTGTTGCCCTTGACCAGACATTGAAAACGGTACGTTGTCAACGTAGGGTGTGACGACTCCTTCCCAAGAGGTTCTGGAAGTCTGATCCATGGCAAGAGCGATTGGCTGGCTGTGCAGCGTCGCGTGCACAGAACTCATCCTCGTGTTGATGCCGCTTAATGCAGTGTTTGACATCAGCGCTTTCACCTTGCGGTATTCGAGCGAGACCGCCGCGCGTTCGGCTGGCTCCAGTTGATCCCCGAGGATCTGGCGCAAGTGGTAATCAATGCCCGAAGTCGCTCGGACTGTACGCGAGTCAATAATGGCGGTAGCCAGTACTTTGGGGCGGGTCGTAAGCACTTTGTCGGCAAAAGAGCGCCAGTCGCAACGGTAGTATTCGACGGGAAGCAACGGAGTTGGAGCCTTGGCCCATTCCTCCAGCTCCACCGCATACTCAGGGTTAGGCTCGACCCGCATGGTGACTCCCGGGCATGCGTAGGTTGGGACATATGTGTTGATTGCACCAGCCAGAATTTTCAGTTCGGGAACGTCTTCAAAGGATAGTTCAATCAGAATTTCTGGGAAGCCCACTGGAAGACCCTGCGCCCTCTTTTGAAGGAAGTCTTGGACGAGAGCAGCATTGAACCAATGAGGGTTAAGTTCCTCGGAGGCGCTTCTAGCGTTTATACGGCCCGTCAATGCGAGCGCAACTGCCTCCATGAGTGTGGACTTGCCGGACTCATTGGCCCCGACAATGAGATTGAACTTTCGATTGGGCGTGAGGATCAGTTCCTTGTGAATTCGGTATCCCTGAATTTTTATTTTGGTGAGCAACTAAATCCCCTTACTGCGTGAATCCCGTGTGGTTTTCCGCAAGCGTCAAATGCCGTCAACTATCGATAACTACATATTGTCGTTAGTCAGCCACTAACGACTTCAATCGCTGCTTAGAGATAGTAGTTACTTTGCATATCGACAAAGATTAACTTCTCATAGGCCGCCCATCATGGTGCGGACTTAGCTGTCGGAACTCTTTGCCGCCGTTGAAATGATACGAAAACGCCAGTGAGAGCTGCGAGCGCACCGAAAGCCCCGAGCCAAGAAAGAGCCAACGCTGCTTTGATGAGACTTACCGACAACTTGCTCCAAACCACATCCGTTTCGTATTGTGCAGAAGCAAGCAACGATGAGAACTCGCCGGGACAAACGACCCTTGACTGAAACCCGGAATTCGACAGGATCAGTTGCGTTTTCTCAGAAAGTCCGCAACCCAACACGACCTTTACGGTGTTGTTCGGTATTGGATATACGAAAATCACATTCAGTATCAAGTAGGCCGTGCTGAGAATCAGCAGGAGAACGGCTGACCAAACAATGACTCGGGATGCTGTCGCGCGTTTCGTCCGCGAAAGTAGTTGGAAGGCAACGATCAGTGCCACAAGCTCTACCAAGGACGTAATCCCTACGATTCCAGCGGGCCACGGTGGAACGTATCCCCCTATCCCCGCTAACACAGGCAAAAGGATTAACCCCCCTGCAGCAACTAAAGCGATTTTTCGGACCTCACGCAGAACGTCAAAGAATTCGTCCAGGCCGGTCAGCGGGGAAGATGGCATCAGAGATCTCCGATCATATTCCTGAGAGCGTCATATCCTCAAAGTCGGCCGTTAGCAAGCCTGTGGGACACAGAGCTTGTTTTCCCGCATCTGATTTGTGGTGAATTTGTCGCGTGCAGTTTTACCATTCGGCCACTCAACAACATACCGGTATGTTCCAACAAGGCCCATTGTTTTGGAAAGTATGGCCGACCATCCCTGACAGCTATTGAAATCCCACGGGTCAACCCTTAAAGCCTCACATAACTTAGCATCCATATCGCTTATGAGTCGGATCGTGCCACCGGGAGGACTGCTGCCAACCTCGTATTCAGTCTCACCCGCACCGCATCCATCCGTCTTACCATTCAAAATGGGGACTTCGGTACGCCGCTGTTTGGGAAGAGAACGCGCATAACCATTCCACCGCTTGGCAAACCTTTCCTCCCAAGTGCGCGTACTACCATCGTGGGTATCCGCATCATTAACAACACCCATTCCCCAATTGAGCTCATAAACCTGAAGTCTGATTGGTCGTTTAAGCCTACGCTCAATATTTTTAAGAATTAGGCTCTCCATCGCTCCGAACTCATTTTTGAGTACCGTCTCCGGCACGCCGACAGTGCGGGCCAGTTCCTTCAAATACAGAAGGTGCCCAATGCGAGATTTAGTCCACGCCCATCGCCCATCATGGTCCCAGTTGGAAGCTGGGAACATTCCATATTGGCAACCCGTGTCAATATCAATTGTGCAGTCTTCTAGCGCTTTGAAACTTTGGTACTGCCAGATAGAAAAAGTTTGTGGCTCATCTTGGTTTCTGACCTTACAACTTGCCGTTGGGGCCTCTTCTTTCCAATTGCTGTTGACAAACTGATGCTCCAAAGCTCGGTACACGACTACGCGCCTGTCTGCTTCTGGAAGGCCACCAATATCAGCAATGCTCTTCTGGGTGAAACATATCGCAATTCCGATGAGAGCCAAAACCCGCGTGTGCGCCCAACCCCATGGTGACAGACACATTGCAGCCTCCTTCGAAGATCTTTATCAGTTTTGTCAGTCTCCCGTACATATCGTCGCATGAACCTTGACCAAACGCCTCCTCTATTTGGACTAGGTATTAGCCCGCTAAGCGGGAAAGGCAGCGTGAGTTTCCAGGCAAGCTGCCGGGATTACTCTAAGATTGCGATGAGCCAACGGCTTTCAGGGTCCAGCTCAGTCACGTTCCTAACAGGAGAAACCATGTTCAAGAAAGTTTGCCTGGCCATAGCCGTCGCATTCGCGGGCGCCGCCTTTGCCCAAGACGCCACGTGCGTGGCTAACGCTACCGAGAAGAAGCTTGCCGGCGCTGCGAAGAACTCGTTCCTGAAGAAGTGCGAGAAAGACGCTGCGGCCAAATGCGAGATTGCCAGCCAGGAGAAGAAACTCGCTGGTGCCGCCAAGTCGAGCTTCAGCAAGAAATGCGTAAAGGACGCAGTTGGCGCTTGACCGTAAGGTTCCTAAGCGCTTCTGCGCTTTGAATTCGATGCAATGCGTGCGCCTGGACTGACCCGCTGAGGGCGGTTAGTCCTTTCGGCGGCGTGCCTTGCGCCAGTCCCACGGCGGAACAGGGTTGTGGTCAGTCCAAAGACCTCGCTTGGCCATAGACGCCATGCTTTCGGCTTCAGCATACATCCGCCGGTCAGGCACGGTCTGTTCACGCTGGTACTCCTTGTAGTGCCAAGCCATGCCTGCTTGAATCTGGGCTAGATTGGCGTCGCGCCCCTTCACCAGTACCTTCCCCACCAAGCGGCCGTAACGGTCGTTCTTCTCACCCTCCACCTCTACCCACCTTCCGTAAACCAGGTCGGACAGGTTTTGCTTGGAGCGCTGGCCGAAAGGCATCCTCTTTTCGGGCGCATCAATACCGGAGAGGCGTACCACATGCTCGAACTTGTTGGCATCCAGCACCTTGACGGTGTCCCCGTCGGTCACTGCTACGACCCTGCCTTCCAGAACGGCTGCAGCGGCCACTATGGAAAGGCCCAGCGCCAACATCGTGAACAGCAGGCCACGCCACGCCCTGCGGCTAAATAACCGCGCGGGAAACTGCTGCATGGCTATTTTCATACCGAGCTATGAACCAGGAATGCGCGCGCCGTGGTGGCAATCACCTTCCTCGCATTGGCGGCGATATCGTTGGGAAGAGGCTTGGCTTGCGCGGCGGGAAACGGCCACGGCGGATGTCGCCGGATGCCGGGCGGCAGGGACAGCGGCACGACCGGGGCACGGGCCGGCTGGGTATACAAAGCTTGCATGGGGTGGTTTCGGTCGGCTCTCATGGGGCCAATCATCCTAATGGACAACTGTATTTATGTACAGTATCATAAACACCATGGAAGACATCTCTCCCACCCAATGGGTTACTCAATGCGCTGAGCGATTGCATCAGCGCTGGCACACTGTTGAGTCTGCACAATTGGAGGAGGTAGCGATTGAGCTTTGGCAAGACTCGCATCTTCGCGCATTGCCGCCAGCAGATGCAGCAGAGCTCTGGCTGAGTCCTGTGGCCGGTCAGCCCGACTGACGCGTCAACCACTTGACCTGGATGTGAGGTCAGGGTTTATGCGACAAAAAATAATTCATCTGAACTATGCGCTCAAGCGGCCGCCCAGAGTTGGCTATGCGCGTTTAGCTCTTTGCCATGATCGCAAATAGCAGCCCAAGACCTATAAGGACGGCTGCCTTGTTGTCCTCTTTTTTGTCCGGTACGTCTACACCGCTCTTTTCAAGCCGAACAGCCAGCTCATCTGCTCGCTGCAGAATTTGATGAGGCGCGCATTTAAGTTTCGCGGCGATCACCCGAAGTTGAGCCAACGTCATTGCTGCTTGTCCCGACTCCAGTTTGGAATAGCCCGACTGCCCTAGCTCTAAAGCCGCGGCCATATCTGACTGATTCAAACCTGCTTGCGAACGCAACGCTTCAATCGCCTTGCCAACTAACGTGTTGTAAGGAACCACCGGACGCGGACCACCGCCCTTGACAGCCTGAGGATTAATCATGTATTCTTTTAAGGAATAGTTTCATTTCGAGACTATATCACCAAGAGGAAGATATGAAAGTGACAGAACGTGCAGTGTACAAGGTGGGGCAAGTCTTGAAAACCTCCCGATTGTTCTACAAACACACCGGAATCGTGACTGATCGGTGGGAAAGCGGGGAGCAATTGGTGATCTGTTGCTCAAATCGCAGAGGAAAGGTGGTGGAGGAGCGTTTAAGCGAGTTCTTAGGCGGCTTTCTCCCTGAACTAGTAGATGAGCCGACGACCCTGACCAACTACGAGATCCTTTCAAGGGCTCGCGCGAAGCTAGGGCAACGCTACGATCTCTTCACCTGGAATTGTGAACACTTCGTGAGCCATGCTTTGGGGCGCGCGCCTGAAAGCCCGCAACTCGCATTTGCCATCATGACCGGGCTTAGCTTGTTGCTGGCCGTACCATCTAAGGGACGCTCGTAGCTTGCTCAAGTTAGTCGGCGCCTACGCCAACGGCCCGCAGCCTGACTTTTAAGAGCTCGGGCAGGCGGCGAGGCGTAGTTAGACCGCTTGGACGCGGAAGTCGATAGGACGAGTTTGAACGAGCATCGACGATTTATGATCGAAGCTGGTTCACTACAAGTAAAAGCTATGCCCAATATCGCCAGCGTCCTGAAAGAAGAAATCGCACGCGTTGCGCGGAAGGAAATGCGAACTGAAACACAGCAGCTCAAGAAGGCGTCGGCTCATTACCGTTCAGACATAGCAGCCCTGAAACGTCGTATTGCAGTGCTCGAGAAACTTGTTGGACGTCTGAGCAAAGGTTCCGCCAAGAAGGCGCCAGGCGCCGCGGTCGATCAGCCGGCCAACGCTTTCCGTTTTAGCGCGAGCGGCTTGCAGGCGCAAAGGAAAAGGCTGGGGCTGTCGGCATCGGAAGCTGCCCTTCTTCTGGGAGTTTCAGATCAATCTGTTTACAAATGGGAAAACGGAAAGACGCGACCAAGGGCCAGCCAGTTTGCTTCGATTGCAGCGCTGCGAGGGATGAGTAAGAAAGAGGCTGCCAGTCAGCTTGCGGCACCGTCGCGCTGACTCTTGCCATCTCAGCACTCTTCAACTACTTGAAATTTACCAGCCGCAAGATTTCTTCCGCGCGCTTATCGATCTCGGCCTTGTCTGTTGTAGGCTTGCTTTCTTGGGCTAAAGCCCTGCTAGTGCGGTCCATGAATTCAAGCGCATCTTTTACCGCTTGCTCTCTTGCCTTGACATCCGTTGCACTTGTGATCCAAAAGGTTCCCGCACAATCTTTGACCGCTGCCTCCCATTCGGGTGGCGTCTCCAGAGTGGTCTTGGTCGCGCGATTGAATGCTGGACCCCACTTCCTGTCAGAGACATGCGAAGGCATCACTACATCCACTGCGCAGCGCGCATATGTACCTTCACGGAAGCTTTGGCGCGCCTGATTCAAGCGGTCGAATACATGATAAGCCCCAGGGTAAACCTTGTATTGAACTGCATTGCCCTCTGCAGCTAACAAATTTACTTCTTCGACGCATGGCTCAGCGGGGGTCATATCGTCTTTTTCGGCAAAGAGGTAAAGGACAGGAGCACTGACCTTCAGGGTTGGGTTTCTATAGCGTAGGTTGCAGCCTGGATATACAGGTATGCTGCCAGCCCACTTAATCGACTCCGCCTGGGTGATTGGAAATCTATAATTTGGCCACATTGCTCCTGTGACTGCGCTTCCGCCACGTGACCAACCAAGGTGAAAAATGCGAGACGCGTCAATCTTAGGATGACTTGTCAACAGCTTGAGAGCATAGATAGCGTCAGAAATGTTGACTGTGGTATTCCATGTCAACTGCGCTCCGGTCCCAGCAATCTTTGCGCTATCACGTGGGGAAAAGCTGTCCACCATGAAAACAGCATACCCAGCGGCCAGGAAAGGTTTAGCCCAGACCTCCCGCATACCTTCCGTTATCCCATCACTGCCATGACTCATGACAACCGCTGGGATCTTCGCATTCGGAGTTGGTGGCAACAGCAGATCGCCGTAAATGGCCTGCCGTGGCCCAAGCTCCCCTCGAATGAGCGCCCACCGATGAGGTGGATTAGACGCCATGAATTCAATCCGGCCCGTCTGGCCTCCGCTTAGATCTGCTAGTGGCACGGCATTGCCGACGCTGGACACAGCCAACGCCATAACTTGCGCCATCCGCCTCAGCATCGCTACCGACCATATGTCCTTATCGATGATCAGCCGTTGCAACAGCTTTCCGCCTGAAGCTGACTCGCTACGAAGTGCTGTGCACTGCATGTCCGCGTTAAGATTGGTGACTTGGAGGAGTTTGCGTGGCATATCCTATTGAGCGGAAGCTAGTGGTCGCTGTTTCCAGTCGCGCCGTGTTCGACTTGGAGGATGCGAATAGGGTTTTTGATCAGGAAGGAATTGAGGCTTACCGATCGTACCAGCGTGAGCGTTTGGACGAGCGTCTTGAGAGAGGAGTCGCCTTCCCGTTTGTTAAACGGCTCCTCGCCCTGAACGACTTGTACCCGGCTCAGAGACCGGTTGAAGTCGTCGTGCTGTCGCGGAACAGTCCAGAGACTGGGCGGCGCTTCTTTCGCTCTTGTAAGGAGTACCAACTGGACATATCCCGTGGGGCATTTCTTTCGGGACAAGATCCTTACCCATTCGTGGACGCCTTCAATGCCTCAGTATTCCTGAGTGCGAATGCCGATGATGTAGTCGCTGCTACTACGGCAGGTCTACCTGCGGGCCTGGTTCTTCCCGGCGCGACCAAAGACGATGACAGCGACCACGACTTTAGGATCGCTTTCGACTTCGATGGCGTTCTTGCCGATGACAAGGCAGAAATTGTTTACGGGGATGGCGGATTGGACCTCTTTCACAAACATGAGGTGGAGAAGTCTGCGGTTCCACACGATCCCGGCCCCCTAAAGGATTTGTTCACGAAAATCGGCTACTTTCAACGCTTGGAAGCAAAAAGAGCCGCAGAAGATCGCAGCTACCGCCCAGCTATGCGGGTTGCCATTGTGACCGCACGAAACCACCCCGCAAATGAACGCCTTGTCACGACACTTGATGATTGGGGTATGCACGCCGCAGAACTGTTCTTGATGGGGGGGATCGAAAAAAAACGAGTACTTGAAGTTTTCAAGCCGCACATATTCTTCGATGACCAACGCGTTCATCTCGATCCAGCTTCTGCAGTGGTTCCGTCGGTTTGGATACCGTTCGGATTTAGGAATAGGGAACAACTTGAGGCCGCGGTTCACGAAGTCGCTACCAAAGCACAGCAGGCGCTAGATCCTCAGGCGCCGTAATTCGATGATGTCTGCAACCGATCACAGATCTGTTTACAAATGGGAAAATTGGAATGCCCGTCCCAGGGTCAGCTAGTTTTCTTCGATTGCCACGTTGCGAGGTGTCAGTAAGAAAGAGGCCGGCAGTCAGCTCGCTACGTTGGGACGCTGACTATCGGCAATGTTCGATTATCGATAACCAGCCGCTGCGACTGCTTTCGGCCAGAAGCGGCCGTTAGTGCAACACTAGCCGACTGTCTGTTTCAGACTGAATGCGGTCCTTCATCCGTCGTCAGGCACCGACTGGTTTCGACGACAAAGCGGAATTCGATACACGGGAAATCAGCGTCGCAAAGCCGACATTTACGAAGTTGCATATTGGCCAGTTTGCCGACGAGCGCCTACCTTCTCCAAAGCAGTTGCCGTTTCTGGATGTCTTACCGCCAAGGCCGTTTTCTCATCCTCATTTTTCATGCTGTGAGAAAAGCCCGACGGACTTTATGCCTCGCAATCACCAGTCACATTCAAAGCCCAGGGCCAGAGAAGAGAATTTGCTAAATATAAACGCTCTTACTATTTTTTATAAAATGTTTATCATGCCGCATGAAGAATCAATCGTGGTTAGTGGCCTGGATAGGCAAGATGGACCACGAGTGCGCGGAAGGGGCGCACGGCGGTGATCTTGGGCCGGTTGCAACGGCGCTGATAGGCACCAAGCGCTACAACCGCGTCTACCTGCTGACCAACTACGACTTTGAACGCAGCAAGCGGTTTTGCGCGTGGCTCGAGGAAAAGGCGGCATATGCGCCTGATGACGTGGACCTGTATCAGGTCGACTTGTCCAGCCCAATTGATTACGGTGAGATCTATACCCAGGTCAGTAGTCAATTGGTGGGTGCAGGGCTTCCGCGCGACGAGATCGACCTCACCTTTCATCTCAGCCCTGGCACGCCTGCCATGGCAGCCATCTGGATCATCTTGGCCAAAACCCGCTTTCCTGCGAAGCTGATCCAGACATCCAGAGAACGTGGCCTAGAGCAGGTCGACTTCTTCTTCGACCTCGCCAACGACTTTTTGCCAGAGTACCTGCAGCGCAGTGGAGATCGGGTCGCTCGGCTGTCCGATGCTGCCAAAGAACCCGCTCCGGAGTTCGGCAAAGTTATTCATAAGAGCCGGGTGGTTGAGGCGCAAATCCAGCTTGCTCGTCGGATGGCCGCTTATGACGTCCCAGTTTTGATTCTGGGAGAGACCGGTACCGGCAAGGAGCTTTTCGCCGAGGCCATCCACGCAGCCAGTCCTCGCGCGGGAAAGCCATTTGTTGCGGTGAACTGCGGAGCCATCCCCCCCGAGCTTGCCAACTCGGAACTCTTTGGGCATAAAAAGGGCGCGTTCACGGGTGCGATCACCGACCGTAAAGGGCATTTCCAGGAGGCCTCTGGAGGAACCCTCTTCTTGGATGAGGTTGGGGATCTGCCCCTGGACACCCAGGTGCGGCTGTTGCGAGTTCTTCAGGCGGGCGAAGTCACGCCCATGGGGCAATCTGGCGCTGTCAAGGTCAACACCCGCATTCTGGCTGCGACCCACCGTGATTTGGGGAAAGACGTGGCATCGGGACGCTTCCGGGAGGATCTTTTCCATCGCCTGGCCGTTGGAATCCTGCGCCTCCCGCCGCTCAGAGAGCGTGATGGCGATGCTGGCGTGTTGGTTGCTCACTTTATGGAGATCATCAATGCCGACGCAAAGGGCAAGCCCGAGGCTCAGCATAAAAATATTTCCGTAGAAGCAAGAAATATTCTTCTTTCCCAGCCTTGGCCAGGCAATATCCGAGAGTTGTATCACACGCTTTTGCGAGCGGCGATCTGGTCCACGGGTTCAGAAATCACCGATCAAGACGTTTTGGCTGCGCTTCTTCCTCTGGTGGCAAAGTTTGATGGACAACCTGCTCGAAAAATTGGGCAAGGCATTGATTTGCAAAGCTATTTGGATGATGTTGCTCGCGACTTCATCGATCAAGCGATGACGAAATCCGGTCAGAAGAAGACCGGCGCCACCAAGCTGTTAGGCTTCGATAACTACCAGACGCTGGGAAACTGGATGAAGCGTCTGGGCATGGAAAATAACAAATCATCACCTTAGGGAGGCTTGGCACGGTTATCGCTGATTAGTTGGCATGAACCAACGCGAAAGCCGTCCAAATGTGGATGCAAGATCTGACATCGCTTAACTTTGAGCCATTGCGCTCAGTGTGGCCCGAACTCGCAAATATGGGCGGGTACGCGGAGCACTACGCCCATTCAGATCCTGAGAGTTCGCTGGTCAAGTTGCGTAACTTTGCTGAGCGGGTGGTGGATCACATCTACGTCAAGCTCAAACTCCAGCGCGCTCCTCAGTCCAACTTCATCGATTTGCTGAACAACGCCAGTTTTCAGATGGTCGCGACCGACCTTCCCCTGGACAAACTGCACCTCATTCGCAAGCTTGGCAACCGGGCTGCCCATGGTGAAGGCGTGCAAGCTGAAGATGCTGTGCGCTGTGTGCGGGAAGCCTGGCAACTTGCCCGCTGGCTGCATGTCACTTTTCTGGCTGGCCAGCCCGATGACTTTTCCGATTTCAAAATACCGCCAGCGGAAGGAATTGACAACAAAGCCGAGGTAAAGCGCAAGGTCAAAGCGCTCGCCATTGAAAACAACCTGAAAGAAGAACGCCTGCGCCAAGCGCTGCAGGAGCTGGCCGATCTTCGCGCAGCGGACAAGACGCCTTCCGAGACAGAGCCTCCCAAAGAGCCCAGCCCAGACGAGGCAGAGCTGAGACGCACTGCGCAAAGCGCCGCAAAGGCTGCCCAGCAGCTACGCTTTTCCGAAGACAACACCCGCAAGTGGCTCATTGATCGCGATCTGCGCATGGCCGGTTGGGATGTTTCTGCGGGACTGGCCAGTAACGAGTCTGTTGGACAGGAAGTCGAAGTCCTGCACCAGCCCACAACCACCACCAAAGGCTACTGCGACTACGTCTTGTGGGACGACAACGGCAAACCGCTGGCAGTCGTAGAAGCCAAAAAGACCAGTGTGGATGCCCGCGTGGGCCAAGAGCAAGCGCGTCTGTATGCAGATGGGCTGGAAAAGATGCATGGCCAGCGGCCCATGATCTTCTTCACCAACGGCCATGACATTTGGGTGTGGGACGACGTTGCCGGTTACCCGCCGCGCTACGTGTACGGTTTCTATTCCAAAGACACGCTCCAATACCGGGTCAGCTTTCAGCGCAAGGAGCGCCTGGATCTCCTCCAAACCCGGCCCGATCCCCTGATCGCTGGTCGCATGTACCAAATCGAAGGCATCACCCGTGTCGCCGAGCGTTTCACCCAGCGCCATCGTAAAGCCCTGGTGGTTCAAGCCACCGGCACCGGCAAGACCCGGGTCGCTATCTCGCTGACCAAGCTGCTGATCGAGGCGCGCTGGGTCAAGCGGGTGCTGTTCTTGTGCGACCGCAAAGAGCTGCGCAAACAAGCCAAAAACGCCTTCAATGATTTCCTCAAGGAGCCGCTGTATGTCATTGGGCAGCAAAACGATATCGGCAAGCTCGATGCGCGGGTCTACATAGGCATCTACCAAGGGCTGATCAACGACTACGAGTCGTTCGATGTGGGCTTCTTCGACCTCATCATTGCCGACGAGTCACACCGCTCTGTCTACAACTTGTACGGTGATCTCTTCAAGTATTTCGATGCGCTGCAGGTTGGTCTGACCGCCACGCCCGTCGAAATGGTCAGCCGCAGCACCTGCCAGCTGTTCGGTTGCGATTACAAACTGCCCACAGCCAACTACCCTTTGGAGCAAGCGATTGCCGACCACAATCTGGTGCCTTTCCGGGTGGTCGCCCACACCACCAAGTTTTTGCGCGATGGCATCAAAGCCGCCCACCTGACCGACGAGCAGATCGCTGAACTTGAAGACCAAGGTATCGACCCGAACACATTGGAGTTCGATGCCCAGGAAATTGACGATGCAGTGTTCAACAAAGACACCAACCGTGTCATCCTGCGCAACCTGATGGACAACGGTATTCGCGATGCCGACGGTCAGTTGCCTGGCAAGAGCATCGTCTTTGCCCGCAACATCAACCACGCTCGCCTCCTCGCCGAGTTGTTCGACGAGATGTACCCGCAGTTCGCCGGCAAGTTCTGCCGAGTGATCCATTCACAAGAACCGCGCGCTGAAGAGCTCATCGACGATTTCAAGGGTAAGCTGGATCCCCGTATCGCTATTTCTGTGGATATGCTCGATACTGGTATCGATGTGCCCGAGGTCGTGAACCTGGTCTTCGCCAAGCCGGTGAAGAGCAAGGTGAAGTTTTGGCAGATGATTGGACGCGGTACGCGCCTGTGCAAAGACCTGTTTGGAGCGGGAAAAGATAAGTCCGAGTTCCTAATCTTTGACCATTGGGGCAATTTCGCGTACCACGACCTGGACGTTGAAGAAGTCGAACCCAAGGTACCCAAGCCTTTGACCCAGCGGCGCTATGAAGCGCGCATTGAGTTGGCTACCTTGGCACTGGCCAAGTCGGAGATTGCAGCTTTCGACGCGCTGGCCATCCAGATCCAGCAAGACGCACTGGCGCTGCCAGATCGCGGGATTTCGGTGCGCGAGCATTGGCAAGCCGTTCAGCAGGCACGAGATCCCAAGCTGGTTCACCAGTTTGCGCCCGTTACCCGCCAACTCTTGCTCGATACCGTGGCGCCTCTGATGAATGCTCTCGATGTGCGGGGCCAGGGCGAGGCCTTGCGCTGGGACCTGTTGTTGGGCAAAGCCCAGGCTGCCGCCATCTCAGATTCGGCAGCGGCCAACCCCTGTCGCCTCGAAATACAACAGTGGGTGGACCGTCTGCCCCCGCATCTGAACCCCGTTCGAGCCAAAGCGGCCGAGCTTATAGCGCTGCATTCAGATGCGTTCTGGCTGCAGCCCACCTTCGCGCAGTTGGACGCCATGCGCGAAGCGCTTCGCAGCGTCATTCACTTTGCAGAGGCTCCCGTGGGATTGGCACCGTCATTGGTGACGCGATTGGACATTCACGAAGACGCGGGCGATTACCACATTGAAGAACGCCCGACCAAGATCAAGTCGGTGGATTTCGGCATCTACCGCAAAGCGGTGCAGTCCGCCCTGGAGCCATTGTTTGATACCGACCCAGTGCTTCAGAAAATTCGCAGGGGAGAACCCGTTTCGCTGGACGAGCTGGATAGCCTCAACAGCTTGCTGCACACCCGAAACCCAAATGTGGATCTGGCGACACTGCGTGAGTTTTTCCCTGAAACCGCTGTCCCCATGGCCAGCATCTTGCGCAGCATCGTTGGGCATGACCACAAAGCGGTGGAAGAGCGTTTCACCGTCTTTGCTCAAGCCCATGCGCTTTCCAGTACCCAGCTGAGGTTTCTTTCTCTTCTGAAGGAAAACATCCGCCAATACGGGGCCCTGAGCCTCGGGCAGTTGTTTGAGGCCCCGTTCACCACCATTCACTCCGAAGGCCTGGGCGGCGTGTTCCCCAATGAACACCAGCTCGATCAAATCGTTCAACTGGTGCGCAGCTTCGGTGAACCACTCAATCCGTCGCCTGCTTCATGAAGCCCATCACCACTTACGAGCAATTAGACCCACTCGGAAGACCCTAATATCTCTCCACATAGAGAACCACAGCGGCAGCCATGCGAGCGAGTACCCAAATTTCCACCAGCTGAAATTAACTTCAGCAACAAAACATAACAAAGCAATCATGATTACCGGCGAACTCAAGAACCGCATCGACAGCCTTTGGACTGAATTCTGGACCGGCGGCATCACCAACCCGCTCACCGTCATCGAGCAAATTACCTTCCTCATGTACAGCCGCTTGCTGGACATGCAGGAGCGCAAAGACGAAAAACGCGGCTCCGTGACCCGCAAGCCGCACCTCAGCCGCTTTGGCGAGGCCGATCAGGACTGCCGCTGGGAGACTTGGCGCCACTATGGGGCTGATGAAATGCTGCCCCATGTACGCGACAAGGTATTCCCGCACTTCCGTCGCCTGGCTGAGCGCAGCACCGGTGTGGGCAGCCAGTTCGCCGCGTTCATGAAAGACGCGCAGCTCATGATCCAGAAGCCCACGCTGCTGGTTAAGGCCGTCAACGCCGTACAAGACCTGCCACTGGAGCGTGGCGACACCAAGGGCGACCTGTATGAGTACCTGCTCAGCAAGCTCACCACCGCCGGCATCAACGGCCAGTTCCGCACGCCGCGCCACATCATTCGAATGATGGTGGAGCTGATGCAGCCACAACCCACAGACCGTATTTGCGATCCGTCTTGCGGCACGGCCGGTTTTCTGATCGAAGCCTACGACTACCTGCTGCGCCAACACACCAGCGAGGCGGGCAAGCATGTGGAAGTCATCGATGGTGAAGAGCACATCACCTATAGCGGCGATTTGCTGGGTGAACACCGTCAACATGTGGACTCAGACATGTTCCACGCCTACGACTTTGACGCTACCATGCTGCGCATCGCCACCATGAATCTGGTGATGCACGGCGTGGCCGAACCCGATGTGCACTACCAGGACACGCTGAGCCAGAGCTTCGAGGAGCGACATCCCAAGGGCTCCAAAGACGCTTTCAACCTCATCCTGGCCAATCCGCCATTCAAGGGGACCTTGGACGAGCTAGACGTTGCGCCCGACATCTTGCGCACCGTCAAGACCAAGAAGACTGAGTTGCTTTTCATCGCCCTCATCCTGCGCATGCTCAAGGTGGGCGGACGAAGCGCCACCATCGTGCCCGACGGCGTGCTTTTCGGCTCCAGCAAGGCCCATGTGCAGCTCCGCCATCACCTGATCGAGAACAACCAGCTGGAGGCTGTGATTTCACTTCCCTCTGGCGTGTTCAAACCCTACGCGGGAGTGTCCACCGCCATCATCGTCTTCGCCAAGGGAGGTAAGACGGAGAACGTGTTTTTCTACGACGTTCAGGCGGATGGTTTCACACTGGATGACAAGCGGAACAGGATTGGCAATGGCAAGGGCGACCTGCCAGATGTGCAAGCCAAGTACCTGCAGTGGTGTGATGGCAAGAGCGATTTCAGCGATCGAACGGCGAAAGCATTTGAGGTGTCTGCGGATGACATTCGCGCGCAGAGCTATGACTTGTCGATCAACAGATACAAAGTGACGAAGCATGTCGCTGATAAGCACGACGACCCGATCCAGATCCTTGGCCGCTTGAAGGAGCTAGAAGCCGCGATCATGCGGGACTTGAGCGAGCTAGAGGGCCTGTTAACGTGATGACAGTCAGAGTCCCCTTTGAGCAAGCGGTACTTGACATCACTGGCGGGAACCAGCGACTGCTCACCACCGAGTACCAGGCCGAAGGAGCCATCCCCGTCATAGATCAGGGCCAGGCCGAGATTGCAGGCTTTACTAACAACCTGACTGCAGTTTGTCGTCGCGATGGTCCAGTGATCCTTTTCGGCGACCACACCCGAACGTTGAGGTTCGTAGATTTCGACTTTGCGCTAGGCGCTGATGGTGTCAAGGTGTTGAAACCCCTTCCGGGATTCGACGCACGCTTCTTGTTCCACTTCCTGAGAACTGTTCGACTACCGGAGAGCTTAGGTTATAGCCGCCACTTCAAATTTCTAAAGAACTGCAGTGTTCCGAAACCGTCACCTGGGGAGCAGCAGCGCATCGCCGCCATCCTCGACAAGGCCGACAGCCTGCGCCGCAAACGCCGAGAAGCCATCCGCCTCGCCGACGAATTCCTTCGGGCGGTGTTCTTCGACATGTTTGGTGACCCTGTGTCGAATACCAAACAGTTCACGACCCAGGTCATTGAACAACTTTGCTCGGTAGCAACTGGGGCCACGCCCAGTCGCGAACGGTCAGACTTCTTTGGTGGAGCACACGCCTGGATAAAGACAGGGGAGGTTGATTCTCCCTGGATCACCAATGCGGAGGAGCACATAAGCGATGCAGCCATAAATGAGACGAATTGCAAAATATTCCCAGAACGAACTATCTTGATCGCGATGTACGGGCAAGGTAAGACGAGGGGGAAAGTCGGCATGCTGGGTATGCCGGCTGCCACGAATCAGGCATGTGCGGCCATACTGCCCTCAGCCTCTATCGACCCATTTTTCTTGTACGTACAGCTTTCTATGATGTATGAGCACTTGCGTGCCATGGGCCGTGGCGGGAACCAGGAAAACCTGAACTTGGGAATGATCAAGTCGCTTCCTGTCTTGGTGCCACCTCTTGGTCTCGTCAACCGGTTCCTCGCAATTCGCCAGCGATCAGAGTCGATCCTAAAGCAGGGGCGCACTGGAGAGATCGATTCAGATCACCTTGTTGAATCGTTGGCATCCAGTTTCTTCAGCTAACTTACTACCTGCCACTCGCCTCAGCCGTATGACATCACTGATCAAGTCACTTTCGCTCAAAAACTTCAAGGGCTTCTCCGACGAAGTGCTTATCGAGCTTCGCCCCATCACCTTGCTCTTCGGCGCCAACAGCGCAGGCAAAAGCAGCGTGTTGCACGCGCTGCAGTACGTACGCGAAATCCTGGAGCGCAACAATGCCAATGCCGACCGCACCCTGCAAGGGGGTGACGCGGTGGACCTGGGCGGGTTTCTGAACCTGGTGCATGGGCGCGACCGGAAGAGTCGCATCGAGATCGAGATTGAGATGGCGCTGGGTGAGACTCCCATCCCGGAGCTGGTGCCCGAGGCGTTTGAGGATTGGCAGACGGACGACACCGATGTCTGGAGGTTTTATGAGGCATTGGGGACGATCCGGCGGAAGGTGCTCAGTGTGAGTGTGCGTCTAATCGTCGGGTGGAGCGATCTCCGCAATGAGCCACTAGTGGTGGGCTATGAGATCGGCACCAATGGCGAGTGGTGCGTGAAGTTTGAATCTACGCCCGATGGTCGCGATACCAAGATGCGGATCAATCGTGAGAATCCGATTTTCATGGAAGAGCGGGAGATTGATGAGGAATTTGATCTCGATGCCCTCGATGATTGGGTGGCCGAGGAACTGGATCTCGACATCGACAAGGAGCATGACCTTCTGGCTATTGCGCAGTACCAGGTCAATGCAAGAGGTGGTCGCCACGACATCAATCAGCAATTGATCGAAGCGTTCACCCGGGATGCCCGATCAACGCCGTTGCTTGAAATCGTGGCGCGACTGCCCATCGATACCGTTTGGACCACGAACTACGAGCAGCTGCTCGAGAAGGCCTATGAAGCCGCGGGCAGGCGCGTGGAGGTCAAGCTTTCGATCGAGAACCTGGCTCAGGCGCGTAGGGGCAGAGATGTCACGCTCTACAAGATGCATGGCTGCATTACTCAGCCTCATCAAGCGATTCTGACCAAAGAGGACTATGAAGACTACGACCGCACGCGCCGTCTGTTCACGGACAGCCTGAAAGGCGACTTCATTGAGAAGACGCTGCTGTTCCTCGGTTTCAGTTTCACGGACCCAAACGTCGAGCGCATTTTGGCCAAGGTGCGCGAGCAACTTGGGCAAAACAAGCGGGATCACTACTGGATCACCCGCAGGCCCCCGACGATCAATTCGGATGGCTCCAAATCGCCCGAAGAACTCGCCTATGACGAGCGCAAGGCCAGGCTGCAAAGCGAGGACCTGAAGCGGTATGGCATTCAAACCGTTTGGGTGGACGAGTACGCTCACATTCCTGAGCTGTTGCTGGCCTTGGAGGCCTATGTCACCCGACGTGGTGTCTTCATGTCAGGGGCTGCAAGTGATCCATCTCCCTTGGGGCAAGACCGGCTGAATGAGCTGAGCCGCGCACTCGGCGGCGAAATCATTCGGCGTGGCTTCAACCTGGTTTCCGGTTTCGGTGTGGGCATTGCAGAGCAATCCATTCTTGGTGCGTTCCGCGCCGTTTATGAAAGTAAAGAGGCACAGCCTGAGGAGCGTGTTTTGATCCGCCCTTTCCCAGGCAGTACACCTGCAGCTCAGCGGGCAGCAGCCTTCACCCGGCATCGCGGAGAGATGATTTCCCGGGTCGGGGCAATGGTGGTCGTTTCAGGCAACAAGACCGGCGACGACGGTACTGTGATTGCCTCTCCCGGTGTCGATGAAGAAGTCCAGATTGCTTTGCGACTGGGTAAGCCTGTTGTCCCCATCGGGGTGAGTGGGCATGTTGCACAACGCGTATGGGAACAAGCGGTTGCCCATCCGGAGCAGTACCTTCCAGGTCTCAAGTGCAAGGACGAGTTAGCCATTCTGGGCGATCAAAATTCGACCACCGAACAGTTGATAGAGGCAATCATGTGCCTCCTAGAAAAGGCTGAAAAGCTGGCTTCAAAAAAGCATCGGGTTGATTGAGTTGCGCTGCCGATGCATGGCCTGAACCGCTCTGCCTTGCGCAGCGACATTCGGGATCTGGCCTACATGGCCTGATTGACGGTCGCTAATTATCACGTTGACGCCCTCATACGTCTTTTTTCAAAGCAGTTTGGGGACAAGAGCGAAGATTTCGCTACTCCAATCCGGTCACTCGCCAACGTCGGCTTCTGGCCGAAAGCAGTCGTGCGCTGTTACCGGGAGGCAGTGCTCGGAGTTCGTTGAACGCGACTGTCCTTAATGGTCGCTTAGCCGCTTATTCTTCGGTCGTTTGATCTTCTTCAGGCATTCGGATGCGTCCAGTATGGACACCTTTCGGAATGGACGGGCCGAACGAACGGCCGCCTCCACCAGGCGCATGCATTACCTGCCGCGGGGCTTCTTGCTCGCCCACGAGCTTGATATTGCGGGCTTCAGCCCGCATCCGAGCGTAGCCACGCAACATGCTCTCCCGGTAGGCTACCCACCCGCGGCGATCGAAGCGCGACGCCACGATGATCTCTCCGCAGGACTTTGTCTTGAGTTTGTTGAGAGTAACGGCAAACTGCTTGTACTCCATAGCCGCACGACCCGGGCGTTGCCTCATAACGTAGTTGTATGAGCTAAAAATTTGCCGCAGATCACGATCAAGATATTCAGAGTCCGCAGCTGCCCACAGCACCTCTTCGAAGTCCTCGGTCCGCTGGTTCACGGCTTGCTCATAAGGGCGCTTCAGTTCTGCATTGACGCTGACGATAGCATCTTGAATCGCGCCGTTGTAGTGCCCCCAATCGACATTTGCAACGACAGCTGGATCATCCCACAATCGCCAAAGTAATTTTTCGGTTATCAAGTGCACATAGGCTGGATAGCCGTCGCTAACTGCGGCAATTCGCACTCTAATGTTATCTTCGATCTCTACACCAAACTTGGCCAGTGCGTTCACTGTGATGTCCCATCGGGCGGTCCAATTTAACTTCTGCAGCTCTATAGTCTCAAACTGACGGATAGCGGACGGATGCGCACCCAACAGCTGATCAAGCGTTGGCGCGACCCCCGTGAAAAAGAAAGTGACGTTGATCTTCTTGTCGCCGAGCTGCTTAACCAGATCCGAGAAAAGTCCACGCTCCCGCTCATCCACCATCCGGTCGAACTCGTCCAACACAACGACGGGGCGATCCGAATGAACGGAAGCGACCTCCCGCAGAATCTCGACAGCGTCTCCCACGGTGCGGATTACATCGTAAAGGTCGTTCTCGGTGACTTCTTCGCTTGCGCTGGCGCGAAGAAACCGCAGTTCAAAACCGGCGGACTGTGTCTTCTTGGTTTTATGGATCCGACTCAGCCTGACCGCTTGCGATCCGATATTCGCAATCACGCTGCGAAACGTCGAGTCCGTCGAACAGGAAACGTCGATGTAGGGAGAGTCGGCTGACTGGACTTGCGCGGCTGCAGCGGCGGCTAGGGAAGATTTACCGATGCCACGGTCTCCATAAATGAATATGTGCCTTCCCGGAGCGAACAATGCTCTCTTAATGCGTTCAAGCTCTTTAGCGCGGCCATGCAGATACTCAATGCTCTGGATTGGACGAGCAGGCGAGACGAGGCTGGCCATTTCGGTACCGAAAGCATGGCTATCCAATTTTGAATCCAACATGAAGATCCTCCCATTTGGAACCTAATGTATTCGAGTGGAAGCAATTTTCCCGCTCCTAGTCGAAGGGGTCTGTCTACACCGCTTTCCTTGTCATGCAGCCCGTCTAGGTGGCGCAGCGTACTTTGCAGCTACCTTCATACCAAGGACAGTGCTGGGCCGAGCCATAGTGTGCAAACCATCGGTTCTGCCACCCTCGAATGTGCCGGGACAAATACAGAGATCCACGGCAAATGGCGCATTGAAATCGCATCGCGGTGCCGCAGCGGCGACGCTCCAACCGCGCGGCCATAGCTTCCCTCCGGAGACCGGTGAATTCGGCCTCCGGTAACTCCAGCAATGCCTCCGAAGCCATAAGCTCAACAGTCTCACTATCGATCGCCAACTTGATCGTCTGCTGACGCTTCGGTGACGAGGAATCGTCCATGCTCAGCGTGGACGGGCATTCGGCCAGGTCAGCACAGTAGCTCCTAGCTTGCCTTCAACAAAGTCAGTTGACTCGGTGGGGCGCTCAGCCTTTAACAGCGAACCGGTCCAGTTCACGACGTTGCCGGTTGCCTGGGCTTGTGATGGTTCAAGAAGCGCCTGCAGCAATTTGGGCTGCACGCGCATCTCTCTGGCCACTGCGGATTGCGGCACGCCAAAGTGCTCTCGCATGACCTTCAAGCTCTCTGCGATGACTTCGGGTTCTTCGTTGACCATGAGATGGTCTTCCGATTCCTTAACGGCCTCGCCATGGCGATTGAGGCCTACGTAGCCAGACCGCGCCTGGTCATCCGAGAACACCCCTAGTTGCCGCCCCCTAAAGATGATGGCGGCCTTGGATACCCCCCAGCGCAGCTTGAGTTCGGAGAGGCCGGTCCAGTTCAGCCGCGTGCCGCGCAAGGCGACTCGACATTCCGTGGCGAACGTGCTGCGCGGCAACAACAGTGCACTGGCGAAGCGGTTGGCCTGGGTCTCCGTCAGGCGGTCGCCGGTCAGCACACCGATGTGCAGGGAGAAATGGCCCAGTTCATGCGCTATTCCGAAGCGCTCACGGCAAGCGGATCGACCATCACCGTTAAGCGCAATCACGGGTCGTTTAGTAGCGAAGGAGACAGCGTCGATTTCAGGCGCGAGGCCATGTACCTTTAGTACCACGGCACCGGCGTTTTCTGCGATGCGCGTAACGTTACTCAACGGTCCGAGACCCAGTCCGAACAGCGACCGAAATCGTTCGGCCGCATGCTCGATCATTTCGGGGGTTTCGGGATCGGCTTCGCCCACTTGGTAGCGTGGCAGCTCGACGTGCTCGTCCAGCACACCCACCAGGCGTTTCAGAATCTCGCCACGGGCTCGCCCCACTTGGCGCAGAGCGACCTTTGTCGTGAGTTGCCGTCTGAAGTGGCACTGCTCATCAACGATGGGATTGGGGTCGATGTGATAGAAAAAGTCAGGCAGCACCGCCAAGGACTCGGCCAACGCAGCTTCTAGAGCGGCGGATACGACTTCCGCACCGGTCTCGACCCGACTGAGAAATTGTTTGGATACGCCGACCTGCTCTCCCAGTTCTGTAAGTGACAGATCGTGAAAGAGGCGGATGAGTCGAAGGTTGGTTCCAACAAACTCGCTCATTGCGCGGCTTCGGAGGTAGCGTCGCCTTCGTCGCGGCGCTTGGGTGCGACTTGGGGTTTAGCCACATGCACTGTGGGAGCGAGCGATTCCTGGGATTCGACTCGAAGGATGCGGAAGTTGTCTGATACCCAGCGGCATGCCACTTCCCCACTGGGTGCGAAGCCCAGGAATTCGACGCGCGGCTCGGCAGACTCGTCATGGCCGCGGTCGATGATGAAGCAGAACCGGCCGGGCTCGCCAGGCGTGGTGAACTCCATAAAGTCAAACTGATAACGGTTGGCTGTGAGGACTGCATCTTTGGACGGGTTCGCAGGATCGTCGTTGCTAAACCGGCAGGGTACGCCTGATACCGTGAAAACCAGCGCGTTGCTGCTGTTGGTCAGTGCCAGCCAGGAATGCCGTCCAGAGAAAGCTTCCGCGATGATCCGATTTTTCTGGCGCATGAATGTCGTGCAACCTCGGCTGTATCCATTGTCCGTAGATCGGACGAGGTCATCCTCCGTGGCGTACAGCTCTTCCAGCAGCCACTGCGCAACCAATTGAAGGCGGGCCGAGGTAAGGCCGGAATTGAAGGTGGAGGGCAATGGCAGAGACATTTTGTGCAGATCCTTAATTTCGTCAATGTCATTTTTGTGCAAATTTCTTCAGTCGTCAACCTCTTTGGGTTGCATGCCGTCGAGACGGATCATGCTAAATGTCAGAAACTCGGCTAAAATTCTGATATCTGAAAGTACCACTATGTCCAAGCTGCCTGAAACCATCCTGTTGCACGCTCAGTCTCTGCCTGAGGGTGGCGTCCTGTCGCCCAAGGAATTTCTGCATTTGGGGACCCGGGCTGCTGTGGATCAGGCACTTTCACGCTTGACCAAAGAGGGGCGCCTGCTGCGCGTTGCGCGTGGTACTTATGTGACTCCGGTGACCACCCGGTTCGGCACCCGTGCGCCCTCGCCGGAAAAGGTCGTGCAGGCGTTGTCGACCCGTACCGGGGAAACCGTGACTCCGCATGGTGCGAGTGCGGCGAACGCGCTCGGCCTCACCCGCCAAGTTCCGATCCGGGAGGTCTACCTGACCTCCGGCCCTTCTCGCAAACTGCGGCTGGGGCGCTCCGAAGTTGCCGTCAACCATGCCCCACGCTGGATGCTGGCCTTGGGAGGCTCGGCCGGCGCCGCCGTGCGGGCCTTGGCTTGGATGGGTCCGTCTCATGTCAACGAGTCGCTGGCCACCTTGCGGCGCACGCTGCCCTCTTCGGAATGGCAAGCACTGGCCGGCGCGCGCGCGGGGTTGCCTTCATGGATGGCGCGGGCAATTGGTGAGGAAGCCGTCCGTGGCTGAACGCTTCGTTGCGTTGAGCCCAGATGACCAGCGCGAAGTGCTGGAGCAGGTTCGCCAAACGACCGGCCGGCCCACCCATCTGCTAGAAAAGGACGTATGGGTGGTGTGGGCGTTGGGCGCCCTATTCGACTCGCCCTTGGCCGCCGACCTGACCTTCAAAGGCGGCACCTCCTTGTCCAAGGCCTACAAGATCATTGAGAGATTTTCAGAGGACATCGACCTCACCTATGACATCCGCAAGCTGATCGGCGACTTGACGGGCAATGACGACTACCTGCCCACAAGCCGGAGCCAGGCAAGCAAGTGGACAAAGGCCGTGCGTGATCGGCTTCCGGGGTGGATTGCAGAATCGGTGAAGCCCATCCTCGCGGCGGCATTGGAGCGGGACGGGCTGAAAGCGACCTTGAAGATCGGTGGCGAGGAGAGAGACAAGCTTCTTTTGAGCTATCCACCGATCAACCAGGGCACCGGATATGTGGCCCCAGTCGTTTTGCTGGAATTTGGAGGACGAGCAACCGGCGAACCGCATGGCATCCTTCCGGTGACCTGCGACATGGCAGGCCAGATTGATGGCATCCAATTTCCGGAAGCATCACCGATGGTGATGAGCGTGGCGCGGACATTTTGGGAGAAAGCCACCGCGGCCCACGTGTACTGCGCCCAAGGGCGCATACGCGGCGAACGGTATGCGCGACATTGGCATGACTTGGCGGCAATTGCACGCAGTGGGTATTACGAGAGGTCAGTGACGGACCGGGCCGTGGCGCAGGCCGTCGCCGAGCATAAGACGTATTTTTTCAGTGAGAAGAACGTCGCTGGCGAGATCATCGATTACTTTTCCGCCACGAATGGGCAGTTAAAGCTTGTTCCTGAGGGAGCGGCAAGAGATGCGCTGGCCGATGACTACAAAAATATGGTGGCCGACGAAGTCATGGTGGGAGATGCCTTGCCCTTTGACGCCTTGATGGAGGCAGGCCTAGCAATTGAAGTTCGCGCCAACGACACGGGCTCGGTCTGACTGAAAAAACAGACGGGTCAAGAAGGACCAGATTCTCCATCACTCCAAACCTTGACACCGAACTCTCTGGCCCGTTCATCATCACCTTCAACCTGTAGTCGTTCAGCACTCGTGACGATCTTGCCGCCCAGTTCCTGAGGCAGTTTCGGAATCAGTTGCTCAAGCAATCTGACACCATCAGGCAACTGGGGAACACGCTTTCGGAACATTAGACCGCGCTGGGCGCAGTCGTGGCCATGGCAACCGGAGGGCCGCTGATTGATACCGTCGTGGGCCAGGGTCCTCAAGCAGTTCCAAATCAAACCTAAGAGCGTTCACGAGGCCACCTACCGACTCGGGTGAATATCTGATATCCCGCTAGGGTGAAGGTACCAGACTGCGTCCGCGTCGAACAGTCTTCGTTTTACCGAGATATGGCGCAGCTGCTTTCGTTATCAGCGCTTTCAATGCCCTCGAAATATATGAATTAGTGTTTATGCGAATTAGAGCATTGACTAGATATTCACCAAGGTGAAGAAAACCTTGGCCTTAAGAGTGGGAACGACAGTGCGCAAGCTCCGTGTTGAGAGCGGGATGAGCCAAGTTGTTTTTGGTGAGCGCTGCGGCTTCTATCAAACCTACCTTAGCCGACTTGAACGGGGTCAAGCCAACCCAACACTCAATGCACTTGAGGTCATCGCCGGTGCATTCAACCTCTCGATTTTTGAGTTCTTCGAACAGGTAAGGTCCTCTGGCGAGACCAAGTAACGGCCATTTGATGGGCTAAGGGGCATTAACTCGCCTCACAGATATTGAACCCCAAACTGTTTTAACCAGCCATTCTCCCGAAGAATTGACCGGGAATAGGCTCGTTACCTCAGGGGGTCTCGATTGGATGCAACTGGGGACACTTGGGCGCCTCATCCGAAGCGTCCTGAACCAGACCCCAAAAAATCGCATTCAACAGGCCATCCCGATACTGACGGCGCACTTGCGCTTCGCTCTTTTGTGGCGAAAACGCAAAAATTGCGCACGGAGCCACAGAGGTTCATGAGTATCCATAGCGATTCATGCCCTTTCGAGGTACGCCGAAATGCTTGTCATTACCTAATTTCAAGAGACTTGAAAAGGTGTATTGCTTCACAGAAGGAGTCACTTCGAATATGCTCTCAATCACATAAACATTAATTCACATAAATTTATAACGGGCCGTGATCGCTCCTCTCAATTCCGGCGATCAACCTTCTACAGATTGAAGGCCCACTATCGAACATAAGTGCAGTTCTTTGTGAAACCAATTCGAGTAAGTGCTGCGATCAAGCATATGAGAAGACGACTGGAGGTTGATGATCTTGATGGCTTCCTGGCGGCATATGAGCAGTACGTGCTCACCGTAGCATTTGAGCCCGCCGCGATACCCCTCACACAAGTTGCTCTTCCGTCGGCGTTGCGTAGTGGCTTCGAAAAGGGCAGTGTCACTGCCAAAACGCTGGTCACGCTATGGCGGCTTACGATGAACGGAAGCTTGCTGCTAGTTGAGAACGATCTAAGAGTCATGATCAATCAGAACATTGATGACGCGCTGAAGACGCTAGCGATGACTACTGGCTTGCCGGCGAAACCTTTGCCGATTGGTATTGAGATAGCGACTCAAATTCCTGACACGATTGGTCGACAACCTGTGTCCACTCCTTCCCAAGAGGCTTCACAGATGAAGCGCGTTTCGATCGTTAGTACATATTCCATTCGCACCTGGTCCGCTTCCGATGGGTTCGACTTTCGACGGAACTTGTGCGCAAGCAATCAGGAAAGAGAGTTTCTGCGTGCGATCCGCCAATATTTCCCGTCGATGCTGTCTTATCCAAACATCGCACTGCGCAACTTCATCGATCTAGATGCACTTGGCCTCTCAATTTCTAAAAGTTTTCAGCAATTTGCATGGCAGTCGCAGGTCGACATTCTTTTATGCACCTGCGACGAGGATCCGATAGCGGGGTTCGAGCTGGACTCAGAATGGCATGACGCTGAAGCCGCGGCGCGTCGCGACGACATAAAAAACAAGCTATTTCAGCTGGCAGGATTGCCTCTGTTCAGAATTCGGCCTGCAGATCCGCGTACGGTTCGCGCGGAAGATTTTTATGACCTTCTGAGCGCCGAGCGTGCCCTAGACACAATACGTCCCAGGCGTATGCGCCCCCGACGCACCCACGATGGATTAGCTCCGGCAAATGCAGAAACTGTACGCCGCTGGTAATGACATAGGAGGTCAGGAATATGAGGGATACCGATCGATCGGCCTTCGCGAACTTTGATAGTCTTCCTTCATCTGCGGGCGTCAGGCTTCCCGTTGTCTCTGCCCTCTTCGCAATCTCGCCGGCAACCGTCTGGCGTTGGTGCAAATCAGGTCACCTACCGCAGCCCACTCGAATCGGCAGAGTGACATTATGGAACGTCGGGGAACTGCGTGTTCGACTCAAGATGCGGACCCTGCCAGTATTAGAACCAAAAGAAAGCAGGAATTAAAGTCATCTGCGGAATACTTGCCAATGCCCAGCATTCCAATTTGGCAGCACATGAGTCAGTGATGCTCGCGCTTTCCCTTCTGCATAGTGATCCACCATTCAGGATTGACTCTCCCGGACGCCACACATCGGCACTCTTTGAGGACACAGGTGGTAGGATCAGATTCAAAGATGGTAGCTCTGGCGGCATCGGTCCATAAAATGAGCACCGCCTTCGTCGCTGCATCGCAATCATGGCTGGCCTCTCTCACAGCCTCTATAAAGCGCCTCGCTAATTCGGTTTTGTCATGAAGTGCCGCCAGCGCAATGATGTCGGCGGGATCTGCCATGGCTTGGCATGTCTCTTCGGTCAAGCCAATCTGCGGACTTGCAATACCGCTAGCAAAATCGAGTGTAGGCGCGACTTGGTGGCCCTCAAAAACTTCCAATGCTTCTGGTAAATCCAGCCCGTCACTCGAATTGACTTTCGCGGTCTGACCAATCAATGATTCGACAAATGGCAGCAGCAATTGATCCAACTCTGCCGCGCGCGCCTCGCTCACTCTTACGGATACCTCGGTAGAACCTTGATCTGGATTCGGAAGTGGCAGGCGCTGGACAGGTATGCCCTGTTCTACCCGCCGCCAGTAACCCCTACCAGGTGTAGGCACGTTGTGCGCTCTGCATTTTCTGGCCAAGCTGGAGTCAGAGATTCCGAGTTTCTCGGCAACTCTCGTCACCGGATAATTCCATACCCATTTGTAGAGCTGCTCACGGGTCAATTTCATTGGTGCACCCCCCGCCAATTTTTTGGGTTTTTATCCAATCGAAAACAACGTAGCTACGCCACATGGTGATTCTCTCTGTTATCTTGAAGCCGGCGGGAAATTTCCCCGCCTTGATCCACCGTCTAAAGGTTGATCGGGACACTGGGATCAACTGAAGGATCTGACCTTCGCGTAACAGAGAGAGGTCTGCGGACTCCTCTTTTTTCGTCATGATGCTCGCCATGGATGTAAGCCTAAGTGAGGCCACATGCTGCGTCAGGGGTGAGAAAATTAAAAGTTCAACAGTTATTTCTCCGAAGGGACGAAAGGGTTTCACCCTTTCGTATTTGTCCTTGCCAAGCAAATAGCACCCACTATCATCCCGCTTTAGGGGGACGTCCAATGTGGCGGGCATAGGATGGCCGAAGAATTGACGCTAAAACTTCACTTTGGTGGAGTGAATAGTCCCGGCCAACAAAAAATTGCACTAAGTCTGGCTCGGTCGAACGGCGTCCTGGGACAACTTTTCCTCCTTGGTCAATCGTCTTCCAGAGCTCCCTGCCTTCCCACATATCGCGGAGTTCGGGCGGCAATGACGCCGGATCGAATGCCTCACTCTTCCGGGGAGATGCCCGCTGCGGATAAACACCAAGTCGCTGGTTCGCCACGTAGGTCTTGAATCGCTCCGGCGTTGTGAAGCTTTGCAAAAGGTCGTCTGTTGCTTTGACGCAGACCAGCTTTCCCTGATCAATGTCTTGCAGCAGAGGCGGCACCGAAGCAACAAAGTTCAGCAGCCGGACGCTTGAAGGCAGCAGCTTGTATGCCGCTCGCTTTAATTCGGCCAATCGGCCTTTCCTGTTGAGCCCCAACATCGCAGGGTCCAGGTAGTGATGCAGCGCCAATGCCTCCCAAACACGAAGCTGTGGAACGCCGTGGTAACGCTGAAAGGTGTAATCGTCGGCCTCAAGACGTATGGCAAACTCTTTTAGTTCGTCTTGAGACAACTCCGATAACAATTTGGAACGACTCCCAATCAAATCGAATCCGCCCATTCGGCGAATAGGAAAAGATCGAAACAGCTCAGGTGATTTCATCGCTCTACCCTTTCGCGGCAAGAACGGCAACGAAGTGGCGACTGGACGCCGTTTTGGCGCAGCGTTTGTATACGCTCACTTCCGCCGGAAGCTTTATGTGGGATGGTAGGGCGTCACAGACTTGAACTGTGGACCAAAGGATTATGAGTCCCTCGCTGGATTCAATGAAATCAACAACTTGCGGCAAGACGTGTTCCGCAATAATTGGTTTTACGTGCACCGCAAAACCAACACTGGCGCGGCAGTCGTTTTATTTGCGGAACAATTCCAAAGTTTTTAAGGAGTGAGTGATGAGTATTGATTCTCAGAAACTTTTTAACTATGCCGAGAAATTTACCCGCCGCCACGAGTTGGCTGGCAGTGGCTCCGTCTACCCCACTGTCCGCCAAGCGGCAAGGCGCTTCAAGTGCACGCAGCAGGCTATAGAGGATGCGACTTACGATGGCGTTGATTTTGGCTATTTGGGAATAGTGGCCGGGTTCCGCGCCGGTGGTGGGCATGCGACGTATGAAGACGGGGATCGCCAAGTCGAAGCTTATAGATGATGACCCCCGCCCTACTCCTAGCCCTCTGCCTATCCCTGCCAGCAATGGCCGGACGCAGTTGCGGAAAGACGGCTATTAATCCACCCTAGGCGGCGGCAGATCATCATCACGCGGCGGTTCGTCGGCGATGCGCTCAAGCAGTATTCGCCGCGCCATTCTGATGTCCCGCGTTTGCCGGTCAAGCTGCTGTTTTTCGGTCCGTCGATGGTGGCGGGCGTCGCTGCCGTCTTGGTCGGGGTATTTCATTACCAGCCGCGAATCATGGCCGATATGCAGATGCCGGCCACTATGCCGACCAGAAGGCAGATGGCGTATCCGGTGATCATTTGGCGGGCGCCTGTGCGAGCAGTTCGCTCTTTTGTGCGCTGCCGCTGCTGGTGCCGTACCAGTAGGCCATGACCATGAGCGCAACGGAATCCATCAATCCGAGCACGCGTCCGACAACAATATCCGGCGTGTCTGCCGGCAGCCCGTTGAACAACACGTACCCCTCACACCCAAGCGTAAATGCCAGCAGAACCAGGCTGAGCCAAAAAAGGTAGCGCTGGGTGCCGCCTTGGACATTGGCGTGCCGCGCTGAATCCCGGTCCTTGAAGGCAAGCTCTGCGTAGCGAAAGCCGCGCTCCTTTTCGTTGTTCTGGTACTCAAGTTCCAGCTTTTTGAGGGCGCTGATCTGCTCAGGAGTCATCTGCCCGGACTTGATGGCATCGGCAATCTTTGTCTGCGTGGCGTCTGACACGCCCAAGAGGTCGCCCACGGCGCTTACAGCGATGCCGCCCAGCGGTCCGAGAAAGGCAGTCGCCACGGTCGGGGCGATTGATTTGAGTGTTGCAAGCCAGTCCATAGCAGTCCTTTAGGCGAGTGCGGCACCAGCCGCGTGAGTTAATTCGATGCGGTCAGCAAGCCCAATAAGCCCGCCGTTGACCCTGTGAGAAACCTTTTCTGTGTCTCCAAGCATGGAATCAGGAATCCGGTCCTCCCACCATGCAATAGCTGCCTCAAGGGCGTATCGCGGCTGTTCCATGAGTTCCGGTAACCCGATAAGGTCCTGCCCCATGAGGTCGCCCACAATCCGGTAGTTGTCTTTCCCGGTAAGCTGAATCGGCCCGCGCCCGCGATACCGCCAGCCGTCGCCCGGGTCGGTGTTGCCCATGCGCCCGCCGTACACCCGGTTTGCCAGTGCCTCCGGGTTTCTTTCATAAGGCCGCGCATCGGCCAGCGTATGAAAGCGAGAGGGCCAAACCTTGCATAAGCGGTCAGCGCTGTAGTTCAGGTTTTCGCTGAATCGTGTCAGCCCTGCGGATTCGTGCAAAACTTGCCCGAGAAAATCGTCTATTTCCGCATCGCCCTGGCTGAAGCTCCCGGGCTTGACTACATCGGCAAACACCTCAGACCAGACGGCGGCCACGGTCGGCTTGACTTGGCAACGGACCAAAATGTCGTACCAGTCGTGCGCGGTTTTCATAGCGACCTCATGCAAGCAACGCTGTCCTCACCCTTGTCCCAGCCCTTGGTGTAGCCGTCATTCCAAGCTGATTGCATGGCCTTCACCAGATTTGCTTTTGTCAGCGTCAGGCAGTCGTCGCAGGTATCCGGCTTTGTCGTTGCGCAGCCGGTCAGCAGTAGCAAAACGAGAATCAGCGGTTTGACCATTTTTTGTACAACCAGTCCAGAATCAGGAACAGCGAATAAATGGCGGCCAGCATCGCGGCGAAGTCGCCCCATGACGTGATGCCTACTGACTCCAGCCACTTGGAAAAGGCAACGCCCCCCCATGCGACGGTCGCTTTTAGTACGGGGTTGTTTTGCTCGTGCATGGGCATGGTCCTTATCGGTTGGGCGTAAAAAAGCCCGCACGCGGCGGGTTGGTGTTGGGGTTGTTGTTTTTAGAGCCGCTTGTCGGCGTACTCAAACTGCCTGAAAAAATCGCCCTCTGATCCAATGTAGACGGCGCGCTTCAATGCAACGCGGTCCTGCTGGTCGCCATCTGCATACAGGAATGTGGTAACTCCAAGGGCCTGCACCATGTCAACATCAGAGTTGTTTATTCCTTCGCCTCCGGTCGGCTCAAATGCTGGCTTTGTTGCGTGCTGCCAGACCTTCAAATCCCGGCTTCGCGCCGCAACCGTAACGAACCTTTTCTTTGCGTTGTCCTCGTCCAGAATGGTGAGGTACAGCATGTAATACCAGCCGTCGATATGCCGCAGCGTCGGGCAGGCCGCATACCTTGTCCGGTCGAACGGCTCGCCAACTGGCGTCCAGTTTCTCATGTCTGGTGAAGTCGCAAAGCGCGGTGTAAACCCGACCACTCCCTTTTCCTGCACCTCGTAGGCCATCACGAATCCAGCAGGCCCGCGAGTAACTGATGTGTTCAATATCTGCTGGTCTGGAGCGGCACGCAATACTGTTTCTGGCTTGGACCAATTTCGCAGGTCTGCGGAACTCAGGGACACGACAAGATCAGACTTTTCAGAATCTGAGGCGAAGATGGTCACCCGGCCACCGTCAACAAAAGCAGAAATCAGGCTCAGTCCCGGCAGTTGCAGGGTTGCAATATGCTTGCCTCCAATCTCCTGAATAATCACCTCACTGACCAGTGGCGCTCCTCGTGGTGACCGTTTGTGAATGATGGCGTACATCGTCCAATTGAAGACTATCGGGGTAGACTCCATCACGTCCCGCATGTAGACGGAGTCTTGCTTGTAAATGCCGCGAATACCGATGCTGGGTGTGGTTGACCACCACAGCGGAAACCATGTCAACAGAAGAAGCGCAAGGGTGGATAGTCCAATTTTCATGACTACATCATAGTCACGGAATCGCTGCCAGGAATTGGTTTTGTGTTTGAGTCCACCAAACGCGCTTCACATCCATCGAGGTTGTCTGGTCGCCAACCGAGTAGAGCGCGTAAGTCACACCGTTGAACTCAACAAAACCAAAGTCGGATACGTTAATCAAGTCATCCGGGAATTTTGGAAGCAGAATATAGCTGGTTGATTCAACCCACGTAGCAGCCGGGTCCGATGCCTTGGCAACGCGAGTGCGGAATTGGCCGCCTTCGTGCACAAGATAAAACATATACCAGCAATTGTTTGCCGTCGAAAACTTCAAGGTCGGACACGCGACGTATCTTTCTGCTCCATAAACTCCGCCGTATGGAGTCCATGGTCCGTTGGGGCTACTGGAGGAATGCCAGCGAATACTGAACATCGGAGTACCAAGCTCGTCCGTTTCATAGGCCATGATGTATCTGTTGTTCAACGGGTCATAACAGACACTTGTATTAAACAAATACTGCCCCTGCGAGGTCGAGGTCCACGCATCATCGGGCGTCGTCCAGACCAGCATGTTCGGATCAGTGGTGGACATATGCCTGATGCTTTTGCTCAAAACTTGATCCGTACCCCAGAAATGCAGCGTTGAACCAACGACAAGGGCGCATCCAAGGCCAAGACCGTGATTTGGCACCTCGGCAATTAATTCCCCCGTGAAGTAGTCGCAAATACTCAGCAGATTCGTCTTTTCAGGAATCCGCGACGAATAGAGAACAATCAACCTGCCGTTGAACACAACTGGCTCCGCTTCGACAGCGAAAGGAATGAATACGTGCGATGAAAACATGATGGCCTTTGGTTAACTTCTAGCTTTACAGGGAGCAGTGAGATTGCCGAAAGTGGTACGTCATGCGAACGCCTCCACGACAAGAGCCCAGTTTGCGTTTGTGAGGTTTGTTGCTGAGCCGGTAGTCGCGTTTGCGGCTGAGAAACAGGTTGCACTCGATGAATACCGAATAACGATGTTTGTGGTGTTGACAATAACGCTGGTGCCGATGGGCGAGCCATCAACCCTGTTGTGTTCGCTGTTGGTCAGCAACTTGTCGCCGATGGAGTAGCCATACTCGGCGGTCAGACATTTCAGCCATAAGATTACTATTCTTGGCTCTTTGGTCAGTCCGTGCGCCAATGTAAGTGCGCCGCCTGTTGTAATGGTCTGATTGCCGCTGCTATATCCGGGAATCGATGGCAACCGCTCCACCAGCGCCTGTGTGGTGCTGATGAGCGTTACCCGGCTGCGGTGGTTGATGGGGATGTCGTTCGCTGCGATGTTGCTGTAAGTGCCGTCGCTGTTTTCTTTAACCAGGTTCGGCGGTGTTGCAATCCCGCTAATTGCAAGCGTTGGATCGGCACCAGAGGCTGCGTTGAAGTTGACAAAAAACGACTGATTGGCCGCATAGGCGGTGATCGCTGGCGATGGCGTCAGCGTGTAGGCTGTGCTGGTGCCTGCGGTCGTGAATGCCGTATAAGCCTGCGATTGCGTAGCATCAAGCAGATTACGGATGAATCCGCCGTGCGCGCGCTGCACGTCATCAAGCACGCTGGGGGCATTGCTTCCTGCGGGGTAGTTGGACGCAGCCGTTGCAGACAGGTCGGTGATAACTGTTGGAATTGGCATTTATTACCTCTTTTGGACGTAAAAAAACCGCCTCGGGGGCGGTTTGGTGGTTTTGCAGTTACGGCTTAGAATTTGCCGATGGAAATTACCGACTGGATGATCTGGAAGCTTGTAATCGTTGCGGTACTGGCTTTTTGCTATCGCTTTTGGAAGGCGTTCACTGGCCGATAAGTCCCTGCGCAAGTAGGGGGTTCGTCCGGTACATCAGTGGCAATGCTTCATCGAGCGTGTTGCTGAGCAAGCCCGGGCCGCCGCCCTGGTTAAGCAATCCCTGCTGCGCACCCTTGGAAAACATGATTGAGCGGGCCATGGGAGGCGCCACGAACGGAACCGCCCCAAGCGCCAAACCAAGGCCGCCCGTAGCGACTCCACCCATACCCGTTGCCACCCCTCCCGCGCTACCGGCTGCGCTCATTGCAGCGGCAAGTCCGGCCTTGAGGTTGTGAGCCCCGGGGCTTCCTACCTGCTGAGGCGTCATTGCAGCTTTTGGGAATGCGCTGGCGAACCGGCCCGCCGTATCCAGACCATCCGACAGGGGCTTACCCTTCTCATAAAGCCGCCCAAACACGCGGGCATCTACCGTACCGGATGCGTCGTTGAGCGCGCGGCTAACGGTGTACGTTTTGGCAATCTGCTTGCGAGCTGCGCGAAGGGCTGGGATCAGTTCGTCTTTTCCTGCCGTCTTTGCGTGGTTTTCAAGTGCTGTTTCCAGTTGGTCAGACAGTTGTCGGGCCGCTTTTGCCTTCACCAAGTCGTCAGGGCTGGCTGAGCGGTTGTAAGCGTTAAACCACCCTTGCGACTCGTTGCGGGCGACTTTCAGCGCCTCCAGATCCGTCGCAGCTTGAGGCGACAAGCTAGACACATCCGCGTAAGCCTTGCCGGCCGTCTTGCGCAGATCGTCCATCGTGCCGCGTGTCAGTGGAATGTCGTCAGCAATTCCGAGAGCTTGGCGCGTCAGCTTTTCGGTTACTTCGGTGTTTTTGGTGGAGGCGAACTGTTGGGTTGCCTGCTTGCCGGAAATAGACTCGATGACGCTGTTTTTAAACGTGGGCTTGATCATGTTAGGCGGAATGACATAACCGGCATCCATGGACTCTTTTGCAGTCTGCAATTTTGTTGGGTTGACAGGCGGAACCTTTGATCCAAAGATGCCACCGATAGCCCCGCCGACCTCGCCAGCAAGCTTTGTGGCAACCGGGAAGCCACCGCCAATCATCATCCCTTCCGGAGCATCCTGCGGATTGACAATACCCGCCGTCACAGCACCGTTAACAGCGCCACCAGCCACGCGTGTCGCCAGTCCACCCGCCCCGGTGTAGCCGCTAGCAGACATGCCGCCCGTGCTGATGGCATCGAGCAAGCCGGGTATTGCCGTAGCTGCGCCGGGGATCTTTGCGATCAGGTTTGACACCAAGCCGCCAGCCCCAGAACTGCCGCCTATTTCGGCCAGCAGTTTGGTGGTCTTGTAGGGCGTCGATTCTGGGTTGGAGCCAATGGCAGAAGTCAGCCCCGCGTCTATGTCCCTGCGCCTCTGTGTGTTGGCTGGGACAGCATTTGCGGGCATCCCCATTGCCGATCCGAGCGCTTCTTCGCCGTAGTCGAACGGAGCGAGCAGGGTTGAGCCGACTGAGCCAGCGCCACGAACCGCACCACCAACAGCATCGCGCCCGCTATAGCTCATAGCCTTGTCGAAGCCTTCGCCACGAAGGCCAACAGGTGCGGATTTTTTAGGCGCGGCTGTGACTTGCGCTGGGGCGGCCGGCTTTGAAGACGGCGCAGAAAACACATCCGCGTCAAATCCACCAGATGCAGCGGGCGCCCCAAAAACATCAGCGTCAAAACCAGCCATTATTTGCCCTTGAACAGTGGGTTTTGGTTAGACCATGCGGACATCTGCTCGAAAAAGCCGTTGTCCAGGCGTCCGTACTTTTTCTCATAATTGCGGGCGAAGGTAGCTGTCTGCACCTTTCGCTGTTCGACAGCAATCTTTGCCGCCAACAATTGAGCGCGGCCTTGCGCGGACTGGCTGGCATTCGGGATCATGCTGACAAGGTAGTTACGGTCAGCGTCCGACATGGCCCCCGGCATGCCTGCGCCGTTTGCTGGATTACGCAGTTCCAGCGCCATCTCGTTACCGAGCGCGGCAGCGGCCTCTTTATTGGAGAGATTTTTGTCAATCTTGAAGCCAAGCGAGTTCATAGCGCTGGCAATATTGGTGCCGGTGGCTGTCAGGGTTCCGCCGTCTACGTCCTGCAACAGCTTGCCGAGCTGCTGATATTTGGCAATGGTCGAAGGCGCAGAAAACCCGGCGTTCATGATGGTTTTGCGCGTTTCGCCGATGTCTTTGGTGGCGTTGACGGCGTACTCTTTATCCGTCGCGGCCTTGGTCGCCTCCGCAGCAGAAGGCCCAGCCGCCATGTTCCCGGACGGCATTGGCGTAACCTTAGCGGCCTGCTGCAAGTCGGCCAGATGCGCCTGCAGTTGAGCGCGGGAGCCGGGATCAAGTGGCTTGGTCGCAAGGTCGGTCTGCACGGCCTTGATTTCGCGCTGAATGCCTGCGGGGTCGGCGCCCATGTTGCCCTGTGCGTCAGCACGCATACCAGCCTCGCTACGATTGAGCGCGGGAGCGGGACGCACCACTGCGCCCTCGGAGGTGAATTCCTCGCGCTGCGTGGCAGGATTGAACACCCTGATAGGCTTGAAGTCAGCAGATGCGCCCTGATAGGCCCGGAATGTGTCAAGCGCACCCTTTGGAGCGCCCACCACAAGCCCGCCTTGCCCGTCAGGCTGCCATGCGGTGACCTTGCCGTCTGCACTGGAGGCCATACCGCCCTGCATCCCGCCCGTGAAGCCTGGCGCGCTGGTGTTGACCAGATTGCCATTGACGTTCTGCCAGTTCGGCTTCGTACGCTCGGAAATCAATTCAGAGATTTTCTTGCCGCCGTTGAATTTGTAGTCCGCCACCACCGCTTCGTAAGGGATGCCGAACTGCTGGGAGATTTGTTGCGCCGTGAAGCCGCCAGCAGGAGCCGCTTGACCACCGGGCGCGGCGGGGCCTGCAGCACCAGGCATGGCGCCGGGAGCCGCAGGCGATGCGCCAAGCAAGCCGCCGCCCATAAACTGCGCGTCCAATTCCTGCTCTTTCTGCGCCATGAGCAATTGCTGCTGACGAAGCTGCGCCTGGCTGGCGTTCTCGTCAACCTGCGACTGCAGCAGCTTGTTTTGCAGCGCGCCGCGTTTTTGTGCGTCCTGCCCCTGCATTGCGGATTGGATGCGCTGGCCGAAGCTCATGGGCGTTGGCGAGTAACCACCCGCAGCGAGCAGGCCCAAGCCCAGGCGGGCTTCATCGGTGTTGAGGGCGTCGAGTAGGCCGGCCATGTCAGTAACCCCCTACGCCGGGACCGGCGTTTTCCGGATTGGCTGGACCGCCGCCATAGAAGGTTCTGTAGTAGTCGTAACTGAGTTGACTTGGGTCGGTTACGCCATACTGGCTCCGCATCAGGTCGCGCCAGCCGCTATAGGCGGCTTTGTAGTCGGCGGGTACGGCATCCATAGGCGACGGTGCGGCTTGGGTTGGCGCTGGAGCGGCAACTGCTTGCTGCACGACTGGCGCAGGAATAGGCGCTTGCATGTAAGGCGACGGTGCGGCGATTTTCTGCGGAGCCGGGAACTGGAAGGTCTGCGGGCGTGCGTCTTGGTTGCCACGATCGAATGGCTGGAAGCCGTTCAATTGACCCAGTACCGAGCTGGTCAGGCTGCGCATGTAGTCGGCATTGCCATATTGGTTGTTATAGCCCTGCACTTGTTGAGCGTTGAACGGGTTGGCGGCGTATTGGCCCTGCAGCGCCTGCCCGCTCTTGATGTTTTCCTGCAACCACGGGGCGGCAGACGACCACGGGTCTTTCGACACGGTTTGCTGCTGCTGTTGCCCCCCCTCATCGCCGCCATCACTTAAAAGCCCACCAACGAGCCCAATTGCAGGTCCAATCCATGGCATATCAATGCTCCTTAATCAAAACGTGATCGACCTTTTCAGGGTCTGTTTCCTCGGTAGCGTGGATACACAGCCATATCACGTCAGTTAACGCAGATACTGTGTGGGCCTTGCCAGCCTCAATTTTCAAAGTTGTGTACCCGGTAATTGCACGGGATTCATCGTCAACAGTCAGCAGCACAGAGCCGCTAACAAGGACCGATAAATGGTCAAAGCTGTGTTTGTGTTTTGGCAGGATGGTCCCCGCGTCTATGTGCGTTTCCTTGATGTAGGTATGCGCGCCGAAGTGGTGAACTATTCTTGTGGCAGTCATCAGAAATAGCCTCCGTAGTCGGGCTGGTTGTAACCGCTGTAAGACCCGGAGCCGCTGGCCCAATCAGAGCTGCCGCTGCTGGTACTAGGCGACCAACCGCCGCCCCATCCCATGCCCTTCGCCACCGACGAGCCAAGCTGTGCGCCGCCCAAGGCAGACACCCACGGGTTAGACCCGCCACCCGCCTGCGATCCAGTGCTGGTGCCGTAGCCCTGCCCGATGCTGTTGGCGCCCTGGCTGAATTGCTGCCAGTAGTTCAGGGGCGTGTTTTGCTGCGTGGTAGCGTTGCCGGTAGCAGTGCTGTCATAAGCCTGCATCCGGTCCAGCAAGCCGATGCCGGTCTGCAGGTTCTGCTGGTTTTGGCTGTAGGCGTCATTGAACAGCGAGCGGTTGAACTGGTTGTTGAATTGATAATCGTTGTTGCGCATATTGCTGGACACGTCACCCAGCGACTTCTGCAAGTTCAATTGCGCGTTTTCATTGAGCTGCTGCACGCCGGAATTGCCGAACGAACCACTGCGCACCATCGCAGAGTTGTAGGCAGGCTGCGTGGACAGGTTGTAATTGCGAACAATGTCGCCTTGAGCCGCGTCTATTGCGGGCTGCAAATAAGGGTTGTTGGTTGCCATTTAGTTTCCTGTCAAAAATCTGCATTGCACAAAGGTGCCGGGTTCGCCTGCAGTAATGCACATCCACCCGAAAATCACGTATTTGCTTGATGCCGAGCCAAGCTCAGCCGGTGCGCTGTTGGCGACAAAATCGCCCTTGGCATACATGCCTGTTGTCGGGACCGATGCGGCCACCAGGTCGCGCCCAACAAAGCGGCCATCAGCCAACTGATTGACCTTTTGGCTCACTAGTCGCGTGTAGTCGGTCAGCGCCCGGTTCAGCTGGCGCGCATATTCCGTGTCCGGGTTCTGCGGCAGGACGGGATTTGCCGGGAGTCTCATCGCCCGCCCACCACTTTTGGTTTGCCTGCGTAGGCGTATTCCTTGTGGTCACCGGTCATTTCCACCTTGACCCGGTGGAAGCGTCCAGACTGGCGGATGTCAAACTTGCCGTCATTGATGGTGCTGCTCGGTCCGGTCGCCAGCGCATCACCCTCGTTGAACTTGTAATAACCCGTCGCCGTCGCGGTAGTCGGCGACGATTCAAAGCGCACGCGGAAGCGGTCAATCACCGTCACCGCGTCATCGTCGCCCATGTCGCCGGTCGTGAAGCTGGACGGCCCGGTTGCGCCGGTCAGTGAAACCAGTTGGTGCGAGGTATTGAAATAAGCCGCCTGCCGCCCGCCCGCCAGCCAGAATTGCGAGTCAAACGGCACATCCGGCAAACCGTCAATCGTGGCGGAATAGGCGTCCAGGCCGTCAATCGTCGCGCCCGGTGCGATGTAGTTCAGCGGCGCCTGAATCGTCAGGTCATGGCGACCCCACTGTTTTTTCAGGACGTGATAAACAAGGGTTGCGTCACACGCGCCGGTAGAAGACAGTGACGGGTAAAACACCCGCACCAGGTTGTTCTGCTTTTCGTAGATCGCCTTCGTCCGGTAGCGATAGGTCGGGCTAGAGTTGTTCAGGAACCATTGCCGAACCTCACCGTCACCAATGGGAATAGGCCGCGTGCCGTCAAACAACCAAAAGTTGTCGTCACTCACAAAGAAGTGCGCGCCGCCAATGTCGCAAACCGCCTCCTGCCCGACTGCCCCAGCCTCGCCAGCCGGGATCAAGGTCCACTCCCACACCACTGGGGCGGCCGCGAAGCGGCCCACAAACATCGCACGGCGCTTGTAAGCCACAATGTCGTTGCCCAGCGTCATCGCGGCTTCAATCGCGCCCTCTACAGCTACCAGGCGGCCCGTTGTCGCCGATGTGGTGACGCTGGGCGTCCAGTTGGTTTGGTCGCCCTGCGCGCAGCACCACCAGCGATCCGGCGAGGCGGAATAAGTCGCGTCGTTGGTGTTGAAAGCGACAACAAAGTTATTTGACGCACTGACAACAATCTTTGCCTTTGGAGCGGTCGGCACGGCGGCAAAGTTTCCGGATGCGCTGGACTGCATCGCGTCAATCAAATTGCTGGCGATGGTCGTGTTACCGAACTGGCAGAAGCTCCAGCGCGTTTCGCTTGACCCGGTGTAACTGCCTACTGCGCTAACGTCCGTCCATGCGGACGACACCAGTTCATAGAGTTTGGTCTGTGTGCCCGCAAAAATGCGCCGAATCCCGTCAAGCTGGGTCGCCACCACCGCGCCGCGACATTCAGCGGCCAGTGCAGTGACAGCCACCGCTACCGGCGTCGGAGCGCCCTTGAATCCCGCCTCATACGGGATTACATTGCTGCAGTCCGTGAAAATTCCCGGTGCCATCTTGTCAGCATCCGGTGCAAAACCAACGATTGGGTTCATCGCGTGCGAATCCGAAGTGGGGATCCGCTGGAGGTTGCCAGCCGGTCGGCGCGAATGGCAGATTCAATCGCGCTGGCGTACAGCCCGCCCCAGTAGTTCGCCCGCTCGTCGTTCATGGTGAACTGGCAGGCCGAAACAAGCGCGCCGTAGAGGTAGATATTTGGGTACTTGGTCAGCAGCCAGTTGACGCCGCCCACGGCAGAGGCCAGCGAGGGGATTTTGGCGAAGTAAACCGTGTCGATGGTGTACACCGCGTCCGGGGTCTGACTCAGCAGCAGATTACCTCCTTCAATGGCGTAGCTGTCTGGCTCGCGGGTGCCGCCGTCAGCCTGCGCACGGATGCGGTCTGCTGGCAGGTACTGCATCGGCTCGCCACTCACGCTGAGCGCCTTGAAGGCCAGCCAGTCGGTCGGCAGAGCCACGGTTTGCATGTTGGCAACGGTGAACAGTGCTGCAGCCGTCAGCATCTGACTGACGCGCAGATCGTCGTTGATGCGTGATTCAGCAATGGCGACAAAATCCGGCACTTGCGCCGACAAGTCGGGACGGTTCATCCACGACAGGACGGACGCCTGCAGCTCGGTGTAGGTGGCGATGGCCATTACTTAAGCGCCCTGGAAAACTTGACAAACATCGGGTTGGCGCGAAAGAAGGCCATGATTCGGCGGTCGCGCTCGTCAGTGTCGGGGATGCCTTGAATTTCCGCATAGACCAGCGGCGGCAGCGTGCCTATGATCTTTCCATCACCCCAGCGCTCGCCTTCAGATGCAATGCGCGCCTCCTCTGCCGCCTTCAGGTATGGCTCAGCGTCAAAGGTCTTTTGATGGATGATTGCGCCATCCTCAAAATGCACGCGGGTATGCACACCCGTCTGAGCATTAAACCCTTCGTCGATCGTGTAATCAGCCATGCTTTTCCCATAAAAAAAGCCAGCGGGCGGGCTGGCTTGGTGTGCGCGTCTAGAGAAACAGCCCCTCGTGGAGCTGCTTGACTAGCCGTAGCTAGTTATCAGGGGGTCAGGTTTTTGATGGCGAAGTGTGCCGTTTCGCTGGTCAGGCGGATGGTTGAATCCACCAAAACCTGCTCGCGCTCGCTGTCGCCGGATTTACCCAGCTTGGCCGACTGGAAGCCGCGCAGGTAGACCGCATCGCCGTACTCAGGATTCAGGCCGTAGACACGATCCGCGCCCACCATCAGGTAGTGCGGGACAATGGTCATCTTGCCGAAGTCGGACAGGTAAACGTCCGCCCCGCCAACCACTGCGCCCTGTGTGTCCTTCTTGGTCACGTCCCAGCGGTTCGAGGCAAGGCCGGTAAAGGCGGAGAACAGCACTTTGTGGGCCGGAGATACAACAATCATCTCGGGCACCTTGCCCGCAGATGTGAAGGTCTGCGAAGCGGCGGTGTCCAGCAGCGCCTTGGTGAAGGCGCGGTTGGTGCCGGCAGTGTTGGCGACCGTGGGAGCGCCAGTGGTGTGCGCAGCCGTTGCGCCCGCGCCGCCGTGCAGGGCGTTGGTGTAGATCAGCACGCCGAGGCTGCCGAGCTTCGGAGCAGTGGCAGCGGCGCCAGCCACAGCCGGATTGATGGACAGCGCAGCAGCCTCCATGTCGCGCTGCAGCTCTTTGTAAGCCTTGGCCTTGTGGTAGGCCAATGCAGACTTCATGCCCGCTTTCTTGACGATTTCTGCCCGACCAGACACGACGATGGTGTCCTGGAAAATCTGGCAGTAATTGGCAACACGGCCAGGCGCGGCTTTTGCCGAACCGGATGCGTCGTCACCGTCCAGCGCGGCATTATCGGCGTTGGCTGCACGCAGGGTGTCGCGCTGCCATTCGTGGTAGGTGTTCTCAGCAGTGGCACGGCCAAAGCTGGAGATAACGGGGGTTTCTTCGGGTGACACGTTGCTGATCTTTTCGATCAGGTCTTCGCGTGCGTTCGTACCCACCGAATAGCGGGTATATGTGTTTGTTGGGAGAGCCATTTCTAACCTTTCGGTCGCTGCTTAGCGATGCGATTAACTGTTTGCGATGTAAGCAGCGAGGTCGCTCAATTTCGCCTTACCGGTGGCAAAACGCTTGTTGAGTGCCTGGTCGCGCTGCACTTGTTTGGGCACGCTCTGGCGCTGGGCTGGAAGTTTTGGCGCGTCTTGCGCCTTCTTCGTCACCGCCGCCTTCTTGTCTTTCAGCTCCTGATACGCGGCTGCGTCGCGCATGATGCGGACCAGTTTTGGGTCCATGACTGTTGCCAGGCGCTCATTGGGCACCTGGTACTTGTCGCGCATGGTGTCGAAAACTTTCTTCAGGGCGGTCTTGTCGATGCCGTCCTTTTTCAGTTCCGTCCATGCTTCCTCATACGCCTGCGATTCATTCTGCTTGCGCGTGTTTTCCTGCTCAGCGGTTTCGCGCTGCAGGCCATGCTCGATCTGCTGCAGGGTTGCTGCAACATAGCGCTCACGCTGTTGTTCCTGCACCCAGGCTGCCGGGTCGATGTGCGCAAGCTGCGCCATTTCATCAGGAGATTTCAGGCCCGCGAATTGCCGGACAGCCGCATGTGCCATTTGCGCCTGCTGCATGTAATAACTCTGCCCCTCCTGGAGCTTGGTCGTTAGAACCTGCGTGACTTCGCGTTCCTTTGTCGCCAGTTCCTGCGTCTTTCGCGTGTAATCGCTGTGACGCTGGTATCCGGCCACCAGTTCTTTTTCGTCCACTTCAATCGTGGTATCGGCTCCGTCTTCGCCTTTGACGGGGACTTTGAATTTCAGACTTGTCTGCTCTTTGGCGTCTTCGGCTTCCTCGTCCTCATCGGGCGATTCGTCGTCAGCAGGGTCTGCTTTGTCGTCTGCCTCGTCGGAGTTGTCCTCATCGGATTCCTCGGAGGGTTGGTCTTTTTCCTCGTCCGTGGGCTCCGCTGCGTCGGCGTCGGAGTTGTCCACAAGGAAATCGGCCAGGTCATCGATAGTTGCTGGGGCGTGTTCGGCTTGTCCAGTGCTCATGGTTTGCTTTCAGTCGAACCCGCCGCCCAAGTCACCGGGGCGGGTATGGCACGCCTCACTGCGGAGGCCGGAAAGGCTAGGTGATTAGCCGGTAACTGTTAACCCTTATCGGGTCCGTTCAAATATTTCCTACTTATCCCCTATAGATTGTTATTGCGGTGGCGGAGTCAATCCTCGCTCTCCAAGTGCCAGAGACGTTGTTGATGATTGCCTTGCCTACAATTGTTATCCCTGTCCCTGCCGCTAAAGTAACGTCAAAAGCGGCGGTGTTGACGATGATGATGTCGAACCACGTGCCAACTTGATAACGTGGCAGGGCTGCGACGATGTTGGCAGCAGTATCAGTAGTCAAGGTGCGTGCAACCGTCGGCGTGATGGTAAATATGCTGCTATCCACCATCTGCGCTGCCGTAAGTGTCGCGGCAGCATCTGCGAGAGCTACAACCGCCTTGACTTTGTTCTGTGCTGATGTAACAGCACCGTCGGCTATTTTTGCCGTGGTGACTGCAAGATCGGCAACCTTAGCCGTGGTGACAGCGAGGTTAACTAGGCCAGCAGTAGGCAAGCCAGTGGCGTTTGTAAGTACCAAAGAGGTAGGCGTTCCAAGCAAGGCCACGCCCTGCGCCCCTGTTGTTGGATCAATGACGGCGATGACGTGTGTGTCAGAGATAATCACAGGCGTGACAGCCACATCAAAGTCGATTTCACTCAATGCGCTCGCAGTTAGCAAAATGACCGTTCCGTCAGTGTATGGGCCATACGTCCCGCCTGTTGCAGCCGTAGCAATCACACCAATACCAGCCCCCGCCGTAATCGACGCGCTGTAAGTCCCCGATACCGCAACCACCGCGACACTTTGGCCTGGTGGAACATTAATCACAATGCTTAGCCCGTTGCGTATTGTTTGTGTCGTCATGTCTTGCCCTTAAAAATGTTCATGTAAGTCCTGCCGTTAGCCCCACGCCCTACGCAGCATCCTGCGGCCGCGCGATTCGTCGCGCTCTGCATCGAGGTCAATCTTGTGCTCAGCAAACTTGCCCGCCTCAATCATTCCGCTCAAGATGCCGTCGAACTTGTCGGCCAGCTTGGCAAGCTGGAGCAGCAGCAACTGGCCCTCCTTGTCGCGCACCGGGCAATCCTTCCACTGCTGCACCACTTGCGCCTTGAGCGAGGTCATGGCGGCTTGATAGGCGGCGTTGTCGAGGACTTGGCGGGCGTTGACGCCCATGCTTGCGGTCTGCTGCTCGGTCATGAGCGTTTGTACTCCGCCACTGCCGAGAATGTGAACGATGGGGTTGTGCCGCTGATGGCGTAGGACAGCCGCCCATAACCGCCGATGGTGCTGGGCACTTTGATCAGTTGTTTGCCAACAGCAGTAATCGCAGCGCCTGCCGTGTTGTCAAAGAATGTCACGCCGTCCGGGCTGGATTGGTAGGTGACGGTCATCGATGGCGATGTGCCTGATGTCGCTGTCACATCCAGGTACACAGACAATTCCTGATACTCTGACGGCACCGCGTCAAGGTCAACGGTGCCAGATGTGGTGCGCGCTGCGCTGGCAAGTGCTGTGAAAGTCCTGATGGTCATGCTTGTGGCTCCTGTTGTGCCCTGGCTTGTTGCCGGCCTTGTTGGTTAATCATGGCGACCTGAATCCGTGTTTCGTTGTCGCGGTCGGTCTTGTAGCGGTCCAGCTCGATCTGCGCCCGGTCCAGTTGGGCCTGATACTGGGCTTTTGCCAGTTCCCGCTGCGCGTCGCGTTCGTCGTTTTGCTGCTGCAGCATCAGCGTGTTGGCCTGCTCTCGCGCCTTGGCTTGCGCTTCAAAGCTGATGCGCTGCGTTTCCTGCTGGCTGGTGGCCTGGAACTTCTGCGCGTCGGCCTGCAGTTCCATCTGCTTGAGTTGGATAGCAGGATCAGGCGGCGGCTGTTGCGGCTCGGGCTGCTTGTCGCCCGGATCTTGCCAGAAGTCGCCAACATTCTTGAAGCCAGCGTGCTCCACCAGCTTAGCCTGTGCGTTATAGATGCCTTTAGGCGTCACCAGCAGTTTGCCAAACGGCGACATGGCGATCCCTGCCTGCGATTGGGCAATAGCCTGCAAAACTATCGTTTGCTGCTCCTTGTCGCCCGTGCCAAGGCCAACATTGGCGGTCATGTCGTAGCTGTCGCGCCATTCGTTCGGGTCCATCTGCACAAACTTGTTGCGCAGGCGGAATGACAGTTTTTCCATGTCTCCTTCGGTCAGCAGCTTCAGGATGCCCTGGAATGTAGGCTTCAGCAGCACTTCGGCGAACACGCGGGCGATCAGCTTGATGCGCTTCTGTGCGGCGTTCATGACGCGGGTTTCGTAGTTGCCGCCACGGTTCAAGGCATTTGCGTCCACACCTTGCGACTGGCCTGAAACGCCCGTGCGCTTGGCGAGCATGGCGTCTTTGTATTCCAGCATCGGGAACATTTGCCCACCCACCCACGGGGTAATCATCTCAGCGGTCGCATCAACCCGGCTCTGTCGCACCAGACCACCGGCACGCGAGTCCAACAGGTCGTCAATGTTGGCGTATGGCGAGCCGTTGCTATCCGTCAGTACTTTGGTGCGCGGGTTCAACGCCAAGCGGCCCGAATCGACCATTTGGCGCGTCAGTTCGGTACTCAGAATCTGCAGGTCGCTCACCACTTCCTGCATGCTCATGCCGTCCCAGCGGTGCGGGTTCAGAATCGGCGATGCGGTGGCGATCGGTACGTGGCTAGCTTCCTCGTTTTTGAGTATCTTGTCTTTCAGGCGGTAGATGCAGCGCCGCTCTGCGATGCCGTCGCCGTCGAAGTCCACCAACACGAATTCAATCCGCAGAAAGCCCTGTGTCTGGCTGTCATCCTCGTTGGAGGCTGTCCGGTTGTCGGAGAAGGCATCGCCGTTCGTGCCGGCGCGGTTCATGCGGTAGGAGCCGTCCGCGCTCTTGCCTGCGTCGTCCGACGAATCAAGGTCCTCAACCGTCACATCGGTGTAACCCATCTCATGAATGTCAGACAGCGTCACCGGCATGTTGCGGCAGACATAAGGGCAATCTGCCAGCAGCGGACTAGTCCAATCGCGCTTAATGAGCAAGTCCTCGGGCGGGAAAACATCGACCTTGATGGTGGTTTTTTGCTCGATCTTGCTGATGCGGGCGTTGTACATCTGCGGGCCAAGCATCGGCTGACCCATCATGTCCAGCATCGGCTGACCATCAGGCCCCTGCATCGGCTGCGGCTCGATAGGCGTAGCCGACTCAATCTCCGCGTCTTTGCCGGCCTCTTGCATCAGCATTGCCAGCATTTCAGCGGTGGCGCCCTGCACTGGCGTAACGCTCTTGGTGCGCTTGGTTTCCTTGCGCCACATCACAGCGCAGTTCTTCACCATCAGAGCGTCTTTAAACGCGGTGTACAGGTTCAGGAATCCGTTGTTCTGCTTGTAAAACACGTAATTGCAAGCATCCGTGGCCTGCTCAGCGCCATTCACATCTTCTTCGCTGGATGGCTCAAAGCTCACCGCCTGGTCGCTGCTGGTGAAAATATCCAGCAGGTCTGGCAAGATCCACTCGATAGTGTCCTGCACTTCGCTAGTGACGATGCCCGACAGCCCTTCTTCCTCGTTGCCGTAGGGCTGGCGGTAGTAGTCCTTCATGCCGCGCTCGCGCTCGGATGCCAACTCACCCCAGGTAAACGCGGACGAGTCTTGCTCTAGCGCTTGCAGGTGCGAAAGTAGCGAGATTTCGTCCATTTTTGCCATTACGCGGCCTTCTGCTTGAGTTGTTTCATAGATATTTCCGCTTGTATTCGATGGGTTTTTGCGCGTTCGGGTTGGGTATTTCGTACACCGTTGCACCAAGCCCGAAGGCATCCGATGAATGGGATGCCCAATCGTGATCAGGCCCCAAACCAATGCCACGCTCTAAATCTCGTTTTTCGTGATACCAGCCCAACGCATCGCGCCCGGCTTGTGTTGTCTCTTCGTTGAACCACATCATGGGGAACACTCGCCGGACCGCTTCGATCCTCTGGCTGGCCGCGCCTTTACCTTGGTTTTCTACCACCTCAACCGCGTAGCCGGCGTCTTCAAACGCTTTACGGTAGGACGTGTCGTAAACCTTCTCCTGCGTGTCGCCATCGTGTGGCAGCCAGATCGTCACCAATCCAGGGATATAGCCCTTGCTGCGCAGCCAGATCAGGTGCGCACTAATGGGTTGCCCTTGCACCTCATAATGGTCCAACACGCGGATTTCACGGGCCACGAACTGCTCAATCCAGATAACGAAGTTGTCAGACTTGGCGCCTGTGCCGCCTATGTCCACAAAGGCTTTCAACGTCAGCAAAGGGTCGGCTGAGATGCGGGTTATTCGCCCCTGCGCCTTGGCATCTGTGATCTGCTTGGCGAAGTAAGCGCCCTCAACGACTGAAACGTGTTCGCCTTCCCAGATGTGCCCATACTGATCGGGGCGCTCTTCCTTGTCGCGCAGACGTTCGCGCTCTAGCTTGGCGGGAAACTTGGGGTTGTCGCGCCAATTCAGCTCGACGATCTTGATTAACGGGTCGTTGGTGCCAAGAAACCGCTTTTCAACCGCCGAAGTCTTGCGCTTGGGGTTCCACGTCACCCACAGCTCAGCGTTCCAGTCTGAGCCTTCTTCGCGCAGAGTCGGGATCAGCGTTGACCAGGCCGTATCGGTGACCGGCTCAGCCTCATCGACCCAGCAAATCAGAATCCGGCCCTTGGACTTGATGCTTGCGATGTTGCGATCAAGGCCAGCGAAGGCGAAGGAAATCCGCCCGTCGCGGCTTTTTATGTACGTGTCGCCGATTTCGTAATACGCGGCAAGGAACGGCTCGTCTTCAATTGCCCGCTTGCACTCTTCCAGTGAGGAATCAGCCAGCGAGTTCATGAACTGCCGGCCACACAGCAAGATTCCGCTTGTGCCCGCCATCCCGTGCCGGTAGCCCTCGACGGCGATCATCTTGGCGAAGCTGCGGGTTTTGGCTGAGCCGCGCCCTCCCTTTGCACCCCTTACGTCAGCCCTGCCTGCAAATACAGGAATGAGCTTCTTAGGGAGCTTAATTTTGGCTGTCGTCAAGCGCCACCAACTCAACACGGCTAACAACCGCGATCGGCGGCAGATCATCCGCGCCACCCAGCGCCAGCTTGTCGCCGTACACCTTAGGCCGCAGCTTGCCAGCCATCCATTTGCGCGAGTCAACCCGCAGCCTGGACCGGGCAATCACGTCCTGATCCGTCCTGACATTGCCTTGTTCGTCGGTGTACGTGTCATTTAAGCCGTTGTCCGCGATCTCCAGAATCTCGTCAAACAGCGTATCGGCCTGCACTTCCCTCGCGCGCGCGTATTGTTCCGCAAACTCTTTGTGCAGCGACAACCACTGAAACACCGACGAAATGGCTGGCATATCGTCATCAGCGCAAATCTTCCTCAAGCTCTCACCGTTGGCGAGGCGCTCGCAGATAGCGCCAACAATCTCTTGGCTGTAGTTGCTTGGTCGTCCCATGATGTTCTCCCGAGTGCCTTTCGACTTGCTCGGCCCTTATGTTTCCTAGTCTGACTTCCAACTTCTGCCGCCTATCAACGCCTGAATCGTGCTTTCTGCCACTCCATGCATCTGAGCTAACACCCGCTGACTAATGCCGCCTGCGCTGTAGTCCTGCCGTATTTGCTGAACACGCTCGCAATCAAGCCTTGCTGATGAATTGAGAACACCCGCTCGGAATGGCCTTGAAAGCCCACGATCTATCGCGTCATTGATGTTTTGCTTAACCGTCCCAACTGATAAATGAGCCGGGTTAATGCACGCTTTGTTGTCGCACTCATGCATAACAACCAAACCAGCGGGAATCGGGCCTTTGTGCCGCTCAAAGGAAACGCGGTGGACCCGAAGCAATCGCTTCGATGCGCCGCCCTCCCTGATTCGCCCATACCCATTGCGGTATTTGTCGCCAGTCCAGTTCCAGCAGCCAGAAGACTCATCCACCTTGTATTTACTCAACAACCTAACAAGAATGCTTTTCATGGTGATCGCCCTTCACCGCCATTAGGAGCAAATACCAGCAGAGTGGCGTTCTCTGTTTTCACCCGGCCAGGCTAGGTATTGCTTGAAATCTCAGGGTTGGTGACCCTGTGTTGTGTTGTGGCCGCGCATTACGTCTTGACAGCGAAGCTGCTGCGCGCCTGCGGTGTTACGTGCCCTGCAAGCCCGGGGCACTAGCTATGCGGAGCCTGCCTTGGGCAGCCAGCTATGGGCTTAGCTGGTGTTGTGAAACAGCGGGGCCACGTCCGTTATCGAGTAGCAACCTGTGCTTCGTGAGCGGTGGCGCGATAGTTACGGTGAAGACGTGGCCCGCATGGGGTTGCGCTTGTGGGCACGGAAACAGAAAAGCCGCCTGATATTGCTATCGGCGGCTTGGAATTTGTCCCGCTTTGCTTGCGGGGTGACAGGTATTCACCATATCACTTATCGACAGAATATTGTAATTTCCGGGCGCTGTCAAGCATATTTCCTGATATTTTCACGATTTTTAGACTTTCTTTCTTCCAAAACCCGGAAAAGCTCGCTTTCCATCCACACATGCGCCCGAACAAGGCGGTTATAGAAGGTTTTATCTGGCGAAAACGGGTAGCCCTCACCCATCAGGGCCATGATGGTCCACGGCATGTAGTGCATCTTGATTGCGGCGGCTAATTGCAGATCGGCTTCGCACAGGCTGGCAAAGGCTGCGTCCGTGTCGCTGTGGTCCTCTGCGGCGTAGCCCGTGGGGTCGATTGAGCTGGCCGGCGATTGAATGTAGGCAAAGTCCAGGCTTTTGCGCGGGTAGCCCAGCCCGCCGCTTACAGACTTCATCTGGTGGATTACCCAGCGGTCAAGCAGGGCGCAAAGGTCGGTGTGTGATTCAAGGATTTTTAGTCTGCGTGCCATGTTTCCGTCCTTTTAGTTGTTAACCGATTCCGCAGCCTTGATTGCCGCCTGCCTGCGGGCGAAGTACTGAATCACACCCAGCGTCACCCCGAACCTCTGTGCTATCTCGCGCTGGCTGACCTTTTGGGCCATCAGCACCAGAACGCGCCTTTCGTCTAGCTGGGTGCGGGGCTTTCCTGCCCCTGCTCGTTTGCCGCCGTGGTTCATTGGCTGCGCCCCGGGCGGGTGTAGGCGGGAATGCCGGCCTTCCTGCCAATCATGGTGATGGACGGCTTGGTCAGTCCGTATTCCTCTGCCAGCATGTAGCGCTTTTCGCCTTGCTGGATTCGGGCTACTATTTCGGCGTTTCGGGCCGGGATCGGGGTGTAGTCTTTGTTCATTTGTCCCGTGGCGCTGCCAGCCACTTAGTCCAAGCCATCGCGGTTTTCTGGTTGAAAAACCTCACGTAATCGCCGGCCAAACTCATGCCTTTTTTCTGCGCATGGTCTGTGAACTTCATCAGCTCGGCTCTTATTGCTGCTTTGTCCATGTCTATTCCTTTCGGTTGTTGCGCCCGGTGCCGGGGCCGCTCGGCATCAAAGTTAGGCCCAGCCATCAGCAATCATGTCCATCAGCTTGTCGGCTGTCTCGCGGCTCATGGTCGGCAAAATGACTTGCAACACGCCATCAAGCGCGGCGCTGTAAAACACGTCGAAGTCCTCCTGCCCCATCGCGTCATAGCTGATCGAATGCGGTATCTTTGTGACCTCCCCGGTAGTCGGGTCGATGTGCGGATCGAAGTAGGCGGCGGCCAGCTTGATCGCCACCAGTGCCTTAGCCTGCGTGTTATAAACCTCGCTGTTTTCCGTCACCAAATGCACAAGCGCCATGAATTTCCGGTGGTGCGGGCCATTGCGCGGGCTTGACCACTCCATGCGCAACCAGGCTCCGGGTTTCATGGTTTCCAGCTTGCGTTTGAACTTCGCCCACAGCTCCTGATCTGCCGGGGTTGATCCGCGCAAACCAGCGGGGGACTTGATTAGCATGGCTTTCATGCAGCCCTCGCCAATTCTTCGTTGTGCCACTGGATCAGGAAGGTCTTACGCATCAGACGGCCCTGCTGTCCAGCTACCCAAATCCTCCAGCGATACCATTTCAGGATGTGGGCGTTATGCATGTGCTTGCCTCGCTTTCAGTTCTTTGGTCTTTGCCGTGTAGGTCGCCTCAATCGACTTGATTTCGTCCGTCTCGTAGTGCTTTGCCTCATGCGGGCCTTTCAGCCACTCGACAAGCTCAGCGCCTTCCTGCGCAATCAGGTTTGCTTCAAACGACTGGTTTACCGTGTAGCCCTTGCGGGCGTACTTGCCAGATCCACCGTTACAGGACTTGCATTGCAGCCAGATATTCAGCGGCTCAAGGGCCAATTCAGGGCGGGCGCCTTTACTCAGGAAGTGCCCGCCGTCCCATAAGCCGCCCGGTTTCCATGAGTCGGTTCCGGTGACTTCCTCCTGTGACCGTCCGCAGCTCATGCAGCCCCGGCCCTTTGCCAGTTCTTCCAGGCGGCGAAATTGTTGAATGGCCTTCTTTGCGCGGGCCAGCCAGTAGCCGCGTGGCTTTAGGATGGACAGCTTTTCCCGTGTCTCGCGCTTTTCCCTGACCAGGCGGGCCTTTTCAGCCTTGATGCGCTGCGCCCTGCCAATCTTCCCAGCGCATACAGGGCCGCACACCTTAGCGCGAAGCAATCCGGGCGGGGCAAGGAAGTTGCACTCACAGACCTTGCACACCTTGAGTTTTGGCGGCTTGGTCTGGATCACAGCAACCCCCTCTGCACAGGCAAGCACTCGCGCCGCGCCAAAACCTTCCGACGAACGGTAGTTGCTAAGCACGGATTCCGTGCTATAATACAGTCATGGATTAAATTAATCCACCGCGCCTCGGGCACAGGGGCAAAAGGAAAATCATGACTGTTACTTACGAATGGGATATCGAAGAAACGATTGACTACACCGGGAAGGACGATGGCCTTAATGACGTGCTGGACCATCTTTTCCAGCCAGATTTCAAAAGCCTCAAAAGTCAATTGGACGAACTCAAGGCGCACGATGTTGAAGATGGGCATGTTCACTACGATCCCGTGCTGGTGCGCGACGACGACAACGGACGGTCCTGGGCGTACTTGATCGACGGCAAGCTCCCTACTCACTTTGAGGACGCCTATCAAAATCCAGTTGCCAAGGTCCCGGCACGGTTTCACAAAGAAGTTAGCAGCGCCTGATATGGCGAACCATCCGAATCGCAGCAGGCCCCTGGTGGCCTTTTCGCCAGAGGCCCTGCAAACTCTCCGAAAATCTGCGGGCTGGACGCAGGAAGAGTGCGCAGCACAGGTCAGCAGCACCCGCCGGACACTGCAGGACTGGGAGGCTGGCATAGCCGCCATGCATCCCGGCTTATGGGAGTTACTCAACATCAAGGCGCGGAGAAATCGAAAGGTCTGAGCAGCCACCCCGCGATGCTTCGTCGCCCGTGACTGCATCAGGTACACCCTTGCGGCATGGATGGATTTTTGGCGGTCGGTGGGGTTCATGCGGCAACCTTTGAACACCGCTTTGCCAACTCAACAAGCCAAACAGCAAGTTCTGGCGGGGTGTGCTCCCTTTCCGCATCTGGAATTTCCGGGCGCGCCCATGTCGCTTTTTTATTTCTGTGTAAGCTAGACGCTACAACATACTTAGCCAGCCCAAGCACCATAGGCATAGGCGGCTCATCACCCGGCCGGCATCCAACGATGTAAAGCAATGTGGATTTTTCAGCCTTATGCCCGAACCAGTGTTGATGTATCGGTAAAGTCCACCCCCCGTAACAATCAACCTCTCCGGGCTTTGGAAGCCCCATAGCCGGCCACAATTTAGATGCAGATGGGTGCTCCAAAACCCCGCCAAACTTTCTAATTTGGTTGACGGCAAATACAGCTAACTCCTTTTCGTCTGGGCGGGGTTTTGCCATATGTGACAAGCGGCCCCAAGCCCTACATGGAGGATGGGCAACTATTGGGCCGTCGCCACTCCACGTCCTGGCATCACGGTCAATGTCGTAAACGTCCACGTCTGGCAGCGTCTTGTAAATCGAGTCGCTGCGGGCAAAAAGAACGGCTACTGTCATCCCGCCACCCTCACAAAATCAGCACACTGCCGCTCATAGAGGCGCGAAAAATACACGTAGGCCGGCTGAAGCGCGCAGCCGCTGAATCCGTGCTTGCGGGCGTACATCGCTTGGCTGGCCTGCTTGTGGCGGGTGATGTTTTTGCAGTCGGCGCAGTTCAAGACAAGTCCCCCGTCAAGGCCAAGCAAAAATCGATAATCGGCAGCGGGATATGCTTCCCACACCCGGCGCGCACTGCGTTCAAAATGCGGCGGGCTTCTTCAACGGTTTTTGGGCGACTCATGCCGCCTCCAGTGAGAACGGGTTATTTGCCGTTAACTCGCTCTTTGGCTGAAGTTGTTTAAGCGCCTTTTGAATAATCGCTACCGGACGTTCCGGGATCGCCCATGGTCCTTTAGCAAGCTCCGACTTCGCCTGCGGCGTGAACTTCCACTTACCAATTCGGTTTTTCGCAAGCAGCCCGCGCCCACAAAGCGATTCGAGTTTTTCTTGCGCAGCGTTTGGGGACGACCAGCCAAAATCCCTTGCGATGGTTTGGCACGGCGGTATCTGGTCGTTATCGTTGAAAAACGCCCACAAATAGTTAATGAGAATTGCCTGACTAGCGGTGAGAGGTTTCATCATGTTGTGGCTCCTTGTTTCATTCGGCTTTTGAACTCACGCACGGCGTCAGGCATCGGCGCCCGGTTTTTTGAATCGGCCTCTGCCTTCAAAAGCTCGGGGTCCGGGCCTGGTCGACTTGGGACGGTGGCGGAGGGGTCAGGCTTGGCAAAGCGGCTTACACCCGGCCTGTCAGCCTTGCGTGCCCATTGGCGCCATGTCGCTTGCCAATCGAGCTTGGTGTTGTCGCGGGCTTTTGAAGTCCAGTAGTCGCGGAAGTTCGCCAGCTCTTTTTGTCGATCAATTCCGGACTCGGCTTCGGGTTCGGGTTTTGGCTCAAAGTCTGCGGGGATGCGCGTTGCGCGCTCCCTCTCCATTGGTTTATGGTTAACGGTTAACGGTTTACGGTTTGTTGACGTATGTTCAACAGGTGTTGACTTATGTTGGTCGGCTGTTGAATTCTGTTTCCGTGCGGCTGCGCTTGCTATGCCTGCGCGAGCTTTAGCGCTAGTGTTGGCGCGGTATTTGGCGATTTCCGCATCGCAGCGTGCGTGGGTGTAACCAGCATCGGTCAGCACAAAAAACTCAGCCAAAATAGCCTTCAGTGCGCCCTTTTCGTCATCACTACGGCACAACAAACGGCGCTCCAATGCAGCCATATCAACGCACTGCAACGGCTGTTCGGTGTCGTAGTACAGTTCTATTGCATCGCTGTACACGCTCCGTTCAACACGTGTTAAATGCCGTGTCGCATTGTTGAAATCCCCAATGTGACGCAGGTACAAGTTCATGCAGCAACCCAAACAGCGGCCTGATTCCCGCTCAAAGTCGTGCGCGTCCTATCGGTTTTGCAGATCAGCCCGCACTTGTCCAGATCCCCCCGGCGCGGCCTTTGACGGTCGCCGCAGATTCCGGTGGCGAGCTGTTGTTCTTCATCGGTGGCGCCTTCCTGGCCGCATTTGCGCAGGTAGGTGAGCAGCATGGAGCGGTCTATGTGGGTGCGAGATTGGGCGCGGTTTGCAGCGGCTTTGCTGGTTGCTGATCCGCGCACGTAGGGGGTGGTGAGCGTTAGGGATAGTTGGGTGGCAGTCATACGGCCTCCGATATTTCAGCGGTTACGGCGTCAGGCATGGCGGCAGAAATCCAGAAGCCTGCCGCGTTCTTGCTCATGCCCTTGGCCTGCATTTCGTCAACAGTCATGCAACGGCGATCAATGCCGTGGTCGCCGTGCCGGTGCTTGTTGAAAGCAAAAGAGGAATTGAAGTACTCTTTGCAACCTTGGCACTGGTTGCGGTCGCCGGACAGCTTCATGTCTGCAACTCCCCGCGCTCGTTAATAGTCGCTGGCGTGTCTTTTGTGCGCGGCAGCTTCTTGCGGGCCTCGACGACGAATGATTCGTTGCCGGGTTGGTCGCGGATGGGGCGCATGTCAGCCTCCCACCATGAAACCTGGGAATAGCCAGGATGGTGAAGCGGGGGATCAAATCGCCAATATTCGCGATTTGACGGATTGCGAGCGCCAAGCTTGTGAATCTGGCCTAAATATTGTTTAGCCGCTGGGTTCTTGGCGGAAACCAAAATAACCATGTCGCCAGACCGAAAAGGCTTCTTCATACCGTCCTCCGAATCTGCGCCTGAAACCCGGCGCCGGTGTATTGAGAATTCATCGCACGTTGCCCCGCTGAATCAGCCGCGTCTTGTCGGCGTCTGACATGGTTGGAGTTTTGATGCTGTAGCGCTTGGGTACGTCCAGAGACAGAACAAGTCGGGCGTATGCTGCGCGGCGCTTTTGTTGGGTTGGGGTCATGCTGGCACCGCCGTTTGTTTTGGCGCAACCCTGACGCCGTCGCCGATAACTTCCGACACGCAACAAAGGTGAACCCGATGCTCTGCACCCAGCGGGTCAACCACCAGCGAGAACTTGAAGCCGCCGCCTTTTTTGTAGGTCAGGCGGTTCAGGCAATGCCAGCAGCGCGGGTTGCCGTTTGCAATTGCTTTGGGTGTCATGCTGTTGCCTTTGCGCAGATTGCGTCCCGGAGGTTCCTGTAAAACCAGCGGCAAATCGCCTGCGAGTCGTATGGCACATTGCTAACACGCTCAATTTCAGCAGCGTATATCGCATCAAGGCCGATTACCGTCACGCTTGGCGCCTGCACCCTGCCACATTCACCACCGGCAGGATGAGAAGAATCACCCTGCGCCTTTGCGATGGCTGCGAGGAGCGCTTCCAGCTTGTCCGGATAGGCTGCATCGAATCCATTGGAGAAAGCCACGGCTTTTGCCGCCTGAAGTAAATCACCCTGCGCGGCTGGCTGGGATAGGGCTGCGGCGCGGCCTCGTAAAAATTGCTCAAGCGCCGAACGCATCACGGATTGATGAATAGGGTTTTTTGAGTTCACCCCAGTCCCATAGACCATCCTCATTGCATCGGACAATTCTTCATCAGAAATTCCAATCTGTTCGTCCATGTGTATCTCCTTAATTGCTTTTGGTGACGGTGAACGTGGCAGGGCTTGCTGGAACAGCTTCAACGGTCAGCTTTTGGCGCTCCATGAGCTGCTGAATAAGCTCGATCGCCGTGGCGGTTGGCCGGCTATCCGAGAATAAATATCCATAGAGCGATGATTGCGATGGCTTGTGTTCGCCGACGCGCATGGTGCAGGCTCTTTTCAGCTTTGCAACTTCATCGCCCAATTCGCGGACGCGCTCCAGTAGCTCGGTATTCCGGTCTTCAAGGGCCTTGATTCGTTTGCTGTTGAACATGATTTCTCCTTAGTTGGGGGTTAGGCGTCTGCTTTTTCGTCTTTTGCCACCGGACAAGATTCATGGATGTAGCGCGGCGGACCTTGCTCGAACCGTGGACCACCAGTAAAGGTGCATTCCCATTCGACTTTGTAGGGACAGGCTTCGCAACTTTTGATCTTGATGGATGGATAAATCTTGAAAGGCTTTTTCATCTGTATCTCCTAGCTTTTGGGGTGGGGGTTAGGCGGTCTCTTTCAGCAGCTCGTTGATAGCCTCGTCAATGCCAGCGCTTGACCCTAGGTTGTCTTCCAACATCGACCGGAAGAAGGCTTTGTAAATTAGGTCGGTCAGGATGTTGATTTCGTTCACCTCTGGATAGCCAAAAGTTTTGAGGTTTTTGACGCCGTTTTTAATCAGCTTGTTGCGGTAATCGTTCATGTTTCTCTCCTTGTGGTTAGGCGGCTATATAGCTGCGCATCTGGTCAACTGCGGTCTGTAGTTGCGTTCGGCTTGAACGGCTGGAGGCAAGAACCTTCTTTGCCATTTCGAGGTGATGCATCCACTCGCGGGTTTTCTTGATGTCGGCGCTCTGAATGGATTTCGGGACAGAGCGGAACAGCTCTCCAAGCTGCTTGCAAAGAATGGCCTTCTCTTCTGCGACGGTGTCCCGCTGGTTTCCGATGTCTTTGAAGGCTGGGCGTGGAGACGCGTAGCCGAACAGGTCTGGACTCATGCTGGAACCCTTCCGTTGATTGCTTCTGTGAGGATGCGAACCTTTGTTTTTTCGTCGGCAAGTGCCTTCTGCATCAATTCGAGCTGCCTCTCTGCCTCTGACTTGAGTTGGGTTAGGGTGCATCCGAGCTGGTACGCCCCCCACTCTGGATAAATGCGGTTGTTGACCAAGTCGCAGAACGGCTTAACAAGATCAGCCTGCAATGTGGCCTCGCCCTTTTTGATGCGCGAGAAGTAGCCGGGGTCAATCCCAAGGCCCGAATAAATCTCCTTGTCTTCAAGGCCGGACGATTGGCAGGAAAGGGCGAAGGCGGCAGCTGGCGACTTCTGGCGGCGCACCATTTCCATCGGCACATCATTTGGCTCAGCGCAGCGCGTGAGGGCCAGTTCGCCCTGTCCGTCATTCCGGTTCAATTCTTTTGACGCCACTTGACTACCTCTTTAGGACAAAAAAACGGGACCATCAGTCCCATGAGAAAAACAACCTTCATCAGCGCATACGACGCCCTGCCCCTGCGCCTCAAACTGCCGCGCGAAATAACCCGCTTCAAACTCGATCAGTTCGGCGCTGGTCAGGCCGCTGCGAATGCTGGCTTCGTAGATTTGTTCGCCACGGTCAGCAGCAGCAGAGCCGAGGGCGCGCAGTTGGGTGGTGGTGAGAGAGGGCATTTAGGCCTCCTGCTTGGCAGGCTCAGGAAGATCAAACTCCCCGCGCTCAACGGCCCTGAAATAGTCGATCAGGGGTTGGATGGTCTGCACGCCGGGGTTCTCGCGTTTCGAGTCGTAGGCGATTTTTCTAGGGAGGGTTTTGGCGACCCCGGCTTTGTCAGCGATCAGCTCCCATCGGGCCGGACCCGCCTCTTTCAGGTTGCGCTTGAGGTATTCAATGATTGATTCCATGCCCCATCATAATCCCACGTCTGGGATTTTGTCAATCCCATTCGCGGGACTAGGGATTCGGCAGAATTTCAGGATGCGCCCCAGCGAAATTCTTGCCGCCAACCTCAATAAACTAATGAAGGCCACGCCACGCCTGGAAACAAACCTGAAAATTGTTCAGGTCAGCTGCGGTCGCCTAAGCAACGGCAAGATCGGGCGGGTAAGATTGGGCGGAAAGACCGACATTGAGACCATTGGCGAGATTGCTGAGGTTTTCGGGCTGCAGCCGTGGCAGCTACTGGTTGAGGACTTAAACCCAGCCTCTCCCCCTGTGATTGCCGACATGAGATTGATAGACCAAATCAAACAGCTTGTGTCTGCGCCGCATCAAGTGAGCCAAAACCACACATCCGTAGAACTACCTGTAGGACAAAGCCCCAAAACGGTGCAAGATGAATTCGCTGCAAAAAATACTAAGAAGGTATTGCTTGTTTCATCGCAGCCCGAGCCTAAACCGACAAAAGGCGCGAACCTTGGGACTTTTGGGGGGTTGGCTCGACCAAAACCCAAGGATTCAAATGTCGGTCACAAAACTAGTCGAGTACGCAAATAGAGAGACAATTGAGACACTAGAGGGCCTGCTTGAGCAAGCCAGGCGAGGGGAAATCAAGGGGTTTCTGTTCGCCGTTCGGCTTGGCATTAAGAAGCACGCAATGGGAATATCTGGGGAATACGCCCGCGACCCAATCATGGCCGCTGCCGTCACCTCCAGAATCCTCTACAAGCTGCACACGCTTGCAGACGGCACACAATCCAGCCTGATCGCTGGCAGCTAACCGCACCGCCAGCCACCAACCCACCAACAGCGGCCCGCCTTGAGCGGGCTTTTTTGTGCGCGTTTCAATAACCCCTACCGTTCGTCGGAATCCCACGATTGGGATTGACACGTCCCATTCATGGGATTACAGTAACCCCATCACTTCAAAAAAGCAAAAGACCTAGCGCAACCGATACGGCGCTAACCCCAACGATGGAGCAGGGAGGTCTTAGGAACAAGTTCCGCGCTGATTGAGGTGGTGAGTAAGTCAACTAACGGAGAAACGTGATGCAACTCGAAATCGGCAACACCTACAAGACCCGCTTCGGCGGCAGCGTTCTGATCAGGGGGCAGGACGACGACGGCCGGTTCTTTGGCGACATCTTGGACGCGGACGGAGCGCACAACCGCATCGCCTCTTTCTCTGATCACGGTCAATACGTCACGGGCCGTCAGACCGGCTTTGACATTGTTGAAAAGCTTGTCGCCTAAACCCCTCAGCGCAACGGGCTTGCGCTTTGGAGTTTTGGTGTGGATTTACTAACTACTTGGAGAAATGAGCATGCAGACATTTTGGATAACTTTTACAGACGGTAGCCAAGCCTGCTCACAGGGCCAAAGTGAGTACGACGCAAAAGCGATTGCGGAAAAGCTCACGGGCAAAACTGTTGGTGGCGGCAAATACCAAAACTTCGACATGAAGCCACTGCCATATCCCGCCGAGCCGGTTGTGTGGCGCTTCGAGCATCCCCTCCACGGCAAGACGCCAACGTTCTGCCATGCCCCGAAGCAGTGTGCAGGCCGTACCGCTTGCCCGCAAAACTATTCATGCACCGAGTAACGCCTACCCATCACTTTTGTAGTGGGCCTAGAGCCTTGTGGATGTGATTGAACTAAGGAGAAAAGCATGAAAACGACATTGAACGAAATCCGCGCCAAGTCGCCTTGCCATGAAGGCTGGACAAAGCTGCTGGCACATCTTGGCAAAACAAAAGCCGACGACGATCCGCTAAGCATCGTCACGATTCTTGATAGCAATGGGCTGGACGATGCGTTGTGGTGCCTGCAAGCCGTCAAAGGCCGCGAGCGCGAAATCCGCCTATTTGGCGTTTGGTGCGCCCGGCAGGTTCAACACCTGATGACAGATCAGCGCAGCCTTGATGCACTGGACGTTGCCGAACGCTTTGCAAATGGCGAAGCCACTGAGGCCGAGAGGGCTGCGGCGTGGGCTGCGGCGGGGGCTGCGGCGAGGGCTGCGGCGAGGGCTGCGGCGAGGGCTGCGGCGAGGGCTGCGGCGTGGGCTGCGGCGTGGGATGCGGCGTGGGCTGCGGCGTGGGCTGCGGCGGGGGCTGCGGCGTGGGATGCGGCGGGGGATGCGGCGGGGGATGCGCAGGCGAAACGCCTCCGCGAGTTGTGCGCCGAATGCGAAGCAGTCACCGCCTAACAAGGAGCAGCAAATGCAAAAAGATCATTTGGCCGGTGGGGATGGTGGCGGGGTGCCAGAAGCTGAGCTTGTCCGGCTGGCACGGCGCGCTATCGACAAGCGCTGGGACTTTGAAACCCTCAAGTATGGAGATGACCTGTACGGCAGGGAGCACCTTGTTGACGCCGTTTGGGATTTCGTCGAAGAGTGCCAAGCCATCGGGCGCACTGCTTTCGACAAAAAATATCCGGAGGCGGTATGAAGAATTCAGTATTTGTCGAGTCCGTGACGGATGAATCGGGAACCGAATACCGCGTTAAGGCATACATCGGCGGCGCGCGCCTTTATGGCGACTGGACGCAGTCCGAAGCCAAAGCACAGAAATACGCGGATGCCATAGAACAGGTTTGCGACGGCCTGCCAGTGCTGGCTACCGAAGCCGACTGCATCGAGGCCGATCTGGCAAATCTTCGCTACAAGCAAAGCGGCGGCCCAGCAAAGGACAGCCAGGATCGCGCCGTGAAGCTTGAGCAGCAGTGGTCTGAGGCTGCGCGGCTTGGGGGGTGGCGGCTATGAGCGCGCAAAACGAGCGATTCCTTACGGACGATCAAGTTCATGCCCTCAACGAAAAGCATGGCTGGTTTAAGTTTGGCGATGCGCAGAGCGATGTAAGCCGTGCATTTGCACAGGATGCGATAGCAATGCATGAGCGAATCCGCAATGCTGCGCCTGACTTGCTGGAAGCGCTGAACAACATTCTTGTCGGCATGGAGGCATCTGGCGGATGGGAAGGCGATGACGAACTGTTTAACGCCGGGGTAGCAGCTTACAAGAAAGCAACAGAGGCCAAGCCATGAACCGCACCCACTACCGCACCACAAGGCCGCTATGGGAGGACGTTGCGGGCTGGATTTTGGCAATAACCATCGGCGTACTGCTCGCCACTTACCTTGTGATTGGACTATCAGCATGAACATTCAACTCAAACGCCGCGCTGTTCGCCTGTACTCATACGAGCTTGCGCCGCTTCACATCAACAAGGCCAATCGTCGCGCATGGCTTCGCTCTGTGCTGATGCTTGGGGATCGCTGGGTCGGTCTGCCGATGAAAAAGGAGGATCTGCAATGAGCAAGAAACAGAAATTGACGCCGTGGTTTCCGGGGGGTGTGAAACCTGTGCGTGATGGCGTATACGAAGCGGAATGGGATTATGAAGATTCCTGCATCGTTTATTACAACTATTTTGACGGTTTGCACTGGCATTCCGGTCAGATTTATTTGCAAGACGCAAGGCCAGAATACCCAAGACTTCCGGGCCGACTTGGCGGGCACATCCCAAAATCATGGCGCGGACTGGCGGTGAAGCCATGACCTGCAACGCCTGCCCCAACCCCGCGAATTGCAGCCCTACGTTCTGTCACTTCGAGCAAGCAGAACTCGAAACACCGCAAGACATCGCAGCCCGCCACTTCTGGGAGCCGAACCAGGCGCTGCACATCGACGTTTACACCGGACCGAGCAGGCTGCACCGGGTGCTTGATTGGGTTGGCAACCTGTGGGACAAGCTCAACGAGCTGGGCAAGATTTGCACCGCTGTTTTTGGAGTGGCGCTTTGTTTTGCGGCGGCTGTTGCTGCTGTGGAGGCGATGACATGAGCACCGACCGCGAACTTTTGGAGCTGGCGGCTAAGGCTGCGGGGATTGGGCGCGGACATTGGGACTATGACTACGTCCGCAACCTTGGGCACATGGTCACACCTTCAATGATGTGGAACCCGTTGGAAAACGATGGTGAGGCGATGAGGTTAGCTGTTTTGAAACGCTTCACCATCAAGGACTTCGCCCCGTTCGATAACCCAGAAATTGCGCAAGCTCCTCCCGACGCCACTCTCTGGGGCATGGTGGAAATTTGGATTCAGGACGGAAATGACCCGGTGTACGTCGAGTGGTACAAGGCTGGCGCTGACCGCTTCGCCGCCACCCGCCGCGCCATAGTCCGCGCCGCCGCTGAAATCGGGGAGGCGATGACATGAGCCGCATCAAAGAACTTGTTTTTGACCTGCAAGAGCGGGCTGATTTATCTGGTGAATATCAAGGAGAAAACTATGGACAACAATCAATCGAGCCATCCAGCGCCAAAAATCGCAATGGCTTTCGTGAAGGCAAAGCGGCAGTTCGGCCCAGCCTTGAAGGAAAAAAACAACCCGGCGTTTCGCAGCAAGTACGCGGATTTGGGCGCGTGCATTGACGCTGTGGAGGACGCGCTGCTTGCCAACGGTATCGCGTTCATACAGGAAACTTTCGAGGACGCCAGCGGCGTGACGGTGGAAACCGTATTTCTGCACGAGTCTGGCGAAACCATCCGCTGCGGGAAGTTGCACGTTCCAGCAAGCAAGCAAGACCCGCAGGGGTATGGCAGCGCCTTGACCTATGCGCGCCGCTACAGCCTCACCACGGCCTGCGGAATCGCCCCTGAAGACGATGACGGCAACGCAGCCAGCAACAAGCCAGCGGCAGCAAAAACTCCGGTCAAAAAGGCGGCAGAGCCTGAAATGGACATGAGTCCCAAGGCCCGCGCCAATCGAATCACTATCGGCGTTGCTGCTGGCGATGCCGCTGGCGCTGCGATTGCAATGGCCGGATGGGACAAGCCGCTTCTTGACAGCGTATGGACGCTGCTTGATGCAAAAACACAAACCAAACTCACCGCCGAATGGCCGAAGGAAACAGCGTAATGGCATCAATCAACAAAGCAATCATCGTCGGCAACTTGGGCAAAGATCCCGAAATGCGCTACCTGCCCAGCGGTGACGCTGTGGCGAACATCACTGTTGCCACCAGCAGCAAGTACAAGAACAAGGCCGGCGAGATGGTCGAAGAGACCGAATGGCACCGGGTCAGCTTTTTCGGCAAGTTGGCCGAGGTGGTCGGGCAGTACCTTAAGAAAGGCTCGCCAGTCTACGTAGAAGGGAAGATCAAAACCCGCAAGTACACCGACAAAGACGGTGTTGAAAAGTATTCAACCGACATTGTTGCCAGTGAAATGCAGATGCTTGGCGGTAAACCCAACAACGACGACAACCAAGGCCACGGCGGCTACTAAGGAATCATCATGCAAGAACACCTGACCATTGACATTGAAACCATCCCAGCCCAGCGCACGGACGTGCTGGAGGAAATACGCGAAAGCAAGCAGACCCAGCTTTCCGCCGACATTGAAGCAATCCGCGCCCCTGGAAATTACAAGGACGCTGACAAGATCGCGGCATGGCTGAGCAACGAGGGCCAGCAAAAGGCACAGGCCCTGCGTGACGCCTTTGATGCGGATGTTGACGCCGCTTACCGCAAAACCGGCCTAGATGGTGCTTACGGCCAGATTTGCGTTATCGGCTTCGCTGTTGACAACGACGCCCCGCGAACCGTCTGGTCGGCAGAGTGGAACCGTCCCGACTGCGAGCGCGAGCTGCTGGAAGACTTCTACATCGCTTTGGGTGATGCGATTTCACCGTCTGCCGAACGCTCCATTACCGTGATCGGCCACAACGTCGCCAGCTTTGACCTGCGTTTTATGGTGCAACGCTCGATTGTCAAAGGCATCCGTCCGCATGGCGTGATTTCCCGCGCATCGCAGGCTAAGCCGTGGGAGACAGACAAGGTGTTCGACACGATGGTCCAGTGGGCCGGTGTCGGAAATCGCATCAGCCTGGACAAGCTGTGCAAGGCGCTGGGCATCCAGTCACCCAAGGGCGATATTACTGGCGCTACGGTTTGGGATGCGGTCAAGGCTGGGCGCATTGCAGAAGTAGCCGACTACTGCAAAAAGGACGTTTCTGCTGTTCGAATGGTTCACAGGAGACTGACGTTTGCGACAAATAGACAGGAGGAATTCGTATGAATTGCTGCTCCGTTGATGGGTGTGAAACAACAGGCAAACTTAGAAAATCGCTTTGCCAGAAGCACTACACACGATACCTGCGCTACGGCGATCCACTGCGTGAACGCCCAAATACAGCCGAGCGATTTTCCGCGAAGTATTGCGTTGACGAAGCGTCCGGCTGCTGGCTTTGGACTGGCGCGATCAGTCGTCGTGGATACGGAGTATTTCAGCTTGGCGTTGGCACACAAGGCAAGGCGCACCGTGTCTCATGGGAGCTGGCAAATGGCCCTATCCCGGACGGGCTTGGCGTATTACATCGATGCGATACACCGGGCTGCGTCAACCCAAGCCATCTTTTCTTGGGGACCAATTCCGACAACATGGCAGACATGGTTCAAAAGAAGAGAAGTTTGGCTAGAACAAAAAACCCAAACTGCAAGTTGAGCGAATCTGATGTTGCCCTGGTTTTATCGAGCAATGAAGTCGCCCCAGTATTGGCGCGGAGTTTCGGGGTGAACCCAGCGACCGTGCGACGGATCAGAAGAAACGAAAACTGGAAGCGCGCCGTGCCCGCCTGACGTTCCAGACCGTGCGCGCCGAGGTGTTTGAGGACGTGCCAGCGTAGGTCATTAATGCACGCGGCCACGCAAAACACGCGGCCAAATAAACCAGGAGTTTTGTATGCAGATCAATCACAGAGAGCGAATCCAGGCAGTAAGCCATAAGCACGGCGAACAGCCGCCTACAAACGACCGGGTTTTGCAGTTGTTGGAATGCATCAACAGCGGCCAAGCAGAGCCAGAACAGCTTGTGCAGAACTTTGAGGCTGGTGAATTGAACGACAACAAGGAGCAGAAATGAACTATCACGCTGAAAACGCCGTAACGCTCGTGGTGACGGCACTTTGTCTGCTGGGGTTGTATTACATGAGCCACTCGTGGCACAGCCTGTGGTCGCTCCTGTTTCTGCTGAATTTGAACTACGTCAAGAACAAGGAACAACCATGAACACACAAGCAGAGCCATCGGTTCGGGCGGGACTTGAGGAAGTTTTGCGGGCTTGCGATACGGGTGCGAAACTTTCTGTCACATCGTTGGCAGCAATTATTCGGCTGGTCCTTGCCGAGCATGACGCCACCACCCAATCGCAGCGGGCCGAGATAGAGCGGCTGCGGGCGGCTTTGGAGGATGTTGCCGAGTGCACCGACCCCGACAAAGACGACAACTACCGATCTGACGACCGCGAAGGGTGCTTGGACGCCGTGTTCGCCACTGCCAGCGCCGCCCTCACCCCACAACCAACGAAGGAAACGCCATGACCACATCAACCAACCAGGCGGCAGACTCTATCGCAATTCCGATTCCAGGCTGCGATCATTTAGTCAAGGTCATCAAATTTGCGCGGTCAGGCTCAGACTCGCCAATGTCGATTGATGACCAAATTATTTTTGCCCAGCGCAAAGAGCTGGAATCACTCCGCGCCGAGCTTGCCCGCCCGCTGGAGGTGGCGGCACCTGTCTGGTTTGGTCCGGATGAGGATGGAATCGTGTGGCCCAAGCCAGCCATGACAACGCCTTCACCAAATCTGGCTGAGTATTTCAGCGCTCCGCAAGTCCGGGCACTGATCGCAGCCATCCGTGTGCCGGTTGCTTCAGAAGACTCCGGCGAAAAAGGGCGCTGGGAGCAGCACGGGGAGGGCCATTGGAATCATTACGACGATCAAGGAAAGCTCTATATGCAAAGTGTGTCGGTTGCTTCGCCTGCGGAGCCGGGCCGGGTATTGGCTCCTGAGTATCGCGGCTATGCGAATTTGGGCACAGGCCAGTACATACTGAACCACACTGGCGACCATCCAGCAGAGTTGATCATCAGCATAGCCACCGAGGAAGAAAAGGCGGGGCGCGCTGTCGGTGACTCTCGGAATCTGGAGCCGCGCAAAATTCTCAATCCCGAGGATATGTGCGTGCGCATCCGGTTTGAAAATGTCGCCGGTCTGGATGCGCTTGAGCAGCAACTTCGGTTCCTGCGCGAAGAACTATTCGCCACCTCTCCCGTTGGTGCTGGTGGGGCGGATTGGGGCCTTGATATTTCAACGGGCACGCCGATTCTGGTTTACAAAAAGTGCAGCGTCATCGAGTCGGAACAGGCGCGCTACGTTCTGAGGCTTATCGCTGCTGATGCTGGTGGGGCGGTGGTGATGGATGCGCGACCGGATTCTTTTCATTCTGACAGTGGCGAATGTGACCGCGTGCAAAGGGTGGAGCTTAGCGGCGATGAGCTGGCACTGTTCCAGCAAACCCTTGAAGATTTTGCAGACTGTGGAGAGACTGAAACCGACTACGAGGTTTTGGTGAATTGGGCGCAGCGTGGGCTGTTGGAATGCATCAATTTTCAACCAACTGCCGCAGCGCATCGAATGCTTGCGACAAGCACATCCACTGAACAGAAAGGCGGTGCAGCATGAACGCACCCTATCTTTTTCTCGGGCTAATCTGCGGCCTTGCTATCGGTTACGCCATCGGATGGCAGCAGCAGCGCAGGAAATCCAAGCTGGCCCAAGTCTCTCGCGCAATAGCCGACTGCGACGGGCCAATTCGCTGCACCAACTGCGCAGAAAAGCGCCGCTGTGCCGCCGTGGGCTGCGTCCGCTTAGCCGAGCAGTGCGATCCGCCTTTGGGCATGGCCACCACAAACCCCGCCCCCGAACAAGGTGGCTGGGTGGCCGGTCTGGATGGAGTAAGACGCCCAAACCCTGCGGCTGGCGCCCCAAAGCCGCCGTTCCACAACCCCGTCGCGTGAAGGGCTCCCATGAAAACCGAACAACTAATCGACTGCGAAGGCATCACATTGGAATCCACCAAGCCTTTCGCGTTCTCATGCTGCGACTGCGGGCTGACGCATCACATGGTCATTGTCAGCGAAGACGGTAAGCCGGTGGGGTTTGCAGTGAAACGGATAGTCGAGCCTGCACGCGGTGACGTGCTTGCCACCGGCCAAATGAAACAAGCCCACAACATCACCCCCGCCAATCCTGCCAGCGCTGACAAGGAGAAATCATGACTGACCGCGAGCTTTTGGAGTGGGCGGCTAAGGCTGCGGGCATTGAGTTGGCCCAGCCGGTCGTGTACTCGGACGCTGACGGCGTTTACAAGGCCCGTCACGGCTGGTGGCACCCACTTGAGGATGACGCCCACGCGCTACAGCTTGCAGTGGCTGTCAAATTGCAAATCCACATCGACAACGGATACGGGACCGCTGCGCGTCGTCCAGATCAAATGTGGCAGGCGTGCGAGGCCCACAAGTACGGCGGAATCGAAGCAGCAACCCGCCGCGCAATAGTCCGCGCTGCCGCCGCTATCGGTCAACAGGAGGGGGAGTGATGCAGATTTTTATCACCCTTGGCGACATTGTTGGGATTGCCGCTGGCGGGCTGGTTGGCTTGGCTTTAGCGGCAGTATGGGCGATTGACTCATGGCGCAAATACCGCTGCAAACACGTTGAATATTTTGAGAACAGAGCTTGCAGCGCGATATGCCGTAGTTGCGGGAAAGACTTGGGTTTTATTCAAACCGTGCGAGATGCCCGCCGTGCCGCACCCACGGGGCAAGATCAAGGAGCCGAGACACCATGAGCGAGCAATCCAGAAAAAAGGCTTGCCGCAAGTCGCAGGCTACGGCTGATCAGTGCGGTTCGCCAACACGGCAGCAGATTGACGCAGTTCTACAGCGGCTGATTCAGGACCGGACGGGCTGGACGCTTGCACGGTGTCGGCAGCGGGCTATGGTCGAGGTGTTTTTGCGAGGTGTGGCATGAGCGACAGCCTGTTTCTTGAGGACGCCGAGCTGATGCGTCTGACTGGCCGCAAGTTGAAATCACACCAGATTGCATGGCTGCGTAAGGAAGGTTTAGCATTCAGGGTGAACGCAACCGGCCATCCCGTCGTGTTGCGTAGCACTGTGGATCAGCGCGCACCCTTGCAGGCTGTTCCGCAATCCTGGAAACCCCGCCTAGTTGGAGCCTGACATGGGCAGAAAACCGAGCCGCTGGAACAATCTACCCAAAGGGATGCGCGCCCGCCCGCGTGGCAAGCTGATCCACTATTACCTCGATACCGGAGAAAAGCCCCGGCGCGAGATTCCTTTGGGCAGTGATTACGTGATGGCCGTGCAAAAGTGGGGCGAACTCACCGGCTCGAAAAAGCCAGCGGACGGCGTGATTACCGTCGCTTACGCCTTGAATCGCTATTTCCTTGAGGTCGTGCCGAACAAGGCGCCGCTGACGCGAAAGGACAACGAGCAGGAAAAGGCATGGCTGCTGAAATTCTTCAATGATCCACCCGCCCCGCTGGATGCCGTCGAGCCGCAACACATCCGGCAGTTCATGCGCTGGCGGGCGGCAGAGGCCAAAAAGGCGGCAGAGCTGCGCAATGTCGCCAGAGTCGAGAAAAAGCAAGCACCCATTAAGATCAAAAGCACGCACGGGCAAGTGCGGGCAAACCGCGCCAAGGCTCTTTTCTCGCATATGTGGAACTATGCCCGCGAAGAAGGGTTTACCGCCATGCCGAACCCATGTACCGGCGTTAACGGCTTCAAGGAAGATGGCCGGGACGCCGCGCCAGATAGCGCGCTTGTTGAGTTGGTCAAGGCGCACGCCGACCAGCCGCTGATCTTTGCGATGCGCCTGGCCGACATTGTGGGGCAGAGGCCGGGGGATGTTCTGCGCATGAGTGAGACAGACGTGCGGGATGGCCTGCTACACGTCGAACAAGGCAAGACCAAGGCCAAGCTAAGGATTGAGGTATCCGGTGATCTGGAGGTCTTGCTTGAGGAAATCAGGGAATTTAAGCGAGGTAAGCCGGTGCATTCGCTGACACTGCTGGTCAACGAGAACGGCGAGACACTGCGCAAGGACGCGCTGCGCTACAGATTCGACAAGGCCCGCGAGGCTGCGGGGATCGAAAAGGATGTTTTCCAGTTCCGGGACTTCCGCGCAAAGGTAGCGACGGCCACCGATGACAAAGCCGGAACCAAGGCCGCGCAGTCAATTCTTGGACACGCGACGGAGGCGATGACAGCCGACTACATCCGGCACAAAGTCGGCAAAAAAGTAAGGCCGATCCGGTGATTTTGCGGAACAGCATCCTATTTTTGCGGAAGTTTTGCTATAATGTTGATAGCGAACTATCGTTATTGGCTATGGTAGGGCGTCACAGACTTGAACTGTGGACCAAAGGATTATGAGTCCTCTGCTCTAACCAACTGAGCTAACGCCCCACGTCGCCAGTGCCGATTGTACCGGCCCTACTTGCTGTGGCTCAGTGCGCTGCTGACCATCTTGGCCGTGATGTCGACGATCTGGATCATTTTTTCATAGGGCATGCGCATGGGCCCGATCACGCCCAAGGTGCCCACGACCTTGCCGTCCACCTCGTAGGGTGCGGTCACGATGGACAGCTCCTGGTAGGGCACGACCTGGCTTTCGCCGCCGATATAGATGCGCACGCCCTCGGCCCGGCTGGACACATCGAGCAGGCGCATGAGCTGGGCTTTCTGCTCGAACAGGTCGAACAACTTACGCAGGTTGCCCATGTCGCTGGAAAAATCGCTGACCGCCAGCAGGTTGCGTTCGCCCGAGATCACCACCTCGTCGCGCGACTCGATCGCTTCGCTGCTGACCTGCACGGCCGCCTGCATCAGGCTGGCGATCTCGCCGCGCAGGGCTTCCACCTCGCTCCCCAGCCGCTCGCGCACTTCCTCGATCGCCATGCCGGCGTAATGCGAATTGAGGAAGTTGGCCGCCTCGATGAGCTGGCTCTGGGTGTAGTCGGTCTCGGTGAAGATCACGCGGTTCTGCACATCGCCGTCGGGCGAAACGATGATGACCAGGATGCGTTTTTCGGACAGGCGCAGAAATTCGATGTGGCGGAACACGGAGGTGCGGCGCGGGGCCATCACGACACCGACAAACTGCGACAGGTCCGACAGGATGTTGGCTGCGTTGCTGAAAACCTTTTGCGGCTGGTCCGGTGCCAGGCGGGGTGTGCCCAGCGCGCTGAGCGACGAATACTGGTCGCGCTGCATGGTCAGCATGGTGTCGACAAACAGGCGGTAACCGCGGGCGGTCGGGATGCGGCCGGCCGAGGTGTGCGGGCTGACGATCAGGCCCAGATCCTCCAGATCGCTCATGACATTGCGTATGGTCGCCGGCGACAGGTCCAGTCCGGAGGCCTTGGACAAGGTGCGCGAACCGACCGGTTGACCGTCGGCGATGTAGCGCTCCACAAGCGCTTTTAACAACAGTCGGGCACGTTCATCAAGCATGAAGCCATTCTACGAAGCTTGGCAAGGATGTTGTGATGTAATTTGGCGATGAAGTCGCAATTTCGTCACGTCGCCCTGATCGGGAAGTACCACGCACAGGGTTCACTCTCGGCGCTGGAGGAAATTGCCGGCTTCCTGCACACGCAGGGTTGCGAGGTCACGCTGGAAAAAGACACGGCCAGCAACACCGGCCTGATGCACTACCCGGTGCTCGATGTGGCCGGCGTCGGTGCGCATTGCGACCTGGCCCTGGTGGTCGGCGGCGACGGCACCATGCTGGGCATAGGACGGCAGCTGGCCCAGTTCGGTGTGCCGCTGGTCGGCATCAACCAGGGCCGCCTGGGCTTCATCACCGACATTGCCTTCGAGGATTTCCAGACGGCGCTCGAGCCCATGCTGCGCGGCGAATACGAGGAAGACCGGCGCTGGATGATGCAGGCCGAAGTCATGCGTGACGGCCGCTGCGTCTTCAGTGCCACCGCCATGAACGACGTGGTCGTCAACCGCGGCGCCACGGCCGGCATGGTCGAGCTCAGGGTCGAAGTCGATGGCCGTTTTGTGGCCAACCAGCGCGCCGACGGCCTGATCATTGCCACGCCCACCGGCTCCACCGCCTATGCGCTGTCGGCGGGCGGTCCGCTGATGCATCCTTCGATTTCCGGCTGGGTCATGGTGCCGATTGCGCCGCACACGCTGTCGAACCGGCCCATCGTGTTGCCCGACACCGGCGAGGTCACCGTGGAAATTGTCGCGGGCCGCGATGCCAGCGCCAATTTTGACATGCAGTCGCTGGCCACCCTGCTGCACGGCGACCGCATCACGGTGCGGCGCTCGGAATACCAGATGCGTTTCCTGCATCCCCGGGGCTGGAGCTACTTCGACACCCTGCGGAAAAAACTTCACTGGAATGAAGGTGCGGTATGAGTCTTAAAAACATCGCCCTGCGCGACTTTGTCATCGTGCGCGAACTCGCGCTGGACCTGGACAGCGGCTTCACCGTCCTCACCGGCGAGACCGGTGCCGGAAAATCCATCCTGATCGACGCACTGCAACTGGCCCTGGGCGCACGCGCCGACGCCGGTGTGGTGCGTGAGGGCGCGCAGCGCTGCGAGATCAGTGCCACCTTCGACGCGCCGGCCACTCTGGCCGGCTGGCTGGACCAGGCCGGCTTTGCCGCAGAAGACGACTTGCTGCTGCGCCGCACGATCGACACCCAGGGCAAAAGCCGGGCCTGGATCAACGGCAGCCCGGCCACGGCCACCCAGCTGCGCGAGATCGCCGACCTGCTGGTCGACATCCACGGCCAGCATGCCTGGCAAAGCCTGACCCGGCCCGAGGCGGTGCGCGGCCTGCTCGATGCCTACGCTGGCGTACCGGCCCAGGCCCTGGCGCAGCCGTGGCAGGCCTGGCGCAACGCGCACAAGGCCCTGCTTGACGCGCGCCAGGCGCAGGACAGCCTGCAGCGCGAACGTGAACGCCTGGCCTGGCAGATCGGCGAACTCGACAAGCTGGCACCGGGCGAGCACGAGTGGGAAGAACTCAACACGCAGCACAGCCGGCTGTCCAATGTGCAGGCCTTGCGCGATGCAGTGCAGACTGCGGTCGATGCGCTGCAGGAGTCCGACGACAACGCCAGCGCCCTGCTGGGCCGTGCCCTCACCGCGCTACAGAATCAGGAGCATATTGAGCCCGAATTCAAAGGGCTGATCGATGTTTTGAGCAGTGCCCTGGCGCAGGTTGAAGATGCCGTGCATTCGCTGAACGGCTACGCGCGGCATGCCGAGCTGGAGCCGCAGCGGCTCGCCGAACTCGATGAGCGCCTCTCGCTGTGGGTCAGCCTGGCACGCCGCTACAAGCGCACGCCGGCCGAGCTGCCGGAACTGCTGTCCGCCTGGCGCAGCGAGCTGCAAAAACTCGATGCGGCGGCCGACCTCGTCGGCCTGGAGAAAACCGAGCAAGGGGCCCAGGCCGTCTACATGGACGCAGCGCGCCAGGTGTCGAAAGCCCGCAGCAAGGCCGCGCCCCTGCTGGCCAAGGCCATCACACAGGCGATGCAGGGCCTGGGCATGCAGGGCGGCAAGTTCGAAGTGGCCTTGGGCAAGCTGGAGCAGCCCGCGCAGCATGGCCTCGAGCAGGCAGAATTTCTGGTGGCCGGCCACAGCGGCAGCACGCCGCGGCCGGTCGGCAAGGTTGCCTCGGGCGGCGAGTTGTCGCGCATTGCGCTGGCCATCGCCGTGACCACCAGCCAGCTCGGGCAGGCACAGACCCTGATTTTTGACGAGGTCGATTCGGGCGTCGGCGGCGCCGTTGCCGAAACCGTGGGCCGCCTGATGAAGCAGCTCGGCAAGGACCGCCAGGTCATGGCCGTCACCCACCTGCCGCAGGTCGCAGCCTGTGCCGACCATCACCTGATGGTGGCCAAACGCCCGGACAAGGGCCAGACCGTGAGCACCGTCGAGCTGGTCCACAGCGAGCAGCGGGTGGCCGAGGTGGCCCGCATGCTGGGCGGCGAAAAGCTCTCCGGCACCACACTGGCCCACGCCAAGGAGATGCTGGGCCAATGAACACCGCCACCGACCTCACCCCGGACAGGGCTCCGAGCATGGCCCCGGATATGGACATGGTGCTGATCACCGGCATGTCCGGTTCCGGCAAATCCATCGCGCTGCATGCCCTGGAAGACGCGGGCTACTACTGCGTGGACAACCTGCCGCCTGAGTTGCTGCTGCCTTTTGTCGCGCTGGAAAAGCAGCACGGCGCCAGCAAGGTGGCGATCGCAATGGACGTGCGCAGCGCCACCTCGCTGCCGCTGGTGCCGCTGCAACTGGCCCAGATGAGGGAAGAAGGCGTGTCCGTGCAATCGGTGTTTCTCGACGCCAGCACCGACACGCTGGTGCGGCGCTTTTCGGAAACCCGGCGCATGCACCCGCTGTCGCGGCGGGACGACCTGGACCAGCAGCGGGCCCTGGTCGATGCGATTGGCGAGGAGCGCGAACTGCTTGGCGAGCTGCGCGAGCATGCCCATGTGATCGACACCAGCATGATCCGGCCGTCCCAGCTGCAGGGTTATGTGAAGGCGCTGATTTCCTCACCGGCCACCCAGCTGACCCTGGTGTTTGAATCGTTTGCCTTCAAGCGCGGCGTACCCGTCGACGCCGACTATGTGTTTGACGTGCGCATGTTGCCCAATCCGCACTACGAACCGGAGTTGCGCCGCCTGACCGGCAAGGACGAAGCGGTGGTGAGCTACCTGCAAGGCTACCCCGAGGTGGGCGACATGTTCCGCCACATCGAGCAGTTCATCGGCCACTGGCTGCAGGCACTGGCCCGCGACCACCGCAGCTATGTGACGGTGGCCATCGGCTGCACCGGCGGCCAGCACCGCTCGGTCTACCTGGTCGAGCAGCTGGCGCAGGCCTTTGGCCCGCACTGGGTCACCCTCAAGCGCCACCGGGAACTCGACGCCGCGCCGTGAGCCTGGCCGCCGCGACTCAGTTACTCTCTTTTTGATAGCTGCCTGCGCCCGTTCCTCAACGGCTGGAAGCCTTTTTCATCAATAACCGCGGAGGATCAGGCCTCGCGCTGCGCGAGCAGCTTCCTGATCGGTGCAGGCAGTCCCAGGGCCTCCCAGGCGCCGCGCGCAAACCAGGCCCCCGTGCCCGGCAGGCGGATGCTTCTGGCCTCACGGGCCGACAGCGCCAGCACCATGGGCGACAGGCGCAGGTCCTTGTGGGTCAGCACATGCACAAAGGGCTGGATCGCCGCGAGGCGGGACTGCAGGGACGCGGGCAAGGCCGCCAGCAAATCCTCTTCGCTGTCGAACACCGGAAAACAATAAAGGCCGCCCCAGATGCCGGGCGCAGCGCGGCGTTCCAGCCACACGCTACCGTCGGCTTTTTCAGCCCACAGCAGCGAGAGCGACTGCGCGCTGCGCTTGAGCTTGCGGGTCTTGACCGGGAAACTTTCCGGCGTGCCGCCGGCCAGGCCCCGGCACATGCCCTGCACCGGGCACAGCAGGCAGGAGGGCTGGCGTGTTGTGCAAATCGTGGCGCCCAGATCCATCAGGCCCTGGGTGTAACGCGGCATGGTCTCAGGCAGCTGGCGGCGCGGCAGCAGCTCGGTGGCGATGGCCCACAGTTCCCGCTCCTGCGCGCTGGAGGCCAGATCGCCGGAAAACGCGGTAACCCGTGTCAACACCCGCTTGACGTTGCCGTCGAGGATGGCCACCCGCTCCGAAAAACAGAAAGAGGCGATGGCCGCAGCGGTCGAAGGCCCGATGCCGGGCAGGGTTTGCAACAGCTCCGCCGTCTGCGGAAACTCTCCGCCATGCAAACGCACGACGTCCTGTGCACAGCGGTGCAGGTTTCTGGCCCGGCTGTAATAACCCAGCCCGCTCCACAAACCCAGCACATCGTCCTGCGCGGCGGCGGCCAGATCGGCCACCGCCGGAAACCGCGCCAGGAAGCGGGTGTAGTAGTCGAGCACCGTGGCCACCTGCGTTTGCTGGAGCATGATCTCTGACAGCCAGACGCGGTAAGGGTCACGCGTGTTCTGCCAGGGCAGGCTGTGGCGTCCGTGGCTTTTCTGCCAGCGCACGACCTGCGTGGAAAAACGGCTGCCCAGTGCCGCCGCCTGCGAACCGGTTTCGGTCGCCCCGGAAAGCAGCGGGGGCACACCGGCGCCGGGCGTGGAGGTCAGGGCCATGCCCGCGCTCAGGCGGCCTGGATCATTGCTGCGGCCGGAGCCGCCAGAGCCGGGTCATGCGGACTGGCCGGTGCATGCACGAGCTGGTCCGTCAGCTCGTCGAGCTTGCCGTCGAGTTCATCGAGCGCACGCTCGTGAGCGGCAATTTCAGCAATGCGTTCGTCCAGGCCGGTGGCGGCCTGCTGGATGCGTTCGATCGCCTCGATGCGGCGGCTGAAATTCTTGCGGCGTTCCTTGAGTTGGGCATCCAGCTGAGAAGCCGCCGACTTGTTCCACAGCTCGACCTCGCCCAGTGCGGTCTCGTAGACCACGCGCAGCCGTGTGGCCAGGGCCCGCACCAGCCGTTCGGAAAAATCCGGCTGCGCCAGCTTGAGGATGTTGGCCACGCCCAAGTACTGCAGGTGGCTGCGTTCGATCTGCTCCAGGTCCTCCAGGAAACGGTTCATTTCAGGCTCTTTGGGCGCCTGCAGGGAAAAACCGAACTCGGCATTGAGCTGCTTGAACGATCCGCCCAGCATGCTCTGGATGTCAGCGCTGGTGGTCTGGGCTTTCTTCAGGCCTTCGCGCAGCCGCCCAAAGGTCTGGCCATAGGCTTTCTTGACACCGAGCTTGATGCCGGGCTGCTTGAGCGCGTCGGTCAGTTCGGCCAGCTCCGTCTTGAGGGTCGGCGTGCCCAGCAGGTGGAACACTTCCCTGAGCAGCTTCAGATGGATGGAACGCACGGCCTGTATCCTGGCGCCGCTGGCGTTGAATTCGACCTGCTCCTGCTCGATGCGCGAGCGCATGTGTTTGATGACCGAGTCGTTCTTGCCGCGCAGGCCGCGCAGTTCGATCATCTGCTCGGCCAGGTCGCGGCGGCGGATGTGGATGACGCGGCCGGCCTCAGCACGCAATTCGACAATGCCGGCGGCCACCGCAGAGCGCAGTATTTTCTGCCGCTGCCCCATCACGCCCTGCGCCAGAGCCAGCTCCAGCCCGGGCAGGCAGCTGGCCTGCAGCAGCTTGTCATCGCCTGTGACTTTGGCGACCAGGCCTTTCTGGGCCGAGACGGGAATGACCTGCGCCACCGGCAGCCCGAGAATTTCTGCCGAGCTTGCACGCTGACGGTCGATCTGGGCCTGGATCTGCGCGGGCGAGCTCAGGGCGTCCCACAGGGTGTCTATCTTGTTGAGTACCACCAGGCGGGCGTCGTTGTCGTCACCCTCGGTGATCAGGTGTTCACGCCAGATGGCCAGGTCGGATTTGGTCACGCCGGTGTCGGCCGCCAGGATGAAGACCACCGCGTGGGCCTGCGGAATCAGGCTCACCGTGAGTTCCGGCTCGGCGCCAATCGCGTTGAGCCCCGGGGTGTCCAGAATCACCAGCCCCTGCTTGAGCAGCGGGTGGGCGATATTGATCAGCGCATGGCGCCACTTGGGCACTTCGACCAGACCGTCGGCATTGACCCGCGGATTGTCCTGCGGCGCGTCGTCATGCCAGAAACCCAGCGCGCGCGCCTCGTCCTGCGTGACGTGGCGGACTTCGGCCACCTTTTCCAGCGCTTTCGAGAGCTTGACCGGATCGTTCACATCGAGGTCGACACGTGTCCATTTCTCGGGAACCATGCGCCACTCCATCAGGGCCTGCGGCTTGAGCCGGGTCTCGATGGGCAGCAGGCGCAGGCAGGGCGGTGAGTCCGCGTCGTAGCCCAGTTCGGTCGGGCACATGGTGGTGCGGCCGGCACTGGCCGGCATGATGCGACGGCCATAACCGGCGAAAAAGATCGCATTGATCAGCTCTGATTTGCCGCGCGAAAATTCGGCGACAAAAGCCACCATGACCTTGTCCGAACGCACCTGCGACTCCAGCCGGAGCAGGCGTTCTTCCACGGCGGCGTTGAGCAGGTCGTGGCCCTTCATCCATTCGGATAAAAGCTTGAGACGCAAGGCAAACTCGCGCCGCCAGGCGCCGTGCTGGTCAAATTGTTGGTTAAAGGACATGGTGCGCCGTGGACATAGGTCAATCAATATAGCATCGCCCACCGGAAACGGTCAGCCCCCGGGCAGACGGATGTTCAGGGTTTCTGGCAGTTGACACAGTAAAAAGTGGAACGTTGCCCCTGCCGCAGCATGCGGATCGGCGCCGCACACAGCTTGCAGGGAAGGCCGGCCCGGTCGTAAACCATGGCTTCGAGCTGGAAGTAGCCGCTCTCGCCCATGGCGTTGGAAAAATCCTTCAGGGTGCTGCCGCCTTTTGTAAGCGCCTGTGTCAACACGCTGCGAATTGCCGCATGCAGCCTGGCGGCGCGGGGTTTGCTCAGCCGCCCCGCCCGCACGGTCGGACGGATGCCGGCCATGAACAGCGCTTCCGAGGCATAGATGTTGCCAACTCCGACCACGATCTCGCCGGCCAGCAACACCTGCTTGATCGCCGTCTGCCTGCCTTGCAGCGCACGGTAAAAGGCCAGCGCCTCAAAGGCGTCCGTCAGCGGCTCCACACCCAGCCGGCCCAGAAGCTTCTGCGCAGCAGCGTCGTGCTCGGCAGGCGCGTACACCACGGCACCAAAGCGGCGCGGATCGTGCAGTCGCAAGGTGCCTGCCGTGGTACGCAGGTCGAAATGGTCGTGTTTCCCGGGTGGCGGCAAGTCTGCAGCGAAACCCAGGCTGCCGGACATGCCCAGATGGATCAGCAGCAGGCCGCCGGTGGTGTCGAGCAGCAGGTATTTGCCGCGCCTGCGGACCTCGAGCACGGTGTGCCCGGTCAGGTGCGCGGCATCGCAGCCCAGGGGCCAGCGCAGCGGCTTGCCCATCTGCAGGTCCAGTATTTTTGCGCCGGCAATGCGACTGGCAAAACTCAGGCGGGTGACTTCGACTTCAGGCAATTCGGGCATGGGCAACTCGGGGCAATCGGGAAACACGCCTACATGGGCGCAGGGCTTCAATTATCATGGTCCGATGAAACAACTTATCAGCGTTTTCAGTGCACTTTGCCTGGCAGTTCCGGTGCTGTGGGCCCAGACCGCCCAGCCTGCCCCGGCCTTGCCACCCGCTGCCCAGCCTGAGGCGCCGGCCGCGACCCAGACCCTCACCCCCGTACCTTCCAGCCTGGACGGAGAGCTGTTCTACCAGGTGCTGCTCGGTGAACTCACGGCCCGCGAAGGGGATGCCCCGAGCGGTTTTTCACTGATGCTGGACGCTGCCCGCAAAACCAACGACGCCCAGCTGTACCAGCGCGCAGCCGACATTGCCCTGCAATCGCGCTCGGGCGACGCAGCGCTGCAGGCGGCGCAGGCCTGGCGCCAGGCCCAGCCGGCCTCGCGGGAAGCCAACCGTTATGTGCTGCAAATCCTGCTGGCGCTGAACCGCATCACCGAGACCACGGAGCCGCTGAAAAATGAGGTGAAGCTCGCGCCCCAGGTCGAACGCCCGCAGGCCATCACCAGCCTGCCACGATTTTTTGCCCGTGTCGGCGACAAAAAACTCGCCGCCAGCGTGCTTGAGCAGGCACTGGCCGACGAGCTCAAGGCCCCCGCCACGGGCGCAGCCGCCTGGACCGCCGTCGGGCGCATGCGGCTGGCCGCCGGCGAACAGCCCGGCGCGCTGGAGGCGGCCGAACGCGGGCAGGCCATCGACCCCGCGGCTGAAGGGCCGACCCTGCTGGCACTGGAACTGATGGACCCCAAACTGCCGCGCGCCGAGGCCCTGGTCCAGAAATACCTCGAGGGCAACCCCAAGGCCGTGCCTGAACTCCGCATGGCCTATGCCCGCGTCCTGCTCGATGTCCAGCGTTATGCCGAAGCCAGCACGCAGCTGCAGCTGGTCACGCGCGACAAGCCCGACTACCCCGAAGGCTGGCTGGTGCTGGGCTCCCTGCAATTGCAGGACAACCAGCTGGCGGCGGCGCAGACTTCGCTGCTGCGTTATCTCGAACTGGCCGGCCAGGGTGAAGCCCAGCCACAGACCAGCCGCGGCCAGTCCCAGGCCTACCTGTCGCTCGCGCAGATTGCTGAAAAACGCAAGGATTTCGCCGCAGCGGAAAGCTGGATCAACAAGATTCCCGATGCGCAGGAACTGGTCCAGGCGCAGGTGCGCCGCGCTTCGCTGCTGGCCCGGCAGGGCAAACTCGCCGAGGCCCGCCAGCTGATCCGCAAGCTGCCCGAACGCAACCCCGATGACAAGCGCCTCAAGCTGATGGCCGAGGTCAACCTGCTGCGCGAGCAAAAGGAATACCGCAGCGCTTACGAGCTGCTCGCGCAGGCCGTCACGCAATTCCCGGACGAACCCGAGCTTCTCTACGACCAGGCCATGATGGCCGAGAAGCTCGATGCGCTGCCGGAAATGGAACGCCTGTTGCGCCAGGTGGTGGAGCGCAAGCCCGACTACCACCACGCCTACAACGCGCTGGGTTACTCGCTGGCCGATCGCAACGTGCGCCTGCCCGAGGCCAAACAGCTGATTCTCAAGGCACTGGAGTACGCACCCGAGGACCCCTTCATCAAGGACAGCCTGGGCTGGGTGGAGTTCCGCCTGGGCAACAAGGCCGAAGCCTTGAGCATTTTTGAAGCCGCCTACAAGGCCAAGCCCGATGCCGAGATCGCCGCGCATTTCGGGGAGGTCCTGTGGAGTCTGGGCCAGCGCGACAGGGCCCTGGCCATCTGGAAGGAGGGCATGCTGCTCAACGCCGAGAACGAGACGCTGCTGGGTACCCTCAAGCGCCTGCGGGTCAGGCTGTAAACCGCCATGACCGTCTTTGACGCCCCGCTGCGCCGGTCGGCCGCCCTGCTGGCGAGCCTGTTATTTGCTACATTTTTCATAGCTGGTTGCGCAAGTCCACCAAGGGCTACAGGCCAAAATGATGAAAAAAAATCATTCTGGGCAGGCCGCATCAGCCTGCAGGTGCAAAGCGAGCCGCCCCAGGCCTTTTTTGCCGGCTTCGAACTCAAGGGCAACCCCACGCAGGGCGAGCTGACGCTGAACAGCCCGTTGGGCAACAGCCTGGCCGTGCTGCGCTGGTCGCCGCAGGAGGCCGTGCTCGATTCCGGCAACCAGATCCAGCGCTTTGCCACCGTCGACGAACTGATTGAAAAAGCCACCGGCGCAGCCGTGCCGCTGCCGGCGCTGTTTGACTGGCTGGACGGCAAAAACACCGCCGCGGCCGGCTGGAATGCCGATCTTTCGCAACAGGCCGAGGGCCGGATTTCGGCCAGCCGGACGATGCCGCAACCGCGCTCCGACCTGCGCATCGTGCTGGCGGCACCCTGATGCAAGTCGGACTGTCACGCCCTGCTTCGGCCCCGCCGCTGAAAGCGATCTACGATGTCGCGGCGCCGGCCAAACTCAACCTGTTCCTGCACATCACCGGGCGCCGTCCCGACGGCTACCACCTGCTGCAGTCGGTGTTCATGCTGATCGACTGGTGCGACACCCTGCATTTCGAACTGCGCCAGGACGGCCAGATCACGCGCACCGACCTTGGCAGCGAGGCCAGCGAGGCGCTGCCGGCCGAAGACCTGGTGGTGCGTGCCGCGCGGGCGCTGCAAAGCGCGACCGGCACCCCACTGGGTGTGCACATCGGGCTGGAAAAGCGCATTCCGTCGCAGGCCGGCATGGGCGGCGGCTCGTCCGATGCGGCCAGTTGCCTCTTGAGCCTGCAACGCCTGTGGGGCGTCAGGCTGCCAACGGAGCAACTGCAGGCCATCGCCCTCGGCCTCGGTGCCGACGTGCCGTTTTTCCTCAGCGGCGGCCACGCCTGGGTGGAAGGTGTCGGTGAAAAAATCACGCCACTGGCCCTGCCTGCTGCCCGCTTTGTCGTGGTCAAGCCCGCTGCCGGGCTGCCGACCGACGCCATTTTCCGCTCGCCTGGGCTCAAACGCGATACAGAAACTGCTACAATCCGAGGCTTTGCTGCAAACGCAAATGGCTCTGTTTACGAATTCGGCCATAACGACTTGCAGCCAGTCGCGCAGACCTTGTGTCCGCAGGTTGGCCAATCCCTCGATTGGCTGTCCATGCAGCATTTGCAAGGCCGCATGACTGGCTCGGGAAGTGCTGTATTTGCGCATATGCCGCACGAGATGGAACTCGCGGTCGCCCCGGGCGACTGGCAGGTCCGCAAGTGCAGCAACCTGGATGCACATCCTCTGGCCGGTTGGTAAGATAAGGGCCATGGAATGTGTTTCCAGAAACAACGATTAAAGGGTTGGTTGCCGGTCCCCTGACATCTGTCTTTGACAGTTTTCAGGTCCGACAATCTACCTGTGTAGGGGTGTCGCCAAGTTGGTTAAGGCACCGGATTTTGATTCCGGCATTCGCAGGTTCGAATCCTTCCACCCCTGCCAAAATTTTCGGGTCCCATGTGGGGCCCGTGTTTTTAGGCCACCCGACAACGGGGGCCGTGCTCGCTGACTGTTGAGTGTCTCCGGTGAAGGCTCTGCCTGCGCAATTCAGCCGCTGAATTGGCCGGGCAGGAAATGGCCAGAAGCCGCATTGACACGGAACGGACACGGGGCGTCCGTGTTTTCAGTGCGCTTATTGCTTTTATCCATTCAGCAACGTTTTCTTCCTGGACACCCGCTGGGCCACACATGCAACCGCACCACTCCGACTTCATGCTTTTCACGGGCAATGCCAATCCGAGCATGGCATCCGAGATCGCCCAGCATCTGGGCATTTCGCTGGGGGCCGCCCATGTGGGACGTTTCTCCGACGGAGAAGTGACGGTCGAGATCCAGCAGAATGTGCGCGCGCGTGACGTGTTTGTGGTGCAGTCCACCTGCGCGCCGACCAATGAAAACCTGATGGAACTGCTGATCATGGTCGATGCGCTCAAGCGCGCCTCGGCCGAGCGCATTTCCGCGGTGATCCCCTACTTCGGCTACGCCCGGCAAGACCGGCGCCCGCGTTCGGCACGCGTGCCCATCAGCGCCAAGGTGGTGGCCAACATGCTGCAGGCCGTCGGCGTCTCGCGCGTGTTGACCATGGACCTGCATGCCGACCAGATCCAGGGCTTTTTCGACATCCCGGTGGACAACATCTACGCCTCGCCGGTGCTGCTGGGCGACCTGCGCCAGAAAAATTACAACGACCTGATGGTGGTGTCGCCCGACGTCGGCGGCGTGGTCCGCGCCCGCGCGCTGGCCAAGCAGCTGGGCTGCGACATGGCCATCATCGACAAGCGCCGCCCCAAGGCCAATGTGTCGGAAGTGATGCATGTGATCGGCGACATCGACGGGCGCAACTGCGTCATCATGGACGACATGATCGACACCGCCGGCACGCTGGTCAAGGCCGCCGAGGTGCTCAAGGAGCGCGGCGCCAAAAAGGTGTATGCCTATTGCACGCACCCGATTTTTTCGGGCCCCGCGATTGAACGCATTGCGCAGGGCGAAGCCCTCGACGAAGTGGTGATCACCAACACCATTCCGCTGAGCCAGGCCGCGCAGGACTGCAAGAAAATTCGCCAGCTCTCCGTGGCACCGCTGATTGCCGAGACAATCCAGCGCATCGCCAACGGTGAGTCGGTCATGAGTTTGTTCTCGGACCAGGACAACCTGTTCTGATCCGGAGCGAAAAGCCGGCTGCATTCGTGCAGCTTTTTTATGTCGGGGTGAGCTGGTCGCGGCCCACCTCTTTTGGAGAAGATTATGAAATTCGTCGCTTTTGAGCGCGCCAAGCAGGGTACGGGTGCGAGCCGCCGTCTCCGCATCACGGGCCGCACGCCCGGTATCGTTTACGGTGGCACCGGTGAACCGTCGCTGATCGAACTCGATCACAACGCACTGTGGCACGCCATCAAGAAAGAAGCTTTCCACGCTTCCGTCCTCGAGATGGAACTGGGCGGCAAGACACAAAAGGTCTTGCTGCGCGATCTGCAGATGCACCCGTTCAAGCAACTGGTCCTGCACATCGACTTCCAGCGCGTCGACGCGAAGACCCGCCTGACCATGAAAGTGCCACTGCACTACAGCGGCCAGGAAGAGTCCCCCGCGGTCAAGGCCGAAAACTGCCTGGTCAACCACGTGCTGACCGAGCTGAGCATTTCCTGCCTGCCCAAAGACCTGCCTGAATTCATCGCCGTCGATCTGAGCGGTCTGAAAAAAGGCACTTCGCTGCACGTCAAGGACATCACGCTGCCCAAGGGCGTGAAGTTTGTCGCCAAAGGCGGCATGGACAACCCGGTGCTGGTGTCGGTCTCTGCCGTTTCGGAAGAGGCTGAAGCCGATGCCGCCGCAGCCGCTGCCGCTGCCGCGCCTGTGGATCCCAAGGCCGCCAAGGCCGCTGCCGCCAAGGAAGCCAAAGCCGGCGCCAAGGCCGACGCTGCCAAGCCTGCTGCCAAGAAGTAATTCCTGACGGCACCGGCCTGAAAGGCCAGCGGCCCTTGTCCTCCCCGGAGGTCAAGGGCCGTTTTTCTTGGGGCCAGGTCTTGCTGCACCCATAATCCGGTGGCGGGCCCCACCTGCAGACCGTTTTCCCCTCTCATCACACAGCATGATCAAACTTTTTGTAGGCTTGGGAAACCCCGGCCCTGAATACGAGGCAACCCGCCACAACGCCGGTTTCTGGTGGACCGAGGCGCTGGCGCGCGAGCTCAAGCTGAACCTGGCACTCGACAAAAACTACCACGGCCGCGTTGCCCGCACCACCATCAAGGGCCAGACCGTCTGGCTGCTCGAGCCGCTGACTTTCATGAACCTGTCGGGCAAATCGGTGGCGGCACTGGCGCGTTTTTTCAAGATCGTCCCCGAAGAGATCCTGGTGGCCCACGACGAGCTCGACATCGTGCCCGGCCAGGCCAAGCTCAAGTTCGGCGGCAGCCACGCCGGGCACAACGGCCTGCGCGACATCCATGCCCAGCTCGGCACGGGCGACTACTGGCGCCTGCGCATAGGCGTCGGCCACCCGGGCGTGAAGTCGGAAGTCATCAACTGGGTGCTGAAAAAACCATCGCAGGAACACCGCGTGGCGATCGAGGACAGCATCGCGCGCGCGCTCAAGGCCGTGCCCGACCTGCTCGCCGGCGAGATGGAAAAAGCCACCATGCTGATCCACACCAGCGCGCCACAGCGGCCCAAGCCACCGCGCAAGCCTGAGGCTGACGACTCCATCAACGATTAGGGGCGTCACGCTGCGGCAAATGCTTGCCCAGGACAGTAGGCGCAACTCCCCACTCCCGCCCCTCCCATCGCCCCGCTGGGCGATGGCGGGGAGCTTCATTTGGCCGTGTGTGCTGCGACCGCGTGCAAACGTCACTGCCGCTAGATCACGCCCACCACGGCGTTGGCCCTGACGCGCTTTGCGCGTCAGGGCTCCCCGCGTCCGTTTCCGTTCCCTACCCGTTAGGCTGGGCCGAGGAGCACAGGTCAAAGCGGATCAGGGCTCGCGATTGTCTGAGCCGAAGGCGAGTTCGAGCGAGACCCCGCTTTTGCCGAGCACCGCAGGTTGCCTGCAGCGAAGCGGAAGGACCCAGACCATCGGGTCGCCTTCTCTTTGCTTACTCTCTCTTGGCGACGCAAGAGAAAGTACCTCGCCCGCCGGGGCGAGACCCGGCTTGCAGGCAAGCTTCAGCCCTTCGAAAAAATGATTGGTGAGCAAACATGGATCCCGGATCAAGTCCGGGATGACAGATGTGGGGAGAGGTTGCTATGAATTCAATAGCTGCTTGCGCCCGCCACATAATGGCTGGAAACCAAAAAACTATGAAGAACGCACTGCCACCACCGCCGCAGGCTGCTCTGCCTGCAAGCGCTGGTACTTCTGCCAGAGCGTTTCCCGGTCTTCGATGAAAGCCGGGTTGACCGGAATACACGCCACCGGACAGACCTGCACACATTGCGGCTCATCGAAATGGCCGACACACTCGGTGCAGCGATTCGGGTCGATCTCGTAGATTTCCTTGCCCAGGTAAATCGCCTGGTTCGGGCATTCGGGTTCGCACACGTCGCAGTTGATGCACTCGTCGGTGATCAGCAAGGCCATGGTCAGCCCTCCTTCTGCGCCTGCTGCATGGCGATGGCGACATTGGCGCTGACCATCTGGCCCACATCGCCGCCGAGCTTGCTGATCTCGCGCACCAGGGTGCTGCTGATGCATTGCAGCGGCGCGTCCGGCAGCAAAAACACGGTTTCCACCTGGGGCCGCAGCTTGCGGTTCATCGCGGCCATTTGCGCCTCGTAGTCAAAGTCGGTGAGGTTGCGCACGCCGCGCACCACCGCGACGGCCTGCTCAGCCGCGCAAAAATCCATGATCAGGCCGTCGAAAGGCAGCACGCTGACGTTGGCCATGCCTTGGGTTTCCTCGCGCACCTGCTGCAGGCGCGCGTCCAGGCTGAACAGCGTTTTCTTGTGGTGCGCCACGGCCACCCCGATGATGAGCCGGTCAAACAGCCCGGCCGCGCGGCGCACGATGTCCTGGTGCCCGAGCGTGAAGGGATCGAAGGTGCCGGAATAAACCGCCACACGGGAACTCGGGGTGCTTGTCGCCATGCGGCAATTATGCCCGCCTGACCGTGGTGCCGCGAGTCCCTGCCGCTTGCAGGGCTACGCGCCTTCCAGCGAAACGCTCTTGCGCACCAGCAAGTGAAAGTGCACCGCGCCCGCTTTGCCGCTGCGGTGCAGCTGCAGGCCGTAGTCGGCCAGTGCCTCGTCGGTCCAGGCCTGCGGCGCCTCGAGGTAGACATAACCGGGCTCGGCCACCACCTGCGCCGCCGCCTTGAGCGCGGGCTCGAACAGCGGCGAATCGAACGGCGGGTCCAGGAACACCAGTTGCATGCTGGCCGGTGTTGCCAGCCGGAGGACGGCGACGCCATCGCCGCGCTCCACCCGCACCATGTCGGCGTGCAGCCTGGCCTGCAGTGCCTTGAGCTGGTCCACCAGGCCGGCATCCTGCTCGCACAGCAGCACCTCGGCAGCGCCGCGCGAGGCGGCCTCAAAGCCCAGCACGCCGGTGCCGGCAAACACGTCGATGCAGCGCCATCCGCTCAGGTCCTGGCCCAGCCAGTTGAACAGGGTTTCGCGCACGCGGTCAGGCGTCGGGCGCAGGCCGGGCTTGTTGGCCACCGGCAGCTTGGTGCGTTTGTACTGCCCACCGATGATGCGGATCTCGCCCGGCGGCACGGACTTGCGGCCCACCACCTTGCCCGATTTCGGTCGTGGCGCGGCAGGTTTGGAAGATTTGTTGTCGGAGGCTGGGGTGTATTTCATGTACGGCTCATGTGCGGCGCCTGGGATGGATCCCATCAAAGGACATGCCGTTTACTGGGGAGCAGCGCCTAGGATAACAGTCACCATTTTTTCAGGCTGCAGCTTGCGCGCAAACGCGGCCTTGACCTCCGCGACACTGACTTTGCCGATGCGGTCGGTCCAGGTGTCCAGGTAATCGAGCGGCAAATCGTTCCAGGCGATGTTGGCCAGGTTGCCGAGCAGTTTGCGGTTGCTGTCGATCAGCAGCGGGAAGCCGCCTATCAGGTTGTCCTTGGCGGCCTGGAGTTCGGCCTGTGTCGGGCCCTTGGCGACAAACTTTGCAACCACCTCACGGGCGACCGCGGTGGCCTGCGCGGCCTGGTCGGGACGGGTCTGCAGGCCCACCGTGAACGCGCCGGCATGGCGGCCCGGCGAAAAATAACTGGAGACGCTGTAGCTGAGGCCGCGTTTTTCGCGCACCTCTTCGGTCAGACGCGAGACAAAACCGCCACCGCCCAGCACATAGTTGCCCACGGTGAGGGCATAAAAATCAGGGTCGTTGCGTTTGTAGCCGGGCTGGCCCATCAGCACATGCGCCTGTGCCGAGTCAAACGGGATGTTGATCTGCTGCGCGCGCTCCAGCGGCGCCACCTCCGCCACCGCCGGCAGCGGTGGCACTGCCGCACAGTCGCCTTGGGGCAGGCGCGCGAGCAGCCCCGTCACCAGCGTGTCGGCCTGCGCGCGGGTCAGCGCACCCACGACGCTGACACGGGCGTGGCAGGGCGTGATGTAGCGCGCATGAAAGGCCCGCATGTCGGCCACGCTGATGCGCCCCAGGCTGGCTTCGCTGGTTTCATGGCCGTACGGATGGCTGCCGTACACCGCTTCGGAAAAAGCGCGTGCCACCCGGTAGCCGGGCCGGGTGTAAGCCTCCTTGAGCTGGGCCAGCATGCGCTGGCGGTCGCGTTGCCACACCGGGTCCGGAAACGAGGGCTCGGCGATCTGGCGTGCGGCCAGCCGCATGGCCTGGCCCAGCAGATCCGGCTCGGTCAGGCTGCGCAGTGAAAAGCTGAAACGGTCGGCACCCGCCGATGCGCCGAACTGCGCGCCGAGATCGGCCCAGGCTTCGCCCAGCGCATTTTCATCGAGCGCAGGCTCGCCGCCGCGTGCCGCCACACCCTTGGAGAGCAGCGACGCGGTGATCCCGGCCAGACCGGCCTGGTCGGCCGCGACACGCCGGCTGCCGGCATCGAAGTCCAGCTGCACATCGACCATGGCGATGGCCGGGCTTTCGACCAGGTAGACCCTGGCGCCGCAGGGCTGCGTCCAGTGCTGCACGGGAATCGCGGCCCATGAAAACATGGGATGAAAAATGGCTGCAGCCCCCATCAACAGGGCGCCAATAGCTCTTTTTTTGATAGCACTTGTCACAACGGTTCCCGAAGAAGACAGGATGGAAGAGAAGGCCCCGTGCGGGCGGCGCGCGCTCAATGCCGCAACCCCGCGGCAGGCACACGTTTGGCGCGGCCCGGGTCGGGCGGCTGCGGCAGCAGGTTGGCCAGGGTCAGTTGGTCGTCACGGAAATAACGTGCTGCCACGGCCTGCACTTCGGCGCTGCTGATGCTGCGCAACTGGCTGATCAGGCGCTCGTCGGTGTCGAGCGGCAGGCCGTTGACCCAGTAGGCGCCCAGCCCGCGGGCCTGGCTGAACAATGCATCGAGTTTGTAGGTTTCGCTGGCCACCCACTGGGTCTTGACGCGTTGGAGTTCGGCCTCGCTGACGCCTTCGCGGGCAATCAGCGCGACCTGCTGGCGCAGGACGTCGGCCACCTGGTCGGTGGTTATTCCGGCGGCAGGCACCCCATCGAGCACAAAGACCTGCGGGCCGCGGCCGATCAGGCCATTGGACGCGCCGGCGCTGTCGGCGAGCCGGTTGTCACCCTGGGTCAGGGCGCGTTCCAGCCGGGCGCCGCTGTAACCGTCGAGCACAGCGGCCAGCACCGTCAGCGCCAGCGCATCGCGGTTGAAGACGTCCGCCGTGGCCGGCGCGGCGTTCGCTGGCGACTGCAGACCCGGCACCTTGTAGGACAGGCTCACATAGGCCTGGCTGGCCGGTGCCTTGAAGTCCATCCTGCGCAGGCCGGTCTGCACCGGCTCGATGCGCGGCTTGCGCGACGGCACCGGTCGGAAAACCGCGGCGCCATAGTATTTTTCCGCCAGCCGCCGCACCTGCGCCACATCCACATCGCCGGCAATCACCACGGCCGCATTGGCCGGCACATACCAGCGCCGGTAAAACGCGCGGGCATCGTCGGGCGTCATGGCCTCGAGGTCGCTCATCCAGCCCACCACCGGGCGCCGGTAAGGCGACGCAACAAAGGTGATGGCGTTGGCGGCTTCGTGCATCAGCGCGCGCGGCGAGTCTTCGGTGCGCAGGCGGCGCTCCTCCTTGACGACCTCGAGTTCCTTGATGAACTCCTCGTCGGCCCACTGGTTGTGGGCAAACCGGTCGGCCTCCAGGCGCATCACCTCCTCGAGCTTGCCGGAAGGGATTTGCTGGTAATAACCGGTGGCATCCCGGGATGTGAACGCGTTTTCGCGCCCACCGAGCGCCGCGACACGGCGTGAGAACTCGCCCGGCTTCAGGCTGGGTGTGCCCTTGAACATCATGTGTTCCAGCACATGGGCCACGCCGGTGGTGCCATCGACCTCGTCCATGGAGCCGACCCGCACCCAGAGCATGTGGGCCGCAGTGGGCGCACGCCGGTCGGTCTTGACAATGACCGTGAGGCCATTGACCAGCTGGAACTGCGTGACGGGGGTAGCAGTCTGGGCCACCGCGGGGCTGGCCAGAAAGAAGCTGAAGAGCAGGGAAAGAAGGGGGAGAAGCGTGTTGCGCGAGGGTGCCGGAAGCCGGATAAAACTGCCCATGAAATCCTGTGTGGTGTGTTTCATAGAATAGTGTGACTCCAAAGCACAACCAATGTTCAGTTTCTTCAAGAAAAAAAAGCCCCCTGCCCCCCCTGAGGCCGCGCCGGCAGCGGTACCGCCCCCTGCCCTGCCCGGCGGTGCGGCACCCGCTACGGCCCCGGCTGCAGCCACGCCGGCGCTGCCTGGCGGTGGACTGATCGGCAGTGCGCTGGTCACGCCCATCGACATCCCGCTGCCCGGAACGATACCGGCGAGCCGCGAGCACTGGGTCAGCAAGCTGCGCTCTGGCCTGCACAAGACCGGCGCCAGCATTTCCGGCGTGTTCACCGGCAACCGCATCGACGACGCGCTGTACGAAGACCTGGAGTCGGCCCTGCTGATGGCCGATGCCGGCACCGGCGCCACCGCCTACCTGCTCGATGAAGTCAAGCGACGCGTGAAAGACAGCGGCGTCACCCATCCGGTGGCCGTGAAGAACATCCTGACCGAGGCGCTCACCCAACTGCTCAAGCCGCTGGAGCAGCCGCTGGTGATCGGCGAATACAAACCCACGGTCATCATGGTGGCCGGTGTCAACGGTGCGGGCAAGACGACCTCGATCGGCAAGCTCACGCACCACCTGGCCAACGAAGGCGCGTCGGTGCTGCTGGCCGCGGCCGACACCTTCCGGGCCGCCGCGCGCGAACAGCTCGAAGCCTGGGCGGACCGGAACATGGTGGAGATCGTCAGCCAGGAGGGGGGCGATCCAGCCGCTGTGAGTTTCGATGCGGTCAGCGCCGGCAAGGCACGCGGCAAGGACGTGGTGCTGGTGGACACCGCCGGGCGCCTGCCGACGCAGTTGCACCTGATGGAAGAGCTGCGCAAGATCAAACGTGTCGTCAGCAAGGCGGATGCCACGGCGCCGCATGAAGTGCTGCTGGTGATCGACGGCAACACCGGACAGAACGCGCTGAGCCAGGTCAAGGCCTTCGACGAGACCCTGCAGCTGACCGGCCTGATCGTCACCAAACTCGACGGCACGGCCAAAGGCGGCGTGCTGGCCGCCATTGCGCTGTGGTCGCGCGAGCGCGCCAAGGCCTCGCCGGGCCTGCGGCCCGTGCCGGTTTATTTCATCGGCGTCGGCGAAAAACTCGAAGACCTCGAAACCTTCAACGCCCGGGAATTTTCGCAGGCCCTGCTGGCCTGAGAACCTGAAACCATGGCCCACCTGTCCCTTGAAGAAGCCACCCGCTTGGCCTTGCAGGCACTGCACCATGCCGGCGCGGGCCAGGCCATGGCAGCCAGCACCGCAAAAGCGCTGGTGCGCGCCGAGGCGCAAGGCCTGGCCTCGCATGGCCTGATCCGTGTGGCGCAGTACGCGACCCACCTGCGTAACGGCCGGGCCGACGGCAGCGCCGTGCCCCGGGTGATGCGACACCAGGGGGCGGCCGTGCTGGTCGATGCCGGCCAGGGCCTGGCCTTTCCGGCCTGCGATCTGGCCGTCTCCACAGCGATCGCGACCGCCCGCACGCTGGGTGTGAGCTTCGCCGGCGTGACCAACAGCCACCACTGCGGTGTGCTGGTCGATCATCTGCGGGCAGTGGCCGACGCCGGCCTGGTCGGGCTGGCTTTTGCCAACTCGCCGGCCGCCATGCCGGCGGCCGGCGGCAAACACGCCATCTTCGGCACCAACCCGGTCGCAGCGACTTTTCCGCGGCGCAGCGCCGACCCGCTGATGATCGACCTGTCCCTCAGCGAAGTCGCGCGCGGCAAGCTGATGGTGGCAGCCCGCGAGGGCCAGGCCATTCCGCTGGGCTGGGCGCTGGACAGCCAGGGGCGACCCACCACCGACCCGAAAGCCGGCCTGGCGGGCTCCATGCTGCCGCTGGGCGCTGCCAGCAGCCCCAAAGGCGCCATGCTGGCGCTGATCGTCGAGCTGCTGGTCACGGCCCTGCTCGGTGCGCAGTTCGGCTTTGAAGCTTCCTCGTTTTTTGTCGACGAGGGCAACGCGCCGCGCCTTGGCCAGGCCTTTGTCGTGATCAACCCGGGCGCGCTGGCGGGCCAGGACGTCTATTACGAACGCATGGAAACGCTGATCGCGGAAATGCTGGTGGACGACGGTGTGCGCCTGGCCGGCGCGCGCAGAATCGCGCTGGAACAGCAAGCCGGACAATCGGGGCTGACGATTCCCGATGCGCTGCACGAACAACTGCATCGGCTGGCGAAAATGCAGTAATTCCCCTGCTTTCGCAAACCGCAGCGATCCCTTACAGTGACCCGCTAGCCGGCGGCTTTTCGACCGCGGCACCGGAGGCCACATGAACCCCAGCACATCATCCGACGCATCCGCCGATCCACGCGAGGTGGACCGCCTGCTCGCCCATTACGGCGAAAGCCACCAGAACCCGAAGAACGAGCTGATCCACTTCATTGCCATCCCGCTCATCATGCTGAGCCTGCTCGGCATGATGTTTGCGCTGCATCCCTGGGTTGCCTATCTTTTTGTCGCCGCCAGCATGGTTTACTACCTGCGGCTGTCGCTGGTTTTTCTGGCAACCATGGTGCTCTGGTCGGCCATCCTGCTGGCGCTGGTGCACGCCATGGGTGAGCGCGTGCTGCCGCTGTCGCTGGCGATTTTTGTCGGCGCCTGGATTTTGCAGTTTGTCGGCCACAAGCTCGAAGGCAAAAAGCCTTCGTTTTTCGAGGACATCCAGTACCTCTGGGTGGGCCCGCTGTTCGTGCTGAGCAAGCTGTTCGGCAAGCTGGGGGTCCGCTGGTAGCTTCTACGCCTCTCTACCGGGCTTGAAGCGACGGTAGTTGCCCGCATATAAGCTGCTCTGACTCTTACGGGAAACCCTCACGTGCCCAGCTTCCTCAGCCGCGTCCTGTCCTTTCTCCTGCGTCTGGTCCTGTGGACCTTTGCCGCCATCTTCGCGGTAAGCCTGATGCTGGCCGGCCTTGTCCTGCTGGCGCTGGGCCTGCTGCGCTCACTGATCACCGGCCAGAAGCCCAAACCCGTCGTGTTTGGCAGTTTCCAGCGCTTCTCGTCCCAAGCCGCCTGGCCGGGCGCCGTCAAACCCGGCACCACCGCGGCGCGCGAGGCCGACGTGGTCGACGTTGAAGTGCGCGAGATTCGCAGCGACAAGCGCCTGCCCTGATGACCCCCGGGGCCTGAACCGGTTTCCGCCTCCTTGGGGGCCATGCACCGGCTCCATTTTGCTATGCAAACAATAGCTATCCCCGCTTGACTGTATTGGGCTGGAGACCGATTTCATGCATGAAATCCGGCACTGCCGGCCCCTGCTCCCCCCGCCCTGTTCCACCCGGAGGGCGCCTGCGCCACCGCCAGACCGGGGCCTTTGGACGCCTCTTTCACTGCATCCTGGCCTACAAAAGCGGTTGAACTAAAGCGGAAAATGGGACACAAACAAGGGTTATTACTTATTAGCCTTGCCCTATCAAAACCATTGAACCTATCGCTTAGCACTCTATCCAACAGAGTGCTAATATTACTTCTATAAAGGAGTTTCACCCTATGTCCTACGCTCTGTCCCCTCAAGTGGCCCCCGCGACAACCCAGTTGGCGCCTGCCAATCCATGGTCGCTGCTGCCACCGCTGGGCAACCTGGATGCCTACATTTCGGCGGTCAACCGCCTGCCCATGCTGACACTGGAGCAGGAGCAGGAATTTGCCCGGAAACTGAAGGACGAGAACGATCTGGACGCGGCCGGAAAGCTGGTGCTGTCCCACCTGCGGCTGGTGGTGGCCACTTCGCGCAAATACTTGGGTTATGGCCTGCCCCACGCCGACCTGATCCAGGAAGGCAACATCGGCCTGATGAAGGCGGTCAAACGGTTCGACCCGGACCAGGGCGTGCGCCTGGTGAGCTACGCGCTGCACTGGATCAAGGCCGAGATGCACGAGTACATCCTGAAAAACTGGCGCATGGTCAAGGTCGCCACGACCAAAGCCCAGCGCAAGCTGTTTTTCAACCTGCGCTCGATGAAACAGGGTTTCAAGGACGACGCCGATGTGGCGACGCACCGCGACACGCTGACCGAAGGCCAGATTGATTCGATGGCCAAAACACTGAACGTCAAGCGCGAGGAAGTCATCGAGATGGAGCAGCGCATGTCCGGCGGCGACGTGTTGCTGGACCCGAGCCCGAGCGACGACGGCGAAGAAGCCTACGGCCCGATTGCCTACCTCTCGGATGCCACGCAGGAACCGACGCAGCTGATGGAGTCGCGCCAGCGCGACCATCTGGCCAGCGACGGCATCGCCACTGCGCTGGAAGGCCTGGACGACCGTTCGCGCCGCATCGTCGAGGAACGCTGGCTCAAGGTCAACGACGATGGCTCAGGCGGCATGACGCTGCATGACCTGGCGGCCGAATACAAGGTCAGCGCCGAACGCATTCGCCAGATTGAAGTGGCGGCGATGAAAAAAATGAAAAAGGTCTTGGCCGCTTATGCCTGACCGTGCCTGATACCTTGACTGCAACACCGCGCAAGCGGTGATTGCCAAAGCCTGCATTCGACCATCGTCTGCAGGCTTTTTTTTGCCCCGCTCCAGACAGCGTGCCGGGCGGCGCTTCAGTTGCCCTGGAGCAGCAGGCGAATGTCCGCAGCCAGTGGCGCCGCGCCGGTGCCGTAGCGGCTGTACAGGCGCACCCGGCCCTGCGGATCGAAAATGTAGCTGCCGGCCGAGTGGTCCATCGTGTAGCTACCGGGCGTCTTGCCGTCGACCTTCTTGTAGAAGATCTTGAAGTCCTTGGCCACCTGCGGCAGCTTGTCGAGATCGGGGCGCAGCGCCAGAAAGGTCGGGTCAAAGTTGCCCATGTAGGCCTTGAGCACTTCCTGCGTGTCGCGCTCGGGATCCAGCGAGACGAACAGGCCCTGCAGCCGCGCGCCGTCGGCACCCAGTATTTTCTTGATCTCGGCGAGCTCGGCCATGGAGGTAGGGCACACGTCCGGGCACTGGGTGAAACCAAAAAAGATGACCACCACCTTGCCCTGGAAGTCCTTGATGCTGCGCGCCTGGCCGTTGTGGTCGGTCAGGGCAAAGTCGCGGGCGTAGTCGGCGCCGGTGATGTCGATGCTGGTGAACTGCGGCTTCTTTTCCCCGGAGCATGCGCCTAAAAGGCCTGCAGCGCCCGCCAGAAAAGCGCCTCCAGCTATCAATTTAATAGTGTTGCGTTTGCCGGAAGAAGTGGGGGAAGTGCTCATACGAGGTAATGGTCCAGCAGCAGGGCTGCAAATAAGACAGACAGGTGGATCAGTGAAAAGCGGAAGGTCTTGCGCGCCAGGGCATCGGAGTAATTGCGCCACAGGCGCCAGCCGTACCAGCTGAAGCCGACACTCAGGCCAATCGCCACCACCAGGTAAAGCCAGCCGCTCATCTTGAAGACAAAAGGCATCAGGCAGGCCGCGAACAGCACCAGCGTGTACAGAAACACCTGCAGGCGGGTGAACTCGTTGCCGTGGGTGACCGGCAGCATCGGCAGGCCGGACTTGCGGTAGTCCTCCACACGGTACAGCGCCAGCGCCCAGAAGTGCGGCGGCGTCCAGAGGAAGATGATCAGGAAAAGAATCAGGGCTTCGGGGCTCACGGCGCCGGTCATCGCGGCCCAGCCGAGCACCGGTGGCATCGCACCCGAGGCCCCGCCGATCACGATGTTCTGCGGCGTCAGCGGCTTGAGGATCACGGTGTAGACCACCGCATAACCGACAAAGGTTGCAAAGGTCAGCCACATCGTCAGCGGGTTGACCCAGACATACAGAATTACCGAGCCGATGGCACACAGCACGCTTGAAAAAGCCAGGGTCAGCGGGTTGCTGATCTGCCCCTGCGCGGTGGCGCGCCAGGCCGTGCGTTTCATCTTCGAGTCGATCTGCTGCTCGACCAGGCAATTGAAGGCCGCCGCGGCACCAGCCACCAGCCAGATGCCGGCACTGGCCACCAGCGCCAGCCTCACATCGGCCCAGCTGGGCACGCCAGGAACGGCCAGCACCATGCCGATCAGTGCGCAAAACACAATCAGCTGCACCACGCGCGGCTTGGTCAGCGCGTAAAACTGCGCAAACTTGGAGGGCACAAAAGGGGCGACCGCCACGGAGGCGGAGGAGTCGGCGGGATTCATAGGCTGGAAGCCCTCAATTTTGACGCACTTGTCAACTCAGGGGTGCGGTAGCTCGAAAAAATGGCGCCCGTCAGCACCACCACCAGGGCGGCCGCGCCGCCCGTGTGGGACACCGCCGCCACCAGCGGCCAGCCCAGCACGACGTTGCTCAGGCCGGTGGCAAACTGCCACAGCGCCAGGGCGGCTATCCAGAGGGCATGGGAACGCATGGCAGGCAGGTGCCGCAAGCGGCTGGCCAGCCACAGCAGGGCCGCAAAAACAACATAGGCCGTCAGCCGGTGTACGTAGTGAATGGCCGTCAGCGCCTGGAAGCTGATGTTGTCACCGTCCAGCCCCGCACCCAGCGCGCGCCACAGCGTGAAGCCTTCCCGGAAGTCCATCTGCGGCCAGAAGCTGCCCTGGCAAGCTGGAAAATCGGTGCAGGCCAGCACCGCGTAGTTGGTACTGACCCACCCGCCTAGCGCAATCTGGAGCCACAACAAGGCAAAGGTCACCGCCAGCAACAGCCACGTGGTCGCAGGCAGGGGCACCGGCAGGGCCTCGCCCTGGGCCTGCGCATAACGCACGGCCTGGGCGCGCAGCAGAGCCAGCAGGACCAGCCCGCCCAGCAGGTGCAGGGTGACGATCAGCGGGAACAGTTTCATGGTGACAGTCAGTGCGCCAAAAGCACCCTGCACGCAGACCCACACCAGCGTCGCCATCGGCCACCAGGGAGACAGGATGGTCCCGGTGCCCCGCCCCTTTCGGCGGCTCAGCCAGGTGGCGATGGCGAGCGTCAGGATCAACACACCCACCCCGGTGGCGAGGTAGCGGTGAATCATTTCTATCCAGGCCTTGCCATGCGTGACCGGCCCGCTGGGCATGGCCGCCTGCGCGGCGCTGATCGGGTGCTGCGCGCCCACCGGGCTGGCGTGGCCGTAACAGCCCGGCCAGTCGGGGCAGCCCAGGCCAGAGTCGGTCAGGCGTGTGAAGGCACCAAACAGCACCAGGTCAAAGGTCAGAAACAGCGTCACCAGCGTGAGCAGCCGCAGGCGCCGCGCCATCGGCTGGTTCTTGTTGCGCAGCCAGACCCAGGCCAGCGGGCCCAACGCCAGCACCAGGCCCATGCCCATGAGCCGCAGCGCCGGGCTGAGGTTGTAGAGGTCTGGGGTGTCCATGCTTAAAACGACGCGGTACGCACAGCGTGAAATAGCCGCGGCGTACCAGTCTTAGGCCAGCCGGGGCCGCGGGTCCGGCTACGCCGGCCCGCAGGCGCAGCGGCCCCCTCGGGGGGCAGCGACGTACACGCAGTGACGAGCGTGGGGGTCATGATCTGCCTTCCTTGTCCCACGAGGCAGATGCGCGCATCAGGCGTTCGAGGTCGCGCTTGGCCTTCGCCGCGCCGGCCGCATCCATGTTCGCCGGGAAACGCATCATCCAGTTGCCGAGCGGGTCCACCACATACAGGTGGTCCTGCAAACGCTGTCCGGGCGCGGCCTGCAGCCACTGCTCCAGGCCGGACACACGCAGCACGGTGGAACCGAGCAGCGCCGTTTTCAGCTTGTCCGGAATGGCCGCGTCGTCACTGACCAGCCAGACGCGGTCCAGCCTGTCCTTTTCCCGGCCCAATGATTCGCGCAACTGGCGCTGGAAGTACAGGTGCTGCTCGCAGGTCGTGTCGCAGGTGCCGCCGGCCACACTGAGCAGCAGCCACTGGCCCTTGAGCGCCGGCAGCTCGATGCGGCTGCCGTCGGGTGCCACCGCAGCCAGGGCCGGCAAGGGACGCTGCGGGTCGATCAGCTCGCCATAGTTGCGCCGGCCTTCCGGACGAATCACGTAATAGGTGAAGTAGGACGCAATCACCGGTGCGGCACAGACCAGCAGCACGGCCAGCATTTTCCAGCGTCCCGCCCGGGTATCGGGCGCGCGTGCGGCGGTGACCGCATCGAGCTGCGGCATGGCATGAACAGTCAGACCCAGGGGCTGGTCCTGAGCGCCCGGCGCGGCGGGGCCTGTGGGGGACGGGGAAAAATCGGGCTGTGGATGTTGCACTTTGAAAATCGCCGTTCAGGGTTGGGGACGCGGTAAATGCCGCTTCTTGCGGCGCGGGGAAATCAACTGGAACCAGACATACAGGCTCACGACCAAGGCGCACAGGCCAAACCACTGGAAGGCATACCCATAATGCTTGTCGACACCGAAGGTCGGTGCCGGCCAGTCGCGCAGCAGGCCCTCACTGGCCGCGCCGGTCTGCAGCAGCGAGACGGCCATCAGGGGTTGGCCGATTTCCGCGCCAAAGGCAGCGACGTCGAGATTTTGCCGGATGCGCCCGCCTGGCTCGCCAGCGAACTCATATAGCTTGGACGGCGGCGGGGCCATGCGGCCAGTCACGCTGACCAGTCCCGGCGGCGTTGACACAGCAGGCAGGCGGGTGCGGTCATTGAAGTCGCGCGGCACCCAGCCACGCTGCACCAGGATCCACGGCCGCCCGCCTTCCAGCGCCAGCGGCGTCACCACCCAGAAACCGGACTTGCCGCCCATCGGCCGGTTGTCCAGGTACACCGTGTGCGCCTCCTGCCAGACACCCTGCAGCAGCGCCTGCCTGTGCAACACCGTCGCCATGTCCTGCGTCGCCAGCAATGCGCGGTTATCCAGGGCCGGGCGCCTGTTCTGGGCATCGATCGCAGCCTGCAGCGCGATCTTGTCGGCAGCGCGGCGCCATTGCCACTGGCCCAGCGAGAAGGTCAGGCCCGCCATCAGCAAGGCAGCCAGGGTCACGACCCAAAAGCGGACGCTGGGCAGGGATGAGCTCATGCGCGGATAATCCGGTTCATGAATTACCTCGTCGCCATTGCATTTCTGGCCATCATCGCCAGCCTCGGATCCGCACTGTTTTTCATGTTGAAGGGCGGCAGCGGCAGCAAGGCCAAAGGCGGCAACATGGCACGCGCGCTGGCCTTTCGCGTCGGCTTTTCAATTGTGCTGTTTGTCTGCATCCTGATCGCCTGGAAAATGGGCTACATCCAGCCCACCGGCATCGCGGCGGGCAAATAAAAAAGACCGCAACAGCGGCCTCCACTCACAATTCGGCGTAGCGAGAGCTTGTCAGCCGAGGCGCGGGTGGCCGGAAACCGGAGTGGACTTCAGGTCCATGAGGATTTCCGGACGGGCCCCGCAACGACGGATCACGAGCTCGCAGTAGCCGTCACATCACAGCCAGTAGACGAGAATGTACAGGCCCAACCAGACCACATCCACAAAGTGCCAGTACCAGGCCGCACCTTCAAAACCGAAGTGACGGTCTGCCGTGAAATGCCCTTTTTGCAGGCGAAGCGTGATGAACAGCAGCATCAGCATGCCGACAAACACGTGAAAGCCGTGAAAGCCTGTCAACATGAAAAAGGTTGATCCGTACACGCCAGACGAGAGTTTCAGGTTCAGCTCGGAGTAGGCATGAAAGTACTCGTAGCCCTGCACACACAGGAAGATGATGCCGAGCAGCACGGTCATCCACATGAACGCAATCGTCTTGCCGCGGTGGTTTTCACGCAGCGCATGGTGAGCGATGGTCAGCGTGACGCCGGAACTCAGCAGCAGGGCCGTGTTGATGGTGGGCAGCCAGAAGGGACCCATGGTTGTGAAGGGTTCAATGATGTCGGCCGGTGAACCGGTCACGCCAGCAGCCACACTGGGCCAGACCGCCTTGAAATCGGGCCAGAGCAAGGCGTTTTCCAGGCTGCCCAGCGCAGGCACCGAGTGCACACGTGCCCACCACAGGGCCGTGAAAAAAGCCCCGAAGAACATCACTTCCGAGAAAATGAACCAGCTCATGCTCCAGCGGTAGGACAGGTCGATCTTGTGGCCGTAAAGCCCGCCTTCGCTTTCGCTGACCGCGGCACGAAACCAGAAAAACAGCACGCCCAGCCACCAGGCCAGGCCAAACGCGAGCGAGTAAGCGCCCCAGCCCGCGCCGTTGATCCACTGCCCCGCGCCTAAAAAGAGGAAAAACAGGCCGATGGCCGCCATCACCGGGTAAGCCGAAGGCGCCGGGACGAAGTAATACGGGGTTCCTGCATGTGCTGCTGAAGACATTTCCAACTCCTGTTTCGCTAAATTCTCAAATTCAATAATCAAAGCCTGGCGGACACCCTGCAGGCTATTTACCCACCACCCAGGTGGCCAGAAGAATCAGGCCGCCGACAAAAACAAGCACCCCAACCAGGCCAACCACAACGATGTGGACCGGGTTGAGCTGCTGCACATCCTTCTCGTAGTCACCCCGGGTGCGCAGGCCGACAAACGACCAGCTCACCGCCTTGATGGTGCGCCAGAGGGAGCCTTTGCGCTGCGTGACCGGCGTGGTCATACGCCGGACTCACGCGCGGGCCGCGCCAGATCCACGGCGGCAACAGGCCCGGCTGCCGGCGCGGTCGGGGTTTTCCCGCCGACTTCAAAAAATGTGTACGACAGCGTGATAGTGGTCACGTCCTTGGACAACTTGGGGTCGATCACAAACACCACCGGCCACTGCTTCTTCTCGCCCGGCGCCAGCGTGTACTGGCTGAAGCAGAAGCATTCGAGCTTGTTGAAGTGCGCGCCGGCCTGCACTGGCGCGTAGCTCGGAATGGCCTGTGCCGACATCGTGCGGTTCTGCACATTCTGGAACTCGTACATCACCGTCATCAATTCGCCCGGATGCACCTGCAGCGAACGCTGCGCCGGCTTGAACATCCAGGGACCGCGTGCGTTCGCGTCAAACTCGACCGTGATGCTGCGGCTCGTATCGACCTGCGTGTTGGCTGACAGCTTTGGCGTCGCGCCAGGAATCTGCCGGTCGCCCAGCGCCAGGATGTTGATGCCGGTCATCTCGCAGATGGCCTTGTAAATCGGCACCAGCGCATAACCGAAGGCAAACATGCCAAGCACGATCACGCCCAGCTTGCCCACCATCCGGAAATTTTCGCGCTTCAGGCCCATGCGTCAGCCTTTGCCAAAAAAGACCAGCTTGGCCATGAAGCCCAGGAAAAACACCACCGCAATCGAGGCGAAGATCAGCCCCAGCCGCAGGTTGTTCTTTTTCTGTTCAGGTGTCATGGCGCGCAGGTTTTCTTCGAACGGATCAATAGCCGATCACTTTGGTCGCTGTGGCGTCCAGGCGGGGCGGTGTCTCAAAGGTGTGGAAGGGTGCGGGCGATGCCACTTCCCACTCGAGGCCTTCAGCGCCTGCGCCGTCCGGATCGTTCCATGGACGCTGGGGAGCTTTTTCTCCCTTGCCGCGCATGGTGGGCAGGACCACGAAGAAGAAGAAATAGACCTGGGCAAAGCCGAAGAAGAAGGCACCCACGCTGGCAATCGCGTTGAAGTCTGCAAACTGCATCGGGTAGTCGGCGTAACGGCGCGGCATGCCGGCCAGACCCAGGAAGTGCATCGGGAAGAAGGTCACGTTGAAGGAAATCAGCGACCACCAGAAGTGGATCTTGCCGCGCTTCTCGTTGTACATCACGCCGGTCCACTTGGGCGACCAGTAGTAGTAGCCGGCAAACAGCGCATACAAAGAGCCTGCCACGAGCACGTAGTGGAAGTGGGCCACCACGTAATAGGTGTCCTGCACCTGGATGTCAATCGGCGCGACCGCCAGGATCAGGCCGGTGAAGCCGCCCATGGTGAACACGAAGATGAAGCCGACGGCAAACAGCATCGGTGTTTCGAAGGTCATGGAGCCCTTCCACATCGTCGCGATCCAGTTGAAGATCTTCACGCCGGTCGGCACGGCAATCAGCATGGTCGAGTACATGAAGAAGAGCTGGCCGGTCACCGGCATGCCGGTGGTGAACATGTGGTGCGCCCACACGACAAAGCTCAGGATGGCGATGGAGCCGGTGGCGTACACCATGGAGGCGTAGCCGAACAGGCGCTTGCGGGCAAAGGCCGGGATGATCTGGCTGATGATGCCGAAGGCCGGCAGGATCATGATGTAGACCTCGGGGTGGCCGAAGAACCAGAAGATGTGCTGGAACATCACCGGATCGCCGCCGCCGGCGGGGTTGAAGAAGCTGGTGCCGAAATGGCGGTCGGTCAGCGTCATGGTGATGGCGCCGGCGAGCACAGGCATCACGGCGATCAGCAGGTAGGCGGTGATCAGCCAGGTCCAGCAGAACATCGGCATCTTCATCAGCGTCATGCCGGGAGCGCGCATGTTCAGGATGGTCACGATGATGTTGATCGAACCCATGATCGACGAAGCGCCGAGAATGTGCAGCGCAAAGATACCGGCATCCATGGACGGGCCCATTTGCAGCGACAGCGGCGCATACAGCGTCCAGCCACCCGCCGGAGCGCCACCGGGCATGAAAAAGGAACCCGCGATCATCAGGCCGGCAGGAATCAACAACCAGAAGCTGAAGTTGTTCATGCGGGCAAACGCCATGTCGGCCGCGCCGATCTGCAGCGGAATCATCCAGTTCGCGAAACCGACAAAGGCCGGCATGATGGCGCCGAACACCATGATCAGGCCATGCATGGTCGTCAACTGGTTGAACAGCTCGGGGTTGACCAGTTGCAGGCCGGGCTGAAACAGTTCGGCCCGGATGCCCAGAGCCAGCACGCCACCGAACATCAGCATCGTGAAGCTGAACAGCAGGTAGAGCGTGCCGATGTCCTTGTGGTTGGTCGCGAATACCCAGCGACGCCAGCCCGTTGGGGCATGGTCGTGGTCGTCATGCGCGTGATCGTGATGGTCTAGAACTGCACTCATCTTGGCTTCCTTTGGTGGCTTGTGCCTGTAGCTTTGTCTTTGCAGCGGACCGGGTGTTGCGCCGGCCGCTTGTGGATCTGCGGAGGTGAATCGGCTTATTTGCGCGCGGCCAGCACTTCAGCGGGCTGCACAATATCTCCGGTCTGATTCGACCAGTTGTTCTTGGTGTAGGTAGCCACTGCGGCCAGATCGGTATCGCTCAAGGCCTTCCACGAAGGCATCGCACCGCCGACGGCTCCATTAAGCAGGACCTGGATCTGTTTGCCATGGTCTTTGTCGAGCACGATGGCCGAACCGTCCAGCGGCTTGATCGGGCCCGCGCCCTTGCCGGTGGCTTGATGGCAGGCCGCACAATTGGCCGCATAGACTTTTTCGCCGCGGGCCTTGAGTTCAGGCAGCGCCCACACCTTGGCAGGATCATCGGCCTTGGCGGCGGCTTCCTTGAGCTTGACGCCAGCCCACTTGCTGTAGTCTTCGGCGGAGAGGACTTTCACGTGGATGGGCATGTAGGCGTGCTCCTTGCCGCACAGCTCGGCACACTGCCCGTAATAGTCGCCGACTTTTTCAGCGCGGAACCAGGTGTCGCGGACAAAGCCCGGAATGGCGTCCTGCTTGATGCCGAAGGCCGGCACCATGAACGCGTGGATCACGTCGTTGGCAGTGGTGATGATGCGGATTTTCCGGTCGACAGGCACCACGAGCGGGTTGTCCACCTTGAGCAGGTAGTCGTCGGGGGCATCGCCTTTTTTCGGGCCGCCGTTGTTGGACATTTCGCGCTGCGTGCTGTCCAGCGCAGAGATAAAACCAATGCCTTCGCCTTCGCCCTTGATGTAGTCGTAACCCCATTTCCACTGCATGCCGGTGGCCTTGATGGTCAGGTCAGCACCCGTCGTATCTTTGGCGGCGACCAGCACCTTGGTGGCCGGCAGGGCCATCAGGATCACGATGACGAAGGGAACGATGGTCCAGATGATCTCGACGGTGGCGGACTCGTGGAAGTTGGCAGCCTTGTGACCGACGGACTTGCGGTGCTTCCAGATGGAATAGAACATCACGCCAAACACCGCCAGGAAAATGACCAGACAGATGATCATCATGAACCAGTGCAGCCAGTGCTGCTCTTGCGCGATCCTGGTCGCGGCCGGGTGCAGGTTGAGCTGGTTGACCGCCGGGCCGCCTGGAAGGTCGTTGACGGCGTAGGCCGCTGTGCTCAGCCAGGCGGCCGACAGGGCCGTGACAGCAGCCAGCTTGCGGCCGGCGTGCAGGATCAGGGACTTCAAAACTTCGACTGCGTGCTTCATGCCTGACCCTGTTGTTGTGCGTACGTTCATCGTGATCACTTTTATTGCCTCAATTACCGACTGATTAAGCGCTTGATTATAAAGACAGCCCCGACACCATCCGGACAGCCCCGGCCTGGCACGATGCCGCCCGGGCCAACTCAACACCCACGCAATGCGTGACGGATCTCCCGGGCCAATGCCGGCCGCAGTTCGGGGCGCACATGCCGCCCCACCCTGACCGAACGGCCCTGACCCGACACCTCGATCAGCGAGCCATCCCCGTTTCTGGGCTCGACACGAACCCATTCGCGGTTGAACTCTGCCCGCTCAAGACGCCCCGCATTCTCGAGCTCCACCACCAGTTGACCGCCCTGCAGGACAATACGTTCACCGTCCGTCGCATGGCGGGCATAGACCCGGAACGCCGCTCCCACCACCACCAGCTCCAGCCACGCGAAAGGCATCACCATCGTGGCACCCTGCGACCAGAAGAATCCGGCAATGCCCAGCGAAACCACACACAGCGAAACATACAGCCCCAACAGCTGCGCCGGCGTCACGGAGCAGTTCCGCTTGAGCAGCCACTGAACTGCCTGCTGTCCCTGACCGCTCTGGCCGGGTGCTCTGGCAAATCGAAACGATGGGGTGGTGTGCAACACGAAACAACTTTGACGCTGATCAAACACTTTCGGCTGCCAGCTGTGTAGGATAGCCAAAATTCGAGTCTGGATTGTAGCCGGGTTTGTTTTGCGCAAAGCCGCCACACGGGCGAATCCCGACTGTTCTGTCTGTGTCCCACAGGCCTCAGGAAATGCCACGTGAGCCCTGCAGCATGGCGCGCATGTCCTGCACTGACACCGCACTCATGGGGCTGACCCTGACTTTGGGCTGCGCCTTGAGCGCATGACCATAAATGACCTCGAAGGTCAGCATCAGCCGGCCATCGCTCTGGCGCGGCAAACGCTCGAGCGCCTGCAACAGGCGTGCCTTCCAGGCACGTCCGCGCAGGCCGGCAAAACGCGCGGGGTGGAAGTTGCGGCCCAGCTCGCGCAACTCCTGCAACAGGCGCTGTGGTGTCTCGTAGGTCAGCGTGATGCGCTCCATGTCCATCACGGGTTCGGCAAAACCGGTCTGCACCAGCATGTCGCCCCAGTCGTGCATGTCCGTCAGTTCGTGGCCGGCCGGCGGCCAGCCCAGCGCCCGGTAGACCTCGCGCAACTCGCGTGCGCTGTCCGGACCCAGGCAGGAAAACATCAGAAAGCCCCCGACCTTGAGTGCCCGATGCCACTGCGCCAGCAAGTCCTGCGGATCGGCGGCCTCATGCAGCGCCATGTTGGCCCAGAGCATGTCCACCCCGGCTGGCGGCGGGGCCTCGACATGCATGGCTGGCGCCGTCCAGCGCTTCGGACTCCACCACGGTTTTGCTATTTTTTTGATAGCTTCCTGCACAAACTCCTGCTGGGCCTCGACCACAAAACATTCGGCATCCGGATAACGGTCGGCGAGGTGCCGATGCGCCTGCAGGCCCCCGCGCACCGCCCCCCAGTGGGCCCAGGCCTGCGACTTGAGCCTGATCCACTGCAACCGGTCCAGCATGCGCTGCGCCACTTCCTCATGCAGCCAGGGCGATGCCGCCGGCGCCACGCGTTGCCAGCGGGCAACAGCTATCGGATCCAGAGTGGGTGGGCGGTCGTTGGGCATCAGAAGAGGGACATGGAGAAAATCAGGCAGGCAGAGCGACGAGTATATTGACACGATGTCGTTGCGCCTGACCACACCGGCTTTCTTGACACTGCAAAATCTGGCCAGCCAGTGCGCGGTGTGCCACAGCTGGCCAGCGCGCCGTGTCTGCCCGGCCTGCGTCGCGCGTTTCGGCCAGCCGGCGGCGCGTTGCAGCACCTGCGCGATCAGCCTGGTCAGCGGCCAGGCCCAATGCGCCACCTGCGTAAGGCAGCCGCAGCCGCTGGACGCGTGTTTTGCCGCCGTGACCTATGCCTATCCCTGGTCGAAACTGATGGCCGTCTACAAATTCGGCCAGGACCCGGCGTGGGCCGCGGTGTTCGCCGGTTTGCTTCTGCGCACACCCGGCGTCCCCGGGCGGCTCGCAGCCCTGCAGCCCGGTGACTGGCTGCTTCCCATGCCCCTGTCGGCCGAACGCCTGCAGACACGCGGTTTCAACCAGTCCTGGGAACTGGCCAAGGCACTGGCCGGCCAAAGCGGCACGTCCGCGCGCCCCGACGCCCGGCTGCTGCTGCGTATCAGGAACACGCCACCCCAGTCCCAACTCAAGCGCGAAGCGCGGCTGCAGAACGTCAGGGGTGCATTTGTCGTCGATCCCCTGCGCGCAGGCGAACTGGCAGGCCGCAACGTACTGCTGGTCGATGACGTGATGACCAGCGGCGCATCCCTGTTTGCGGCCGCACGGGCCCTGCGCGAGGCTGGCGCCGTCGGCGTCAGCGGCTTGGTAGTCGCTCGTACCGAAGCCAGCTAGGGCAGCGACACGCGACAATCAGGCGATGTTCAATATCGTTCTGGTCGAGCCCGAAATCCCCCCCAACACCGGCAACGTGATCCGTCTGGCGGCCAACACCGGCTGCCGCCTGCATCTGGTGGAGCCGCTGGGGTTTTCGATGGACGACAAACACATGCGCCGTGCCGGGCTGGACTACCACGAGTACGCCGAGCTCAAACGCCATGCCGACTGGCCCGCTTTTCTGGTCACCGAGCAGCCCGACCCGCAAAGAATGTTTGCCCTCACGACTCGCGGTACAAGACTGGTGCACGACACCGTTTTCGCACCGGGCGATTGGCTGGTGTTTGGCGCGGAGACCCGGGGTCTGGCCCCCGAGGTGCGTGAGCTGTTTGCGCCGGCGCAACGTCTGAAACTGCCCATGCAGCTCGGTCAGCGCAGCCTGAACCTGTCCAACGCCGTGGCCGTCACGGTGTTTGAAGCCTGGCGGCAAAACCACTTTGCCACGCCCGGCGCGCCTGGTTAGGCGGCGGGATCACCCGCCTTGTCTTCGCCCCTGGAGGGCCAGGTGCGCTCGGCCTCGGCGGCTTTCAGCCGGGTCTGCTCAATCAGGAACTCCATGAACACCCGGGCCCGCGCCGGCACGTATTTGCGGCTGGGCAGGGCCGCGTACAGCGTGAACCGGCCGGTGATCCAGGGCGCCAGCACGCGCCGCAGCTGCCCGTCGCGCAGGTAATTGGCCACCAGGTCCAGCGGCTGCGCGCTGATGCCAGTGCCGTCCAGCGTGGCGCGCAGCAGGGTGTCGCTGTGGTTGGCCATCATCACGGGTTTGACCTCCACGGCCACCTCCCGGTCATCTTCCTCGGGGTTGATCAATTGCCACTCGCGCTGGCGGATACCCGCCTGGCTGAGCCTGAGCAGGGCGTGGTTCTTCAGGTCGTCCGGCTGCCGCGGCGTGCCTGCACTGCGCAGGTAGCGCGGTGAAGCACACAGGAGGCCCTCTGAAACAATCACCGGACGCGCCACCACGTTGGCGTCATACAGCCGGCCGGCGCCCAGAATTGTCAGGTCGTAATCCTCGATCGGCGGCACCAGCGGCGAGTCCACCGTGATGTCCAGCACCACCTTGGGATAACGGCGGCGAAACTCGGCCACCAGAGGCGCAATGATGTGCACCGCCATCACGGGCTGCGTGTGAATACGCAGCAGGCCGGCCAGTTCGTCGGTTTGCTGGCGCGTGGAAGCCTCGGCCTGGTCCACGTCGTTGAGGATGTGCCGCACCCGCTGCAGGTAGGACTGCCCTGCCTCGGTCAACGACAGCTTGCGGGTGGTGCGCTGCAGCAGACGGGCCCCCAGGTGCTGCTCCAGGTCCGTGATCAGGCGGGTCATCACGGCCGGCGACATGTCCAGCGTTCTGGCGGCGGCGGCAAACCCGCCGTCGTCCACGACTTGCTGGAAGGCACGCATGGATAAAAGTCGGTCCATGGGGTAAGTACTTAGTAAATCAAGCCCTTATTATTCCATAAACAGCAATTACCAATTGATTTAATAGCTATTTTTCTTTGTTGTCAGCAACAGTAAAGTTCATACATCGATGAGCCGCAACCAATAAACGACTCACCGAGGCTGGACAGACGGGGATCAAAAAGCCCGCCATGCCCGGAAATGTT
>NZ_NCJH01000045.1 GCF_002278925.1 Polaromonas sp. 39-63-25
CCAGGGTACTTCCATTGGTAAAGGCTTTGCCGGCACCATCAAGCGTCACAAGATGAGCTCGCAGCGCGCGTCGCACGGTAACAGCCGTTCGCACAACGTGCCTGGCTCCATCGGTATGGCGCAGGATCCCGGTCGCGTGTTTCCCGGTAAACGCATGACGGGCCACCTCGGTGACGTCACCAAGACCACGCAAAACCTCGACATCGTGCGTATTGACGAAGCCCGTCAACTGCTGATGATCCGTGGCGCTGTGCCTGGTTCCAAAGGCGGTTTTGTCACGGTTCGTGCCGCGATCAAAGCCAAACCAGTAGCAGCTGCCAAAGGAGCGAACTGATGCAGGTCGAACTCCTGAATGACCAGGGTCTGGCTTCGTCCAAAGTGGACGTGCCCGATACCGTTTTTGGTCGCGAATACAACGAAAGCCTGATTCACCAGGTGGTCGTGGCCTTCCAGGCCAACGCCCGCCAGGGAACGCGTGCCCAGAAAGACCGTGAGCAGGTCAAGCACTCGACGAAAAAGCCGTTCAAGCAAAAGGGTACTGGCCGCGCTCGCGCCGGTATGACTTCTTCCCCGCTGTGGCGCGGAGGCGGTCGCATTTTCCCGAACATGCCTGACGAAAACTTCACGCAGAAAATCAACAAGAAGATGTATCGCGCCGGCATGGCTTCGATCTTCTCCCAGTTGGCACGTGAAGGCCGCCTGGCTGTGGTGGACTCATTGACCGTGGATTCGCCCAAGACGAAAGTCCTGGCCGACAAATTTAAGGCCATGAACCTCAAATCGGTGCTCGTCATCGCTGACGAGGTTGATGAAAACCTGTACCTGGCTTCGCGCAATCTGGTGAACATTCTTGTGGTTGAACCCCGCTACGCGGATCCGCTGTCGCTGGTTCACTACAAAAAGGTTCTGGTCACCAAGGCCGCCATGGACAAACTCAAGGAGATGTTTGCATGAGCGCCGTGAACACCAAACCAAAATTTGACGAAGGCCGCCTGATGCAGGTGCTGGTCGCCCCCATCGTGTCTGAAAAGGCAACCATGGTCGCGGACAAATCCAACGCCGTGCTGTTCAAGGTCCTGCAGGACGCCACCAAACCCGAAATCAAGGCCGCTGTGGAATTGATGTTCAAGGTGGACGTCAAGGCCGTTTCTGTACTCAACCAAAAAGGCAAGACCAAGCGTTTTGGCAAATCCACTGGCCGTCGGGACAACATCCGTAAAGCCTATGTGACGCTGAAGCCAGGTCAAGAGCTGAACATCGGTGGGGAGGCTGCGTAATCATGGCTGTCATTAAAATGAAACCCACCTCCCCCGGCATGCGCGGGATGGTGAAGATTTCCCGGGATCACCTGCACAAGGGTGAGCCTTACGCGCCGCTGCTGGAGCCACAATTCCAGAAAGCCGGCCGTAACAACAACGGGCACATCACGACGCGCCACAAAGGCGGCGGTCACAAGCACCACTACCGTGTGGTCGACTTCAAGCGCAACAAGGACGCCATTCCGGCCAAGGTCGAACGTATCGAGTACGACCCCAACCGCACGGCCCACATTGCGCTGATCTGCTACGCCGACGGCGAGCGCGCCTACATCATTGCCCCCCGCGGCCTTGAAGTTGGCGCCACGCTGGTCAGCGGTGCCGAGGCTCCGATCCGTGTCGGCAACACCCTGCCGATCCGCAACATTCCGGTGGGCTCGACGATTCACTGCATCGAGATGCAAATTGGCAAGGGCGCGCAGATTGCACGTTCGGCCGGTACATCGGCGACGCTGCTGGCTCGCGAAGGCATCTACGCCCAGGTGCGCATGCGCTCCGGCGAAGTGCGCAAGATCCACGTTGAATGCCGCGCCACGATTGGCGAGGTCGCCAACGAAGAGCACAGCCTGCGCCGCTTGGGCAAGGCCGGTGTCAAGCGCTGGATGGGTATCCGCCCGACCGTTCGCGGTGTGGTGATGAACCCGGTCGACCACCCACACGGTGGTGGCGAAGGCAAGACCGGCGAAGGTCGCCATCCTGTCGATCCATGGGGTAACCTGACCAAAGGCTACCGCACCCGCAACAACAAGCGCACGCAAGTGATG
>NZ_NCJH01000037.1 GCF_002278925.1 Polaromonas sp. 39-63-25
CTCGATCACGCTGACAGGCAGCAACGCCACCCTGGGCGCCTTGAGCACGGCGGGCGGGGCCAACGGCAACGGCGGCGCGGTCAGCGTGACCACCACCGGGACCTTGAGCGTTGGCACGATTGGTACCAGCGGCGGTGCAGCCAGCGGCATTGCCGGGCGCAACGCGGGGGCCATCACGCTTTCAGCCGCAGGAATTACCGCAGTAGGCAGCATCACAGCCAGCGGCAACACGGGTGGTGCAGGTCTGGCGGGCGGTGCGGGCGGCACAGTCAGCATCACCAGCACGAATGGCATCGCCATCGCCCCGGCCAACACCATCACCGCCTCGGGCGGCTCGGGCGGGACGGGCAATGCCGATGGCGGCAACGCCGGCACGATCTCGGTGACCAACAACACCGCAGGCAACCTCGTGACGGGCGCCCTGACAGCGAGCACCGGCAATGCGGTCGGCACAGGTGTGGGCGGCACGGCCGGCTCCATCAGCGTGCGCAACAACTTTGCCACAGGAAACGTCACCACAGCAGCGCTGTTAACCACAGGCGGCATCAAAGGCGCGGGCGGCAGCATCAACGTCAGCGCAGCCGGCGCAGGCGTGCTCAGCACAGGCGGTGCAGCCCTCACTTCGACCGGTGGAGCAGGCACCACCAGCGCCGGATCGAACGCAGGCAACATCACCCTGAGCGGGGGCACGGTCACGCTGGGAGCCAGTGTCCTGAGCGCCACAGGCGGGGCAGGCAACGGCGCCAGTTTCGCAGGCGGCAGCGGCGGCACCATCAGCGTGACCAGTACCGCAGGCGGCATGAGCAGCAATGGCGTCGGCGCCATGACGGCCAACGGCGGCGCAGGGGGCACCGGCAACGCCGCAGGCGGCGCGGCAGGCAGCATCAGCGTGACCAACAGCACAGACAGCACGGGGGCCATCAACCTCATAGGCAGCGGCGGGCTCAACGCCCGTACTGGCGCATCAACGGGCACCACAGCGGCGCTGGCAGCTGGCAGCATCACGGTCAACAACAACGCCTCAGGCATAGCCACGACATTGGGCGCCCTCACCACCACGGGCGGCGCCAGCGGCCATGGCGGCGCCATCAGCGTGACCACGGCCGGCGCGCAGACCGTAGGGGTCATCAACAGCTCAGGCGGCACGGCCAATGCGGGCACAACCGGGCGCAACGCGGGCGCGGTGACCTTGCAGGCGACGGGCGGGTTGCTGACCGGCACAACGATCACCGCCAGTGGCAGCAACGGCGTGACCACCGGAGACCGGGCCGGCGGCAACGGCGCAGCGATCTCTGTCACCGGCAACAGCGGCGTCACCGTCACCGCCCTGGCGGCCAGCGGAGGCGCCGGTGTCAACAACGGCGCAGGCGGGGACGCTGGCACGATCAGCGTGAGCAACAGCGGCAGTGGCAACATACAGACCACGACAGTGACAGCGAGCACCGGCAACGCGGTGGGAACAGGTGTGGGCGGGACGGCGGGCTCGATCAGCGTGAGCAACACGGCTGGGGCAGGAAACGTCACCACAACGGCGCTGTCCACAGCAGGCGGGGCGGGCGGCAACGGCGGCTCGATCAGCCTGAGTTCACAGGCTGGCGTGAGCGCCACGACCATCAGCAGCAGCGGCACGGTACTGGCGGCAGGAACGCGTGCGGGCAGCAACGCGGGCAACATCACCATCAGCGGTGTGAACCGAAACATCACCGGGGCCATCACTGCCAGCGGCAGCGCAGCCAACGGCACCAACCAGACGGGCGGGGCGGCAGGGGCGGTGTCGATCACCGGCACGGGCACACTGGGCACGGTCGGTGTCACCCCTTGAGCACGGCGGGCGGGACCAACGGCAACGGCGGCGCGGTCAGTGTGACCACCACCGGGACCTTGAGCGCCAGCACGATCGCCAGCACAGGCGGTGCGGCCATTGCCAATACGGCGGGGCGCAACGCCGGCGTGATCACGATCAGTACAGGCGGGGCCATCACCGCGCTGGGCAATGTGAGCGCCAGTGGCAGCGCGGGCAGCGGCGCCAGTCAGCCAGGCGGCAATGCCGCAGCGGTCAGCCTCACCAGTGTGGGCGGCATCACTGCCCCCGCGGCCACGGTCACGGCCACCGGCGGTGCTGGCGGCACCGGCAACGCCAACGGCGGCAACGCCGCAGCCATCACGGTTTCCAACAGCGGCTCGGGCGCAATCAGCCTGGGCGCGCTGGCCGCGCAGACGGGTGCTGCAGTGGGATCGGGTACAGGCGGGACGGCCGGCTCCATCAGCGTGAGCAACTCGGCAGGCAACCTGACGACAGGGACGCTGACCACCACGGGAGGTGCCAGCGCAAACGGCGGCAACATCACACTGGCAGCGGTCAGCGGCACGGTGGTGGCTGGAAACATTGCAGCGAGCGGCGGTGCAGCGCTCGGCAGCTCCAGCGGGCACAACGGCGGCACCATCAACATCAGCGGCGCAGCCCTGACGCGGGGCGCCAGCACGATCACCGCCAACGGCACGAACGCCAGCACACTGGGGGCGGGCGGCAACGGCGGGGCCATCACCCTGAGTTCGACAGGGGCCATCAGCGGCACCGGTGCCATCAGCGCCATAGGCGGCAACGGCGCAGGCGCCAACCAGGCCGGCGGCAACGGCGCTGCGGTGAGTGTCAGCTCCACGGGCGGCAGTGTGGCGGCGGGGGCAATCACCACAACCGGCGGCAACGGCGTGGCCGGGGTGGCGGCGGGCGGCAATGCCGGGGCCATCACGCTCGATGCGGCGGGGGCCGGGCTGGGCATCACGCTGGCCAGCAACCTCGGCGCCGTGGGCGGTAGCGCAACGGGCGGCGCTGCAGTGGGCACTGGTGGGACGGTTCTTGTGGACGCCGGCACGGGCACTTATACCCAGAACAAAAACATAGACGTTGCCGCAGGTAGCGGACCCATCACAGTCATCGGGGACACGGTTGCGATTGGCACGAACACCGGCAACAACGCACTTGCCACCAGTGGCGCGTTGACCATCAAGGCCAAAACTGCAAATCGCGCGATGTCGCTGGCAGGCGCTTCCGCCTTTGATATTTCAGGCGCGGAAATAACGGCGATTGCGACCGGCGCCACAGGCTCCATCGTCATCGGCGATACAGCCAGCAGCGGTGTCTTGACGGTTGGCAACAACATTGGGCTGAGCGGCAAGACCCTGACGCTCAATGCGGGGTCAATCACCGACACCGGCACGCAACTCATTACCGCCACCCATGTCACCCTCAATGCCAACGGCAACATTGGCAGCAGCGGCGACCGCATTAACGTGGCGGCGACCAATCTGGGCGTAAACACAACGGCGGGTGGCAGTGCCTTCGTCGCTACTGGTGCGATCAACATGGGTGTCGGTACCGCAGCATCGAATGTCACGGGCACGCTCGACCTCCTGGCCAACGGCGCCGTCACACAGACCGCCTCCACCGGCAACATCACGGCAGGCACGCTGAAAGTGCAGAACTCGGCAGCCAACTCGCCCATCACACTGACCAACAGCGGCAACAACGCCGGAACGATCAATCTTCAGGCGACCTCGGCCGGGGCGATTCAATACACCGACGTCAATGGCTTCGATGTGGCGGCAGTGCTGACCACCGGCAATGCCACGCTCTCGGCCGGTGCCACGGTGACCCAATCGGGCGCGATCAGCGCATCAGGTCTGGCGCTGACGGGCACAGGCGGCAACCACACCCTGCGGCATGCCGGCAATGCGGTGACCACGCTGGCGGCCAATACCGGCAGCATCGATTTCAGCCAGGCCGGCGCGCTGACCGTGGGGACTGTGGCCGGTGTGGCGGGCGTCACCACAGCCGTTGCCGCCAAAATTGAAACCACCGGCGCCGCGTCGGATCTCACGCTGGCCAATGCGGTGACTTCAAACGGCACGGGCGACGCCATTGTGCTCAAGGCGGGCAGCAGCAATGCGGCTGGAACCAGCACGGGCGGCAAGCTGGTCAACAGCGTGGGCGCCAGCGGCATCGTGGCTTCCGCCGGACGTTATCTGGCGTACAGCGGCGACCCGGCTACCACGACGGAAGGCATGGCGGGGTACAACAAACGCTACAACACGTCTTCCAGTTTCACCCCGGGCGGCAGCGCCAACATGTTCCTGTACCGGATCGCGCCTACCCTGACCATCAGTGCCGACAACGCCACCCGCGTGTATGGTGACGCCAATCCCGTGTTCACCGGCAATCCCACGACCGGCTTGATTGATGGCGACACGGACGCCAGCGTTGGGGTTTACCGCAGCACATCGGCGGTGTTCAACACGCCGGTGGCCGCCGGCCCGGTAACCATCACGCCAGGCGCCACCAACAGTGAAAACTACACGCTGGTGCTGAACAATGGCCTGCTGAGCATCACGCGAAGAAGCATGCCCCGCGTGACCGGCATCACGGCCTACAACAAGGTGGTGGACGGCAATACCAGCGCCACCCTCAACACCGGCGGCGCCGGTTTCCCCAATCTGGTGGCCGGGGATGTGCTCCATGTGGCCACAGCGACGGGCAATTTTGACAACCCGTCGGTGGGCGGCAACAAAACCGTTTACATCACCGGCATCTCCCTGGGCGGTGCGGCGGCAGACAACTACACGCTGATGGATCCCACGGCCACCACCACCGCCAGCATCACCGACCTGTCCAGCTTCGCCGGCTCCTTTTTCCAGACACCCACGCTGCCGCCCGTTCCCCCGCAGCGGTTCGCCGCTTCCGGCCTGACGGTGGCGGACGCGAATGCCCTGCTTGAAAGCAGTCCGACCGCTTCAGGCGGCGGCAGTGGAACGACGGTGAAGGTGGTGCGCGAGCCCACCGACCAGGAGGCCGGCCTCGTCACTGTCACGGTGGTCAGCGAGCTGGTCACCGCCGGCAAGGGCTTTCGTTTCTCGCTGCCGCCCGCCCTGCTGGCAGGGGCGACAAAAGGTGCTGTGCCGGTCGAGGCCACGACCCTCAGCGGCCGGCCGCTGCCGGCGTGGTTGCGGTACGACGCTCAGGCCCAGGCCTTTGTCGCCGCAGGCGTGCCGTCCGGCGCGCTGCCGCTGCAGATTCGGGTGAGTGCAGGCGCTCGTTCGGCGGTGCTGACCATTTCCCAGGCGCAGGGCGACGGGTCGCCGGCGCGCCGGGTCATTGTCGAGCGCTTGCCCGTGGAGCCGATACATCAGCCAGGTTGACGCGGCCGGCTACAGCGTGAACGGCTGGGACGTCGTTTTCACCCGCAGCGGCACGCGCACAGGATGGTAGGGGGTGACGGCCTGGCCCAGAATACCGGCCGCCAGCGTTTGCGCCTGCCGGCCGATGGGCTCGATAAAACGGCTGACCTGGCCGTTGACGGAAATGCAATCACCCAGGGCGTGAATGCCTTCCACGCTGGTGGCCAGCGAGTCCGGCTGGACATCAATGCCCTGGTTCCAGGCCAGGCCGGCGCTGCGCGCCAGCCGGCTCGGTGTCTGCAGCCCTGCGGCCACGATGATGTGGTCGACCGTGAAGGTCTGGCCGCATGACGTGGTGAGCTGTTTCCCCCCTTGGCTTGCCGCCGCCAGCGACGTCACCCCGCTGATCTGCACTCCGCCCACAAACCGCAGCGGCAGGTCGCGCCAGGCCGCCAGCAGTTGCTGCGATTGCGCTTCCGACAGGCAGCTGGCGAGCGGCCGCGTCTGCACATCGAGCAGGGTGACCTGGTGGCCCGCCGGCGCCAGGTCGTTGGCGAGTTCGGAGCCAATCAGGCCGGCGCCCACGATGGCGATGCGTTGCGGGGAGGTGCCCAGCACCGCACGGAACTTGGCGTAGGCCTGAAGATGGTTGATGCGCCAGCCCAGGGCCGCAGGCAGTTGCGGCAGGGAGCGCGCCTGGGCGCCATGCGCCAGCACCAGGTGCCGGTAACGCAGTGTGCCGCGGGTGGTGCGCAGCTGGCGGCTACCCGGCGTGATGCTGACCGCCTGCGTGTGGGCCAGCAGCCGCACACCGAGGCGCTCCGCCGCCTGGTCGCCACTTTCACGCGCCAGCTTGTCGACGGCCATGCCGCGTGCGATGGCTACCGACAGCATGGGTTTGTCGTAGATGTCGCCGTTGCAGGCGGTCACCAGGGTAATGGGCATGTCGGCGTCGCGTTCGCGCAGGGCTTGCGCCATCTGCCAGCCGGCGCGCCCTGCCCCGACGATGACCGTGCCCGCGTTGTGCCGCGCGGCGGCGCCTTGGGGCAGACGGGAGGCCGTGCTGGTTGCCCGTCGCTGCGGAAGCTCGGCCACCACATGGGGTTCGAAGTCGGCCTTGCCCACGCCGCACAGCGGGCAGGCCCAGTCGTCGGGGATGTCGGCAAAACGTGTGCCCGGCGCCAGCCCGCTGTCGGCATCACCCAGGGCTTCGTCATAAATCAGTCCGCAGGCCTTGCAGATATACAGCGCCCAGGGCAAGCCGGACGCATCGGTGGTGACGGCCGCGACAGGCCGTGCTTGCGGCGGCAGGATCATTCCGGCTGCTCCTCGGCGCTCAACCGCGCGATTTCCTTGCGCAGGTGCTTGATCGCAGGTGTGACGATGGCGACAAAATGCGACTCGCGCACGCGTCGCTGTACCTCAGACGACATCAGGTAGCCGCGTGCCCCCTGGTGCATCAGCGCCGACTGGGCGGCGCGCAGGCACAGCTCGGCGCCGTGGGCGCGGGCATCGAGCACGTCAATGAAAAATTCGGCAGACGGTTCAAACGGCGTTTCGGCCAGTTGGATCACGCGCCCGGTCAGCGCGTCCAGTTCGGCCTGCAGGGTGTCGGGCCGGTCCTCCAGGAACTGGTTAACGTGGCCCAGCTGGGACTCCACGGCCCACATCGAGTCGATCGCGCCCTGGGTGATGCCGACTGCCATGCCACACTGCAGCATCACAAAAGCGGCGCGGATGCGCGCGATGTAAGGCTTGGCCGGATCGGCCATGATTTCGTTCGTGCCAATGAAATGGTCCTTCAGGCGCACGCCGTAGGTGCCGGTGCCCTCCATGGCCGAAAAACTCGGGCACTCGCGCAACTCCACGCCGGGGGCGTCGCAGCGCAGCAGGAACATCACCTCCCGCGACGCGCAGGCGCCGCTTCCTGTTGCAGCGGCAGGTGCATCGCCCGCCATCACCGCTGCAATCGCGCCGAAGTAGTGGTCCGGCCCCAGGTTGCTGACCCAGGGCAGCGTGCCGTTGACGAGGTAGCCACCATCGACAGGTGTGGCCTTGAGCAGCAGGCTTTCGATCTGCGCGTAACTTTTCATCGGGTTGGACAGCGCCGTGCCACCCAGGCCGGCGCCACTGGCATGCCGCAGCAACACCTCACCCATCAGGGCCGGGTTGCCCGACTGCTGCATGTACAGGCCGCACACGGCCTGGCACCACATCATGAAGCCGGTGGCGCCGCAGACGCGCGAGACCTCGGCCATGGCCTGGATCGCCAGCGCGTAGCTGCCAGCGCCTGCGGGCGTATCCAGGTGTGCACTCATCGCGCCCAGCTTCGCCAGCTCCTGCAGCACGGCCCGCGGGTATTGGCCTTGCCGGTCAATCGCTTCCACCTGTTGCTTCAGTGGCCCCTGCGCGACCGCGCGCACGGCGGCCAGCAGGGCATCGGTCTCTGGTGGCGGCACGCAGGTGAGTTCACGGGGAAGGTCGGCGGGATTCATGAGGAAGTCCTTGCGGTGGTGGGGCGGTCGTGCGGGGCAGAGCCGGGGTCAGTCGGCCAGGGCGATCTCGAACGGAATCGGGTTGCGCATGCTGTTGGCCACCGGCGAATAGAAGTTCGCATGCTGGACAATTTCGTTGAGCACCTCCCGCGGTGCATCGCCCTCGATCACGATCTTCACGCGGATCGCCTGGAAGCCCATGTCGGGCGCTTCCTTGGCGGCACCGCCGGCACCCCACGCCGCCGGGTTGCCGATGTCGCCTTCCATGAAAACCTCCAGCCTGGACAGCTTGACCTTCTTCCAGGTCGCCACGGCGGTGATGCCGACGGCCAGGCAGCCGCCCAGGCCCGACAGCACAATTTCGCCGGGTGCCGGCGCAGTGTTTTCTCCGAACAGGTGCAGGGGTTCATCCACCACCACCGGCGTGTGGTCACCCACGTAGCTGAGCGAGCGGTACATGCCCTGCATCACGGTGTGGACCTTGTTGGTGCCGCGCGAGGCCGGGTTGGCACGACCCTTGGCGGCAAAGGCGGCCAAGCCCTCGCCGTCGATGGGTTTGAGGTAGGCCTTCACGGTGGTCGGTGCGGCGGGGGCGATGGCGGTGTCCACGGACATGGGGGAAGTCTCCTGATCAGGTTGTCAACAAAAGAAGGGAAAGCGAAAGAAGAAAGCGAAAGAAGGGGGGCGGCAGGGCCCCGTTCAGGCGGCCAAGGCCAGCGACGGCTGTTTGGCTTTCATCACCGGTGCGTCGCTTTCAATCGGCAGCGAGTCGTCGCGCGACCACTCGTTCCACGAACCGAAGTACATGCGCACGTCGCTGAAGCCGGCCTGCTTGAGCGCCAGAAAGGTGTTGGAGGCGCGGGCGCCCTTGAAGCAATACAGGTACACCGTGTCGTCCGTGCCTATGCCGGCGGTGGCACATTCGGCCTGCACTTCCAGCGGTGACTTGAACACCGGGCCCTGGGCCGAGGGTTTCATGAAGCGGTACCACTCTATCCACCTGGCGCCGGGCAGGCGGCCCTTGCGCGGCGCGAAGTCCTTGCCGTAGGGCGACGAGCTTTCGCCGGTCCATTCGTCGATGTCGCGCACGTCCAGCAGCGCGACATCGGTGTAAAGCGCGGCGGCCACATCCTCCTTGGTCAGCATCACGTCGGCCATGGCCAGGTTGGCCGGGAAGGTGGCGGGCGTGGGCGTTGCCGCTTCGGTGCTGACCGGCAGGCCCTGGGCTTTCCAGGCCGAGAAACCACCGTTGAGCACCTTGACCTTGGGGTAACCCAGCCAGGTCAGCAGGTAGTAGCCGCGGCAGGACTGGCCGTAGCCGCTGTTGAGCGCATCTTCGTAAAACACGGCGGTTTCCTTGCCCGACAGTCCCACCAGCCCGAAATGTTCGGCAAAGGTGGACTTGAGCGCGGTCAGGCCTTCGGCCGTGGACGTGGCCAGGAAAGTGAAGATCTCGCGCATGTTGACGGCGCCGGGCAAATGGCCGGCGGCATAGGTGTCGGCGTCGCGTGTGTCGATGATGACCACGGGCTCGGTGCCCATCATGTGCGAGAGTTGTTCGGGGGAAACAAGAACGCTGTCGGTCGTCATGGCAATCTCCAGGTGAGGTCACGGCACATGCCGTCCCCACTGTTATTGCAACGGCCGTGCCATGTCTTTCTCCGGCTGGGAATTCGAGCTGAAAAAGCCTGCAGCCCTTTATTTACAAGCGCAAACAGCTATCTATTTAGTAGCAAATCAGGTATCCGGAAAACCCGCTTGCCCGCCAGCCACGACACAATGTCTACACATTGTCGACATTGTGCAGACCCAGTTTGCGCAAGCGGTAGCTGAACTGCCGCACCGTCAGCCCCAGCGCCTGGGCGGCGCGTGACTGGTTGCCGCCATGGTCCCGCAAGGCCTGCTGCAGCTGCGCCGCCGGGTGCGATTGCGCGGCCAGGTAGTCCCGGACCACAGGCACCGAAACAGCGGTTTGCGGGGTGGCCGCCGGCTGGCCCGGCGTTCGGTGGTCTTGCTCGTGCGGCAAAAACCGCTCCAGCTCTTCGGCGGAGACCATGGCGCTGTCGCTCAGCAGCACCAGACGCTCGATCACATTGCCCAGTTCGCGGATGTTGCCGGGCCACGGGTGTTGTTCGAGACGCGCCAGCGCCCCCGCAGACAGGCTCACATTGCGCTGGTTGGCCTGGTTGATGCGGCTCAAGAAATGCACGGCCAGTGCGCGGATGTCCTGCCGACGCTCGCGTAGCGAGGGCAGGCGGATCGGGATCACGTTGAGCCGGTAAAACAGGTCGCGCCGGAAGCTGCCGGCCAGCACGTCCTGCGCGAGGTCGCGGTTGGTGGCGGCAACCACGCGCACTGCCACCTTGATCTCGCGTTTGCCGCCCAGCCGCACGATGGTTCCCTCCTGCAGCGTGCGCAACAGCTTGGTTTGCATGGCCAGCGGCATCTCGCCGATCTCGTCGAGAAAAATCGTGCCTCGGTCGGCCTGCTCGAACCAGCCGGCGCGCGCATTTTGCGCGCCGGTGAAAGCGCCGCGCTCATAACCGAACAGCTCGGACTCGAACAGCGTGTCCGGAATCGCCGCGCAGTTGACCTTGATGAAAGGCTGGTCGCGGCGCTGGCTGGACAGATGCACGGCGCGTGCAAACAGCTCCTTGCCGGTGCCCGACTCGCCGAGGAGCAGCACGCTGGCCGTAGCCTCGGAAACACGCTCCAGTTCGCCCAGCGCCTGCAGCAGCGCCGGCGAGGTGCCGATGATGCCGTAACGCGCTGCCGCGGTTTCCAGCGCGCGGCTCAAGAGACGGTTTTTTGCCTCCAGGGCGCGCGTTTTGTCGGCCACCAGCGCCTGCAGCTGCAACAGCTGTCCGGCCAGCGTGGCCAGGATCTTCAGCACCGCCACGTCGTCCGCCAGCTGCCGGTCGCGGCTGCGGATGCGGTGGCAGGCCAGCACGCCGATGACCTCGCGGTTCACCTCGATCGGTAGCGCGATGAAGGCGACGGTGTCCGGTGGCAGCTGTGCCCTGGCGACCGACCGCGCTAGGAACTGCGGCTCGGCGTCGATGTCCTGCACGATGATGGGCTGCGCCGTGGCCAGCACCCGGCCGGTGATGCCTTCGCCCGGCCCGTAACGGCCACGTGCCATTTCCTGCCGTGTCAGGCCATAGGCATAACGGATGGCCGAAGCGGGCGACGGCGCCTCGGCCGCGCGGTCTGCCGGCTTGCGGTCCGCCAGCCCTTGCAGCGCCAGGTCACCCACAAAGTTGGCCAGCACGATGCGGCCACGGTTCAGGCCCAGCAGTTCGGACATCAGGTGCAGCATCTCGCGCATCACCACCTCCGGCGCCAGGCTTTTGCCGACCAGGCGCATGACCTCGCTCATGAGCAGCAGCTCCTGGGCGCGCCACTGCGGGTCGGCGGTGGCTTTGGCGGGGAAGGTGGAAGGGGCCATGGCCCAGACTAGCAATAAATCAGCCATCTGCAGCCCCGCTGCGCCAGCGCTGGCCCGATCAAGAGATCTTTTGCCCTTGCAGCTCTTTCCATTTTGGCGCAAAATGCGCCAATAAGGAGATTCTCATGGCCACGTCCAGCAACTTTGCCTCCGTCAAACTGCCCATCGGCCTGGTGGAACAAGCGCGGGAAGCGGCCCAGCCCCTGCGCCGTTCGGCCGCGGGCCAGATCGAATACTGGGCCACTTTGGGTCGGGTGGTCGAGCATTCCGGCCTGACGGTGCAGGAGGCGCAGACGGCGATTGAAGTTTATGAGGCCGCTGCGTTGCAGGCACGGCCCAAGGCCAGAAAAAACGACGGGCAGGTCGATGAGCTGATGGGACGCTTCATGGCTGTAGAAGCGGATGGCAGCCTTGCACAGCATGTGCGCGACGTCATTGCCCATAACCGCAGCAAGGCAGGCAAGGCGCCGGCCTGACATGGGGCAGGTGACGCCACTGCGATCGCGGCGGCGCAAAGCCAAACCGGTCTTCTACCTGCTGGCCGGTCCCAACGGCGCGGGCAAGTCTACGCTCTACAAGGCACTGATGCGGGCCGGCACCCTTCCTGTAAGTGCCGAATTCGTCAACGCTGACCTGTATGAGGCGGCTCACTTGCAGCACATGGCCAATCCGCAGGCCAGGTCAGAGGACGCAAGGCAATGGGCGGATGCGCGACGTGCTCAATTGCTCAAGGCCGGCCAGTCGTTTGTCAGCGAAACGGTGTTCTCCCATGAATCCAAGCTCGTTCTGATCGAAGAGGCACAAAAACAGGGGTTTTTCGTCATGCTGATCGTCGTGTGTCTGGACGATCCGGAGCGCCTGCTGGAACGTGTTGCCGGTCGTGTCACCGAAGGCGGTCATGCCGTACCGGCCGAACGAATACTTGCCCGCTATCCGCGCACCCTGGCCCACCTCGCGGTGGCTGTGCGTCTGGCGGACTTGGCCATTTTGTACGACTCTCAGGACGTGAAGCCGGGAACACATACGGCGGTGGCTGTCTGCACGCGTGGCTGGACGCAGGAGAACGTCAATCCCTTGCCGCAGTGGGCGCAGAAGGTGTTGGGTGGGGCCGGGATCGGTTGATCCCGTGTTGGCTTGCGTGAAGGGCGGAGGCGTGACCTGACCTCACCTTACCCCCGCATCAACGCCTCGATCTCATCGGCCTCCACCGGCACACCACGCGTCATCAGTTCGCAGCCCTTGGCCGTGACCAGCGCATCGTCCTCGATGCGGATGCCGATGTTCCAGAACTCCTTGGGCACGCCCTTGGCGGGCCGCACGTAAATGCCGGGCTCGACGGTGGTCACCATGCCGGGGCGCAGGATGCGTGAGGGCTTGCGCATCACGGTCTGGCCGAGCGCGTCTTTTTCCTCGCGCGGGCGGCTAGACGGTTCGGTGTAGTCGCCGCAGTCATGCACGTCCATGCCCATCCAGTGACCGGTGCGGTGCATGTAGAACTGGCGGTAGGCGCCCGACGCCAGCACATCGTCGACTTTGCCGTGTTTGGCTTTGGACAGCAGGCCGGTGTCGAGCATGCCCTGGGCCAGCACGCGCGTGGCCGCGTCGTGCGGGTCCATGAAGCGCTTGCCGGGTTTGGTCACCTTCACCGCGGCGTTTTGCGCTTCCAGAACGATTTCATACAACACGCGTTGGGCCGGCGTGAACTTGCCGTTGGCCGGGAAGGTGCGGGTGATGTCGCTGGCATAGCCGTCGAGCTCGCAGCCCGCGTCGATCAGGCACAGCTCGCCAGGCTTGAGCTCGGCATTGCCCGCGCGGTAATGCAGCACGCAGGCATTGGCGCCGGCAGCAACGATGCTGGTGTAGGCCGGAAACTGCGAGCCGTGGCGGCGGAACTCGTGCAGCAGTTCGGCTTCGAGGTGGTACTCGCGCAGCCCGCCCTTCACGCCAGCCCGCAGCATGGCCGCCGAAGTCTGCATGGCGCGCACATGGGCGCCGGCCGAGATGGCGCCGGCGCGCCGCAGGATGGCCACCTCGTGCGCATCCTTGCTCAGGCGCATCTCGTCAAGCAGCTTGCAAAGGTCATGCTGGCTTTGCGGGCATTCGGCGCCGAAGCGGATGCGCGCGCGCACCTTGGCGAGCCAGCCGTCGACCTGGGTTTCCAGGCCCTTGTGCGTGGCAAACGGAAACCACACGGCGGGCTGGTTGGCCAGCAGGCCGGGCATTTTTTCGTCCAGCAGGTCTACGCTGAACGCCGCCTGCACGGCCAGCGCGGCCGGTGCGGCTTTGGGGCCGAGGCGAAAGCCATCCCAGATCTCCCGCTCCATGTCCTTGGGCTGGCAAAACAGCGTGCTGTGGCCGCTGGACTCGATGGCCAGCCAGGCGCCCGGCTCGTCAAAACCGGTCAGGTAATAAAAGTAGCTGTCGTGCCGGTAGGGAAAGCCGCTGTCGCGGTTGCGCGCCACTTCGGGGGCGGTGGGCAACAGGGCGATGCCACCGCCAGCGGCCTTAAGGGCGCGTGCAACGGCGGCGCGGCGTTTTTCGTAGATGGTGGTCATGGATAAAAGCGTTTTCCTAACGGGGAATGTTCAGCTCGGCCAGGCGTTCGGGGGTTCCCACGTCGGTCCATGCGCCTGAATATAGCGCCGCGGTGACATCGTCGCTTAGCATGGCCTGGCGCAGCAGCGGCGCCAGTGCGGCTTTCTGCCCGGCCGGCGTGTCCCTGAACAGGGCCGGGCGGTACAGGCCCGCGGTGCTGTAGGTGAATTTTTCATCAGCCTGCGACAGCGCCAGCCCGCCGGCGCTGATGCCAAAGTCGCCCTTGGGGTTGTGCGGCGGATTCGGCACCAGATAGATGTGCGCCAGTGCGCTGGAGGCGGCAAAACGCTGCGCGTCGGCCGCCGGAAAATCAAAGCCCGGCATGAACACGTCACCGGCCACCAGCCAGAAGGGCGCGTCCTGCAGCAGCGGCAGCGCGGTGGCGATGCCGCCCGCGGTTTCCAGCGCGCCGCCAAAACGGGCACCTTCGTGCGAGTAACAAATGCGCAGGCCGAAGGCGCTGCCGTCGCCCAGCGCCGCGGGAAACTGTTCCTCCAGCCAGGCGGTGTTGATCACCACGTCGGTGACACCCGCACGCGACAGGCGCTCGAGGTGCCACACGATCAGCGGCTTGCCCTGCACGCTCAGCAGGGGTTTGGGGTGGTGGTCGGTCAGCGGACGCATGCGTTCGCCGCGGCCGGCGGCCAGAATCAGGGCTTGGGTGCTCATGTGGCCTGAATTATGCCGGCTTATAAGAAAAAACGGCCCCTTGCCCATACATACCGGGCGCCAACAGCTATCAAATAAATAGCACTCCAGGCTGGCGGTGCGCCGGCAAACCGCGCGGGGTGGCATCCCGTAAAATCAGGGGTTTTCCCGAGTGCCCGGTTTTTTGCCGGTGGCCGAGCCGGCACCGGGCGCTGCGACCTTCACACACCCTGGATTCAAGCAATGGCTGACACTCCCACCTCCCTCATGGCCAACTCCATCCGTGCTCTGGCCATGGACGCCGTGCAGCAAGCCAACTCCGGCCACCCCGGCGCGCCCATGGGCATGGCCGACATGGCGGTCGCACTCTGGGGCCGCCATCTCAAGCACAGCCCGCATAACCCGCACTGGTTCGACCGCGACCGTTTTGTGCTGTCCAACGGCCACGGCTCCATGCTGATTTATGCGCTGCTGCACCTGACCGGTTACGACCTGCCGATCAAGGAGCTGAAGAACTTCCGCCAGCTGCACAGCAAGACACCGGGCCATCCCGAGTTCGGCTACACCCCCGGCATTGAAACCACCACCGGCCCGCTGGGCCAGGGCATCAGCAATGCCGTCGGCATGGCGCTGGCCGAGAAGCTGATGGCGGCGGAATTCAACCAGGCCGACCACAGCATCGTCGACCACCACACCTATGTCTTCATGGGCGACGGCTGCCTGATGGAAGGCATCAGCCACGAGGCCTGCGCCCTGGCCGGCGCCTGGAAACTCAACAAGCTGATCGCGCTGTACGACGACAACGGCATCTCCATCGACGGCCAGGTCACACCCTGGTTTGTCGACAACACGCCGCTGCGTTTTGCCGCTTACGGCTGGAACGTGATCGGCCCCATCGACGGGCACGATGTGGAGGCCGTCACGCGCGCCCTCACCGACGCCAAAAACAGCGCCGACAAACCCACGCTGATCGTTTGCAAGACCCACATCGGCAAAGGCTCTCCGAACCGCGCCAACACCGCCAAGGCCCACGGCGAGCCGCTGGGCGCGGAAGAAATCAAGCTCACGCGCGAGGCGCTGGGCTGGACACACGCCCCGTTCGAGCTGCCCAAGGAAGCCTACGAAGCCTGGGACGCCAAGGCCAAAGGCCTGGCGCTGGAAGCCGCCTGGGACGCGAAATTCACCGCCTACAAGGTGGCCCACCCCGAGCTGGCGGCAGAATTCACCCGCCGCATGAAGGGCGAGCTGCCGCGCGCCTTCTCGCAGATCGCGGTGGACACCGTGGTCGGTGCCCACACCAAGGCCGAGACCGTGGCTTCGCGCAAGGCCTCGCAGCTCGCGCTCGAAGCCTTCACCGCCGGCCTGCCGGAAATGCTGGGCGGCTCGGCCGACCTGACCGGCTCCAACCTGACCAACACCAAGAGCACGCCGGCGCTGCGTTTTGATCTGGCCGGCGACGTGGTCATGTCCGACGCAGCCGACGGCGGCAAGGTCATCGGCCGCCACATCAACTACGGCGTGCGCGAATTCGGCATGGCCGCCATCATGAACGGCATCGCGCTGCATGGCGGCTACATTCCCTACGGCGGCACCTTCCTGACCTTCAGCGACTACAGCCGCAATGCCATCCGCATGGCCGCGCTCATGAAAATCCGCGTGGTGCACGTGTTCACACACGACTCCATCGGCCTCGGTGAAGACGGCCCGACGCACCAGTCGATCGAACACGCCGCCAGCCTGCGCCTGATCCCCAACCTCGACGTCTGGCGTCCGGGCGACACGGCCGAAACCGCCGTGGCCTGGGCCGTGGCCCTGCAGAACAAGGCCAGGCCGACGGCCCTGCTGCTGAGCCGCCAGAACCTGCCCTACGCACCGAAAACCGACCTCGGTGAAATCAGCAAGGGCGCTTACGTGCTGGCCGAGCCGGCCGAAGTGGGCCTGAACAAAAAAGCCCAGGCCGTGATCATCGCCAGCGGCTCCGAAGTGCAGCTGGCGCTGAAGGCGCAGGAGCTGCTGGCCACTTACAAAATCGCCGTGCGTGTGGTCTCCATGCCCAGCACCACGACGTTTGACAAGCAAAAACCCGCCTACAAGTCCGAAGTGCTGCCCGAAGGCATTCCGCGCATCGCGGTCGAGATGGGCGTCACCGACGGCTGGTGGAAATACGGCTGCGCCGCAGTGGTCGGCATCGACAGCTACGGCGAGTCGGCCCCGGCCCCGGTGTTGTTCAAACATTTCGGTTTCACGCCCGAAAACGTGGCCGACACCGTACGCAAGGTCTTGTCGAAAAAGTAAGTACCGCGGCGGCCCGAGGGCCGTTACGGAGACCCCGGTTTTCAGGTTTTCAACTTCCAGGAGCAAAAGCAGATGGCCATCAAACTAGGTATCAACGGCTTCGGCCGCATCGGGCGCAACGTGTTGCGTGCCGCCGTGCAGAACTTCAGCGACATCGAGATCGTCGGCATCAACG
>NZ_NCJH01000011.1 GCF_002278925.1 Polaromonas sp. 39-63-25
CGCGGTGAGCGGCGTGCGCAATTCATGCGCAGCATCGCTGGTGAAGCGGCGTTCGCGGCTGATGGTCTCGCTCATGCGCGCCAGCAAATGGTTCAGGGTGTTGACCAGCGGCAGCAGGTCCCGCGAGACGGGGACATTTTGAATCGGGGTCAACGCGTCCGGCGTCCGGCTGGCCAGCACCTGTCGCAGGCGCTCCAGCGGCAGCAAGCCACTTCCAACGCCGAACCACAGCACCAGCAGACTTCCGATCAGGGCAGCGACAAACGGGGTGGACGCTGCCACCGTTACATTGCGCAGCAAGGTATCCCGTTCGGTCAGGCGGTCAGCCGTGGTAACGCGCAAACCGTTTGTTTCCAGGGTATAGCTGCGCCAGTTTTCACCCTTGATTTCACGGTCGGCAAAGCCGAGGCCCGCCGTTGCGAGCGACTCGGGCGTCGCGCCTGGCGTACGCGCGATCACCTCGCCGCGCATCGATACCTGGCACGCCAGCCCTTTTGCCTCCACCGGCATGCTCAGGGTGGACGGGCCTGCTTTCCCGGTGCGGCCATCCCAGGCGGCGGGGTTCTGCGACATCAGTCCGGCCACCATATGGGCCGACATCGCAAGCCGCTGATCCAGCGTGCGCTGCATTTCCTTGTCCAGACCGTGCAGCATCCAGAGCGCGACTGCGCCCCACAGCAGGATCATCGAGATGCCGATCATCAGCAACAGGCGCAGCCGAAGCGTCATGTTTTCCCCGCGCTGAACCGGTAACCCACGCCACGCACCGTTTCGATCACATCGGCACCCAGCTTGCGCCGTAAATGATGGATATGCACATTGAGGGCGTTGCTTTCGATCTCTTCACTGAAATCGTACAAACTGTCCTTGAGCTGGTCGGGGCTCAGGATGCGTCCACCCGCATGCAGCAAAGCGGCCAGCAGTGCCAGTTCGCGCCGTGACAGGGCGACCGCGCGTCCGTGCAGGGAGACCTCACCGCTGGCCGGATCCAGGCGCAAAGGTCCGTGCGTGATGACATCCACGCTGCGCCCGGCGGCGCGGCGCAGCAAGGCTTGCAGGCGGGCCACGAGTTCGTCGAGATCGAAAGGCTTGAGAAGGTAGTCGTCCGCGCCGGCGCGCAGCCCGGCGACACGGTCCTGCACGGCATCGCGCGCTGTCAGAATGAGCACGGGCAACGTCATGCCCTTGGCCCGCAAGCGTTGCAGCAGGCGCATGCCGTCCTCGTCGGGCAGTCCGAGGTCAAGAATCACCACGTCACAATGGGCGGCCGACAGGGCGGCTTCGGCATGCGCCGCGGTGCGCACGCCATCGACCGTCAGGCCGTGCGCACGCAGACCCGCCAGGATGCCGTGGGCAATGAGTTCATCATCTTCAATCAGCAACACGCGCATGGCCTGTCCTCCATGCCGGATAGTATCCAGGCCTTTCATTATCCCGGCGTTAACGCAGCCTTAATCCGGGTACGCAAAGATGGGTGCTTCATCTGATGTGAAGGCATTCATGCTGCGTTTGTTGTATTTGATCGTGATGGTGCCCGTGTTGTGGGCCCTGCCGGCGCACGCCGGGCAGGAATTCCTGCCGGTGGATCAGGCTTTTCGCCTGAACGTCAGCCGGGATGGCGACGGCCAGGTGCGCCTGAACTGGGACATCGGCAAGGGCTACTACCTTTATCGCCAGCAAATGAAGGTCGAAGCCGACCCCGCCGGTGGTGCGCTACAGGTCCTGTGGCCCGCCGGTACGGCCAAGACCGATGAAACCTACGGCAAGAGCGAGGTCTATCACGACCAGGTCAGGGTCCTGGTCGAGGCGACCGGTGCCCGGGCGCTGACCGTTGGCTGGCAGGGCTGCGCCGATGCGGGTCTTTGCTACCCGCCGCAAACCCTGCGTGTTGATCTGGCGGATGTCCCGGCAACGCCCGCTGATTTGGCCGGCCCGGCCACGACCCGCCCGGCTCCGGCGCCCTCAGGCGCACTGGGCGAGGACCAGGACCTGGCCGAACGCCTGTCGCGCGTCCATCTGGGCTGGATGCTTGCCGTGTTTTTCGGCATGGGCTTGTTGATGACGTTCACGCCCTGCGTGCTGCCGATGGTGCCGATTCTCTCCAGCCTGATCGCAGGCAGCGGTGCGAGTCCCTGGCGTGGTTTTGTCCTGTCGCTGGCCTTCGTGCTGCCGATGGCCTTGACCTACGCCGGCGTCGGCGCGATGGCGGCGCTGGCGGGCGCCAATCTGCAGGCCGTGTTGCAGAACCCCTGGATGCTCGGCACCTTCGGTCTGGTGTTCGTCGTGCTGGCGCTGGCCATGTTCGGATTTTACGAACTGCAATTGCCGGCTGTGCTGCGCAACCGCCTGAACAGCGCCAGTCAGGGCCGGCGTGGCGGCACGCTGACCGGCGCCGCCGCCATGGGCGTGCTTTCGGCGCTGCTGGTCGGCCCCTGCATGACGGCGCCCCTGGCCGGCGCGCTGCTGTATATCGGCAATACCGGCGATGTGGTGACCGGCGCCCTGGCCCTGTTCGCCATGGGTCTGGGCATGGGCGTGCCGCTGCTGCTGGTGGGCACACTGGGCGCGCGGCTGCTGCCGCGTCCCGGCAACTGGATGGACCGGGTCAAGGCGCTGTTCGGCTTTGTCCTGCTGGGCACCGCCATCATGTTCGTGGCGCGGATATTGCCCGCGGCGCTGACGCTGGGCTTGTGGGGTGCCTGGCTGCTGGCCATCGCACTGAGTTTGCTGGCGCTTGGCCGCAAGCTCGGCCTGGGGCGCGGACGTTTGACGTCCCGTTACCTGGCGCTGCTGCTTGGCCTGTGGGGTGGCGCGATGGTGATCGGCGCGGCCGGAGGCGCCCACAATCCCCTGCAACCGCTGGCCTTCCCGGCAAAAGGCATCACGTCCGCGCATGCGGCAACCGGCAATGACTTCATGGCCCGGTTCCAGCCGGTCAAGACACAGCAGGCGCTGGAAGTCCGTGTCGCCGAGGCCGGCCAGCGCGGGCAGTGGACGCTGGTGGATTTTTACGCCGACTGGTGCGTGTCCTGCCAGGTGATCGAGCGCACGGTTTTCGCCGAGCCGCGGGTGCAGCAGGCTTTGGACGGCATGCAATTGCTGCGTCCCGACGTCACAGCCAACAACCCGGACGATCAGGCACTGATGCGCGCCCATCAGGCGCTTGGACCGCCGACCATGTTGCTGATCGGTCCCGACGGCCGGGAGCGCCGCGCAGAGCGCATCATCGGCGAACTCGATGCCGACGAATTTCTTGCCCGCCTGGCGCGTGCGAAGCAGGGAGGCTGAGCATGCTCAACGTTCAACTGGGACCCCTCTCCCTGCAGGTCAGCCATCTGCTCGTGCTGCTGTCCCTGGTGGTTGCGGCCGGCGTCGGCCACCTGGCCGGGCGGCGCCGGAAAGCCGGCATCGTCAACGTCCTGTCCGACATGGCGTGGGCGGGACTGGTGGTCGCGCGCATCGCCTTCGTCGCGACCTGGTTTGAGCTGTACCGGGAAGCACCGTGGTCCATCCTGGACATTCGCGACGGCGGCTTTTCACCGTGGGCCGGTCTGACGGCGGCCTTGTTGGTGGCGATCTGGCACGGATTGCGCCGCGAGGCGCTGCGCAAACCACTGGCACTGGGCCTGAGTGCCGGTGTGCTGGCCTGGGCGGCGATGTCGGGGGTGCTCGGCACCTTCGACAAGGCCCCCCGACCGGCTCTGCCAACCGTGGCGTTGACAACGCTTGCGGGCGAGCCGACAAACCTCGCTGCGCTCGCCCAGGGCAAGCCCATGGTGGTCAATCTCTGGGCCAGCTGGTGCCCTCCCTGCCGCCGCGAAATGCCCGTCCTCGCCGCGGCCCAGCAGCGGGAAACGGGGGTCACTTTTGTCTTCGCCAACCAGAGCGAAGACGCGGCGACCGCCGGGCGTTACCTGAGCAACAGCGCGCTGAATCTGGCCAACGTGGTGCTCGACCCCGGCGCCGAACTGGGCCGCGCCGTCGGTTCCACCGGATTGCCGACCACGCTTTTTTACGATGCCGGCGGACAACTGGCAGATACCCACCTGGGTGAACTGTCGGCCGCTTCCCTGGCCAGCAAGTTAAACCCATTGCGCACGCCTACCCCTTTCTCAACCAAGGAATAAATTTTCCATGATCAAAAAAACCTATGTTCAATCTGCAATTCTTCTGGCCATGCTTGGCATGGCTGTGGGCGCACAGGCCAAAGACTGGCCCGCACCGGTCAAGGCGCTCGAGGCAAAAGGCGTGGAGGTGATCGGAACATTCGACGCGCCCGGCGGACTGACCGGCTACGCCGCCATGGTCGAGCAACAGCCGCTGGCCATCTACCTGACCGCCGACGGCAAACAGGCGATCGTCGGCTCCATGATCGATGCAAATGGCCATGACCTGAGTCAGGAACCGCTGAACCGGCTGGTGACCAAACCCCTGACCGCGAAAGTCTGGAAGCAGCTGGAGGGCAGCACCTGGATTGCCGATGGCGCAAAAAATGCCCCGCGCATCGTTTACACCTTCACCGATCCGAACTGCCCCTACTGCAACAAGTTCTGGAGCGAGGCCAGGCCCTGGGTGACGGCCGGCAAGGTCCAACTGCGCCACGTCATGGTGGGCATCCTCGGCCCTACCAGCCCGGGCAAGGCGGCGGCCCTCCTGTCCGCCAAGGACCCGCAGGCCGCGCTGCTGCAGCATGAACAGCAACATCGCAGCGGCGGCGTGAAGCCCCTGGAGCAAATTCCGCCAGCAGTTCGCGCCCAACTGGGTGCCAACCAGGCGTTGATGCAGCAATTGGGCTTTTCCGCCACGCCTACGACACTTTACAAAGACCCCGATGGCAACCTGAAGACCATGCAGGGCGCACCGTCGGCAGAGATGCTGAGTCGCATCCTCGGGCCGCGCTGAGCGTGCTGAAGGAATCAACCATGGCGAAGCAAGCGATGACAGACATGCCGGACCGAAAGAGTCTGCTCCAGGGACTTGCCAGAGAGTCGTTTCGATCCGGAACCATTGCATCGATCGCGATGATTCCTTTCGGCTTCGTATTCCAGCTTCTTGGGCTGCGCGTTGGACACTACGGGAAAAAGCTGCTCGAAGTATTTTTCACCAACTATTCCGAGATGACATTTCGGATGTTGATGTTCATCGAACACTTCGTTATCGGTTGGCTGTCTGCAGCGCCCTTGCTCGTGCTTCTCATTCTGTTGAAAAACAGATTTTCTGCATGGGCCGTGGGCTCCATCTACGGCCTTGGCTACTATGTCATCCTCAATTCCCTGGCGCTGCCGCTGATTTTTGGAGATTCAACCCCCTGGGCCCTTGGCGTCTCCGTGATGTATCCGAGCTTGGTCATTCACATCATTTTCGGGGTTTCCATCTCGCTGACTGCAACGCGGTTTGTTGCGTCCTTTTCAAGATCATCGGGGTGTTTCAGTCCTCAGACTTGACCAGTCAGCAAGGGGGGGGCACGTCGACGCACGTGTGCTCCCGGCGCCACCGCGAGAGAATTCGCGCGTGCACGCCGGCGGCCAGCCTGCCGAGTGTTCGGGCAGCGCTGCGCCAGATCGCTGCCTCAGGTCAATCTCGATCAGGTCTTGAGCGTGGCTGCCAATGTGATCAGGGCCACGCTGGTCAGCGCCTTGGACAGCGGGCAGTCGCGTTTGGCCGCTTCTGCAATCTGCTGAAACTGACCCGCATCGATGCCCGGAACTTTTGCTTCCAGCGTAAGCGCAATACGGTCGATCAGGAAGCCATCGCCGTCAGGAATCAGACTGACCTTGGCCGTCGTGTCCACCTGCTCCGTGGCAAACCCGGCCTTGTCGCAGGCGAATGAAAAAGCCATGGTGAAACAGGCCGCATGCGCCGCGCCCAACAGCTCTTCAGGGTTGGTGCCTGTGCGGTCGTCCTCGAACCGGCTGCCAAAACCGTAGGGATAGGCTTTCAGCGCATCGGTTTCGGTACTGATCTGACCCTGGCCCTGTTTGCCCTGGCCTTCCCAATGCACTCTGGCGGTTTTTTCGGTCATGGTGTGTCCTTTGGATGAGGTGATGGATGGCGGGCCACGGCTTGCGTGGCCACCTGTCCACTGTGCCCAGCCGGCCGGGGGCAGGGCGTGAGACATCATCGCCAGCGGACGCTGGCCTTCTCCTACGCGGGATTGCAACTGCGTAGCGGCATATGCGCTTTGAGCGCCGCGAAACAGGCATCACAATGACCTAATGTTCACGGTGCAATCTACATTCAGATCCTCAGGCATATCAATCATTGATGCGCTTGGAGCTAATGACATGCAGACGGGACTTTGGCTGCGTGAAGGACTCAAAGACATTCTTGCCAGCCGCGAAGCGACGACAGTGCGCTACGTGAAAGTATTCGGAAAACAAGCGTTCCGTGAGGCACTGTATGAGTTACACCGGATGGCGTTTAGAGGTTACTGCCCGATAGTTCACATCGAAGCCCACGGTGACGAAGAACACGGGATTGCTGTCGGCAACGACGAATTCATGAGTTGGCGGGAGTTCGGCGAGATCCTATATGGCATCAATATCGTGTGTCAGAACAATGTGGGAGTGGTTCTAGCGGCATGCCACGGCATGTATGCAATTGATATTTTGGACATTGAAAAACCATGCCCATACACATTCCTGATCGCGCCAACCGGGGAGATACGCTCGGAATCAATCAAGACAGAAATGATCAACTTTTACCGCTCATTGTTCAAGACATTGAATTTGGCAAAAGCCGTAGAGGAATTAACTGAGTTCGATATATTTCGGTCGGATAAGTTTTTTTATATGGTGTTCGTGCGCGCGTACCGGGCCATTTGCATTGGAAAAAAAGGCCATGACCATGTCGAAAAACTGCTGACACGTGCAGTTCACGAGTTCAGTCCAAACGGACAACAGTTATCAGCATTTCGCAAAATGTTTAAGAAAAATAACAGCCGCCCGGTGAAAACGTATGAACGTATGGGCGATATTTTCTTACATGGTGCAGAACTCGCGAAGTACGATGAGGTCGAGCAATTTGCAAGAGAACTCGCGGCAGTGACGAAATGAGCTGCTGCCACGCTTCGTCTCGTGGTGAAAAAGGCCCTGTGCCTCGCGGCGGACTACTAAGCCTAAGACAAATGGGGTAAGCACGTGACCAGAGGTGTCGTGCCTGTCTACAGTTTCTTCACCAGCACCTGGCTCTTGCGATTGACGTTGTACTTGCGCTTGCGTGCCTCGGGCAGCCATTCGGGGTCGACCTGCACAAAACCGCGCTTGATGAACCAGTGCATGGTGCGGGTGGTCAGCACAAAAATGCTGTCCAGGCCCATCAGCTTGGCGCGCTGCTCGATGCGTTTGAGGATGCGTTCGCCGTCGCCCTGGCTCTGGCTTTGCGGCGACACGGTGAGCGCCGCCATTTCGGCGGTTCTGGCTTCGGGGTAGGGATACAGCGCGGCGCAGCCGAAGATGACGCCGTCGTGTTCGATCACGGTGTAGAGGTCGGCGTCGCGTTCGATCTCGGTGCGATCGCGCTTGACGAGGGTGCCGTCTTTTTCAAAGGGCTCGATCAGCTGCAGAATGCCGCCCACGTCGTCGGCGGTGGCTTCGCGCAGGCTCTCGAGTTTTTCGTCGATGACCATGGTGCCAATGCCGTCGTGCACGTAGATTTCGAGCAGCAGCGCGCCGTCCACCGCGAACGGCAGGATGTGGCTGCGCTCGACGCCGGCCTTGCAGGCCTTGGCGCAGTGCTGCAGGTAAAACGCGGTGTCCGTGGGCTGGGTGGCGTTGGGCAATTGCGCGAGCAGCTTCTCGGCGGTGGCCAGCGGCAGCTCGGTGTCGATCGGGTTGTCTTCGCTTTCGGGTTCACCAGGGTGGATGCGGATGCCTGGAATTTCCGTCACGAAGATCAGCTTGTCGGCCTGCAGCTCAATCGCCACGCTGGTCGCCACTTCCTCCATGGTCAGGTTGAAGGCTTCGCCGGTGGGTGAAAAACCGAAGGGCGAGAGCAGCACCATGGCGCCGAACTCCAGCGTGCGCAGGATGCCTTTGGTGTCCACCTTGCGCACCAGGCCCGAGTGTTTGAAGTCCACGCCGTCGACAATGCCGACCGGCCGGGCGGTGATGAAGTTGCCGGAGATGACGCGCACCGTGGAGCCGGCCATCGGTGTGTTGGGCAGGCCCTGGCTGAAGGCGGCCTCGATCTCGTAACGCAGCTGGCCGGCGGCTTCCTGGGCGCAGTCGAGCGCTACCGAATCGGTGATGCGCATGCCGTGCGAATACTTCGCCTCGTGGCCCTTGGCGGCCAGTTGTTCGTTGACCTGCGGACGGAAGCCGTGCACCAGCACGATTTTCACGCCCATGCTCTGGATCAGCGCCAGATCCTGGGCCAGGTGCTGCAGTTTGCCGGCGGCAATGGCTTCGCCGGCAATGCCGACCACAAAGGTCTTGCCGCGGTGCAGGTGGATGTAGGGCGCCACCGAACGGAACCAGGGAACAAAGGTGAAATTGAAGACGGCGGACATGGGCGCGCTTTCGGGGTCGGGAAAAGTGAACAACAGGCTGGAGGGACGGGAAAACCGGGCAAAAGCCACAGCCTTCCGGGCAATGGCAGTGAGTGTAAGGGACGGCGGGAGACGCGGCCGGGCGGCCGTTGGTGCCTGTTGGCGGCGGCCGTTTCGCCGGATAATGCGGCCATTCATGGACAAACTTGCGTTTGGTTTCTGGGGTGTCTATTTCGGCACGGCGGCCGTGATGCTTGCGGGCGCGGCACTCGCGTTTGTCCGTTCGCTGCACCGCATCTCGCTCAACGCCGGCCTGTCGGCCACGGCCTCGGGTTTTTTTGTGGTCGCCTTTCTGGGTGGCCTGCCGATTGACGATGAAGACACGCTGGCGCGGGTTCTGGCGCACATTGCGATGCTGGTCTCGGGCTTTCTGGCTTACCTGCTGTTTTCCATCCTGGGCCTGCTGGCCAGCAGGAAGGCGCGGCTGCACACCCGGCTGGCGCTGACGGTGCTGGTGCTGGGCGTGATGGCCGCGGGCTGGCTGCTGCCGCCGGCGCCCTCGCTCGTGCTGGGTCTCGGGTTCGCCTGGACCCTGGGTGCCGTGGCACTCGCCGTGTCGATGCGCAGCGTGTACCGCGGGGACCGGCTGGCCTGGACAGCGGTATTCGGGGTGTTTTTCATGCTGGTGGCCATGCTGGGCCTGGGCTGGATCGCGCTGGTGCGCGGGCAGGAGCCCTGGCCGGTGCATGCGGTCAGCGCGCTTGCCGGAACGGCCTACCTCGTGACCATGGCCGTGGCGCTCTGGACGCGTTATTCCTACCTGATCGAGCTGCACCAGGTCATGGCGATGGGCCCCAGTTACGACCCGGTGACCCGCATGCGTTCACACACCGAAACCGGGCAGATGGTTGGGGACATCTTCCGGCGTCGCCGGGACGATCCGGCTGGGTCAGATGCCGCAGCGGACGGCGCGCCGCCGGCGCCCCACCGGTCCGGGCCGCAAGTGGGCGTGATGGTGGTGAGCATAGGCAACCTCTACGCGCTGGAGCGCCTGCATGGCATGGCCGCGGTCAACCACGCGCTGTTTGTCTGTGCCGGGCGCTTGCGGCGCTCGGTGCCGGCTTACGTCGAGACGGGACGGTTTTCGGGTGACGGCTTTGTGCTGCTTCTGCGTGACTGCAACGACAGTGGTCAGCTGATCCGGCTGGCGCACCTGGTGGAAAAACGCCTGTCCAAATCGGTGGTTCTCAACACCAGCCTCGATGCGGCGCGGCGCGAAAGCGAGCAGACGCGCTGGCAGGCTGAAATCGGTGTCGGCGTGTTGCTGGTGTCCGACCCGGCGGCCAGGGCTTCGAGCGTGCTGGCCGCCTGCAAGGCGATGTCGCGCACCGCCATGTCGTATGCCAGCCGGGTCGCCTGGCTGGACCAGGCCAGCGGCGAAGCGGTCGAGCTGCCGGTGCTGCAAGCCGCCTGAAGCCCTGTCGCCGGGCGGGCGCCCGCCAGCACCGATAATCAGTGGTTTTGAACCCCCATCCCTTGTCCTCGTCCCCCTTGTCCGTGCCCTTGCAGATCGATTTCCCCGAGTCCTTGCCCGTCTCGGGCAAACGCGAGGAAATCACCGCCGCCATCCAGGCCCACCAGGTCGTCATCGTTTGCGGCGAAACCGGCTCGGGCAAAACCACGCAGTTGCCCAAGATTGCGCTGGCCATGGGCCGCGGCAAGCTCAACTACCCGGCGGGCCAGGGCCGGCTGATCGGCCACACCCAGCCGCGCCGCATTGCCGCCTCCAGCGTGGCCAAGCGGATTGCCGAAGAACTCAAGACACCGCTGGGCGATGTGGTCGGCTACAAGGTGCGTTTCCAGGACCGGCTGAGCCGGGATGCTTCGGTCAAACTCATGACCGACGGCATCTTGCTGGCCGAGACGCAGACCGATCCGCTGCTCAAGGCCTACGACACCATCATCATCGACGAGGCCCATGAGCGCAGCCTGAACATCGACTTTCTGCTCGGCTACCTGCGCCAGCTGTTGCCGCGCCGGCCCGACCTGAAGGTGGTGATCACCTCGGCGACGATTGATGCGCAGCGTTTTGCGGACTATTTCGCCTCCAGTAAAGGGCCGGCACCCGTCATCATGGTCTCGGGCCGGATGTTTCCGGTCGAGCAGCGTTACCGCCCGTATGAAGAGTCGCGCGACTACGACCTTAACGACGCGATCGCCGACGGCGTGGACGAACTCTGGCGCAATCCGCACAGTGCCGGTGACATCCTGATCTTCCTGCCGGGCGAGCGCGAGATCCGCGAGGCAGCGGACCATTTGCGCAAACACCTCGCGCACCAGCCGCTGTTTCGCAATGCCGAGGTGCTGCCGCTGTTTGCGCGTTTGAGCCAGGCCGAGCAGGACCGCATTTTCGACGGCCACACCGGCCGGCGCATCGTGCTGGCCACCAACGTGGCCGAGACCTCGCTGACGGTGCCGGGTATCCGTTATGTGATCGACGCCGGCACGGCGCGTGTCAAGCGTTACAGCTTTCGCAACAAGGTCGAGCAGTTGATGGTCGAGCCGGTGTCGCAGGCGGCGGCCAACCAGCGCGCCGGCCGCTGCGGCCGCGTGGCCGACGGCATCTGCATCCGCCTGTACGACGAGCAGGACTTTCTGGGCCGGCCGCGTTTTACCGACCCGGAAATCCTGCGCAGCTCGCTGGCGGCGGTGATTTTGCGCATGAAGGCGCTGCACCTCGGCACCATCGAAAGTTTTGCCTTCATCGAGCCACCCCAGGGCCGTGCCATTGCCGACGGCTACCAGCTGTTGGCCGAACTCGGTGCGGTGGACGACGACAACGAACTGACGCCGGTGGGCCGCAACCTGGCCCGGCTGCCGCTGGACCCGCGTGTGGGCCGCATGATCCTGGAAGCCAAAGAGCGGCAGGCGCTCGACGAGGTGCTGGTGATTGCCAGCGCGCTCAGCGTGCAGGACGTGCGCGACCGGCCCATGGACAAGCAGGCCCAGGCCGACCAGGCGCATGCGAAGTTCGATGACGAAAAAAGCGAATTCAGCGGTTACCTCAAGCTCTGGAAGTGGCTGGGCGACGCGCGTGGCGGGCACGACGCCGTGCACAAGCTGACGAATCGCCAGTATGAAAATCTCTTGAGAGAGAACTACATCAACATCCGGCGCGTGCGCGAATGGCGCGACATCCATTCGCAGCTGCACGCGGTGGTGGGCGAGCAGAAATGGGTGCTCAACGACAAGCCTGCCAGTTACGAGCAACTGCATTTGTCCATGCTCTGCGGCCTGCTCGGCAACCTCGGCATCAAGAACGAGGAAGACGACTGGTACCTGGGCGCGCGTGGCATCAAGTTTTACCGCCACCCGGGCGCCAAGCTCAGCAAGAAGCCGGGGCGCTGGATCGTTGCGGCTGAGCTGGTGGAAACCACGCGCCTGTTCGGCCGCGGCATTGCCAACATCGAGCCGCAGTGGGTCGAGCAGGTCGCTGGCCACCTGCTGAAAAAACAGCTGCTGGACCCGCACTGGGAGAAAAAGGCCGCACAGGTCACCGCGCTGGAACGCGCCACCTTGTACGGCCTGGTGATCTACAACGGCCGGCGCGTCAACTTCGGCCGTGTCGACCCGGTGACGGCGCGCGAAATCTTCATCCGCGAAGCGCTGGTCGCCGGCAACTGGGACACCAAGCTGCCTTTCCTGCAGGCCAACCTCAAGCTGATCGAACAGGTGCAGGACCTGGAGCACAAGGCGCGCCGCCAGGACGTGCTGGTTGACGAAGAGCTGATCTACGCCTTTTACGACCAGCAGCTGCCGGCCGACATCTGCACCGGCGCCGGCTGCGAACACTGGTACAAGGACGAGGTCAAAAAGCAACCCAAGCTGCTGCTCCTGAGCCGCGAGGAACTGATGCGCCACGAGGCGGCCGGCATCACCACGCAAGCGTTCCCGAAAACGCTGCGCCTGGGCGGTGTCGATTGCACGGCGACCTACCTGCATGAGCCGGGCGACGCCAGGGACGGCGTGACCGTCGATGTGCCGCTGTTTGCCCTGAACCAGGTCAATGAGGAGCGCTGCGAGTGGCTGGTGCCCGGCATGCTCAAGGACAAGATCCAGGCCCTGATCAAGACCCTGCACCAGCGGCCGCGCTCGCGCCTGGTGCCGCTGCCCGACACCGCAGCGCGTTTCGCGGCCGAGTTGCTGCAGCCGGAAAAGTTCGGCGTCGGTTCGCTGACGGACGCCGTGCTCAAGCTGGTGCGTGATGCGACCTCGCTGGACATCAAGCGTGGGGACATGAAAATCGACATGCTGGCGCCGCACCTGTTCATGAACTTCCGCGTGGTCGATGAACATGGCCGCCAGCTCGGCACCGGACGCAACCTCGGTGCGCTCAAGGGTGAGCTCGGGTCGCAGGCACGCGGCGCCTTCCAGGCGTTGGCCGGGTTGAAGACGCGCTCCGCGCCGCAGGAGCGCCCAGAGTCAGAGCCAAATCGGCCTTCAGCCCAGCATGGACGTGCGCAAGCTGCTCCTGAAAACATAGCAAACCAGAAGGCGGCCACGGTCAGGACGCCGGAGCGCTACAGCAGCTGGAGTTTTGGCGAGCTGCCCGAACTCATGGAAATCAGCAAGGGCAAACAGACGCTGATCGGGTTTCCGGCGCTGATCGACCTCGGCGATGCGGTGACCATCGAGGTGTTCGACGAGCCCGACGTGGCTGCCGCCAAACACCGCGCCGGCCTGCGGCGTCTGTTTTCGCTGCAGATCAAGGACGCGCTGAAGTACCTGGAAAAGAATTTGCCCGATCTGCAGAAAATGGCCACGGCCTACATGCTGGTCGGCCGCGCGGCTGACAACTCGGGCGGCGGCACGCTGGAAGAGCTGCGCGAGCAGATCATCGAAGTTGCGCTGGACCGTGCCTTTTTGCTGGAGCCGCTGCCGACCAACGAGGCCGACTTCAAAAAACGCATCGACGACGGACGTGGGCGCCTGACCTTGATTGCCAGCGAAGTCGCACGGCTGGCGGCCGCCATCCTCGTCGAGTTCGCCGCCGCGCAGCGCAAGATCAAGGACACCAAAAACGCCGCCGAGGCCGCCGCGGATGCAGCGCAGCAACTGCAGCGTCTGGTGCCCAAACGTTTCCTGACGCTCACGCCGTACGCGCAGTTGCAGCACTTTCCGCGCTACCTCAAGGCCATCACCCTGCGGCTGGAGAAATGGCGTGCCGATCCCGCCCGCGACGCGGCGCGGCTGGCTGAACTGCGGCCGCAGGAGCAGCGCTACTGGCGCCTGGTGGCCGAACGCAAGGGTGCGACGGATGCCCGGCTGCAGGAACTGCGCTGGCTGCTCGAAGAGCTGCGCGTGAGCTTTTTCGCGCAGGAGCTGCGCACGCCGCAACCTGTGAGTATTAAACGTTTGGACAAGGCCTGGACGCAATTGAACAGCTGAGGCGGTTTTACAGGGCTCGCACTGCGCAAAAAAAAAGGACCCTGCCGCAAGGCAGGGTCCTTTTTTGTTCGAGGTGCTGGGAGTCCTAGATACGGCCCATCAGCAGCAGCACGATCAGGATGATGACAATCAGTCCCAAACCACCGCTTGGACCGTAGCCCCATGAGCGGCTGTGGCCCCAGGTCGGCAGTGCGCCCACCAGAATCAGGATGAGGACGATGAGCAGAATCATTGAAATCGACATGGAGAACTCCTTGTTATGTATGAACTGATTGTTGCCTGTGGTTGGGCTGGATCAAGCAGGAAGGGGCGCTGACTCACCGTCAGGGAGTTCCTACAGTTGGGGATCACGCGCTGCCTTGCTGTGCGCGTGTTCTGTAGTGCACCAACAAGCCGGGTCTCGCCCCGGCGGGCGACTCACTTTCTCTTGCGTCGCCAAGAGAAAGTAAGCAAAGAGAAGGCGACCCGATGGTCTGGGTCCCTCTCGCTCAGACAATCGCTCGCCCTGATCCGCTTTCGGCTGTGCTCCTCGGCCCACCCCGACGGGTGGGGAACGGGTGCGGGGAGACGTGACGCGCTGTGCGCGTCACGTCGGAGTCAAGCGGCCGTGGTGATTGCACGCGGGCGCAACACACGCGGCCAAATGAAGTCCCCCTCCATCGCCCAGCGGGGCGAGGGCAGGGGCTAGGGGTGGGAGTGGGGAGTCCGTCCTACTGTCCAGAAAGGACCATAGGCGCAGCGTGATGCCGCGAATGTGTCTCAAGCCGACTTCACTGATGAAATCGGCCTCCAGCCCTTATAGGCTGTGCGCAACCAGCTATCAATGTGATAGCGGATTACAGCCTGGCCAGCCGCTCCAGCGCACTGAGGAGCGTCTCGTCCTTCTTGGCAAAACAGAAGCGCACGACGCGCTGGTCGAAGCCGTTGCCGTAAAACGCCGACAAGGGAATCGCGGCGACGCCGATCTCGGTGGTCAGCCATTTGCAGAAGTCGGCTTCACCGAGGTCGCTGACTTGCGAGATGTCCACGCACTGGAAGTAGCTGCCTTCGCTGGGCAGCAGCTTGAAGCGGGTTTTCGCCAGGCCGGCGCGGAACAGGTCGCGCTTGCGCTGGTAGAACGCCGGCAGGTCGAGGTAGGGACGTGCATCAGCCATGTAGCTCGCCAGGCCGTATTGCATGGGCGTGTTGACGGTGAACACATTGAACTGGTGTACCTTGCGGAACTCGGTCGTCAGCGACGCGGGCGCCGCCACATAACCGATTTTCCAGCCGGTCACATGGTAGGTCTTGCCGAAGCTGCTGACGATGAAGGCACGCGCGGCCAGGCCGGGGAAGCGCGCTGCGCTTTCGTGCACGCGGCCCTGCGCGGCGTCGAACACCATGTGTTCATACACCTCGTCGCTGATCAGCAGCACGTCGGTGGGCGCCAGGATCTCCTGCAGGCGCAACATGTCCTCGCGGGTCCAGACGGTGGCGCTGGGGTTGTGCGGCGAGTTGATGATGATCGCGCGCGTTTTGGCGGTGAGGGCGGCGGAGATCCTGTCGAAGTCGGGGCGGAAGGTGCCGGGCGTCAGGGGCACGCGCACGGGAACGCCGCCGGCCAGCTCGATGTTGGGCACGTAGCTGTCGTAACAGGGCTCGAGCACGATGACTTCATCACCGGGGTGCACCACGGCCAGCACCGCGGTGATGATGGCCTGCGTGGCGCCGGCCGTCACCGTGATTTCGGTGTTGGGGTTGTAGCTGCGGCCGTGCAGTTGCTGCAGCTTGGCGGCAATCGCCTCGCGCAGCACCGGTACGCCGGGCATGGGCGGGTACTGGTTCAGGCCGCGTGTCATGGCATCGTTGACGGCGCCGACCAGTTTCGGGTCGCAGTCGAAGTCCGGGAAGCCCTGGCCGAGGTTGACCGCGTTTTTTTCAAGGGCCAGCGCCGACATCACCGTGAAGATGGTGGTGCCCACGGCGGGCAGTTTGGTCTGTATCTGTGGCGTGCGCTCGCTGGCAGAAGGCATGGTCGTCATGGTGAGGGTGGAGTGATGGAATTTAGAGTTCGAAGTCGCCGTGGCGGCTGCTCATGGCCCGGGTGATCTGGACGCGGTCGAGCTTGTCATTGAGCAGTTCGGCAAACTTGTAGACAAAGTTGCGCAGGTAGGCACTGCGCTTGAAGGCGACACGCGCCACGTTCACGCCGAACAGGTGGCCGGCCGGCAGGGCGACCAGGTCGGTGTTGGTGCCGTCGTCCTTGAGCGCCATCTCGGCCACAATGCCGACCCCCAGGCCCAGGCGCACATAGGTCTTGATCACGTCGGAGTCGATCGCTTCGAGCGCAATGCGCGGATGCAGGTGTTTGGCGGCAAAGGCCTGGTCGATCTTGGTGCGGCCGGTGAACGAGGGGTGGTAGGTGATCAGCGGCTGCTCGGCCAGGTCTTCCAGCGTGATGTTGTCCTGTTTGGCCAGCGGGTGGTCCAGCGGCAACACCAGCATGTGCTGCCATTCGTAGCAGGGCAGCGTGACCAGTTCTTCATAATGCGCCAGCGACTCGGTGGCAATGCCGATCTCGGCCACCTCGTCGATCAGCATGCGCGCCACCTGGTCGGGCGAGCCCTGGTGCAGGCTGACATTGACCTTGGGAAACGCTTCACGGAGTTTGGCCACCGGCTGCGGCAGCACGTAGCGCGCCTGGGTGTGGGTGGTGGCGATGGACAGGGTGCCGCTGTCCTGGGCTGAAAACTGCTCGCCGATACGCCGCAGGTTGCCAACCTCGCGCATGATGATGTCAATGCTTTTGAGCACATGTTCGCCCGGTTCGGTCACACGCTTGAGGCGTTTGCCGTGGCGGGCAAAAATTTCCACGCCCAGTTCTTCTTCGAGCTCGATGATGGCCTTGGACACCCCGGGCTGCGAGGTGTGCAGGATGCGTGCGGTTTCGGTGAGGTTCAGGTTGCGCCGGACGGCTTCCTGGACAAAGCGAAATTGGTGAAGATTCATATCTGATTCTTGCTAATTATTCGCTTCATTATGCCGTTTCAACCTAAGAACTCTCGGGCAGCGCTTAAAAAAAAAGCTCACGCCCCCGGTTCAGGACAGGGCTATATCGGCCATCAGTGCCGTCAGCTGGGGGTGCTCGCCAGCCGTCTGCATCAGGGTCACCGGCAGGTCCGGGTGCTGGGCGCGAACTTGTGCCAGCAGCAGCGGCAGGTCTTCCCGCGCGTGTTTTCCTACACCGAGAAAAAGCGGGAAAACCTTTATTGTGCTTGCGCCGGCAGCTATCAAATCGGTAGCGGCCTGGGCCAGGTCCGGCGTGCACAACTCGAGGTAGGCGCAGCAGACCAGGGCGTCGGGGTCGCGCGCACGGATCGCCTCGGCCACCGCCTCGATGGGCAGGCGCCAGAGGGGGTCGCGCGAGCCGTGCGCAAACAGGACAATGCCTTGCCGGGCCATCAGCGTCTCAGGACCAGCCAGCCGAAGGCACCCAGCGAAATGGCGGTGTAGAGCAGGCCGGGCGCAGCGGCCGCCAGCCAGGGTTGCCAGTTCTGCAGGTTGCCGATGTAGCCGAACACGTTGTTGAGCAGGAAAAAGCTGATGCCGATCATCACGCCGCCGAACACATAACCGGCGATGCCGCCGCTGCGAAAGTGCAGGTAGGCAAACGGCAGGGCCAGCACCACCATCACCAGGCAGCTCAGCGGGTAAAACACCTTTTTCCAGAACTCGATTTCGTAACGCTGGGCGGTCTGGCCGTTGGCGTTGAGGTGGCGGATGTAGGCGAACAGGTCGATCGTGCTCATGCGTTCCGGCTTGAGCACGGCAACCGAGACCATCTCTGCGCTGATCCCGGTGGGCCAGCGGAACTGGGCGATCTTGTTGATGCTTATTTTGGCCGTTTCACGCCCGGCACCGCTGCTCGAGGCCTGTCCCGGCTGTACGGTGAATTCGGTCCGGGTACCGTTTTCGAGCTGCCAGGAGTCGTCGGACGCAAACCGGGCGATGGCCGATTGCGTGATGGACACCAGCAGCCCCTTGTTGTCGAACTCGAAAACCCGCACGGCCTGCATTTCGTTGTCGGCGGACAGGGCGCCGACGTTGACCACGTAGCTGTTGTAGGCCTGTTTTTCCTTGAGCCACGCCCCGGTCTGGCCGATGGTGATGCGGCCCTGGTAACGCGCCTTGAGCAACTGGGCGGCACGGTCGGCGGCTGGGGCCACATAGTCGCCGATGGCGAAACAGAGCACGACGAAAATCGCCCCCAGGGTCAGCAGCAGGCGCAAGGCCCGCCAGGGTTCCAGGCCGCTGGTGCGCAAGATGGTGTATTCCGAACTCTGCGCCAGCCGGGCCATCACGAAAATGGTGCCGATCAGCACCGAGATGGGCACCAGCTCGTACAGGTGGCTGGGAATCAGCAGCGCCACATACAGCAGCGCATGGCGGATCTGGTAAGTGTTGGCGTCGGAACTGACGACGCCTGCCGCATTTTTTCCCAGGTACTGCAGCTCATCGACCAGGTCGAAAAAGAAAAACAGCGCCAGAAATCCGACGGCCACAAAAGCAATGGAGGCCAGCACCTCGCCGTAAATCAGGCGGCGTATGGTCTTCATGCGGCCACCTTGCCCGCCTGCCGGCTGGCCTGCCGCTTGCGCTGCCGGCTCATGGCGCCCTTGAAGGTCCAGTTCAGGTGACGCTTGGACAACCAGCCCAGCGCCAGCAACAGGGCGCCGCCGTGCAGGGCCAGCACAAAGCCGGCGAAATTGGCCGCGCCCACGCTGATCCAGCTCTGACCCAGGTTCAGCAGGTTGTGATAAACGACAAAGGTGAACAGCACAAAAATCAGGTTGCCACTGCGCCCGGCGCGCGGGTTGACGCTGGCCAGCGCCAGCGCAATCACGACAAAATTGATCGCGGCCAGCGCCATGCCCAGGCGCCAGGCCAGTTCGCCCTGGTTGATCCGCGTGGGCGATTTCAGCAGTTCGCGGGTGGACTTGGATTTTTCGGGGATGTTGGCCCCGTTGAGCAGCGGGCTGTCGCCGGCCTTGCTGCCGTATTCCGCAAACTCGGTGATCTTCAGGGCCGACTTGCCGATCTCGCTTTCAAGCCGCTGGCCGTTGTCGAGCAGCAGCATCTGGTCCTTGCCTACCGTCTCAATGCGGCCGGAACTGGCGGTGGTCACCGAATTCTTGCCTTTTTCGGTCGAGGCGATGAAAACGTTGTTGCTGACTTTTTCCTGGGTGGTCTCGCGGTCGATGAAAAAGACCCGGTTGCCGCTGGACGACTCCTGGAACTGGCCCGGGGAGACCCGTTCCAGGTCGCCGCGCTGCTCGTACCGGTCCCGCACCTCCTGGGTCTGCTGGTTGGACCAGGGCCAGACAAACACCGACATCAGCGTGATCACCAGCAGCACCGGCCAGGCGAAGCGGAACAGCGGCACGAGAAAAAAGCCCAGGCCGCGGCCGCTGACAAACCAGACGACCATCTCGCTGTCGCGGTACATGCGTGAGAGGGTGCTGACCATGGCCACAAACAGGGACAGCGTCAGGATGATCGGCATGCGGCCCAGGGCCGAGTAACCCATGACCAGCATCACGTCCTGCGGGTTGACGCTGCCGCGCGAGGCCTGCCCGAGCGTGCGGATCAGGATGATGGTGATCACAATGGTCATCAAAACCACAAGGGTGGCCCCAAAACTGCGTGCCAGCTCTTTGCGGATCGAGGATTGGAATAACATTGACTGAAACTTGCCCTTAACAACAACCGACAACTGCACTTTGCACTTGTGACGCCTAACCCTCGATTATGGACTTTGAACTCAAAACCCTGACCCCCGCCCGAATTTGTGCCGAAAAATGTGATGCCCTGATCGTGCTGGTGGCCGGCGAGATGAGCGCCGGCACCGACGCGGTGTCGAAAATGGTGACGTTGGCCCTGAAAGCAGGGGACTTTGAAAACAAGGCAGGCAAGCTGCTCAGCGCCTACCGGCCCGCGGGAATCGCGGCCACGCGGGTGCTGCTGGCAGGCGCCGGCGACGGCAGCGCCAAAAGTATCCGGACGGCGGTGCACGCGGCGATGGTCGCGCTGAAAAACACCAATGCGCGGCGGGTGCTGCTCAGCCTCTGCGCACTGCCGCAGGCCGGTCAGGAAGCCGTGCGAGCCGCCGTGCTGGCCTGCGCCGATGCCGCCTACCTTTACAGCACCACCAAATCAAAGCCGGCCGAGCAAAAACTCAAGCAGGTGCTGGTGGCCGTCTCCTCGCTGGCGGCCAGCCGTGCCGGCTTCGACAAGGGCGTCGGGCTGGCCACGGGCCTCGCACTTGCCAAGGAGTGGGCCAACCGGCCGGCCAACCACGCGACGCCGACGATGCTTGCCCAGGCCGCCAGGGAGCTCGGGAAACTGCCCGGAATCAAGGTGGAGGTGCTGGGCCCCAAAGAGGTCGCCAAACTCGGCATGGGCTCGTTCATGGCCGTTGCCCAGGGCTCGGAAGAACCCCTGCGGTTCATCGTGCTGCGTTATGACGGCGGCGCCAAGGCCGAAGCGCCGGTGGTGCTGATCGGCAAGGGCATCACTTTTGACACAGGCGGCATTTCCATCAAGCCTGCCGCCGAGATGGACGAGATGAAATACGACATGGGTGGCGCGGCCAGTGTGCTCGGTACCTTCCGCGCGCTGGCCGAACTGCAGCCCGCGCTCAATGTGGTGGGCCTGATTCCGGCCTGCGAAAACATGCCCGATGGCCGCGCCATCAAGCCCGGCGATGTGGTGACCAGCATGAGCGGGCAGACCATCGAAATCCTCAACACCGACGCCGAAGGGCGGCTGGTGTTGTGTGATGCGCTGACGTATGCCGAACGCCTGAAGCCGCGCGCCGTGGTGGACATTGCCACCCTGACCGGCGCCTGTGTGATTGCGCTGGGCGGCGTGCGCAGCGGCATGTTCTCCAGTGACGACGCGCTGGCCCAGGCCCTGGCCGCGGCCGGCGACAGCTCGCTCGATCTGTGCTGGCGCATGCCGCTCGACGACGAATACGCCGACGGGCTGAAAACCCATTTCGCGGACGTGGCCAACGTCGCCGGACGTGCTGGCGGCGCCATCACCGCGGCCAAGTTTCTGCAGCGTTTTGCCGGCAAGTTCCCCTGGGCGCACCTGGACATTGCCGGCACGGCCTGGAAAAGCGGTGCCGCCAAAGGCGCAACCGGCCGGCCCGTGCCCCTGCTGGTCGACTTTTTGCTGAGCCAGGTTCAGCCGGCCAGGGCGCCAGCCAAAACCCGTTCCCCCAAGGTGGGAGCCCGGTCACGCGCATGACGGAAGTTGCTTTTCATTTCAACGTGCCGGACAAGCTGGCCTACAGCTGCCGGCTGCTGCGCAAGGCCTGGGGCAGCGGCGCGCGTGTGGTGGTGACGGCCGAGCCGGACATGCTGGCCCGGCTCGACCAGTTGCTCTGGACCTTTTCCCCGCTGGAGTTTGTGCCGCATTGCCACCTGAGCGCCACCCCGTCCACCGTGTCTGCCACGCCGGTGGTGCTGGCCGGATCGCTGGAGGCCTGTCCCCACCATGAGGTGCTGGTCAACCTCGGGCACCGGGTGCCGGCCGGGTTTGAGCGTTTCGAGCGCTTCATCGAACTCGTCACCCTGGCCGACGACGACCGCGCGGCCGCCCGCAGCCGCTGGAAGCATTACGCCGACCGCGGTTATGCCATGAAGCGGCACGATCTGGCCAGCGCGGGCGCAACATGAACCGCCCGCCACCCCGATTTGTGCCCACGCTGACGGAAGTGGTGCAGCCCCAGGCCGCCGCGCCCGGGGGCCGGCCCGCTCCCGCGGCAATGGACATGCAGCACTTTCAGGAGCAGATGGTGCATCGCGTGATGCAGCGCGTCGATTTGACGCTGGACCGGCTGCTGCGCGAAACCGTGGGCCGTCTGGTGCTGGAGCACACCCAGGAACTGGCGCCCAGCCTCAGGGACGAAATCGAGATCGTGGTGCGGCAGTCGGTCAACCAGGCCTTTGAACAGGAACTGGCCAGCCAGCTGCCGGACAAGCCCTGAACTGGCTGCGCCCTTGGCTTTCCATGTTCATGCGGGCGGCTTCTTCGAGGTGGTGAAAAATACCTGAGACGGCTGCATTTGGGTGACGTCTTTGCCTCAGGCGGGCGGTTCTTGCCGATGACTGGCCATGTCGGGCAGCCCGCGTTACCGCTTGTGACGGGGCTGCTTCTCGCCCTTTATTAGATTCGCTAATAGCAGGTCAATTTCGTTTCTTACTCCACCTCCATAGCGCAACACTAGGGCTGCTTGCTATGGTGCGGGCGCGGAAATTGCGTTATGTTCGTGGCTGTTGAGTAAAAAAATCAGTTCTCAACCATTAACGGTAATTTCCTAATTGGAGTGTATTTATGCAAATGAAATGGACTGCGGTCGCTTTGGCCGCCATGTTGGTTGTTGCCTGCGGCAAAAAAGAAGAAGCTGCGCCGGCCGCCACTGCACCTGCACCTGCTGCCCCGGTCGCTGCGGCTCCCGCACCCGCCGGTGATACGCTCGTTGTCAAGATCGGTCACGTCGCCCCGACTTCCGGCGCGCAGGCCCATTACGGCAAAGACAATGAAAATGGCGTCCGCATGGCCATTGAGGACCTGAACAAACAGGGCGTCATGATCGGCGGCAAGAAGGCCACCTTCGAAATCGTCGCTGAAGATGATGCTGCTGATCCGAAACAGGGCACGGCTGCCGCACAAAAACTGTGCGACTCCAAAGTCGCCGGTGTGGTCGGTCACCTCAACTCGGGCACGACCATTCCTGCCTCCAAGGTCTACAACGACTGCGGCATCCCTCACGTCACTGGTGCCGCCACCAACCCTGACCTGACCAAGCCAGGCTACAACACCACCTACCGCATCATTGCCAACGATCTGGCCCTGGGTGCCGGCCTGGCGTTTTATGCCGCCGATACGCTCAAGCTGAAGAAAGTGGCCGTCATCGACGACCGTTCCGCTTACGGCCAGGGTGTTGCCGACATCTTCAAGAAGACTGCCAAGGAAAAGGGCATGACCGTGGTTGACGAGCAGTTCACCACCGACAAGGCCACCGACTTCATGGCCATCCTGACCGCCATCAAGGCCAAGAGCCCTGACGCCGTGTTCTACGGTGGCATGGACCCGCAAGCCGGCCCGATGCTGCGCCAGATGGAACAGCTGGGCATGAGCAAGGTCAAGTACTTCGGCGGCGACGGCATCTGCACCTCCGAGATTGCCAAACTCGCTGCTGGCGCCAAGACCCTGAGCAACGTGATTTGTGCCGAAGGCGGCGCATCCCTGGCCAAGATGCCTGGCGGCGTCGAGTGGAAGAAGCGCTACGACGAGAAGTACCCGAACCAGTTCCAGGTCTACAGCCCGTACACCTATGACGCGACCTTCGTGCTGGTCGACGCGATGAAACGCGCCAACTCGAGCGAGCCGAAGGTCTACATCCCCGAGCTGCTCAAAACCAGCTTCAAGGGCGTGACCACCACCATCGAGTTCCTGCCTAACGGCGAACTGAAGAACCCGTCCATTACCTTGTACACCTACAAGGACGGCAAGAAAACGGCCCTGGAATAAGTTTTCCTGCCCCCAGCAAAAAAGCCACCGCAAGGTGGCTTTTTTTTTGCTTCAACGCGGTGACAGGAAGTTGTCTGCGGTGGCCGTCACCGTGCGCGGTGCCCAGACGGGGGCCGGTGTGCGGAGCTCTATGCGGAAATCAGGAAAATGACAGGCACAAAAAAGCCCAGACAAGCTGGGCTTTCAGGAGCTTTTACTGCCGTGTGGAAAACTCACGGCAACTATACTTTTGGCGGAAAGGGCGGGATTCGAACCCGCGGTGGGTATAACCCCACGCACGCTTTCCAGGCGTGTGACTTAAACCGCTCATCCACCTTTCCGCGAAGCCTCACATTGTAGCAGTGCGCGGCACGGAAGATGGCGCTGATCAGTGAAGCGCGCTGCGAAAGCGGTGTTTTTCCAGTTGCGCGCGTGTCACGAACTCCAGCGCCCTGAGGTGGGTGGACTCCAGAACCACGGGCGGCGCAAAGCCGGCTTCCAGTGCCTCGCGCCAGCGGTTGGCGCACAGGCACCACCGGTCGCCGGGCTTGAGCCCCGCAAAGCGGTACTCGGGCCGCGGGGTCACCAAGTCGTTGCCTTTGGCTACCGAAAACGCCAGGAAGTCGCTGGTCACCTTGACGCAGACGAGGTGCGAACCCGAGTCGGACTCGTCGGTGTTGCAACAGCCGTCGCGGAAATAACCGGTCAGCGGGTCGTAGGAGCAGGGGACCAGCTCCGTACCGAGTACGTTCATGGCGCTCATGTGGGTGCCTTCTGCGATGCTGATCAGGCGGCCCGGGTGGACTGCACCATGGTCATGGCCGAGGTGATCAGGGCCGAGACTTCGGTCATGTTGCTGGGAACAATCAGCGTGGTCTTGGCGTCGGCCGCGACGCGGGAGTAGGCTTCCACGGCCTTTTCGGCAACCTTGAGCTGCACGGCCATTTCACCGCCGGGCTGGCGGATCGAGGCGGCAATACGTTCGATGGCCTGGGCGGTGGCGTCTGCCACTGCGGTGATCGCGGCCGCTTCACCCTGCGCGTTGTTGATGGCGGCGAGTTTTTCGCCTTCGGAGCGGGCGATAAAGGCCTCGCGCTCACCGGTGGCGATGTTGATCTGTTCCTGGCGGCGGCCTTCGGAGGCGGCAATCAGCGCGCGTTTTTCACGTTCGGCGGTGATCTGCGACTGCATGGCGTGCAGGATTTCCTTGGGTGGTGTCAGGTCCTTGATCTCGTAACGCAGCACCTTGACACCCCAGTTCAGCGCGGCCTCGTCGATGGCGGCCACGACCTGGGCGTTGATGATGTCGCGTTCCTCGAAGGTTTTGTCGAGCTCAAGCTTGCCGATGACGCTGCGCAGCGAGGTCTGGGCCAGCTGGGTGACGGCCACGATGTAGTTCGATGAGCCGTAGCTGGCGCGCATCGGGTCGGTGACCTGGAAATACAGGATGCCGTCGACCTGCAACTGGGTGTTGTCGCGCGTGATGCAGACCTGGCTGGGAACGTCGAGCGGGATTTCCTTGAGCGAGTGCTTGTAGGCCACGCGGTCAATGAAGGGGATCAGGAAATTGAGGCCCGGTGTCAGGCTGGCGTGGTATTTGCCCAGTCTCTCGACCACCCACGAGTTTTGTTGGGGCACGACCTTGATGCTGCGCGCGATAAAAATGACGGCAATCACCAGGATGACGAGTGCAATTTCCATGAGTTTCTCCGTAAAAAACAAAAAACAGGGGCAGCATCAGCTGCCGGGCATCAGACCGTGCACTTTCTCACAGTTTGCCGACCACCAGGCGGTTGCCGTTGAGTTTTCTGACCTTGAAGAGGCCGGGCTGGGGTGCGGCGTCATGGTCGGCGAGCTCCACCGTCCATTGGGCACCGCGGTATTTCACAGTGGCGGTGGCATCGTCGTTCCACTGCTGCACATGCACGGTCTCGCCGATGTCCATCTGCACGTCCCGGTTGGCATTGGCCTGGGCGGGCCTGGGGCTTTTGCTGCGTTTCCAGTGCCAGGCCACCACGGCGCCGCCGCCGACCACGGCCGCAACCACAATCTGCACCATGACGGAGGCCCCCAGATGGGCCGCCAGGGCCGCAGCCGTCATGCCGACGGCCAGCATCAGCAGGTAAAACGTCCCCGTGACCAGCTCCAGCGCCACGGCGCCACCGGCCAGCAGCCACCAAATCGTCGAATCGGCCAAGCTTGTCATGTCGCGTTTCCTTAGTTTCCTAAAAGCCACATTTTGAGCCACAAAAGCCCCTTGGCAAGCTTAACCGGGCGCTTCAAAGGCCGGACCGACTCTGCCTTCACCAAATATCCTTACACTTCGGCCCTGATCCGTTTTTTTTGGCAGCTCCAGGCAAAGGCCTTTTGATGAAATTCCGCTTTCCCATCGTCATCATTGACGAAGACTTCCGCTCCGAAAACACCTCCGGGCTGGGCATTCGCGCGCTGGCGCAAGCCATAGAAACCGAGGGTTTCGAGGTGCTGGGCGTGACCAGCTACGGTGACCTGTCGCAGTTTGCGCAGCAGCAAAGCCGTGCGAGCGCCTTCATTTTGTCGATTGACGACGAAGAGTTCACGCCGGGGCCGGATCTGGACCCCGCGGTGCTGAACCTGCGCCACTTCATCGAGGAAGTGCGGCGCAAGAACCTGGATGTGCCGATCTACGTGTATGGCGAGACCAAGACCTCGCGCCACATCCCCAATGACATCCTGCGCGAACTGCACGGGTTCATCCACATGTTCGAGGACACGCCCGAGTTCGTGGCGCGCCACATCATCCGTGAGGCCAAGAGTTACCTAGAGGGCGTGCAGCCGCCGTTTTTCAAGGCGTTGCTCGACTACGCCGAAGACGGTTCGTATTCCTGGCATTGCCCGGGGCATTCCGGGGGCGTGGCTTTCCTGAAAAGCCCGGTCGGCCAGATGTTCCACCAGTTTTTTGGTGAAAACATGCTGCGCGCCGACGTCTGCAACGCGGTCGAGGAGCTGGGCCAGTTGCTGGACCACGACGGCCCGGTGGGCGCCTCGGAGCGCAATGCCGCCCGCATCTTCAATGCCGACCACTGCTTTTTCGTGACCAATGGCACGTCCACCTCGAACAAGATGGTCTGGCACCATACCGTGGCGCCCGGCGATGTGGTGGTGGTGGACCGCAACTGCCACAAGTCCATCCTGCACGCGATCATCATGACCGGCTCGATTCCGGTGTTCCTCAAGCCGACGCGCAACCATTTCGGCATCATCGGCCCGATTCCGAAGGAAGAGTTCGAGCCGGCGTCCATCCAGGCCAAGATCAAGGCCAACCCGCTGCTCAAGGGCGTGGACGCCAAGAAGGTCAAGCCGCGTGTGCTGACCATCACCCAGTCCACCTACGACGGCGTGCTGTACAACACCGAAACCATCAAGGGCATGCTTGACGGTTATGTCGAGAACCTGCATTTCGACGAGGCCTGGTTGCCGCACGCGGCCTTCCACCCGTTTTACGGCAGCTACCACGCGATGGGAAAAAAACGCGCGCGGCCCAAGCAGGCCATGGTGTATGCCACGCAGTCCATCCACAAGCTGCTGGCCGGCATCAGCCAGGCCAGCCACGTGCTGGTGCAGGATTCGCAGACCGTCAAGCTCGACAGGCACCTCTTCAACGAGGCCTACCTGATGCACACCAGTACCAGCCCGCAGTACAGCATCATCGCCAGCTGCGACGTGGCCGCGGCCATGATGGAGCCGCCCGGCGGCACCGCGCTGGTCGAGGAAAGCATTGCCGAGGCGCTGGATTTCCGCCGCGCGATGCGCAAGGTCGATGAGGAATACGGCGACGACTGGTGGTTCAAGGTCTGGGGCCCCGAGAAGCTGGTGGACGAGGGCATTGGCCGCTCGGATGACTGGATCATCAAGGGCGAGTCCAAGAACGCGAAGGCCGGTGTCAACTGGCACGGTTTCGGCAAGATGGCGACCGGCTTCAACATGCTGGATCCGATCAAGTCCACCGTGGTCACACCCGGCATGGACCTGAACGGCAAGTTCGCCAAGACCGGCATTCCGGCCAGCATCGTGACCAAGTTCCTGTCCGAACACGGCGTGGTGGTCGAGAAAACCGGTCTCTACAGCTTTTTCATCATGTTCACCATCGGCATCACCAAGGGCCGCTGGAACAGCATGCTGACCGCGCTGCAGCAGTTCAAGGACGACTACGCCAAGAACCAGCCGATGTGGCGCATCCTCCCGGAGTTCTGTCAGAAGTACCCGCGTTACGAAAAAATGGGTCTGGCCGACCTGTGCCAGCACATCCACGCGCTCTACGCCAAGTACGACATTGCGCGCCTGACCACCGACATGTACCTGAGCGACCTCACTCCGGCCATGAAACCCAGCGACGCCTACGCGCACATCGCGCTGCACAAGACCGAACGCGTCGAGATCGACAAGCTCGAGGGCCGCATCACGGTGGGGTTGGTCACGCCTTATCCGCCCGGCATTCCGCTCTTGATTCCCGGCGAAGTATTCAACAAGAAGATCGTCGACTATCTGAAGTTCTCGCGCGAGTTCAACGCGCAGTGCCCGGGTTTCGAGACCGACATTCACGGTCTGGTCGAAATCGAAGATGCCGACGGCAAGAAGCACTATTACGCCGACTGCGTGAAAGAGTAATCAGGGCGCGACCGGCCTGCCGGCCGGCGCAGCGGCGCTCAGGGCCGTGCTGGCGCCATGTCCTCCCGAACCCGCAGGAAACTCGCAAAGCGCGGAATACCGCTGTCATTCAGGCCGCGAAAGCGGTAGGTGACGATGTTGCCCACAGGCGGCGGGTGGCGCCGCTGTTCATCACTGAAACCGGTGCCCAGCTTGAAGCGCTTGCCCGGCAGGCCGTCCGGGCCCACCGTCTCGACCAGCAAGGCGCCCAGGGCCGCGGCATGTTTGCCCTGGCCCGGCAACTGGGCCAGCACGCGGGCTTCCGCGTCCTCGTGCGTCTTGACCTTGAGCAGGTCGTCATTGCGCAGGCCCTGGTAGAGCGAGGCGCCGCGGTGCAGCATCAGCCCTTCGCCGCCCAGCCTGACGGTTTTGGCCAGCAGGCGCTGGAGTTCGGCATGGCTGGCCACCCGGGACTGCGCAACCGCCTGCACCCAGGGCTGGTCGATGCGGCTGACCACCCCATGGAGGGCCGGAATCCGCTCGGTGAAGGTCCCTGCCTGCGTGGGCAGATCGAACACCATGAAACGCATGGCGCGCCACGCGGCGTCGTCCGGTGTTTGCTGGCGCACGGTGGACACCGCTTTGGAGAATTGACCCCGGCCGGCCCACAACTCGCCGTCCAGGGGCTGCCTGGGCCAGCCCGCGGTGAACCAGGCCGGGGCGGCGACGCGTTCGCCGCCGCGGGTCAGCAGCTTTTCGCCGTCCCAGTAGCCCCGCACGCCGTCGAGTTTTTCACTGACCCAGTACTCCTGCAGCACGATGCCGGGGTGGTAGACATTGGCCAGCATCAGTGGCGGGCTGTTGCCGGCCGCCGCGGCGGGAAGGGCAGGCGCCAGCAGGGCCGTCAACGCCAGCAGCCAGGGCAGCGCGCAGATGCGAAGGAAAGCGCCGCTCGCGCGGGTGATCGTGAGAGTCAGAGTGAGGGTGGGTGGTGGAGCTGCCGTCATGTCGGTGGATTTATTGCATGATTCATGCCGCAAGCGCCCGAGGAAAGGGCGGAGTCAGCTATCAAAATAGTAGTATTGGCCTTTTCCCGTTTTCCCTGTTTTGCCCGCTTTTTTGGCCTGCGCCTGACGATTGTGCGGTCGAGCACGGGCTTGCTGCAAGTCTGAACCGGTACACACTTCATTCATGAACGCCAAAGATGTTGCTTCCATAGAACAGGCCACCCTGGCCGCCGTGGCCCCCGAAACCGTGGAGGAGCGGGAGGGCTGGCTGTTGCCTGTTGATCACGGAACCATAGGCCGTGCCAGAAGTGCCGTGCCGCTGCAGCATATGGACACCGACCCGGGCGTGCTGGGCCGCATCGAGGCGTATTACGCGGCGCGGGGTCTTCCGGCGGTGTTTCGCCTGGCCATCGACGCCTGTTTTGACGGCTTGCGCCATGAACTGCGCCAGCGCGGTTACGGCGCCGACAAACCCACGCTGGTGCAGCTGGGCACGGTGGCGCGCATGCGCGAGGTGTCATCGCAGGCGAGCGCCGAGGTCCATGCTGCGCCGGATGCGGCCTGGACGGCGCTTTTCCTGGGCGAGGGTTTTGATCCGGTGGACGGCGCCTGCCGGGTCAGGGCATTGGGCCGGGCGCAGGGCTCGGTGTATGCCAGCGTTCGTGAAGACGGCCAGGTGCTCGCGGGCGGGGTGGCGGCTTTTGGTCATGGCTGGGTCAGCGTGCACGGCATGCGCACCGCCGCAGGTCACCGCGGCCAGGGTCTCGCCGGACGAGTGCTGGCAGGACTGGCGGACGCTGCGCTGGCGCGGGGCATGGCGCGGGTGTTTTTGCAGGTTGAAGCCGGCAACACCGCCGCGCAGGCGCTGTACCGGCGCGCGGGCTTTGGAACAGCGTGGACGTATGAGTACTGGCGCCGGGCCTGACCCGCCGGCGCGGGCCCCATGATGCTCACTTTTATATAGCTGCTGGCGCCCGTGGATCGGGGGCTCAGGCCATATTTGACTCCAAACCCGGGATGGAACCCCGAGCCGGTTCAGCTCGCCTCGGTCTCGCGGCCGATGCCGGCCGTGTGGCTGAAACCGCCATCCACATAGGTGATTTCGGCGGTGACGCCGGAAGCCAGGTCAGACAGCAGAAAGGCGGCCACGTTGCCCACATCCTCGATGGTGACGTTGCGCCGCAGCGGCGAGGCGGCGGCCACCATGCCCAGCAGCTTGCCGAAGTCCTTGATGCCGCTGGCCGCCAGGGTCTTGATCGGGCCGGCGCTGATGCCGTTGACGCGCATGCCTTTGGGGCCCAGCGATTCGGCCAGGTAACGCACGCTGGCTTCCAGGCTGGCCTTGGCCAGGCCCATGGTGTTGTAGTTGGGGATGGTGCGCTGGGCGCCCAGATAGGTCAGGGTCAGCAGGGCCGACTTGGGGTTGAGGTGGGGCAGGGCGGCCTTGGCCATGGCCGGAAAACTGTAGGCGCTGATGTCGTGGGCAATCTTGAAACCCTCGCGTGTCAGGCCTTCGAGGAAATCCCCCGCGATCGCCTCGCGTGGTGCGTAGCCTATGCTGTGCACAAAGCCGTCAAAGGTCGGCCAGGTCTTGGTCAGGTCGGCAAACAGGGCGGCAATCTGCGCATCGTCGCCGACATCGCAGTCAAAAATCAGCGTGGAGTCGAAGTCGGCGGCAAATTCGGTGATGCGGTCCTTGAAACGTTCACCCACGTAGCTGAAGGCCAGTTCGGCGCCCTGAGCATGGCAGGCCTTGGCAATGCCGTAAGCGATGGACCGGTTGGACAGGACGCCCGTGATCAACAGTTTTTTGCCGGTGAGAAATCCCGTGGGTGTGCCCATGCTTGTGCTCCAGTGTGTGCGAGGAAATGGGCAAAGGGCGCGCTGCGTGCATGCGCTCCTTGCCAACTTAAGTAGTGCAGAATTGTCGCATGCGGGATTTGTCGTTTTTGCGGGCCTTGACGATGGCCGTTCTGGTCTGCCTGGCTCCGGCGTCCTGGGCTGCCCACGCCTATGCGCAGTTCGGCGACATCAAGTACCCGCCGGGCTTCACCCACTTCGATTACGTCAACCCCGCCGCGCCCAAGGGCGGCGAGATCCGCATGGTGCCGCCGACCCGGCCCACCAACTTCGACAAGTTCAACCCCTTCACGCTGCGCGGCACGGCGCCTTACGGCATCGGCATGCTGATGATAGAGAGCCTGCTGACCGGCAATGCCGAGGAGCCGACCACCGCCTACGGGTTGCTGGCCGACGACGTCGCGGTGGCGCCGGACCGGCTGTCGGCGACCTTCCGCCTGCATCCCAAGGCGCGCTTTCAGGACGGCTCGCCGGTGCTGGCCGCTGATGTTCTGCATTCGTTCACGCAGTTGACCGGCAAGCTGGCCGCGCCGCAATACCGCAGCATTTATGCCGAGGTCAAGGGTGCGCAGGTGCTCTCCGAACGGGTGGTGCGTTTCGATTTCGCAGTGCCCAACCCCGAGTTGCCGCTGGTCGTGGGCGGCATGCCGGTGTTCAGCCGCGCCTGGGGCGGCGGCAAACCGTTTGACCGCATCGTGTCCGACCTGCCGATAGGCTCCGGCCCCTACAAGCCCGCCAGCCTGGCCATGGGGCGCGACATCACCTATGTCCGCGACCCGGCCTACTGGGGCGCCGAGCTGCCCAGCCGCAAGGGTCAGTTCAACTTCGATCGCATCACCTTCAAGATCTACCTCGACGAAACCTCGCGTTTTGAAGGGCTGAAAGCCGGTGAATACGACTTCATGCGCGAGTTCATCTCGCGCAACTGGGCCCGCCAGTACACCGGCAAGCAGTTCACCTCGGGCGAACTCGTCAAGCGGGCTTTCGAGAACCGCAACCCCGGCGACTTCCAGGGGTATGTGTTCAACCTGCGCAAGGAAAAATTCCAGGACGTGCGCGTGCGGCGCGCCATCGGGCTGGCCATGGACTTCGAGTGGATGAACCGCCAGCTGTTCTACGGCATCTACAAACGCGTCAACGGCTATTTCCCGAACAGTGAATTTCATGCCGAGGGGCTGCCCAAGCCCGACGAGCTGGCGTTGCTGGAGCCGCTGCGCGCCAGGCTCAGCCCTGCGGTGTTTGGCGCGGTGCCGGTGGCTCCCGCCACCACGCCGCCGGGCAGCCTGCGGCAGAACCTGCGTCAGGCCCAGGCGCTGCTGCGCGAAGCCGGCTGGACCTACCGCGATGGCGCGTTGCGCAATGCCAAAGGCGAGGCCTTCACGATGGAGTTCCTCAACGACCAGCCCTCGCTGGTGCGCATCGTCGGGCCCTTCCAGAAAGCGCTGGAAAAGCTCGGCATCACCATGACTTACCGGGTTGTGGATTTTTCCCTGTCCAAGCAGAAGATGGACGCGTTCGACTTCGAGGTCACGACGTTGCGCCTGCCGGGCTCGACCGCACCGGGTAGCGAGTTGCTGGAGCGTTTCGGATCCGAGGCGGCAAAAACGCCAGGCTCGTCCAATGTCTGGGGCATTGCCGATCCGGCGGTTGATGCCTTGCTGCAAAAGGTAGTGACAGCCAAAACCAGGCCCGAGCTGGCCGCCGCCATGCGTGCGCTGGACCGGGTGCTGACGCACGGTTTTTACTCGGTGCCGCAGTATTACGGCGACGCCTTCCTGATCGGTTACCGGCCTGCGCCGTTTGTGTTGCCGGCGACGATTCCGCCGTATTACCAGGCCGACACCTGGGCCATGAGCACCTGGTGGGCTTCGAGCACGAACAAATGACCCTCCACGCTCTTCACTTCATGCATTCGCTGTCCGCTGCATAACCATGGCCAGCTACATCCTCAAACGCCTGCTGTTGATGATTCCCACCCTGCTGGGGGTGCTGCTGCTGACCTTTGCCATGGTGCAGTTCGTGCCCGGCGGCCCGGTCGAGCAGATGGTGGCGCAGTTGCAGGGGCGTGATTCTGGCGGTGAGCGGGCGGCGGCCACCGGGTCCGGTTACCGCGGGCGTCAGGGCCTGGACGCGCAGCGCATCGAGGAAATCAGGGCGCTGTACGGCTTTGACAAACCCGTGCACGAGCGGTTTTTCCAGATGCTCGGGCAGTTCGCGCGGTTTGACCTCGGGAAAAGTTTTTACCAGCACAAGGACGTCTGGCAACTGGTCAAGGAAAAGCTGCCGGTGTCCATCAGCCTCGGGCTGTGGACTTTTTTCATCAGCTACCTGATCGCAGTGCCGCTCGGTGTGGCCAAGGCGGTGCGCGCGGGTTCGCGTTTTGACTTCGTCACCACGCTGATCGTGCTGATCGGTTACGCCATTCCCGGCTTTGTGCTGGGCGTGGCGTTGCTCGTGATTTTTGGCGGGCAGCTGCAGTGGTTTCCCTTGCGCGGGCTGACCTCGTCGAACTGGGAGACCCTGAGCTGGGGCGCGCGCATCACCGACTACCTGTGGCACATCACCTTGCCGGTCACGGCCATGGTGCTGGGCAGTTTTGCGGTCACGGCGGTATTGACCAAAAACTCATTTCTCGAGGAAATCCGCAAGCAGTACGTGCTGACGGCGCGGGCCAAAGGCCTGTCCGAGCGCCAGGTGCTCTGGAAACACGTGTTTCGCAATGCGCTGATCCCCATCATCACGGGGTTTCCGTCGGCCTTCATCGGCGCCTTTTTCACCGGTTCGCTGCTGATCGAAACCCTGTTTTCGCTCGATGGCCTGGGCCTGCTCAGTTATGAAAGCGTGATCCGGCGCGACTACCCGGTGGTGCTGGGCACGCTGTACCTGTTCACGCTGATCGGCCTGCTGACCAAGCTGGTCTCGGACCTTTGTTATGTCTGGGTTGATCCCCGCGTGAAGTTTGATTGATTCATGACGATCCCTGCCTCGCCCCTTTCCGTATCGCCGTCCAGACGCGCCTGGCAGCGCTTCCGGCGCAACAAGCTGGGCTACCGCAGTCTGGTGATTTTCTGCGTGCTGGTGGTACTGAGCCTCTTTGCCGAGGTGTTGTCCAACGACAGGCCGCTGCTGGTGCGGTACGAGGGGGCGTTCTACTTTCCGCTGGTCCGGGACTATTCGGAAAAGACCTTTGGCGGGGACTTCGATACACCGACGGACTACCTCGACCCCTTTGTCCGCGCCAAACTCAGGGAAGGGGACAACTGGTCGGTTTATCCGCTCAATCCCTACGGCCCGCGCACCATCAACTATTTTGCGAAGGAGCCCAATCCGTCGGCGCCGTCGCGCGACAACATCTTCGGCACCGACGACCGCGGGCGCGACCTGCTGGCCCAGCTGATCTACGGTTTCCGCCTCAGCGTGCTGTTCGGGCTGGCGCTGACGCTGATCGGTGTAGTGGTCGGCATCATCACCGGGGCGGTGCAGGGGTATGTGGGCGGCAAGACCGACCTGGCCTTCCAGCGTTTCATCGAAATCTGGGGCTCCATGCCCGAGTTGTACCTCCTGATCATTTTCAGCGCGATTTTTGCGCCCAGCGTGGCCGTGCTGCTGCTCCTGCTCAGCCTGTTCGGCTGGATGGGCCTGTCCGACTACGTGCGCGCCGAGTTTCTGCGCAACCGCCAGATGGACTATGTGCGCGCTGCGCGCGCACTGGGCGTCGGCAACCTGCAGATCATGTGGCGCCACATCCTGCCCAACAGCCTGACGCCGGTGGTCACCTTTCTGCCTTTTCGCATGAGCGCGGCGATTCTGGCGCTGACCTCGCTTGATTTTCTGGGCCTGGGCGTGCCGCCCGGCACACCCTCGCTGGGCGAGTTGCTGAACCAGGGCAAGGCCAACATCGACGCCTGGTGGATTTCGCTGTCGACCTTCGCGGTGCTGGTGATGACCCTGCTGCTGCTGACCTTCATGGGGGATGCGTTGCGGGATGCGCTGGACCCCCGGAAAGCGGACAAATGACGGCCCCCACGCTCCGCACTGACGTGTCGTCGCTGCCCCCCGAGGGGGCTGAACTTGCTCGGGGCGGCCCTTCGCTGCGTTCGACGGCCTCCACGACCTCCACGCCCGGCACGGACGTGTCCTGCCTTCTGGAGGTCAACAATCTGCGCGTGTCCTTCGCCGGCAAGGAAGTGGTGCGCGGCATCGATTTTTCCATCCAGCCCGGGGAAAAACTCGCGCTGGTCGGCGAGTCGGGCTCCGGAAAAACCGTCACCGCACTGAGTCTGCTGCGCCTCGTGCAGAACGCTGCCATCAGTGGCAAGGCGACCTTCGCCGGACATGACGGGGCTGTCGACCTGCTGTCCCTGCCCGAGCGGGCCTTGCGCGGTATCCGCGGCCAGGACATCGCGATGATTTTCCAGGAGCCGATGACGGCCCTGAACCCGCTGTTCACCGTGGGTGAGCAGATCGCCGAAGTCTTGCAGCTGAAAAAGGCTCTGACCACCGCCGAATCTGCGCAGGCAGCTATCAAATTGCTAGCGGATACCGGCATCCCCGAGGCCGCCCGGCGTGCCGGCTCCTACCCGCACCAGTTGTCGGGGGGCCAACGCCAGCGCGCCATGATTGCCATGGCGCTGGCCTGCCAGCCCAAACTGCTGCTGGCCGACGAACCCACGACGGCGCTGGATGTCACGCTGCGCACGCAGATCCTGGACCTGCTGACCGGGCTGCAGCAGCGCAACGGCATGGCGGTGCTCCTGATCACCCACGACCTGAACCTGGTGCGGCGCTTTGCCGACCGCATTGCCGTGATGGAGGACGGACGCATTGTGGAGACCGGGCCGGTGGCGCAGGTGTTCGACCAGCCGCAGCATGCCTACACCCGCAAACTGATAGACAGCCGGCCGGCACGCGACGTGGTGGAGGGCCGGGCCGATCCTGCTGCTGCCGCCGTCCTGCAGGCCCGGGATCTGCGGGTGACGTATCCGCTGCCGATTCCCGGGGTGCGCGGCTGGTTTCGCAAGGGCGAGTTTGTGGCCCTCCATGGCGCCAGTTTCCAGGTTCCCGCCGGCCAGACCCTGGGGGTGATCGGGGAGTCCGGGTCGGGCAAATCCACGCTGGCCCTGGCCGCGCTGGGTCTGCATCCGCACCAGGGGCAGCTGCTGGCGGCGGGCCAGGCCTGGAGCGGCGATGCTGCCAGCAACAAACGTATCCGCCGAGCGGTGCAGGTGGTGTTTCAGGACCCGTTTTCCTCGCTGTCGCCGCGCATGACGGTCGAGGAAATCGTCGGTGAAGGCCTGCGCGTTCACGAGCCGGGGCTGTCTGCCGGCCAGCGGCGTGAGCGGGTGCTGCAGGCGCTGGCGGACGTGGGCATGGGCGAGGCGCAGAGTTTCGTCGCCGGGCCGCCCCAAGACGAAAAGCACCCCCTTGGTGGGCAGCAAGCTACACGCAGTGAGGGCGCGCGGGGGCAGTATTTCCCCGGCCTGCTGCAGCGTTACCCGCATGAGTTTTCGGGCGGACAACGCCAGCGGCTGGCGATTGCCCGGGCCCTGATCATCCAGCCCCAATTGCTGGTACTGGACGAACCGACCAGCGCCCTGGACGTGACCATCCAGAAACAGGTGCTCCAGCTGCTGCAAAAACTCCAGCGCGAGCGCGGCCTGAGCTATCTGCTGATCACCCACGACGTGGACGTGATCCGGGCCATGGCGCATCAGGTCATGGTGCTCAAGGACGGCGAAGTGCTGGAAGCCGGCAGCGTGGAGGAGGTGCTGGAGCGGCCGCGGCATCCTTACACGCAGACCCTGGTGGCGGCACAAGGCTGACGCGGATTTTGTCAATTGAGTCTTTTTGCTGATTTCGCTGCTTTTCCGGAATTTGCGGATGCTTGCCCGATGGGGCCTGCGCAAGGGCGGCGGCGGGTAGGGCGCCCCGGCATGTAAACTGCTTGCACAGGCGTCAGCAGCAGGTTACAATATGCGCTTCACGACCAAATGGGCGGGTTTTCACCGCCCATTTTTTTTGGGCGTTTGTTTTTGCAACCCTGACTTTTACGAAGCTGCTTTTTTAGAACTGAATGGCATTACACGAGACGATTGAGCAAACAGTCACGGGACTGGGTTACGAGCTGGTGGACATCGAGCGTACCGCCGGTGGTTTGCTGCGCGTGACGATTGACCAGCCGTATGTTCAGGGTGCCGAGCAGTTCATCAATGCGGAAGACTGCGAAAAAGTCACGCGCCAGCTGCAGTTTGTGCTGGAAGTGGAAGGTACAGCGTATTCCCGGCTCGAGGTGAGCTCGCCGGGCATAGACCGGCCCTTGCGCAGCGAAAAGGATTTCGAGCGCTTTGCCGGCGAGTTGATCGACCTCACGCTCAAGGCGCCCATCGGTGCGGTGGCTGCGGCCGGGTCCGGGGTGTCGGCCAGCCGGAAGAAATTTCGCGGCACGCTCGAGCGTGCGGCATCCGGGTGGCAGATTGTGTGGAGCGAAGAGCCCGCCGTCAAACCCGGGCAAAAGGTAAGCAAGAAGAGGATTCCCGCACCGCTGCAGGCGCTGGGTTTCACGCTGGATGAAATAGTGCAGGCGCGTCTGGCGCCCGTTGTTGACTTCAAGGGGCGCAGGCCGAAAAGCGCACCCGCCACAGAGATATAAAAGAAAGGCAGGCTTGTGAAATGAATCGCGAACTGTTGATGTTGGTTGATGCCATATCGCGTGAGAAAAATGTTGAACGTGACGTCGTCTTTGGCGCGGTCGAGCTTGCGCTCGCCTCGGCCACGAAAAAGGTGTACGCAGACGGTGTGGACATTCGCGTGGTGGTGGACCGCGATAGCGGCAACTATGAAACCTTCCGCCGCTGGCTGGTGGTGCCTGACGAAGCCGGCCTGCAAAACCCGGAAGCCGAAGAGCTGGTCAGCGATGCGCGCGACGAGATTGCGGACATCGAAGAAGGCGACTACATCGAAAAGCCGGTTGAAAGCCTGCCGATCGGCCGCATTGGCGCGCAAGCGGCCAAACAGGTCATCCTGCAGAAAATCCGCGACGCCGAGCGCGAGATGCTGCTCAACGACTTCATGTCGCGTGGCGAGAAGATTTTTGTCGGCACCGTCAAGCGCATGGACAAGGGCGACATCATTGTCGAATCCGGCCGCGTTGAAGGCCGCCTGCGCCGCAGCGACATGATTCCGAAGGAAAACCTGCGCTCCGGTGACCGCGTTCGCGCCATGATCATGGAAGTCGACAACACCCTGCGCGGCGCGCCCATCATCCTGTCGCGTACCGCGCCCGAGTTCATGATCGAGCTGTTCCGCCAGGAAGTGCCCGAGATCGAGCAGGGTCTGCTGGAGATCAAATCCTGCGCCCGCGACCCCGGTTCGCGCGCCAAGATAGCCGTGCTGTCGCATGACAAGCGTGTTGACCCGATCGGCACCTGCGTCGGTGTGCGCGGCACCCGTGTCAACGGCGTGACCAACGAACTCGCCGGCGAACGCGTCGACATCGTGCTGTGGAGCGAGGACCCGGCCCAGTTCGTGATCGGCGCGCTGGCCCCGGCCAATGTGTCATCCATCGTGGTGGACGAAGAGCGTCACGCCATGGATGTCGTGGTGGACGAGGAAAACCTCGCCATCTCGATCGGCCGTGGTGGCCAGAATGTGCGCCTTGCCGCCGAGCTGACCGGCTGGAAGATCAACATCATGACGGCCGACGAGTCCGCTGAAAAGCAGGCCACCGAAACCGACACCAGCCGCAAGCTGTTCATGGAAAAGCTCGATGTGGACGAGGAAATCGCCGACATCCTGATCTCCGAAGGCTTCACCAGCCTGGAAGAAGTCGCCTATGTGCCGCTGCAGGAGATGCTGGAGATCGAGTCCTTCGATGAAGACACGGTCAACGAACTGCGTACGCGTGCCAAGGATGCCCTGCTGACGATGGAAATCGCCCGGGAAGAAAACGTCGAAGGTGTTTCGCAGAACCTGCGCGATGTCGAAGGCCTGACGCCCGAACTGATTGCGAAATTGACCGATGCGGGTGTGAGCACCCGTGACGACCTGGCCGATCTGGCCGTCGACGAACTAACCGATATCACCGGCCAGTCTGCGGACGAGGCCAAAGCCCTGATCATGACCGCGCGCGCGCATTGGTTTACCGATGAGGCTGCAGAGCCCGCCGCGCCGGCAACGGCCCAAGAGCAATGATCATGGAGGCCAGCAGGAAAAAAACATATGTCCAGTACCACTACCGTCGCTGAATTCGCAGCTGAACTGAATAAACCCACCGCCACCCTGATCGAGCAATTGACCAGTGCCGGTGTTGCCAAGGCGCAGGCCACGGATCCCCTGTCAGAGGCCGACAAGCAGAAACTGCTGAGCTATCTGCAGGCGGCCCACGGCACGGCCAGTGCCGAGCGCAAGAAAATCACGCTGGTCAAGAAATCGACCACCGAAATCAAGCAGGCCGATGCCACCGGGCGCGCCCGGACCATCCAGGTCGAGGTGCGCAAGAAACGCACCTTCATCAAGCGCGACGAAGGTTCTGACCAGCCCGTCGAAGAAGTGGCCGTGCCGGTTGCCGCCCCGGAAGTGCCGGCGATTGACGATGCCGAGCTGGTTCGCCGCGAGGAAGAAGCCAGCCGCCATGCCGAACTGCTGCGCCGCCAGGAAGAAGAGCTGTCGGAAAAACGCCGCCTGCGTGAAGAGCAGGATGCCAGGGACCAGGCCCTTGAAAACGAGCGTCAGGCCGCCGAGCAAAATGCGCTGGCTGCTGCGCAAGCCGCCGAGGCTGCGAAGAAGGTGGAAAAACCAACCATCGGCAAAATCATTCCTGCCGCCAAGGCTGCACCGGCACCTGCCGAGCCGGACAGCGTCGCTGTGGCTCTGGCCGCTTCGAAAGCTGCTGACGCCAGTGCCGCCCAGGCGGCCGCCAAGGCCAAGGCCACCGCAGAGTTCCAGGCCGACGCCGTGAAAGCGCAGGACCTGCAGGACCGCCGCAAGAAAGCCGAGGCGGAGGCCGCCGGCATTCGCGCCATGATGAATGCGCCCAAGCGCGTTCTGGTGCCCCACGTCGACCCCAAAGCCGTCATCAAGGGTACGCTGCACAAGCCGGCCGTCGCGCCGGGTGCCGCGAAACCGGCAGCGCCGGGCGCCGTGGCGGGTGCTGCAGGCAAGAAGGAAGTCAAGTCGGAGAACCTGTCTTCGACCTGGAAAGACGACGCAGCCAAGAAAAAAGGCGAGATCAAGACCCGCGGCGCGCCAGTCGTGCCGGGTCGCGGCAATTTCCGTGGCGGCCCGCGCGGCCGTCGCAGTTCGGACCGCGATTCGCGTTCCGAGTCCACCTTTGTGGCACCGACCGAGTTCAAGGTCATCGAGGTGCATGTGCCGGAGACCATCACGGTCGCCGAACTCGCCCACAAGATGAGCGTGAAGTCCTCCGAGGTCATCAAACACCTGATGAAGCTGGGCCAGATGGTCACCATCAACCAGCCGCTGGACCAGGACACCGCGATGATTGTCGTGGAAGAGATGGGCCACAAGGCGGTGACGGCTTCGCTGGACGATCCGGAGGCTTTTGCCGACGAGGATGTCCAGGGCCAGCAGGCCGAGTTGCTGCCACGCGCACCGGTCGTGACCGTCATGGGCCACGTCGACCACGGCAAGACCTCGCTGCTCGACTACATTCGCCGCGCCAAGGTGGCGTCCGGCGAAGCCGGCGGCATCACCCAGCACATCGGTGCCTACCACGTGGAAACACCGCGCGGCATGGTGTCCTTCCTGGACACGCCGGGTCACGAGGCGTTTACCGCCATGCGTGCCCGTGGCGCCCAGGCGACCGACATCGTGATTCTGGTGGTGGCAGCCGACGACGGCGTCATGCCGCAGACCAAGGAAGCCATCAAGCATGCGAAAGCGGCCGGAGTGCCCATCGTCGTGGCGATCAACAAGATCGACAAGCCGGGCATCAACATGGAGCGCGTCAAGGGCGAGCTGGTCACTGAAGAAGTGATTCCCGAAGAGTTCGGCGGCGACGTGCCCTTTGTCGGCGTGTCGGCCCATACCGGCGCCGGCATCGATGCCCTGCTCGAGCAGGTGCTGCTGCAGGCCGAGGTGCTTGAACTGAAGGCGCCGGTGGATGCGCTGGCCAAGGGCCTGGTGATTGAAGCCCGTCTCGACAAGGGCCGCGGCCCGGTGGCGACCGTGCTGGTTCAGTCCGGCACGCTCAAGGCCGGCGACGTGGTGCTGGCCGGTTCGACCTTTGGCCGCGTGCGCGCCATGCTGGACGAAAACGGCAAGCCGATCAAGACGGCCGGTCCGTCGATTCCGGTGGAAATCCAGGGTCTGACGGAAGTGCCGCAGGCCGGGGATGAATTCATGGTCATGCTCGACGAACGTCGCGCCCGTGAAATCGCCACCTACCGGGCCGGCAAGTTCCGCAACACCAAGCTGGCCAAGCAGCAGGCTGCCAAGCTGGAGAACATGTTCTCCGACATCGGCGCCGGCGAAGTCAAGATGTTGCCCATCATCATCAAGGCCGATGTGCAGGGTTCGCAGGAAGCGCTGGCCCAGTCGCTGCTCAAGCTCTCGACCGACGAGGTCAAGGTACAGCTGGTGTACTCCGGTGTCGGCGGCATTTCCGAGTCCGACGTCAATCTGGCCATCGCCTCCAAGGCCGTGGTGATCGGGTTCAACACCCGCGCCGATGCCCAGGCCCGCAAGCTGGCCGAAAACAACGGCGTGGACCTTCGTTACTACAACATCATTTACGATGCGGTGGACGAATTGCGCGCCGCGATGTCGGGCATGCTGACGCCGGACAAGAAGGAAGAAGTCATCGGTACGGCCGAGATTCGTCAGGTGTTCAAGGTCAGCAAGATCGGCTCGATTGCCGGCTGTATGGTCACCGCCGGTGTGGTTCGCCGCAGCGCGCGTCTGCGCCTGCTGCGCGAAAACATCGTCATCTTCACCGGTGAACTCGACTCGCTCAAGCGTTTCAAGGACGATGCCAAAGAGGTCAAGGAAGGCTTCGAGTGCGGCTTGAACGTCAAGGGTTACAACGACATCCAGGTTGGCGACATGCTGGAGTTCTTTGAAATCCGTGAAGTGGCCAGGACGCTGGAGGCCTGAAGACCTTAAGACTGCCTTGCGGCTGGCGCTTCACGGGGCCAGCCGCCACAAGTCCCAATATTTTGTATGCGTAAAAAATCATCCACCCCGAATCGCGGTTTTCGCGTCGCCGACCAGATCCAGCGCGATCTGACGGAGCTGATCGCGCGCGAACTCAAAGACCCGCGGGTCGGGATGGTGACGATCCAGGCTGTCGAGGTGACGCCGGACTATGCACATGCCAAGGTGTTTTTCAGCGTGCTGATCGGCGACCCGAAAGAGTGCGAAACAGCGCTGAACCAGGCCGCGGGTTTTCTGCGCAACGGCCTGTTCAAGAAGCTGATGATCCACACGGTGCCGACCCTGCATTTCCAGTTTGACCGCACCACGGAGCGTGCGGCCGACATGAACGCCCTGATTGCCAAGGCGGTTTCCTCCCGCGCCCAGGACGACTGAGTTCGCGCCGTTTCCCTTGATGACAGGTTCAGGGACAACGGTGCCAACAGAGTGCGCGGCCAGGCCGTGCGCTGAGCCTGTCGGAATTTATGACGCAAACTACTCCTCATCGCCAAAAGATACAGCGACGTCCCGTGCACGGCGTGCTGCTGCTCGACAAGCCGCTGGGCCTGTCGAGCAATCAGGCTTTGCAGAAGGCCAAATGGCTGTTGCGTGCCGACAAGGCCGGCCACACCGGCACGCTGGACCCGCTGGCCACCGGCGTGTTGCCCCTGTGTTTCGGGGCGGCCACCAAGTTCAGCCAGCTGCAGCTTGACGCCGACAAGACTTATGAGGCCGTGCTGCTGCTGGGCCAGAAAACCAGCACCGCCGACGCCGAAGGCGATGTGATCGAGACCCGGCCGGTGCCGGCCATCACGCCCGAACTGCTGGCCGACCTGACGCGCCGCTTCACCGGTGCGCAAACCCAGGTGCCGCCCATGTATTCGGCCCTGAAAAAAGACGGCAAGGCGCTTTACGAATACGCGCGCAAGGGCGAGGAAGTCGAACGGGACGCGCGCCATGTCACCATTTACAAGCTGGAAATGGCTCCAGCCCAGGATCCACGGGCGCCGGCAGCTATCAAAATAATAGTATCGTGCAGCAAAGGCACCTACATCCGAACGCTCGGTGAAGACATTGGCGAGGCCATCGGCTGCGGCGCCCATCTCGGCTCGCTGCGGCGCCTGGAGACCGGCGGCTACACCGACAGCCAGTGCGTGAGCCTGCCGGCGCTCGAAGCCATGAGCGAGACTGAACGCGAAGCCTGCCTGCTGCCAGTGCAGTCGCTGGTGGCTGCCTTTCCATCTGTCACATTGAGCGCCGATGATGCAGGGCGGTTCCTGAGCGGCCTGCGGCGCCGCGGCAGTCCGGGCCAGTGGGGGCCGGACAGCGCGATGGTGCAGGTCTACGGCCCTTCGACGGGCTCAGGACAGGCAACTGAGCCGCCGGCCTTTTTGGGCTCGGCCCATGTCACCGCCGATGAGTTGATCCCCGGGCGCCTGCTCAGCCCGATTGAAATTCAGGACATGCTGCTTGCCAGCGCGTCCCTTGCTTCCAGCCCTGCGGCACCTGCCGCATTGGCCCATTAACCAGCCACCGAATTGAAGTTTTTAGAAAGCGAACCATGAGCCACAAGCAAATCCGAAACATCGCCATCATCGCCCACGTTGACCACGGCAAGACCACCATGGTCGACCAGCTGCTGCGCCAGTCCGGCACTTTTGCCGAACACGAAAAAGTTGTCGACACCGTGATGGACAACAACGCCATCGAAAAAGAGCGTGGCATCACCATCCTGGCCAAGAACTGCGCCGTGACCTGGGAAGGCACGCACATCAACATCGTCGATACCCCCGGCCACGCCGACTTCGGCGGTGAAGTCGAGCGCGCCCTGTCCATGGTCGACGGTGTGGTGCTGCTGATCGACGCGCAGGAAGGCCCGATGCCGCAGACGCGCTTCGTGACCAAGAAAGCGCTGGCGCTGGGCCTCAAGCCCATCCTGGTCGTCAACAAGGTGGACAAGCCCGGTGCACGCCCCGACTACGTGGTCAACGCCGCTTTCGACCTGTTCGACAAGCTGGGCGCCACCGACGAACAGCTTGATTTCCCCGTGGTTTACGCCTCGGGCATCAACGGCTGGTCGTCGCTGGAAGAGGGCGCGCCCGGTGAGCAGTGGGGTCCCGACATGTCGGCCCTGTTCAATACCGTGCTCAAGCATGTGCCGCATCAGGAAGGTGATCCGGCAGCGCCGCTGCAGCTGCAGATTTCCGCGCTCGACTTCTCGACCTTTGTGGGCCGTATCGGCGTTGGCCGCATCAGCCAGGGCACGATCAGGCCCATGATGGACGTGGTGGTGATGGAAGGTCCGGACGGCAAGGCCGTCAAGGGCCGCATCAACCAGGTGTTGACCTTCCAGGGCCTGGAACGCGTGCAGACCACGGAAGCCGGCCCCGGCGAAATCGTGCTGATCAACGGCATCAATGACATCGGCATCGGCGTGACCATCACCGACCCGACCAATCCTGCACCGCTGCCCATGCTCAAGGTCGATGAGCCGACCCTGACCATGAACTTCTGCGTCAACACCAGCCCGCTGGCCGGCCGTGAAGGCAAGTTCGTCACCAGCCGCCAGATCTGGGACCGCCTGCAGAAAGAGCTGCAACACAACGTGGCCCTGCGCGTCAAGGAAACCGACGAAGAAGGCATTTTTGAAGTCATGGGCCGCGGCGAGCTGCACCTGACCATCCTGCTGGAAAACATGCGCCGCGAAGGCTTCGAGCTGGCCGTGTCCAAGCCCCGCGTGGTCTACAAGGACGTCGATGGCGTGCGCCATGAGCCGATCGAGCTGGTGACGGCCGACATCGAGGAAACCCACCAGGGCGGCGTGATGCAGGCCCTCGGTGAGCGCAAGGGCGACCTGGTCAACATGGAATCCGACGGCCGTGGCCGCGTGCGCCTGGAGTACCGCATTCCGGCGCGTGGCCTGATCGGTTTCACCAACGAATTCCTGAACCTGACGCGTGGTTCCGGCCTGATCTCCAACATCTTCGACAGCTATGAGCCGCACAAAGGCGAGATCGGCGGCCGCAAGAACGGCGTGCTGATTTCCATGGACGACGGTGAAATTTTCACCTACGCCCTGGGCAAGCTGGACGACCGCGGCCGCATGTTCGTCAAGGCCAACGATCCGGTATACGAAGGCATGATCGTCGGCATCCACTCCAGGGACAACGACCTGGTGGTCAATGCGACGCGTACCAAGCAGCTGACCAACTTCCGCGTGTCCGGCAAGGAAGACGCGATCAAGATCACGCCGCCTATCGAATTGACGCTGGAATACGGCGTCGAGTTCATCGAGGACGACGAGCTGGTCGAGATCACGCCCAAGTCGGTTCGCCTGCGCAAGCGTTACCTGAAGGAAAGCGAGCGCAAGCGCGCTGGGCGCTAAAGCCCCCACGCTTGTCACTTCGTGTACTGCGCTGCCCCCCGAGGGGGCGCTGCGCCTGCGGACCGGCAAAGCCGGATCCGCGGCCCCTGCTGGAATGAAGTCGGGGAGGGCGGCGATATCGGGGTGAACGCTTGACACGGCCGCTGTGCGCTTCGCTCCCAGCGGCCTTTTTACTTTGTACAGGGATGTCCGTCCGAAACTCTTTCAACCATGAAACTCACGCATTCCAGAGCCGTACTCCTGATGATCGCGATCACGCTGATGTGGTCGATCGCTGGCGTGGTGACGCGCCATCTTGAATCGGCCCGCAGTTTTGAAGTGACCTTCTGGCGCAGTTTTTTCACGTTGCTGTCCTTGCTGGTCCTTCTGCCGCTGTTCCAGGGGCGCGCGGTGTTTTCCAGGATTCGCCATGCGGGCCGCTTCCTGTGGCTGTCAGGCGTCTGCTGGAGCATCATGTTCACCGCCTTCATGCTGGCGCTGACCATGACCAGCGTGGCCAATGTGCTGGTCACCATGGCGGTGGGGCCGTTTATCACGGCGCTGGTGGCTCGGGTTTTCATCGGCCACCGTATTCCGCCCCGAACCTGGGTGGCCATTGCCGTGGCGGGTGTGGGCATCGCCTGGATGCACGGCAGCCAGGTGAGCCTGGGCGCCAGCGCGGGGCAGCTCGCCGGCACGCTGGTGGCCCTGCTGGTGCCCATGGCCGCGGCCGTGAACTGGACCGTGGTGCAGCGCAGCCAGGCGCACGGCGAAAAAATCGACCTGGTGCCGGCCGTGCTGGTGGGTGCGGCGATTTCCTCGCTGCTCACACTGCCGCTGGCGTTTCCGTTTGTCGCGACGCCGCATGACATCGGCCTGCTGGCCCTGCTGGGCCTGGTCCAGCTGGCGATCCCCTGCGTGCTGTCGGTGGTTTGTGCCCGGGTGCTGAAAGCGCCCGAGATGGCCTTGCTGGCGCTGCTGGAGATTATTTTCGGCATTCTGCTGGCCTGGGCCGGCGCGGGCGAGGTGCCCGCTGCCAGTGTGCTGACCGGCGGCCTGCTGGTTATCGGGGCGCTGGTCGCCAATGAATTGATGGGATGGAGACAGAGAGCATGAACCAGACAACAACACACGCACCGGCCCACAGCGACATCCTGACCGAGGTGCGCGGGGGCGTCGGCTTCATCACGCTGAACCGGCCCAAGGCGCTCAATGCGCTGTCGCTGTCCATGGTGCGCGACCTGTCGGCGACTTTGACGGCATGGCAGGGTGATGCGGCCGTGGTGGCCGTGGCCATTCGGGGCACCAACAAGGCGGGACGTCCCGGCACGCCGGAAAGCCTGTTCGGCGGCTTTTGTGCCGGCGGCGACATCCGCTTTTTTCACCAGGCCGCGCTGGCCGGTGATTCGGACCTGGACGCGTTTTTCACCGAGGAATACCGCCTCAACCACCTGATCCACAACTATCCCAAACCCTACATCGCCTTCATGGACGGCGTGGTGATGGGCGGCGGCATGGGAATCAGCGTCGGGGCCAAGGTCCGTATCGTGACCGAACACACCAAGATGGCCATGCCGGAAACCAACATCGGGCTGTTTCCCGATGTCGGTGGCGGCTACTTCCTCAGCCGCTGCCCGGGCAGTGCGGGGGAGTACCTGGCGTTGACCGGGGCGGTGATCGGTGCCGGCGAGGCGCTGGCGTACGGCCTGGCCGACATCGAGCGGCCCGCTGCCAGCCTGCCGGGTCTGTGGCAGCAGCTGGGCGATCAGGCCTTTTCCGATGTTTCGGCGGCCGAGTTATGGATTGCTACTCATTTGATAGCTGGTGGCGCCCGTCCCGAAAGGGCTGATGGCAAATTTGATGCCTATTTTTCGCTGGCCCGGGTGAAACACATCGTCGATGCCCTGGAAACCGCGAAGGACGATGAATGGGCGCAAAAGACCGCCGTCGTGCTGCGCAAACGTTCACCGTTGATGCTGCATGTGACCCTGGAGCAGATCCGTCGCGCCAGAAGCATGAACCTGGCGGACGATTTGCGCATGGAGCGCGACATGGTGCACCATTGCTTTCACCTCAGGCCAGGCGCGGCCAGCGAGACGGTGGAGGGCATACGTGCGCTGGCCGTCGACAAGGACTACACGCCGAAGTGGAACCCGGCCCGCATTGAAGACGTCAAGCCGCAGATGGTGCAGGCGTTTTTCGCCAGTCCCTGGGCGGCCGACGCGCATCCATTGCGCGACCTTCAATAAAACCGTTCTAAAGCTGCTGGTAGACCAGCTCGGCCAGCCGCATCAGCTCCTCGCGCGCGACCGGGCCGCTCATGGCATAACCGAAGCCCTGGTCCATCCAGTAAAACGCTGGCACTGGGCCGTCGTTGCTGTAACGAAAAGCGGTTTCCGCGTCCACCGGCTTGCCTGCCACGGGACTGCCATCGAGCGCCCCCAGGTACAGGGTCACGCGCACGCCCGCAGCGTTCTGGAACATGAACTGCGCCCGGGCGCCGCCATCACCGGGCAGCAGCCGGCCGCCGACCAGTTCATATCCCTGGCTGGACAACACGGGCACCTTGAGCGGCTTGCCCAGGCGTTTGGACAGCCATTGCACCAGGTGCTCCTGCTGCGCCGCGCCGACTTCCACCGGATGCCGTACTTCCGGCGCAAACGCCGCATGGGCCAGCGTGGCCTGGCGTGCAAACGCCTGGCTGGCGCGTGCTGCCTGGCCTGCGGCATAAGAACCCCTGTTGCCGAACTGACCGTGCGCCGTCCAGCCGACGGCAAATGCCAGCAGCACGCCGGCGGCCATGCCGCCCCAGCGCCACCACGGGTCCAGCGTCTGCCGCTCGCGCGTGCTGCGTTGCACCGCCGCCAGCAGGGTTTCGGGAATGGGGTCGTCCAGCAGCTTCTGGTGCAGGCCGCGCAGCGCTTCGCGCTGATCCTGCCAGGCTGTCAAGGTTTCGCCAGCCAGCGGGTCGTCGGCCACCTGCGCCATGGCGGCGGCCCGTTGCCCGGGCGTCAGTTGCCCATCGACCAGCGCATTCAGTTCGTCGTGGGTCAGGGGCGATGTTCTTGAAGCATCCATGGCGGTGTGGGCTTGTCAGGGGAGGCGCCGCAAGGCGGAAACGTTTCGGGCGCTGTCGGTTGCCGCCTGAGCTTGCGCAGGCTTGTCCATCAGGTCACGCAGGCGGCTGCGAGCCCGCGACAGGCGCGACATCACGGTGCCCAGCGGGACGCCGACCACGCGCGCGACCTGCTCGTAACTCATGTCTTCCAAGCTGACGAGCAGCAGCACGGCGCGCTGGTCGTCCGGCAGCCGCAGCAGGCAACGCTGCAGGTCCAGGGCCTGATCCTGCCTGGCGTCGGGTGCGGCCAGCGTGTGGGCCAGCTCATCCACGTCGAGCGCGGGGCCAGCCTGCCATTGCCGCGCCGCACTGCGCCGCTGGTTCATGAACAGGTTGTGCATCAGGGTGAACAACCAGGCCCGCAGATCGGACCCGGCCGTCCACAGACGCCATTTGCTGCAGGCCCGCTCCAGCGTGTCCTGCACCAGGTCGTCGGCGGCCCAGGCATTGCCGGTCAGCGCGCGGGCATAACGCCGCAACCCGGGAATCTGTGCAATCAGCTCGGAACGGTCCATGGGCTGCAGTCGTGCGACTGAAGAAGGTTCAGGGCTTGACGATGTGCCAGACGTTCTGCACGCCGTCACCGGTCCTGTCGCCGGCCTTGGTGTCCTTGACCCAGTAGTAGAGCGGCTTGCCTTTCATGGCCCACTGCTTTTTGCCGTCGTCGCGCGTGATGACCGTGTAGTCGCCCGAGGCCTTGTCCGTCGCGGCGGCCATCAGCGGCGGCCAGTTGGTGGCGCAAGGGCCATTGCAGACGGACTTGCCACTGCCCGTCACATCGCGGTCAAACGTGTACAGCGTCATGCCGTTCGGGCCGACCAGCACGCCGTCGGCGACTTTGGCGGGATGGCTGGACATGGAAGCGCAGCCGCCGAGAAGGGCGGCGGTGAGGACGGCGATGGTCAGGTATTTCATGGTGAACTCCGGTAGGTGAGGGGGGTGAGGCAGAGCAGCTCTGCATCCACACAAACACCTATTGGAGCCAGTTTATTCCCTGTCTCGTCAAATATTTCTGCAAGACAGGGTTCAGCCTCGCACGGAAGTCAGCGGCTGCGCGACTTCATCGCGCGTTCGACCTCGCGCTTGCCTTCGCGGTCCTTGATGGTGTCGCGCTTGTCGTGTTCACCCTTGCCTTTGGCCAGGCCTACCTCACATTTGACCTTGCCGGCCTTCCAGTGCAGGTTCAGGGGCACCAGCGTGAAACCCTTTTGCTCGATCTTGCCGATCAGGCGCCGGATCTCGTCCTTGTGCATCAGCAGTTTTTTGGTGCGCACCGAGTCCGGCCGGACATGGGTGGATGCCGTTCCGAGTGGATTGATCTGGCAGCCGATCAGGAACAGCTCGCCGTTGCGGATCACCACATAACCGTCGGTCAGCTGCACCTTGCCTTCGCGCAGCGACTTCACCTCCCAGCCCTCGAGCACCATGCCGGCCTCGAAGCGCTCTTCAATGTGGTAGTTGAACGTGGCTTTCTTGTTGTCGGCAATGCGCACGGCAGCAGCGGCAGCCTTGGGTGTCAGGTTGATGGCGGGCTTGCCTGTGGATTTTCCGGATGACGCGGCGGCCGGTTTTTTGGAGGATGCTTCTTTGGTGGCCATGGGTAAAAGGTAAGGGCGGCATCGGCTAATACAATCGAGCGCAGCCCATGATTGTATGAAAACCGTTCACAAGTCCGTTTTGATCTGGTACAGCGCAGCCGAAATGTTTGCCCTGGTCACCGATGTCGCCAGCTACCCGCAGTTTTTGCCCTGGTGCGATCAGGCCAGTGTGGTCGAAGAAGACGCGCAGGGCATGACGGCCAAGGTGGGCATCGCCTTTGCCGGCATTCATCAGAGTTTCACCACCCGCAACACCCATGTGCCGGACCGACAGGTCTCGCTCAAGCTGGTGGACGGCCCTTTTTCAAAGCTCGACGGCGACTGGGACTTCACCCCCCTGGGCGACGGCAGTCAGCGCGCCTGCAAGGTCGACCTGACCCTGCGCTACGACTTCGACAACGCGGCGCTGGCAGCGCTGGTGGGCCCGGTGTTTGACAAGATTGCCGGCAGCCTGGTCGATGCCTTTGTCAAAAGGGCCGCCCAGGTGTATGGCGAGGCCGAGGTCTGAGCGCCATGACGGCGCTGGACATTTTTGTGCTGTATTCGCCCGGACCACGCGAGGTGCGCGAGTGGCAGGTGACACTCCCGACCGGCAGCACCGTGGCGCAGGCCATTGCAGCCAGCGGCCTACTGGCCGAGTTTCCGGATCTGGCGGCAGGCAGGCTGTCGGTGGGCATCTGGGGGCGCAAAACCAGTTTGCGCCAGGAACTGCACCAGCAGGACCGGCTGGAGATCTATCGCCCGCTGAGGGTGGACCCCAAGATCGCGCGGCGCGAGCGCTTCAATAAACAGGGCATGAAAAAATCAGGGTTGTTTGCCAAAAAAAGGGAAGGGGCCAAGGCAGGGTACTGAGAGCGAACGGCTGCCTACTTGCAGTCGCTGTCGATGATTGCCTGCAGGCGCTTGCTTTCCGCTGCACGGCCGCTGTCGTCCATGATCTCGCGCTCGCCTTTGGTGTTGGTGGTCGATATCCGCGCGCCCGACTGGATGGTCACCATGGCCTTTTTGGTGCGTTCGCAGTTGTCGGCTCTGGCTTTGGCCACTTTTTCATCGTCGGCCTTTTTCTTGGCCGCTTCTTCCTCTTCCAGCTTTTTCTTCTTGGCTTCCAGCTCCGCATCCTTGCCGGAAATTTTCGGGGTATTGGTCTTCGCGGCCTTTGCTGCCGGCGCCGCCGTCGCTGCTGCAGCGGATGGGGTGCCCTCGGTTGGCTCGGTGGCGGCTACTGGCGCCTTGGCACGTCCCCGGCCGCCGGGCTGCTTGAGGATGTCCTTGTCCTGGATGTCGGTTGGCGGCGGGCGGTCACTGAACACCTTGCGCCCGTCCTTGCCTATCCACTGCCATTGGGCGGCGGCCGACAGCGCAAAAGTCCAGCCGGCAAGTAGCAGAAGAAGGTGTTTAGGCGTGATTTTCAGTTCCATGGGATCAGTGTACCGGTTGCGCTCCTGCGGGCGAAGATGAACGCTGTTGGGCGTGGCCTTTTTGTAACGCGGCAGGCAGGAGTTTCAGCGCTAGGGTTTGTACGGACCGGCGCGGGTACAATCGTGTTTTTGGAGCCATCCCTATGCGCCTACTCGGCAAAGCGCTCACCTTCGACGACGTATTGTTGGTGCCAGCGTTCTCCCAGGTCCTGCCCAAGGACACCTCGCTTTCCACCCATTTCGGCTGCGATGGACACGGTCACCGAAGCCCGGCTGGCCATTGCCATTGCGCAGGAGGGCGGAATCGGCATTGTTCATAAAAATCTGACGCCGCAGGAACAGGCCGCCCATGTGGCCAAGGTCAAGCGTTATGAGTCGGGCGTCGTGCGCGACCCGGTGGTCATCACGCCCGAACACACCGTGCTGCAGATACTGGAACTGTCCGAGCAGCTCGGCATCTCGGGCTTTCCGGTCTGCGACGGCGGCAAGGTGGTGGGCATCGTGACCAGCCGCGACCTGCGCTTCGAGACCCGCTACGACGTCAAGGCGCACCAGATCATGACGCCGAGCGAGAAGCTGATCACGGTCAAGGAAGGCACGTCTGCCGTCGAGGCCAAGGCCCTGCTCAACAAATACAAGCTTGAACGCCTGCTGGTGGTCAACGACGACTTTGAACTCAAGGGCCTGATCACGGTCAAGGACATCACCAAACAGACCAATTTCCCCAATGCCGCACGCGACGCCTCGGGCCGCCTGCGCGTGGGCGCGGCCGTGGGTGTTGGCGAAGGCACAGAAGAGCGTGTTGAAGCCCTGGTCAAGGCCGGTGTGGACGCCATCGTGGTCGACACCGCCCACGGCCACAGCCACGGCGTGATCGAGCGCGTGCGCTGGGTCAAGAAGAACTATCCGCAGGTCGATGTGATCGGCGGCAACATTGCCACCGGCGCCGCGGCGCTGGCCCTGGTGGAAGCGGGTGCCGATGCGGTCAAGGTCGGCATTGGTCCCGGCTCCATCTGCACCACCCGCATCGTCGCGGGTGTGGGCGTGCCGCAGATCATGGCGATTGACAGTGTGGCCATGGCATTGCGCGGCACCGGCGTGCCGCTGATTGCCGACGGCGGCATCCGTTACAGCGGCGATATCGCCAAGGCCATCGCAGCCGGCGCAGGCACCGTCATGATGGGCGGCATGTTTGCCGGCACCGAGGAAGCCCCTGGCGAAGTGATTCTGTTTCAGGGCCGCAGCTACAAGAGCTACCGCGGCATGGGCAGCATTGGCGCGATGCAGCAGGGCAGTGCCGACCGCTATTTCCAGGAAGCCACCACCGGCAACCCCAACGCCGACAAGCTGGTGCCCGAAGGCATTGAAGGCCGCGTTCCCTACAAGGGCTCCATGGTTGCCATCATTTACCAGATGGCCGGCGGCCTGCGGGCCAGCATGGGTTACTGCGGTTGTGCCACCATTGAAGACATGCGCAACCAGGCCGAGTTTGTCGAGATCACGACGGCCGGCATTCGCGAAAGCCATGTCCACGACGTGCAGATCACCAAGGAAGCGCCGAACTATCGGGCAGACTGATCATCCCGATGGCCCGAGGCGTCCGTGAAGGACGCCTTTTCTTTTTTTGCCTGAAACGCCTCTCATGCAGCACCAAAAAATCCTCATTCTCGATTTCGGCTCCCAGGTCACCCAGCTGATTGCACGGCGCATCCGTGAAGCCCATGTGTTCTGCGAAGTCCATCCCTGCGATGTGACCAGCGACTGGGTCCGCGACTACGCCCAGGACGGCAAGCTCAAGGGCATCATCCTGTCGGGCAGCCACGCCAGCGTCTACGAGGACAGCACCGACAAGGCGCCACAGGCGGTGTTCGACCTGGGCGTGCCCGTGCTGGGCATCTGTTACGGCATGCAGACCATGGCGCACCAGCTCGGCGGCATCGTGCAAAGCGGTCACAAGCGCGAATTCGGCCCTGCCGATGTACGGGCGCATGGTCATACCCAGCTGCTCGAAGGCATCCAGGACTACGCGACCTCCGAAGGCCACGGCATGCTGGAGGTATGGATGAGCCACGGCGACAAGGTCACCGAGTTGCCGCCCGGCTTCAAGCTGATGGCCAGCACCGACAGCTGCCCGATCGCCGGCATGGCCGACGAAGAGCGCCGGTTTTACGCCGTGCAGTTCCACCCTGAAGTCACGCACACCAAGCGCGGTGCGGCCATCCTCGAACGTTTTGTCCTGGATATCTGCGGTACGCGGGCCGACTGGATCATGGGCGACTACATCAGCGAGGCGGTGGAGAAAATCCGCGCCCAGGTCGGCAGCGAGGAAGTGATCCTCGGCCTGTCCGGCGGCGTCGATTCATCCGTTGCGGCGGCGCTGATTCACCGCGCCATCGGCGACCAGCTGACCTGTGTGTTTGTCGACCACGGCCTGCTGCGCCTGAACGAGGGCGACATGGTGATGGACATGTTTGTCGGCAAGCTGCACGCGAAAGTCATTCGCGTCGATGCCGCCGACCAGTTCCTCGGCCATCTCAAGGGCGTCAGCGACCCCGAAGCCAAGCGCAAGATCATTGGCCGCGAATTCGTGGAAGTGTTCAAGGCCGAAGCCGGCAAGCTCAAGAACGACCATTCGCGCCATGTGGCCTGGCTGGCCCAGGGCACGATTTATCCGGACGTGATCGAGAGCGGCGGCTCCAAGAACAAAAAGGCCATCACGATCAAGAGCCACCACAACGTGGGCGGCCTGCCCGAGCAGCTGGGCCTGAAGCTGCTCGAACCCCTGCGCGAGCTGTTCAAGGACGAAGTGCGCGAGCTGGGCGTGGCGTTGGGCCTGCCTTTTCACATGGTGTACCGCCACCCCTTCCCGGGCCCGGGCCTGGGGGTTCGGATTCTGGGCGAAGTCAAAAAGGAATACGCCGACTTGCTGCGCCGCGCCGACGCCATCTTCATTGAAGAGCTGCGCAACTTCACCGACGACGCCACCGGCAAGAGCTGGTACGACCTGACCAGCCAGGCGTTTGCGGTGTTTCTGCCGGTGAAAAGCGTGGGCGTCATGGGCGACGGCCGCACCTACGACTACGTCGTGGCCCTGCGCGCAGTGCAGACCAGCGACTTCATGACCGCCGACTGGGCCGAGCTGCCCTATGCGCTGCTCAAAAAGGTTTCCAGCCGCATCATCAACGAAGTGCGCGGCATCAACCGCGTCACCTACGATGTCAGCAGCAAGCCCCCGGCCACGATCGAGTGGGAGTAGGGCGCGGCGTCCGGCGAGTCCATTGCTTCCATGGGGCGATTGACGAGTGCGGCGATGATGCAAGCAGGCATCTTCCTCGAATCTGCAGCTCAATTTCGCTTTTGCCCCCGCTCAGCCCCCTAGCGAGCCTGGCGGTGATATAGCATAGGGATAAGTCTTGCCGTCGGGGGGCTGGCTGGTTTCAGCTTTCGCAGGGCTTTTTTTTGCTGTCTTGGGGGGATATATGGTCTTTCTGAGAAAAACGGGCGGTGAAACGCAGCGGCTGCGGATGTGGTTCTTGCTCCCGCTCGCCAGCGTGCTGGTGTTTGCTACGCTGCTCATCGTGACGCTGATCCGCCTCAAAGCGACCGGTGATATCAACCGGTATACAGAGGAAACCTCTGCGCTCGCCGAGCATGTCTACCGGGATCAGATCGAACTCTCGGCCAACATGCTGGGGGCGGCCATGGAGGCGCTGGCCAATGACCGATCGTTGCGCCAGAGCCTGGCGCGACGTGACCGTGAACAATTGCTGCAGAGCTCGGCCGGCATGTTTGCCGAACTGAGAAAAAAATACGATATCACCCATCTCTATTTTTCCGGCCCGAACCGGGTGAATATCCTGCGCGTGCATCAGCCGGAACGCTTTGGCGACACCATAAACCGCAACACCACCCTGCAGGCACAGCAGCAGAATAAAACCAGCTACGGTGTCGAGTTGGGGCCGCTGGGTACTTTCACGCTGCGTTTGGTCACACCGTGGTTCGATCCTGATGGGCAACTGCTCGGTTTCGTCGAGTTGGGGATGGAAATTGATCATGTGCTGAGGGCCGTACAGCGACAGGCGAACGTCAAGATGTCCATCTTGATTGACAAGAAATTCCTCGACCGCCAGGCATGGGAATCGGGCATGCGCATACTGGGACGTGTGCCGGACTGGAACCGGTTTCCCGATATGGTGGTGAGCATTCAGTCGAAAGGGAACACACCTCCGGAACTTTTTCGGCTCCTGGAGCGCGGTCTTATCGGCGAGCAGAAGGTGGTGGTGCCCGTGGTGGCCGGGACATCTGAGTATCGGGCGGTGATTCAGCCTCTCGAAGATGTGGCCGGGCGCAGCGTGGGAAGAATGGTGACGCTGGTTGATATCTCGCCCCAGGCAAAAACTCTCCAGGCAAAGACGCTCGATGCACTGGCTCGCGAGAGCGCGTGGGTTGGCGGTTTGGCCTGCATGACGTTGCTGGGCTTTTTCTACTGGCTGGTGGGCAAGGTCGGGCGGCAACTGGATCAGGCTCAGCAGCGTCTGCGCGAACTCGCCGACCACGACGGTCTGACCGGACTGTTCAATCACCGCATGCATTACCTGCGGCTCAGGGAAGAGTTTGTCCGCAGCGGGCGCACGGGCCAACCGATTTCCCTGCTGCTGCTGGATATTGACAACTTCAAGCAGATCAACGATCGCTACGGCCACCTTGCCGGCGATCTGGTCCTTAAAAGCATTGGTGATCTGGTGGTGGGTACCTGTCGTGAGGTGGATATTGCCTGTCGTTATGGCGGCGAAGAAATCACGCTCATCCTGCCGGAAACCGGGGCTGATGCGGCAATGATCCCCGCCGAGCGTTTACGCAAGATCATTGAGGGCCATGCTTTTGATTTCGAAGACAAGGAGAGCATTCATGTCACGGTCAGCATCGGCGTGGCAACGTCCTCGGAACAGCTTGCCTCAGCCGCTGAACTGACCAACGCTGCTGACCGTGCCATGTATCGCGCCAAGGAAAAAGGGCGCAACCGGGTGGAACGCGCGGAGGACTGCGTCGAGGAAGAATCAGGCATCGCCCCTGTTCCGGCACGTCCGTGAACGGTTAAAGTACGCAGATTATGTATCTGCCTCGCCAGTTCAATGATGACAGCGGCGTTCATGCGCCGGACCTGATTCGGACCTATCCCTTCGCCAGCCTGATCAGCGTGGACGACGCGGGGCTGCCTTACGTGACGCACCTGCCGCTGCATCTGGAAGAACGCGGTGATCAGCTGGTGCTGCTGGGGCACGTCGCAAAACCCAATCCGCATTGGCGCTACCTAGAAGCCAGGCCGAAGGCCGTGGCGACCTTTCTCGGACCCCATGCCTACCTGTCGCCCAAGGTCTACCCCGACCTGGCGCGGGTGCCGACCTGGAATTACCTGGCCGTGCACTGCACCGTGCAGGCCAGCCTGATCGAAGACCCGCAGGCCAAGGACCGGCTGCTCAAAAAACTGATTGGCGACCATGAGCCGCCGTATGCCGAGCAGTGGCGCGGCCTGGGCGAGGAGTTTGCCCACAAGATGCTGGCCGGCATTGTGGCTTTCGAGTTGCAGGTCACAGACCTGCAGTGCAAGCTCAAACTCAACCAGCACCGGACCGAGTCGCACGCTGCGATGAAAGCCATGTATGCCGCCGGCACGCCCGACGAACAGGCGCTGGCCGACTGGATGGAGCGGCTGGGCATGGGGGGCGCTGCCGCCCCCCGCAAGGAGGCCTGACATGCGTGCCATCTTTGGCGTTCTGAGCCTGCTGATCGTGGTCGCCATCATCGGCGTACTGGCAAAAAAACAGCTCTCCCCGGCGCCTGTGAAAGTTGCGCCGGCTGACGCTGGTCTGGTTTTGCCCGCGCCGGCGGCCGGCGCTACACCGCAGCAGCAAAGCCAGCAGATCCAGAATCAGGTGCGCCAGTCGATTGAAAACACGATGCAGCAGGCCCGGCCCATGCCGGAAGACAAATAATCTGCATCAAATCGGGCTTCAGCCCCCGTGGTACTTGCGCAAGCTGCTATTAAAAACGAAGCAATCATGAGCGACGCCGACTACATGCAACTGGCGCTGGCGCAGGCCCGGCAAGCCGCCGAGGCGGGTGAGGTGCCGGTCGGTGCCGTGCTGGTGCGGCATGGTCAGGTGATCGCCACCGGCTGCAATAAGCCCATCAACGGGCATGACCCGACGGCCCATGCCGAAATGCAGGCCCTGCGGTCTGCCGCCCAGGCCGGGGGCAACTACCGGCTCGACGAGTGCGAACTGTTTGTCACGCTGGAACCCTGCGCCATGTGCGCCGGTGCCATGCTGCATGCGCGGCTCAAGCGCGTGGTGTTCGGTGCGCCGGATCCAAAAACCGGGGCCGCCGGCTCCGTCATCGACCTGTTTGCCCATCCGCAGCTCAATCACCAGACGCAGGTGCAAGGTGGGGTGCTTGCCGGGGAATGCGGTGCGATGCTGCAGGATTTTTTCCAGCAGCGGCGCAGCGAACAGCGCCAGGAGACAAAACTGAACCATCCCCTGCGCGATGACGCCCTCCGCACGCCCGACAGCGCATTTGCCGGCCTGCCGGACTACCCCTGGACACCCCGCTACCTCAGCGACCTGCCGTCCCTGGCCGGCCTGCGCATGCATTACCTCGACGAGGGGCCCCGTGAGGGCCTCACCTGGCTGTGCCTGCACGGCAATCCGGCCTGGAGCTATCTGTACCGCAAGATGATCCCGGTGTTCCTGGCGGCCGGGCACCGGGTGGTGGCGCCCGACCTGATCGGTTTCGGCAAAAGCGACAAGCCCAAAAAGGACAGCTTTCACAGCTTCACCGGGCACCGGCAGAACCTGCTGGAGCTGGTGGAGCGGCTGGACCTGAAGAACATCGTTCTCGTGGTGCAGGACTGGGGCGGCCTGCTGGGCCTGACCCTGCCGATGGCCGCACCTGAGCGCTATCGGGGTCTGCTGGTCATGAACACGACGCTGGCGACTGGCGACGTGCCCTTGTCGCCGGGTTTTCTGGCCTGGCGCGAGATGTGCGCGAAAAACCCCGAGTTCGATGTGGCGCGGCTGTTCGCGCGCGGCAACCCCCAGATGCGTGCCGAAGAATGCGCCGCCTACAACGCGCCTTTCCCCGACCGGGGCCACCGCGCCGCCCTGCGTGCCTTTCCGGCCATGGTGCCGGAGGCCGAGAAATCGGACGGTGCCGCGATTTCACGGGAGGCACGCAGTTTCTGGCGCGAACGCTGGCAAGGCCGGACCCTGATGGCCGTCGGTGCGCAGGACCCCGTGCTCGGCCTGCCGGTCATGCTGCAATTGCAGGCCATGATCCGCGGCTGCCCCGAGCCCCTCGTGTTGCCTCAGGCAGGGCATTTTGTGCAGGAGCATGGGGAAAGCATTGCGCGGCAGGCGGTGCGTTCTCTGGGGGGCTGACCGGCGGCTTTGGAAGGGCTGGTCCGGGCAGTGGGATACTTCGTCTCGTGAAAAAACATATCTACATCTACTCCCCCTCCAGCGCCGTGCGCGACAAGGCCGCTTTCAAACGCGGCGTGCGGCGCCTGACGGCGCTGGGTTACGAGGTCGAACTGGACGAGGCCGCGCTGAGCAGCCACCAGCGCTTTGCCGGCGACGACGACACCCGGCTGGCCGCGATCGCCCGGGCGGCCGCCAGCGGCGCCGATGTAGCGTTGATCTCCCGGGGCGGCTACGGGCTGACACGCCTGCTGCCGCATATCAACTACAAGGCGCTGGACAAGGCGGTGTCCCGGGGCACACGTTTTGTCGGCCTGAGCGATTTCACGGCGCTGCAAAACGCGCTGCTGGCCAAAACCGGGGCGGTGACCTGGGCCGGCCCGGCACTCGGCGAGGACTTCGGGACCGAAGGGCAGCCTGACGACATCATGGAAGCCTGCTTTGACGACCTGATCACGGGGCAGGGCGAGGGCACCGGCTGGCGCCTGCCGAAAATCGTTACGAAATCAATAGCTGATGGCGCCTGGCAGCCGGGGGCCGAGGGCAAATTTGGCGTCAAAAATGCGGTTTTGTGGGGCGGAAACCTCGCGGTGCTGTGTTCCTTGGTGGGCACCCCTTACCTGCCCCAGGTGAAGGGCGGCATCCTGTTTCTGGAAGAGGTGCATGAACACCCGTACCGGCTGGAGCGCATGTTGACCCAGCTGTTGCACGCCGGTGTGCTGGCGCAGCAGAAGGCGGTGGTGCTGGGGCAGTTCACCAACTACAAGCTCGTGCCGCACGACAAGGGATTCAAACTGGCCACAGTGGTGGCGTGGTTACAGCGCCAGATCAAGGCGCCGGTGTTGAGCGGGTTGCCGTTTGGCCATGTGCCGACCAAGGTGGTGTTGCCGGTGGGGGGGAAGGTGACGCTGGCCGTCGAGGACAGGGACGCTTTTCTGCTCTGGGGTCATAGCCATTAAGCGGGGGAAACACACCAAGCTGGCCGGCGGTGTTGTCGGCCTCCTGGCACCTTGCCCGGTGGTGGGCAGCCTAGTTGGTCAGGGAACTGCGCCGCGAGCCGAGGCTGCCGGGCAGCAGGCCTTCAAACATCTTGGTGATGCCGCTGACCTTCTGGCGGGCGATGGTTTCGCCCTGCATGGCCGACAGCACGGCCATGACGTCACCGCGGGCATACCAGAGACCCTGCGCATCCTGGGCGTAGCGCACCCGCAGCGCAATTTTCGGGTAATGTTTTTCGCCGAACTCGCCGAGTTCGTTGAGCATCAACTGCCGAATGCCTTCGGTACGCTTTTCCAGGCTGGAAGGCGTCACTTCGCCACCATTGAGCAGACCCAGCAAACTGCTTTTCAAATCAGGTTTAATCCAGCGCATAGCGTTTGTGCTTTCGAGAGTAGGGCGGTGCGGAACCGTGCGGTCTGGTAGATTAAGCCTCCACGGTTACAGATGCAAGATGTATCACGTGACATGGTTAACGTAAAACAACAAATAAATCAAAGTGTTAGTAACCAAATGTCATGTTGATTCTCGGGTTGTAGACAAAGGTATTACTTTTTGAATGTTCCGGATTTGGTCACGCCCCGAAAATCATTGTGATTTTCTTTGTGATTTATTTACCTCTCGCTTCCCCGTTTTTTCACAAATTTTTTCTATTTAGAGCTTGATATGACTACCTACCCCTCGCACTACATCAATGGCCAATGGGTCAAGGCGCAATCGGCAGAGACTCTGCCGGTGTACGACTCGAGCACCGAGGAAGTCATGGCAACCGTGCCGGCCGGCACAGCGCTGGAAGCCGAACGCGCCGTGCTGGCCGCCCGCGCTGCTTTTGACGCCTGGGCTGCCTTGCCCGTCGAAACACGCGCCGCCTACCTGGACAAGGTTGCGGCCGGCCTGAAGGCCCGCACGGACGAGATGGCGCTGACCATCGCTCGTGAAGTCGGCATGCCGCTGAAAATGGCTCGCGCGGTGCAGGTGGGCGGGCCCACCTGGCACTGGGGCAACTTTGCCAGGATCGCGCGCAATTTCGAATGGGAAAAGAAGGTCGGCAACTCGCTGGTGGTGCGCGAGCCGATCGGTGTGGTGGGCTGCATCACGCCGTGGAATTTCCCGCTCAGCCAGATCACCCTGAAAATCGCGCCGGCGCTGGCCGCCGGCTGCACCGTGGTGCTCAAGCCCAGCGAGATCGCGCCCGTCAATGCCATGATCCTGGCCGAAATCATTCACGAAGCCGGCCTGCCGCCTGGCGTGTTCAACCTCGTCAACGGCATGGGTCCTGTGGTCGGCGAAGTGCTGGCGACCCACCCCGAGGTGGACATGGTCAGCTTCACCGGGTCCACGCGTGCCGGCAAACGTGTCAGCGAACTCGCCAGCCAGTCGGTCAAACGCGTGGCGCTGGAACTCGGCGGCAAGTCGGCCAGCGTCATCCTCGACGATGCCGACATGGAAGCCGCGGTCAAGGGAACGATCTCGGCCTGCATGCTCAACAGCGGCCAGACCTGCTCGGCCCACACCCGCATGCTGGTACCGGCCGGCCGTTATGACGAGGTCAAGGCGCTGGCGAAAACCGTGATCGCCAGGTTCAGCGTTGGCCCGAGCCTTGAGGAAACCAGCAAGCTCGGACCGCTGGTCAGCGCGAACCAGCGCGACCGTGTGCTGGGGTTCATCCGCACCGGCATCGAAGAGGGCGCGGACGTGATTGCCGGCGGTGACCAGCCGCCCGCCTTTGAGAAGGGCTACTTTGTGCAGCCCACCATCCTGGGCATCAAAGCTACAGACACCCTGGCCCAGGAAGAAATTTTCGGCCCCGTGCTGGTGGTGATTCCGTACAAGGACGAGGAAGAAGCCGTGGCGATTGCCAACAGCACCATTTACGGTCTGGGCGGCGGCGTCTGGAGCGGCAGCGACGAACATGCGATGAAAGTCGCACGCCGCATCCGCACCGGGCAGGTCGACATCAACGGCGGCCCCTTCAATGCCAATGCACCTTTCGGCGGCTACAAGCAGTCGGGCAACGGCCGCGAGGCGGGTGTGTACGGGTTTGAGGAGTTTCTGGAGCTCAAGTCGCTGCAGCTCAAGCCGGTCGCGGCCGCCTGATCGCCTGCACCTGATGGTGGGGGCCTGATTCGGTTAGGCTATCGCCCACAACAAGCAGGAGGCGATCATGGTCTGGGTCAAACGGTTTTTCTGGGGGGTACTGGTTCTGGTCGCGCTGCTGGCAGCTGCGCTGGCTGTGTACGCCGCACGGGCCTTTCCGGCGCTGGACGGCGAACTCAAGCTGCCCGCCCTGGCAGCGCCGGTGACCGTGGCGCGCGACGGCGCCGACGTCACCCACATCAAGGCCCAGTCCCCGCGCGACGCGTGGATGGCGCTCGGTTATGTGCATGCGCAGGAGCGTGGCTGGCAACTCGAGTTCAATCGCCGCGTCATGCACGGCGAACTCTCCGAGGTGCTGGGCGAGGCCACGCTGGACACCGACAAGCTCATGCGCACGCTGGGCATCATGGAAGCGGCCGCGCGCCAGTGGCAGGTGTTGCCGGCCGACGGCAAGGCGGCGCTGCAGGCCTACAGCGACGGCATCAACGCCTTTTACGCCGGCAGCGCGCAGGCGCTGTCGCCGGAATTCCACATCCTTGGCGTCAAGCCGGGCGGTCGCTCGGGCCGGCCCTGGACACCGCAGGACAGCGTCGGCTGGTCACTGATGATGGCGCTGGATCTGGGCGGCAACTGGGGCACCGAATTTGCACGCCTGTCCGCGGCCAAAGTACTGACGACCGAACAGCTGTGGCAGCTGTTCACGCCTTACCCGGGCGAGGCACCGGCTTCCAGAACCGACTTCGCCAAGCTGTACGCCGGGCTCGGCATTTACAAAACCGTGCCGGATGCTATTAAAACAGGAGCTGCTGGCGCAGGTATGGAAAGGGCTGAAGCCCGATTTGACGCAAAAACTCAGCAAGGGATGCGGGATCTGATGGCGCAGGACATCAATGGCTGGGCGAGCGACATCGGCAACGTCGAAGGCAAGGGCTCCAACAACTGGGTGCTTCCCGGCAGCCGCACACGCAGCGGCAAACCCCTGCTGGCGAACGACCCGCACCTGGGCCTGTCGGCGCCGGCCATCTGGTACTTTGCGCACCTGCGGGCACCCGCCGGCAAGGCCGCGGATGGAAGCACGCTGCCGGGCATGGACGTGATCGGTGCCACCTTGCCCGGCCTGCCGTTTGTGGTGCTGGGCCGCACCGACAAGGTCGCCTGGGGCTTTACCAACACCGGTCCCGACGTGCAGGACCTTTACCTGGAGCAGATCAACCCCGCCAATCCGCAGCAGTACCGGGTGCCGGGGGCCGCGGGCCGGACGTCATGGGCCGAGTTCAAGACACGCCTTGAAACCATCGCCGTCAAGGGCAAGCCGGACGTCAGCCTGACGGTGCGTGCCAGCCGCCACGGACCGGTGCTCAGCGACGTCCAAAAAGCGCATGGCGAGGTGCTGGACACCGGCAAGTACGTGCTTGCGCTGCGCTGGAGCGCCCTCGAGACGGACAACCTGACCGTGGTGGCCGGCATGCGTGGCAACCAGGCGCAGTCCGTGGACGACCTGCTGGCTGCCTACGCGAATTACCACTCGCCCATGCAGAACCTCGTGATGGCCGATGTGGCCGGCAAGGTGGCCTACAAGGCCGTGGGCAAGGTACCCCTGCGTCAGCCCGACAACGACATACGGGGTATTGCACCTTCACCGGGCTGGGAGGCGAAGTACGACTGGGCCGGCTGGTTGCCGTATGCCCAGACGCCGCAGACCGACGCGGTGGCCATCGGCAAGAAAGGCTGGTTTGCCAATGCCAACCAGAGCGTGACCCCGCCCGGTTATGACTTCTTCATGGGCCAGGACTGGGTGGCTCCTTACCGCTTTGACCGTATCGAGAAGCTGCTGGGTGACACCCCCCGGCATGATCTGGCGTCCATGCAGAAGATCCAGGGCGACCCCTTGTCGTTGGCCACGCTGACGCTGCTGCCGTTGTTGCAGAAGACCGCATCTCAACATGTGCTGGCCCAGCAGGCGCAAGCCGTCCTGGCCGGCTTCGACGGCCGCATGCGCGCCGACAGCGCGGCCCCGCTGATTTTCTCGGTCTGGGCCGATGAACTCACGCGTGGCGTGATAGGCGCCAGGCTGGGCGAAGAGCGTTTCAAGGCCATGTATGGCAAGCGCCATTTTCGCAGTGCCATCGAGGAGATTGTCCAGCGCAACGACGCCTTCTGGTGTGGCGCCGCAGGTTGCGCTGCCCAGTCCAGCGCCGCGCTGGACCGTGCGCTCACGCGCCTGCAGGCCAGCCATGGCCAGGTACCGGCCCAATGGAAGTGGGGCGATGTCCACTATGCGCTGTCGGTGCACCGGCCCTTCGGCAGCGTGCCGGCGCTGGCCCGGGTGTTCGACGTGCGGGTGCCGACGGACGGGGACTCCTTCACCATCAATGTCGGCCAGTACTGGCCCAACGACGCCAAAATCCCGTTTGCCAACCGGCACGCGGCGTCGCTGCGCGCCGTGTACGACCTGGCCGATCTGGAGAACTCGCAGTTCATCTACCAGACCGGGCAGAGCGGCCTGGTGTTTTCAAGCCGCTACCGCGACATGCGCCAGACCTGGGCGGCGGTGGGTTACCGCCCGCTGCAAATGAAGCCGGCGGCGTTTGTCCACGAGCTTCAGCTCAAGCCCTGACCCGTGCCGGCTTCATGCGGGGACAGCGTCCACGTTGAGCCGGTCCCAATGGCGGTGGCGGGCCATGGCGGCGATCAGGGCCTGCAAAATCTGGCCGTCGGCCGCCTTGCGCGAGTCGCCCAGCAGAATGCCCGCGGTGGGCTCCATCAGCGCGCCGTCCCTGGTGTCGAGCGCAAAACCCAGCGTACCGAGCAACTGCGCGCCTTCGTTGAGGGCGCAGACGGTCTTGCAGTGTTTGTAGGCCTCCAGCACGAAATGGACCGCGTCGCCCAGCTGTGCCAGCGTGGCGGCACTGGCCGCGCCACCCGGGATCACGACCGCGTCGAACATGATGGACGAGGTGTTGGAAAACGTGTGGTCCGCGGGAAGCTGCTTGCCTGACGAAGTGGTGACGGGGCCGAGCTGGGGCGCGACCACCTTGCACTGGGCGCCGGCGTCCAGCAGCTCCTGCTGCAGGCGCTTGAAGCTCAGCAGGTCCACACCGTCGGCCACCAGGATGGCGACCTTGCGTGTCCGGATGTTGTCGGTGGCCGGCCGGCCGGCCATGCTCAGCGCCGCATCTTCATCGACGGTCTGCGCAATCCGGTAGTCGCGAAAGCCCAGTCGCCCGGCCGCGGCCTTGGCGTCTGGCGCGTTGATGCCCAGCGGCGCAGCCACCCGGGCGGCCAGCTTGGCATCCACATGCGCCAGGTTGTCGACCATGCGCTGGCGGATGTCGGGCACCTCGACCTTGGACAGTTCAAACCGGAAGGCGGCCACGATGTGGTCTTTTTCGGCCGGGCTCTGGCTGTTCCAGAACAGCGTGGCATGGGAAAAATGGTCGTCGAACGAAGGGCTGCGCCTGCGGATTTTTGGAGACTCCAGCGCCTGCGGGTGGGTGTGAAAGCCCTGGGCGCCGCCATCGACACGAAATTCCGCGCCTGTCGCCAGGGTGTTGGGTTCGTAAGCGACCCGGCCCTTGCTGATGCCCTGGCGGTGCATGCCGTCGCGCTGGAAATTGTGGAAAGGGCAGACCGCCCTGTTGATCGGGATCTCGTGAAAGTTAGCCCCGCCCAGGCGTGACAGCTGGGTGTCCGTGTAGGAAAACAGGCGCCCTTGCAGCAGCGGGTCATCGGTGAAGTCGATGCCCGGCACCAGATGGCCGGGGTGAAACGCCACCTGTTCGGTCTCGGCAAAGAAGTTGTCGGGGTTGCGGTTGAGCACCATCTTGCCGATGAGCTGCACCGGCACCACCGACTCGGGGATCAGCTTGGTCGGGTCCAGGATGTCAAAGCCGAGCTTGTCTTCCTGGCCCTCCTCGATGATCTGCACGCCGAGCTCCCACTCCGGAAAATCGCCCCTGTCGATGGCTTCCCAGAGGTCGCGGCGATGGTAGTCCGCGTCTTTGCCGGCAATTTTCTGGGCTTCGTCCCAGGCCAGGCCATGCACGCCGAGTTTGGGCTTCCAGTGGAATTTCACAAAATGCGCGTCGCCGTGAGCATTGATGAAACGGAAGGTGTGCACGCCAAAACCTTCCATCATGCGGTAGCTGCGCGGAATGGCGCGGTCCGACATCGCCCACATCAGCATGTGGGTCGATTCGGGCATCAGCGAGACAAAGTCCCAGAAGGTGTCGTGCGCGCTCGCGGCCTGCGGCATCTCGTTGTGGGGCTCGGGCTTGAGGGCATGGACGAGGTCGGGGAACTTGATCGCGTCCTGGATGAAGAAGACCGGGATGTTGTTGCCCACCAGGTCGTAGTTGCCTTCGTCGGTGTAGAACTTGACGGCAAAACCACGCACGTCGCGCACCGTGTCTGCCGATCCCCGTGAGCCGGCGACGGTGGAAAAGCGCACGAACACCGGGGTTTCCAGCTCGGGATTCTGCAGAAAACCGGCGCAGGTGAACTGCGTCATCGGCTTGTAGAGCTTGAAAAAACCGTGCGCCGCGGAGCCGCGTGCATGCACGGCGCGTTCGGGAATGCGTTCGTGGTCGAAGTGGGTGATTTTTTCGCGGAGGATGAAGTCCTCCATCAGCGTCGGACCGCGCACGCCGGCCTTGAGCGAATTGTGGTTGTCCGGGATGTGCAGACCCTGGTTGGTCGTCAGCGTGCTGGCGGCGTCGGCAGTAAAAGCCTGAAGCTGTTTTTGCTTTTCGGTGGCCCCGTTGGAAAGCTTGGGGGCGCTGGCTGTACTGCGCTTGGGTTGCGTCATCTGGGTTCCTTGGAAACGGTTCAAAAAAAAGGAGGGGAGTGCCGGCCGGACAGGCCGCCCGTGGCGGCTGCAGGGGTGCTAGCTGGACTCGCAGTCGAGCAGGCGCTCCAGCCCCTTGGCGACAAGCATCACGGCCAGGATCGCCACCACGGCGACCATCAGCCAGGCCATAACGGTTTGCAGCGGTTCGGCCGTGCCTTCGGGCAACATCGCCAGCAGGGCGCCCAGAGCGACCAGGGCCGCCACCAGCCAGGCCGCGGGTCCGAAAGGGGAATGCCGCTGGCGCGTGCCCGCTGTGCCGGGGGCGTCGGTGGGGGAGGATGTTGCGAGTGCCATCGGATGTCCTCATGGGAAGGGGGCGGTGGAAGAAACCGCGGCGGAAAACACGGAGGGAAACACTGGAGGGAGTAGCAGTCCCACCTTACTGGGCGGGGCGGCCAGGGGTCGTAGTTGCCGGGCGCCAGTGGCTGTAAGGTCAGTCGCGAGCCCTTGTAAGACCTGTCTTACTTCGATGCGTCGCACTGCCTGACCGCCGCGTGGGCCGCACAAACGTTGTGCGAGGCCCCGCCGCAGGCGCGGCCGCGCCGGGGCTTCCTCCTACAGGGCGACAGTGGGCTTTCCCGCATGCCGGGTCAGCCAGGCCTTTTAAGGTTGGAGGACTGCGAGAAAAGCACGCGGCCCGGTTGGGGTCCGCCATTTTTTTTGCTGAACCGGAACTGACCCGGAGAAAGCGTCCTGATGATCACGCCCCGCATTGAAGAAGAACGCACACTGCCAGCCCCGCCATCGCGGCCGCTGAATGAGGACGTGCTGCAGTCGGCCGAACAGGCGGTGCTGAGCAACCCCGCTTCGGACGGGATTCTGGCCCCTGCCGACCATGACGCGGCAGCACCGGGTGTGCTGACACGCTACCGCGGGTCGCTGGCCAGCCAGGTGGCCCGCAAACCAGGCCAGTCCGCGCTGCTCGCCCTGGCGGCGGGTGCCCTGACCGCCGCGCTGTTGCGGTCCCTGGTCAGCCGCCGCAGGCGCCACCCACGGTCATGACTCTTCATGCCACCCCTCCCGGCTGGAGGGCCCACGTGCCGCCCGGCAGTCCGCCACCGGTGATGCCGCCGTCACCGGAGCTACCGCCCGAGGTGATCGACTTGCCGCCCGGCGAGCCCGTCCAGCCGGTGCGCGAGCCTGGCCAGGTGAATCCGGCTCAGGCCTTCGCCGGTCGCGACGACAGGTCGCGGATGGCGTTTCGCGCCTCATCCCCTTCGGGAATCGGCTCGCCGCTGTCACGCCACTGCACCGCGGCCTTGAAACCTTCGGCCTGGGCATAACGGCGAAACCACATGCCCTCGGGGTTGTGGCGCGTGATGCCGTCGAACACGGTGGCCATCATCTGCGTCTGCTCCAGCCCCATGGTCAGCATCACCTGGTTGACCACCATCTTGTGCATGGCCAGATGTGAACGCGGCACGCCGGCGATGCGCTGCGCGAGCTTTAGGGTGGCCGCTTCCAGCTGATCGGGCGGCACACTTTCGTTGGCCAGACCCCAGTCGGCGGCTTTTTTTCCGTCGATGGTGTCGCCGGTGAACATCAGCTGCTTGGCACGGGTGGCGCCCAGCCGGTAGGTCCACATCGCCGTGGTGGGGCAGCCCCAGACGCGGGTCGGCATGTAGCCGATGCGTGCATCGTCGGCCATTACCAGCAAGTCGCAGCACAGCGCAATATCGCTGCCGCCGGCCGCTGCGTAACCGTGGACCTTGGCAATCGTCGGTTTCGGACTGCGCCACAGGCTCATGAAATCTTCGGTGTTGCGCTTCATGTAGGCGTAGTCCACCATCGGGTCCCAGGGGAACTGCTCCTGCTGGCAGGGGTGGTCGATGTTGCCTTCGCCGAAGTGATTCAGGTCGTACCCGCCACAAAACCCCTTGCCCGCGCCTTCGACAATGATCACGTGGACCTCATCCTCGGCCGCAGCCCAGTCGATGGCGGCCCGGATCTCGCGCGGCATGGCGTCGTTGATGGCGTTGAGCCGCTCGGGACGGTTGAGCAGCAGGCGTGCGATGCGCGGGTGGGCGGCGTCCTTGGCTATGCGCAGGGTGCTGAATTCGGGCATGTCTTGTCTCCGGTGTTGTGATGAAAACCATCATAGCCAAGGGTGGGACGGGCACCATGACGGGCGGGGGTTGTCAATTCTCCAATCTGGTTGCGCCTGCAACCAGTTCGCCTTATAGTTGTGTCCGCAACCAAATAAGTACCTGCCCATGACTTCCATGAATTCCCCGTTCCCGGACCGTGTTCCGGTGCTGATTGCCGGCGGCGGACCGGTCGGTCTCACCCTGGCCGCTTTGCTTTCGCGTTACGGCATCGACTGCCTGGTGGTGGAAGCCGATGAGGCTTATTGCAGCGGCAGCCGCGCCATCTGCATGTCGCGCCGCTCGCAGGAAATCCTCGGCTGGGTCGCTGCCGACAAGCCGCTGGTGGACAAGGGCCTGTCCTGGGTCGGCGGGCGCAGCTACTGGCGCGACGCCGAGGTGCTGCATTTCCAGATGCCCAGCGAGCCGACCCAGCGTTTTGCGCCCATGGTCAACATCCAGCAGTTTTATGTGCCGAGATCGAGGTGCAGGGCCCGGCGGGCCCGCATACCGTGCACGCCGACTGGGTGGTGGCTTGCGACGGCGGGCGCAGCACTGTGCGCGAGCAGTTGGGCCTGCAGTTGCAGGGCACGCAGTACGACGGCAAATACGTGATCGTCGACATCGTGCAAAAAACAAAAAGGGCGGTCGAACGCCTGGCCTGGTTCGACCCGCCGTCCAACCCCGGCTCCACCATCCTGATGCACCGCCAGCCTGACGATGTCTGGCGCATCGACTACCAGATCCGCGACGACGAAGACCCGGTCGAGGCGGTCAAACCCGAAAACGTCTTGCCGCGTGTGCAAAGCCATTTGCGCATGATCGGCGAGGACGAACCCTGGGAGCCGCTGTGGATCTCGATCTACAACGCCAAATGCCTGAGCCTGGACAGCTACCGCCACGGCCGCGTGTTGTTCGCCGGTGACGCGGCGCACCTGGTGCCCATCTTCGGCGTGCGCGGGCTCAACTCCGGGCTGGACGATGCCGGCAACCTGGCCTGGAAGCTGGCCGCCGTGATCGAGGGCAGGGCGGGCGAGAACCTGCTCGATTCGTATTCCACCGAGCGGGTCCATGCCGCGCGCGAGAACATCGCCTATGGCGCCAAAAGCACCGAGTTCATGGCGCCGCCCAACTTTGCGTTCAAGCTGATGCGTGAAGCCACCTTGCGGCTGGCCCTCAGCGACGACAAGGTGCGGCCGCTGATCAACCCGCGCCAGTCCTCGCCCATCACCTATGTCGACTCACCGCTCAACGTACCGCAAGCCGGTGCGTGGGCCAGCGACTTGGCCGCACCCGGCGCGCCCGCGCCTGAGGCCCTGCTGGCCGGCCCGCACGGCCCGCTGCACCTCACGCAATGTTTTGGCCGCGACATGGTGTGCCTGGTGTTCGCCGACGGCGCTTTGCCCGATGCGCTGCGGGACTTGCCGGACCACGGCGTGGCGGTGCTGGAGATTGAGCCCGAGGCCGACACCCTGGGCCAGGCGCGCCAGCGTTACGGCCTGCCCGATGCCAGCGCAGAGGCCCTGGTGCTGGTACGCCCCGACGGTTATGTGATGGGCCGCTGGCGCGGCCTGGACCCGGCGCCGCTGCTGGCCGCTTTGGAACTCAAAGGATTCGCTGTATGACCGATGCCGACCTCGACCGGAGTTATTCCGCCCTGTGCGAAGCCCTTGCGCAGGCGGGCGAGGCCAGGGCGCCGCTCCTGCTGGCGATGCTGAGCCTGTCGCTGATGAGCCGCTTCGAGCGCGCCGACCAGGTCTTGCCCTTGATCGCCAACGCGCAGACACAGTGCGCCGCCGGGGCCGCTGATGCCGCATAAATCCCCCGGCATCCCGCGGCTGGACGAGTTCCTGACCTACCGGCTGCACCTGGTCAACAAGCTGACCGACAAGTTCAGCAGTGATGCCTATGCCGACGAGTTCAACCTGCCGGTCGGCGAGGCGCGCTGCCTGGCGGCCATCGGCAACTTTGCGCCGCTCTCGGTGGTGGAACTCGCGGCCAAGGCCAACCTCAACAAGGGCCAGGCCAGCCGTGCGGCGCAGTCGCTGGTGGAGCGCGGCCTGGTGTCCAAGGAGGCCAGTACCTCCGACGGCCGCGGCGTGGTGTTGACGCTGACCAGGGCAGGCCAGCGCTTGTGGAGCCGCGTGATGGCACTGATTGCGCGGCGCAACGAAGAGATTTTTGGCTGCCTGTCGGCAACGCAGCAGCACCAGCTGGGCCGCATGCTGGACCGCCTGATTGCCCATGCCCGGGCCTGAATCGGGCATTTAAACGCCGAAACGGGTTGATTTGGGTTGATTCGGGGCGCGAAGTACCCATGTGAGGAGCACTAGCGGGCTTAAAACCTTAAAATAAAAGGTTGCCCTTTCAGGTCCTCTTTAGGCCCCCATGAACGCCCCCATCGACGTCTCTTTTTTCGCGCGCGCCGCCAAACCCCTGACCAGCTACCGCAAGTACTGGGCCAGCCGCTTCGGCACGTCGAAATTCCTGCCCATGAGCCGGGCCGAGATGGACCAGCTCGGCTGGGACAGCTGCGACATCATCATCGTCACCGGCGATGCCTATGTGGACCACCCGAGCTTCGGCATGGCGGTCATCGGCCGCATGCTCGAAGCGCAGGGCTTTCGCGTCGGCATCATCGCGCAGCCTGACTGGCAAAGCGCCGACCCATTCAAGGCCCTGGGCAAACCGAACCTGTTTTTCGGCGTGACCGCCGGCAACATGGATTCGATGATCAACCGCTACACGGCGGACCGCAAGATCCGCAGCGACGACGCCTACACCCCCGGCGACATCGGCGGCAAACGGCCCGACCGCGCCGCCATCGTCTATTCGCAGCGCTGCCGCGAAGCGTACAAGGACGTGCCCATCATCCTGGGCGGTATCGAAGGCTCGCTGCGCCGCATTGCCCATTACGACTACTGGTCCGACAAGGTGCGCCGCTCCATCGCGGTGGATGCCAAGTGCGACCTGCTGCTGTACGGCAACGCCGAACGCGCAATTGTGGAAATTGCCCACCGCATCGCCGCCAAGGAGCCGGTCGCGACCATGACCGACATCCGCGGCACGGCCTTCATCCGCCGCACGGGTGACGAGACCGCCCAGGGCTGGTTCGAGATCGACTCCACCAGCGTGGACGCGCCGGGCCGGGTCGAGGCGCACGTCAACCCTTACCTGATGATTTCGGAGCAGGCCAAGGAGCAGGGCGCAAGTTGCGCACGTGAGGACGAAGCGGCTGAGGTTGCGGCACAGGCGGAATCGGCAGGAAGCACCGCCGTCCACGCAACCGCTCGCCCTGAGCCTGTCGAAGGAGCTCCCAAGGCTTCGACAAGCTCAGCCCGAACGGACATGGGCTCCACCATCAAACCGCTGACCTTCGTGCCCAACCCCGCTTTGTCGCACATGCAGGGCAGGATCAAGGTGCCGCCGCGCGACCGCTCGGTGATCCGCCTGCCGTCCTACGAGCAGGTCAAAAGCGACGCCGTGCTCTACGCCCACGCCAACCGCGTGCTGCACCTCGAAACCAACCCCGGCAACGCCCGCGCGCTGGTGCAGGCGCACGGCGAAGGCGCAACCGCGCGCGACGTGTGGATCACGCCGCCGCCAATTCCGCTGACCACCGCCGAGATGGACTACGTGTTCGATCTGCCCTACGCACGCGCGCCGCATCCGGCCTACCAGGACGAGAACGGCAGCCACGACGGCGCGACCAAGATCCCGGCCTGGGAGATGATCCGCTTTTCCGTCAACATCATGCGCGGCTGTTTCGGCGGCTGCACCTTCTGCTCGATCACCGAGCATGAGGGCCGCATCATCCAGAGCCGATCGGAAGACTCGGTGATCCGCGAGATCGAGGCGATCCGCGACACCGTCAAGGGCTTCACCGGGTCGATCTCCGACCTGGGCGGCCCCACCGCCAACATGTACCGCATCGGCTGCAAGTCGCCCGAGATTGAATCGGCCTGCCGCAAGCCGAGCTGTGTCTATCCCGGCATCTGCCAGAACCTCAACACCGACCACAACCCGCTGATCAAGATGTACCGCCGCGCGCGGGCGCTCAAGGGCGTGAAGAAAATCCTGATCAGCTCCGGCCTGCGTTACGACCTGGCCGTGCAAAGCCCCGAGTACGTGAAAGAGCTGGTCACGCACCACGTCGGCGGTTACCTCAAGATTGCACCGGAACACACCGAGCAGGGGCCTCTGACGAAGATGATGAAGCCCGGCATTGGCAGCTATGACAAGTTCAAGCAGATGTTCGAGAAGTACACGCTCGAAGCCGGCAAGAAGCAGTTTTTGATTCCCTACTTCATCGCTGCCCACCCTGGCACCAGCGACGAAGACATGATGAACCTGGCGATCTGGCTCAAGAAAAACGGCTTTCGCGCCGACCAGGTGCAGACGTTTTACCCGTCGCCCATGGCCACCGCGACGACGATGTACCACACCAACAAAAACCCGCTGCGCAAGATCACGCGCGACAGCGAAACGGTGGACATCGTGCGCGGCGACAAGCGGCGCCGCCTGCACAAGGCCTTTTTGCGCTACCACGACGCCAACAACTGGCCGCTGCTGCGCGAGGCGCTCAAAGCCATGGGCCGCGCCGACCTGATCGGCAACGGCAAGCACCACCTGATCCCAACCTTCCAGCCCATGACCGACGGCGGCTACGTGAGCGCGCGCAAGAAGAACTCGACGACCGTGACGGCGAAAGCCGGCACTTCCGGTCTTTCGCTCAAACCCGTGACACCGGTCAAGGGCCGCATCCTGACCCAGCACACCGGCCTGCCGCCGCGCGACAACGGTTCGGGCAAACCAGGGGCCAAGCCCTTCGTGCGCAAGGCGCGATGAAGCCGGAGACTGTCATCCGGCCCATGCGGGCAGAAGACATTGCCTCGATACTTGAGATTCAATCCTGCTGCTACGACGAGACGAAGCTGGAGTCGGAGCAGTCGTTTCTCGCCAAGCTGAAGGCATCCCCGACCTCGTGTTTTGTTGCTCTGGTGCCCGACGGCCTCGCCGGTTATCTCGTTGCGGTACCGGCTGAAGCTGGCAGCCCTCCGCCCTTGAATGGTCCGTCTTTCTCCGTTCCACCCACGGCAAACGCTCTCTACTTGCACGATCTCGCGTTACACCCCGCGGCACGAGGCACGGGTGTGGCGGTCGCACTCATTGAAGCCTATTTCCAGGCGCTCAAGCAGTTGAAGGTTCAGTTCGCCTGCCTGACGGCGGTCAACGACTCGAAATCGTTCTGGGAGCGTTACGGTTTTCGGGCGGCGGTGCCGACCGGCTCAGGCGCCGGGCACATGGAGACTTACGGTGAAGAAGCCCGATACATGAGCAGGCCCGTGAATGCTTGAAAGGTATCTGCGTAACTTCGCTTGCTTGATCAAAGTCTCAGGGGCGGGCGTTGGCGCCTGCGGCTGGTCATGGGAACCCTGCAGGAACTGCGCGCCGCCTGCCTTGAAGTGCAGGCTGGCCCAGAGCTTCACCAGTGAAATAAGCGGCTGACCCGGCTGGCTTGCGCCGGTCTGCCATGGCGGCTTGCGGGGCGGTTTCAGGCAGAGAAAATGGCCTCCAGCCCAGAAGCAGCGTGCGCGAGCAGCTATTAAATCGATAGTAATTTTGCAGCCAGACCACGCCAGCCGCACCTCGTTTTATAGTGGAGGCCATGCCCCAGAATCGCACGCTGCTGCAGCAAACCACCACCCTCAAAGTCGAGCGTGTGGTGCTGCACGCGCCTTCCGCGCAATGGAGCCCGGACTACGTCGTGGCCTCGCCGCGCCTGGTGCTGCCGGCCAGCGGCGCCACCGAATTCCGCGTGGCCGGGCAGAACGTGCTGCTTGATGGCCTGACCGCGTTGAGCCTGCCGGCCGGCCTGCTGTACCAGATGAAACCTTGTGCCGATGCCGCGCGTACCAGCATCGTCGTCAGCGCACAGCCGGGCGTCGGTCATGCGTTGCTGGCGTCCGATGCGTGGGCGCTGAGCCCGCGCGCCGTGTGGCTGCTGAGGCGGCATTGGCGCGCGATCGGTCTGGGCAGGGCTGGTGAGTCCACCCAGGTGCTTCTGCAAACCGTGCTGCGATACGCACCACCCGTCGCGCCGTTTCAAGGCCGCTCAGCACCCGCGGTGCAACGTGCGCAGCGTTTCATGGTGGCGCGTACCGCCGCAACCGACGCCGTACCGTGGACGTTGAACGACGTAGCGGACGCTGCGTGTAGTTCGCTTTTCCATCTGGCGCGCTCCTTTCGCAAACACACCGGCCTGAGCCTGCACGGCTACCGCCAGCGGCTGCGCTTGGCCACGGCGCTGCAACGGCTGGAAGAAGGCGAACGCGACATTGCCGCGCTGGCGCATGAGCTCGGCTACAGCAGCCAGAGCCATCTGGGCGCCGCCTTTGTGCGCGAGCTCGGCGTAACGCCCGCACAAGCCCGGCGCGAACTCACAGCCTGAAACCGTAGCAACCACAAGCGCAGGAATCTGATAGCCGCCGCCGGCCCGCGCAGCCAGACTGCGCCCATGAACCGCAACCTCGCCATTGGCCTGCTGGCCGCGCTGGCCGCCGCCCTGATCGGCAGCGGCTGGCAAATCGCCTCACGCCACGGCGTCACCACCACCCTGGGGCCGCTGGAACTGGCCGTTCTGCGTTACGGCATTCCGGCGCTGGTGCTGTTGCCGTTGTTGCTGCGCACCGGGCTGTTTCCCCAGGGGCTGCCGCGCGGCCAGCTGGTCCTGCTGGTGCTGGGCGGCGGCCTGCCGTTCGGGCTGCTGGTGCTGGCGGGCGCGCAATGGGCGCCGGCCGCGCACATGGGGGTGTTCATGGCCGGCAGCGTGCCGCTGTTCACCGCGCTGGGTGTGCGGCTGGTCCATGGCGAGCGTTTCAGCGGCCAGCGCGTGGCCGGCCTGGTACTGATCGTCGCGGCCATGATGGTGTTCGCCGCGTCCACGCTGACGGGCGTTTCATCCGCAGCCGGAAGCTGGCGCGGCGATTTGCTGTTTATCCTGGCTGCACTGCTGTGGGCTGTGTACACGCTGGTGTTCCGCGGCAGCGGCCTCACGCCCTGGCAGGGTGCGGCAGTGATCAACACCTGGTCCCTGCTGCTGCTGTTGCCGGTGCTGCTGGTGGTCGGCGCACCGCGCCTGTTGACAGCGCCATGGATCGACGTGGCCTGGCAGGCCTTGGGACAGGGTTTGGTTGCCGGTCTGCTGGGGCTGGTGACCTACATGATTGCCATCGCGCGGCTGGGCGCGGCGCACGCCTCGCTGTCCGCCGCGCTGGTGCCCATCAGCACCGCTCTCGGCGCGGCCTGGCTGCTGGGTGAGCCGCTGGGCGCCGGGACTCTGGCCGCCAGTGTGCTGGTGGCTTGTGGTGTGGCGTTGGCCAGTGGTGCGCTGGGTCGGCGTGTCTGAGCTACCTTCTCCCGGGCGGTCATTACAATTTCCCTTTGTGGGGTTTGTGGTTCCATTTTCCATTTAATTGTGCGGGGTAAACAATAGATGTCTGAAAACCGAATCCCGACAAGCACTTACGCTGCCGGGTTTCCCGGATTAATCCACAGCCGCCAAGTTACACCGCAGGTTTTGCGGTCTACATTACGTTAGCCATCATGGAAGAGCATTCACGCGATAAGCCTCTCATGCTGATTCGTACTTATGCGTACGTTTTGGCAGCGCTTATCGGAGGTATTGGCGCGATCGGCGTGGGTCTCGGGGCCGAGTTTTGGCACATTGCAGTTGGTACGCCGCTACTAGTGGTCGCAGCTGTTCTTCTGCGAGTCGCGAACAATGCTGGCTAACATTTCGGTCAAGTGCGGATTGCCTTCGGCATCCGCTTATCTCAAACATTAGACCTCCCAAAACACCCGTGCCAGTCCACGTAGCCTTCCTCCGAGCCATCAACGTCACCGGGCGCTTCATCAAGATGTCTGCGCTGGCGGAGCACTTCCGTACGCTCGGCCATGACGACGCGAAGACGTACATCAACTCCGGAAATGTCATCTTCACGGCCCGTTCACGTTCTTCCCAGAAGTTGGCCACCGCTGTTGAAGTGGGTCTCGCTCCTCTTCTGGGTTTCACGTCCGAGGTGTTCATCAGAACCGCGGCCGAGGTTGAGGCTGTTGCTGCAAGAGCGCTGCATTTGCGCGAGCAGGTTCCACAATCAGGCGAGGTCAATGTTGCCTTTCTGCGTGAGCCACTCACTCCAGCTCAATCCGGCGAACTGGCCTTGCTGCGAAGCTCGCTGGACGACTTTGTCCACGAAGGGGCTCAGGTCTACTGGTTATGCCAGGGCAGGCAAATGGAGAGCAAGTTCTCCAATGCTGTTCTCGAGCGCCGGCTGCGTCTCCGAACCACGTTTCGCAGAGTCAGCATGCTGCAAGGCCTTGCCGCCGAGCTGCGCAGGTGAGGTCTGACCCCTCGCAGAGTGGAAACGGGCCTCATGTTTTCGACTGAATTCATCCGTTAGCCCTTATCCGGCGGGCGTAACCAGCTATTAAAAACGTAGCACTGCGGCACGTTCCAGTCACACCATCGCGGTGCCTTTGACCTTCCACAAGGCCGGGCAGGCCCGCGCAGGCGAAAATTCAGGCTTTGAACTGCCCATGCTCGGACTTCTGCCTTCCTTTCTTCGTGGCGTGATTGCGCTGTGTCTGCTGGTCGTCAACACGCTGTTCTGGTGCACGCTGCTGTTCGCCGCGTCGCTGGTCAAGCTGGTGCTGCCTTTCAAGGCGGTGCGTGTGCGCATCGACCCGCTGCTCAACGCGATTGCCACCGCCTGGATCGCCTGCAACAGCGGCTGGATGCGGCTGACCCAGCGTACCGTGTGGGACGTGGCCGGCGTTGACGCCCTGCGTTACGAAGGCTGGTACCTGGTCAATGCCAACCACCAGTCCTGGGTGGACATTTTTGTGCTGCAGCATGTGCTGAACCGGCGCATTCCCATGCTGAAGTTTTTCCTCAAGCAGCAGCTGATCTGGGTGCCGGTCATCGGCCTGGCCTGGTGGGCGCTGGACTTTCCCTTCATGAAGCGCCACACCAAGGCCGACCTGCGCAAACACCCCGAGCGCCGCCTGCAGGACCGCGAGGCCACCAAACGTGCCTGCGAGAAGTTTGCGCTGGTGCCGACCAGCGTGATGAACTTCGCCGAGGGCACCCGTTTCACGCCCGCCAAACATGCGTCGCAAGCCTCGCCCTACCGGCACCTGCTCAAGCCCAAGGCCGGCGCGCTGGCGCTGGCCGTCAACGCCATGGGCGAAAAATTCCACTCGCTGATTGACGTGACCATCGTCTACCCCGCGGGTGCGCCGTCCTTCTGGCAGTTTCTCTGCGGCCAGGCGCCGCGCATCATCGTGCGCGCGCAGCAACTGCCGATTCCCCCCGAGTTCAGCGAGGGTGACTACGCCGCCGATCCGGCGTTTCGCATGTCTTTCCAGCAGTGGCTCGGCGACCTGTGGGAGCACAAGGACCAGCAGATCGACACGCTGCTCCAGCAGGGCTGAGATTTTCGGGCTGCGCTTCAGGTTGCAAGGAAAAACGGTATCCAGCTCTTGTCTGGCGGGCGCCGGCAGCTATCAATTCAGGAGTATCTGACGCGCGGCGCGGAAACTCCGTGAACCCCGACAGGCCCTGGCGACAGGCCGTTCGCTCAGGCCGGCGCCGGGCCAGCCGGATGCGCCTCGGTCAGCACGCGCTGCAGGATCTGCAGCACTTCGGCGTTCGTGGTCTGGGCTTTGACCAGCACGGCAGCGAACCGGGCGGCCTTGGCACGGTTCAGTTCCGTGGCGGAGAACACCACCACCGGCGGCGGCTTGTCCAGCGCCTCGATGTCTGCCATCACCTCCCAGCCCGACGCACCACGCAAGGCCAGGTCCAGCAGCACCAGGTCGAAGTGCCGCTCCCGCAGCCGCGCACGCGCTTCCTCGGGCGAGGCGGCAAACTCGAAGACGGCAAAGTCCTGGGCGATGGCGGCCGTGATGCGCTGCATGTCGAAGTCGTCCTCGACATGCAGGATGCGCGGCTTGCCTTTGGCCATGCGGTCGATGGCGAGGCGAAGTGCGAGGATCAGCTGGTTCTCGTTGATCGGTTTGTCCAGCCAGTTCGAGACGTTCAGCGGCAGGCTGTTGCACTCGATCTGGCCTTCCGCGGCCGCGGCCGACACCACGACGATGGGCAGGTCGCGCGTGTGCGCTTGCCCGCGCAAGGTGCGGATCAGCGTGACCCCGCTCTGATCGGGCAGACCCAGGTCCACCGTCATCGCTGCGTAGCTGTTTTTCTCCAGAAAGGCCAGTGCCATGGCGGCGGTGTAGGCCCGGTCCACGTCAAAACCGCCTTTTTCGAGCATCAGGCCGATCAGGTGGGCAATGTCGCGGTCGTCTTCGCACACGAGAATGCGCGGACGGGTGCTGGCCGGCGTGCCGGCGGCAAGCGTTGCCACGGGCTGGTCGTCGGGTTGCGCCCATGGCGCCTGCGGCAGCTCAAAGAAAAAGGTGGTGCCCGTTCCCGCTTCACTCTCGAAACCCATGCTGCCGCCCAGGCGTTCGATGATCGCCCTCGAAATATTCAGGCCCAGCCCGGTACCGCTGTTCTGGCGCGTGTCGGACGAGTCGGCCTGCGAGAACTTCTGGAAGATACGCTTGCGAAACTCGTCGGGAATGCCGGGGCCGTGGTCGCGCACCTCGACCCGCACGCCCGTGCCGGCGCGCGATACATGCACTTCCACCGTCTCGTCGGGCGGCGAAAACTTCATCGCGTTGGACAGCAGGTTGGTCACGACCTGGGTCAGGCGGTCGCTGTCCGCGTGCACCTGCAAGGTCTCGTCGGGGCAAACCAGGCGCAGGCGCACGTTTTTTGCGGCGCCAAAACCTTCGTTGGCCGCGAGCGCCTGCTCCAGCAGGGGTTTGAGCGCCAGCACCTGCAGGTCGAGCTGCATCTTGCCGGACTCGATTTTCTCGATGTCCAGGATGTCGTTGATCAGCCGTATCAGGCGTTCGCAGTTGTTCTTGGCAATCTCCACCAGCGACTTGACGGCGTCGGGCAGCTGCCCGGCCACGCCGCCGGCGATCAGGCCCAGCGAGCCGCGAATGGAGGTCAGCGGTGTGCGCAATTCATGGCTCACGGTGGAGACGAATTCGCTCTTGATGCGGTCCAGGCGCTTGAGTTCGGTGATGTCGGTTGCCAGCGAATAAAAGCCGATGACCCGGCCCTCGTCCTTGCCTTCGCCATAACGCGGGAAGTAGTTGACGACATAGTCACGCGGGTCGCCGCGAAGGTTGTTCCGGATGCGTTCGTACACCACCGGGTAACCCGCCATGACCTGTTCAACCTGGGGGATCGTGGCTTGATAGATCTTCTCGCCCAGGACTTCGCGCAGGTGTTTCCCGTCGATCTGCTCCGAGGTCAGTCCCAGCGCCTCTTCATAGGCCCGGTTGTGAAAGCGGAAGCGCCCATCCGCATCGACGTAGGAAAGCAGGGCCGGCAAGGTGTCGGTGATGTCGCGCAACTGCGTTTCGCTGTTGCGCAGCTGGGCGTTGGCATCCAGCGCGGCTTTTTCGGAGAGAACCAGTTTGCGCACCAGCGGCGCGACCAGAACATTGAGCAGCAGCATGCCAATGATTGCCAGCGCTGCCAGCAGGGGCAGGATGAACTTGAGCTGCGCGTAGATCGGCGCGTACAGCTCCTTCTGGTCGATTTTGAGCACCATCCCGAAAGCGAAAGGCGCAATCGGCGCGTAGGCCGCCACCACCTGTTCGCGCCGGTAGTCCCGGGCAACGATGATGCCGGTGTTGCCGAGCAGGGCGTGGTTCATGGGCAGGGCCTGGCCCTCGACGACGCGCGCAACGCGCTTGAACGACGTACCGGACACGCGCCCCAGAAAACAGTTCATGTCCTTGCCGCCGTCGTCCAGCGGTGCGCAGACCGCGAACTCGGCACTCTGGCCTATGGTGGCCATATCGCCAAAGACCCGGGTCAACAAGGGCAGGGCGGTCTCCGTCTTGACCTCGCCCACGCGAAGGCCCTGGGGGTCGAGAATGTCCAAGTGCGTCTGGACAATGAATTGGCCGTTCCACAGCAGGAATGCGCGGTCCTTCTGGCTCAGCAGGACCTGTTGCTCGCCACTGGGCGAAAAACTGCCGGCGCGGGTCACTTCACGGCCCCGCGCGTCATGAAAGGACAAACCGTTGAAACCGGTGGGCAGAAACGAGGTGGCCGCCTGCTGCATCGCCAGCGTTGCCGCGGCATCGTCCGGCTTGGCCCCGAACGTTTTCAGGGTCTGCATCAGAAAAGGACGCGTTGCCACGGTGCGCGCATCGGTCAGGGCCTGGTTGATCTGGCTTTCAAACAGGCGGGCGTTGCTTTGCAGCGCTGCCTGCAGGCCGCGGCTGAGAACAGACTCCGTCTGTCGCTCCATGACGACGTACACGGCGATGCCCGCTGCCAGGGTGGTCACCAGAAAGATGATCCCGCCGATCAGGCTGATCCAGCGGTCTTGACGCATTGAAAACAAGGGGTTCTCTCTCCGTGTCGGGGCCTTGATTATCCGCCCTGGCGCAGCCCCTGCAGACGCAAACTCATGTCAGTAATACCGCCGTTTTCGCATGTCGGGGCGTATTCCACAAGCCACGGGGGTCGCGCGGCGCCGGCATGGTGGCCACGGGCGGGCGGCCCGCGTCGGCGGCTTTGTTTCGATTTGCTATTTTTATGATAGCTGTTGGCGCTTGTCTGACAAGGGCTGCAGGCTATTTTTGTCGAATGCCGGCCAGGCCGCCTCAATGCAGGCGGTCCGCCAGCTGCGCCAGACCGGCGCGGCGGTGCACGCCGAGTTTGTCGAACAGACGCTGCAGGTAGGTGCGCACGCTGGGCAGGGCGATCGCGAGTTCGCGTGCAATTTCCTTGTCGGTCAGGCCGCGGCAGACGCAGCGCGCCACCTCCATTTCGCGCCGGCTCAAGCTTGCTGCCGGCAGGCCGGCCAGGTTGGGCGCCGGCAGCGAGCGGCGCGCGCGCCGCAGTGCGGCCACGAAGGCCGGCTCCAGCATGTCCAGCAGTTGCTGGTCGTGGTGGTTGAACTCGCGGCCCTTGCGCCCGCGCCAGATGCGCAGGTCGCCCAGCGCCTCGTCGCCGTCGAAGGCATGCAGGTTGATGCCCCAGTGCAGGCCGTCGCGCGCCAGGAAGTCGTTGAAGAACTCGGTTTTCAGGAACTCATTGCGCGGCATCACCTCGCTGACCAGGGTGGCGTGGCGGCGCGACTGCAGCGCGAAGGTGATGGGGTCGCGGTACTGGTACCAGGCCTCGTAACGCTGCAGGTTGGCCGGGTCCATGTTGATGGCCACGGGGTGGGCGAAGCAACCGGAGGGCTCGCTCCAGATGTAGGAGGCGAAGTATTCCGCACGGAACAGCGCCAGCGTGGCCTGACCCATGCGCTCGCGGATTTCGCGCTCATTGAGGTCCTCGGCCAGCAGCGAAAAGCAGGTGGCCAGTGCGCGTTGCTCGGTGCTGGACAGAAACATGGCGGGCCTCTATGAAGGTGCAGAAGGGGACGGGATGCTGCGGCAAGCCTAGCGCCAACGCCGGCGCCGGTCAATCCGCCGTGTCATCGAATTCGATGACAGACAGCCGGGGCGGCAGCCGCCATGATCGCGCTGCAAGCACTGAACCCGTTGAACCCACTGGAGTGACCATGGCCCGTCTTTCCCTTCCACATACCTGCAGCACGCTAGTGGCTGCCGCCGCGCTTTCAGCCTGCAGCGGCCCTGGCGGCCTGCGCGGCGCGCCCGACATCGACAGCCTCACCGCCACCGAAGCCGCGGTCCGCATTTGCAGCGGCACGCTGAGCAGCGAGGCGCTGGTGCAGGCCTACCTGCTGCGGGCCAAGTCCCGGCCCGAGCTGAACGCCTTCGTCACGCTGGACGAAACCGGCGCCCTGCAGGCTGCGCGCGCGGCCGACCAGCGCCGCGCAGGCGGCGGCGCCTGCCTGCCGCTGCAGGGCGTGCCTATCGTCGTCAAGGACAACATCCAGGCGCGCGGCCTGCCCGCCACGGCCGGCACACCGGCGCTGAAAAACTTTGTGCCCACCGCCGACGCACCCGTGCTGCAGAAGCTGCGCGACGCGGGCGCCATCGTGCTCGGCAAGACCAACCTGCATGAGCTGGCCTTTGGCATCTCGGGCTACAACCCGGCCTTCAACACCGGCCCCCAGCCCGGTGTGCGCAACGCTTACGACGTGACAAAGATGGCCGGCGGCTCGTCGGCCGGCAGCGCGGCCGCGCTGGGCGCGCGCATGGCACCCGCCGGGCTGGGCACCGACACCGGCGGCTCGCTGCGCGTGCCCTGCGCACTGAATGGCTGTGCCTCGCTGCGGCCCAGCATGGGGCGCTACCCGCAAGCCGGCATCGCGCCGATTTCGCATACGCGCGACACGGCCGGCCCGATGGCCGTGGCCATGGCCGACGTGGAGCTGCTGGACCGCGTGGTCACCGGTGCGCCCGCGCTGCTGCCTGCAGACCTCAAAGCTGTTCGCCTCGGCGTGGTGCCCGGCTTCCTGGCGAATCTGGACAGCGACACACGCGGCGCCTGGGAAACATCGCTGGCCCGGCTGAAAGCGGCTGGTGTCACCGTGGTCGATGTCGCCATGCCGCAACTGGCCGAGCTCAATGGCAAGGTGGGCTTTCCCGTGGCGTTGTACGAAGCCTACGACGACATGGTGGCCTACCTGGCCAGGTACAACACCGGCGTCAGCATCCGCCAGATGGCAGCAAGCATCGCCAGCCCGGACGTGAAAGGCACTTACGACGCGCTGGTGATTCCGCGCAAGCTGCCCGGGCCGAACGGCCTGGTTGATGCCGCGCCCATTTACCAGGCCGCGATGACGGTGCACCGGCCCGCGCTGGTCAAGCTGTACGCCGACACCTTTGCCGGCCAGCGGCTCGACGCGCTGGTGTTCCCCACCGTGCCGCGCACCGCGCTGCCCGCCACGCCCGAGGCCAGCAGCCTGGAGAACTTCGGCCTGTTCATCCAGAACACCGACCCCGGCAGCAACGCCGGCATTCCCGGCATTCAGCTGCCCATGGGCCTGGGCGCCAGCAGCCGCATGCCGACAGGGCTGGAGCTTGACGGGCCGGCCGGCAGCGACAGACGGCTGATTGCGATTGGCCTGGCGCTTGAAAAGGTGTTGGGGCGCCTGCCGGCGGCGCGCTAAGCATTCGCCGTGAGCCTGGCCTGTCGAGGGGTTGCCACAGGTCAGGCTGTCGAGATTGCTACTGTTTTAATAGCTGCCGGCGCCCATTGGTAAAAGGCTGGAAGCCTTTTTGATTTGAAGTTTTCAGTCAAGGCGCTTCCAGCCAGCCTGCACCCTCAGCCAGGGCGGCACTTGCAAGCGCGTGAGCGTCCGGCCCGCGGCTGGTCCTCGTTATGATCTTGCCCGGGGCGCCTCCTGCAGGCTGCCCCCGCCGACTGTCACGCACCGGGCCGCACCCTGCTGCTGCCGCGTGACTTCCTTTTTTTTGACGACCCAGCCCTTTCTGCGTGGAGGGCTGGAGACGTTTTTTTGCCAGCCATCCCTGACGAACTCACCATGAACATCACGGTCAACCCGGAACTGCTTGCCTACATCGACCCGCTGACAGCCGACGAACGCGAGGCCCTTGAACGCAGCCTGCTGGCCGAAGGTTGCCGCGATGCGCTGGTGTTGTGGGGCGACGTGCTGGTGGACGGGCACAACCGCCACAGCATCTGTACCCAACACGGCATCCCTTTTCATACCGTGCAGAACAGCCATTTCAAATCCATCGACGACGTGCACCTGTGGATGATTGACCAGCACCTGGGGCGGCGCAGCGTGTCCGACTTCCAGCGCGGCGTGCTGGCCCTGCGCAAAAAAGACATCCTGGCGGCACGCGCGCAAACGCCGGCGGAGGCGCCTTCCGAGTCCGGCCAGGCGACAGAGGCCCCGACCCCGGCGCCCGTACCCCTGCTGACGCGCGACGCGGTGGCGAAAGCCGCGCGCATCAGCAGCAACACCATCAGCCAGATCGAGAAAATCCAGAAGTCGGCCGCCCCCGAACTGATGGCAGCGGTGAAGTCCGGTGCCATTTCCATCAACGCCGCGGCCACCGTGGCCTCACTGCCGGTCGAAGCGCAGGTGGCTGCCGCCGCCGGCGGCCGCAAGGAGCTGCAGCAAGCGGCCCGCCAGGTGCGCGAAACCCGCGCCGTGGCGCGCACCGAACCCGAGTCGCCCGAGGGGGTGATTGCGCGGCTCAGGCAGACCATCAGCGAACTGATGGCGGAAAACGCTGCGCTCAAGGCGCAGCTGGCTGGGCAAGGGCGCTGAGTTGGCAGCACCGTTGCGTGCGCCTCTCAACGGTTTTGATGAGTCCTACAGGCTTCCGGCCCTTATATAACGGGCGCAAGAAGCTATCAAATAGTGAGCATTCGGGCATCACCAGCAACTCCGCCTGCGTGCCACTTTGAGCAGTTTTGACGCGATTAGTAGTTAGTGGAGCAGGGCGTGGGCGCGGCGGTGGGGCCTGCTGCTGCGTTGGGCGGGCAGCGAACGGCTGACTGTGCGACCCTTGTCGGATGTCTGGGCCAAGCGGTTGGTGGCGTCGTGTGCGCCGGTGGATCTCGCGGAGTCGCAGCCGGCTGGGCGGTTGTTTGAGTTTTTGAAGGCGACCGCCAGCAGCGAGAAATAGCCTGTCAAAGTCATGTTCGAATTGGGTGGCTCAAGAGCAACACTTGGTCGAGCGTGCCCAATCATTTTTCCGATTTATCCCTAAATGCTATTTGCATTTTTACGCCGCGAAGCGAAATCCTGAATGGCGGGGGTCGGATCACTTCCATGCTCAGGAGATTTTTGGCCTTCTTAAATCTCACAGCGAAGCAATAAAAAAAGCTGTTCGACGGAAGCGCAATGTCTCCCAGATCGGCAGCGATGCAAATATTGTCCGACGCGTGCGTGATCTCGAAATCTCCCAACTCGAGCTGCTGAACTACAGTCCCTCGATCAACGGCATTCGTTTCGGGCGCGTCATAAGCGACTACTGAAGGGGTTGCGACCTCTTGCGTGACCCGCCGAACTTCCGCGGTCATCCAAACCTGTTCAACATCGGCGTCCCCAAACGAAACCTCCGAGATACGGCAGGTCAAATGAAATTTTCGAAATTCCGGCACAACTTCCTGATCGAAGCGGTCACTCGCCTCCTGAATTACTTTAAATAGCAATCCAGATTTTTCCAGTTGCTCCAGGATCAAATCATCTGGCGGAGGAGTCGCACCGCCCGCCAGGCCTAAGCGTATTGAAATCTCTCGATACTCGAAGTACGTGAGTGCTATATCCGCGGCCTCACCCCAAGACATTATTTCCTCGGCGGTCAACGATTGGAAGTCGCGGAGAATAATGCCAAACGCCTTGGCCTTAGCCCTTGCGTTTTTTGTAAACCCAGAGTTTGAAACTGCAATCACCGCATCGGCGTTCAAACTGACACGTCGGCCGATCAGCTCTTCAATCCACTTGACATCCTGCACGGCTTGGTGAATTCGACATTCCACTAGAGTAAGTTTTCCACCGCGACGAATCGAAACATCAATTTGCCGCTGCTGGCTTGGCGTGTCGGGATCAGGAATGCGATCATTCCATATGACCTCCGAGTTCGGCTGCTCGATAAGATCGTGAATTCGTTGGATTCTCTTTTCGAAATTGTCTGATGCGGTTGTCATACCCTCGTTCTCCCTCACATCAGCATACCTTGAATCATCTATAGCAGCGACGAATGTCCTAGCTTGTGACGACGGTAAACGGCGCGCTTAACCACTGATTCATGCACCTCGAAAACTGTTGCGAGTGCCGCAAGTGTGTAGTATCCCGAAGTCCACAGTTCGTGCAACGCCGATTCATCGATCTTCGACAACACAGGTGGGCGACCGCAGTGAATTCCCCGGCTCATCGCTATAGCTTGGCCTGCCATGGACCGTTCACAGATATCACTTGATTAAGATGCTGATCATGTTCCTCCAACTTTCTCCCCCTTCCGCCTAACTCGACTGCACTCGGCCTCCCGCCGGGTCGCGCATGCGGCCGCGCTTGTTCTATTCGGTGAACAACAGCGCGCGGCCATGAGTTGACGCGCCTGCCTGCCTTTCTCTTTCCTGGCTGCATACAGTCTTGCAGCAGGCGCACGGATGGAGATCTTTTTTCATGAATTCCCGAACATCGGCCGCTTTGGCCTGGGGTGGCGTCCTGCTTGCGGGCGTCTTGTGGGGTGTAGGCGCGCTGGTTGCCCAGTCGGTGATGGAGGGCGGCAGCATGTCGCCGTTCAGTCTTTCTTTGGCGCGGTTTGCATTGGGTTTGCCGCTCTTGTGGTGGTGGCATTGGCGGCAGGTGGCCGCCTCACCGGCCGCCGGTCAATGGCGGCATTTGCCGTGGCGGGAGAGGGCGCTGATTGTTGTCACCGGCCTGGCCATGGCGATGAACGTGACCTGCTGGTTCATGGGCGTCGCCTACATCGGCGCGGCCTTGCCGACGGTGATTTCGATCTGCTGCGCGCCGGTGATCGTGGCGCTGCTGTCGGTGTTGCGCGGGTATGAACGCGCCAGCGGACGGCTGCTGGCGGCGCTGGTGCTCGCGCTGATCGGCGTGGGGTTGATCGTCATGCCCGCCGAAGCGATCACACTGCCGAAAGACTATGCGGCGGGCCTGGCCTGGTCGTTTGCGTCAGCCGGTTTGTACTCGCTGGTGGTGCTGGGCAATGCGCGCATGCCGGCGCATGTGCCGGCCGTCAGCGCCTCCGCCTGGGGCATGACGGTGGCGGCGCTGCTGATGCTTGTGCTGGCTGGCGCGCAGGGCATGACGTGGCCGCGTGACGGCACGGCCTGGTTGCAGGTGGCATACACCGGTGTGGCCACCACGTCAGTCGCCTACCTGGCGTTTGCGTGGGGGGCGCGTCGGCTGTCACCCACTGCCGCCGTCGTGGGCACCTTGATTGAACCGCTGGTGGCGGCGCTGGCGGCCGCCTGGCTGTTTGCCGAGCCGCTGACAGCGCAGCAAGGTTTGGGCGGCTTGTTACTTGGCGCGGCGATGGTGCTGCTGGCGCGGCGCAGGGCAGCAGGCTTCTAGTCCCAGAACGGCTTGGCCTGCAGTGCCAACAGGTCGCAGGCCTGCTGGCACGCCTGCACATGTACCTCGCGCCGCGCGCTGAGCCAGCCGGCACCGAACAGGGCGCGTGGGTCGTGGCCTGACAGGCCTTGCCAGACCTGCAGCGCCGCCACTTCGTCGTGGTAAATGCCCAGCGCGTCCTGCAGCGGCTTGAGGGCCGCCAGGTAGGCGGCGGCCTTGCGTCTGGCAAACAGGGGTTGTGCAAATTCGGCGAGGTAACGCAGGCGCTTGAGGCGCTTGCGCAGCGCGTGTTGCTCGGCCTCAGGCAGGGCCGTGAATTGGCGGCCCTGCACCAGCACCTGCTTGTGCAGTTTGGCCAGGCGCTTGCGCAGGAATTTTTTTGGCGATGTGTCGTCGGGCGCAGACGCGCCCTCGCCGGGGGCGGCGTGAACAAAACCGATCAGGCCCAGCAGTGCCTGCTGGAAAGCCGGCGCGCGTACCGACTCGGCGGTGCTGGGCAGGGTGCCCAGTGTTTCCTGCCAGTCGAGCGGCGGCCCGCCTGCGGCTTCGATCTGACCCTGCAGCTTGCCGAGCAGGTAGTCGCGGTCGCGGTGCTGGCCCAGTTCGCGGAAAACGCTGGTCAGCGCCGCCTTCCAGGCCTCGCCCTGATCGCCCCAGCCGCCTGCGAGGGCCTCGAGTTCCTGCAGTGCGGTTCGCAGCCGGCGCAGACCGACGCGCAGCTGGTGAATGTTCTCTTCCGCGATGCAGCCGGCGGCCACGTCGCTGGCATTGGCCAGCACCTGGTTCAGGCAGGCGGCCACCACCGCGGCGGCCACCTCGCGGCCCGAGGCGTGGCGGGGAAAGCGCGGCGCTTCGGCGGCCACGGCCGCGCCGAAGTCCTGGCCCAGCGCCAGGCGCTGGCCTTTCAGGGACTTGCTCACGCTGCTGAGCCACAGGCCATGCCTGAGGCACCAGGTGGTGGCCAGGGCCACGGCGCCGGCGGCTTGGCCCTGCTTGAGTTCGAGCTCCAGCTCGCGCACGGGCAGCGTCCTGTCGCCGGCGGAAATGTGGCCCTGGTCCAGCGCCACTTCGACCAGCGCGCCGCGCGCCCGCACCAGCCGCGTGAGGCGAACCATGTCGGTGGCGTAGACAAGGGTGAGATCGGGCGCCGCCGCGTCGGGCTGGCGCTTCAGGGCTTGGCGCAGGCGCTCGCCGACCGGTGTGCCGTCGTGGCGCGTCAGGTCGGGCAGGGGTGCGGTCTGGCTACCCAGCACGACGTTGTGCTCCAGCCGCTCCAGCGGCCGGCTGCCGGGGGCCTTGGCCGTCTGTACCCAGTGCCGGCCTTCCTTGCGCAGGCGCAGCACCACGCCTTGCGCCGCCAGTGCGCGGTCGGCCGTGTCGAAGTAGCGTGCCCGCAGGCGCTGGGTGCGTGTCATGCCGCGGCGCAACGCCGCTTCCACCGAAGCGAGCCGGGCGGGCGGGATTTCAAGCTTGAGTTCGAACTCGGTCATGGTGTGGCCTGCGACAGGGTGGCGCCCCCATCCTACGCGCACGGGCGGCGTTGTGCCGGTTTATGAGGTCAAATCGGCCTCCAGCCCTTATTGGGCGGGCGCCAGCAGCTATGAATCTGGTAGCGCGTGTGCGCTGCTTCGCCAGGCGGCCTGCGCTCTCCTTGACCTGCAGTTGCCGCGTGCGTACATTGCCTTGCAATCAATCAGGGAAGGAGGGGCCATGTCAGAAGGTTTTGTTTCCAAGCTGCTGAATCCGAAGGATCGCCTGGGCGTGATGCGCCTGCATGCGATCTTGACGGGTGACCTGGGCCGCCAGGGTGAAAAGCCGGGGCGCACGGACTACAGCAAGGAGCTGCTTTCGCCCAAGACCAAGTCTGGTTTCGACTACCTGCATGTGGCCAAGGCCGACAGGGTGAGCTACTTCGATGTACGGCCCGAGGCGCTTCCGGCACCGCACCTCAAGCTGCACATCGAACCGCAGTCTGTGTCCGCCCAGTTCCTGTCGCACAAAAAGGCCAAGGTGTTGCGGCCGATGTTTTACTTGCCCTATGAGCAGAACGGCACCGCGCGGATGACGCTGTCCGAGCCCGACGGCTATAACGGTGACGAAGTGCGTTTTTTTGCCACCGCCACCATCGACGGCTGCTCGGTTTACATCGAAGGCCCGTCCAATGCGCCCAAGGTGACACACATCAACGCAGCGGCCATTTCACCCACCACGCGCGTGGACCCCTGGGACCAGAAGCAGCTGAAGATCCAGGCCAAGATAGCGGACATGGATGCGCGCTTCGTCCAGGTGCAACGCCGCACGGGGCATGTGCTTGAGCGGCCGCACTACATGGTGGAGGAAAAGCGCGAACTCAAGGCGCTCAAGAAACGTTTTGCCCAGACCAAAGGCATCCCGTACCAACAGATAGGCATGTATGACCCGTTTGGCGCGGTGCTTGGCTTTCAGGACGGCGGCCACTGGACTTTTTATGTGCAAAAAAGCGCCAAGTTCGACTGGCGCCGCCGCCCTGAGGATCCCCCGCGGCTGATGCAGAGCAGCCTGTGGGTGCACGAGGTGCTGGAGATCTGGCCGAACGGGCCCAATCACTACCGGCAAGTCTGAAGCCACCACCGGCCGATGTATGGCGCGCCATGGAGCGCAAGCTCCAGCCCTCGCCAGCCGGTCGCTACCAGCTATTCATTCGATAGCGTGTGTAGCGGGATGTCTTTCTCCGCAGCCAGTTTGTCCAGTTGTGCACGGGTTTGCGTGCGCATGAAAGCGGCGATTGCCTCGTGCGTGGCGGGTGCAAACATGGCGCGGATGTCCGCGGCTTCCACGCCCGCGGCTGCGCACAGGGCGGCGGCGAAGTGCGGCTCCAGCGCGGCCACCGCCACACGGCCGTCCCGGCAGGGGTAGATGCGGTAGCCGGCATGCGCGCCACCGACCGAGCCGCTGGGCTGCGTCAGGCCCCATTGGCGCGGCAGCGCCAGGTAGGCCGCGGCATCGGACAGGGCCACTTCGAAAAAGGCCCCGCGTGGATGCGGGTCACCGGTGCCTGCATAGGGCTCCTGCCTCCGCAAGGCGGCCTGCAGCACGGCTTCGCTGGCCATCAGCGAGCCGCTCATGTCGGCGTACAGCGTGGCGGGCAGCTCCAGCCCGGGTACCAGGCCGTTGTCGGCCAGGTAGGTCAGGTCGTGGCCGGGCTCTTCAGCGCGTGCGCCGGGGGCACCGACGATGGCGACATGCGACAGCGCGGGGTACAGCGTGTGGATTTTTTTCCAGCCCAGGCCCAGCTTGTCAATCGCTGAAGGACGGAAGGAGGTGAGCAGCACATCGGTTTTTTCAAGTTCGCGGTGCAGTGCCTTCTGGCCGGCTTCGGTTTTCAGGTCGGCCGCCAGCACCTTCACGCCTTCATGCAGCTGCGCGTAGGCCGGCTTGTTGTAGAGACCCATGGGATCGCCCGAGGGCGGCTCGAGCTTGATGCAGGTCGCGCCCATCTGCCGGCAACGCATCAGCGCGGCCGGGCCGGGCAGGTTGAGGGCCAGGCTCAGGATGCGGATGCCCTGCAGGGCCTGGAGGGGCGGGTTTTTTTTGGCGGGGGCAGAGGAGGTCATCGTGGTGGCGGATGGTCTGGAGGGCAGGAAGGTAGAAGGCGGCCAGAGGCAATTGACCTTACCAGACTTTGCGCCTGCGGCGGAGGCTGCCGGTACCCCCCCCCGGATGCCAGTCAGTCCTGTTTCTTTTTTGTAAAAATTAATGTTTTACAATAAATAATTATTGTTTTACAGATATTTGAAGCCATAATGGGCGCCTCAAGACACAGGAGGCTCCCATGAAAAACGCATTCGCCGCAAGCACCCTGACACGCCCTGACGTGCAACGCCTGAACAGTGCCTTTGCCTGGGTTTGCGCCCTGTTGGCTGTGGCCTTGCCGCTGGCGGTGCTCTATCAGCTGGTGACCACGCCGACCGAGGGTTTGTTGCTCCGATCGGGCGTCAGCCTGTCGACGCTGCAGGTGGCCATGCTGGACGTGGCGTTGTGGCAACGCGTGCTGGCCGTGGTACTGGGCATGGTGCCGGTGTGTTGCGCATCCTACGGTCTGGTCTGCGCCATGCGCTGTTTTTCGGGCTTCTCCCAGAGCGAGTATTTCAGCCTGCGCAACGTGCGTTATCTGCGCGGTTTCGCCGCGGGCATTTTTGCCTCGGTGGTGGCGGGCTTTTTTGTTTCCATGGCCATCAGCGTGGTGTTGACCCTGGGCGCACCGGCCGGTCAGCGCGCACTGTCCATGGGCCTGGGCAGCAACGAGCTGATGACGCTGCTGTTTGCCGGCATGGTGTGGCAGATCTCTGCGGTCATGGCCAAGGCCGTGGCCCTCGCTGAAGAAAACGCGCAGTTCGTCTGAAGGTTTCCCTTGGGCATCGTCGTCAAACTCGACGTGATGCTGTCGCAGCGCAAGGCCAGGTCCAAAGACCTGGCCGCCTACGTCGGCATCACCGAAGCCAACCTGTCGCTGCTCAAGCAGGGCAAGGTCAAGGGCGTTCGTTTCGACACGCTGCAGAAGATCTGCGAGTTTCTGGATTGCCAGCCCGGCGATCTGCTGATTTATGAGGCGGATGGCGGCTGACGGAGGCCGTCACACCACTCTCAGTTTCCGAAATCGAGCGGCAGGCCAACGTAGTTTTCAGCGACCGAGCGCGCGCCGGTTTCCGAGTGAACGATGTAGTCCAGCTCGGCGTCCTGAAGCTTCTGGCCGATGGGGCCGTTTTCGGGGAAGTGGTGCATCAGGCTGGTGAACCACCATGAGAAACGCTCGGCCCGCCAGATGCGCTTGAGGCAGCGCTCGGAATAGGTGTCGATGCCGGCTTCGGTTTTGTCGGCGTAGAACTCGATCAGCGCACTGGAGAGGTATTTCACGTCGGTGGCGGCCAGGTTCAGGCCCTTGGCGCCGGTGGGCGGCACGATGTGGGCGGCGTCCCCTGCCAGGAACATGCTGCCAAAACGCATGGGCTCGGCAACAAAACTGCGCAGCGGGGCGATGCTTTTCTCGATCGAGGGGCCGGTGACGAGTTTCTCACGGCCGTTTTTGTCCAGCCGCAGGCGCAGCTCGTTCCAGAAGGCGTCGTCCGACCAGGCTTCGACCTTGTCGGTCAGCGGCACCTGCAGGTAGTAGCGGCTGCGCGTGGCGCTGCGCTGCGAGCACAGCGCAAAGCCGCGCGTGCTGTTGACGTAAATGAGTTCATGGTGCACCGGCGGGGTGTCGGAAAGCACGCCCAGCCAGCCGAAGGGATAGACCTTTTCGTACTCGGCCACCGCGCCTTCGGGCACGCTGGCGCGGCACACGCCGTGAAAGCCGTCGCAGCCGGCGATGAAGTCGCATTCGATCTCATGCGTCTGGCCGTCTTTTTCGTAAGTCACCCGGGGCTTCTTCGTGTCGAAGTCGTGCACGGCCACGTTGCCGGCTTCGTAAATGGTGGGCAGGCCCGCCGCCTGGCGCGCATCCATCAGGTCGCGGGTGACTTCGGTCTGGCCGTAAACCATGACATTTTTGCCGCCGGTCAGGCCGTTCATGTCAATGCGGTGGCGCTCGCCCTTGAACAGCATGTCAAAGCCGCCGTGCACCAGGCCTTCCTGGTGCATGCGCTGGCCGACGCCGGCTTCGTCGAGCAGGTCAATGCAGACCTGCTCCAGCACGCCGGCGCGGATGCGGCCCAGCACGTAGTCGCCGCTCTGGCGTTCAACAATAACCGCGGCTATGCCGGCCTTGTGCAGCAACTGGCCGAGCAGCAGGCCGGAGGGGCCTGCACCGATGATGGCAACCTGGGTACGCATGTCTGTCTCCGTTTCGTTTTGACTGAGTCGCTAGCGTAGGCCCCATGCCCGGCGACTGCCAGACGGCCACGCGCGCGGTGCACGATCTGCAGTCGGTTTGTGCGATGATCGCGCAATGAGCAGAAATTCACCACCCTCCGAGCTGATGGGCGCGGTCCTCCAGACCAGCCGGCCCATTGCCAAGGCCGACATGATCGAAGGCATGGCCAAGGGCATGGCAGTGCTGGAGAGTTTTGACACGCAGCGCCAGCGCCTGAACGCCACGCTGGCCGCCGAACGTGCCGGCATCACCCGCGCGGCCGCGCGCCGCCACCTGTTGACGCTGGCGCACCTGGGTTACCTGGAGACCGACGGCAGCTATTTCTGGCTGGCACCCAAGGTGCTGCGCTTTTCAGGCAGCTACCTGGCGTCGGCGCGGCTGCCGCGTGCCGTTCAGCCCACCCTGAACCGGCTGGCGGCACAGACCCAGGAGTCGTTCTCTGCCGGGGTGCTCGACGGCGACGAGGTGGTGATCGTCGGGCGCAGCGGCTACGAATGGAAAAACGGAACCGGCGGCGCTGTGCGCGTGCTGGCCTACGGCCTGCACCTGGGCGCGCGCCTGCCGGCGCATGCGACGTCCACCGGGCGTGTGCTGCTGGCAGCTAAACCCAAGTCTGCACTGACCCAATGGCTCAAGGGCCGCACGCTGCCACGCCTGACCACCCGCACCATCATTGACATCCGGCAGTTCCGCGCGGTGATCGAACAGGTGCGCACCGACGACTGCTGCCTGGCGGTGGAAGAACACGAGCTGGGCGTGCATGCGCTCGCGGTGCCGCTGCGCAACATGCAGGGCCGGACGGTGGCTGCGCTCAATGTTGTCGCGTCGCCGCAGCGCTTGAGCGCCCAGCAGATGCAGCGCGATCTGCTGCCGCTGCTGTTCGACGCGGCGCGGGAACTGCGGCCGCTGATGTAGCAGCGCGGCAGGGCGTCATGTCGCTGCCGGCAACGTGAAGAAAAAAGTCGCCCCCTGTTCCGGCGCCGACTCGGCCCAGATGCGGCCGCCATGGCGTGAAATCACGCGCGCGACCGTGGCCAGGCCGATGCCTGTTCCGGCGTACTCCGCGACATCGTGCAAACGCTGGAAGGTGCCGAACAGCTTGTCGGCGTAAGCCATGTCAAAGCCGGCTCCGTTGTCGCGCACAAAGAAGGCGCCGCGCGGCGACAGCCGGCCCACCGATATCTCGGCGTTGGAGCAGCGCGCGCTGAATTTCCAGGCGTTGCCCAGCAGGTTTTCCATGACGGCTTGCAGCAGCCGGCTGTCGCCCTGCACCAGCAGGCCAGGCTCCACGCTGAACACCACATGGCGCGTACGGTCCGCGGACTGCAGGCGCGCGAGTATCTCGGTGCTGATGGCGCTCAGGTTCACCGGCTCGTGCTGGAGGGCCTGCCGTGTCACATGGGCCAGGGACAGCAGGCCTTCGATCAGGTGCCCCATCTTGTCGACGCCCGCCTGGATGCGGGCCAGGTAGTGCTGGACCTTGAGCGACTCCTGGCCCCGCAGCTCTTGGAGCAGCAGGCGGCTGAAGCCGTCGACCGTGGTCAGCGGCGAGCGCAGGTCGTGGGAGACCGAGTAGGAGAATGCCTCGAGTTCCGCATTCGTCAGCCGCAAGGCGGTCTCGGTCGCCTTGATTTCCGTGATGTCCACATCAATGCCGACCCAGAACATCTCCTCTCCGGCGTCGTTGAGCACTGGTGACACGCGGTAGGACATGAGGCGGTAGCTGCCATCGGGCGTGCGCAGGCGCCGTGTTCCGGCGTGGGGTGTGCGTGTCTGGCGGTGGCCATGCCATGCTTCAAGCATGCCGGGCAAATCGTCCGGATGCACCAGCCCCATCCAGGCGGTGCCGTGCCAGTCGGGGGGTGCGCCGCCGAAAAGTTCGTACCAGGCCTGGCTGACAAAGGTGGCATTGCCCTCCGGGTCAATCGTCCAGATCGGGTACGGTGCCTGCTCGGCCAGCGCCCTGAGCAGGGCTTCCTGGCGGGACAACTCGCTTGTGCGCTGGGCAATTTTTTCCTCCAGTCCGCTGTTGAACTCCTGAACCTGTGCCAGCAGGTTGACGTTGTCGATCGCGATCAGGGCCAGCTCGGCGAGTTCGGCAACAACGTATTCGTCCTGCCGGGTGAAGTCGCCCTCGTATTTGTCCGACAGCTGCAACAGGCCGACGTTGCTGCCGTCCCGTGCCGTGAGCGGCACGGCGAGCCAGCCGTTCATGGCCGGGTGCTTGTCTGCGTAGCTTCCCAAGCCGCGCCAGCGCGGATGAGCTACAAGCTCGGCCTGGGTCAGGCGCAAGGGCCGGTTGGTTTCGCAAACGACCGCATAGATACCGCTGCCGTTGGGCGGTTCGATCAAATGCCGCTGCCTGGCGTATTTATCGGACAGCGACAGCGCCGTGATGCCCTGGGACCAGTCGCCGCCTTGGGTCAGGCTGACAACGGCCTGATGCGCGCCGATGATGCTGCGCGCCTGCTCGGCCACTTCCTGCATGACCGCCTCCAGCGTGTGGTGCTGGGTGATGGCCTGTGCCGCCTCTGCGGCACGCTGCAAGGTCTGCAGATGGGCCTGGACTTCATGCTCGGCCTTGACGCGTTCGGTGACATCCTGCAGCGCCCCCTGCATGCGGATGATGCTGCCATGGCCGTCCCGCACGGCCTGGCCCAGCGAGCGTACCCAGATGTGGCGGCCGGTGCCGGTCACCATCTCCACCTCGACGTCGAAGGGCGTGCCGCTTTCCACACATTCCCGTGCTACCCGGGTGGCCAGCGCCTGCGACTGTTCTGTGCAAAGGCGGATCGCGGAGGCCAGGGTGGGCGCGCTGTCCGGTGGCTGCTCGAGGATCAACAAGGCCTCATCCGACCAGAGAAAGTGCATCTCGGGCAACTCCAGTGCCCAGCCGCCCACCCGGGACAACTGCCCCGCCATGCGCAGCAGCTCGGTTTGGGCATGCAGCGCAGCTTCGGTCTGTTTCAGGTCGTCAATGTCGGTGGAAGTGCCGTACCACGAGACAATGCGCCCGGCGTCGTCGCGGTTGGGAATCACCCGCGCCAGCTGCCAGCGATAGGTGCCGTCACCGCAGAGCAGGCGATGTTCGTTGTGCAGGCTTTGCCCGCTTTCGATGGCAAGGCGGAAATCCTCGGCGGTCCTTTCCAGATCCTCCGGGTGAACACGTGTGAACCAGCCGCCCTGGAGTGAAGCCTCCGCCGGCAGGCCCGTCACGTGGGTCCATTGTTCATTGACGAACGCCATGTGCCCGCTTGCATCGGTGATGAACACGATTTGCGGCATGGCCTGGGCCAGCTGGCGAAAGCGCAACCGGGTGCGTGCACGCTGCTGGGAATACCGGTAGAGCAGCGCTGACAGCAGCGCCACTGTCGCTGCGGCTGCCAGCCAGATCAGCCAGGTCAGCGTGGCAAAACGCTTCCAGGGCGCGAGTACCTCGTCGTACGGGGTGCCAACGTAGATCACCAGCTCGGGATAGGGGTCGATGACCCGGTAGGCGATCATGCGGGCACGGCCATCGATCACGCTGGTGGTCTGGTAAACGCCTTGTGTGCTTTTGGGGAGCTGTTCGGAAAACAGGGGCAGGTCTGGAAAGGCCTTGCCCATGGCGGTGTCGTCCATCGGGCTGCGCATCATCAGCATCCCGTCCCGGCGGAACAGCGCAATCGCACCGCCGCCGCCCAGGTCCACTCCGCGCCAGAGCCTGTCGAAATAAGGCGGTTCCACGGCGGCCACGATCACGCCCGCGAAGCTGCCGTTCTCCGCCCGCAGGGGCCTGGACGCACTGATCAGCCAACTGCCCGTGGAGCGGCTGCGTACCGGCGTGCTGATGTGGAAACCGGCAGACGGGCGCTGCTGGTAGATCTGGAAATACTCGCGGTCTGTCAGCTTGGCCCCGATGTTGCCGAGGTCCGAGTCGAAAACGATGCGGCCGCCGGCATCCAGCACCCAGATGGCGCGCACGAAGGGGAGGCTGCTCAGCTGCTCGCGCAGCATGGTCCGGGCCGTGTGTTCGTCAAGCCGCTTTTCATCTTGCAATACCAGCAGCCGGCTGGCCGCAAGTTGAAGGCGCTGGTCCACCGCCTGAAAGGACCGGCCGGTTTGTTCCTCGATCACCTGTACCAGCGACTGGGTCAGTTTCTCACCGCCGTGCAAGGCTTCGCCGCGAAGATAAAAGAGGGCGACGGCCACCGCACAGGCGGAAACCACCATCAGGCCGCCACTCAGCCAGGCGATCGGGCGACCGATCGAATCCTGCGCTGAGTCCGCATGCGTTTGTGATGGCCGGAGCGGCGCCTCAACTTGCCAGGGCCAACGCATGCATCCAGCCTTTCAGGGGGGGGCCGGTCATGTTGCCCGGCGTGAGGCCATGATGCCATGTGGGTCGGGCTTTGTCGATTGCGACGGGCCCCTGGTACTTCGGTCTCGAAGTACGGCTGCATGAAAGCGAAAGCGCGCCTGTTGTCGCAGGGCGTCCCCGCGAGAAGCGTTGCTGGATGTCTGGTAGGCCAGAGAACTGGGTTCTGCGCCCTGATGGATCAGAGGGAAGTTAATGCGTAGAATGCGTGCCGGAGCACCTCTGCCGGGGTGGCTCACGCATCCAAATCCGCCATATCTTTGATCGCCTGTGCAAATCGTCCCGATTCAATCAGGGCTTCGCACGTGTCCTATGAGAAATTCACTCATCTCGACTGCGCCGCGCTGACCATCAAAATGGCTTCAACGCGTGCAGACCTTGACAAGTTTTCCAAAATGCAGGACACCAAGGCAAACGGTGATGCTTTTGGTGTATTCCTCTTGGGCATCCCTTTCAGCAAACTGTCCGGCGATCACGAAGGTGATGTTGCAAGACTCAAGGGTGAGGTCGAAGCTATAGAAACTGCCCAGGTAAAAGGGCAGTGCACGGCTGAGTCGAAGACGACAAAATCAAGCTGACGGCTGTCTGGAAATAGTCAGCGCGGGCTAGACGCCCAGGTATTGCGTCAGCAGCTCCGGCCGTGCATGCAGGTCGGCCGAGCTGCCTTCGAACACCACCTCGCCCTTGACCAGAATCACGTTGCGGTCGGTGATCCGGGTGACGTGTTTCCAGTTCTTGTCGACGATCACGCTGCTGATGCCGCTCTCGCGAATCACACCGCAGATGCGCCAGATTTCGCGCGCAATCAGCGGTGCCAGACCTTCGGTGGCTTCGTCGAGGATCAGCACATCGGGGTTGGTCATCAGCGCGCGGCCGATGGTGAGCATCTGCTGCTCGCCGCCCGAGAGCTGCTGTCCGCCGTGGCCGAGGCGTTCTTTCAGCCGGGGGAAGGTCTCCAGCACCCGGTCGTAGGTCCAGTCGTTTCTTCGGCCCACGCCGTCTGCGGCGCTTCCCGGTCTGCCGGCACGCGCCGCCATCTTGAGGTTTTCGACCACGCTGAGGTTGCCGAAGATGCCGCGGCCCTCGGGCACATAGGCGATGCCGAGCTGGGAAATTTCGTACGGGGCCCGGCCCAGCATCGCTTGGCCCATGATGTCCAGGCTGCCCGAGCGCGGCTTGACCAGACCCATGATGCTTTTGAGCAGGGTGCTTTTGCCCATGCCGTTGCGGCCCATGAGGCCTATGGTTTCACCACGCGCGACGGAAAAGTTGATGCCGCGCAGGATATGGCTTGCGCCGTAATAGGTCTGGATGCCTTTTGCATCGATCAATAAATCACTCATAAGATTTCCGGAGCAGGGCATCCTTCGGCAGGCCCGTCTTTACCAGCAGGGGCCGCGGAACTGGCTTTGCCAGGCCGCAGGCGCAGCGCCCCCTCGGGGGGCAGCGCATTACACGAAGTGAAAAGCGTGGGGGCATTAATGTTCCCCGAGGTAAGCCGCCTGCACGCCGGCATCGGCCCGGATCTCGGCGGGCGTGCCGCTGGCAATGACCTGGCCGTTGACCATGACGGTCAGCCGGTCGGCCAGCGTGAAGACCGCGTCCATGTCGTGTTCGACCAGCAGGATGCCATGGTCGGCCTTGAGTTTGAGCAGCAACGCGACCATGCGTTCGGCCTCGGCCACACCCATGCCGGCCAGTGGCTCGTCGAGCAGCAGCACCTGCGGCTCGGTGGCCAGCGTCATGGCAATTTCAAGCTGGCGCTGTTCGCCATGGCTGGTGGCACCGGCGATCGCCTGTTTGCGGTTTTCCAGGCCGGAAAGCTCGATGGCCCTTTCTGTCCGGGCGTTGACTGCTTTTAAATTGGTAGCACGGCTGAGCCAGTGCAGGGCATGCGGCTGGCGCGACTGCGCGGCCAGGCGGACGTTTTCCCAGACCGTGAAGGGCAGGAAGATATTGGTTTTCTGGTAGCTGCGGCCCAAGCCCTGGCGCGAAATTTGTTCCGGGTTCCAGCCGGTGATGTCGCGGTCGCCGAGCCGCACCGAGCCCGAGGTGGGCGGCAGGTCGCCGGAGAGCAGATTGGTCAGCGTCGATTTGCCGGCGCCGTTGGGGCCGATCACGGCATGGATCTGCTTGCGCTGCAGGTCCAGCGAGACGTCGCTGACCGCCGCCAGGCCGCCGAAGCGCTTGGTCAGGTTTTTCGCAGAGAGCAGTATTTCACTCATCGCCAGCTCTCCTGCTTTTGCCAAAGCGTTCCACCAGGCCCAGGATGCCGCGCGGCGCAAAAGTCACCAGGAGCACGATGAACAAGCCCATCCACAACTGCCAGTGCTTGCCGAGGTTGACGCTGCCGACCTGCGGCAGATCCTTGAAGACATGCAGCAGGTACTCAAAAGCGAAGGCGCCGACAATCGCGCCGGCGAAGTTGCCCATGCCGCCGAGGATGACCATCATGATGGCGTGCGCGCTCATGTGAAAACCCATGAGTTCGGGATTGATGTAGCCGGTTTGTGTGCCCCACAGGTAGCCGGCCAGGCCGGCCAGCGCGCCGGCCAGCGAGAAGGCCGTGAGTTTGTAGCGGAAGGTGCCGAAGCCCATGGCACGCATGCGGTGTTCATTGACGCGGATGCCGGCCAGCGCGCGGCCGAACGGGCTCCACAGCAGGCGGCGCAAAAAGGCGTAGACCCCCAGCATCACGGCCAGCGTGAAGTAATACAGCGTTCGCTTGTTGTCCAGATCGAAAGGCATCCAGCCGAACAAGGTGGTGTCGGGCCTGAAATTGATGTACAGCCCGTCCGAACCACCCAGCACCTTGTTGTCAAAAAACAGGAAGAACACCATTTGCGCAAAGGCCATGGTGACCATGATGAAGTAGATGCCGTGGGTGCGAACGACGAAAAATCCGATGATCAGCGCGGCCAGCCCCGAGGCCAGCACGGCCACGGGCAGTGTCCACCACAGGCTGACGGCTTCGCCTTGCGGCATGAGGAAAGCCAGTGCATAACCGGCCAGGCCGAAGTAGGCGGCGTGCCCCAGCGAGACCAGGCCGGTGACGCCCTGCAGCAAATCCAGGCTCATGGCAAAAATCGCCATGATCATCATGCGTGTGACCATCTGGGTGTAGAAGTCGGTGCCCGCAAAAGGGAAGGCGATGAGGGCGACCAGGCCAAGTGCCAGCGTGACCTGCACGCCGCGCGGCAGGACTTCAAGGTTGGCTTTCATCGTGCTCATTGCTTGAACAAACCTTCAGGCTTCCAGAGCAGCACCGCCGCCATCAACATGTAAACCAGCATGCCGGCCACCTGTGGCAGCAGCACCTTGCCGAAGGTGTCGACCAGGCCGACCAGCAGCGCGGAAATGAGGGCTCCGCGCACCGAGCCGATGCCGCCGATCACCACCACCACAAAACACATGATGAGCACCTGCGAGCCCATGTTGGGGTAGACGCTGGCGATTGGCGCGGCGATCATGCCAGCCACCGCGGCCAGTGTCACGCCGAGTGCAAACACCACGGCATGGATCAGCTTGATGTTGATGCCCAGTGCACCTGCCATGTCGCGGTTGAAGGCACCGGCGCGGATTTTCATGCCCAGCCGGGTTTTTGAAATCAGGAGGTACAGGCCGATGGCCAGCGCAATACACACGCCGGACATGAACAGGCGGTAGACCGGGTAGGACAGGTTCTCGGTCAGCGGAATCGACGCGCTGAGCAACTCGGGAATCGGCACACCATGGACATCGTCGCCCCAGACAATGGAGCGCAGCTCTTCAAAGATGTAGATCAATCCGAAGGTCAGCAACACCTGGTCGAGGTGGTCGCGCTGGTAGAAGTGGCGAAACAGCAGCCACTCCAGCGCGAGTCCGAAAATTGCCGACAGCACGGCCCCACCGAGGATGGCCAGCGTGAGGCTGCCGAAATAGGCGCTGAGCGACCAGGCGAGGTAAGCGCCCAGCATGTAGAAGCTGCCGTGGGCGAGGTTGACCACGCCCATGATCCCGAAAATCAGCGTCAGGCCGGCGGCCAGCATGAACAGCAGCAGGCCGTACTGGACGCTGTTGAGCAGCTGGATGAGAAAATTGGCGAGATCCATCGTGTCGCTTCAGGCCTGCCTGCGGGTGAGCAACAGGAGCCCGCCCATGAGCGTGAACAGCCCGCCCGAGACGCGATTGAACCAGCGCACCGCGCGGCTCGAACGCAGCAGCGGTGCAATGCGCGACACGCCGAGCGCGCAGCCGCTGAGCACGCTGAACTCGAAGGCCATGAAGGTCAGCGCGAGGATGGCGAACTGCGGCACGAAGGGCGCTTGCGGATCGAGGAACTGGGGAAAGAAGGCGGCGAAAAAAAGCACGGCCTTGGGGTTGCTCGCGCCGACCAGGAAGCCGCGCAGGAAAAACGAGCGGCGCGGCGCCTCAAGCGGACCCGCATCGGCCCGCAGCACGGGCGCATCATTGCGAAAGGTTTTGACACCCAGGTAAATCAGGTAGGCCGCGCCCAGCAACTTGGCCGCCGTGAAGGCTGTTTCCGAGGCCGCCAGCAGCGCGCCCAGGCCCAGGGCTGACAGCAACATCACGCCCAGCACGGCGCTGACGCTGCCGGCCACCGAGGTCATGGCCTTGCGCGGGCCATGGTTCAGCGAGGTCGTCATGCACATCAGCATGGTCGGGCCCGGCGTGAAGATCAGCAGGGCGACGGCCGCGAGGTAAAGAAGATAGGTGGTGAGGGTCATGATGGGGCGTTGAAGCTTCGCTGCGAAACAAGGCAAAAAAATGGGAGGCCCGAAACCTCCCATTTTGAAGCAGAAAAAAATCAGCCCATCTTGCAGCCGGCACCAGAGTCTGCAAGCGCCTTGGCGGCCACGCCGATCACCTTGTTTTCCTTGTTCTCGACCTGGCGCAGGTAGATGTCCTGCACCGGGTTGTGGGCCTTGCTCATGGTCCACTTGCCGCGCGGGCTGTCGATCACGGCGGACTCGAGCGCCTTGTACAGGGCCGGTTTGCTGTTCAGATCGCCCTTAACCGCATTGGCGCCCTGGACCAGCAGCAGGCCGGTGTCGTAACCCTGCACCGCATACACATCGGGCTGGCTGCGGAAGGCTGTGGCGTAGGCCAGGCGGAAGGCCTTGTTGCGCGGCGTGTCCAGCGAGTCGCTGTAGTGCATGGTGGTGATGATGCCGTCGGCCGCGGGGCCGGCTGCGTTCAGAACACCTTCGGTCAGGAAGCCTGAGCCGTACAGGGGAATCTTTCCTTTCAGGCCAGCCGCCGCGTAGTCGCGGATGAACTTGGCAGCGCCGCCGCCGGCAAAGAAGCAGGCCACGGCGTCGGGCTTGAGCGCGGCAATTTCGGTCAGCAGCGCCTGGAACTCGACATTGGGGAAGGGCAGGCCCAGTTCCTTGATGATGGTGCCACCGGCCGCGGTGTAGCTTTCCTTGAAGCCTTCAAAGGCCTCGTCGCCGGCAGCGTATTTCCAGGTGATCCAGACGGCTTTTTTGTGGCCACGGGCGACCATGGCCTGGCCCAGCGCGCGGGTGGGCTGCGAATTGCTGAAAGAGGTGCGGAATACATTGGGGGCGCACAGGCCGCGGGTGGCGGCATGCACACCGGCGTTCGGGATCAGGCTCAGCACGCCGGAGTCGCGCGCCACTTTCTGGATGCCCATCTGCACGCCCGAGTGCACGGTGCCGACCAGCACATCGACCTTGTCGCGCTGCACCAGCTTGCTGGCGTTTTCAACGCCCTTGGAAGGCTCGGACTCGTCGTCCACCTTGAAGTACTCGATCTCGCGGCCGCCGAGCTTGCCGCCTTGCTGGTCGATGGCCAGGCGGAAACCGTTTTCAATCGCCACGCCGAGCTGCGCGAAGGTGCCGGTGTAAGGCAGCATGAAACCCACGCGCACCTTGCCGGACTGCGCCCGCACCACTTGAGGGAGCAGCAGGCCGGTGGAGGCGGCGCCGATGACGGCCGCACTCTGGCTCAGGATCAAACGACGTGAAGGAAGGCGTGAGGTCATGGATAACTCCTGGTTGGGACGGAACGAATAGCGCCGGAAGGCTTTGATGGTAACGGCGCGGTGCTGCGAAAACCCTAGTGAAAAACCCGAGATTTAGGATTAAATTGTTTACGTTTAAAGCAAATACCCTGCCAGACTGCGGGTTCAGGCCGCGACCTGCTGGCGCAACTTGAAGCGCTGGATCTTGCCGGTCGCGGTTTTCGGCAGCTCGTCCACAAACTCTATCCAGCGCGGGTACTTGTAAGGTGCCAGTTGCTGCTTGACGTGCGCCTTGAGGTCGTCGGCCGAGGCTGCCTGACCTTTCTTGAGCACCACAAACGCCTTCGGCTTGACCAGCTGGTCGGCATCGGCCAAGCCGACCACCGCCACTTCCAGCACCGCCGGGTGGGTCATCAGCGACGCCTCCACTTCGAAAGGCGAGACATAGATGCCGCCGACCTTGAGCATGTCGTCGGTGCGGCCGCTGTAGGTGTAGTACCCGTCGGCATCGACCGTGTATTTGTCGCCGCTGCGTGTCCACTCGCCGGCAAACGTGGCTTTGGTCTTGGCGCGGCTGTTCCAGTACATCAGCGCCGAACTCGGGCCCTTGATCTGCAGCTCGCCGATCTCGCCGACGCCGCAGTCATGTCCCTCATCACCGACGATGCGCAGCTCGTAACCGGGCACGGCCTTGCCGGTGCTGCCGTAACGCACTTCGCCAGGCCGGTTGCTCAGGAAGATATGCAGCATCTCGGTCGAGCCGATGCCGTCGAGGATGTCGCAGCCATACTCGGCGGCCCACTTGTTGCCGATGCCGGCGGGCAGGGCCTCGCCGGCGCTGGTGCTGACGCGCAGATTCAACGCAGCCCGGGGCGGGCGGGCCGGGTCCGCCAGCAGGGAGGCGTACAGCGTGGGCACGCCGTAGAAGATGGTGGGCTGGTGCTCTTTCAGGATGCGGAAGACCTCGGCCGTGGTCGGGCGTGCCGGCAGCAGGATGGCCGTGGCGCCCACGCTCATCGGGAAGGTCAGGCCGTTGCCCAGCCCGTAGGCAAAAAACAGCTTGGCCGCGGAATACACCACGTCCGTCTCCTGGATGCCCAGCACGCCGCGGCCGTACAGCTCGGCGGTCTGGATCAGGTGGCTGTGCAGGTGCACCGTGCCTTTGGGCGCGCCGGTGGAGCCACTGGAGTACAGCCAGAAACAGGCGTCGTCGGCACAGGTCGGCGCTACGATTTTTGTAGCTGGTTGTGCCCGGATCATCTGGGCCAGACTCGCATGCGGCGTCGCATCGTCGACGCCGGCGACGATCACGCTGCGCAGCGTGGGAATGTTCCCGATCAGCGGCTCAAACGCGGGCAGCAGCGGCTGGGACACGATCAGGCCCTGGGCGCGCGAATCGCGCAGCATGAAGTCGAAGTCGGGCGTGGTCAGCAGGGTGTTGACGGCCACCGGTACCACACCGGCCAGGATGCAGCCCAGAAAAGCCACCGGCCATTCGGGGGTGTCCAGCATGGCCAGCAGCACACGGCTCTCGGGCGCGAAGCCTTGGGCTCGCAGCGCATTGGAAAAACGGTGCGCCTGTTCGTCCAGCTCGCCGTAGCTCAGCGTCGCACCGCTGACTGCGTCGATGAAGGCGGTCTTGCTGGGGCGGCTGGCATTGCGCTCCAGCAGGTCATGGGCGGCGTTGTAGTCGCGGGGAATGTCAACGCGAGGGGGGCTTACCGAATGGTCGGCGCGGCTCAGGTTCATGGGGTCTCCGGATGCTCTCGTTTTTATAGCTGCCTGCGCCCGCCACTATTGGGCTGGAGGCTTTTTTCAGTAAGACTCAGGCGGTTTCGGTGCTGGGCGTGCTGCTCAGTGCCAGTGCCAGCCACTCGCGGCACCAAGCGGCACCCTCGGTCTCGGGCAGGGTGCCGGCGCTGGCGTCGTGGCACCAGACCTCCCCGATACGCTGCGCGCCCAGGCCCTGCAGGCGCTCGTCAAACTTCTTGCCGCCGAAACAGAAGGTCTGCAGGTAGGTGCGGTCGCCGAGGGCGATCACGCCGTAGCGCACGTGGCCCAGGAATTTGGGCTGGGCATCGAGAGAGTCATACAGCAGCCGGGCGTTGTCCGGCACATCGCCCTGGCCGTAGGTGGATGAACAGATGAGATATATTGCATCTTCTTCGGCGGCGCTGTCGAAGACGCTGATGTCCAGGCCGTCCATCAGCTGAACCTCGATATCACTGACGAGATCGGCGCAATCCATCTGGATGGCTTGCGCCACGTAGTCGGCTGTGCTGGTCATGGTGCCCACGAGAATTTTGAGTTTCATCAGTGATCTCCGAAAAAGATGCAATAAACTGCTTGACAAGCGAATTACGTGAAGTATAGTGCAATATTGATTTAACGCAAACTTTTTTCAAATAACGCAGATGTCCAACGTCGAAACCCTGTCCGACCAGGCGAACAAGGCCACGCTCGCCGAGCTGGGTGCCCGGGTGCGCGCCTGGCGCGCCCGCCGCGGCATGACGCGCAAGGCGCTGGCGAGTGACTCCGGCCTGAGCGAGCGTTTCCTGGCCGACGTGGAAAGCGGCAAGGGCAATGTCTCGATCAACTCGCTCGAAGCCGCGGCCCGCGCGCTGAACATCTCGATTCTGGAACTGCTGCAGGACGCACCGCGCCCGGCGCTGGCCCGTGTCCAGGGGCTGCTGGGCCGGCTCGACGACACGCAGCTGGACCAGGCCTACGCACTGCTCGGCAGCACCTTCGGCCTGAGCGATGCGCTGGGCCGCGAACAGCGCATTGCCCTGATCGGCCTGCGCGGTGCTGGCAAGTCCACGCTGGGCCTGAAGCTGGCCACCGAGCGCGGCGTGCCTTTTGTCGAACTCGACCGCGAGATCGAGCGCGAAGCCGGCACCAGCATGAACGAAATCCTGCTGCTGCACGGGCAGGCCGGCTACCGCCGCTACGAGCGCCGCGCGCTGTTTCGTATTGCCGAGGACCATGCCGACGGCGTTGTCATGACCACCGGCGGCAGCATCGTCAGCGAGCGCGAAACCTTTGACCTGCTGCAAAGCCGCTTTTATTGCGTCTGGCTCAAGGCCAGCCCGGAAGAACACATGGCACGCGTGGTGGCGCAGGGCGACATGCGGCCTTTTACTGCCACCCGCGGCGCCACGGACGAGGCGATGGAAGACCTGCGCCGTATCCTGGCCAGCCGCGAAGCGTTGTATGCCCGCGCCGATGCCGTGGTGGACACCGCCGCCCGAACCCTCAAACAAAGCCTGAAAGACCTGGAACGCGCCGTTCCTGCCCAGGCGCAACCCAAGGAGACTCCATGAACGCCATGACCGAACCACTTTTGTTCAAACAGGTGATTGAGGGCCAGGAGCGCGAGCTCGTGAGCTTTGCCACACACCCGACCAAGTACCAGCACTGGACCCTGAGCGTGGAGGGCGACGTTGCGCGCCTCAAGCTCGACATCAACGAAGACGGCGGCATCAAGCCCGGCTACAAGCTCAAGCTCAACAGCTACGACCTCGGCGTGGACATCGAACTGCACGACGCGATCAACCGCATCCGTTTCGAGCATCCTGCCGTCAAGGTGGTGGTGTTCGAGTCGGGCAAGGAAAAGATCTGGTGCTCGGGCGCCAACATCTACATGCTGGGCCTGTCCACGCACGGCTGGAAGGTCAACTTCTGCAAATTCACCAACGAGACCCGCAACGGCCTGGAAGACTCCTCGCGCCATGATGGCCTCAAGGCGATCGCCGCCGTGACCGGCGCCTGCGCCGGCGGCGGCTACGAGCTGGCCCTGGCCTGCGACCGCATTGTGATGGTCGACGACCGCAGTTCCACCGTGAGCCTGCCCGAAGTGCCGCTGCTCGGCGTGTTGCCCGGCACCGGCGGCCTGACGCGCGTGACCGACAAGCGCAAGGTGCGCCGCGACTTGGCCGATATCTTCTGCACCACGTCCGAAGGCGTGCGCGCCGACCGGGCCCGCGACTGGAAACTCATCGACGCCTATGCCAAGCCGCAGCAGTTCAGCGCCTTGCTTGCTACTGAAATAGAAGCGCTTCGCGCCCAGTCCACAAGGGCTGCAGCCTCAAAAGGCATTGAACTCACGCCGCTGAAGGTGCTCATCGACGATGCCGGTTACCACTACAGCGTGGTCGATGCGCAGGTGGACCGCGAAAAACGCATTGCCACCATCACCGTCAAGGCGCCGGCCGCCGCGATTGAGTCCACGCCGGCAGCCATCGAAGCCGCCGGTGCCAACTGGTACCCGCTCAAGCTGCAGCGCGAGCTCGACGACGCCATCCTGAATCTGCGCACCAACGAACTCGAAGTCGGCACCTGGGTCATCAAGACGCATGGCGACGCCGGCCAGGTGATCCGCATGGACGAGGTGCTGGCCCAGCTCAAGGACCACTGGCTGGTCAAGGAAACCACCGGCGCGCTGCGCCGCACGCTGGCGCGCCTGGACGTGACCAGCCGCTCGCTGATCGCGTTGGTCGATGCCGGTTCCTGTTTTGCCGGCACGTTTTACGAACTGGCCCTTAGCTGCGACCGCATCTACATGCTGGACCTGCCGGATTCGCCCGACGTCGCGCCCACGCTGCAACTGAGCCCCGCCAATTTCGGCTGGTTCCCGGCCGTCAATCACCTGACACGGCTGCAGACCCGGTTTTATGAAGACGAGGCCACCATCGCGCAGCTGCAAAAACTCGGTGACAGCCCGCTGCGTGCCGATCAGGCGCTCGAGCTGGGCCTGGTGACCCTGAGCCCCGACGACATCGACTGGGATGACGAGATCCGCATCATGCTGGAAGAACGCGCCAGCCTGTCGCCCGATGCGATGACCGGCATGGAAGCCTCGCTGCGCTTTCCCGGCAAGGAGACCATGGAAACACGCGTGTTCGGCCGCCTGTCGGCCTGGCAGAACTGGATTTTCATCCGACCGAATGCGGTCGGGGAAGACGGTGCCCTGAAACTTTTCGGTACCGGCAAAAAAGCGAAATTTGATTGGAAAAGGATTTAACACCATGAGCACCATTGACCTGCAAGCCCTGATCCCCAACAACGTCAACCTCGGCGAGAACCGCCAGCTGCAGCGTGCGCTCGAGCACTGGCAGCCGGCCTTCATGAGCTGGTGGGACGAAATGGGCCCGAGCGACTTCAATGCCAAGGAGGTCTACCTGCGCACCGCCGTCGGCGTGGATGCGTCCGGCTGGGCCAGCTACGGCTACACCCCCATGCCCGACTACCGCTGGGGCATTTTTCTGGCCGACCAGGAAGAAAACCGCAAGATCGGTTTTGGCGACCACATGGGCCAGGACGTCTGGCAGGAAGTGCCGGGGGAATACCGAAGCGCCTTCCGCCGCCTGATCGTCACCCAGGGCGACACCGAGCCGGCCTCGGTCGAGCAGCAACGCCTGCTGGGCCACACCGCGCCTTCTTTGTACGACCTGCGCAACCTGTTCCAGGTCAACGTCGAGGAAGGCCGCCATCTGTGGGCCATGGTCTACCTGCTGCACGCGCATTTCGGCCGCGACGGCCGCGAGGAAGCCGAAGAGCTGCTGACGCGCCACAGCGGCGACGCCGACAAGCCGCGCATCCTGGGCACCTTCAACGAGCCCATGGACAACTGGCTGAGCTTCTTCATGTTCACCTACTTCACCGACCGTGATGGCAAGTTCCAGCTCAAGTCCTTTGCCGAAAGCGCGTTCGATCCACTGGCGCGCACCACGCGGTTCATGCTGACGGAAGAGGCCCACCACATGTTTGTCGGCGAGACCGGCATTGGCCGCGTCATCAAACGCACGCTGGAAGTCATGAAAGAGCTGGACACCGACAACGTGGACACGCTGCGCAAGGCCGGCGTGATCGACTTGCCCACCGTCCAGAAATTCATGAATTTCTGGTTCACCTCCTCGCTGGACCTGTTTGGCTCCGAGGCCTCGTCGAACGCGGCCAACTACTTCAGCAACGGCATCAAGGGCCGACCGGACGAAGCCAAGTTCGCCGACCACGTCGAACTCGAAAGCGAAATGACCATCCAGGTGCCGGACGGCAAAGGCGGCCTGAAGAACGAAACCATTTCCACCCGCAACGGCATGAACGAGATCACGCGTCTGGAATATGTGAAGGACTGCAATGTCGGCGTCACGCGCTGGAACATGGCGATCAAACGCGCCGGTGTGGACTTCGAGCTGAGCCTGCCGAACTCTCGTTTCCGCCGCAGTGTCGGTGTCTGGTCGGCCGCCCACACCGATCCACAGGGCAACCCGATCAGCGCCGCTGAATTTGAAGCCAGAAAGGACGCCTGGCTTCCGACCGATGAAGACAAGACCTTCATCCACAGCCTGATGCAGCGCGTGACCGAACCCGGCAAGATGGCGGGCTGGATCGCACCGCCGGACCGCGGCATCAATGCCAACGCGGTCGAGTACGAGTACGTCAAACTCTGAACATGGCCCCCACGGTCGCTCACTGCGTGTAGCTCCCTGCCCCCCGAGGGGGCCGCTGCGCCTGCGGCCCGGCGAAGCCGGTTCCGCGGCCCCTGCTTGAAGGGGGAGGGCGCTTCAACGTTCAGGTAATCTCTGCGCCACGCTCCTGAAGCAGGTCCCGCAGCAGCGAACGGTGGCAGCGTGCCTCGTTCTCGCAGTAACAACCCATCGCAAAATTTGTCTGGTGCGACAGCGCCGCCAGCAGGTCCAGGTTGCGGCTGGCATCGGGCTCGCTCATTTCGGCGCGGTATTTTTTGCTGAACGCGGCCCAGTCCTTGTCGGTCTCCACGGACTGGCCCAGTTTTATGGTCTCGGCGCTGGGGGCCAGGTTGGGGTACCAGACGTCGTACCAGTCCTGCGTCGCGAATTCACTTTTGGGCACGCCGCGCGGTGGTCGTCGTACCGTGCCTATGCGCAGACCTTCGCCAGCCTGCCGGGCCGTACCCAGTCTCACGATGCTTACCCCCATGGAGCCTCCTGTGTTTGACGGTGTTTCAGGGTTGCCATTGTGAAACCTTTTGCACTGCTCCCGGCCGGTCCTGGTGTTTGCAGGGCTGCCTTTGCAAATAAACGCAGCAGGTCGCAAAGTCGGGCTGTGTTCGGGCTATAATATTCGACTAGTCGGAGTGTGGCGCAGTCTGGTAGCGCACCTGGTTTGGGACCAGGGGGTCCAAGGTTCGAATCCTTGTACTCCGACCAAGAATCCAATGAAAAAGCTCACTCTGTGGGCTTTTTTCATATCTGCCCGTAGCTCAGTTGGATAGAGCATCAGCCTTCTAAGCTGAGGGTCGGGGGTTCGATCCCCTCCGGGCAGACCAGTGCTGAATGCGCTGCGTCCGCCAACCCTCCCCATTTTTATTGTTCTGACCGTCTCAGGCGCAGCCTTGCGTCCGTGCGCGGTGCCTTGCCGCGCCCATGCGTTGCGAAATCACGTCGCTGTGCTCGCTTGGCTCGACGTGGATATAGGCCCAAAGTCATAGAGCCACCCCAGCGAATTGTCAAAAATTCATCCTTTAGCATAAAAAAAGTTAACTTGTTAAAAAGTCACCAATGGAATCGCAATTTTTTCTACAAAAGTCACATTTAGATAAATAGAATCGCATAAAAGATACAAAAAACTCTGCCGGAGGGACAAAAAGGGCAGTCCGGCATCCTGGAAATGCAGCTTTCCCACTTCCGCCATACGGCGGGCGTCTGGTCAGGCTGATGCATGTTGACGTTGATTCATTAACAAAGGGGTGATCATGAAATCAGAGCATTTTTCGACATTCAAGCGGCGTGCATTGCACACAACACTGGCATCCGCCCTGGTTCTGGGAATGGCGGGGCACGGCATCAACTCGCAGGCCGCAACGACCTCGAACGATGCCACCGCAACGGTGGTGGCGCCGATCGCCATCGCCGCCGGCACAACCCTGCGTTTCGGATCGTTTTCCACCAGCGCAGCCGCACAGACGGTGACCATCAACGCAACGAGTGGTGCGCGAACCAACAGCGGTACGCTGCTCGTCACCTCGACGGTGGGTCGGGCAACGTTCAACGTCACCGGCGAAGGAACGCTGACTTATGCGATTACCCTGCCGACCAACGGCACGGTGAACATCACGACCGGTGCAGCGTCTGCACCCGAAACCATGGCGGTCAGCAACTTCACCAGCGACCCGTCCGGTACAGGCGCATTGACTGCCGGCGCACAGACGCTGGGGGTAGGGGCAACCATCACCACCGTCGGCAGTCAGGTGGCTGGGTCGTACACCGGAAGCTTCAACGTTTCGGTTGATTACAACTAAGCAGTCTGCGATTCCCGGCAGGCCGGGCCAGCCCGCGAACGTTCCAGGCGACTGAAAGCGGTGTGGCCGGCAAGCCGGTCTGGTTTCCGGGACCGTGGTCCCACAACACTTGGCCTCGTATTCCAACGGGGTTGTCGAGAAATGCCTGCGATGAAAACGCTCCGCCTCCTGTCCGCGCTGGCCTGCGCGGCCGCTATCGCGTCCACGGGTTGGGCGCAGACGCTGGGGGCCAACCAGGCACTGGCCTTTGGCAGCTTTGCTCCCGGCGCCAGCAGTGGAACGGTGACCATCAGCGCCGCCGGTGCCCGCAGTTCAGGGGGCGGCGTTTTTCTGGTGCCTTCCGGTGCCGGATCCGCTGCGTCGTACACCGTGAGCGGTACCAGCAGTGCGACCTACGCCATTACCTTGCCATCGAACGGTGTGGTGGTGTTGACGAGTGGCCCGAATTCCATGGCCGTCAACACCTTCACGAGCAATCCGGGGGGAACCGGCCTGATTGGTGGCGGTGGAACTCAGACATTGACCGTCGGGGCCACGCTCACCGTTGGAAGCAACCAGGCCACCGGCAGCTACAGCGGCAGTTTCGACGTCATGGTTGAGTACAACTGACAAGCCACGCTTCATGAAAAAACGAGGAACCCCGGCATGACACCCTCCACTTTTATTGCCCGTTCAGTGCCAGCAGGTGCCGCAGGGGTGTTGGTGCTGCGGATCCGCTTCACCCTGCGATGCCTTGGCTGGCTCGCGGGGGTGTGCTTCATTTTCCTGACTGCGCCGCCTGCATCGGCAGACCTGATGCTGTTTCCCACACGTGTCGTGTTTGAAAAAAACCAGCGGGCGGCCCAGTTGGAGTTGATCAACAATGGACAGGAGAGCACCACGTACCGTGTCCATCTGGTGAATCGGCGCATGAACGAAACCGGTGAGTTCACCGCGGCAGAACCTGCTTTGCCCGGTGAGCAGTTTGCCGATGCCTTGTTGCGTTATTCGCCGCGGCAGGTGGTGCTGGCCCCTGGTCGCGGCCAGACCATCCGCATCCTGTTGCGCAAACCGGCAGACCTGCCGGTGGGTGAATACCGCTCACATCTGCAGTTTGATCTGGTTCCCGAGGCCACCGGCGCCAGCAGCATTGACGCCCAGGCGACCAAGCCGGGGCCGGGCGAAGTCGGTGTCCAGCTGAGGGCGCTCGTGGGCGTATCGATTCCTGTGATCGTGCGGCACGGTGAAACGTCGGCCATCGTCTCGCTGTCCGGGCTGGAACTGCCCAGGCCCGTGGCTGGCCAGCCTGCGATGCTGGCCGTGGTGTTGCAGCGCAGCGGCAACCGTTCTGTGTATGGGGATCTGATTGCAACGTTCACTCCACAGGGCGGCGTGCCGCAGGAAGTCGGAAAAGCCGGTGGCGTGGCCGTTTACACGCCCAATGCCTTGCGCCGCGTCAGGCTGGCGCTACAGCCGCCAGCCGGAGTGGTGCTCGCACGCGGCACCTTGCGTGTGAGCTATCGGGAGCGTCCTGACGCGGGTGGCAAGTTGCTGGCGGAAGCCGCCATCGAATTGCCCTGACCGGGACAGCGGTTGCGCCCACCCATGACGCAGCAGCTTTCATCATGAGGGGCCACGCTTTATTTCGACGCCTTGCCGGCGGGGTTTCGATGCGTAGCTGCAGGATCCGGCTGCTTCTCCCGGTGGCGCTGGTGCTGGCGCCGGGCATGGCGTTCGCCAGCATCTTGGTCAGCGCAGCATCAGTGGAAAGGGGTGATGCCCGGACGCGCATCGTGCTTGAGTCCCGGACGGAGCTGCGCTTCAGTCTGTATATCCTGCGCCATCCCGGGCGGGTGGTGCTGGAGCTCGAAGAGGTGGCGCTCAATGCGGCGCTGACCGGACTGACGGGCCAGATCGCTGCCGATCACCCCTACATGCAACCTATCCAGGTCAGGTCATCCCCTTCCGGTACCGGACCGGTTCTGCTGGAATTGGGACTCAAGGCAGAGGCCGAACCCAACATTTTTTCGCTCAAGCCCGAAGCGGGCAGGGGTTACAGGCTGGTGCTGGACATCGCACCATCCGTGGCACCTGCACCTGCACCTGCGGCGCCTCCGGCAGCGCCCCCGGCCCGCCAGCAGCCGGTGCTGGCGGCCGCAACGGCGCCCCCAGCGCCTCCAGCGGCAATTCCCGGGCCCCTGCGCCGCGCCGATGAGTTGAACCTGGTATTGCTCGAGGTGCAACTCGATGAACATGTGCTGACCGATGCCATCACGACCTACCAGGCTGGCCGCGAGACATTTTTGCCCCTGGGCGAACTGGCCAGGCTGCTGACGCTGGCGATCCGGACGCAGGCCGAACAGGGCACGGCCGACGGTTATGTGCTGAGCGAGGCTCGGGGTTTCAGCCTGGATACGGCCCAGGGCAGGATCACGCTGGCCGACCAGACCCAGCTGTTTGACCGGACGCTGGTCCGTCAGCAGGGCGACGACATCTACGTCGCGGCTTCGCTGCTTTCCCGGTGGTTGCCGCTTGATTTCGAGGTGGACCTGTCCAGCCTGACACTGCGGGTCAAGCCCAGGGAACGCCTTCCCTTGCAGGAGCGCCTGGAGCGTGAGCGCCGCGCAGGCAAGCTGGGCGCCCGCGCCGGTTACGAAGACCCGGGCTACCCACGCGTGGACATGCCTTACCGCGTGCTGGGCGTGCCTTTTATCGACCAGACCTTCGGGATGGGCCTGCGTACCGGCAATGGCAGCCGGCAGACCAGCGCCAGCTACACCGCCTACCTGACGGGCGACCTGCTCGGCCTGGAATCGGCATTTTTTGTCAGCAGCACCCGCCAGGATCCGTCGCCGGACGTGCGTTTCACACTGGCACGCCACGATCCGGATGCGGGCCTGCTTGGCCCCATGCGCGCCCGGTCGGTGATGTTCGGCAGCGGTGTTTCCGCCCCGAGTGTGACCCACATCGCCGGCCGCAGTGCAACCGGCAAGGGTTATGGGCTGACGCTCAGCAACCGACCGATCACCCAGCCGACAAGTTTTGATCGCCATACGCTGCAGGGTGATTTGCCGCCCGGTTGGGATGTGGAGCTGTATTTCAACGAGGCGCTGGTCGGTTTTCAGAGCTCGCGTGCGGACGGCCGCTACAGCTTTGACGACCAGCCCCTGGCCTATGGTCTCAATGAATTTCGCCTGGTGTTTCACGGACCGCTCGGCCAGCAACGGGTGGAGCGCCAGAGTTTTTTGCTCGAGCAATCCAGCACGCCGCCCGGTGCGTTTTATTACAGCCTCGCCCAGCACCAGGACAGCGCCGGCCAGTCGCGTTCGGTCGCCCAGTTTGAGTGGGGCCTGAACAAGTACCTGACCGGGACCGCTGGTTTTGTGCGCTTGCCCTCATCGGTGACGGCCGGCCCAACCACCGGCATCAACACTGCGGATGGACAGCTGTACAGCAACCTGGGGCTGCGTGGTTTCTGGAAATCCGCCATTCTCAGCAATGATTTTTTCCGCTCGCCCAATGGCGGCTGGCTCAATGAGTCAGGCCTGAAGACCCGTGTCGGGCCTGTCTCACTGAGTTACAGCCACCTGCGGCTCAAGGACTTCTACAGCGAGCTGTTTTTACCCACTACCGATCCCTTGCGCACACGCGACAAGTTGCGGCTGGACGGGGCCATTCCGGCAGGCTGGTTGCCGCGCTTGCCGGTGACCGTGGAAGTCCAGCGCGAGCAGTTTCAATCCGGTCTCCGCAACGTGGCCCTGACCGGCCGCGTCGCCGCCTATGTCAAGGGCACCTCGGTGGCCAATCAGTTGACCTGGCAGAACTCGGGTGGTACGACCACGGCCAGCGGTGCCCTGCAACTGAGCTATCGCGTCGGGGTCACCGGTCTGAGTGGCCAGTTGGGCTACCTGCTCAAACCCGAGGCAAAACTCGATACCGTTGTGCTTTCGGGCGACAGGCGGCTGGGCGAAGGCTACCTGCTCAATCTCGGCGTGGTGCGCTCCATCAGCAGCCGGGAGACACTGTACACGGCAGGCCTGAACAAAAGCCTGGGCAGTTACGGGCTGGGACTGAGCACCAGCTATTCCAGCACGGGGGTGTTGACCTTGGGCGTGCAACTCTTTATTGCCATGGGCAGGGAACCACGCCAGGGACAGTGGCGTTTTGACGCGCTGCCCAAAGCCGACAGCGGTGCAGCATCGGCGCGTGTTTTTGTGGACAGCAATGCCAACGGAGCCATGGACGCTGGCGAAGAAGCGGTTGAAAACGCCGCGATCACCGTCAACGGCAGCCGGGCGCCGGTGCGGACCGATGCCGCGGGGATTGCCTGGCTGGACCGTTTGCCGACGCGGCAACATGTGGACCTGGCGGTCGACACGCAGACACTGGAGGATCCCTACTGGGCGCCGCAGCGCAAGGGGGTGCGTGTGGTGCCACGCCCCGGGCATGTGGCGGAAATTGATTTCCCCATCATTTTGACCAGCGAAATAGATGGCACGGTGTACCTGGTCGAGAACAATACACGGCGCGGCATCGGCGATGTTGTGATCGAATTGCTTGACAGCCACCGGCGCGTGGTGAATACAATCAAAACCAGTTCAGACGGTTATTACATTGTTCCGGCCATCCCCCAGGGCCGCTACCATGTGCAGGTCTCTCTGGAGCAACTGAGGCGGTTCGGTCTGGTCGATCCGGGTGTGCGTGAGATCAACATCCTGCCCGACGGAAAATTCATCAACGGCGTGGATTTTCTGCTGCGAAAAATGCCGGCCGGAGCGGAGTCCGGTCTTCCCCGCGAGGAGCACCATGAAAAAAAATGATTGGCGGCCAAAAAAACCTCAGCCGGGTATTGCCTGCGTGTTCATGATCGGTGGGTTGATCCTGATGACCGGCAGCAGCCATGCGGTGACGGCGGCAGGCATCGCCAGCGCAACGGTGGTCGGCTCGGTGGCGGTCATTGTCACGGTGCCCGCGCCTGCACCTGTAGCGACACCCGTAGTAACACCCGCCCCAGCGCCTGCGGTGGTTGAAACGCCCCTGGCCTTGCCGGGGACGGTCTTCACGGTCGAAAGTTTCACAAGCAGCCTGTCCACCAGTGGCCCCTTGCTGCGTGTCGGGGGGGCGCCTCCCGCCGGCGCCGGTGGAAGCGGCGCTCAGGGAGGCGGGGCGGCGGAAGGTGGAGCCGCAGCACAGGGCGCCACGGCTGCACAGGGCAGCTCGGGCGCAGGTGCCGCGCCGCCAGCGGCCGGTACCGGGGCCGTCAATGTGACGCGCAAGGCCGATGGCTCCCTGGCCGTCAGCGGTGGTTCAGGGTTGACCTTTGCCGTGTCGCAACCGGTCAACGGCGCGGTCAACATCGAGTACAACTGACTCGGCTGCAGCTGCGCGTCTAGCGTTTCTGGTATTGCGTCTTGCCAAACAGCACTTCGCGTGCCTTGTCGTCGGTGATGGGGCGGCGCAGATCGGCAAGCACCTTGACGCCGCGCTGCACGGCAGGCCGGGCCGCGATGACGTCAAACCATTTCTTCAGGTGCGGGTAGTCGGCCCAGTCGATGCCGTGGTTTTCCCAGTTGCGCAGCCACGGAAAGATGGCGATGTCGGCAATCGTGTACTGGTTGCAGGCGATGAACTTGCTGCCCGCCAGCTGCTGGTTCATCACACCGTAAAGCCGTCGGGTCTCGTTGGTGTAGCGGTTGATCGCGTAATCGATTTTCTCGGGCGCGTACTGGCGGAAGTGGTGGGTCTGTCCGATCATGGGGCCGACGCCGCCCATCTGGAACATCAGCCATTGCAGCACCTGGAACTTCAACCGGTCACTTTTCGGCAGGAATCTGCCGGTTTTGGCCGCCAGGTACAGCAGGATGGCACCGGATTCGAACAGTGCCATGGGTTTGCCGTCTGGCCCCTCGGGGTCCACCAGCGCGGGAATCTTGTTGTTCGGGCTGATGGCCAGAAACTCGGGCTGGAACTGGTCGCCGGTGCCGATGTTGACCGGAATCGCTTCCCAGTCGCGACCGAGGCGGAAGCCGCACTCTTCCAGCATGATGTGGACCTTGTGGCCGTTGGGCGTGGGCCAGGAATAGACTTTGAGCATGAACGCAACCTTTGGAACTATGATGGCAAAGTGCTTGTCCGCGCCCCTTGCGGGCAGGCAGACAAGTTCTCAAGCACTTTAAGAGAAAAGCCGGAATCATGTTTGAGCGCCTGAAAAAGGTCTTTGTGCGAGGCGAGACTCAGCCGCTGCAAGCGGCAAGGCCCGACGCGGTGTCGGAGTGGGCCAGCACGCATGGCTTCAGTTACTCCAGCCAGGGCAAGGGCGCCGGTTGTGTGCTGACCGGCAAGGTGAAAGGCAAGCCCTGGAAGCTGGAGAGCGGGGCGGCATCACGCGACTACATCGTCGGCGAGGAACTCCGAGCCCGTGCAGCGCTGGACATCAACGAAGATGCGGCGGTGCTCATCATGAACCGGCCGCTCAAGGAGTCGCTGGAAAAACGCGCCTACGCGATTTACACCGACACGCTGCAGACCACGGCCGACCCCAGCCTGCCCGAGGAGATGCGCTGGCTCGCGATGTATGACGAAGTTGGCTGGAGCAGCGTGGTGCCAGAATTCTGGGAACGTTACACCGTGCTGGCGGACCAGCGCGAACATGCCCTGGCATGGCTGGACGGCAGCCTGGCCGAACTGCTGCTCCACTGGCCCGAGCCGGGCCCGGATGCGCAGACCCCCTTCATCCTGATGCTGCTCCGCGGCAAAGCCTACCTGCGCATGCAGTACAGCCCATTCAGCATCGCCACGCTGCAACATGCAGCCATCGTGTACACCAGCGCCTGTGAATCGGCGCTGGCCGGCCTGTCGACGGACATTCCCCTTTGATTCAAGCCAGAAATGGCCTGAGCCCAATAACCGCGGACGCGAGCAGCTATATTTTTTATAGCTGATCAGCGCCGGGTTTTTCCTGTCAGCTGCCGCGGGTGATCGGCATCTCGACCTCGCCGGGCATGGCCAGGTGTTTGGCCAGTTCCAGCTTGGCTAGCGAAGCGCGGTGCACTTCATCAGGGCCGTCGGCCAGACGCAGCGTGCGCTGGTGGGCGTAGGCATAGGCCAGCGGGAAGTCATCGGACACGCCGCCACCGCCATGCGCCTGGATGGCCCAGTCAATGATCTGGCAAGCCATGTTGGGCGCGACCACCTTGATCATGGCGATTTCGGCCTTGGCGACCTTGTTGCCGACCGTGTCCATCATGTAGGCGGCTTTCAGTGTCAGCAGGCGGGCCTGGTCGATCATGCAGCGTGCGTCGGCGATGCGCTCGTGCCAGACCGACTGGCGTGCCACCGGCTTGCCGAAAGCGATGCGGGTGTTCAGGCGCTTGCACATCAGTTCAAGTGCGCGTTCGGCAATGCCGATGCTGCGCATGCAGTGGTGAATGCGTCCGGGGCCAAGGCGGCCTTGCGCAATTTCAAAACCGCGGCCTTCGCCGAGCAGCAGGTTGCCCACCGGCACGCGCACATTGGTCAGCCGCACTTCCATGTGGCCGTGCGGTGCGTCGTCGTAGCCGAACACGCTCAGGGGGCGGATCACGGTGATGCCGGGCGCATTGGCCGGCACCAGGATCATGGACTGCTGCTCATGGCGGCCCGCGTCGGGGTTGGTTTTGCCCATGACGATGTAAATTGCGCAGCGTGGGTCACCGGCACCCGACGACCACCATTTCAGGCCGTTGATCACATAGTCGTCACCGTCGCGGACGATGCTGCACTGGATGTTGGTGGCGTCGGACGAAGCCACTTCGGGCTCGGTCATCAGGAAGGCCGAACGGATCTCGCCCTTGAGCAGGGGTTCCAGCCAGCGGTCCTTGTTGGCTTCCGAGCCATAGCGGGCGATCGTTTCCATGTTGCCGGTGTCGGGCGCCGAGCAGTTGAAGATTTCGGGCGCAAAAGGCACGCGGCCCATGATTTCGCACAGCGGCGCGTATTCGAGGTTGGACAGGCCCTCGGGTGCCCGCGGCGAGTGCGGCAGGAACAGGTTCCACAAGCCCGCCGCGCGGGCCTTGGGTTTGAGTTCCTCGATGATGGTTGTCGGAATCCACGGGTTGCCCTTGGCGCGGTTCTCTGCAATCTCGCGGAAGAAACGCGCCTCATTCGGGTAAACATGCTGGTCCATGAAGGCCAGCAGGCGGGCCTGCATGTCCTGGACCTTGGGGGTGAAGTTGAATTCCATGTAGCTATCTCCTGGGTAAAGGTTTCTTTTAGCCGGGCTTGTGGCCCGACTGGCTTTTTTGCGCAAAGTCCCAGGCCATGCGCGCCAGCGCGGGCGCGCCTTTGGCAGAGGCGACGGCCTGTGCGCTGGCCGCGGTGCCGGCTTCGACGCGCTTGGCGATGCCCTGCAAAATGGCCGCGAGCCGGAACAGGTTGTAGGCGAGGTAAAAATTCCAGTCGGCCTTGATCAGTTCCGGGCTGGCAAAGCCAGTGCGTTCGCAATACAGGCGGATGTACTCAGCCTCGGTCGGGATGCCGAGGCTGGCCACGTCCAGGCCGCCGATGCCGCGGAAAGCACCGGGCGGAATGTGCCAGGCCATGCAGTGATAGCTGAAGTCGGCCAGCGGATGGCCCAAGGTCGAGAGTTCCCAGTCCAGCACGGCCAGCACACGAGGCTCGGTCGGGTGAAACATCAGGTTGTCGAGCCGGAAGTCGCCATGCACGATGGAAACCATGGATTCATCGCGGGCGCTGGCCGGAATGTTCTCGGGCAGCCATTTCATCAGCGCGTCCATCTCGGGGATGGGCTCGGTGATGGAGGCGGTGTACTGCTTGCTCCAGCGACCGATCTGGCGCTCGAAATAATTGCCGGGCTTGCCGTAGTCGGCCAGCCCGCGCTCGGCGAACTTCACCTTGTGCAGCGCGGCAATGACGCGGTTCATCTCCCGGTAAATATCGCCGCGCTGGGCATTCGTCATGCCCGGCAAGGCCTGGTCCCACAGGACACGGCCCTCGACAAACTCCATCACGTAGAAGGCGCGGCCTATCACGGCCTCGTCTTCACACAGGCAGTACATTTTGGCGACCGGCACGTCGGTGCCCTGCAGGCCGGTCATGACCTTGAACTCGCGCTCGACCGCATGGGCCGATGGCAGCAGTTTGGCGACCGGCCCCGGCTTGGCGCGCATCACGTACGAGCGCTGGGGCGTGATCAGCTTGTAGGTCGGGTTGGACTGGCCGCCCTTGAAAATTTCGGCGCTCAGCGGACCCTGGAAACCCGGCAGATGCTTCTCGAGGTAGGCACTCAGCGCTTCCATGTCGAAAGCGTGCTGGCCCGACACCGCGCGTGTGCCCAGGAAGTGGTCAAAGTTGCTCATCGCTTTATTTTTCCAGGTCGGCTTCAGAAATGCGCATCAGCGCCTCGCGGTTGCGCACCACCAGGCCGCCCGGTTCGATGCGTATCGCGTCCTCGCGCTCCATGGCTTTGAGTTCCTGGTTCACACGCTGGCGTGAGGCACCCAGCAGCTGCGCCAGTTCTTCCTGCGCCAGTTGCAGGCCGATGCGCACCTCGCGCCCGTCGCTCAAGCTGCTGACGCCGTAACTGCGCACCAGGTGCAGCAGCTGCTTGGCCAGCCGTGCGCGCAGGGGCAGGGTGTTGAGGTCTTCCACCAGACCGTAGAGCTGGCGGATGCGGCGCGCGTGCAGGCGCAGCATGGCTTCGTACAGTTCCACATGCGCAGCCAGGATTTTCTTGAAGTCGGCCTTGGCCACACACAGGATGGTGGTCTCGCCGTGCGCATAGGCGTCGTGCGTGCGCCGGTCGCCGTCGAAGATGGCCACATCGCCAAACCAGATGCCGGGCTCCACATAGGTCAGCGTGATCTGCTTGCCCGAGATCGAGGTCGAACTCACGCGAACCGCGCCTTTGGCGCAGGCAATCCATTGTTCCGGCGGGTCGCCGCGGGCGGCGATCAGTTCGCCATCCTTGAAACGTTGGACGTATGCGCATCGAAGTATGTCGTGCCTGAGTGAGGGAGATAGGGATGAAAACCAGCGGCCACCGTTGATGGCCTCTCTTTCGTCTATCGTAAGAATGGGATCGTCCATAGCCTGTCTTTTGGGTGACTCACAAGAGAGCTATTGTCACGCCAGCGACGATGCCGCGGACATCCATCTGTCGCCTCGGTGTCCCGGCCACCCGCCCCCTGCACCAGCGCGGCCTGCGCGCCCGGGGCCTGCTCAGTCGTAGGCCGGCGGCCGCTTTTCCAGGAAGGCGGCAATGCCTTCGCCGCCATTGGGGTGGTGCAGGTTGCGCACGAAATGCCCGCGTTCGGCGTCCAGCTGCTGGCTCAGGGTGTTGGCCTGTGCGTCATTGAGGAGTTCCTTGATGCTGGCCAGCGCGTTGGGCGCGCGGGCATTGAGCGTGTCGGCCAGTTTCAGTGCCTCGTTGAGCGCATCACCGGCAGCGACGCTGCGGTTGACCAGGCCCAGCGCCTGCAGCCGCGGTGCGCCTATCCGCTCGCCGCACATCAGCAGTTCGGCGACCAGCGCGCGCGGCAGGGCGCGGCTCAAGGCCCAGCTGCCGCCGCCGTCGGGCGACAGCGCCACGCTGCTGTAGGCCATCACAAAGACGGCGTTGTCTGCCGCGACCACGAAGTCGCAGGCCAGTGCCAGTGAAAAACCGGCACCCGCCGCAGCGCCCTCGACCGCTGCAATCACCGGTTTCGGGAAGGTGCGTATCGAATCGATCCAGCTGTGCAGGCCGTTGATGCTCTGCGCCTGCACCTCCGTCGGCAGTTGCCGGTTGGCCTGCAGGCGATGCAGGTTGCCGCCGGCGCAGAAGTTGGCGCCTTCGCCGGTGATGACCACGCTGCGGATGTCGGGGTTGTTCTCGGCGGCGTTGAGCGCTTCCACGCCCGCGGCATAGATTTCAGGGCCGAGTGCATTCTTGAATTCGGGGTTGCTCAGGGTCAGCACCAGGGTGGCGCCGTCGCTGGTGCTTTTGAGTGCGCCTGCCATGTCAGGACTCCTGATGCGTGAGACTCAGGCCAATCGCGCCGCGGCGGCGCAGCCACGGGGAAGGGCGGTAACGCGGATCGCCGTACACGGTCTGCATGTTGAACAGCACTTCAAGGATGTTGGTGGGGCCGTAACGGTCACCCATGGCGAGTGGGCCCATGGGGTAGCCCAGGCCCAGCGTGACGGCGGTCTCCAGGTCTTTGGGGCTGCAGATACCCTGCTGGCAGATGTCGCTGGCAATGTTGACGATGGCGGCCACCACACGTTGCGTGACAAAGCCGCCGCTGTCGCGAATCACGCTGACAGCCTTGCCGTCGCGCGCAAACAGCGCGTGCGCGGCGTCACGCATGTCGCTGCGGGTTGCAGGGTTGGTCGCCAGCACGCGGCGCTTGCAGGCTGCGTCGTCGATCAGCATGTCGATGCCCACCGTGCGTGCGGGATCGAGCCGCTCGACCACGGCCACGGTGGTGATGTCAAAGCCCAGCGGCGCCACCAGCACAAGTGCATTCATCGAAGGTGATGCGCCGGTCTCGATGCTGGCGCCGAGGTTCTTGAGCAGTTGCAGCAGCTCCGATCGGCGCGCTGCCCGGGGCGACACCCAGACCGGGGGCATCTCGGCCACCACGGGCACGGGCGGTTCCGCAGGGGTTTGCACGGCGCCGTCGGTGTAGCGGTAAAACCCTTCGCCGGTTTTGCGGCCCAGCAGGCCACCGGCCAGACGTTGTGCGGTGATCACGCTGGGGCGGTAGCGCGGCTCCTCGTAATACTGGTGGTACACCGACTCCATCACCGGGTGCGAGACATCAAGCGCGGTCAGGTCCATCAGTTCAAACGGCCCGAGCTTGAAGCCGGCCTGGTCCCTGAGGATGCGGTCTATGGTGGCGAAATCGGCAATGCCTTCACTGACAATGCGCAGGGCCTCGGTGCCGTAGGCCCTTCCGGCGTGGTTGACGATGAAGCCCGGCGTGTCCTGGGCCTGCACTGGCGTGTGGCCCATTTGCCGCGCATAGTCCGCCAGCGCGCTGCAGGTGGCAGCTTCTGTCTTGAGGCCGGCAATCACCTCGACCACTTTCATCAGGGGGACAGGGTTGAAAAAATGGTAGCCGGCAAAACGCCCCGGGTGCTGGAGTCCGGCGGCGATGGCCGTGATGGACAGCGAGGAGGTGTTGCTCACCAGGATGGTTTGTCCGGAAACAACACTTTCCAGTGACAAAAACAGTGACTTCTTCACATCCAGACGTTCTACAACCGCCTCGATGACAAGGTCGCAATCGGCCAGATCGTCAAGGGTGTCGGCGCACAGCAGGCGGGCTTTGTGGGCGGCGGCCAGCGCGCCGTCGAGGCGGCCCTTGTCCACCAGTTTGTCCCATTGCGCCGCCAGCGCGTCGCGCGCCTTGTCGGCTGCGCCCGGCTGGGCGTCGAACAGCTTGACTGTGCTGCCCGCCTGAGCGGCGATTTGTGCGATGCCCCGGCCCATGGCGCCCGTGCCAACCAGGCCAACAGTTTTATAAAGTGGTTTCATGGAAAAGTATTATCCAGCAGCCCGGGCCGCGTCCGGCCTCCTGTTGGAGGGGGTGTTCGCAGGGTTCGCGTCGTTTGCGTGGTCCTGGAGCGCGAGTTAGACTTGCGCGTCGGGTTTATCCACGATAGTGCGGGGAGGTGGGCTGCAGGGTCAGACGGGTCGGCCCGGGGCCTGCAGGGCCCGGGGCCTTGTCTCTTTTTGTCCCAGGGACCTCTGTCTGCACCTTCCGTATGTGCCGGACATGCCAGAATCAGCCAAGTGAACACCTTTTTGCGTCCAATCCAACACCGCGCCCTTATGACAGGGGGCTTGTGGCTGTGTCTGTCGGCGGGCGCTTTGGCAGTCACACTGGGGCCCAGCACCCGCTCAGCCGTGCTGGGGCAGCCGCTGGATCTTTCCATGCAGCTGATGCTTGACGCCGGCGACGACCCGCAGGCGCTGTGTATTGAAGCCGATGTTTTCTACGTGGACAAGCCGCTCGACAAGGCCAGTGTCCGGATAACGCCGGAAAAGGCCGCCGCCGCCCAGGACTGGTTGGTCCATATCCGCTCTGCGATACCCGTCGAGGGACCCGTGGTCACCGTGCATCTGCGTGCCGGATGCGTGCAAAAAACCATACGCCGTTATGTGGTGCTTGCGGCGACCAAACCGCGCGCGGTGGGGGCCAGTCTGCAGACCACGCTTGCGGCGGCAGATCCGCAACCACTGTCTGCGGGCGCCCCCCTGGCGGCGTCAGCGGCGGCCGGCACCCTGGAGAGCAACAAGGTCCAGACGCTGGAAGCCGAGCTTCGCCAATTGCGTGCAGACATGATGCGCAACCAGGCGGCGCTGGCCGAAAACCGGCACCAGCTCGAGCAGGCCGAGAACGCGCGATTTGGCAAGGTGGTGGTGTATGGCCTGGCCGCACTTTTTTCCATCGCGGTCATGGGCCTGCTTTTCGTGTTGTACCAGCGCTCCACCGCCCAGGCGGCGGGCGCCACATCTTCCTCCGAACACAGTACTTTCATTACGGAATCCGGCCTTTCGAGAAGCGTGACCCTGGCCGCTGCAAGCCGGGCCGCCGAGCTTGACGTCAATGAATCACTGTTCGACGAACTCAGGCGCGCCTCCCGCTACCCGGCGGCCGAGTCCATCCCGTCGCTGCCGCCGCGCGACCGGCCCCGCTTCTCGGTCAGCGTGCCTTTCGTGCCACGTACCGTCAAGGTTCCGGAACTGTTTGATCTTCAGCAGCAAGTGGAATTTTTCAGTTCTTTGGGGCAGCAGGCCAAGGCCATCGCGCTGCTTCGCAAGCACCTGGTCGACAACGTCAAAACCAGTGCGCTGGTTTATCTGGACCTGCTGGATCTCTATCACCAGGCCGGCAACGTGCAGGATTACGAAGACTTGCGTGACGATGTCAACAAGGTCTTCAACACCCGGATTCTGTCCTTTGACCGTTACGTCGCAACCAGTGCGGGGGGCGCCGCCTATGCCGCCATTTTGTTGCGTGTCCAGGCTGCCTGGCCGACGCGGCAGGTCTTCAGGATCATTGAAGAGGCCCTGTTTCGGGAGCCTGGGGACGGCGCAGAGGTACTGGCCCTGGAAGAGTATCGCGAACTGCTGCTGCTGTATGCGGTGGGCCGCGAAATCATCGAACTTGAATCCGGCTCGGAAGGCAGCCGCGGTGACACCCTGTGGCCCGATCTGGCGATGCAGCCGAGGTCCTCGCCACGCCTGGGTCTGGACATTGACCTGACCCAGCTGTCGGAAGGCAACGACAGCAAACCTATGGGCAACCAGACAACGGCCAGGACACCATCGGCGAGGCATGATCCCCGAGGCAACAGTGCACAGGCCGGCTCCCCCTCCAGCCTTGCGGAACTGCTGCACACGGCACGGCGCAGGGACGGTCAGCGTACCGGTGCAGCGTCCATGGCCTCACCTTTGTCCATTGCGCCCAACTCCGTGAGGCCGACGGGGCTGGACTCCCTGGTGGACTTTGACGACTACGACACGGGCTACCGGCCCGACGACTTCGACAAATCCTCACGCTCCTGAAAAGAGCATTTCGACCATCCGGCAAACCCGGCCTGCGGGGCCATCCAGCCCGCGCAGTGCTAGTGTTTTTTTTCGACCTGAGAATCCGTCGCCTGTCCAGCGTCCCGCGTGGCCGCGAGAGTCTGGATCCATGCGTTCATTGCAGGGCTGATGATTGAGCTGCGCACGCCGGAGAAGGACGGGCCGATCCTCTCGCGGCACGACTGCCCGCCGGCCTTGCGTCTGCGCCGAAAACGCCTGTGTCCGCGGCTCTGACAGACGGATCTGGCGACTTCAACCTGATCGGCTTCGAGGTGTCGGGGTCTTCGCCTTCACCTGCGGCGGTGGTCAGGCCGGCAGAAAGTCAGGGCTTTGTTGCAGGCTTGCGGGTTTGCTGGCAGCCCGCATCAGCGACGTACCTGCAGCGCTCCGGGGTTCACGATATTGGTGGGCGTGCCCTTGATGAAGTTGACCACGTTGTCAAACGCAGAGTTGAAATACATTTCGTAGCTTTCCTGCTCCACATAGCCTATATGCGGCGTGCAGATGCAGTTCTCCAGGCGCAGCAAGGCATGGCCCTGCAGGATAGGCTCGGACTCGAACACATCGACAGCTGCCAGTCCCGGACGCCCGCGGTTCAGGCCGGCAATCAGTGCTTCGGGTTCGATCAGCTCGGCGCGTGAGGTGTTGACCAGCACGGACGAGGTTTTCATCTGTGCCAGGTCTTCCAGGGTCACCGCGCCGCGTGTGTCGTCCTGCAGCCGGAGGTGCAGGCTGAGCACATCGCTGTCCCGGAAAAACTCGCCCTTGGAAAGGGCCACTTCATAACCGTCGGCCTGGGCGCGTGCGCGCGAGGCCTGGCTGCCCCACACCAGGACGCGCATGCCGAAAGCACGGCCATAACCGGCAACGATCTGGCCGATCTTGCCGTAGCTCCAGATGCCCAGGGTCTTGCCCTTGAGGACCGAACCGATGCCGAAGTTGGGCGGCATCGAGGCGTTTTTCAGGCCGGCCTGCTGCCAGGCGCCGTGCTTGAGGTGCGAGACATAGTGCGGAATCCGGCGCATGGCGGCCATGATCAGGGCCCAGGTGAGTTCTGCCGGTGCCGTCGGTGATCCCACACCCTCGGCGACGACAATGCCGCGCTCGGTACAGGCGCCGACATCGACATGGCTTCCGACGCGGCCGGTCTGCGCAATCATCTTGAGCTTGGGCAGTTTTTCAATCAGCTGGCGCGGCAAATGTGTTCGCTCACGGATCAGCACAATTACATCGGCGTCCTTGAGCCGTACCGAGAGCTGGCCTATGCCTTTGACGGTGTTGGTGTAGACCTTGGCCTGGTAAGCGTCCAGTTTCGCGGCACAGGCGAGTTTGCGTACCGCATCCTGGTAGTCGTCAAGAATCACAATATTCATGCCGATATTGTGCCTGCAAGTTTTCCCCCGTGAGGTGGCGCGGGCTCAAGGACGGCAAGCCGCCCCGAAAAGGAAAGCAGCTGTCCTTCCCGGTTGCAGGCCGCCGCGCGGCAGCAAGTGCAGCAAGGTTTTTCAGGCGGCCTGGACAGCGGCCTCTCTTTGGGCCATGCGGTCGAGCTCGGCACAGACATCGGCCATGCGGCCCGAAATGACCATGCGGCCCGCGCATGAGGGGCTCACGCCGGCCTCAAATTCGCGGACGATTTTCAGCCGGCGCGGCGACGTGGCCTTGGCCACGGTTTGACAGGGTTTATGGTTTGTCACCGCCGCATGGTGGGCGCCGGCGACCGTGGTTTTGAGGACCACTGGCAGGTCCTCCGTCGCCTGGCGCCGTGATGCCGCGACAAAGGCGGGCAAGGTGATCGCTGGCTGTGCCGGCCGCAGCAAAGCGGAAAGCGCTTGCAGTGGCGAAAGCAGTACCGACCAAAGGGGTGAAAGAGCGGGCGAACGTGAAAAAACGGCGATTCCCATGAAAACTCCAGAAGTAGAGGTAAACACAGGCAGGATTTCAAACTGAACAACCGCCGCACCAGGGTGTTGGTCCATGCGACCAAACGCCCGCCACCTGTTGCGCGGAAAAGAAAATGGGCAGTCCCTGCAAGCGCACTGCCCGGACCATGGCTACATCAGCATGGTGTTGCGTATCAGGCCCACAGCCAGTCCCTCGATTTCGAAGGCATCGCCGGGCTCGACCACAATGGTTTTGAAGTCAGGGTTTTCGGGCAGCAACTCGATCAGATTCTTGTTGCGGCGAAAACGCTTGACGGTGACGTCATCACCCAGGCGCGCCACCACGATCTGTCCGTTTTTGGCTTCCTTCGTCTGTTTCACGGCCAGCAGGTCTCCATCCATGATGCCGGCATCGCGCATGCTCATGCCGCGCACCTTGAGCAGGTAGTCGGGCTGACGCTGGAACAGGCTGCTCTCGAAATGATAGGTGTGGTCCACATGCTCCTGCGCGAGAATGGGGCTGCCAGCAGCAACCCGCCCCACCAGAGGCAGGGCGAGTTGGGCCAGGCTTTGCAACGGCAGGGAAAACTGTTTGATGCGTGACTCGTTGATGGAGCGCAGGGTGTCGCTGCGCAGGCGGATGCCGCGCGAGGTGCCGCTGACCAGCTCGATCACACCCTTGCGGGCCAGCGCCTGCAGGTGTTCTTCGGCGGCGTTGGCGGACTTGAACCCGAGTTCGTTGGCGATTTCGGCGCGCGTGGGCGGGGCGCCGGTGCGGGCGATGGCGCTTTGAATCAGTTCAAGTATTTGCTGCTGGCGTGCAGTCAGTTTGGGCATTTCGGAAAAATCGTTGAAGCTGCTCATCACGGGGCTCCTTGTCAAACAGGGGGTTCCATCGTCCAGAATGGGGTGAGAAACCCTGGCAAGCTGTTTTAATATCCAGTAGCTGTATTTTCATCCAGTTTTTTAAAGAATGCAAGTCTCAACGCTTATGAACAGAAAAATCGTGATTCTCGGTACCGGCGGCACGATTGCCGGCACCGCCGCCAGTGCCTCGGACCATACCGGCTACACCGCTGCGCAGGTGGGCATCACCCAGCTGGTTGAAGCCGTGCCGGCCCTGGCCGAAGGTCCTTGCGATCTGGTGACCGAGCAGGTGGCGCAAATTGACAGCAAGGACATGAGTTTTGCCGTCTGGGCCCGGCTCGCCGCGCGGGTCAGTCACTTTCTGGCGCAACCCGATGTGCAGGGCATCGTCGTGACACATGGCACCGACACGCTGGAGGAAACGGCCTGGTTGCTGCACGCGCTGCTCCATCCCGGCAAGCCTGTTGTGCTGACCTGTGCGATGCGCCCAGCCACGGCGCTGGCACCCGACGGCCCGCAGAACCTGCTGGACGCCGCGGCCGTGGCCGCGCATCCCGGCGCTCGCGGCGTGCTGGCCGTGTGCGCGGGTGTCATTCACGGCGCGCCTGACGTGCAGAAGGTGCATACCTACCGGCTCAATGCCTTCAGCTCGGGCGATGCCGGACCGATCGGTTATGTCGAGGAAGGGCGCTTGCGCTTGGTAAGAAATTGGCCTGAAGCCCCCGTTCATCAAGCGCCGTCAGCTATCAAAAAAGTAGTAGAACAGCAAGATGGACTGGGTTGGCCCCGCGTCGAGATCGTGATGAATTACGCGGGCGCGGGCGCCGGCGTGGTTCAGTCGCTGGTGGCCAGCGGTGTACAAGGCCTGGTGGTGGCGGCGACGGGCAATGGCACGCTGCACCATGAGCTCGAGGCGGCGTTGCTTCAGGCGCAGGCGGCCGGCGTGCGCGTGGTTCGCGCCACACGTTGCCTCGAGGGCAGGGTGCTGGTCAGGGCCGGCGACGCCATAACCGATTCGCAGGGCCTGAGCCCGGTGAAGGCTCGGGTGGACCTGATGCTTCAATTGATGGGCGGAAGCCGTTGACGCGATGTTTGCAGCCCTGAAATCCCACCTGTGGGCCTATCCGGCGCTGGAGATGGTGCATATCAGCGGCATTGCGCTGCTGCTCGGCAACCTGGTGCTGCTGGAATTGCGCGTGTTCGGCTTGGGTGCTGCCTTGCCCGTGAGGGACCTGGCACGCCTGAGCCTGGGCCTTGCCCTCAGCGGCTTTGCCATCGCGGCTGCATCCGGCCTGCTGATGTTTGCGTCCCAGCCTGCCGAATTGCTGGCGAACCGCGCTTTCACCCTGAAGATGCTGCTGTTATTCACCGCGACGTGTAATGCAGCCTGGTTCCATGGACGCGGCTCGCTCGACAAACTCGATGCTTGGGCACGCGTGCAGATGGCGGTGTCCACCCTGATCTGGCTGGCTGTCTTGGCGTGTGGCCGCTGGATTGCCTATCTCTGAGCAAACCATCCTTCAAGGAGCTGACAGATGAAACGACGTGACGTGATCGGGGCCCTGTGTGCCGTCTCCAGCACCGGCCTGATGCCTTTTGCGCGGGCGCACCACGGCTGGAGCGGGTTTGACCAGGACCGGCCGATCTACCTTGAAGGCAGGGTGCTCAAGTCCCTTTGGCAGAACCCGCATGTCGAGCTGGAAATTGAATTGCCGGCCACACTGAAGCTGCCGGCCGACCTTGCCCAGCGCGCGCTGCCTGCGCAGAGCGCCCCGGTCGATGGCAAGGCCTTGCTGGCCAGGGCCGTTGTGCCCACGCGCAAGGACAGGCGCTGGGAGATCGAGCTGGCGCCCCTGACGCGCCTGCAGGCCTGGAAAGTCGCCGAGATCAAGCCCGGCACGCAGGTCTCGGTGGTGGGCTTCACCTTTGCCGGCGAGAAGGGGGACGCGGTGTTGCGCGCCGAATACCTGTTTGTCGACGGCAAGGCGTATGGCCTGAGGTCCAGTCCGGCCTGAGTGACGGCGAATGGCGCCGAGTGACGCCCAGCAAAAAGGCCGTCGACAGACGGCCTTTTTATCGTGCGGTGAGAGCGCTCAGTTCGACAGCGCTTCGAAAGCCCTGGCCGTGATTTCATCCACACCGCCCATGCCGCTGATCGCGCGGTATTTGGGCGCTGCGTCGGGTGCTGCCTTGGCCCAGCTGGAGTAGTAGTCCACCAGTGGACGGGTTTGGGCGCTGTAGACCTCGAGGCGCTTGCGCACGGTTTCTTCCTTGTCGTCTTCGCGCTGGATCAGCGGTTCGCCGGTCACGTCGTCCTTGCCGTCCACCTTGGGCGGGTTGAACTTGACGTGGTAGGTGCGGCCCGAGGCCGGGTGCGAACGGCGGCCGCTCATGCGCTCGATGATGGCCTCAAAGGGCACGTCGATTTCCAGCACGTAGTCCAGCTTCACACCGGCGGACTTCATGGCGTCGGCCTGGGGAATGGTGCGCGGGAAACCGTCGAACAGAAAGCCCTGGGCGCAGTCCGGCTGGGCGATACGCTCCTTGACCAGGTTGATGATCAGGTCGTCGCTGACCAGCGCGCCGGCGTCCATGATCTTTTTGGCTTCGATGCCCAGGGGTGTGCCGGCCTTGACCGCGGCACGCAACATGTCGCCGGTGGAAATCTGGGGGATGCCGTATTTCTGGCAGATGAAGGTCGCTTGTGTTCCCTTGCCAGCGCCTGGCGCGCCCAACAAAATCAGTCTCATGGATGTCCTTGGATTTTTATGAATCGGCAGCGGGCGGGTGGCCTGATGCCGGCCCCGGCCTCACATTATTTTGAGCTGAAGGATAGCATGCGTCCCCCCGCGCGCAGCTTACACAAACAGCCGTCGTACGCGCTCCAGGTCCTCGGGGGTATCGACGCCGGGCCCGGGCGCCTGCGCGGTGACGTGGACGGCAATGCGGTGGCCGTGCCAGAGCGCGCGCAGTTGCTCGAGTTGCTCGAGCCGCTCCAGCGGTGCTTGCGGCAAGGCCGGAAACTGCCGCAGGAAACCGACGCGGTAGCCATAGATGCCCACGTGCCGCAGGGGCGGCGGCAACTGACTGCCGGCACCCCACCATGCCTGACCGCCGGCATCACGCGCTGCGGGTATGGGCGCACGGCTGAAGTACAGCGCAGTATTGCGCGCATCCAGCACCACCTTGACCACGTTCGGGTTGTTCAGGTCTGTGATCGAGTTGATGGCGTGCGCGGCGGTACTCATGGCGCAGTCGGGCCGATCGGCGAGTAAACCCGCCACCGCGTCAATCAGCGCGGGATCAATCAGCGGCTCGTCGCCCTGCACATTGACCACCACTTCGTCGTTGCCGAGCCGCAGCAGATTGCAGGCTTCGGCCAGGCGGTCGCTGCCGCTGGGGTGATCGGCGTGGGTTAAAACCGTCGTGACCTGGAAGGCCGCGCAGCTTTCGGCAATGCGTGGGCTGTCGGTGGCCACCACGACGCGCGATGCGCCGCTGAGCAAGGCGCGCTGCGCCACGCGGACCACCATGGGCACGCCCGCGATGTCGGCCAGCGGTTTGTCGGGCAGGCGGGTGGACGCGAGGCGGGCCGGAATGAGGACGGTAAAACTCATGCGCGGCAGGTCACAGGCCGAGTTCCTCGTCTGTGAGGGTGCGTGCCTCGCTCTCGAGCATCACCGGCAGGCCGTCGCGGATGGGGTAGGCCAGACGTGCGCTGCGCGAGATCAGCTCCTGTTTTTCACGGTCGTAGTCGAGCGGGCCCTTGGTCACGGGGCAGACCAGCAGTTCAAGCAGTTTGGTGTCCATGGGAGGATGGTAATGGAGAAAGCAGGGGGGCCAGCAAGGCGTCGAGCGCCGTGAAGAAGGCAGGTTCGGGTGAAAACTCCAGCGGCACGGCCAGCACGTCCGCTTGCCGGGGGAAAAGCTTGACCGCGTCTTTTTCAGTGCAAATAACGGTGTAGCCCTTGTCCTGCGGGCGCGGATAGCTATCAAAACTGTAGTGATCTGGCAATGCCCGGGTTTCGGCCAGTACCAGGCCGCGGGCCCGCAGCATGGCAAAAAAAGCCTCGGGTTTGGCGATGCCGGCCAGCGCCAGCAGCGGCCGGCCGGCCAGGCTCTCCAGAGCCACGCGGCTGCCGTCGGCGCGCAGCGCGTGGCCAGCCAGGCGCCGCGTCGAACCAAAACCCGGAACCCCTGAAAAACCCGTCAAGGCGGTGTGGCCGCCGGTGTGCAGCACCAGGTCGATACCGCGCCCGCCGGCGCGTACGCCGCGTTGCCGGCGCTCCGGCCAGGGTTCGCGCAGGGGGCCGGCCGGCAGCAGCCAGCCATTGCCGACGCCGCGTTCGTCGAACACCGCAATCTCGACATCACGCTGCAGCGCGTAATGCTGCAGGCCGTCGTCGCAGACGATCACCTGTGTCGCGCGGTGTGCAGCGAGCAGCGCGCGTGCGGCCTCGGTGCGCCGGGATGCTACAAAAACAGGAGCGCCTGTCGCCCGCCGGATCAGGGCCGGCTCGTCGCCTGACTCGTCGATGGGGGTGCCCGGCAAGACCTCCAGGCAATGCGCACTGGTGCGCCCGTAGCCGCGCGAGACCACCCCGACCTGCAAACCGCGGGCCTGCAGGTGCTGCACCAGGGCAATCACCGCCGGGGTTTTGCCGGCACCGCCCGCCACGACGTTGCCCACCACCACCACCGGCAAGGGCAGGCGTTCAGATCTGAAGTAGCCGGCCCGGAAGGCCAGCCTGCGCAACTCGGCCAGCAGGCCGTACAGCCGGGACAGCGGCCAGAGCAGGCAGGCGAGCATGCCGCGCCGCAGCCAGGCCTGCTGCAGCCGGGTCGTCACGTTTACCGGGCGCCGGCCTGCGCCGCGCTCTGGGTGGCAAAGGTGATCTGGGCCAGGCCGCTGCGCCGGGCCGCTTCCATCACGGTGATGACCGACTGGTGCGTGGCGCTGGCATCGGCGCTGATGATGATCACGCTGTCCTTGCCGGCCTTGGCCGCCGCGCTGATGGCGGCACTCAGCGCCTCGATGCTGCGGCCGGGAACCGGCACCTTGCTGACCATGTAGCGGCCGTCGCTGCTGACGGCGACGATCACTTCCTTGGGGTAGTCGCGCTGCTGGTCGGCGTCGGCCACCGGCAGCTTGATCTGTAGCTCGGTGAACTTGCTGTAGGTGGTCGACAGCATCAGGAAGATCAGCACGACCAGCAGCACGTCGATGAAGGGAATCAGGTTGATCTCAGGCTCGTCGCGCGATGAACGGCGGAAATTCATGCCGCGCTCCTGAGGGGCTTGGTGGTCGGGGTTTTTTCGCCGGGCCGCCCCAAGAAAAAATGCGCCCCCCCGGGGGGCAGCGAAGTACGCGAAGCAACGAGCGTGGGGGCCTGATTCATGATTTGCGCAGCGTGTTCAGGTGGCGCACAAAACGCTCGGAGGCAATCTCCATCGTGAGCAGGTAGCCGTCCACCCGGGCGCGGAAATAACGCCAGAAGATCAGCGACGGGATCGCCACGATGAGGCCGAAGGCGGTGTTGTACAGCGCAATCGAGATGCCCTGTGCGAGTTGCGCGGGGTTGCCGCCGGCGGCATTGGCCACGCCGCCGCTGCCGGCCTGCGAGCCGAAAATCTCGATCATGCCGATCACCGTGCCGAGCAGACCCAGCAGCGGCGCGGCCGAGGCGATGGTGGCCAGGGCCGCCAGGTAACGCTCCAGGGTGTGGGCGGCGCGCCGACCCGCGCCTTCGATGGTGGAGCGCAGATCGTCCTCGCTGATGCGCGGGTTGGTGTTGAGCGCACGAAAACCGCTGGCCAGCACCTGCCCGAGCAGGGAGTTCTGCTCGAGGTGCGACACCACATCGGGGGCGGGAACCGTGCTGCGCGACACGGTGATGGCTTCGTCCAGCAACTTGGGCGGGGCAATTTTTCCGGTTTTCAGGCTGACAAAACGCTCGATGACCAGGGCCAGGGCCAGTATGGAGCAGGCAACCAGGGGCCAGATGGGCCAGCCTGCGGCTTGTATGATCGAAAACAAGTAAACGTCTCCCGGCAAATAGTTGCTGTGGATTATGGCCCAGCCAGGGGCGTGACCCGGACGCAACGCTGTGTGCCCGCCGCCTTGTCGCAAGGCGGATGCTTGTAGGACCTAACTCACAGATCTTGTGGATAACTTTGTTAGCAAGTAGCCGGCGGAGGGCCGCCAGCCCGCGCCAAATGGGCCCTGTGACAGAACGATGAAAAAATAAGCAGAATATAGTTCTTATAAATCAATGAGTTACATGAGTTTATCTAGGCTTCCCCGGCAAACCTCGGGTTTAACCCCGCTGTCATGCGGCTCTGTGGAGTATTACCCCCGTGTAATCAGGGGGTTTGCGCGTGTTTGAGTCCTCCGGGGCGCCAGAAAGAGCCTCGCCGGGTGTACGGGTATGGCCCGTGGGTTCCCTGCTGCGCGCGATTGCCGACAGCCTGGAGGCCCGATTCAACCCGGTGGCCGTGCAGGGGGAGGTCAGCGGGTTTTCGCGGGCCGCCAGTGGTCACTGCTACTTTTCCCTGAAAGACGGGCAGGGTCAGATCCGCTGCGCCATGTTCCGGCGAGCCGCCAGCCTGCTGGATTTTTCGCCACGCGACGGCCAACTGGTCGAAGTGCGTGGCCGGCTCGGCGTCTACGAGCCGCGCGGCGAACTGCAAATGGTGGTCGAGTCCATGCGGCAAGCCGGGCAGGGCAACCTGTTCGAACAATTCCTGCTGCTCAAGGCCAGGCTGGAGGCCGAAGGCCTGTTCGAGCCCGGCCGCAAGCGGCCCTTGCCGCTGCTGCCGCGCGCCATCGGCGTGGTGACCTCGCTGGGCGCAGCCGCCCTGCATGACGTGGTGACGGCTTTGCAGCGCCGCGCGCCGCACATTCCGGTGGTGATCTACCCGGCCAGCGTGCAGGGCGCCCAGGCGCCCGAGGAATTGCGCCAGGCCCTGCGCAAGGCCAGCGAACGCGCAGAAGTGGACGTGCTGCTGCTGGTACGCGGCGGCGGGGCCATGGAAGACCTGTGGGCCTTCAATGACGAACAACTGGCGCGGCTGATCGTGGCTTCGCCGGTGCCCGTGGTGTGTGGCGTTGGCCACGAGACCGATTTCACGATCGCCGATTTTTGCGCTGACCTGCGCGCGCCCACCCCCACCGCGGCGGCCGAAATGTGCGCCCAGCCGCAAAGCGTCTGGCTCGGCGCGCTGGATCTCGCCCAGGGGCGCATGCAGGACGGCGTGGAGCGACAGCTGCAGGCCCAGAACCAGCGGCTCGACTGGGCCGCGTCCCGCGTGAGCCGACCGTCCCATCTGGTGACGCGCCAGCAAGCCCGGCTGGCCGGACAGACGCAGCGCCTGCGGCATGCGCTGCAGTCGGGGGTGCAGCGGGAGAACAGCCGTCTCCAGGGGCTGGCGCTGGCTTTCCCGCAGGCCATGGCGGGAGCGCTGGCGCAGCAGCAACGCCGGCTGGAGCGTGCGCAACTGAGGCTGGAGCCGCTCGACCCCAAGCTCGTGCTGCAGCGCGGTTATGCCTGGCTGGCCGATCTGCAGGGGCAGGCGGTCACCAGCGCCCGCGCCACCCATCCCGGCCAGGCGCTGCGCGCTACCCTTGCCGACGGCGCGGTCGATTTGACCGTTTCTGCACCCCGGCTGATTTAGTTTTTACAATGGGCGTCAGAACCGGCTTTTTCACTTCATCAACAACACCTCACGAGGAAAAAAAACATGGAACACAAACTCCCCCCACTCCCGTACGCCATCGACGCGCTGGCTCCCCACTACAGCCAGGAGACGTTTGAGTACCACCATGGCAAGCACCACAACGCCTATGTGGTCAACCTCAACAACCTGCAAAAAGGCACCGAGTTCGAGGCCATGACGCTCGAAGAGATCATCAAGAAATCCAGCGGTGGCGTGTACAACAACGCGGCCCAGATCTGGAACCACACCTTTTTCTGGGACTGCATGAAACCGGCCGGCGGCGGCGAGCCAAGCGGTGCGCTCGCCGCGGCCATCAACGCCAAGTTCGGCTCCTACGCGGCTTTCAAGGAAGCCTTTGTGAAGTCGGCTGTCGGCAACTTCGGTTCGGGCTGGACCTGGCTGGTGAAAAAAGCCGATGGCTCGGTGGACATCGTCAACACCGGCCCGGCCGGCACACCGCTGACCACCGCCGACAAGGCGCTGCTGACGGTGGACGTGTGGGAACACGCCTATTACATCGACTACCGCAACCAGCGTCCCAAGTTTGTCGAGACTTTCCTCGACAAGCTGGTGAACTGGGACTTCGCCGCCAAGAACTTCGCCTGACATCCGTTCGGCGGGTTGCCGTGTTCCTCGGAGAGCGGGCTTTGCGTAAAACAACCTGGTGTTAAATCTCGCCAAGCTGTTTAAACCATCCTTCTCGAACAAAAGGGCTCGAAGATCAAATCTTCGAGCCCTTTTGTTTTATGGCCGTCACAGGGCTTGCGCTCCCGGGGCTGGCGGCACCCCCTTGACCAAGCCTCCGCGTTGGGCTGCGGACGGTCTTTTCATCTGCCGGCACCGGTATTTTTTGTCTGCGTGGAAAAAAAGTGGGTTCAAATGCCTGCAATTTCGTATCATGATATTGCATTGCATAGAATGCAGCTTGGGTCAGATTCCCCTAAGGAAAGTCAGACAGCATCCGATCTTGACCTCCGGTCTGTGACGCAGCCGGTGGCGTTCCCCATAACAATTTCTGGAGATAAGCGATGAGCACCGAGCAACCCACCATCATCTACACCCTGACCGACGAGGCTCCGCTACTGGCGACCAGCGCCTTCCTGCCCATCGTTCGCACCTTCACCGCGCCTGCAGGCATCAAGGTCGAGACCGCCGACATTTCGGTGGCCGGCCGGATCCTGGGGCAGTTTCCGGAATGCCTGACTGCGGAACAACGGGTGGCCGATACCCTGACAGAGCTGGGCAAGCTGACGCTCAAGCCGCAGGCCAACATCATCAAGCTGCCTAACATCAGCGCATCGGTGGCCCAGCTCAAGGACGCGATCAAGGAACTGCAGGGCAAGGGCTACAAGCTCCCGGACTACCCGGAAAGTCCCAAGACCGACGAGGACAGGGACATCCGCGCGCGCTACAACAAGTGCACCGGCAGCGCGGTGAACCCGGTGCTGCGCGAAGGCAATTCGGACCGCCGCGCACCCAGGGCCGTGAAGGAATACGCGCGTAGGAACCCGCACAGCATGGCCGACTGGAGCCAGGCCTCGCGTTCGCACGTCTCGCACATGCACGCCGGTGACTTCTACCATGGCGAAAAGTCCATCACGCTGGACCGTGCGCGCGACGTCAAGATGGAGCTGATCACCAAAAGCGGCAAGACCATCGTACTCAAGCCCAAGGTCGCATTGCTGGATCGCGAGATCATCGACTCCATGTTCATGAGCAAGAAGGAACTGGTGGCTTTCTATGAAAAGGAAATCGACGACGCCTTCAAGACCGGCGTGATGTTCTCGCTGCACGTCAAGGCGACCATGATGAAGGTGTCGCACCCCATCGTTTTCGGCCACTGCGTGAAGATCTTCTACAAGGAGGCGTTCGAAAAACACGCCAAACTGTTTGAGGAACTGGGCGTCAACGTCAACAACGGCATGGTCGATCTGTACAACAAGATCGGCACGCTGCCCCAGAGCAAACAGGACGAAATCAAGCACGACCTGCACGCCTGCCACGAAGGCCGGCCCGAACTGGCCATGGTCGATTCGGCGAAGGGCATCACCAACTTCCATTCGCCCAACGACATCATCGTGGACGCATCCATGCCCGCGGCCATCCGCAACGGCGGCAAGATGTGGGGCGCCGACGGCCGACTGAAGGACGTCAAGGCCGTGATGCCCGAATCGACCTTCGCACGCATCTACCAGGAGATCATCAATTTCTGCAAGTGGCACGGTGCCTTCGATCCGAAGACCATGGGCACGGTGCCCAACGTGGGACTGATGGCCCAGCAGGCCGAGGAATACGGCTCGCACGACAAGACCTTCGAGATCGCCGAAGACGGCGTGGCGAACATCACCGACCTGTCCACCGGAGAGGTGCTGCTGAGCCAGAATGTGGAAGCCGGCGACATCTGGCGCATGTGCCAGGTCAAGGACGCCGCGATCCGCGACTGGGTCAAGCTGGCGGTGACCCGCGCGCGCAACTCCGGCATGCCGGTGGTGTTCTGGCTCGATTCCTACCGACCGCACGAAGCGCAGATGATCACCAAGGTCAAGATGTACCTGCACGAACACGACACGGCGGGTCTGGACATTCAGATCATGAGCCAGGTGCGTGCCATGCGCTACACGCTGGAGCGCGTGGTGCGTGGCCTGGACACCATCAGCGCCACCGGAAACATCCTGCGTGACTATCTGACCGACCTGTTCCCCATCATGGAGCTGGGCACCAGCGCCAAGATGTTGTCCATCGTTCCTCTGATGGCCGGCGGCGGCATGTATGAAACCGGCGCCGGCGGCTCCGCACCCAAGCATGTTCAGCAACTGGTGGAAGAAAACCACCTGCGCTGGGACTCACTGGGCGAATTCCTGGCCCTGGCGGTGTCGCTGGAAGATTTGGGGCTAAAGACTGGCAACGACCAGGCGAAGATTCTGGCCAAAACGCTGGATGCCGCCACTGGCAAGCTTCTCGACAACAACAAAAATCCGTCGCCGAAGACCGGCCAGCTGGACAACCGCGGCAGCCAGTTTTACCTGGCCATGTACTGGGCCCAGGAACTGGCTGCACAAACGGAAGATGCGGCACTGGCGGCCAAGTTTGCACCGCTGGCCAGGCAACTGGCCGAGAAGGAGCAGGCCATCGTGGCTGAACTGTCGGCCGTGCAAGGCACGCCGGCGGATATTGGCGGTTACTACAAGCCTGACTTCGACAAGCTCGATGCCGTGATGCGGCCGAGCAAGACCCTGAACGCGGCACTGGCGTCTTTCAAGGCGTAAACAACCTTGACGCCTTGACCGGCCCACAAAAAAGCCGACTTCAGGTCGGCTTTTTTCATGGTGCCGCCAATGGCGCGGCGCATGCCTGTTCAGCGGGACGGCGCGAACACCGGTCCCGCCAGTTTGCTGCCGGCCTTGATGCCTTTTTTGGCAAACCAGCCGACGTTCATTTCCAGCACATAACGCACAGGTTTTTCCGAGCAGTGCGAGTCTGTCGTCTGCGGTTTCATGTCAGCGAGGTTCACGATGGTGCCGTCGTCGGCGACAAACGCAGCGGTCAGCGGCAGCAGGGTGTTTTTCATCCAGAAGCACTGCTGGGCAGGCTGTTCGAACACAAACAGCATTCCTTCGGTTGACGGCATTTCCTGGCGAAACATCAGCCCGATTTGCCGCTGCTCGGGGGTCAAGGCCAGTTGCGCGTCGATCTGGTGCATTCCTGCCGACAGTTTGACCCGCGGCAGGTTTGTTTGTGGCGTTCCTTGCGCCAGCGCACATCCGGTGGCCAACACCATGCAGGAAAGTGCGAGCGCCAGCCCGCGCATGGGTGACTTGAGGGAACAGGACAGGAAGGGCATAAGGTGTTTCACCGGAAAGAGGTCAGGCTCTCAGCATAAACGACAGCCATGAAAAATGCCCGCATAGCGGGCATTTCAGCTGCGCGCGAAGAATTACTTCTTGGCAGCGGCGGCTTTTTCAGCTTTGGCGGCTTTCGCTGCAGCAGCCTTTTCTTCCTTGGCTTTTTTGGCAGCGGCGGCTTTTTCAGCTTTGGCAGCTTTGGCGGCAGCTGCTTTTTCTTCCTTGGCCTTTTTTGCAGCGGCGGCTTTTTCGGCTTTGGCGGCTTTGGCGGCAGCTGCTTTTTCAGCTTTGGCGGCTTTCGCAGCGGCGGCCTTTTCGGCCTTGGCGGCCTTGGCATCTACCTTGGCAGCGGGTGCGGCTGGCGTTGCAGCGGTTGCGGGTGCAGCCGGTGCGGCAGCCGTGGCCGGTGTTGCGGGCGCGGCAGGTGCGGCAGCTTGGGCAAAAGCACCAGCAGCGAAAAGGCCAGCGATCAGGGCAGCAAGAATCTTGTTCATTTGGAGTTTTCCTAATAAGTTTTTGAACCAGGTCCCCCGAAAAACTCGTGGACATGACTGTAACGAGCCCTGTTTGCAAACGGTTGACATGCAGGCGCTCAAATGTGTCGTGGGAAGTTTTGGGGCTAAAATTTGCGGGTTATCACCTAAACAGCGCCGGGCAGTCATTCACTGTGATGTCAAGCGCGCACCGGAGACTTCTTCACATGTATCAGCACATCAAGGTGCCCGCCCAGGGGCAGAAAATCACCGTCAATGCCGACAATTCATTGAATGTCCCGGATGAGCCGATCATTCCGTTCATTGAAGGTGACGGTACGGGTGCGGACATCACGCCGGTCATGCTCAAGGTGGTCGATGCGGCCGTGGCCAAGGCCTACGGCGGCAAGAAAAAAATTCACTGGATGGAGGTTTATGCCGGTGAAAAGTCAACCAGGATCTACGGTCCCGACGTCTGGCTGCCGGAAGAAACCCTGGCTGCGGTCAAGGACTATGTGGTCTCCATCAAGGGCCCGCTGACCACGCCGGTCGGTGGCGGCATCCGCTCGCTCAACGTCGCGTTGCGCCAGGAACTGGACCTGTATGTCTGCCTGCGTCCCATCCAGTACTTCAAGGGCGTACCCTCGCCGGTGAAGGAGCCCGAAAAGACCCACATGGTGATCTTCCGCGAGAACTCGGAAGACATCTACGCCGGCATCGAGTTCGAGGCCGAGTCCGACAAGGCCAAAAAACTCATCAAGTTCCTGCAGGACGAGATGGGCGTCAAGAAAATCCGCTTTCCCAACACCTCGGGCATCGGGATCAAGCCGGTTTCGCGTGAAGGCACCGAGCGCCTGGTGCGCAAGGCCCTGCAGTACACCATCGACAACGACAAGCCCAGCCTGACGATTGTCCACAAGGGCAACATCATGAAGTTCACCGAAGGGGGCTTCCGTGACTGGGCCTACGCGCTGGCCGCGAAGGAGTTCGGCGCGGTCGAGATCGACGGCGGCCCGTGGATGAAGTTCAAGAATCCGAAAACCGGCAAGGAAATCACCGTCAAGGATTCGATCGCCGACGCCTTCCTGCAGCAGATCCTGCTGCGTCCGGCCGAATACTCGGTGATCGCCACGCTGAACCTCAACGGCGACTATGTCTCCGACGCGCTCGCCGCGCAGGTGGGTGGCATCGGCATTGCACCCGGCGCCAACCTCAGCGACACCATCGCGATGTTCGAGGCCACCCACGGCACGGCGCCGAAATACGCCGGCAAGGACTATGTGAACCCCGGTTCCGAAATCCTGTCGGCCGAAATGATGCTGCGTCACATGGGCTGGACGGAGGCCGCTGACCTGATCATCAGTTCGATGGAAAAGTCGATCGAGTCCAAGAAAGTCACCTACGACTTCGCCCGCCTGATGGATGGCGCAACCCAGGTCAGTTGCTCCGGCTTCGGCCAGGTCATGATCGACCACATGTAAGAAAGCACGCTGCCGGGCCGCCCGCTGCGTGGCCGGGAAACCAGGCAGAATATGCTGCAAAGCCGTCACGGCGCAGGTCGGGCGGCTTTTTTCATGGGCTTTTGAACCGCCAGGTCGAAAGTCAATTGCGCGCGCTTGATTGTCGCGTTCCCGCCACCAATTTCCCTGTCAGGCGCACCGGACAATTCCGGTCGCTAGAATGATTTCCATGGCCAGCAAACCTCCCAAAACTCCCGCACCACCCAAGGCACCGGCCTTCAAGCCCGAGGATGCCAATGGCGGGGATGCGGTCGTGCTTGAGCGCCGTCCGCAAAAGACCGAGCCGCCGCAGATGTACCAGGTCGTGCTGCTCAACGACGACTACACCCCGATGGAGTTTGTCGTCGTGGTGATCCAGGAATTTTTCAACAAAGACCGGGAAACGGCCACGCAGATCATGCTGAAGATCCACCTGGACGGCAAAGGCGTGTGCGGCGTGTTTTCCAAGGATGTCGCGTCCACCAAGGTCGACCAGGTCACGGAAGCGGCGCGAAAGAATGGCCATCCGCTGCAGTGTGTGTGCGAGCCCATTGAATAATTGAAAAAACAGCCCATATCGGCTTGAAGAGTTACACAATGATCCCATCAGATATCCCAGCAGCAAGCCGAAAGGAAAAGCAATGATTGCCCAGGAACTAGAAGTCAGCTTGCACATGGCCTTTGTCGAGGCCCGCCAGCAGCGCCACGAGTTCATCACCGTGGAGCACCTGCTGCTTGCCTTGCTCGACAACCCCAGCGCCGCCGAGGTGCTGCGCGCCTGCTCCGCCAATATCGATGACCTGCGCAAGTCGCTGGCCAACTTCATCAAGGACAACACGCCGCAGGTTGCCGGCAGCGACGACGTGGACACGCAGCCCACGCTGGGTTTCCAGCGCGTGATCCAGCGCGCCATCATGCATGTGCAGTCCACCGGCAACGGCAAGAAGGAAGTCACAGGCGCCAACGTGCTGGTCGCCATCTTCGGCGAAAAAGACTCGCATGCCGTGTATTACCTGCACCAGCAGGGGGTGACGCGCCTGGACGTCGTGAACTTCATCGCGCACGGCATCAAGAAGAGCGACCCGCCCGAGCCCACCAAGGCCGGCGAGAGCGCTGCCGAGAACGAAGAGGGCGGCGAGAAGAACGAAAAAGCCTCGCCGCTGGAGCAGTACACCCAGAACCTGAACCAGCTCGCCAAGGAAGGCAAGATCGATCCGCTGATCGGCCGCCACTACGAGGTCGAGCGTGTGATCCAGATCCTGTGCCGCCGCCGCAAGAACAACCCGCTGCTCGTCGGTGAGGCCGGCGTGGGCAAGACCGCCATCGCCGAGGGCCTCGCCTGGCGCATCACGCAGAAGGACGTGCCAGAGATCCTCGCCGAAGCGCAGGTCTACTCGCTGGACATGGGTGCCTTGCTGGCCGGTACCAAGTACCGCGGCGATTTCGAGCAGCGCCTCAAAGGCGTGCTGAAAGCGTTGAAAGACAAGCCCAACGGCATTTTGTTCATTGACGAGATCCACACCCTGATCGGGGCCGGTGCGGCCTCGGGCGGCACGCTGGACGCGTCCAACCTGCTCAAACCCGCGCTCAGCTCGGGCCAGCTCAAATGTATTGGCGCAACCACATTCACCGAGTACCGCGGCATCTTCGAAAAAGATGCGGCCCTGTCGCGCCGCTTCCAGAAGGTGGACGTGGTCGAACCGACGGTGCAGGAAACCGTCGAGATCCTCAAGGGCCTGAAGTCGCGTTTTGAAGAGCACCACAGCGTCAAATACGCGGTGGCCGCCCTGCAGGCCGCCGCCGAGCTCAGCGCCAAGTACATCAACGACCGGCATCTGCCCGACAAGGCGATCGACGTGATTGACGAGGCCGGCGCTGCCCAGCGCATCCTGCCGCCGTCCAAGCGCAAGAAAACAATCACCAAGGCCGAGGTCGAGGAGATCGTGGCCAAGATCGCGCGCATTCCGCCCGCCAACGTGTCCAACGACGACCGCGGCAAGCTCAAGACGCTGGAACGCGACCTCAAGAGCGTGGTGTTCGGCCAGGACAAGGCCCTCGACGTGCTGGCGTCCGCCGTCAAGATGGCGCGTTCGGGCCTGGGCAAGGACGACAAGCCGATTGGTTCCTTCCTGTTCTCCGGCCCCACCGGCGTCGGCAAGACCGAAGCGGCCAAGCAGCTGGCCTACATCATGGGCATCGAGCTGATCCGCTTCGACATGTCCGAGTACATGGAGCGCCATGCGGTGAGCCGGCTGATTGGCGCGCCTCCGGGCTACGTCGGTTTTGACCAGGGTGGCCTGCTGACCGAGGCCGTGACCAAGAAACCGCATTGCGTGCTGCTGCTCGACGAAATCGAAAAGGCGCACCCGGACATCTTCAACGTGTTGCTGCAGGTCATGGACCACGGCACGCTGACGGACAACAACGGGCGCAAGGCCGATTTCCGCAACGTGATCATCGTCATGACGACCAATGCTGGCGCCGAGACCATGAACAAGGCGACCATCGGCTTCACGAACCCGCGCGAGGCGGGCGACGAGATGGCCGACATCAAGCGCCTGTTCACGCCAGAGTTCCGCAACCGGCTGGACGCAGTGGTGAGCTTCAAGGCACTCGACGAAACCGTCATCCTGCGCGTGGTCGACAAGTTCCTGCTGCAGCTCGAGACGCAACTGGCCGAGAAGAAGGTCGACGTGACGTTTACCGACACGCTGCGCAAGTACCTGGCCAAGAAGGGTTTCGATCCGCTGATGGGCGCACGGCCCATGCAGCGCCTGATCCAGGACACGATACGCCGCGCGCTGGCCGACGAACTGCTGTTCGGCCGCCTGACCGACGGCGGGCGCCTGACGGTGGACATGAAGGTGACCACCGACGAAAAAGGCGTGGAAAACGGCGAGGTCGTGCTCGACATCCAGCCGCTGCCGAAGAAAGAAGGCCGGGCCAAGCCGGAGGCCGAAGAGGCAACGGCCGACTGACACAGCGCCTCGGGGCCGCCGGAAAATGGCGTTGCGCTTCGAAAGCGCCTGAAAGAGCCCAAAAGGCCGGTAGCATCACGCTGCCGGCCTTTTTCTTGGGCCGCTTGAATTGCTCCTGAAACCATAGCTGCTTGCGCCCGTCTGATAAGGGCTGGAGGCATATTTGATGCATAACCGTGGCCCTGACCGGCTCCGACCGATGGCGACGCACACCTTCCTCTGGCACGACTACGAAACCTTCGGCCTGAACACGCGCCGCGACCGGCCGGCGCAGTTTGCCGGCATACGCACCGACGCCGAGCTCAACGAAATTGGCGAGCCGCTGATGATTTACTGCCAGCCGGCGCGCGACTACCTGCCCGACCCGTCCTCCTGCCTGCTCACCGGCATCACGCCGCAGCTGTGCCTGGAACGCGGCTTGCCGGAGTATGAATTTGCCTCCCGCATCGAAGCCGTGCTGGCCGAGCCCGGCACCATTGGCGTGGGCTACAACACCATCCGTTTCGACGACGAGGTCACGCGCCACCTGTTCTGGCGCAACCTGATCGACCCCTACGCGCGCGAGTGGCAAAACGCCTGCGGCCGCTGGGACCTGCTCGACGTGGTGCGCATGGCCTACGCCTTGCGGCCCGAAGGCATCGAGTGGCCGATGAAACCCGATGAACGCCGCCCCGGCGAGGCTGGCGCGCTGCGCCCCAGCTTCAAGCTCGAGGACCTGGCGCGTGCCAACGGTTTGCTGCACGAAGCGGCGCACGACGCCTTGTCGGACGTGCGCGCCACGATTGCGCTGGCCCGCCTGATCCGCACGGCCCAGCCCAAGCTGTTCGACTTCTGCCTGGGGCTGCACAAGAAAGACCGCGTGGCCGCTGAGCTGGGCCTGCCCACCAGCCCGCAGACGGCGCAGCCGTTTTTGCATGTGTCGGGCATGTTCCCGCCCGAGCGCGGCTGCCTGGCCGTCATGTGGCCGCTGGCCATGCATCCCAAGAACAAAAACGAGCTGCTGGCCTGGGACCTGGCGCAGGACCCCGGCGAGCTGCCGCTGCTCGACCTGGCAACCCTGCGCCAGCGCCTGTTCAGCAAAAGCGCTGACCTGCCGGAAGGCGTGCCGCGGCTGCCCATCAAATCAGTGCACCTGAACAAGTCGCCCATGGTCGTGCGCAAGCTGGCCACCCTGAGCCCGGAGATGGCAGCAAAGTGGGGTATCGACATCGAAGTCGCGCTGCGCAACGCCGAAAAGGCCGCCGGCCTGCCCGACATGAGCGCGATCTGGCCCGAAGTTTTTGCGCGGCCCAAAGAGGGCATTCCTGATGTGGACGAAGATCTGTACGGCGGCTTCATCAACAACGACGACAGGCGCCGCCTGAACCAGCTGCGCGCCTTGCCGCCGGCCGAACTCGCTCACAGTCGCACCGGCTTCGACGACGACCGGCTCGAAGAGCTGGTGTTTCGCTACCGCGCGCGCAATTTCGAGGCGACACTCTCGCCGGACGAGGCCGAGCGCTGGGACGCGCACCGCGCCGCGCGGCTGCTCGAAGGTGAGGGCGGGGCGCGCAATGTGGATGCGTTTCTGGCCCAGCTTGATGTGCTGTCGGAAACGGCGGACGAGCGCGGTGAGGAAGTGCTGGGCGCGCTTTATGACTATGCGGAGATGGTGACGCCTGAGGTGTGAATTGGTGCGTTCCGAAGAGGTGGTTTTGCTTCTTTATTGATAGCTGCCTGCGCTTGTTAATAAAGGGCTGGAGGCCAATTTGATGCATAAAATCAGGGAAGCGCCTCATGCCCCGTGCATCAAGCCTTTCCGTCGGAAGCGGACTGCCACGCCGCCTGTTTGCCCATCACACCCGTATACAAGTCGCTGGCTTCGAACGCCGCCAGCCAGCGCCGCAGGCGCGGCCAGGCTTGCGCGGCAAACCAGTCGGCATCGGTATGGGCGAACTGGCGCACAAAAGGAAGAATGGCCATGTCCGCCAGGCTGGGCTGGGTGCCGAACAGCCAACCGTCGCCGAGCCGCGCATCAAGCTGCGCCAGCCACAGCGCCGCCTCCGTGCGGTGCTTCAGCACAAAGCCGGCCGCATCACCGCCGGACTCATCGACATAACGGTTCGGGTATTTGTAGCGGTCCAGGTGGCGCTTGAAGTCGCCGTCGTTGGCGGCGATCAGGGCGGCCATCTCGTCGGACGAAGCGTCCGGCGGAGCCAGCCACTGCGCAGGATCGTTGCGGCCCAGCGCCCAGCGCATGATGTCCAGGCTTTCGTCGAGCACCTCGCCGCCGGGCAGCACCAGCACCGGCACCGTGCCCTTGGGTGAAGCGGCCAGCAGGTCGGCGGGTTTGTTCCTGAGCACGACTTCGCGCAGCTCATGCGCCTGGCCACTGATGCTGAGGGCCAGCCGCGCGCGCATCGCATACGGGCAGCGGCGAAACGAGTAAAGGATGGGAAGAGCGGGCAGGGCGCCCATCAGGCGCCTTCGCTGTCCCCGGCGACTGACGACGGCAGTTTTGCGCCTATGTGCGGCTGGCGCCGGCGGTTGGCGTATTCGACCTGGCGCTGGCGTTCGATGAAGCCGCGTTTTTGTTCGTCGGTTTTCTTGTCATGGCAAGCCGGGCAGCTGACGCCGGGCACGTACAACGGCGACGCCATGTCGGCCTCGCTGATCGGGTCGCGGCAGGCGCGGCACAGGCCGTAGTGGCCGGTGGCCAGGCCGTGCACGACGGAGACGCGCTCGTCGAACACAAAACACTCGCCTTTCCAGAGGCTGTCGGTTTCAGGCACGGTTTCCAGGTACTTGAGGATGCCGCCCTCTAGGTGGTAAACCTCGTCAAAACCCTGGGTGCGCATGAAGGCGGTGGATTTTTCGCAGCGTATGCCGCCGGTGCAAAACATCGCCACTTTGGGCTTTTTGCCGTCTTTGGCGGCCAGCAGCCCGCCCGGTGCGGACTGCGCTTGCACCCACGCAGGCAGTTCAGAAAAGCTCCGGGTTTTGGGATTGAGCGCGCGCTCGAAGGTGCCTATGCCGAACTCGTAGTCGTTACGGGTGTCCACCACCACCACGTCGGGGTCGGCGATCAGGGCGTTCCAGTCCTGCGGCTTCACGTAGTCGCCGGCCATCTCGTTCGGGTTGATGCCGGGCACGCCGAGGGTGACGATTTCGCGCTTCAGGCGCACCTTCATGCGGTAAAACGGCAGCTTTTGCGCCCAGGATTCCTTGTGCGGCAGGTCGGCCAGGCGCGGATCAGCATGCAGATACGCCAGCACGGCGCGCACGCCGGTTTCGGGGCCGGCAATCGTGCCGTTGATGCCTTCCTGCGCCAGCAGCAGGGTGCCGCGCACGTCCTGGGCTTCGCAAAAGGCCTGCAGGGGCGCCTGCAGGTCGGCGAAGTCGGGAAGATCGACAAATTTATAGAGGGCGGCGGTCAGGAAATCAGGCATGGCAGGCAGAGAGGGGGAAAAAGGCGTGCAAAAACAAGGCGCAAACAACACGAATTTTCCCATCCTACCAAGGGCTGAGGCGGCACCCCTTGCGCCACGTCAGTGTCCTGACAGACACGCGGCGTGAAGGACCACACAAACGGCAGCCGATGGCGTGGACGTCTATGCTGCAATGCAGCAAAATGAATGCATGCTAACCAATTCAAGCCTCTGCGGAGCCCCATGGCCAAAAGCCTGAGCAGCCTCTGGCTGAAAAGCATGCGCCGCATGGGCAGGGTCCAGCAGGTGCAGGGCCGCCGGCTGTTCCAGAGCCTGGTGCCCACGGTTGCCGCCAGCCCGGTGCGCCGCGCCAAGCCCGTCAAGCTGGCCAGGCCCAAGGCACTGAAAGCCCTGCGTAAACCCGCTGCGCCGCCGACGCGCGCCGTGTCCGGCCTGCCCGGAACCTGGCAAAAGGCGTATTTCTCCGTGCCGGCCGCCGGCCAGCTCGCGCCCGCACGGCGCATGTTGTACTGGCTCTACCTGCCGGCAGCAGCCAACGCGGCACCCCGGCCGCTGGTGGTCATGCTGCACGGCTGCCAGCAAACCGCCACCGACTTTGCCATTTCCACGCGCATGAACCAGCTGGCCGAACGCAAGGGTTTTGCCGTGCTCTACCCGCACCAGTCGGCCACGGTCGACGCGCACCGCTGCTGGCACTGGTACCAACGTGCCACCCAGGAGGGGCAGGGCGACGTTCGGCTGATTGCAGAAATGATGGCCCATGTGCAGGCCAAACACGCGCTGGACCCGACGCGTACCTATGTGGCGGGCCTGTCGGCCGGCGCCGGGCTGGCCAACATCCTGGCCCTGCGCTACCCCGACCGGGTGGCCGCCGTGGGCCTGCACTCGGCACCCGTGTTCGGCACGACCGATTCGCCCGTGAGCGCCTACCGGGCCATGCAGCACGGCGCCGGTGCAGCCCACAGCGATGCGGCGCGGTCCTTCACCGCGGCCCTGCCGGCCTTCCCGGGCATGCCGGCGATTCTCATCCACGGCGCGCGCGATGCCGTGGTGCGGCGCATCAACATGACGCAGTTGACCGAACAGTTCACGATTTTCAACGCCGCGGCCATCACCCGCCCGGAACCGGTGCTGCGCCGCTACCCGGCGCGCACCACCGGGCGCCATCCGCGCCATGCCTATGAAAGCGCCACGTATTACGCCGGCAGAAAGCCGCACCTGGTGAGTTGCGAGATAGAACACCTGGGCCACGCCTGGAGCGGCGGCGATGCGAGTGTGGATTTCAGCGCGCCGGATGGCCCCGACGCCACGCTGATGATGTGGACCTTTTTTGCGCACCACCGTCGGCCGGCAGCGGGCTGAGTTCCTGATTACATGCCAAAAGTGCCTCCAGCCCAATAGGGACGGGCGCAACCAGCTATTGTTTTGGTAGCTAACTAGGGTCTTGGGGCTTGATCAAAACGTGCGCGCAGGGCCTCCACGCGCGCGCGGTTCACGCCAAAGTCCTTGCGCCCCAGCCGGCTGGCCGAGCGCACATGAATCACGCCGCCCGCTTCATCGAGGGAGAGCTCCACATCGTCCGTGAATTTCAGCCACCGGGTGCGGCACTGCGCGTAAAGGTAAGCCGGCTCCTGCGTCACCAGCACGCAACCGGGCGTGGATTCCAGCAAGGTGGACAGGCGGCGCAGGGCGACCCTGGCGTCACCGGTGTAGCGCAAGGGCGCGATGTCGGCGCCACTGCGCTGCGGGTGGTCGGCATGGCTGGCGGCCTGGCTGGACACGCTGTTCGGTGTGGGTGACGGCGGCTTGAGGCGGCCATCCCGCACGCCCAGGTCTTGCGGCGGTTTCCCCACGAACAAACCCAGCTGACCGGCCACCAGCAGCATGACCAGCAGAGCAGCAAGCAGGAGAACAACAAGTTTGAGGGCAGTGATCACGGGCTTTGTTCTTCAGATGGTTTGAGTGAGGCGTCCCAACCAGGGGGGTGATGGGCGAGCCCTGGCATCAGGCCGGAGCACCAGCAACATGGTAACCAACAAGCACACCCGGGTGTTCAGGGTGTGTTGCAGGGTGGCAGGGCGGATGCCCTGCCGTTCTCAGGTGCTTACTCATGCGCGCCACTTCCTGCCTGCGTGGGCGCAACGCGGTCCGTCGGCGCCATGGCCGATTGCCGGAAGTGTCGGGTGATGACAGCGACCAGGGCATCCGAGGCCGGGTTGTTGCGCCCTGCGGCGCGGTACAGCGTGAGGTCGACCTTGGGCAGCGCCGGGAAACTGTCGCTGCGCCCCAGCACGCGCATGCCCGGTATCACTGAACTCAGACCGACCACACTCACCGCGATGCCGCCCAGTACCGCCGCCTGGATCCCGCTCAGGCTTTCGCTCACGCAAACCAGGCGCCAGCTCCGGCCCACCTGATCGAGGGCTGCCAGCGCATGGTCGCGAAAGATATTTCCGGGCGGCAGCATCGCCAGCGGCAAGGGGTTGACGTGCTGCGGTGGGCCTGTTTCGCCGGCCACCCAGACGAGCGGCTCCTGCGCCACCACCAGACCCTGCTTGAAGGCCGGCATGCCCGTGACCAGTGCCACATCGATTTCGTCGCGCCCGATGGCCGTCATCAGGCGGTTCGACAGTGAGCAGCGAATTTCGACATCGACATTGGGGTGCGCCAGATTGAAGGCCGACAGCACGGGCGGGAGCACGTAGGCGGCATAGAGATCCGGTATGCCAAGGATGACCCGGCCTCCCAGCCGGGGGGCGTGCAGCCGTGTCAGCACCTCGTTGTGCAGGCCAAGAATGGTGCGGCTGTAGCCCAGCAGGAGTTCGCCCTCCGGCGTCAGGACGGGTTTGCGACCGACGGTGTTGTACAGCCGTGCGCCCACGAGTTCTTCAAGTTTTTGCAGCTGCAGGGTCACCGCGGGCTGGGTCCGGCTGACCCGCCTGGCGGTTTCTGACACGCTGCCGGTTTCGACCAGCAGGATGAAGGTCTTGAGCAGCCGCAGGTCGAGAGGATTTTGCATCCGGACTCCAAATGTATAAGTTTAATTTATGGATGGCATTTTTACTTCTGAATGTACTTTTGTAAATTCTCAACCTAATATTGCCTTAATGCTGCAATGCAGCAGAAGCCACCCGGCGCCAGGCTCCATAGCGTGGCGCTTATAGATGTCGTCCTTCAATGTTTGTTTTTTTGACTCGCCAAGGAGTTTGACCATGACCCATCCCACCCGCCGCTCGGTACTCAAACGCACGGCGGCCCTCGCCGCCGTCACCCTGACAGGCATGCGCCTGTCGCCTGTTTTTGCGCAGCAGCGCGTTATCAAGGTCGGCACGCTCAAGCTGATTCATGGCGTTACCCCGTATTTCTATTCAAAGTTCGCGCCGGCCGGCACCACCATCGAGGTGATCCCTTTTGAAAGCCCGACGGATGGCAAGAATGCGGTCGTGACCGGCACGGTCGATTTCGGCATCTACGGCCTGGCCGCGGCGACGCTGGGTGCTGCCGCCGGCGAACCCGTGGTGATCGTCGGCGCAGCATGCAACCGCGGCATGGCCATCGTGGCTGCCGCATCCTCCAAATTGACGACGTTCACCGACCTCAAGGGCAAACGCATTGGCATCTGGCCCGGTTCCACCCAGGAGGTCGTGTTCATGGACCGCCTCGCCACCGAGAAAATGACGCTGCGCGACGTTGAAGTCGTGCGGGTTTCCTTTAGCGACATGGCGTCGGCGCTGGCTCGCGGCGATCTGGACGCTTATGTCGGTGCAGAGCCCGCACCTGGCATCAGCCTGGCCAACGGCACCGGCCGCATTCTGGAGTACCCCTACACGACCCCGACCGGTTCCCTGAACATGGTGCTGACCAGCAGCGAAGCCATGCTGAAGAAAGACCCGGAGAAGGTGCGCGCCTTGCTGAAAATCCATCGTGCCGCCAGTGAATTTGCCATGTCGGACAAGGAAGCCTTCATTGCCATGGCCATGCAACGTCTGGGGCAGCAGCGGCGCTCGATCGAGTTGGCTGCGCCGAATGTGGAGCTGACCTGGCGCATCGACGACAAGTTCGTGACCCAGGCCCGCTATTACGGCTCGCAAATGCTGGAGCGCAAGCAGATCAGGGCGCTGCCGGATTACAGCCGTCTGATCCCCACGGCGACACTCAGCGCGCTGTCTTCCTGATCATGTCTGTCAGCGCTCAAACCATGGCCGAGCCTGCGGCCGCCGCGGCCCTCGCGCCGGCGCTGCCGGTCACGGCACAAAATTCACCAGCCGGCTGGCGCGGTGCCACGGCGCTGGCGCTGGTGGTGCCTGTCCTGCTGCTGCTGCTGTGGTGGGCATGGGTCAAATGGTCCGGCACGATGCTGATTCCCTTGCCACAAGCCGTGGCGGTGATGATGTGGGATTTCACGTTCGGCGGCGTGTATGACGATGCCTTCAGCGCCACGCTGCTGAAGCATTTGTCGGCATCGACCGGGCGCGTGTTTTTCGGCTTCGGCCTTGCCGCTTTGGCAGGAATACCGTTGGGCCTGATGCTGGGGCGTTCGCAGCTCCTGCGCATGATGCTGGACCCCATGCTGTCGCTGCTGCGGCCGATACCGGTCACCGCCTGGCTTCCGCTGGCGATGATTTTCTTCGGCCTGGGCGCCAATTCCGCGATTTTCCTGGTGTTTCTCGGTGCTTTCTACCCGATCATGCTCAACACCGTTTTCGGTGTGCGATCAGTCGATCCCCGGCTGTTCGAAGCGGCAGCCATGCTGGGCTGCACCGGCACGGCCCAGTTCCGGTCGGTGACCTTGCGCGGGGCGTTGCCCAGCATCTTCAATGGCCTGCGGCTTGGGTTGTCCTTTGCGTGGATCCTGATCGTGGTTGGAGAAATGACGGGTGTGCAGCTGGGTCTGGGTGCCGTGATCATGGATGCGCGAACCCTGTCCCGCACCGACCTCGTCATCACCGGCATGATTTTTATCGGCATCGCCGGATTTTTATGTGATCGCGTGATTGTCCTCATCAACAACCGCCTGATGCGCTGGAGCCCCCAACACCATGCTTGACGAATCCCTTCCATCGGCTGACCGTTTCAAGGTGCCTGCCCTGCAAGTCAGCGGTGTCGACAAGACCTACAAAGCCTCCAACGGATCGGTCGAGGCGTTGCGAGGCATCAACCTCACGGTTGCGCAGGGCGAGTTCGTTTGCCTGCTGGGCGCATCCGGTTGCGGCAAGTCCAGCCTGCTGCGCATTCTGGCCGGGTTCGAACAAAGCACCGCGGGCCACATCGAAACCTACGGCCTGCCCGTCACAGGGCCGGGCCCGGATCGCGGCATGGTGTTTCAGGACTACGGCCTGTTCCCCTGGCTTACCGTGCGTGACAACATCGGGTTCGGCCCTCAACATGCCGGCCGCAGCCGGCGGGAAACGGCAGCGATCGCCGACAGGTTCGCCGAGATGGTCGGCCTGAGCGGCTTCGTCAACCGCTTTCCAGGTCAGCTCTCCGGCGGCATGAAGCAGCGTGTTGCCATTGCCCGCGTCCTCGCCAACAACGGACGCATCCTCCTGATGGATGAGCCGTTTGGCGCGCTCGATGCATTGACCCGCGCCAAACTGCAGGAAGAATTGCTGACGATCTGGCGTGAAACCCGGTTGACCGTCGTTTTTGTCACCCATTCGGTGGAAGAGGCCATTTTTCTGGCCGATCGCGTGGTGGTCATGAGCGCCGGCCCGGGCCGCATTGCCAGCGATATCCGTATCGATCTGCCACGCCCCCGCGATGTCTCGTCGGTTGAATTCAATGCCTTGCGGCGCGAAATAACGAATGGTTTGTCCAGCCATCTGGCGCCGCAACGACAGGATGCGGCGATGGTGAACGCATGAGCGGCATACCGGAGGTCAGCACTGTCGGACCCAGTGGGGCGGTGTATCGCGGCATGAACCGCGAGGCCCTGACCGAAGCCTACAACAACAGCGGGGCCGTGGTCGACAGTCCACAATGGCTCGAACGGTGGCGCCAGCGCAGCGAGGCGCTGCGCATCAGCCACGGAACCCGGCTCAATATGGCTTACGGCAGTGGAGACAGGCAAAAAATCGACTACTTCGCCTGCGGCGTGCCGAATGCGCCACTGTTTGTTTTTCTCCACGGCGGCTATTGGCAACGCAACAGCCGCGACATGTTCTCGTTTGTCGCCGAAGGCCCGATGGCAAACGGGTTTGACGTGGCCATCGTGGGTTACACCCTGGCACCGGAGGCCAGCCTTCAGCAAATTCTTGATGAATGCGCCTGGGCCATCGATTTCCTGCTTGATCGCGCCCAGACCCTGAAGCTGGATTTCAACCCCGCCCAGCTGATTGTCGGTGGCTGGTCGGCCGGTGGCCATCTTGCTGCCGCGCTGTTGGCTGGTGAACATCGCTTGAAAGGCGCGCTGGCCATCAGCGGCATTTTCGACCTCGAGCCGATTTCCCTGTGCGCCCTGAACGACAAGCTCGGCCTGAGCAAGGACGATGCGATGCGCCTGAGCCCGCTGCACAGGATCGAGGCGTCACAGCCTGCGTTGTGTCTTGTGTTCGGCGCTGACGAACTGCCGGAACTGAAACGTCAGTCCACGGACTATGCGCAAGCCGCGCTCGGGGCCGGCGCCCAACTCAAGCTTGAATCGATCACGGGATGCAACCACTTTTCCATACTGGACGAGCTGTACCGCGCGGATGGTCGCCTGGTTCAGTGTCTGAAGGCCTTGACCGGGAATTGACCCGCGCTATGCGTGGCCAGGTGCCGGGTTGTCGGCGAGTTTTGAAATGGACTGCCAGTGGCGCGCCTCCACCGGCGTGATGGACAGGCGGTTGCCTTTTTTGAGCACCAGCAGCTCGGCCAGCTCGGGCCGGTCGCGCAGCGCGGGCAGGGTGATGGTGGGGATCTTCTGGAGCACCTGCACGTCCACCAGCAGCCAGCGCGGTGCGTCGGGGCTGGACTTGGCGTCGTAGTACGGCGAGGCCGGGTCGAACTGCGTCGGGTCGGGGTAGGCGGTGGAGGCCACACGCGCGATGCCGACGATGCCCGGCTCAGCGCAGCTGGAGTGGTAGAACAACACACCGTCGCCGACCCGCATGGTGTCGCGCATGAAGTTGCGCGCCTGGTAGTTGCGCACGCCCACCCAGGGCACCGTGGCTTTCGGGGCCGCCAGTACGTCGTCGACCGAGCATTCCCCGGGTTCGGATTTCATCAGCCAGTAGTTCATGGATTCAGGCGTTCAATGGGTTCTAAAGACCGGCTTTGGCAATCTGCAGCAGCGCCGGAACCAGCAGCCCGACCCCCGTCAGCAGCAGCAGCGCACTGACCAGTTTGAGCACCGTGGGCCGCGACCAGCCGGGCGGGTGCCGCTCCAGCCACCAGCTTAGCGCGAACACCAGCGGCGCGGCAAGCAGGCACAGCTTGAGCGCGTTGGCGCTGAACTGCCCGGTGCCCAGCACCATGGTCAGCCGCATCAGCGAACTGGCCGCCAGCGTTGCCACCAGAGTGTCGCGCACCGTCCGCAGCGGCATCGGCTGGCGGTACAGGTGGTAGACCAGCGGCGGCCCGCCGGTCGAAAAAAGACCGGTCAGCAGGCCCGAGACCACGCCCCAGGTGCGAAACGAGGCGGCGGACGAGCGTTCACGCAGGGCCGCGGCCTGCAGCAGCACCACGATGGCGCAGGCCACCACCGTCAGGCCCAGCAGCACACGCAAAACCAGCGTGACGTTGCTGCTGAGCCAGCCGACCAGCAGCACACCCGCCAGAATACCCATGGCGCTGCCCAGCGTGGTGTCGCGGAAGGCGGGCACATCGAGCGTGCGGCCCGAGCGACGCAGGGCGACCAGAGCGTTGGCCAGTGCCAGCACGGTGGCCACGTTGGCCAGGTCCGCCAGCGGGGCGAGCTCCAGCAGGCCGGCCAGGCCCAGCAGGATCAGCGCGAACGCAAAACCGCTGAGGTTCTGGGCGCAGGTCGCCAGGGCCACACACAGCAGGAAAAGCGCGATCTGCCACGCCGTCATTGCCCCGCACGCTGCGGGTTCTTCGCCCGCCAGTCTGGAAATTGCATACACATGCGGGCAGGATAACCTGCCGGCAGCGCACGGTCGGGGCGACGGGGCAGCAAGAACGGGCAGGCGACGTCGGCGCCAGCACATTTGCCGAAGTCTTTCTAGAATGCGCCATCCGTTGTCCCCGAGCGGGCCCTGTCCCGGGCCTGGCCAGGGGCACAGTTCTCATCAAAATTTCACCCATGACAGACAACTCCCACCCCTCCCTGATCCCTTCCCAGAACCCTCTCAAGGTCGCCGTCATGGGCGCAGGCGCCGTCGGCTGCTATTACGGCGGTATGCTGGCGCGTGCCGGCCACGACGTGGTGCTGATCGCCCGGGCGCAACACGTGGAAGCCATCACACGCGACGGCCTGCACATGGAAACCCGGACCTTCGACGAGCACGTGCGCCTGGCCGCCAGCAGCGAGCCCGGCGCGGTGCAGGGCGCCCGGTTGGCGCTGTTCTGCGTCAAGTCCACCGACACCGAAGCCGCAGGCGCGCTGATACGGCCGCATCTGGCGCCCGATGCCCTGGTGCTCTGCCTGCAAAACGGCGTGGACAACGCCGACCGGCTGCGCACCGTGCTGCCGCAACACACGGTGGCCGCCGCCGTCGTTTACGTCGCCACTGAAATGGCCGGTCCCGGCCACGTCAAACACCACGGCCGTGGCGAGCTGGTGATCGAGCCGTCCCCGGCCAGCGCGGCCGTGGCGCAGGCGCTGATCGCCGCCGGCGTGCCGACCGAGATCTCCGACAACGTGCGCGGCGCCTTGTGGGCCAAGCTGATCCTCAACTGCGCCTACAACGCCGTCTCGGCCATCACCCAGCTGCCGTATGGCCAGACGGTGGCCGGTGAAGGTGTGCCCGACCTGATGCGCGACGTGGTGGCCGAATGCCTGGCCGTGGCGCAGGCCGAAGGCGTGCAGGTGGCGGGCGACGTGTATGCCGCGGTGGACAAGCTCGCCGCCAGCATGCCCGGCCAGTTTTCATCGACCGCGCAGGACCTGGCACGCGGCAAACCCACCGAAATCGACTACCTCAACGGACTGATCGTCAAGCGCGGCGCGGCGCTGGGCGTGGCAACGCCGGCGAACCGGGTGTTGTGGGCGCTGGTGAAGTTGATGGAGCGCAAACAGTCCTAGAAAGTGCGTGATTGTTGGGCGAGCGATTCGCCTACAAAGAGAGCCGACTCCCGGCCGTTCGCCATCGCACAGACCAGCGGGTGTCACCACCGTATGCTGAAAGCTGAGGCCGTCCAGCTGCCACCTCGGCAAGCTGGGAAGACAGGCTCATCACCTGGTTCTGTATTGCCTATGCCTTCACCCAAAACAAAGCCGCTCCGGGCTTCCTCCTCGCCAAGCGCACCTGCGAAGACGGTCGTGGCCAGTTCGAGCGAAATAAAACTCAATCGTCTGCTCGCCGCTTTACCCGACGCGCAGCTCAAGGCCTGGTTGCCGCATCTTGAACTGTTTGAGATGCCGCTGGGCGAGGTGCTTTATGAATCCGGCAAAGTCGAGCACTACGTCTATTTTCCGACCTCGTCCATCGTCTCGTTGCTCTACGTCATGAAAAATGGCGACTCGGCCGAAATTGCGGTGGTCGGCAACGAGGGTATCGTCGGCATCTCGCTCTTCATGGGCGGAAACACCACGCCCAGCCGTGCCGTGGTGCAAAGCGGCGGCAAGGGCTACCGCCTGAAAGCAAAGTTCATGAAGGACGAGTTTGACAAGGCTGGGCCGGTGACGAACCTGCTGTTGCGTTATACCCAGGCGCTGATCACGCAGATGTCGCAAACGGCCGTCTGCAACCGCCATCACTCCCTGGACGAACAGCTGTGCCGGTGGCTGCTGCTGAGCCTGGACCGCCTGCCGGGCAACGAACTGGTGATGACCCAGGAGTTGATTGCCAACATGCTGGGCGTGCGCCGGGTCGGCGTCACGGAAGCGGCGCTCAAGGTGCAGGAGGCCGGGCTGATCAGCTACGCCCGCGGCCGCATCAAGGTATTGGACCGAAAGGGGCTGGAGCAGCGTTCCTGCGAGTGTTACCAGGTCGTCAAGGACGAATATGACCGCTTGCTGCCGATGGAGATGGCCAGCTAGGCGCAAGCGCCTCGCGGCCATCCGGTTCACCGGACCCGTTCGCCCTGAGCGGCTTGTCCTGTGGGGCCGTCAAGGGCTTTCCGCCCATCCAGACGGCGTGACGTCCTACATATTTCTTCATTTTTTTCGGCTAAGTCCGGTACCGGACCGACCGTCGTCTTTGAAACTTCTATAAACGACCCAAGGCAATGGCGTACCGAGCCTCGGTCGCATTAGCGCCTTACCGTCGCTGCAGCGTTATGCAGCAAATTCCGCAGGTTCCCGCATGAAGCGAACAGCCTCCTTGCCCACCAGACAGATGCGAAATCTTGCGCACAAAGCCCTCAAGGCGCTTGGTTTCGTCAACCTCGATCTCCTGTTCAAGGCGCCTCCTTCGCCCGTCACAACCGCTCCGCCGACGGAATTGCAGGCGCAGGACAACACCGGTTTGCCAGGGGAAACCCATCCCGCTGGACAGGGGGCGGCATGCCGTCTGCAGATTCCGTTCGAGGACTGGGACATCCTGTTCCAATCGGTCCAGTCGCGGCTCGGAAAAACCGTGGACGCGCACCTCGCGTCAGCCCCGTCGCCGCATTCCGACGATGCCGCCGCCCATCTTCAGGTGGTGGTCCTCGATTGCGTGGCTGCCCTGGAGAAACTGCGCACGGCATTGACGCCGGAGCGCGCGTAGCGCCGGCAGACCGGGGGCGTCGCGGTCTGGCGGATATTGGTGGCGCGCAAGCATGGCCAAGTTCCTCTCATCCAAGGAGAGGTGTCGGCCCCCTCAACAAGCAAAGCATGACGCAAAAAGGCAGCCTCGATGCGCTGGAAAAGATCGTGCTCGCCCCCGAACGGCCGGTGCTGCGTAGCGCCGACGACCGCCAGCGCATTGCTTGCCACGAGAGCGGGCACGCCATTCCAGGCCTGGTCGTACCCGGACGCTGACCCCGGTGCAGCGCGTCAGGATCGTGCTGTGTGGCCCGATGCCGCTGCCGGTCCCGCCACAGTGCAGCCTATCGAAAACGACAGTGCTCAGTCCAGGTACTTGCCGCCATTGACCGACAGCGTGATGCCTGTGATGAAACCGGCGTCGTCGGCGGCGAGGAAAACGACGGCGCGGGCGATCTCTGCCGGTGTGGCCAGGCGGCCGACCGGCACGGTTTTCAGGATCTGCTCCATCACCTCGGGGCGCACTGCGCTGACCATGGCGGTGTCGGTGTAGCCCGGTGCGATGACATTGGCCGTGATGTTGCGGGAAGCGCCTTCGAGCGCCAGCGACTTCGTGAAGCCGATCAGCCCGGCCTTGCTCGCGGCATAGTTGGTCTGGCCTGCCTGGCCCGAGAGTCCATTGACCGAACTCATGTTGATCACCCGGCCAAAACGGCGTTCGCGCATGCCCTCGATCACCGCGCGGCACATGTTGAAGCAACTGCCCAGGTTGACGTCGATCACCTCGCGCCATTGCTGAGCGCTCATCTTGTGCAGCATCGCGTCGCGCGTGATGCCGGCGTTGTTGACGAGAACTTCTATGGGCCCCAAGGCGGCCTCGACTTCCGCAACACCCGCCACGCAGGCGTCAGCGTCGGCCACGTTCCAGGCAAAAGCCGCGATGCCGGTGCGGGCCGTGAAGGCCGCAGCTGCAGCCTGGTTGCTGCCGTAATTGACGGCCACGCGGTAGCCCGCAGCGAGCAGGGCTTGCGCTGTGGCGGCCCCAATGCCGGCAGTGCCGCCGGTGATCAGTGCGACCCGCATGTCAGGCCTTTCCGGCAAGGTGTTTCAGAGCCGCTACGTTGCCCGAGGCGGGGCGTTTGTTCATTGTGGGTTTGCTGGTGGCCATGGTTTTCTCTGCGTCGTTGATGGGCTGTACACAGGGCTCGCACCCTTCCGTGCCACTGTAGGAAAGGCCGGGCTGGCCGGCGTTGAGATGGATCAAGTCAAGAGGCCGGCGCGGCCGCTTTTTGTGCCGTCGAAGCAGGGCCGTCCGGGCCAGCTCGGCAGCCCGCCGGTACCCTTGCGCTGCATCAAGACGAGTGTGGCTGCGGGGTGCGATGTTGCTTTCCATCAACCCTTCCTGGAGTGACCGTCATGAACTTCAAACGCATCCTGATCCTCATCACGCTGGCCGTAGCGAGTGCAGCAGGTTTTGCCGCCAGCGACAGCGCGCTGGAACGGGCCAACGTAACGGCCAGAAAAGCCGCCCAGGACGCCGCCGAGGCCGGCCGCAAGGCCGCCTCCAGTGCCAAGGCTGCATTGGAAAAGGCCGAAACAGCGCTGGGCAACGCCACGAAGCGCGCCGCAGAAGCTACACATCGCGCGGCCCGGAAAGCCGAAGTCGCCGCCCGCAAGGCGGAAGAGCTGGCCACTGTCGCGGTGGATAAGGCAAGTGCTGAGGGCAAGGAACTGGCCCGCAACGCCGAAAGCAAGGCCAAGACGGCGACCGAGGCCACACGCGAAGCCGTGCAGAAAGCGGAAGAGGGCGCCCGTCAGGTCGGCCGCGCCAGCAAGGAAGATGCCCTCAAGGCCGTCCAGGCGGCCCGCGACGCCCTGCACAAAGCCGATGAAGCCAGCCGCGACGCGGCACGAGCGACCAAAGAGGCCGCAGACAAGGCTGTGGAAGCCGCCCGTAAAAAGGCTGGCAAGGAAGCTGCGCCATCGAAGTAATCAGGGTATCAAGCGGCATGCGCCTTTGGCCGCTGATTTTCAGAACCTGTCCGAGCCGCGCCTACAGTCCACACTTCACAAATTTTGGACGAGTTTGGGCCTAGACTGACTTTTTCGCTTAAGTCAGCCCGATCGCGCGAGAGTCGGAATCAGGGCAGGCTGTGCGTTGCTTAGAGGGATTTGATGAAGTTAACCAGCATTTCGATGAGACCGTACAGATCCATCGCGATGAAGATCCACTCCAGCAGCTCACGCAATATACGCATGGTGCAGCTCAGGTAGATGCCCGGAGTAAGGGCGAAAAAAAACCTCGACGAAAATTCATCGAGGTCTCGGAAACAAAAAAGCCCGCTAGTTGCGGGCTTACTTTTGCGTGGGCAGCGCTACGCCCACAGAAGTAATGTAGCTGTAAATCATCGTACCCACAAGGAATTGTTTGAAGGACAGACGACGTTTCCCAATGCTGGCACGCTGCGAAACCGTCACCTGGCGCAAATAGCGCCCAGATCCGTCATCTGCACTTGGGATAAGGGAGACTGTTGCCAGGCATGGTGGTCACGCCACAAATCGGGACCTTGGCCTCGTGCCCGTCCGCCGCCTCGTCAACACCGCCGTCGAACTACCGGCCGGTCCGCTGCATGGTCAGCCGGAGTCGCATCGTCGGCAGAGCGGGCGGGTGACTGCCCGGATCTCCGACCCTGGTTTATGGGGTGCGGCTGACAACCGTTTACTTAAGCAAAGTTGTAAACAAATCGAGGCTTCGGTCAGGCTCTCGCCATGGGCAAATTTCAACGCCTTTTTTACTTCTACGTTCCAAGTTGCAACCAAAGTTGACAACACTTGACTTGCATAACCGAAGTTGTATCTTTGTAGCGCACTTAATTCATTACCATGGGCAAGCGCCGTCGGATTGGGGCGAGAGAACGCCTAACGTCAATAGCTCGCACTGAGTTAGATACTGATGCGTGGCCAGATTTTGATGTTGGTGCCCTAACTGAGAAGAGAAGGGAACTCTTTCTCCGACGTAAGCAGGGCATCCTGCTTTACTTGCAGGGAGCCAGCGAAGATGACATCAAGGCCGAGACAGGTTTTGGGCGCGGCTCTATTCACAGGCTCATCACCGAAAGATGCCTGGTGACCCACGAAGATGGACGGCTTTATGGTTGGAGAGGCATCAACCCCCATCAACGTATCAAGGCGTATATCCGCCGCAAACCGCTTGAGCCCGATCCGTGGGGAATGGGCACTGTAGGTGCTTTACAGCTGCTTTTTTCAACCGAAAAGGGCAGCAAATTGAAGGACCGCTTCATAAACCAGATTCTCAAGAAAAACCGGCGCCACTTTGAAAGCCACAGACAACCCAAGCAGGATTTGATTCTCTGGTTTTTGGAAGAGGCAAGAAAACTTACCCCTGACGCAGGCAGCAAGTGGCCGTTCACCGTTGCCAAGCAAGGCCAGGTCACCATAGGCGCATTCATCAACAAAGTGCTGGCTGAGAATCCACAGGAAGCTCGAGCCATCCTGGGCGGGCCCGAAGTAGTCAAAAAAGCCAAGGCCGGAGATGGCACGAAACGGCCCCATTTACCCCTATACCGGCGGGTCGAATGCGATGGCCACAAACTCGACGTCCGCTGCACAGTTCTCGTTCCAAGTCATGACGGCAGGTTGGAGCCTGTTTTGGTGCATAGGCTTTGGGTTATTGTCATCATCGAAGTGCGCAGCCGCTGCGTCCTGGGTTATTTCCTCTCCTTAAGGCGGGAACCCTCCGCTGATGACGTGATCGGTGCGATCAAGTTCGCCCTGCAGCCCTGGAAGCCGAAGCCGCTGCAGTTTTCTTTAGATAAGGGGTACAGCAGCGGCGCTGGATTTCCTGGCGGCTTTGACCCGAAGTTGGTGGGCGCCTGTTGGGATGAGTTCAGTGTAGACGGCGCGCTTGCCAATGTATGCCAGCGCGTGAGGCACATCCTGAAGGATGTTGTGGATGCCAATCTGGTGTGTCCTCAAGATTCTGACTCATACAGCAGCCGGCGAAGCCTTGATGACCGGCCTTTCATCGAAACTTTTTTCAGGCAAATAGCTTCGATACTGAAAAAACTTTCGATGAGCACCGGATCCAAGCCGAGCGAAAGGCGTGGCCGTGACCCAGAGGAGGAGGCCATTAAGAGCGGGTTTCAACTGGAATATTTGCACGAACTGCTGGAGGTCACCCTAGCAAACTACAACGCCACGCCCCATTCCAGTCTCGGCTATCGCAGTCCGCTTTCGCAATTGCTTTTCCTGGCCTCCAATTCGGAAAACTACATCCGCCTGGCGGATCCTGCTTTAGTCCGGCGCCTTCTTTGCCGCCGAAAACTCTGCCCAGTCTTGGCCAGTTCCAACGGTCTGACAGGTATCCATGTCAATTTTTTCAACGCAGAGTATTCGAGTGAATGGCTTCAGTCAAGACTGGAACTGGTTGGCAAATTGCTGTGGGTATCCGCTGAGGACGAGGACGATGTCCGGCTGGTTTCTGTCTCCACGGAAGATGGCGAAGACCTCGGCTTCATGAATGCGGCGCCCCCCTGGAATCACAGCCCACACAGTTTGTACGTGAGGTCTGCTATCCGCTCATTGTCCTATCGCAAGTTGATCCATCTCAGCCGAAACACCTGTCCCGTCATGCAACTTATCGACTATGCGGAAAACAGTCCCAACCGCAAGCTCGCCCCTCACCCGGCCTATCTGGAAGCGCGGCGGATCATGCAGGTGACCGCGGAACGCCTGGTTGGGGAATCCATGGTGGAGCGGGCACGGCGTGGTGCTCCGTCGGCAAGCAATGCGCCTGACTTTGATACTGCCCGACCGGCAAACTCCTCGGATGCTCCTGTGAATCAGGCCCCCCCCGTTCAGGCGCAAGAGCAGTTACCCCAACGGCGTAAGGCCGCCAACCGGAGTGCTTTATGATCCCGCCCTTGGTACCCAGCCAGGTTGACTCCAGGCACCCCGTGGTGCTCAAAGACTACGGCCTTTTTACGCCAGCGGCCGCGGAGATGGCAGACGTCGTATTCGCCTGGCTTTACAACAGAATCAAGGGCGCCATCATCTACGGCCCATCGCAGTTCGGAAAAACCCATGTGCTCACATACTGGCTGCGGAAACTTCTTTCCGAGCGAATGGGTGGTCCGGTTCCCTTGGTGATCTGGTCACACCAAGATGGAGGTTCGTCATCACCGGGGATGCTGCATGGCAAGCTCTTGGCGGCAACGGGACAGGGCCCAATCGGACAGCGGCGCGGCACTACGATCTCGAATCAACTGGTGGAGCGCTTTGTCCAGATTGCCTGTCTTTCGTCGGACCGTTATGTCGTCCTAGTTATCGACGAAGCCCAAAGCATGAGTGAGCGCGAGTGGCGCTGGCTTGTGCAACTACATGCGACCTTGGAGGGCGAGAAAGTGCAACTCTGTGTCATTTCGGTGGCCGCGTTCCAGTTCAACGACCGGCCGCGCACCCTTGCCTTAACTGGGAGTGCCCATGTGTCAGCGCGGTTTATGCTGCATGATTGGCCTTTCCGGGGAATTCGAACCCCCGAAGAACTTAAGTTTGTTCTACAGGGTTACGACGAGGACAGCGAATGGCCCGAAGGTTCGGGCATCAGCTATACGGCCGGTCTGGCACAACAAGCCTTTGCCGAGGGTTTCCGCGTCAAGAATTACACGCACGAACTATGGAGCGCTCTGAATACGCTCCTGCCGGCTAACTACAGTGGCCCCATCGAGTTTCCAATGCAGAGCATTACGATTGGAGCGCGGCAGGTACTGCTGAAGACCGCTGCTGCCGGATCGGCGTGGGAGCAATGCACGAGCTTTGACGCGTGGAAGCAGGCCGTGGCCGATACCGGCCATACGAGGCTCATGAGCCTCGTGTTTATTCCCGGGCGGTCATCAAAAAATGCTCAAACCTACCACTGAATCCTCTGAATTGTCGGATCTGACCTGGCATGCCGGATCTTTATTGCCCTACGCATCCCTATGGCACACCATGCACAGAGTGGTGCAGCTCAATGCTCGGACGCCTCGCTTGATAGACCCCTATGCTAAGCAACGCTCTCGTTATTCGGCAAGACAAAAGAGTTTGATCACCAACAACAGCGTGATTGATTTGGGGAAATTGGCCCACGCGATGGGGGAGCCAATTTCTAACTTCCGCCTTGCCACGTTGGAGGCTTTGGCCCCGTGGACCTATCACCTGTTTCATACCGCTACCGTGCGATTTTGCCGGCAATGCCTGGGACTTGGCTATCACAGCACGTTGATGTCCATGCGGGCCGTGGAGCGCTGCCCCATTCACGGTTGCGAGATCGACGATAAATGCCCATGCGGGCGCGCCATCAGCGCTTGCGTCAGATCAGAGCTCTTCCAAATCCCCGGTCAGTGTGATTGCGGAAAACTCGGCTTCTTCACCCGGGAAACCGCGCGGCGGCCCTTGCTTGAGCCCGGGGAGACAAAGGCGTTCGATGAACTGGCGCAGTGGCTGGAACAAACCTCTGATCGCGTCATCATGATGAGTGTGAAGGATAAATGGGAAACCTTTCAGGGAGAAGGAAGCCTGGAGTGCTCCGCGCAGCAGTGGAGCGATTTGACCAAGATTCGCTTGCCTTCCGCCTTTATGCCTCCTGCTGCCGTGCAGTCTCTGATAGCGGAGTTTGAGGCGAGGGGGGGGCCATTTCCTCGTTCTTCGGGAGAAGTTTTTCAGCGGATGAAAGAAATCATTTCCCTGCGCCATCAGTTTTTCAAATCGTTTGACCGGCATATACGCAGGCACGTCCTAAAGGGACAGTACTGGATCAATCGCATCTCGATGTCCAGCGACAGTGACGTGATTTTGAGTTTTTTGCAGCGGTATCCCGACGCCCGTTCCGCATTTACCTATCTGATATGGCTGGCCGCCGTATGGGGCAGCCACGACCTGCGGCAAGTACGTACCACGGTCGCGAGTAATGGTTACATGCGCGGAGCCAGTTTGCCGGGGCTGCCGCGCTATAACCACAAGAACGCCTTCGGCAACGCTGCCTGTGAATGGCTGGAGATGCACGCGGCTGGCCTCGCACTGTCCTCGATGTGGATGGAAGCCCACGAGCGGATGCTTGGCATGGTGGCGCAGCAGTCCGTATCGTGGGGCTGGGACACTTCCGTCATGGCCGGCAAGTACCGGTGGTGCGCCACCGTGGAGCAGGACGGATGTTGGAAGATCGGCAAACGCGCGAGGCCGTGTACTTACCTTCCTGTCAGGCACCGTGAAGACTCCGCCCGTGCTCCCAGCACCAGGCCGCAAGCGCCCCAAGCGAGGGAGTTTCTCGAAAAGCTTGCCCGGGTGGGCCTGATCAAAACCTGCCGCAATGAATGGAAAAGTGGCAAACTGCGCTTGCCGTCACCACACTCAGGATTGGCTCTGAAACTCCATCGCATGTTCGGCGTCAAGGACCGGCTGAGCTATGTGGTGTTTCCGCGGTATGGCAAGCTGTTTATTGCCCGGCTGGTCGAGCGTCCGATAGAAGCTCACGGCCTGACGTCTCGTAGCGCTGTCAATTCCCTGAGGGCCGCCGTGATCCAACATCAAGGAATGTACGGGAGTTCCAGTCCCGCTAACCCAGGCGCTACGAGCCGGGACACTGGCCTTCATTGAGGGTCCGTGGCGTTAGGGAAAGGCCACGCTCGCGCCTGTCCGACCTAGTTTACGGAAGGTGGGTAGAAGTGGTTGGGGAGAATACCGACCGTTACGGCCGTTTGGTGGGGAAGGTATTGGTGAATGGGAGCAACGTCAATTTAGCCCAGATTCAAGCAGTCATGGCTTGGCACTCTTGAGTTTCACGACGATGTGACCCTCCTTTTTCACAGCAGCTTGACCCTATCTCAACCCCGAAATGTGGATATCCAGCCTTGTGCAAGGGTGCCACTAATGGCTCCGCGCTCAACGGAAAAACGGATCAAACAAGAGCGGAAATCCACACAATGCAGTCCTACGGTCGGCAAGAGCCGACGACTGCTTCGCAGCGGAAGCAGTCGTTTGATTCTATGACGTCGAAAGAGTCCGGATATCTTCTTCGAAAGAAGACTGCGAACAACCTACGTCGCATAGGGGACGAGACGTAACCTCCACGCTTTTCTGGATGGCAGGATCACCGCCTTCAACATCTCGGAGATGCCAAAGCAGTCTTTCAATCGCGCGCCAATCAGCAGCCAACCGAAGTGTGGCGGATAATCGTTGGCCACGGCTCCGGTAATCGCATTAGTTCTCAGACCGGGTCTCAATTCGCTACGCGTTCGGCCTCAACCAAAGTGTTCGACGAGATGCAAAGGACTTCAATGACGATCATCACTGGCGATGCCACTTCGGATCAACTTGTGGTCACTGTTGGCAAGGAGTTGATCAAGGACGTGATCACGGCTGCCTGGAGCAAGGTTGCAAAAGTTCCCGAGTGGGTGAAACACCGCTACGAGAAAGAAGACCCTTTCGGACTCGAGGCGGCGAAGTATTGCGAGAGAGTGCAGGAACGGTACGGCACGATGCGCATCATCGGCATGGCGCGACCGATGCCAATCCACAACATCTTCGTGCGGGTGAACATGCTTCACAAAATATCGGCGCAGCGCCGCTCCTCCATCGAGGATCTCGAAGAGCAACTCAATTGCGACCAGAACGGCTTCGGGCAGGTGTCTAACACCCTTGAGGGTCAGCAGGTGGTCAATCGAGAGCCACGTCTCGTCGTGTTGGGAAAGCCAGGTGGCGGTAAGACCACTTTTCTCAAGTGGATCGCGTTGTCTGCTATCGACGGCCAGTTCACGGAGCGCCGCATGCCGGTCTTCATTCCGATGAAGGACTGGAGCGATGGCAAGGACACCTTGCTTGAGTACATCCGTGATGAGTTCAAGATTTGCGGCTTCGAGGATCCGAAGGCTTTCGTGGAAGGAATGTTGGAGGCCGGCTCCCTCATCCTTCTGTTCGACGCGCTCGACGAAGTCAATGACAGCGATCGTCTCGTCAAAGCGCACAAGGAAATCCGAGATCTGGCGAGCAAGTATCCGCAGGTGCGAATCGTCGTCAGCTGCCGTACGGCCGCCTACAACTATCTGTTCGAGCAATTCTCGGATGTAGAACTTGCCGACTTTCACCAAGGCCAGGTCAAGCAATTCGTGCGCAACTGGTTTTGCGATCAATCGCAGAAAGCCGACCTCTGCCTGGCCGAGCTCTCTCTCGAAAAGAACAAAGCCATTCGCGATCTATGCCAAACGCCGTTGCTCCTGACGCTGATGTGCTTGGCCTTCGACGAGGGAATGACGTTCCCCAACAATCGCGCCGAGTTGTACAAGGAAGCGTTGGACGCTCTTTTGAAGAAGTGGGATGCCTCTCGCTCGGTCCGGCGAAACACAGCCTACCAGCAGCTGTCTCTAGCCAAGAAAGAGCTGCTGCTCAGCCGCATTGCGGCCAAGTCTTTTGAGCGGGGCGCCTATTTCATTCGCCAGTCTGACCTCGAGCAGGAAATCGGCGTGTTCATGACTAACCTGAAGGTAGCGCCCGGCACTGATGCGGGAGATGTGGATGCCGCTGAGGTACTCAAGGAAATCGAGTCGCAGCACGGTGTGCTGGTCGAGCGTGCCCAGCGCATCTACTCGTTCTCGCACTTGACGTTTCAGGAATACTTCACTGCGCGCACAATCACCGAGAACACCAATCAAAGCGGCCCAGCGGACCTGGTCCAACGACATGCCAATGAGCCTCGCTGGCGGGAAGTTTTTGTGCTGACTACCGGGCTACTAACGGAGGCCGACGACTTCGTTAAGCGCATGCGCGAACAGCTGTCACTGATCGCGCAAACGAATTCGGAGGTTCGCGACTTCCTCAATCAAAACGCTGCTCTCGTTTATGCTGCAGCAGCCATTCCACTCCCGCTACGGCGGGCGCTGGCTCTCGCGCACGTCGCAGACCAGCTCCAACTGATTGAGCCGAGCTATGGGGCCGTAGTCAACGCGTCCAAAGAATTAGTCGATGACATGCAAAAGGAGTTCGGCCGCATTAAGAAGATCGAGGTAGCAACCATCCAGACTCTTAAGATGGGCCTGGACGAAGCGCGCGAGAACGTCGGCAAGGTCGTCAAGCACGTCGCTCAATATCATCGGGGTGATGTCAAGGCACTGAACGAATATATACAGCTCACGCGCCTGCTGGTGAACTGCCTCAACGTCGACGCTTACATCACCACACCTACGCGCGAGCAGATCATTTCGAGCATCCTGATCGAACAAGCGGCGGCGAAAGCGCGCGCGTGATGAACAACTCTCGCGCGTACTGCGAAAGCGCCTTAACTACGGCACCTGACTCCTCAACTCCCGCTATGTGGCCCGCCTCGTCGACAAACTGGTGCAAACATCGTACGTGGCCCGCCGAGCGACCCCATGCCGGCTGGCGGCGCGACGTCTGCCTGCAGTCTGAAGCTGTCATTCCGCCGAAGTTTTCTGATGACTGCTCCTGGCCGAAAGCAGACACAGTCATACGTAGCTGGCCATTGATAAGTACATATTGTCGTTATTGCCTACGTGGGCCGCGGCGCAGTCGCTCTGTCCTGAGGTCAGTTAACAGCAATAGTGCGGACGGGCACTTGGGCTTGACAGTCGGATCTCGCGATCAACAGCACGCTGTGGCTTCACAGCTACACCAGCCATTTATGATGGTGCTCCTTGCCATAGAAGAACAAAGACCATGCCCAATATAGCCGCCATTCTGAAAGAAGAGATCGCCCGCGTTGCCCGCAAGGAAACGCGATCCGATACGCAACAGCTGAAGAAAGCGTCAGCGCACCACCGTTCGGACATTGCAGCTTTGAAGCGCCGAATCTCGGCCCTCGAAAAACTTGTTGGTCGTCTCGGAAAAGCTGCTGCCAAAGCGGCACCGGTGGCCATGTCCGATGAACCGGCCAGCAGCTTTCGTTTCAGCGCAAGCGGTTTACAGGCACAACGAAAACGCCTGGGCCTGTCGGCTTCGGAAGCAGCCTTGTTGTTAGGCGTTTCTGATCAATCCGTCTACAAGTGGGAGAACGGGAAAACACGGCCACGTGCCAGCCAATTTGCATCCATAGCGGCCTTGAGAGGCCTGAGCAAAACAGAGGCTGCGGCGCGCTTGGGGGAATTGGCGGCTTAAGACTTGGCCGGCTGGGGCCAACCAGGGGGTAGGGGAGGCGCACTGACCTGATGCGGTCCCTGCATCAGGTCTTCCTGGTTCAGCCGACCTTGAAAAATTCCCTACTCGGGAATAGGCGGCACGCCGCTCCACCACTGCTCACCGGCAACCTCGGTCGCATCGCGCCCACCGTGCACCGTTTGCGCCTGGATAGCCCAGTCCGCAACCTGCAAAACATCGGCTTCATTCGCAGCCAGTTCCATGATGCGGTCAGTAAATACTCGCCGCCACTGTTCGTGCGGACCTTTGCAAAGATGGTATGGGTGCTTCGTAAACAACCATCCTATCGATCCTGGGTCGGCCACCCGCCTTTGCTTTCAAGCACTTACGCTCGTTTCCAAGGGGGCAAACGCCAAAGTAACTATCATTCTCCTTAGCGTAAGCTTTGAGCCGACGCGACCCAGCCCCCACCCAATGCCTGGTACAAGGCGGCGCTATCGACGAGGCGTTGTGACTTAGCCGCTATCAGGTTGATTCCATTCTGTTGCGCCTGCTGTTGTGCAGTAAGCAGTTGGACGTAACTGGCGGCGCCCAATGCATATTGCCTTTGCATGGATTCCAGAGAACCCTGCGCTGCGATATCGGCGGTTGCCAGTGCAGCCAGTGTTTGTGCATCGTTGTCCAATGCGCGCAGTACGTCGGCCACATTGCGTAGGGCTTCGAGCACGACGCTTTGGTAATTTGCTGCCGCCGCATCGAATGCGGCCAACGACGCCCGCTTTTCGGCGGGCAAGCCGGGATTGAAAAGCGGCTGGGTCAACTGCCCGATGAGACTCCATACCGCCGAGCCGCCGCCGAACAATGCGCCGGTGCTCAATGCCTGCGAACCGAGGCTGGCACTGATGTTGAGTTGTGGATACAACTTGGCGACCGCGACGCCGTATTCCGCGTTGGCGGCATGCAATAGGGCTTCTGCGGCCTGAATGTCGGGGCGGCGGCGCACCAATTCGGACGGCAAGACCAGCGGCAGGTCAGACGGAAGGGTGAACTCCTCCAGGGTGAAGGTGGGTAAGCCTCCCGCGCCCGGCGCCCGGCCAGCGAGCACCGCCAGCAGATGTTCGTTCTGCTGGAGTTGTTTGCGCAGCAAGGGAAGTCCAGCGCGGGTCTGTTCCACCTGGGTTTGCAAGGCCAGTACATCGTCCGGCGCAGCCTGACCGAGGCGAACCCGCTCTCGGGTGATGTGCAATTGTTCGTCCTGGGCGCGGAGGATGGCCTCCGTGGCCTGGATTTGCCCAGCGAGCCTGGCTTGGGTGATGGCGGTGGTGACGATGTTCGCCGCCAAGGTCAACCGCGCACCTTCCAATTCGTAGCGCCGATACTCGGCGCGGGCCGCCAGTGCTTCCAGTGCCCGCCGGTTGCCACCGGCCAAGTCGAGTTGGTAATGCACGCCCACCGAGGTGTTGTAGAGGTTGAACACGCGTGCGTCGCCGGTTTGCCCCAATGTGCTGGGGTTAACGCGCTGACGCTGCCCGCTCAGGTTGGCATCGACTTGGGGATACAAGGTGGAGCCGGCTCGCGCCGCATAAGTCTCCTGCCCTTGACGCAAGGTGGCCTGTGCCGCTGCCAGCGTGGGGCTGGCTTGCAGTGCCTGGCCGATCAGGTCGGTGAGTTTGTCGGAGCGGAGCTCTTTCCACCATTCGGCTGGCACGGGTGCTGAAACGAACTGCTGTTGGTTTCCCTGTATCCCTGGGCTGGCGACGGTCACGACAGGCAGCGGAGCGGTCGTATAGCCCGTCACAGCAGGTGAAGCAGGACGCTGGAAATCAGGACCCACCGCGCATCCCGCCAGCACGGCGACCAGAGGTAACAATAAAACCATTTTCCCCCATGGTTGCAACTTTCGGCTGTGATTTCGACTGTTCATTTTTTCTTCCTTTGTTTGTCTAAACGGTGGATGGGAGCGGGCCAAGATGCGCAATACGTTTTTAGAACTCAATACTCAGCGCGACAGAGCCGTAAGCTTGGTTCGTCCGCTGCTCCTCGAATTCCCGTGAACGGTAAACACGCATCACGGCCAACTTGACGCCATGTCCAACCACCAGGCCATGAACACTGATCCCGACAGCAGCCTGGGCCACCCACGGCCGACGCGTAACACTGTGGCTTGATCTAAAGAGGTTTCCGTCGAGTGAAAAGTCGTGCGCGACGAGCTTTGTTTCCAGCGTTCCGAAAAGGTGAATACCTGGACGCGGTTTGGCCACCGTAGGATAGGCATGGTTTGAGCCGCTGTGGATGGAGGCTGCGGATGGCGGGCGGTTTTCGGCGCCGGGTCTGATCGGATAGGTCCCGAAATCGTTCGGTAGATTCCAGCCGATACGCCCTTCGATGCCCAGGGCAGCGGAGGTTTCGATGTTGCCTAGTCGCAGTCCCAGTGAGCGTATCGAATCGGCAGAGAAACCAGGCTGAATCGCGCCCGTTCCGCGATAGTCCTTGAATTTGCGGTCCATCGCCATTTGCATCGCAGGCTCATTCTTCAACTGATGTTGCCAACCCAGAAATTTATCGGCACCGATTACATCGTGAACCAGATTTTGTGACTGTTCCGCGAGAGACAACGGGCCGATGACGCCCAATGTGATCTCGCGCGTGTCGAGTATCTCCAAGTTGCTTTGTGGTTCATGTTTGCGACGGTTCCACGACATGCCAACGTACAGCAATCCTGCATAAGGCCGATCGTCCAGGATCAGATCGGTTCTGGCGAAATCTTTCGGTGTGAACATGGACTGGCCAAACTTCACCACCACGTTTTGCGTATGGACGGAGTCTTCCGCATCGGACCAAAAACCGGGGTTCACAAACTTGATGAGTTCCGCATGCAGTCGCACCGGGGTCGGCAGGCACTCGGTTCGAAGCTTGCCGGCGATGTCGTGTGAAACAGCGGTGAGAGCCACTCCGTTCGTGTAGTTTTGGTCGGTGTCGGCAAAGAGGTCGTTCTCCAGTCTGGCGGTCAAGCCCCTGAATCTGAGGACCTCATCTGCCTTGCAACCTTTGATTCTGGAGATATCTTCATTGGCGGCTTGGGCGATAGCCGGCGCCATGTGTAAAAACAGCGTGAGTATCAACGCGGCTTTTCCCCGCCCATGCCTTGGCGGCAGAGGCATCGTGAGAGGAGGAAAATTTGCGGCAAATTCATGCGAAACGCACCTGCGACGGCGCGAACTATCGGCAGGTGTCACCGAGGCCTTCATAGCCAACCTCCCGTGAAACCCGCTCGCCGCAAGCCGCTGGCAATGTATGGGCAGTTTCGCATCAGTTGCCACAACAAACCGGTTCGATAATTTTCGATCATCAAAATAATCGGCCCTTTATTAAGCCCGTAATGCCAGCGCGATACCCATCCAAAGGGGTTGCCGGATATTGCGGGATGGGTCTGGTTAAAAGTCGCTTTGAAGCCGTAGGGATCGGACTCTGTTAATTCAACCTGGCGAATAAGATGGGCCATCGTTGGCAGCACAATCTCTGGCGCGAACGGCAGCGATGCCACCACGGCCCACGGCGCGATGGTGCCGTCATCTGGTCCGTACGGCACGCCGCGCCCCACATAATCGAAGAATTGGCGCTCGATGCCGTTCACTTTGATGGTGTCCGGGCCGGGGCCGTCGCTCGCGGTAAGTCCCCAGTAATGCCGACCATAGCCAGCGAACTTGAGCGGGTTGTCGATCGCGTACTGTTGTTGCGCATAAGTCGCGCGGCGGCTGTTCTCGAAATAGTCGATGCCCTTGCCACGCATGAAAGCGTCCTGAATGCCGCGAAAGTCGATCCAAACATGCGAGAGCTGATGTGTGAACAACGGACCGGCGTAGAGATATTCCTGTCCGTAACATTGCTCCCACCGGTAAGTCGAAGTCCACGCGGCGTAGCTGCTCTCGGGTAGCGGATGAGTGGGGGAGCCCAGCCCCAGCGTATACAGCAGCAACGCCTCGTCGTAGCCTTCCCAGCGGTACTTGAGAAATCCGCTTTCGGGCGTCCAGCCGTGCGTGACCGTGGCGCCGCCATCTTGCGCCCACGGCCAATCGGCGCGGCGATAGAGCGCATCGGCGAGGGTGCGGATTTCATGCTCGTCGGCCGTGTCCGCGTCAAAATAAATTCCCGCCGTCAACGCGCCCGCCAGCAGAAAAGCGCTGTCTACGGTTGACAGTTCGCATTGCCAGGCACGCCGACCGGTCTGCATGTCGAGAAAATGATAGTAAAAGCCCTGATAGCCAGTGGCGTCAGGCTCCGGGCCTTGCGGGCTGTTCCAGAAAAACCGCAGGGTCGCAAGCGTTCGTCCCACTGCCACGCCGCGCGACATGAATCCGCGCTCGACAGCCACCGGGTAAGCCGCCAACGCCAGGCCGGTGGCGGCAATACTGGCCGGCCAATCCGCTGCAGTCTTGTCGATCACCAGCCCGTTGACGGGGTTCGTCTCATGCAGAAAGTAGCTAAATGATGCATGCTGAATCTTTTCCAGTTCGGCATCGACGGTTTGTGTCCCCCTGCTCATAGTGTCACCTGGCCCGCCCAGGGTCGGGGTGCTGATCGAGGCTTCGGGCTCTGACCACTTCAGCGTTTGTCATAGAAATGCTCCAGGAAGGGCTTACGAAAATCCTGGTGACATGCGAGGCAGCTGTTTTGCAGTTTCGCAAACGCGGAAATCACCGCTTGCCCGTCCTCGCGCGTAGCTGCCTGCCCCACTGCTTGTGCTGCCTGGTGGGTTTTTTCGTCATAGCCCTTGAATTTGCTAGCATCGGCGCCGACAACACTCAGGATGCGCATCTTCTCGCCCAGTGGCGGCTGGGGATGGTCGGCAACCAGCGTTGCAATTTTTGCCACCAGTTCCCAGTCCTCACGGGAAATGCCATCGGTAATGACCTGCATGTTCTTGCCCATGTCTTGCATGATCTTGCGGAGCGCCAGCGGCTTGGCCTTGCCAGCGTTATCGGCCCAGGCCTGCAAGCAGGTGATAGCCAGGAGCGTGCCGATGGCTGTGACTGTGAAATATGTTTTGAAAGGATGTCGGTGTTGCATGGAAGTTTCCTTATGCGATTGGTTCGTGTTCTTAAGGGATGGCCTGCCCAGTCGGCACATCGGCGTCTTTGCCTGTACCGAGGTTGAGCAGCAAACGGCGATAGTTGGGGGAATCTGTGAGCAGGCGGCGCGCGAGTCGCTGTAGCTCGTCGACAGTTTCGGCGGGCAGCGCGAAAGAGGTGGGAATGCTCATGTAACGCTCCCGTTCGTTTTCGTCGGTGATCGCCTCGAGGGTCACTTCGACCAGATAGAATTCGGTCTCTTGCCCGCCTTCGCGCCGAACGCGGTTTTCGATTTGTGACTTGAACAACTCGGTGGTTTCGAACGAATAGCGGTTAATCGGAATGTCCTTGACGTTGCGAATCACCTGGAACACCGTCGGCACGGCTTCGACCCGGTCCAGCGACAGGTCGGGGCGGGTTTCGGCGCTGACCATGATCAGTACCACCTTGCGTAGCGCCGGTGCTCCCAGGGCACGGGTCAGGCGCTGCGGGTTGCGTTCGGCGAGGATGCGATCGAGCAGGCCACGCAGGCCGGTGTTGTCCGAAATGCCGCCATCGAGCAGGTGAATGTATGGACGTCTCGCTCGATCGAGATAGGAGCGCAGTTCGCTCGCCTTGTAAAATCGGCGCGCTGACTCGGCGCGGTCATTCAAGGCTTGAGGCACCCAGTCCGGCTCCCGATAATCGCACTCGCCCGCGTAATTGCGCAGGGTCAGCGGGCTGAACGCGATGGGCACGGCGCTCGATGCCGCTACTGCGTGGGCAAGCAAATAGGGCGTCAGGTCAGAACACATCAGGTCGAACTGATCCTGGGTGAATTCGAAGCGCGTGCCCAACGACATGTCGCTGGCATTAATCAGGAGGAACGGTCGGCCCCGCCGCTGCAGGTCACCGAAGGTGGCGCCGCGGAATATGTTCTCGTCGAGGTATTCGGCAACCAGATCGATGCGGCCGAATTGTGGGCTCGAGGAGCGCACCAGATTGGCTGGGGCCAGTATCTTGCGCGCGATCTCGCCTTGCACGTCACGCTTGAGAAAATCGCGTTCGAAGTCCGTAAACAGGCGCTCGCGGTACAGGGCATAGTAGGCAGCGGTGTAACTGCCGCCCGACACGGCGGAGATGATGTCCACCTCATCGAGCAGGCGTTTGCGACGACCTTCCCAAATGATCTCGGTTTTGGCGAGTTGGTCGAGCACACCATAGGCCATCGTGGCGGCGCGCGTGCCTCCGCCGGAGAATGTCAGGACCACTAGCAGACTGCCCGAATTTTCGTCTGGGGCTAGGGTTTCCAGTCGGTAGCCGGATGCCGGGTCGTGCCGCTCCAGCTTGGCATTCGCCTGATAGTGCGCGCAGCCGGAAAACAGCAGCAGCAGACCCAGCGTGGCGGCAACGCGTGCCCACCCTATTGTTTGGGGGCTTGCACTCACGCGCCCGTCTCCCTAACAGTGGTAATTGAGACCAATTGATCCGTAACTTCAATGTTCATGACGGAACCTCTATTCAAATGGGCACCTGTTGCGAAGCTCACGGTGGCGTGCCTTGGTAAAAATCGTGTAAAACGGCTACCGCTTCTTCAGCCTTTTCGACGACCGTAAACAGTGCGGTATCGGCGACGCTGATCATTCCTTCCTCAATGAGAAAGTCGAAGTTCACCGCATGCCGCCAGAATTCACCCCCGAATAACACGATGGGAATGCGCGCCATCTTGCCGGTCTGCACCAGGGTTAGCACCTCGAACAGCTCGTCGAGCGTGCCATATCCGCCCGGGAAGGCGACCAGCGCCCGCGCACGCAGCAGGAAGTGCATTTTGCGCAGGGCGAAATAGCGGAACCGGAATGCAAGCTCGGGGCTGATGAAGGGATTGGGCTCCTGTTCGTGCGGCAGGGTGACATTGAGTCCGATGGAGCGCGCACCGGCCTCGAATGCGCCGCGGTTGGCCGCTTCCATGATGCCGGGGCCGCCCCCAGTCACAACCACGAAATCGCGTCGTTCTTCCTGCTGGAAACGGGACGAGACCAGGTGCGTAAAGCGCCGCGCCTCTTCGTAGTAGCGCGCATGGGCCAACTGACGCCTGGCCGTGGCAAGATCGCGTGCCTGCAGCGGGTCGGACTGTCCGGCTGCCATGCGCGCCTCGAGATCGGCAAGCCCTGCTTGCGCCTCCTCGTGGGAAACGACGCGCGCGCTGCCGAAGACGACGACGGTTGAGCCGATCCCTTGCTCGCGCAGCTCATGCTCGGGCTTGAGCAGTTCCAGTTGCAGACGCAGCGGACGCAGGTCGTCCTGGGCGAGAAATTCGACGTCCTCATGAGCCAGCCGATACGCCGGCCCGTTCATGATAGCCTCTCGCAGCGTCTTGCGTTGGTCAGAATCAGTCATGTCCGCCACCTCCAGTCCGGCCGCCCCATTGCACGCGCGTGCCGGGCTCCGGCACTGCCACGTCCCAGCCACGTTCGGTGCGCAGTCGCTCGGCGACTGCGAGCGCGGCGCTGGCCTCGCTATGCACCACGAAAGTTCGGGCTGGAGGCTTGCGGAAGTTGGCCGACCAGCCCAGCAATGCGGGCTGGTCGGCATGTGCCGACAATCCACCCACGGTGTGGATCGCCGCGCGCACGAGGATGTCTTCGCCGAAGATGCGCACCCGTTTCGCGCCATCAACCAGACGCCGACCGAGGGTGCCTTGCGCCTGGAATCCCGTGATCAGCACGCTGCATTCGCGCCGGGGCAGGTTGTGGCGCAGGTGGTGCTTGATGCGCCCGGCGTTGCACATGCCGCTGGCGGAAATGATGATGGCGCCCGAGCGGATCTGGTTCAGCGCGATGGATTCCTCCGCGCTGGCCACGAAGTGCAGGTAGGGCAAGTCCTTGCCGATGGTGTGCCAGTCCGCCAGCCGCTTAGCCGCGTCATCGAACAGTTCAAGGTGCTGCATGGTGATCCGCGTGGCCTCGGTGGCCATCGGCGAGTCGACGAACACCTTTAGATTACGCAACCGGTCTTCGCGGGTGAGGCGGTGCAGGTGATACAAGATCTCCTGGGTGCGGCCGACCGCGAACGCCGGAACAATCACGTTGCCCCCCTGTTCGTGCAGGGTGCGCTCGACGATCCCGATCAACTCGTCCTCTGTTGCTGCCAGATCCTTGTGCGTGCGGTCACCGTAGGTGGACTCCATGAGCAGGATGTCCGCTTCCTCGATAGGCGTCGGGTCGCGCAGAATCGGACGCCCCGGCTGGCCAAGATCGCCGCTGAACACGAGCTTGGTGGTCTGGCCGTGTTCGGTGACCCAAGCCTCGATGATGGCCGAGCCAAGGATGTGGCCGGCGTCGCGGAAGCGGCAGCGCACGACCGGATGTGGCGTGAGTTCCTGGTCGTAGGCGATGGGTCGCATCTGGCGCAGACAGTCGCGCGCGTCTTGCATCGTGTAGAGCGGAGTCGGCGCCGCGCTCCTATCATGTGCCGACTTGCTGTTGCGCTTGGCCCGCTCGACATCACCCGCCTGGATATGCGCGCTGTCGGGCAGCATCACCTGGAGCAGGTCGGTGGTCGCGGAGGTGGCATAGATCGGCCCCTGGAAGCCCGCACGGGTGAGCTTGGGCAGCAGGCCGCTGTGGTCGATGTGCGCATGAGTCAGCAACACGAAATCGATGGATTTCGGGTCGAATGCGAACGGCTTGCGGTTGCGCGCCGGTGCCTCGCGCCCGCCCTGCACCATGCCGCAGTCCACCAGGAAGCGTGTGTCCGCAGTCTCCACCAGGTAGCACGAACCGGTGACTTCGCGCGCTGCGCCGAGAAAGGTGATGCTCATTTTGTATTTCCTTCTGATGGTGCGATCCGGTCCGGGCTGTCGAAGGTGTCCCCGTGCCGTTGGAAGACTTTGGGGCTGCCGAGCGCTTCGAACGGCACCTGCTGCAAGCAATGTGTGCTCATCGCGTTCCTCCTTGTCCAGGGCTGACGTTCTGGCGCGCATGTTCGCACGGTGGCGAGACGCTTCTTCAGGTTCATTTCATATCTCTCGCCGTTATGGCGGGTTTCCCGCGCGACCGGCCTTGCCAGGAAATGGCTGCGATCGCCACCCACACCAGCGTTCGGAAGCTCATCGCGATGACCGTGCGCATTTCATAGGCCCCGCCGGCATAGACGTGCGCGCCGAATGCCGCAAAGGCAAACGCAGTCGCTGCGGCGATGACGACGGCCAGCCACACCGCCCAGCGATGCCGCAGCCACAGTCCAGCGCCAGCGATGACGTAGGCGAAGCCGGCCAGAAAGTTGAACCAGGGCACGAACGGCACGTAGTTTCCGACAGAGGCTTGCGCCGCTTCGCCACCAAACAGGATCGCGCCGCCTTCCTTGATGGTCAGCAGGCCGAAGCCGACAGCGACTACGGAAATTGCCCAGATACGGAATCCGTTTTTTGGCATGGATATCCTCACGTTTTTTCCATCTCCTAGAAATTTCCCGCCTGCTTTCATTTCGATGGAACAGCCAGTGCGGCCCGGTAAAGGGCGCAAGCCTCGGCAGCCTTCCGCAGGAACGATTCCCCCCGCTGCGGGATGGCATGGGTTTCGAGCACCAGTTTCTGGATGACGCCGACAAGGGAAGTTGCCGCCGCATGTGGTTTGACGTCCGCTCTGATGAGTCCCTTCTGTTCGGCGCGAGCGATGATTTGGGCCAGGCGGGTGGCGTAGTAACCGATGAGCATCCGCACGCGCCGCTGAAGACCGGGATGGCCATCCTGTGCCAACCACGACAACAGGCGCCTGGGGACGTCGGGGTGCCTGGCGATGAACGTGATCTGCTGTTGGAATATGCTCTCCAGTTCCCGCAGCGGGTCGTCTTCCCCCCCGCGCTTGACTGAGCGCAAGAGTCGGCCTCTCACCCTGGCAATGAACCTTTTCCGGCCACCGTGACTGTCCGTTTGCGGAGGCGACCATCCATCCTCGGCCACGGCGGCGGCTCCAGGCAGACTTCCCATATCCGCGAGCAGGTAGTAGCGCGTGGTTTCCCACCATCGCTTGAGGTGCTCCTGCTCGAACCGATTCATGCTGTCGCTCGTCATGGTGCCCGCTCCTTTACTTTCAAAGTCAATCAAACCCACGCCCTTCGCCAGCTTCCTCATGGGTCACACCGTCGCGGATGTGGTAGATGCGCTTGAAAGTGGGGATGATCTTTTCGTCATGGGTGACGACGATGATGGCGGTCTCGAACTTCCGAGCCATGTCATTGAGGATGCGGATTACAGCCATGGCGCGCTCACTGTCTAGTGGAGCTGTGGGCTCATCAGCCAGGATCACCGGAGGGCGATTGACCAAACCTCGCGCAATGGCGACCCGTTGCTGCTCGCCACCGGAGAGTTGCGAGGGCATGGCGCGAGCCCGGTGTTGCACATCGAGCGCGGTGAGCAGTTCCAGTGCCTTCGCGCGCGACTCTCCATTCGCGACGCCTGCAAGCATCGGCAGCAGCGCCACGTTGTCGGTGACATCGAGAAACGGAATCAGGTATGGTGCCTGGAAAACGAAACCGATCTTGTCGCGCCGCAAGGCGCGCAAGTCGCGGACTTTCCAGCCATCGTCGTAGATCACTTCATCGCCCAGCGTCATGCGACCGGCTGTCGGCTCGATCACCGCACCCAGACATTTGAGCAGCGTGCTCTTGCCCGAGCCGGAAGGGCCGATCAGTCCCACCACTTCACCTGGCGCAACATGCATATTCACGTCTCTCAAGGCAAAGACAGCGGTGTCACCATCGCCATACCGCTTGCTTAAACTTTCGATGTGGATGCCTTTGCCGCTCATCTCAACCTCCAATGGCTTCGGCCGGATCGACCTTGAGCGCCATTCGAATGGCGACGATGCTGGCTAGAACGCAGATCACGAGCACGGCGAAAAAACCGGCGATGGAGTCGAATGGCATCAGCAGTACGTACTTGGGAAACAGGGGCGCTGAGAAAGTGGCTGTGATCTTGCCGACCACGAAACCAATCACGCCCAGGGCGAGCGCCTGCTGCATGATCATCGCGGCGATGGTTCGATTGCGTGTGCCGATTAGCTTCAACACCGCGATTTCGCGGATTTTGTCCATCGTCAGCGAATAGATGATGAAGGCAACGATAGCCGCGCTAACGATGGCCAGAATCACTAAGAACATGCCGATCTGCTTGGCCGAGGTGGCGATCAACTTGCCGACGAGGATGTCTTCCATCTGTGCCCGGGTGTAGACCGTCAAACGCTTCCAGCGTCGGATGGATTCGGCAACCTCGTCCGGCGCATGGCCAGGTTTCAGTGTGACCAGTACGGCATTGACGAACGCGTTGGTGCTCTGTGAAGCAATCACGACATCCAGCAAACCTGGAACACCGGGTCGATTGAAGGCCGGGTTGGCTTCGGTGCGACGCCGGCTTTGCCAAATGGCGTCGTTGTCCTTGAGGAACTGAGCCTCCTGGGCATCCTTGAGCGGAATGAATACCATCGGGTCGCCGCTGGACGACACCATGCGCCGTGTCAGCCCTACGACGGCGTAATGATTTCGGCGAATGGCAAGACGATCTCCCAGTTTGAAGCCGGTGGCGATGTCGGCCACTGCCTCGTAGTGACCGCGCGTGATCTGGCGTCCAGCGACGAGATAAGGAGGCCATCCGGGTGTAGCCCCCAACGCGCCGGGCGCGATGCCGACCACCATGGTGCGTACATCACTCTCGCCTTTGCGCACCTGCATGGTCAGGTAGGTCACGTTCGCTGCCTGGGCGACTCCCGGCATGGCGAGGATGGCGCGATGCACGTCATCGTTGAGGCTTGACGACTCCGCATAAGGACCCAGAGTGTCTTTTTGCACCACCCAAAGGTCGGCGCCACTGTTGTCGAGCAGCGCCTTGCCGTCGTCCACCATGCCCCGGTACACCCCGGCCATGACTAGGGTGACGCCGATCAGCAGACCCAGACCGATGCCAGTGAAGACGAACTTTCCCCAGGCATGGAGAATGTCGCGGCCGGCCAAGCTGATCATCGTGGCACTCCGGGGATGTGGTCGACCACATGGATGCGGCTGCGCGCCGTCAGTGCCTTTTCGCTATAGGTCACAACCTGGTCCCCATTCTTGAGCCCTTCGCGCACCTGCACGTAACCATTGAGGTCGGAAGTCCCGAGCTTGACCGGGGAGAAACGCAGATCACCATCCACGATTTGCCAGACACCGACTTTGTCGCCCTCACGCTGGACGGCAGCGTTGGGGATCAGTGGAGCGGCCGGGAGCGCCGGCAAGTCAACCGTGACTTCGGCCAGTTCACCCACCGGTGGCAAAGGTTCTGGTTTGTTATCGAATGTCACCTTGGCGAGCGTTTCCTCGGTTACCGAGTCGGCCTTGGGTTCCACCCGCAGCACGCGACCTTTCAAGGTCTTGCCGCCACGCGAACGCAGTGCGATACGAGCCGGTAGCCCCCCAGCCAGCCCCGATGCGCTGATCTGGTCGAAGCGCACATTGATCCACAAACTCTTGGGGTCGATCACTTCCACCACGGCCTGGCCTGCGACGATGGTCGTGCCGGGATCGGCATCACGCACGGCGACTACACCGTCGACCGGCGCGATCAGTCGCAGATTGCTCCGCTGCGCAACCAGTGCTTCACGGTCGGAGCGTGCCCGGGCAATATCTTCCCGAGCAGCGGATAGGCCGGCATCGGCGATCTGCAGCTCCTGCCGCTTGGTGGTGACGATTTCCTCGCTGGTCGAGCGCACCGCAAACAATTGCTCATAGCGGCGCGCCTGGGTTTGCGCGTAGGCTTGCCGGGCTTCTGCCTCGCGCAAAGCTGCTTCCGCACGCTTGAATGCCGACTCCTGTGAGCGCACTCGGTCATCGAGGTCGACCGGCTCCATCTCGCCGAGCACCTGTCCGGCCTTGACCTGGTCGCCTACATGCACCTCCAGGCGTTTGACGCGCCCGGCAAACGTTGGCCCGATCTTGTAGGTGTAGCGCGCCTCCACCGTGCCGATGCCGAACAGCGCCGGTGTGACTGTCCGCGATTCCACGGTCACGACCGTCACCGCGACCGGCGCCAGCGGGCCGGATCGGAGGCCAACGTAGATAAATAGTGCAAGCAACGGGACGATGACGGCCAGGAGCGCCAAGGTGCGGCTTTGCAGTGGTAGACGTTTCATAGGGCGCTCCCGATGCCACGCCGATAAATTGCAAATACACGTGGCGCATCGCGGCGGATGTTGGCAACATCGCCGGCCAGCAGCGATTGCATCACCAGCCCCTGGATGGTGCCGATGAAGAGGGTGACGGCAGCCTCGGTATCGAGCGCGGCATCCAGCTCCCCCTGTGCTTTGCCTTCCTTAATCAGCCGATGCAAACGCTCGCCATAGTGGCGGATGAGCGTCTGCACCATGCGCTTGGGGGCCGTCTCCCCCGCACGTTGCAATTCGCCAAACATCATCCGCGGCACCCCGGGATGCTCGGCCACGAAATCAATATGCGTCATAAAGATTGCCTCCAGCGCGGCAATCGGGGAAGCAACGTCCTGCGCGGCCTTGTCCACCCGTGAGAGCAAGCGTTCCGCTACCCACGCCATGACCGCTTGCAGGATGGAATCCTTGCTGGGGAAGTGGCGAAATATCGCGCCCTGGGTCAGGCCCATGCGCTTGGCAATGGCGGAGGTGGTGATGTCATTGGGATTCTGTTCGGCAGCCAGTTCGACTACCGTCTCGACGGTTATTGCGCGCCGCTCGTCGGCAGGTAAATGTTTAGCATGGTCATTCATCGTTTCGCCCCCTAAAGTAAGTAATCAATTACTATCTTATCAGATTGGAATTTCTATGCAAGTAGAGTTCTACGCAACTGAAGGAGCGAGTTTGTGGATCTGCGTCACAGTGCGCCGCTGTTTCCGCGATTTTTTTGCCTCAACTCCTAGGGGAAGCTCTGATCAAGCACTGATTTCTCCCGCAACGGGTCGACCAGCTGCGGATTCGAAGTGGATTGAGTGTCAAAGGAGGTCCTCTGGAACCTTGGCGGCGCGTTTGGGGCCCCAGCGGGCGCACCTGTGCCCGCAGGCCATCCAGTAGGGGCCCTCTGACGGTGAATAACGGTGGATAAATTACCCAGCGCGGCCGCCACGAACAGGCGGTTGCCATTCTTGGCCAGACCCCGGTAGCGCACTTTGGCAAAGCCGAAGATGCGTTTGATCACCCCGATGGCGTGTTCCACCCACGCCCTGACTCTGGAGCGCTGGCGGTTGATCTCGTGCTGCATCTGGCTCAGGTACTTGTAGCCGCGCCCGCGCTGCTGGGTCAGGTCCTGCGCCCAAGGCGAGCACTACTCGATCACCTGGCATCACCGATCGTGGCTACTCTAGCTTTCGGCTGAGTTCGCTGTCTCGATGCCAGGCCTTGATCTGGACTTCCAACTCAATTACCTGCTTGTCCAATACCTTCAGGTGATCGAGTGGCCGTTCAACGAGTAATCGGAATGATCCCGGCAATTCATTGGTGGCATCTTCGATGAGTTCGGGAGCACGGATTGCAATGTGACCGATACCCTGCGGAATAATCAAGCCGAATTCTGGCTGCATATTCCGGTCTACTTGACCATCTGTGCCGGTAATCGTTGACCGGCAACCCTAAAAGTTCTGCTCTTGACCATGTTGACTACTGACTTACACGGCAGAGCGACTTGCTTCTATCGGTCAAGCAATAGACATTTGCTTAGATGGCAGAATGCGGCCAACAACGGACGTACATGCCGAACCCCTCCGCGCGCCCTAGGGTACGTAGGTAGCAGCCGTACATGGCTTGGCAAGACCTCCGGCATCCGCTATCATTTCTCACTATGGCTTGCTCGCAAATTGCGTCGATTATTCACACCATTCGAAAGATGGTGGGTTAGCGCGCGGCCTGTGTAGCCATAAGCAACCCGCCCCGTGAGGCGGGTTTTTTTCTGTCTTCCGGGGCTTCTCAAAGTCACTGGAGATCGCAATGAGTACATTCGAAACGACGCAAAATGCGAAAGCCTTTTCCGCGCCAGCAGTATTTCACATGGTTTGCGGAAAAATTGGCTCCGGAAAATCGACGTTGACCAGGCGCCTTGCGATGGAGCCGATGACGGTTCTCATTTGCGAAGATGATTGGCTCGCACGTCTGTATCCGAACGAGATTCATGCCATCTTGGACTACGTTCGCTGTGCCGGTAGATTACGTGGGGCGATGGCCAGCCACATCGAAGCACTGCTCACCGCCGGAATTTCGGTCGTGCTCGATTTCCCATCAAATACCACCCGCACAAGAGCTTGGGCACGCGAGATCTTCGAGAAAGCGGGCTCGTCACATCTGCTGCACTATCTTGACGTCTCCGACGAAGTCTGTAGGGCCCGTTTACGTGCTCGCAATACATCAGGAGGGAACCCCTTTGAAACGAGTGATGAGGATTTCGACCAAATTACGAGTCATTTCGTCGCACCCGCCGCGGATGAGGGCTTTAACGTAGTCCGCTACGGCTGAATGAGCTCTGCCTGAGGCCGTTCGGGTACCCGAAGGCAGGGCAAAGACCGGATCCAGAAGGAAGAACACCGCAAGACCAGCATCCGGGCCAAGGTGGAGCATCCGTTTCGCGTGATCAAGCGCCAGTTCGGCTTGACCAAGGTGCGGTTCAAAGTGACTCGACGGCGCACCGGGCCTGCTATTCAGGAGCAAATGCAGTTTTCTCCCAAAATGCATCGAACCCGTCCTACAAAATCGGCCGAAAGCGGGACCATACGATGTCCACAATTCCATCGAGATAATGAGGAATCGGGGAACATGCATCAAAGCCGGCTAGCAACAATCGTCATCGACTGTCAGACCGAAAATCTGGAGGCAGCCGCTGCATTTTGGTCAAAAGCATTGGGAGGGGTAGCTGAGCAACTCCCTGACCCCGAAAACTCGAACTATCGCCAACTGGCCACGCCGCCAGGAGAAGTAACCGTGTTGGTTCAGTCAGTCTCCCATTCCAGCCGAGTGCATATTGATATCGAAACAAACGATATTGAGGCGGAGGTCGTGCGTCTTGAGAGCCTGGGCGCGCGACGCGTCGCGCAGATCAAGCGTTGGTGGGTGATGGAGGCGCCGACAGGCCAGCGATTTTGCGTCGTGCGGCCTCAGCGTTCTGACTTTGAGGATCATGCCAACGTCTGGAGGTAGCCTTTACTGAGGGCTCAACTTCAAGGGCAATGCTGGACAAATGGACATACAACAGCCATCTCTTATTCACGACCCTTCCGCATGCTGGCTTAACTTGGCTCGACATCAATTACGAAGGAAGCCGAATGTTTGAACTTGGGGTGAACTGGTGGGAGCTACCTGTACGAGCCACCCTTATTTATTTGGCGCTGCTGGCAATGGTACGTGTTTCAGGTCGACGAACTGTCGGCCAGTTCACGCCGTTTGATCTGCTGGTTGTCATGCTTTTGAGCGAGTCGGTTTCATCAGCGCTCAACGGTGGGGAAGAGTCAATCACTGGTGGGCTACTTGCTGCTCTCACCTTGGTTACTCTTAACATGGCGGTGGCGTTAGTGACGTCCCGAATACATCAGGTGCAGCACCTATTGGAAGGCCGTCCTATTCTGGTTGGGAGGGATGGCCAAGTCTACCGTGACGTTCTCAACCGGCAGCGCGTTCCCCTGGCAGACATGGAACAGGCTTTGCGCGAAGCCGACTGCGATAGCAAGGAGATGCGATTTGCCTTCCTGGAGGCTGATGGAAAAATCAGCATCTTGAAGAATTCGGGCAATGATGTGCATGCGGGGTCCCAATGAATGACACTGACCTGCCCTCGGCGGGTTGCGTGTTGCTGCTCGTTGACTTCATCAACCCTCTAGATTTCCCCGGAGCCGGGGATCTAGCGTCCGAAGCGTTGTTGGCCGCCCATTCGACAGCCGCATTAAAGCAAAGGTTGCAAAAGTGCGGGATTCCAACGATCTACGCAAACGACAACTTCGGTAGCTGGCAATCGAATTTCAGAGATATTGTCAAAAAAGTCAGTGAAGGTGGGGGCGAATCTGCTCAGATCGCGAGAGCGTTAACGCCGCAAAAAGGCGATCTAACCGTTCTCAAACCTCGACATTCAGCGTTTTTGGGTTCACCACTGGATTATCTTCTCAACCGTATTGGTGCCAAACGCATTATCGTAACGGGGCTCGCAGCGGATATCTGTGTCCAGCTCACAGTAGCCGATGCTTTCCTCCAAGGCTACAGCACGCACGTTCCTGAAGACTGCACGGCTGCAGAATCCGCCACAGCGAAGAAACAGGCGCTGAAATATATGCAGCGGGTGCTCAAGAGTGATATCTCATCTTCGCTATTTATTGATGGTCCGTCATTGCTAGGTGAGGGGCGATAAGAGGTTTGGAGTCTGCTGCAATGGCCGGCCGGGCTGGTCACCCTATTAGTTTCCTAATCGATGGCTCCATCGCATAAAGGCTGACAAAACTGCTCCTTCTTTTTTTTGATCCCGGCAATGCACTGTTGCCTACTTGGGCGTGCAGACGTCGTGTTGCGGTGGCGCTTGGTATTTGCCTGGCGAGACGGCCTTCGCGGTGCGAGCTGGCTGCCGGCTTCCCAGCGTAGCACTAGAGCTTTGGTGGGCTTGGGCAGTGAGCCAGCGCGGCGGCCTTGTTGAGCTTTGGGCTTTTGGCTTTTGATGCCACGCTCCCAGGAGCTGACACACATGCGGCTTGAGGCTAAGCTCAATTGTTCATTTAAAACTCCCAGCGATCCGCGGGCCAATTTCAGGGACTAGAGAATTTCTTTTAGGTCTTAAATATTGCGGGGCCGTTGCTCACTCTCTCTCCGACAAGACGGCATTTTCAATTGACGTATGACTTCAAGTCTCCTGTAGACCTGAGGCCACTGCACTAATTCTTCTGCCGTGGGTGCAGGCCCTCCTTGTTGATAGGCGATCATTTTTTCGTGCAGCGCACGATCGCGGTCCAAATTTATCTGACCACTAAGCCGCTCCGCTTGAATCGCCGCCCGCAGCTTGTCAATGCAACTTGATTTAGGCATGCTGGTTTTTCTCTCCGGCGGATTTTTTACTCCTCTGTGGTGAATGCAAGTTTATATCCCCACAAACTGGCCTACAAATTGAAATTTCAACTCAGTTTTTTTGAGTCTTTCCGAATCGCTAAGTCTGCGGGCCGCCGATTTAAAACTATTACAAATTCGGTGCACCACATCTTCCATGGAAGTTCTGGGCTAGTGTTTACTCCAAGTTCCCCATTTTTTTGAATAAATTATCGGAAGAAATGGACTATTGAGTATTTTTTCTTATTTTTGCAGGCCGACGAATGGCTGCAAGTGGGCCAAAGGAATAGGATGAGTAATGCTTCTTGGTGAATTGTCTTTACGGTCCAAACTGGCTGGGTTACTGATGGCGACATCGGTGATTCCACTGGGTGTGTCGGCCTTCTTTGACATTCGCGAAATGCGTGAGAAAGGGATCAAAGATGCAGAAGCATTGCTTGCCGCACGTGCGGAGCAGATCTCACGCGAAATGGACAGTACGCACAACGGATACCGGCAGTCAGCCGTTCGTGTTGCAAACCTGCCTGCCGTGAAGGCGTACTGCGTTGCGCCTGAGAATGGGCGCCAAGACCATCAGGATCGCTTGCTCGGGATTTTTGCTACTTTCAATAAGAGCGATGCTGCTATTCACGGACTTACTGTCATGGACGGTACTGGCCGAATAGTCGTTGCATCAGAGAAATCGCTTGTCGGGTCCGACCGGTCAACACGGCCCAATGTCATCAAGGCGCTACGCGGCCAATCTGTCACCAGCGACATAGCCTTCGGGATCCGACAGGGGCAGTTGCAGCCGACAGTTGTCTATTTGGAGCCCGTACGTGATGACCAGAACCGGGTCATTTGCATTGTGGCCATGGGGGTGCACGCAGAGGTGTTCTGGAAAGTTCTACGATCCTCCCACGGGACGGCGGGGCCCAACAGCTTTGCGGTGCTGTATGACAAGCTGGGCATTCGGATCGGGACGTCGCGGGAAGAGTCTTTGCTTTACCGACCAAGCGGTGATCTCGGGCGGGATGAGGTGGAAAGCCAGGTGGCGGTGAACCGGTTCGGTGACCGCACGCGGGAATTTCTTGGAGATGTGCACGCTTTTCCGCAACATTTTGAACGCGCCCGCGCGGCAGGCACCGATTCTGAGGTATTTCGTGGGTCATCGCCACTGAACAATGCCGTTAACTTTGGTGTGGCACATCGTTTGTCCAGCGTGCCGTGGACTGTTTTTTACATGGTCCCAGAACAAAATATCTTGGCCGAAATTTCTAAGGCTGCGCGAGAAAAACTCTTGCTTGTTTTGGCAATCATGGGTATCTCCGCCGGCTTGGGATTATTTTTTGCAGCGAGCATTCTCCGGTCAATCAGAGCTCTTAGTGACGCGACCACAGCTCTCACCAGCGGTGTGGACGATGTACGAGTTGCAGTGCGAGGCAATGATGAGCTGGCCCGGCTTGGAGTCAGTTTCAACGAAATGGCTGACAAACTCCAAGCCCAAGCAAACGATTTGCAGAAGACGAATCACCAACTTCGTACTTACTCTCGCGAGCTGGAAGTAACGAACAAGGATTTGGATGCATTTGCCTTTTCTGTATCACACGATTTGCGCGCCCCGCTACATGTAGTAGATGGATTCTCGAAGTTGCTCGCTGACAAATTTGAGGGGAAACTTGACGACAAAGCTGGACAGTACCTCTCCAGAATTCGTTCCGGCGTTATTTTGATGGAGCAGTTGGTTGAGGGTTTACTCAGGCTCTCGCGTCTCGGGAGGAAGCCGCTGGATAAACAACCGGTCAATATTGCCGAGTTGGTATGCAATGTCGTACGAGAAATGCCTGAGGTGATGTCCAGGCATTGCCTGGTAGAAATTCCTGCCGATCAATCGCCCGTTTTGGCGGACCGGGTGTTATTGCGACAGGTATTTTCAAATTTGCTGTCTAACGCATGCAAATTTTCGTCAAAAGAAATCAATCCGAAGGTTTGCATCGGTTCTCAGTCAGTGGATGGTCAGCAAATTTACTTTGTACGTGACAATGGCGCCGGGTTTGATCCTGCGCACGCAAATCATTTGTTCGAGCCCTTTCAGCGCCTCCATCGTGCCGATGAATTTGTTGGACTTGGTATCGGTCTGTCGATTGTGAAACGGATAGTTGAACGGCATGGTGGCCGAATCTGGGCGGAGGCGGCATTGGGTGAAGGCGCGTGTTTCTACTTTACGCTGGGTGACGGTCTTATTGAGGAGAGAAAATTCAGCGTTAGTACAGTTGGTACTTGATTGATCAGCACGTAAGCGAAGGCGGGGTGCAGAGCTCGACCGCTCGAATCCTGTCTTCGTATGAATACATGAACTACCTCCTGGTAGTCCAAGTTTTTGTCCGCATCCCCTCGGGTCAGACTTCAACGCAATTCAACAGCCTGTTGGCACTTCATTTCATAGAGAAGGCCGAAAAAAGCCACCGAGCTGCGGATTTTTTGAAATCGACGGATTGCAATAGTGACCCGGAACCCGCATGGATTAAGGAAAGTGATTGAGTGTTGACACTTTCATTTCCAAAATGTTGTCAACTTCATTTCGCCGGACGAAGGGCGCCGCATCAGCAGATATGCGGCTGGAATAACGAACATGGACAGTAAGGGGGCGGTGATCATCCCACCGACCATGGGTGCCGCAATGCGCTGCATGACCTCGGAACCTGTGCCTGTACCCCACATGATGGGAAACAAGCCAGCCAAGATCACAGCAACCGTCATCGCCTTGGGCCGCACACGCAATACAGCACCTTCCTGAATCGCGTCCAGCAGATCGGCCGTAGTGGTCTTGCCTCTCGCAAGTCGGTCATCCCAGGCCGATTTGAGGTAAAGCAGCATGATCACCCCGAACTCCGCAGATACACCGGCCAAGGCGATAAACCCTACCGCACCGGCCACCGACAGGTTGTAGCTCAGGATGTACAGCAGCCAAATGCCCCCTACGAGAGCGAACGGTAGGGTGGCCATGATCAGGAACGCTTCATCGAACCGTTTGAAAGTGAGATACAGCAGCACGAAGATGATGAGCAGGGTGAACGGCACCACCACTTTGAGCTTGGCCGTCGCGCGCTCAAGGAATTCAAACTGCCCCGACCAGGAGACGGAATAGCCTGGCGGTAGCTTGACCTTGTCGGTGACGGCTTTTTGCATGTCTTGCACGGCCGAGCGCAGGTCGCGACCCCGGATGTCCACATAGACCCAACCTGACAAGCGGGCGTTTTCGCTGCGCAGCATGGGTGGACCGTCGGTGATACGGATCTCCGCCACGTCGGACAGGACCAGGCGCTGCCCGCGCTCGGTTACAAAGGGCAGGCTGTGCAGCTTCTCCAGTGAATCCCGGATTTCACGGGGATAGCGCACATTGATCGGGAAGCGCTGCAGACCCTCGACGGTCTCACCAATGTTCTCGCCGCCTACGGCTGTGCTGATGACCGATTGCACGTCGGCAATGTTAAGGCCAAAGCGTGATGCCGCATCGCGCTTGATATTGACATCGATGTAGCGACCGCCGGTCAGCCGCTCGGCCAAGGCGCTCGTGACGCCGGGAACGTCTTTGAGCGCCCGCTCGATCTCGCCAGTCAGGCGGTCTATTGTGATCAGATCGGTCCCCGCCACCTTGACACCTACCGGGCTCTTGATGCCGGTCGCCAGCATGTCGATGCGGTTGCGAATCGGTGGCACCCAGATATTGGACAGGCCAGGCACCTTGACGATGCGGTCCAGTTCCTCGACCAGCTTGTCTTGGGTCATGCCGGCACGCCACTGTTCTCGCGGTTTGAACTGGATGGTGGTCTCAAACATCTCCATGGGCGCCGGGTCGGTCGCGGTTTCGGCGCGGCCGGCTTTGCCGTACACGCTGGCGACCTCGGGGACGGTCTTGATCAGCCGGTCGGTCTGCTGCAGCAACTCGCTGGCTTTACCGGCCGACAGGCCTGGCAGCGCAGAGGGCATGTAGAGCAGATCACCTTCGTCCAGCCTCGGCATGAATTCACCGCCGATATGCTGCAGCGGCCAGAGGCTGATGACCAGGACGACCCCAGCAGCCAGCAAGGTGAGCTTGGGTGCGCGCAATACGACCTCCAGCATCGGCCGGTAGATGGCAATCAGCAGGCGGTTCAGGGGGTTGGACTTTTCATCGGGAATGCGGCCGCGGATCAGGTAGCCCATCAGCACGGGAATCAAGGTCACCGACAGCCCGGCCGCCGCCGCCATGGCATAGGTCTTGGTAAATGCCAGTGGCGAGAATAGCCGTCCTTCCTGGGCCTCCAGCGTGAACACCGGAATAAACGACAAGGTGATGATCAGCAGCGAGAAAAACAGCGCCGGCCCGACTTCAGCCGCCGCGTCGCCAATGACCCGCCAGCGCGCCTCGCCATGCAGCGTTTCGCCCGGGTGATCGCGACCCCAATGCTCAAGATGTTTATGGGCGTTCTCGATCATCACCACGGCAGCGTCCACCATTGCACCGATGGCAATCGCGATGCCACCCAGCGACATGATGTTGGCATTGACGCCCTGGTAATGCATCACGATGAAGGCGGCCAGGATCCCTAGCGGCAGCGAGATGATCGCAACGAACGCCGAGCGCAGGTGGAACAGGAAGATGAAGCACACCACGGCCACAACCAGAAATTCTTCCAGCAGCTTGAAGGTGAGGTTGTCCACGGCACGCTCGATCAGACCCGACCGGTCGTAAGTCGGCACGATTTCAACGCCCTTGGGCAGGCTGGTCTGCAGAGTCTGGAGCTTGGCCTTGACAGCCGCGATGGTCTCCAAGGCGTTCTTGCCGGAGCGCATGATGATCACGCCGCCGACGGCTTCGCCTTCGCCGTCCAGTTCCCCAATGCCACGGCGCATTTCGGGGCCGATCTGGATGCGGGCCACATCACCCAGGCGCACTGGGACGCCTGCTGCCGACGTCATTAGTGGGACGGAGCGGAAATCCTCCAGGCTCTGCAGGTAGCCCGAGGCTCGAACCATGTATTCGGCTTCTCCAAGTTCGAGCACCGAACCGCCGGCTTCCTGGTTGGCCTTCTGGATGGCTTCCACCACTTTCGTATGCGGAATCGCATAGGCGGCCAGCTTGTCCGGATCCAGAACGACCTGGTACTGGCGCACCATGCCGCCGATCGAGGCGACCTCGGCCACATTGGGCACGGTTTTGAGTTCGTATTTGAGGAACCAGTCTTGCAGAGCTCGCAACTGCCCGGCATCCTGCTTGCCGCTGCGGTCAATCAGGGCGTACTGGTAGATCCAGCCAACGCCGGTGGCATCTGGCCCCAGTGAGGCCTTGGCCGCGGCCGGCAGGCGTGACTGGACCTGGTTCAGGTACTCCAAAACGCGAGAGCGCGCCCAATAGAGGTCGGTTCCATCCTCGAACAGCACGTAAACGTAGGAGTCACCAAAGAAGGAGTAACCGCGCACCGTCTTGGCGCCAGGCACCGACAACATGGTCGTGGTCAAAGGGTAGGTGACTTGGTTCTCGACAATGCGGGGTGCTTGGCCGGGGTAAGTCGTCCGGATGATGACCTGCACATCTGAGAGATCGGGCAGGGCGTCCAGCGGCGTTCTCATCACCGAGTACACGCCCCAGGCCGCGATCATCAGCGTGGCCAGTAGCACCAGGAAGCGGTTGCCAATGGACCAGCGAATTAGCCCGGCGATCACTTCGTGCTCCTCGAGGCCGCTGGCGTTGCGGCGGTTGCGGCAACCGAAGGCGACACCCGGGTGAGCTGAGGCAGTCCCTCAGGGTCGATGTAAAACTCAAAATTTACGGTATCGCCAGCAGACAGGTTACGCGGTAGCTCTTGGGGCGGAGGTGCCTTGAAGTCCATGCTCATCGCTCCCCATTTAAGGGATGGAATCGGCCCGTGGGACAGAGTGATTGCGTCATTGCTAATGGCGTCGATCTTGGCTTGGCCTGTATGTCGTGGTGCGCTGCCGGAGGCAGGGGGTTTCGGCACCTCGTTGAGCCGTGCCTCCACGCCTTTGAGGCTTGCTTCCGAGTCGATCAGGAACTGCGACGACACCACCACCCGCTGGCCCGTCTGCAGGCCGCGCTTGATTTCCGTCTGGCCGCCGCTTTCAATACCTGTTTCGACATCAACGGGCCGGAAGCGTCCGTTCTCCTCGGCCAGCATCACGACCGTGCGTTTGCCGGTCAGGATCACGGCTTCTGTAGGGATCAGCAAGGACTTCTCAGCCCGCATGTCCATGAACTGCATGGTCACGAACATGCCCGGTACCAGGCGTGAGCCCGGGTTCGCCAGTTCCAATCGAGCTTTGAGCGTGCGCGTCGCCGCATTGACGTCCGGCAGGATGGCTTGCACCTTGCCTTCGAAGGTCGTCCCGGGCACGGCCGGACTGCGGGCTTGCACCTTGGCACCCGGTCGCAACAGCGCCGCCTGGCTTTCGGGTACCTCGGCGTTGGCCCATACGGAAGAAAGCCCATTGATGCGGAACAGGGTCATTCCCGCCGACACCGTCATGCCCTCGCGTACCAGCAGTTCCACCACCACGCCGCCCAATGGCGCCGTGATCGTAGTGCGAGCCTGCGTTTTCCCGCTGGTCTCCACCAGGCGGATTTGCTCGTCGCTCATGCCGACCTGGCGCATACGCTGGCGGGCGCCGTCGACCAGCGAACCGAGGTCATTCCCCTGCATGCGTTTCAGGGACAAAAATTCCTCCTGAGCCGCCACCCAGTCTGGAACATACAGGTCCACCAAAGGCTGACCCTTGGCTACCGGATCCAGCGTGGCTCGCACATGCAAGCGCTCGACATAGCCGGTCGCCCGGGCTTGCACCGTGGCCTGGTTGCGTTCGTTGAACGCAATGTTGCCGACCGCAGAGACTTGAGGCGACAGCGTGCCTTCGGTGACTACTGTGGTGCGCACCCCCAGGTTCTGCTGAATCCGGGAGCTAACGGTGACCTTGCCCTGGTCGGAATCGCTGTCTGCATAGACCGGCACCAGCATCATGTCCATGAACGGGGACTTGGCGGGTTTGTCGAACTTGTTGCCCGGCATCATAGGGTCCTGGTAGTACAGGATTTTTCGCCCGCTGACGGGATCGGTATCACCCGCTTTGAGACCTGCGCTGATGTGGCGGCGGGTGGCTTCTTCGCCCTCGGCAACGCTCTGGGGTCCAGCTGTAGGTGTCGCCGCTGGGGTCGGCGACGCTTCACCTGGAATGGCGGTGGCGGCCATGTTTCCGCCGTTTTTCATGCCCAGGGCGTACAGGCCATAGCCTGCAGCGCCCAGTACACCGGCAGCGATCAGCGCGGCAATAAGGTATTTCTTGTTCATGGCTGTTCCTTGGCTTGTGCCGGCATGCTGTGTTCGGGGACGAGGAAATTGAGCTGGGCCCAGGAACGCGCAGTTTCCATTTCCAGCGTCAGGGCCTGCATGTGGATGTCGAGCTCATCTCGGCGCGCGGCCAATGCCCCGGCCAGGTCGCTCTTGCCCGTGCGGTAGCTGGTCAGCGCGGCCTCGGTGCGCTGCCGGGCTGTCGGTATCAGCTCATTTCGGTACCGGGTGACCCGGTCCTTGCCCGTTTGCCAGTCATTCAGCCAGCCACGCACCTCGGCCTCATGGTTACGCAGCATGTCTTCGTAGCGGGCCCTGGCTTCGTCGACCAAGGCCAGCTTGGCGGCCAGCTCGCGGTTCTGGCGGTTCTTCTGGTCCCACTGCAAGGGGATGGAGACGCCGATGGAGATCATGTTGGAGTAAGTCGGACCGCGCTGGGCGTAGCTGGCTTCGACGCTCCAGTCGGCTTGTTTGTTCGCTTGGGCCAGCCGTGCATCGGTTTCCACAGTGTCAATTTCTGCACTTATCGCTCGCAGATCAGGGTGTTGCTTTATGTGCTCGCTTGAAACCCCAATCTGAAGGGAGGTGGTTTGCCAGGACGGAGAGCCGGAGAGCGGTCGATCCGCATCCGTCGTACCCACCCAACGGGCTAGCATCAGGCCGGCGTTGCGTGACTGCCGGCCAATCTGGCTGACCCGGTCCTCCAGCTGGATCACCGCGCTACGGGCGGCGAACACGTCGGACTGGCTCCCCCGGCCGGCGCGAAAGGCGATGTCGGCTGCTTGTATTTGCAGCCGGGTTTCTTCGAGCTGTTGCTGCACCAGCTCGCGCATGGCCTGGGTGTAATACCGGTCCAACCAGGCCAGCGCGGTGTCGCGCTGGAGGTTCACCAGCGTCAGCTGGCGCTGCGCCTGCACTCGCTGCGCATCGCGTTCAAAGCGTTCCGAGCGCAGCTGGCGCTTGGCGGAACGGGTGATTTCCTGCATGACGCCGATGCGGCGCATGGTCATGAAATCGCGTGTCAGGCTGCCGCGGTCCGCGCCGTCGGCCGGCAGGTTGTCGATGCCGAGTTTGAGCACCGGGTCGGGGAGCTGGCCGGCCGCCACGGCCTGTTCCTTGGCGGCGGCGGTCAGTGCCTCTTGGGCGACCAATTGCTGGGATCGATCAACGGCAATGCGCTGCGCCTCGATCAGGGTCAAAGGATCAGCAGCCCACGACGCAGAAGCGATGGCCACCATCCAGGCGGCGGCCGTGATCCGGGAAATCGGAAAAGAAATAGACATAAAACCTCCAGAGCACGAACAACGACCTGCCGATGCACGGGGAGGTGCAGCAGACAGGAGCCAGGTGGTCCGGGAGGTCAGAGGCGGAAGCAGCAGTTCCGGATGGCGACAGGGGGAGCGGTGGTGCGCTGCAGATGAGGCGCCTGCAGCGGCGCGTCAGAAAACACCGGGAGGGCAATCTGCAAACTGAAGTTGGCAGGCAAAGCGCTGATGGCAACGGGGGAGGACAGCTCATGCTTGTCGGCTGACTGATGACCCGCTTGGCAATGTGCCTGGCACAGGTTGGGTTGCTGATCGTCCATGTTGAGCGGCATGGCTTCGGCGCAGGGCATTCCGGCCTCGGACATCGCGGACGCTTCGGCGATTTTTGGTTCAGAACCGGGACAGATGTAGCCTGCCACCGCCAGCTGCATGAACAGCAGGCTTACCAGTGCGAAGAGCACTGTGATCAGACGTTGGCGGCGGTTTCGGATCATTGCTTGAGTTTAAGGGACATGTGACCGGTGAAGCGCTGGAAAGTTCCGTCTTCGGCGATCGGTGCCCGAAAACCAATGCCGACCCTAGCTTATCAATCGGAACCTAAGTTGAGCTTGCGATAGCCATGCGCGCTCGTTGAAGCCGGTCTAACCCGCGTTTAGGGTAAGCACACTCATTTTTCCAGATTTTCTACGCCTTCAGCAGACGGCCAATTGACTTACCGCAAATCAGACTCACACTGGCGCTGAAATAGTCCGAGCCCGTCGGCTTCAGGTCGACACCCGTTCGTAGATAAACGTACACCGCGGCGCGCCTCTCGCAATCGTGTTGACTGGGGAGTTGCCGCGATGGAAGCGCATGATCGGCGAATACTCGTTGAAAACCGTTTCGTCTGAACGGCAGAATGCCAGGGTGATCGCCGGATTGCCCATGTCCCTGAAACATTCGTGGAACCGACACCGGACGATGTCGAGCGTGACCCGGGAGTCCGAGCGTTGGATGCCGTCGTTCTCGTTGGTACTGATGAAACCTTCCCGCATCTGCGTTTCGTGCGCATCGTGGAAGAAATCCCAAGTTCGTGCCTTTCCGCCAGGCGGGAAGTACGCCTTCCGCTGGACGGCACATCCCAGGTCGTGCAGAAAGGACTGGGTTGTGGAGAGTGCCCGCTCGGCGCCCTGAGCCTTCACCAGTTCGTTATACAGGACGCCAACCAGCAGGAAAGTGTCTTTCACCCGCCGCAGTTGCGCGTCGTCGCCTGGCTTCGAGAATTGCTTCTTGTAAGTTCCTGCGAGAGCGAAGAGTTTCGGAATGAGGACAAAGCGTCGCCAGCCGAGTACCGGCTGCAAGTGTCGGTTCAACAGCTTGGGTACCGTGAACAGGAGGGTGCCCAAGCGACGCCGGGCGTCAAGGGCGGGATCCAGATGGGCGTCTGTTTTCATTTTTCGGCGCATGACGAACTCTGTTTCAATCCGCGTCCCGATCTGATGGACCTGCGGGTGCATTGGGTAGGTGTACTCGTTTTGCTCCGCAGTACGAACGGGCTCAGCAGTTTCATTGAATTGATGGGCCTGCCCTGGTGGCCGTGGCCCGCGTTTTGGTCGTGGTTCATACCCACGCCAGCCAGATGCTGTTCTTCTCGTTGCATGATGTCGTTCTGCCTTTGTGGCTCCAATTGTCGCTACGCACATCCGAGGAGTAGCCGTGATTTCTGAAAAATTCGAAAAAATTAACCTAAGCTATTGATTTAAAAGAGTAAATATGGGGCGTCTCAGAAAACCGAAAATAAAGCACACTAAGGCGTAGCCAACCCGTGACTCCCCCGCGCCGACTCAGCGAGCTTCGTTCCGTCTTGCAGCGACGCGATCAGAGGGCAGGAAACGTTCCCCTTGCGCGCATGGCAGGCACACACCAACTCAGACAGCACGGTCTCCATGCGCGCCAAGTCGGTCATTCTCGCGCGCACATCCGTGAGCTTGCGCTCGGCCAGGCTACTGGCTTCCGAGCAATGCGCACCATCTTCCAATCGCAGCAGTTCGGCAATTTCATCCAGACTGAAACCCAGCCGCTGGGCTGATTTCACGAACCGCACCCGCGTGACATCCGCCTCGCCATAGCGGCGGATGCTGCCATAAGGCTTGTCGGGCTCTGGCAACAACCCCTTGCGCTGATAGAACCGGATTGTCTCCACGTTGACCTCGGCCGCCTTGGCAAAAACGCCGATGGTCAGATTCTCCAACTCGCTTTTCATATCGCTTGACTCCGTACATGACTACGGAAGTAAGCTTACGCCATCCCATTCAGATTCGAAAGGAAACGCACATGGCTGAACCGCAAAATGGGCGCGGGGCGCTCTTCACTGGAGGGCTGGCCGCCATCCTCGCGTCCACCTGCTGCCTTGGGCCGCTGGTGCTGATCACCCTGGGATTTAGCGGAGCATGGATCGGCAACCTGACGACGCTGGAACCCTACAGTCCCGTTTTCATTGGCGTGGCACTGGTGGCCATGTTTTTCGCCTGGCGGCGCATCTTCCGTCCGGCGCAAGCCTGTAAACCGGGAGACGTGTGCGCGATTCCTCAGATACGAGCGATCTACAAGTTCCTTTTCTGGGTCGTGGCCGCACTGGTTATGGTCGCGCTCGGATTCCCGTACATCGCACCACTTTTTTATTGACCACAGGAGCCCATCATGAAGAAGTTGTTTTCCGCCCTTGCCCTGGTTGCCGTCATTGCGCCCGTGTGGGCTGCTACCCAGACCGTCACTCTGTCCGTACCGGGCATGACTTGCGCCGCTTGCCCGATCACCGTCAAGAAGGCAATTTCCAAGGTTGATGGCGTGCAAAAGGTTGAAGTGAGCTACGAGAAACGGGTAGCCGTTGTCAGCTTCGACGATGGCAGGACCAGTGTGCAGAAGCTCACCAAGGCGACCGAGGACGCCGGCTACCCATCCAGCGTCAAGCGCTGAGCCACCCCGTCAACTCTGGAGAATCACCATAAACCTTCTCGACTCCATAGGCAACAAGGCCGGCGGGCTGGGCTCCGTCGTGTCCGCCATGGGCTGCGGGGCCTGCTTTCCGGCTCTCGCCAGCTTCGGCACGGCCATAGGGCTGGGCTTTTTGAGCGAGTACGAGGGCCTGTTCATCACCCGGCTATGCCTTGTTTGCCGCTCCGGCTTTGCTGGCATATGCGCTAGGTTGGCTGAGTCACAGGCAATGGCACCGGAGCCTGCTCGGGATGGTCGGCCCAGCTATCGTGCTGGCGGCCATGCTCTTGTTTTTTGGCAATTGGTGGACGGCGAACCTCCTCTATGTCGGTCTGGCCTTGATGGTCGGGGTGTCGATCTGGGATCTGCTCTCACCGGCCAACCGCCGCTGCGAACTACCACCCAAACACGGCTAACTGCATTGGCAGTTGCCGAAACGAAAAGGAACGATGCAATGTATTTGAGTATCACCGGAATGACCTGCAACTCGTGCGCGACACATGTCAAGGAAGCCCTGGAGAAAGTGCCGGGCGTGCTGTCGTCGCTCGTGTCCTACCCGAACAGCTCTGCGCAACTCGCCACCGATCCCGGCACCTCGCCAGAGGCGCTCACCGCTGCCGTGGCCGGGCTCGGCTACAAGGCCACACTCGCCGATGCCCCATCCACTTCAGTGCCGGGCGGATTGATTGGCAAGGCGCTGGGATGGCTGGGCGGCGGCGACAAGGCTGGCGGTGATGGGGGTGGACTGCATATCGCCGTCATCGGTAGCGGCGGGGCCGCGATGGCGGCGGCGCTGAAGGCCGTCGAGCAAGGCGCGCATGTGACCCTCATCGAGCGCGGCATCATCGGCGGCACCTGCGTCAATGTCGGCTGCGTGCCGTCCAAGATCATGATCCGCGCCGCCCACATCGCCCATTTGCGCCGAGAAAGCCCATTCGACGGTGGCATCGCAGCGACCGCGCCAGCGATTGACCGCGGCCTTCTGCTGGCCCAGCAGAAGGCCCGTGTCGATGAGTTGCGCCACGCCAAATACGAGGGCATTCTGGACAGCAACCCGGCCATCACCGTTCTGCACGGTGATGCGCGTTTCAAGGACAACCAAAGCCTTGTCGTCCGTTTGAAAGATGGCGGCGAGCGCGTGGTGGCGTTCGACCGCTGCCTGGTCGCCACCGGTGCCAGCCCGGCCGTGCCGCCGATTCCAGGCTTGAAAGAGTCACCCTACTGGACTTCGACCGAAGCCTTGGTCAGCGACACCATTCCCCAACGCCTGACCGTGATCGGATCGTCGGTGGTGGCGCTGGAACTGGCGCAGGCCTTCGCCCGGCTGGGTAGCCAGGTCACGATCCTGGCGCGCAACACCTTGTTCTTCCGCGAGGACCCGGCCATCGGCGAGGCCGTCACAGCCGCGTTTCGTGCCGAGGGCATCGAGGTGCGGGAACACACGCAAGCCCGCCAGGTCGCCCATGTGAGCGGCGAATTCGTGCTGACCACGGGGCAGGGCGAAGTGCGTGCCGACAAGCTGCTGGTCGCTACTGGCCGGACACCCAATACGCGCAGCCTGGCCTTGGAAACGGCGGGTGTCGCCGTCAATGCACAGGGGTCCATCGTCATCGACAAACGAATGCACACGAACAGCCCGCTGATCTACGCTGCCGGAGATTGCACTGACCAGCCGCAATTTGTCTATGTCGCGGCAGCGGCTGGCACCCGTGCCGCCATCAACATGACCGGTGGCGACGCCGCGCTCGACCTGAGCGCTATGCCTGCGGTCGTCTTCACCGACCCGCAAGTGGCCACGGTGGGTTTGAGCGAGGCCGAGGCCCGCCAGCAGGGCATCGAGACCGACAGCCGTACGCTGAGCCTGGACAACGTGCCGCGCGCGCTGGCCAACTTCGACACCCGCGGCTTCATCAAGCTGGTGGCTGAAATTGGCTCGGGGCGGTTGATCGGCGTGCAGGCGGTCGCGCCGGATGCGGGCGAGCTGATCCAGACGGCCGTGTTGGCCATCCACTCGCGCATGACCGTGCAGGATCTGGCCAACCAGTTGTTCCCATACTTGACGATGGTCGAGGGCTTGAAGCTCTGCGCGCAGACCTTCAACAAAGATGTGAACCAGCTGTCCTGCTGCGCGGGGTGAAGTTGCACCTGCATCATCAATAGCCGGATCGGACAGGTTGAATCAGTGCAACAGGAAGGGGGTGCGCAGCCTGCGCTCAAGACATACCGCGGGTGGCCGTTCTCCACCTTTGGGTCAGGCTAGATCGAAGTACGCTTGAGTCGATGGCCAATCGTTGTCTCCCGGACCCATTGCCTTACTTGGCTTGCTCAAGCGCCACGACTGTGAAGCCTGCTTCGCCTTTTTCAGCTCGGAACAGGATTTTGTCGCCTTGCTTGAGGCCCTGGAGCAGTGTGGCTTCCGGAACCTTGAACACCATTGTCATGCCAGGCATGCCCAGGTTCTCGAGTGCCTCATGTTTGATGGTCAGTTTGCTCTGTTCAAGGTCCACCTTGCGCACTTCACCGGCTGTCAGCCTCGTTGTGGCAGTCACCGTGCCCGTGTTCTGGGCGCCGGCTGGAGCGTCAATCGCAGCAATGGCAAATCCAGTAGCGCTCATGGAAAGCACGGCCGACGCAAAAAAAACATTAATCTTCGATTTCATGGAAAACTCCTAAGGATATGAATGGATCGTCCGGATGGCCTGCACCCGGCTCGGTTCCTCGCTCCGTATCAGTTGACGGATTGCTCCCGGAACAGGCGGCGCTCCGCGTCTGTCATGGCGAGGCTTGGCTTCGGGGTGTTGTGTGCAATGCTGTCGGTGTGGACAAGCCTGCCGTCCTGGAACGCATAGCTATGCTGT
>NZ_NCJH01000046.1 GCF_002278925.1 Polaromonas sp. 39-63-25
GTCTCGACTCAAAAGTAGCGGGTTTGCGTTCCTCGGGGCTGCCGAATTTACGGCGTCCGTGCTGGGGGACCAAACCGAGGTCATTCGCCAGCTCATGCTCAACGCCATGGGCGATTACGGCGAAAAGCACTACCCGAAATCGGTTGATCGGGTGCGCTATGCGCAGGGACCAGTCGGGCTTTGGTACGCCCGCACGGATTTGATGGCCGTGCTGTCGGCCATGCAGGGCGAATCGATTGCGCGCAAGACGGTCAAGGAGATCACCACCCTGTTTCGTGACCTGTTACCCAACAGCCTGGCTTCCAGGGCGCGCCTGCTGACACGCGCGTGATGGTTTCATGGCAGGCAGCGCACTCTGCGCTACCTGCCACCGGTGTCACCCTCGCGAGTGTGAGCGATGCCGGTACACAGCCGCTTCAAAATCAACGAATCCTGGATAGGAAACGGCGTCCATGAACGGCAGGATCTGTGATCCCCAGAACCCGCCAGTGCCGTTCTTGCGGTCGATCCAGTAAAACAGGTTGCCCAGCCCCGCCCACATCAGAGAGCCCGCCGGCCGGCCGGTGACGGTGTCTTCCTCGTTGCGCTGAAACGTGTAGGCCCAGGTTTTTTTGATACCCGGGTCGAATTCGCCCGGGTTTGAAAGCGAGGGAATGGACGTTGTCCAGCCACCGCTGGTCACGCCTGCCGGCAGGCCGTTCCTGCTCATCTGATCGACGGTTTCAGCCTTCAGTACGCGGCCGTTGGGGCCGTCGCCGTCGTTCAAAAACATCCGGATGAACTTCATGTACTCGCCCACCGTGGCGTAAAGGCCGTGGCCGCCCATGTCCATTTCAGGCGGCTGCGGCAGGATCAGGTCGGGCAGCGGTGTGAGCTTGCCATCCTGCGCACGGTCATGAAGCGCAGCCAGCCGGGACCTCATGGCATCGGTCAGGTTGAATGCGATATCGGACATGCCCAGCGGCTTAAAAAGGCGTTCCTTCATGACCTCCCCCAAACGCTTGCCGCGCTGCTGCTCGACGATGCGGCCCAACCAGTCGATGTTGGGTCCATAGGTCCAGGCGGCGCCGGGGTCGTGCAGCAACACGGTTCGAATGGAGGCGAACGAACTCGACACGATGGTGGGAATGCCTTTGGCCGTGCGGTACTTCAAATCGTCGTGGCTGAAAAACTCGTAGCCCATGCCCGCGGTGTGCAGCATCAAATCATTGACGGTGATGTCGCGCTTGGGCGCCCGCGTTTTCGGTTGGTGAGAGGCATCAAAACCGTCGAGCACCTGCAGTTCAGCAATCTCGGACACATACTTTTTGGCTATGTCATCGAGCTGGATCTTGCCTTCCTCCACCAGTTGCATCACGCAGACACCCGTCATGGCTTTGGTGGTTGAAAAAATTGCCATGACCGAATCAAGTGTCATCGGCTGGTCGTCGCCGAGCGAGCGCCTGCCGACGCAGCCCTCGTAGAAATTGCCGGTGCGGTCGGTGGCCATGGCCACCACGCCGGGCGTGCCACCCGCTCGATGAACGTTGTAGTCAAGAATCGTGTCGAGCGCTTGCTTGAGGGTTTGCTTCATGGCTTGTCTCCTTGCGGTGAGGGCGTCTGCTGACGCGGGCAGACCACATGCGGCGTGTGGCATGTGGTCCATAACGGGCCGGAGCCCGTCGCAACGCTATCACCGCCCCCCGGACTATGCACGGTGTCCAGTGTCACAAAATGAGAAATTAGGGGCCGGTGGGTGCCGGGTTCTGCCCGGCCTGGGGGTGTGCTGGCCTCGTGGGTTGGGCGGGCGTGGCGGGCTCTGCGGTGTTCTTCCCTGCGACCCGGGTTGGTCAGGCGGTCAGTCCGGGCCGATTCTTGTCAGGGGCGTACCCGCGCAGCGACCTCGCGCCCCAGTTCGATCACCGCCATCGCGTAGTAGCTGCTCCAGTTGTAGCGCGTGATGACGTAGAAGTTCTCGGTGCCGGCGACGTATTGCGGCGCATCCGGGCCGTTGAGCAGTTCAACCAGGGCCAGTGGGCCCGTATGCTGCAGCGCC